>NZ_JBISAL010000007.1:174398-474482 GCF_044391765.1 Streptomyces sp. NPDC018610
ACCGTTGTTGCCCGCTTGCGTGTGATGATCATAGAGCACGGGGCGGGCGGTGCGCCAGTCAGTGCTCCGGCGCCCAGGGCACCGGCTCGAACCGCCAGCGGTGCACAGCGCGGGTGACCAGATCGGCGGCGGGCTCGGGGAGTTCCGGGAGATCGGCGTCGTAGGGCGCGTCCCACCAGGTGATGACCAGGACCCGGTCCTGCGGGGCGCGGAACACCTCGCGGCGCGACGGCCGCCCGGCGAGCGGCTGTTCCCGCACCCACGCCAGCAACTCCTCGCCCCGGCCCGGCACCGCGCGGGCCTCCCACATCAGCGCCACGCTCACGAGTACAGGTTCTCCTTGCTGACCTCGTGCACGTGGTCGTGGGTGTGACCGTGGGCGTGGGCCTGGCGGTGCGCGTCGCCCGGGACGTGCGGGTCGGTGACCGGCAGCGACGAGTCCGCCGACAGGTCCCAGTCGGAGGCGGCCCGGTTGCGGCTGACCATCTCCGCGCCCAGCGCCGCCACCATCGCGCCGTTGTCCGTGCACAGCTTGGGCCGCGGGACGCGCAGCCGGATGCCGGCCGCCTCGCACCGCTCCTGGGCCAGCGCCCGCAGCCGCGAGTTGGCGGCCACGCCGCCGCCGATCATCAGGTGGTCCACGCCCTGGTCCTTGCAGGCCCGCACGGCCTTGCGGGTCAGCACGTCCACCACCGCCTCCTGGAAGGAGGCGGCCACGTCGCGCACCGGGACCTCCTCCCCGGCGGCCCGCCTGGCCTCGATCCAGCGGGCCACCGCGGTCTTCAGCCCGGAGAAGGAGAAGTCGTACGCCGCATCGCGCGGGCCGGTCAGGCCGCGCGGGAACGCGATCGCCGTCGGGTCCCCCTCGCGGGCGTAGCGGTCGATGACCGGGCCGCCGGGGAAGCCCAGGTTCAGCACGCGGGCGATCTTGTCGAAGGCCTCGCCGGCCGCGTCGTCGATCGTGGCGCCCATGGGCCGTACGTCGGAGGTGATGTCGGTGGACAGCAGCAGCGAGGAGTGGCCGCCCGAGACGAGCAGCGCCATCGTCGGCTCCGGCAGCGGACCGTGCTCCAGCTGGTCCACGCAGATGTGCGAGGCGAGGTGGTTGACGCCGTACAGCGGCTTGCCGAGCGCGTACGCGTACGCCTTGGCGGCCGAGACGCCGACCAGGAGGGCGCCGGCCAGGCCGGGTCCGGCGGTGACCGCGATGCCGTCCAGGTCCTTCGCGCTCACCCCCGCCTCCTTCAGCGCGCGGTCGATGGTCGGCACCATCGCCTCCAGATGCGCCCGCGAGGCGACCTCGGGGACGACACCGCCGAAGCGGGCGTGCTCGTCGACGCTGGAGGCGACCGCGTCGGCCAGCAGCGTGGTGCCGCGCACGATGCCGACGCCGGTCTCGTCGCAGGAGGTCTCGATGCCGAGGACGAGCGGCTCGTCGCGTGGGTCAGCCATTGATCTCGGTTCCTTGTACGGAGGTGGAGGGGTCGGTCAGGCGCATCACCAGGGCGTCCACGTTCCCCGGCTGGTAGTAGCCGCGTCTGAAGCCGATGGGGGCGAAGCCGAAGCGCTCGTAGAGGCGCTGGGCGCGGACGTTGTCCACGCGGCACTCCAGCATCACCTCGGCGCACTCGAAGGCGGTCGCGGCCCGCAGCAGTTCGGTCAGCAGCAGGGCGCCGAGCCCGCTGCCCCAGTGGTCGCGGGCGACCGCGATGGTCTGGACGTCGCCCTGGTCCCCGGAGGCCACGAGCCCGGCGTAGCCGACGATCCGGCCGTCCTCCTCGGCCACCACGTAGCGCCGGGTGGCCTCGGGGCCGCGGGAGTGGGCCAGCTCGGACCAGAACATGCCCCGGGACCAGGCGTCCTCGGGGAAGAGGTCCTTCTCCAGCTCCAGCACCGGGTCGATGTCCCACCAGCGCATCTCGCGCAGGGCGGGCGACGCGGCCCCGGTCGTCGTCTCGCCGGTCACTTGGGGGTGACCACCTTGTAGTTCTTGGGCACCTGCGCGTCCGGCCGGCGCAGGTACAGCGGCCGGGGCGCGGGCAGCTCCTCGCCGGCGGCCAGCCTCTCGGCGGCCAGGCAGGCGAGGGCGGCGGCCGACACGTGCTCGGGTTCGTGCGCGTGGGGGAAGGTGTCCGGGTAGAGCAGCGCGCCGGCGCCGACCGCGGGCAGGCCCCGGACCTCGTCGGCGATGTCGGCGGGCCGGTCGACCGCCGGGTCGGTGAGACGGGTGCGGGAGTCGGCGTAGCGCGCCCAGTACACCTCCTTGCGGCGGGCGTCGGTCGCCACGACGAAGGGGCCGGCGACGTCGGCGGCGTAGGCGAGGCCGTCGAGCGTGCACACGCCGTGCACGGGGACGCCGAGCGCCAGGCCGAAGGTGTCGGCGGTCATCAGGCCGACGCGCAGTCCGGTGTAGGGGCCGGGTCCGGTGCCGGCCACGATGCCCGTGACGGCGTCCAGTGCGAGTCCGGCCTCGGTGAGGACGCGGTCGACGGCCGGAAGCAGGAGCTCTCCGTGCCGGCGCGCGTCCACCTGGCTCGACGACGCGATGACGGCCGTTCCGTCGTGCAGGGCGACGGTGACGGCGGGGGTGGCGGTATCCAGAGCGAGCAAGAGCACGCAAACAGCCTACGGCTCCCGCGAGCCCCGCACGGCCGCCCGGGCCGGGCACGTTCCGGCTGCTACCGTCGCGAGCCTGGCACTGGTACAGCGACTGATCCAGAGGTGGACGACCGTGGCACGGAGCAGCTCGGGATGGGTGGCCGGGCTCACCGCGGCGGCGCTCGCCACGGTCGGCCTCCTCGCCCACCGGGCGGCCTCGACCGTCCCGGAGTCCCTGAGCGGCAGGCCCGGCGCGAGCGCGACGCCGGCGGCGAGCGTCGTCAAGGCGCCTCGCGACCGGCGGCACCCGGCCGCGCTGCCCGGCGGCTCGGGCACGGGCGAGCGGGTCGTGTACTCGGTGGACGACGACCGGGTGTGGCTGGTGGGCCCGGGCGGCACGGTGGAGAACACCTTCAGGGTCACTCCCGGCAGCGTCGACCCGGCCCCGGGCACCTACGCGGTCACCTCGCGGTCGAAGACGATCATCGGCACCGACGGCGTCCCCGTGGAGCACGTCGTGCGCTTCGCCGACGTGCGGGGCGTGGTCATCGGGTTCAGCGCGGCGGTGGACCAGTCGGCGCAGCGGGCGGACACGAGCGTGAAGACGGGCGGCATCCGCGAGTCGCGGACGGACGGCGAGACGATGTGGATGTTCGCGACGATCGGGCAGAAGGTCGTCGTCATCCGATAGGGCTACGCCGCTTCCCGGTGCGTTCCCACCGTGCGGGGAACGGGGCGGTCGTCCTCGCGGGTCACGGCGCGCGGGTCCGTGCGGGAACCGGGCCGGGGATCCGTGCGGGTACCGGGCTGGGCATTCGTGCGGGCGGCGGACCGGGGATCGGTGCGGGCGCCGGACCGGTCCGGGCCGGCTTCCGCGGGTTCCGGGGCCCGGGGCGGGCGGGAGACCGCCGCGGCGGCGGCGCAGGAGGCCAACAGGTCGCGCAGGGACACACCGGTGGCCGGGTACGGCCGGGACGGGTTCTCGGCAGCCGGCATGGACGCCTCCTGGGGACGGGGGCGGGCATGGTCAGGTAAACCTGACCACGAGCTGGACACCATGTGACCACGCCCGGGAGTCCCCGCTCAAGGACCCGCCGCCTCCTCAGGCGGTCAGAACCCCCAGGTCCACGGCCGCCCATCGGTCGCCGATCCCCGTCACCGTCATGTGCCGCACCTCGTCGGTCTCCGCGGCCTCGGGGGCCGCCCCCAGGGAGGACCCGTCGCCCACGGTCCGGTGGATCCGGACCTGGAGCCGCTCGTCTGTCAGCTCCTCGACCTTGCCCTCGCCCCACTCCACGACGATCACCGAGTCCGCCAGCGAGACGTCGAGGTCGAGATCCTCCATCTCGTCCAGGCCGCCGGCGAGCCGGTAGGCGTCGACGTGAACGAGCGGCGGGCCGTCGCCCAGCGAGGGGTGCACACGGGCGATCACGAAGGTCGGGGAGGTGACGGCGCCGCGCACGCCGAGTCCTTCGCCGAGCCCGCGGGTCAGCGTCGTCTTGCCCGCGCCGAGCTCACCGCTGAGCATCACGAGGTCGCCGGCGCGCAACAGCTTCGCGAGCCGGCGGCCCAGCTCCCGCATCTGGTCGGGAGAGGTGACGGTGATCTCGACGGACGCGGGGTCAGCCGGGCTGTGCGGTGCTGCTGGTGCTTCCATAAGTGCCCACGGTAGTACCTGCCGGGACCGCCCCCGCGCGGGTCAGCAGGTCGGCGAGCCGGTCGGTGACGACCTCCGGGTGCTCCAGCATCACGAGGTGCCCGGCGTCCGGCACCAGCACCAGTTCCGCCTCCGGCAGCAGATCGGCGATGGCCTCGCTGTGCTCGCTGGGCGTGACCAGGTCCTGGAGGCCGGCCAGGACGAGCACCGGCAGGTCCGCGAAGAGGGCCAGCGCCTCGGTCTTGTCGTGGTCGGTGAAGGCCGGGTAGAACTCGGCGACCACGTCGATCGGCGTGTTCTCGATCATCCGTTCGGCGAACCGGGCGACCGCGGGATCGACGTCCCGGCCGGCGAAGGAGTACCGCTTGATGATCCCGGCGAACAGGTCGGCGGTGGCCCGCCGGCCCCTCTCCACCAGTTCGGCGCGCTGCCCGAGCGCCTTCAGCACGCCGGGGAGCACCCGGCGCACCGCGTTGACGCCGGCCACCGGCAGTCCGAAGTTGACCTCGCCGAGCCGGCCCGGGGACGTTCCCACGAAGGCGGTGGCGACGACCCGCTCGCGGATCAGTTCGGGGTACTGGGCGGCCAGGGCCATCACGGTCATGCCCCCCATGGAGTGCCCGACCAGCACGATCGGCCCCTCGGGCGCGGCGGCGTCGATGACGGCCCTCAGGTCGCGGCCCAGCTGGTCGATGGTCAGCGGCACGTCGTCTGTGAGCTGGTCCACGCCCCGCCCCGAACGGCCGTGGCTGCGCTGGTCCCAGTGCACGGTCCGTACGACGCCGCGCAGCGCCGCGCGCTGGAAGTGCCAGGAGTCCTGGCTGAGGCAGTAGCCGTGGCTGAAGACGACGGTGACGGGTGCGGGGGCCTTGCGGCCGAAGAGCCTGCGGCGGCGCGGGCCGAGGTCCGCGGCGGCGGCCGGGTCGATGTCGTCGATCTCGTAGTACAGCTCGGTGCCGTCGTCGGCGTACGCCGTGCCCGGGGTGCCGCGCAGGGTCCCGTACGGGCCCGCCGAGTCCAGGGCGAGCCGGGCCTTCCTGCGCATGCCCCGGCCCACGGTCATCCGTTCGATGGCTACGGTGGCCGCCGCGCCCGCGGCCACCACGCCTATCGCGGCCCCCGCGATGCCGGTCGCCCGGCGCCAGCCGCCCGCCCCCGCGGTGGAGGCCCCGGCCGCCGCCGCACTGCTCTCGCTCACGTACCGCTCCTCCTCGTACTCGTGCTCGTGCCGTGCCGATGCGACGTACTGGTGTTCGGGGTCACGGTGACGGCCGGGCCCCGCGGCCCGCCTCCGCCGTGCGGGTCACCGCCTCGGCGCGACCCGCTCCCCGTCCCCCTCGTCCCCTTCCTCGTTCACATGGACGCGGGGAACGCGTGTCCCGATGCGGGTGACGATCTCGTACGCGATCGTGCCCGCCGCCTGCGCCCAGTCCTCCGCGGTGGGCTCGCCCCCGTCGCCGGGCCCGAACAGCACGGCCCGCGACCCCACCTCGGGCTCGTCGCCCCCCAGGTCGACCACGAACTGGTCCATCGCGATCCGCCCCGCGACCGTACGCCACTTGCCGCCGACCAGGACGGGGCCGGTGCCGGAGGCGTGGCGCGGGATCCCGTCGGCGTACCCGACGGGCACCAGGCCGAGGGTGGTCTCGCCCGCGGTGACGTAGTGGTGCCCGTAGCTGATGCCGTGGCCGCCGGGCACGTGCTTGACCAGGGCCAGCGAGGCGGACAGCGTCATCACCGGCCGCAGCCCGAAGTCGGCCGGGGTGCCCAGCTCGGGGCTGGGCGAGATGCCGTAGAGGGCGATGCCGGTGCGCACCAGGTCGAAGTGGGTCTCGGGGAGGGTGAGCGCGGCGGGCGAGTTGGCGATGTGCCGCACCTCGGGGCGCACGCCCCGCGCCTCGGCGTGGGCGACCATCTCGCGGAACCGGTCGAGCTGCGCGGCGATGGAGGGGTGGCCGGGCTCGTCGGCGCAGGCGAAGTGGGACCACAGCCCGGTGATCCGGACCAGCCCCTCGGCCTCGGCGCGCAGCGCCTCCGCGACGAGTTCGGGCCAGTCGGCGGGCTGGCAGCCGTTGCGGCCGAGTCCGGTGTCGGCCTTCAGCTGCACCCGTGCGGGCCGGCCGGCGGCGCGGGCCGCCTCCCGTACCTCGGCCAGGGCCCACAGCCCGCTGACGGACACGTCCACGTCGGCCTCGACGGCCTCTCGCCACGGCCCGCCCGGCGTCCACAGCCAGCACAGGATCCGCGTCCGCTCCGGCGACAGCCCGGCCGCGCGCAGCGCCAGGGCCTCCTCGGGCGTGGCGGTGCCGAGCCAGGTGGCGCCGGCGGCGAGGGCCGCGCGGGCGCACTGGAGGGCTCCGTGGCCGTACGCGTCGGACTTGACCACGGCCATCAGGGCCGCGCCGGGCGTCCGTCCGCGCAGGGCCCGCACGTTGGCCCGCAGAGCGGCCAGATCGATCTCGGCGCGGGCGCGCAGCGGGGCCGTCCGCGGGTGTGCTGTCTCGTTCATCGCGCCCCCAGTGTCTCAGAGGGCCGCTGGGCCCCCGCGGCGCCGGGCCCGCCCCGGGCCGGCGGCGAACGCGCGGCGCCTCACTCCCGTACGTCCCGCCAGGCGCGCGGGAGGCACTCCGCGACGTCGTGCGCACCGATGGGGGCGCCGTCCGCGGCGAAGCGGCCGGCCAGTCCGTGCAGGTAGGCCGCCACGCTGCCGGCGTCGCGCGGCGGCAGGCCGGCGGCGAGCAGGGACCCGGCGAGCCCCGACAGGACGTCGCCGCTGCCGGCCGTGGCGAGCCAGGGCGTGCCGGTCGGGTTGACCCGCACCGGCCCTCCGTCCGGATCGGCGACGAGCGTGGTCGAGCCCTTCAGCAGGACGGTCGCCCGGTAACGGGCGGCCAGCTCCCGCACGGCGGACAGCCGGGCCGCCTCGACCTCCTCGCGGGCCACGCCGAGCAGGGCGGCCGCCTCGCCTGCGTGCGGGGTCATCAGCGTCGGGGCGGTACGGGCGCGTACGGCGTCGCGGGCGGCCAGGCGCAGGCCGTCGGCGTCCAGCAGCACCGGCACGTCCGTCTCCAGCACCTCGGCGACGGTGGCGGCGTCGTCCCCGGCGCCCGGTCCCACCACCCACGCCTGCACCCGGCCGGCCTGGTGCGGCCCGCGGTCGGACACCAGGGTCTCGGGGAAGCGGGCGAGGACCGCCTCGCCGGCCGGACCCACGTACCGGACGGCGCCCGCGCCGCCGCGCAGCGCGCCCGACACGGCGAGCACGGCGGCGCCGGGGTAGCGGGCCGAGCCCGCGGCGATGCCGACGACGCCCCGGCGGTACTTGTCGCTCTCGGCGGCCGGCACCGGCAGCAGGGCGGCCACGTCGGCGTGCTGCAGCGCCTCCAGTTCGGGATCGGCGGGCAGTTCGGGGCCCAGGCCGATGTCGACGAGGCGCACCGTGCCGGCGTGCTCGCGGGCCGGGTCGATCAGCAGGGCCGGCTTGTGGGCGCCGAAGGTGACGGTCAGGTCGGCGCGCACGGCGGCGCCGCGCACCTGCCCGCTGTCGGCCTCGACGCCGCTGGGCAGGTCCACGGCGACGACGACGGCGCCGGAGCGCGCCGCGCGCTCGGCCGACGGGGCGGCGTCGGGGCGCAGACCGCCCGTGCCGCCGATGCCGACGATGCCGTCGACGACCAGGTCGGCCCGGTCGATCGACTCCCCCGCCGCCTCTGGGCCGACGGCCCGGCCGCCGGCCCGGCGCAGCGCGGCGAGGCCGCCCGGGTGGGCGCGGTCCCGGGCGAACAGGACCGCGGTCACCCCGGCGCCGCGGCGGGCCAGGCGGGCCCCGGCGTACAGGGCGTCGCCCCCGTTGTCCCCGCTGCCCACCAGGAGCACCACCCGGCGGCCGTAGACCCGTCCGAGCAGATCCGCGCAGGTGGCGGCGAGCCCCGCCGCGGCGCGCTGCATGAGGGCGCCGTCCGGGAGCCTCGCCATCAGCGCGCGCTCCGCCGTCCTGACCGTCTCAACGCTGTACGCGGTACGCATGCCGACGAGTCTGCCCCGGATCCGCCCGATGCCGCGCGGGAAACCGGGCCGCCGGTCGGATACGCCCGCGCATCGTCCGTCGCGGGCGCCATGTGCGTACCCGCCCCACCGGGGAACCCGGCAGTCCTGGCCCCGGCGGCCACCGGACGGCGCTGCCCGGCGGCTCGCCCACGGCGGGACCGGACGAGGAGAAGGGACCCGAGCGGACATGACAGACGAACCGGTCGGGACCGACGCGGCGCGCCCGGCCCGGACGGCGCACGACGGCGGCGACGACGAGCGCGGTGCCCGATGGCTCCAGGAGCTGGAGCTGCTGCTGGCCGAACAGCGCTTCCGGATCGGCCAGTACGTCGCCGCCTGCGCCGTCCCCGTGTGCCCCGCGCACCCCCCGGCGGCGGAGGGGCGCCACGCCCCCTCCGCGCACACGCCCTCCGCCGAGATCCCCGAACCGGCCGCCTGGCAGCTGCTCGACGCCCTCCCGCTCGCCGCCATCGTGGTCCTTCCGGTACTGGACGAGGCGGGCGAGGTGGCGGACTTCTGCTACGTGGGCGAGAACGCCGCCGCACGGCGGTACGCCGAGAGCCATTTCCCGCCCGACGCCCTGCCGCCGCGCACCGGACCGGTCCCGCTGTTCGAACGCTTCCCCAACCTCGCCGACACCCCCCTGCCCCTCCTGCTCACCGAGGCCCACCGCACCAAGCTGCCCCAGGGCCCCGAGTCCGCCGAGTGGTCGCTGTCCGGCCCGGACGGGCAGGCGGTGCGCCTGAGCAGCGAGGCGCGCGTCGCATCCTTCGGGGAACTGCTGCTCATCACCTGGGAGCGCTCGGAGAAGGCCCGCGCCCGGATGGCGGACGCGGCGCAGAACCTGGCGCGGGTGTGCTGGGCCGAATGGAACCTCGGCGACGGGACCGTCGAGGCGACGGGGCTGGACCGGGTGCTCGGCCTGTCCGCCTCGCAGCCCCTGCCGGACCTGCTCGAACTGGGCCGCATGCTCTCGCCGGACAGCCGGGAGCCGCTGTACAAGGCGCTCCACGACATCCTGCTGCGCGAGCGGGACGTCGTGGACGTCGAACTGAGCCTGGCCTCGCCGCACGAGCGGACCCTCCGCTTCATCGGCGAACCCGTGCGCCCCCGGCTGGGGCCGGTGTGGACCGTGCGCGCCGTGTGCCGCGACGTGACCTCCGACGTGCACAGCCGCGCGGTGGCCGAGCAGGCGGTACGGGAGGCGCGGGCCCAGCGGGAGCGGGCCGACACGGTCGCCGACGTGGCCGAGCGGCTGCGCGACGCCATCGTGCCGCGCTTCCCGACGGAGCTGGCCCGGCACGGCGTCGAGGCGGCCGCCGTCTACCGGCCCGCGGGCCGCGCGGCACGGGTGGGGGGCGACTGGTACAAGACCCGCATCCTGCCGACCGGCCAGGTGCTGATCGCGCTCGGCGACGCCCGCGGCCACGGACTCGACGCCGTCACCCTCATGGCGAAGCTGCGCTACGCGCTGGCCGGGCTGGCGTTCACGGGCGAACTGGTGGAGGGGCTGACCGGCTGGCTGAACCTGGTCGCCTGCGACGACGGCGAGGAGTCCACCGCCACGGCGATCATCGCCCACTACCACCCCGACCGCGCGCTGCTGCGCTGGACCTGCGCGGGTCATCCGCTGCCCATCCTGGTGCGCGACCGGCGGGCGCGCCTGCTCGACCCGCCGCCGGGCGGCCCCGGCATGCCGCTGGGCGTCCTGCCCGGCGAGAGCTACACGGCGGCCGAGACCCTGCTGTACCCCGACGACGTGGTGCTGCTGTACTCGGACGGTCTGATCGAACGCCGCGGCTCGGACCTCGACCGGGACTCCTCGCGCCTGGTGCGGGCCGTCCAGGAGAGCGCCGAGCACCGCATCCCGCCGGGCGACGAGGCCCTCGACGTCTACGTCCGGCAGTTGGTCGACCGGCTCACCGGACCGCACGTGCAGGACGACGCCACCGTGCTCGCCTTCCGCCTCGTGGGGGACGACGACACCGGCGGGTGAGGATCTCCGCGGGCGCGCCCCCCGCCCCGCCGCCGGACGCGCCCGGCTGCCCCCGTCTCCGGGGCCGTCCCTGCCTCCCCGCGCACCCCCCGGCGCGCCCCGGGGAAGTCACCCCTCGGCGATCACGACCGCCGACGCCACCCCCGCGTCATGACTGAGCGACAGGTGCCACGCCCGCACCCCCAGTTCCGCGGCGCGTGCCGCGACCGACCCCTTCACCCGCAGCCGCGGCCGGCCGGTGTCCTCGACGTACACCTCGGCGTCCGTCCACAGCAGTCCGGCCGGGGCGCCGAGCGCCTTGGCGACCGCCTCCTTGGCGGCGAACCGAGCCGCCAGCGACGCCATGCCCCGCCGCTCCCCGCTGGGCAGCAGCAGCTCCCGCTCCACGAACAGCCGCTTGACCAGGTTGGGCGTCCGCTCCAGCGACGCCGCGAACCGGTCGATCTCGGCCACGTCGATGCCGACCCCGATGATGCTCATGCCGAGCACCCTACGGCCCGCCGCCTGGCCCTCCCCCGTGTCACACCCCGCCGCGGCCTGATCGCCCTTCAGGGCATCACCGCGGGCCGTGACTCCACGGGCGGACGGGCCACAGGCGGACGGGCCGCCCTCTCGTCGGCCGGACGCGTCCGCGGGCGACCCCGCCGCCGGGGCCGGACGGGCCAGTCGCCGGGGCCGGGCGGGCCCGCGGCTCACTTCCCGGCGGCCTCGGCGAGGGTGTGCGCCACCAGTGCGTTGGCGTGGCCGTGTCCGAGGCCGTGCTCGGCCTTGAGCCAGTTCACCAGCTCCATGTGCTTGCCGAGCGGCGAGGAACGGATCAGCTCCTGCCACTCGGCGATCGGCCGTCCGTACTTCTTCTCGATGGAGGGGAAGTAGCTGGCGGGTCCCTTGACGGCCTTGGCCGGTGCGGTCATGACGGCGGTCCTTCCTGCGCTCATGTCGTCGGTGCGACTGTCACACGTACGACCGCCCCGGGGGGAGGAACTCATCGGCCGTCCGCCGATCAGTTCACGACACGCGCCACCGGCCCCGGCTCCCTCGGCTCCTCACTCCACCGTCACCGACTTGGCCAGGTTGCGCGGCTGGTCCACCTCGTTGCCGCGCGCGGTGGCCAGCTCGCAGGCGAAGACCTGGAGGGGGACCGTGGCCACCAGGGGCTGGAGCAGCGTCGGGGTGACCGGGATGCGGATCAGGTGGTCCGCGTACGGGACCACCGCCTCGTCGCCCTCCTCGGCGATCACGATCGTGCGGGCCCCGCGCGCCCGGATCTCCTGGATGTTGGAGACGATCTTGTCGTGCAGCAGGGAGCGGCCGCGCGGGGACGGGACGACCACGACGACCGGGAGGTCCTCCTCGATCAGGGCGATCGGCCCGTGCTTCAGCTCGCCGGCCGCGAAGCCCTCGGCGTGCATGTAGGCGAGTTCCTTCAGCTTGAGCGCGCCCTCCAGCGCGACCGGGTAGCCCACGTGCCGGCCCAGGAACAGCACCGTGTTCTTGTCGGCGAGCGAGCGGGCCAGGGCCCTGACCGGCTCCATGGTCTCCAGGACCCGCTCCACCGCGCCGCCGATCCGGGACAGGTCGCGGATGACGGCCCTGATCTCGTCGCCCCACTTGGTGCCCCGCACCTGGCCCAGGTACAGCGCCACCAGGTAACAGGCCACCAGCTGGGTCAGGAACGCCTTGGTGGAGGCGACCGCCACCTCCGGCCCGGCGTGCGTGTACAGCACCGCGTCGGACTCGCGCGGGATCGTCGAGCCGTTGGTGTTGCAGACGGCGAGCACCTTGGCGCCCTGCTCCCGGGCGTGCCGCAGCGCCATCAGCGTGTCCATGGTCTCGCCGGACTGGGAGATGGCGATGACGAGGGTCTGCGCGTCCAGGATCGGGTCGCGGTACCTGAACTCGCTGGCGAGTTCGACCTCGCAGGGGATGCGGGTCCAGTGCTCGATGGCGTACTTGGCGATCAGCCCCGAGTGGAAGGCCGTGCCGCAGGCGACGATGACGACCTTGTCGATCTCGCGCAGCTCGGGCGCGGAGATGCGGACCTCGTCCAGGGACAGGTTGCCGGCCGCGTCGATGCGGCCCAGCAGCGTGTCGGCGACCGCCTTGGGCTGCTCGGCGATCTCCTTGAGCATGAAGTAGTCGTAGCCGCCCTTCTCGGCGGCCTCCGCGTCCCAGTCGACGTTGTAGGAGCGCACGTCGGCGGGCCGCCCGTCGAAGCCGGTGACCGTCACGCCGTCCCGGCGCAGCTCCACCACCTGGTCCTGGCCCAGTTCGATCGCGGAGCGGGTGTGGGCGATGAACGCGGCGACGTCCGAGGCGAGGAAGGCCTCGCCCTCGCCGACGCCGACCACCAGCGGGGAGTTGCGGCGGGCGCCCACGACCACGTCCGGCTCGTCGGCGTGCACCGCGACCAGGGTGAACGCGCCCTCCAGACGGCGGCAGACCAGCCGCATCGCCTCGGCCAGGTCGGCGCAGGCGGAGAACTCCTCGGCGAGCAGGTGCGCGACGACCTCGGTGTCGGTCTCCGAGGACAGCTCGTGCCCGCGCTCGACGAGCTCGGCCCGCAGCGCGGCGAAGTTCTCGATGATGCCGTTGTGCACGACGGCGACCCGGCCCGCGTTGTCCAGGTGCGGGTGCGCGTTGGCGTCCGTGGGGCCGCCGTGGGTGGCCCAGCGGGTGTGCCCGATGCCGGTCGAGCCGGTCGGCAGCGGCCGGTCGACGAGTTCCTTCTCCAGGTTGACCAGCTTGCCGGCCCGCTTCGCCGACGCCAGCCCGCCGTCGGAGAGGACGGCGACGCCGGCCGAGTCGTAGCCCCGGTACTCCAGCCGCTTCAGCCCGGCCATCACGACCTCGAGCGCCGACTGCGACCCCACGTAACCCACGATTCCGCACATGGCACCGCAGCCTAAGGGCTGTCAGGCCGCGGAAGGCGGCTCTGCGTGCCCGAAATCGGGAATTCCCACCGGGGTACGAACGCCTGACCCGCGCACCCCGGTGGGAATCACCTCACCGCGACGTCACTTCAGCTTGCCGAGCTGCGCGTCCACGATCTCGGTGGGGAAGGCGAAGTCCTTGCCCGTGGCGGCGGCGGCGAAGTTCACCGCGGGGAAGTAGGCGACGGTGGCGCCCTTGCGGACGACGACGCCCTTCGCCGGGGCCTTGACGCCGTCCTCGGCGTCCACCGTCGAGGTCACGGCCAGGGCCTCGTCGCCGCCCTGCGGCGCGTCGGTCTTCGTGACCTTCAGGCTCTTGGTCTTCTCCCCGGCGGCGCTGTAGGTGTAGCCGCCGGCGCAGGAGGTGACGGCCGCGTTCAGGTCCTTCATCACCTGTTCGGCGCCGCCGTCCTCGTAGGAGGCCAGCGTCACCAGGACCTGCGGCACGTCCACACCGGCGAGGAACTTCTCCTCGTCGCTCGCGTTCGCGGCGGGCTTCTTCGGGTCGCCCTTCCACTCCCGCTTGACGACCGCGGCCGGCTTGCCGAGGTAGGAACCGAGCTGGAGCTGGGCGAGCGGGGTGCAGGCCGCCTTGTCCGCGGTGACCTTGTCCTGCGCCACCTCGTCCTTGGCCGGGACCTTGGTGACCTTGCCGCTCTTGACGTCGGCCTGCGTGAGCGCGGCCTTCTCCAGCTCGGCGGCGGACAGCGGCTTCGCGGCGGCCGGCGCGGCGGACGCGGACTTCTCGGCCTGAGCGGTCTTGCCGGCACCGCCCTTCTCGCCGTCGTCGTCGGAGGAACCGCCGCAGGCGGTGACGAGCAGGGCGAGGGCGGTGGCGGACGCGGCGAGGCACGTACGGCGGATCACCAGGGATCTCACGGAGGCGAGCTCTTTCTCTTCGGGCCTGCGGAAACCCTCCGCAGTGCTTTTGCCCGCACTTTACGTGTCACAGTCAACTAAATGATCATGCCTTTACCACCCGGTACCCGACCGTGACACCCACGTGATCTTCACAGGCCACGCACAGCCGGCCGGACCCGCGTGACGCACCCCACCTCCCGCCCCGTTCGAACTCCGTTAACAATGGACTGTGATCTCACCGGTCCCCTCGATGCCCCGGAGCGCCCACCGGTCCAAGCCGGAGGCGACTCCCTACGTCGACCTCACCCGAGCCGAGTGGAGCGCGTTGCGCGACAAGACGCCGCTCCCGCTGACCGCCGAGGAGGTGGAGCGGCTGCGCGGCCTGGGCGACGTCATCGACCTCGACGAGGTGCGCGACATCTACCTGCCGCTGTCCCGCCTGCTCAACCTCTATGTCGGCGCCACCGACGAACTGCGCGGCGCGCTCAACACCTTCCTGGGCGAACAGGGCTCCCAGTCGGGCACGCCCTTCGTCATAGGGGTGGCGGGTTCGGTCGCCGTGGGCAAGTCCACCGTCGCCCGGCTGCTGCAGGCACTGCTCTCCCGCTGGCCCGAGCACCCGCGGGTCGAGCTGGTCACCACCGACGGCTTCCTGCTGCCCACCCGGGAGCTGGAGGCGCGCGGGCTGATGTCCCGCAAGGGCTTCCCGGAGTCCTACGACCGCCGCGCGCTGACCCGGTTCGTCGCCGGCATCAAGGCCGGCAAGCGCGAGGTCACGGCCCCGGTCTACTCCCACCTGATCTACGACATCGTCCCCGGCGAGAAGCTCACCGTGCGCCGCCCGGACATCCTGATCGTCGAGGGGCTCAACGTCCTGCAGCCCGCCCTGCCCGGCACGGACGGCCGCACCAGGGTCGGACTCGCCGACTACTTCGACTTCAGCGTGTACGTCGACGCGCGCACCGAGGACATCGAGCGCTGGTACCTGAACCGGTTCCGCAAGCTGCGCGACACCGCCTTCCAGGACCCCTCCTCCTACTTCCGCAAGTACACCCAGGTCGCGGAGGACGAGGCGCTCGACTACGCCCGCACCATGTGGCGGACCATCAACAAGCCCAACCTGGTGGAGAACATCGCGCCCACCCGCGGCCGTGCCACGCTCGTGCTGCGCAAGGGGCCCGACCACAAGGTGCAGCGCCTGAGCCTGCGCAAGCTGTGAACGCGCCGGTCGCGCGGGGGCGTCTACGCTGCCCCCCATGCTGCATCTACGACTGATCACCCCCGCGGACCGGACCGACGACGTGGTCGCGGCGATGCGGGGGACGGTCGGCACCGCGCACCTCGTGGTGCTGCCGGGCGCGGCCCGCGATCCGGCGGGCGATGTGGTCATGTGCGACATCGCCCGCGAGGCCGCCGACGAACTCGTGGGGAAGCTGCGGGCGCTGGGGATCGACGAGGCCGGTTCGATCGCCGTGGAGAGCATCGACCTGTCGCTGTCGGAGCGGGCCGACGAGGCCGAGCGGGAGGCGCCGGGCGAGGCCGCGGACGCGGTGCTGTGGGAGGAGCTGACGGAGGCCACCCACGAGGAGTCGACGCTGTCGATCACCTACCTGGCGTTCATCACCCTGGCCACCATGATCGCCGCCTGCGGCGTGGTGCTCGACAACGCGGTGCTGATCGTCGGGGCGATGGCGGTGGGCCCGGAGTTCGGGCCGCTGGCCGGCATCGGCACGGCCCTGGTGCGCAGGGCCCCGCGGCTGGCGCTGCGCTCCCTGGTGGCGCTGCTGGCCGGTTTCGCCCTGGCGATGGCCGTGACGGTCGGTTTCAGCCTCCTCATGGACGCGCTCGGCCTGTTCAGCAAGGCGAAGCTGGAGGGGGCGCGGCCCAACACGAACTTCGTCTACGCGCCCGACGCGTTCTCCTTCGTGGTGGCGGTCCTCGCCGGCGCCGCCGGAACGCTCTCGCTCACCTCGGCCAAGTCGGGCGCCCTGGTCGGCGTGGCCATCTCCGTGACCACCGTCCCGGCCGCCGCCAACGCGGCCGTCGCGCTCTCCTACGGGGACACCGCCCAGACCTGGGGCTCCACCAAACAGCTGCTGCTGAACCTGTTCGGCATCGTCCTCGCCGGCGTCCTCACCCTGCTCGCCCAGAAGCTCCTCTGGGCGGCGCATCGCGACCGTACCCAGGCCACGGCGCACCGGGGCCCGCGCTAGGGCCTTCCGTTCGGTTCAGGCCGGGCCCGCGCACCGGAGCGCCGCCGGGGCGGGACTCGCGTCCCGCCCCACGGACCGGCCCCCGAAGCGGGCGCGCCGCGCCGGGCCAGGGGCTTTCGTTCGGATCAGGCCGGGTCAGGGAGCGGGGTCTGGTGCCGTGTCTCGCAAGGCGGAGGAGGGCGTCATGGCGGAGCCATGGCAACCGACGACAACGCGGCGAGACGCGGCACCAGGGCACGCGTGCCCGGAGTGATCCGAACGAGAGGCCCTAGCCCAGCGCCGACTTCACCGCGTCCGCCAGGCGGCCCGCCACCGAGCGGGCCTGCTCGATGTCGGCGGCCTCGACCATGACGCGCACCAGCGGCTCCGTGCCGGAGGGGCGCAGCAGCACCCGGCCGGTCTCGCCGAGCTCGCGCTCGGCCTCGGTGACGGCGGCGGCCAGGTCGGCGGAGGTCTTCACCCGCGACTTGTCCACGTCGGGGACGTTGACGAGGACCTGCGGCAGGCGCTCCATCACGGACGCCAGGTCGCGCAGCGTGCGGCCGGTCTGGGCGACCCGGGCCGCCAGCAGCAGACCGGTCAGCGTGCCGTCGCCGGTGGTGGCGTGGTCGAGGATGATGACATGCCCGGACTGCTCGCCGCCGAGGGCGTAGTCCTTGTCCTTCATCTCCTCCAGGACGTAGCGGTCGCCGACGGCGGTCTGCACGAGGTGGATGCCCTCGCGCTCCATGGCCAGTTTGAAGCCCAGGTTCGACATCACGGTCGCCACGACGGCGTCGGAGCGCAGTGCGGAACGCTCCCGCATCGCCAGCGCGAGCACGGCCAGGATCTGGTCGCCGTCGACCTCCTCGCCGGTGTGGTCCACGGCCAGGCAGCGGTCGGCATCGCCGTCGTGCGCGATGCCGAGGTGGGCGCCGTGCTCGACGACGGCGGCCTTCAGCTTGCCCAGGTGGGTGGAGCCGCAGCCGTCGTTGATGTTGAGGCCGTCCGGCTCGGCGCCGATGGTGACGACCTCCGCGCCGGCCTGCTCGAACGCCGCCGGGGAGACGCGCGCGGCGGCGCCGTGCGCCTCGTCCAGCACGATCCTCAGCCCGTCGAGGCGGTTCGGCAGGGCGTTCAGGAGGTGGGCGACGTACTGGTCGAAGCCCTCGTCGTAGTCCCGGACACGGCCGACGCCCGAGCCGGTGGGACGGTCCCAGGGAGCGCCGGTGCGGTGCTCCTCGTAGACCTTCTCGATCCGGTCCTCCAGGTCGTCGGCGAGTTTGTGGCCGCCGCGGGCGAAGAACTTGATGCCGTTGTCGGGCATCGCGTTGTGGCTGGCCGACAGCATCACGCCGAGGTCGGCGCCGAGCGCGCCGGTCAGGTGGGCCACGGCGGGCGTGGGCAGCACGCCGACACGCAGCACGTCCACGCCCGCGCTCGCCAGGCCGGCGACCACGGCGGCCTCCAGGAACTCCCCGGACGCACGCGGGTCCCGGCCGACCACCGCCGTCGGACGGTGGCCCACGAAGGTGCCCGCCTCGGCCAGTACGTGCGCCGCGGCGACGGAGAGGCCGAGCGCCATCTCGGCGGTCAGGTCCGCGTTGGCGACGCCACGCACGCCGTCCGTGCCGAAGAGTCGTCCCACTTGTCCTCCTGAGAAAGCGTCAGTTCGTGCGGCCGTGCCGGTGTGTTCACCATCCCGGCATCCGATCACACCAGCGTTTGAGCACCTTGTGCCGTTATACGCCCAAGTTCTGTGATAGACGAACGCCCCGGTGGCACAATGGCGTGCCGCCGGGGCGTTCGGAGTAGGCCTGTCCGCAGGCAGCCGCTGATTAGCGCTTGCTGTACTGCGGAGCCTTGCGGGCCTTCTTGAGACCGGCCTTCTTGCGCTCGACCGCACGGTCGTCGCGCTTGAGGAAGCCGGCCTTCTTGAGCGGGCCGCGGTTGTTGTCGACGTCGGCCTCGTTCAGGGCGCGGGCGACACCGAGACGCAGGGCGCCGGCCTGGCCGGAGACACCGCCACCGGCGATGCGGGCGACGACGTCGTAACGGCCCTCGAGCTCCAGCACCTTGAAGGGCTCGTTGACTTCCTGCTGGTGCACCTTGTTCGGGAAGTAGTCCTCGAGGGTGCGGCCGTTGATCTTCCACTTGCCGGTGCCCGGGACGATCCGGACGCGGGCGATGGCGTTCTTGCGACGGCCCAGGCCGGCGGCCGGCTGCGGCTCGCCGAAGCGGGAGGCCAGGGACTCCGAGGTGTACTCGCCCTCGACGGGGACCTCGGACTCGGTGGTGTAGCTGTCGATGTCAAGCTCTTCGAGCGGCTGCTCGGCAGTGGTCTCGGCCACGATTCTCCTCAGATTCTCTTCAGGCTTAGGGGGTGGCCGGACTTACTGCGCGACCTGGGTGATCTCGAACGGCACCGGCTGCTGGGCGCCGTGCGGGTGCTGGTCACCCTTGTAGACCTTCAGCTTCGAGAGCATCTGACGGCCAAGGGAGTTCTTGGGGAGCATGCCCTTGACGGCCTTCTCGATGGCCTTCTCGGGGTTGTTCGCGAGGAGGTCGTCGTAGCGGACGGACCGCAGACCGCCCGGGTAGCCGGAGTGGCGGTACGCCATCTTCTGGGTGCGCTTGTTGCCGGAGAGGTGCACCTTGTCGGCGTTGACGATGATGACGAAGTCACCAGCGTCGACGTGCGGCGCGTAGATCGGCTTGTGCTTACCCCGCAGAAGGGTGGCGGCGGTGGACGCCAGGCGGCCCAGGACGACGTCCTGGGCGTCAATGACGTGCCACTGGCGCGTGATGTCGCCGGGCTTGGGGCTGTACGTACGCACGGTTCGTAGCCTTCGCTTCTTCAGTGAGTGGTCCTGACAAGGTCACCGAAGACGATCACGACAGCCCTGACCGCACAGCGGTGACGCAAACCGCGTGCTGGTCGCTGGTCATCGGCCCGGTGGACCGGTGTAAGGGCCGGGTCCGTGAGAAGAGCCAAGCCAATACACAACGAACATGCAGAGTACCTGCGCGGCCCTCCGGGGGTCAAAACGGGGTGGCCGGCGCGGTCCCCTGCGTGTTCCACGCCCAGTGTACGGGGCGCCGCGCCCCGAAGCCCCCACCCCATACCCGCCGCAATCGTCCTGAACGCCCCCGAGCCCTTGTCCCCGCTGCCTCATGAGGGCCGGGCGCCCCGCCGGACGCGTCTAAGATGCGCCCCATGAGTTTTGGGCAGGGGGGCTCGCAGTCCCAGTGGGATCCCTGGAAACCGCACTCCCAGCAGCCGTGGAACGGCGGGGGCGACGACGGGACTCCGGACTGGGCCGCGCTGGCCGAGGCCTCGGAGAGCCGGAACAAACGGCGCCGTCTGTTGTTCGTCGGCGGCGGCGTGCTGGCCACGGTCGCGGTCGGCGCGGCCGTCACCATGGCCGTGATGTCCGCGAACGGCGACAACGACGCCTCCGGCGGGCCCTCCCGGCAGCCCGCCACCGCGACGCCGCCGAGCGGCTCGGCCGCCCCGTCCTTCGCGCCCACCACCGCGCCGCCCCCGCTGGATCCGAAGGACTTCATATCCAGCGCCAAGAAGGACACGGCCCCGCTCAGCGCGGACACCCTCTTCCCCGGCGCACAGCTGACCATGGCCGGGAGCGTGTACAAGAAGGGCTCCACGGCCGACACCAAGAACTGCGCCTCGGCCGCCCAGGGCACCCTGGCCAAGGTGCTCACCGCCAACGGCTGCACCCGTCTGATCCGCGCCACCTACACCAAGGACGGCGTCGCCGCCACGGTCGGGATCGCCGTCTTCGACACCGAGGCGCAGGCCACCAAGGCCAAGACCCAGGCCGACAAGAAGAGCATCGTCAAGCCGCTGACCGGCGGCGGCGTCAAGGCCTTCTGCAACGGCGCGGTCTGCCGCTCCACCACCAACTCCTACGGCCGCTACGCCTACTTCACCCTCAGCGGCTTCCCCGGCGGCAAGAACGTGACGACCAAGGACACCAAGGTGTTCGGCGCCGGCGACGACCTCGCCGAGTTCGCCTTCGGCCAGATCCGCCGCCGCGGCGAGGCCCAGGCCTCGGCGGCGACGAACCAGTAGCCCCACGCGGACGCCCGGCCGCGGCCCGGCCCCCGGGCCCCCTCCGGGGACCGGTCCCTGAGCCCCCGGTCCCCCGCCGGCCGTCCGTCGGGGTTCACGCGCCCACCGCCCGCGACCAGCCCGGCGCGGTCTCCGGCACCGGTCCCGGCCCCGCGTCCGCCTTGGGATACGCGGTCGGCGCGGTCGCCGAGGGCTCCGGTGGTGCCGCCGGGCCGCCCAGCGCCCGGAACCGCCAGCCCGCCGCCCGCCAGCGGTCCGCGTCGAGCGCGCCCCGGCCGTCCACGATCCAGGCCCGGCGCACCAGGGCGGCCGCCCGGCGCGGATCCAGGTCCCGGAACTGCGGCCACTCGGTCAGGTGCAGCACCAGCTCCGCCCCGCGCAGCGCCTCCTGCGCCGACAGCGCGTACCCGAGCAGCGGGAACGCCTTGCGCGCGTTGTCCATGGCCTCCGGGTCGTAGACCGTCACGTCCGCGCCGTCCAGGTCCAGACGCGCGGCCACGTTCAGCGCCGGCGAGTCGCGGACGTCGTCCGAGTCCGGCTTGAAGGCCGCGCCCAGCACGGCCACCCGCGCCCCGAGGACCGTCCCGCCGCACAGCTCACGGGCCAGTTCGACCACCCGGTCCCGGCGGCGCATGTTGATCGCGTCGACCTCCCGCAGGAAACCCAGGTCGACGCCCAGCTCGGCGGCGCGGTGCGCGAAGGCCCTGATGTCCTTGGGCAGGCAGCCGCCGCCGAAACCGGCCCCGGCCCTCAAAAACGCCCGGCCGATGCGCTCGTCGTGCCCCAGCGCCTCGGACAGCCTCCGCACGTCGCCGCCCGTCGCCTCGCACACCTCGGCCATCGCGTTGATGAAGGAGATCTTCGTGGCGAGGAAGGAGTTCGCGGCCGTCTTGACCAGCTCGGCGGTGGCGAAGTCGGTGACGATCAGGGGCGTCCCGGCGGCGAGGACGCTCGCGTACACCTGGCGCAGCAGCCTTTCCGCGCGCGCCGTGCGCACTCCGAACACCAGCCGGTCCGGTGCGAGCGTGTCCCGGACGGCGAAGCCCTCCCGCAGGAACTCCGGGTTCCAGGCGATCTCGGAGCGGTGCCGCCCGGCCAGCCGCGCCGCCGTGCCGACCGGCACCGTCGACTTGCCCACCAGCAGTGCGCCCTTGCGCGCGTGCCGGGCGATGCCGTCGAACGCGCTGTCGACATACGTCAGGTCGGCGCCGTCGCAGTCCCGGCGCTGCGGGGTGCCGACGCACACGAAGTGCACCTGTCCGAAGGCCCCGGCCTCCTCGTACGAGCCCGTGAACCGCAGCCGTCCGCTCGCCGTGTGCCGGGCGACGAGCTCGGCCAGCCCCGGCTCGTGGAACGGCGTCCGGCCGGTCCGCAGCGCGGCGATCCGGCCGGCGTCGGTGTCGACGCCGACCACCTCGTGTCCCAGCTCCGCCATGCAGGCGGCGTGCGTGGCACCGAGGTACCCGGTGCCGATGACGGTGAGCCGCATGGACCAGCCCCTTACGCCGTACGTCCCCGCCGAGCCGTCCGGCGAGCGGGTGCACCGGCGAGTTCCCGCCAGGCCGCGACCGTACCGTCACCGTCGGTGAGCGGCGGCTCAGCAGCAGCCGGCCGCCGGCAGGGAGCGCTTGTTGCGGGCCTCGCGGCTGCGCGCGGCCAGCAGTTCGTCGGCGGGGTAGCCGACCTCCTCCAGGGTGAGCCCGTGCGGCCGCACGACGTGCACGGCGGAGTCCCGTACGCCCGCCGCCAGCACCTTCCCGGGCCAGTCGGGCGTGCGGTGGCCGTCGCCCACGAAGAGCAGCGCGCCGATCAGCGAGCGCACCATGTTGTGGCAGAAGGCGTCGGCCCGGACGGTCGCCGTGACGATCCCGTCGGCGCCGCGCTCGAGGCTCAGCTCCTGGAGGGTGCGGATGGTGGTCGCGCCCTCGCGCTTCTTGCAGTAGGCGGCGAAGTCGTGCTCGCCGAGCAGATGCCGGGCGGCCTCGTTCATGGCGTCGACGTCGAGCGGCCAGTCGTGCCACAGGACGTGCCCGCGCAGCAGCGGGTCGACGCCGCCGGGGTTGTCGGTGACGCGGTAGGCGTAGCGGCGCCAGACGGCGGAGAACCGGGCGTTGAACCCGCTGGGGGCGGGTCGCAGGGCCCACACCCGGACATCGCGGGGCAGCCGCCCGGCGAGCCGCTTGAGCAGCTTCTCGTGGTGCTCGCGCCACACCTGCTCGGGCAGGTCCACATGGGCCACCTGCCCGCGCGCGTGCACGCCCGCGTCGGTCCGCCCGGCCACGGTCAGCTCGTACGTCTCCTGGGACCGCGTGACCGTCCGCAGCGCGTCCTCGATCTCCCCCTGAACGGTCCGCTTGCCGCCGGCCTGCTTGGCCCAGCCGTGGAAGCCTGAACCGTCGTAGGACAGGTCGAGACGGATACGTACATGACCGGGCTGTACTTCGTCACTCACACGCGAATCCTCTCAGGTACGGAAAAGCGGGCCCGCCCCGAAGGGCGGACCCGCTTGACGCGAGGAAGTGCCTCAGGCGTCCTTCGACTCCTCGGCAGCGGCCTCCTCGGCCGGAGCCTCGGTGGCCTCGGCCTGCTCGGCCTTGGCCTCGTCGGCCTCCTTGACCGCGCGCTTGGTGGCGGCCTCGGCCTCACCCACGGCGTTCTGCTGCACCGTCAGCGCCTCGACCAGCTCGATGACGGCCATGGGCGCGTTGTCGCCACGGCGGTTGCCGACCTTGGTGATGCGGGTGTAGCCACCGGGACGGTTCTCGTAACGCGGGCCGATCTCGGTGAAGAGCGTGTGGACGATGCCCTTGTCCGTGATGACCTGGAGCACCTGGCGGCGGTTGTGAAGGTCGCCCTTCTTCGCCTTGGTGATCAGACGCTCGGCGTACGGGCGCAGGCGGCGGGCCTTCGCCTCGGTGGTGGTGATACGGCCGTGCTCGAAGAGGCTCTTCGCGAGGTTCGCGAGGAGCAGCTTCTCGTGCGCGGCGCTGCCGCCCAGACGGGCACCCTTGGTGGGCTTCGGCATGGTGTTTCTCCTAGGTGTCTGCCCCGGCCGTGTCAGGTACCGGGGTCAGTATCCGAGCAGGCGGTCGCCTGTCGGAGACCCCGCGCCCGAAGGGGCGCGGGGAACTGCGCGACCAGCCACAGCGGGCCGGCAGCCGAAAACGGACCAGTGGCCCCGAGCTCTCAGTACTGCTCGGTCTCGACGAAACCGGCGTCCGCGTCGTCGTCCGCCCCGAAGGCGTCCGCCGCGGCGGTCGGGTCGAATCCGGGCGGGCTGTCCTTGAGGGCCAGGCCCATGCCGGCCAGCTTCGCCTTGACCTCGTCGATCGACTTCGCACCGAAGTTGCGGATGTCGAGCAGGTCGGCCTCGGAACGCGCCACGAGCTCACCCACGGAGTGGATGCCCTCGCGCTTGAGGCAGTTGTACGACCGAACGGTGAGCTCCAGCTCCTCGATCGGCAGCGCCAGGTCGGCGGCCAGGGCGGCGTCCGTGGGGGACGGGCCCATGTCGATGCCCTCGGCGTCGATGTTCAGCTCGCGGGCGAGACCGAACAGCTCGACCAGGGTCTTGCCGGCGGAGGCCATGGCGTCACGGGGACGCATCGCCTGCTTGGTCTCGACGTCGACGATCAGCTTGTCGAAGTCGGTGCGCTGCTCGACACGCGTGGCCTCGACCTTGTACGTGACCTTCAGCACCGGCGAGTAGATGGAGTCGACCGGGATACGGCCGATCTCCTGGCCCACCTGCTTGTTCTGCACGGCGGAGACGTAGCCGCGACCGCGCTCGACGGTCAGCTCCATCTCCAGCTTGCCCTTGCCGTTGAGCGTGGCGAGGACGAGGTCGGGGTTGTGCACCTCGACACCGGCCGGGGGCGCGATGTCGGCGGCGGTGACCAGACCCGGGCCCTGCTTGCGCAGGTACATCACGACCGGCTCGTCGTGCTCCGAGGAGACGACCAGCTGCTTGATGTTGAGGATCAGGTCGGTGACGTCCTCCTTGACGCCCGGCACGGTGGTGAACTCGTGCAGGACACCGTCGATGCGGATGGACGTGACCGCCGCACCCGGGATCGAGGAGAGGAGCGTACGGCGCAGGGAGTTGCCGAGGGTGTAGCCGAAGCCCGGCTCCAGCGGCTCGATCACGAACCGGGAGCGGAACTCGTCGACGACCTCTTCGGTCAACGAGGGTCGCTGAGCGATCAGCATCTGTTGATCAGATCCTTCTTTCGTGGACGCCCGCTATTTGACGTCCGACGGACCGCGCCCGAAGGGGCGCGGGTACTGCAAGGGTACGGGCGGCACGGCCCGAAGGAGCCGTACCGCCCGACAGGCCTTGCGAAGCGACGTGCGTCAGACGCGGCGGCGCTTCGGCGGGCGGCAGCCGTGCTGCGAGACTGTGGGGGGCGACCCCCACACCCCCAGCCGGAGGCCGGACCGCCGAGACACCGACGTCAGACGCGGCGGCGCTTCGGCGGGCGGCAGCCGTTGTGCGGGGTCGGGGTGACGTCCTGGATGGAGCCGACCTCGAGACCGGTGGCCTGAAGCGAACGGATCGCGGTCTCACGACCGGAACCCGGGCCCTTCACGAACACGTCGACCTTGCGCATGCCGTGCTCCTGGGCGCGGCGGGCGGCCGACTCGGCGGCCATCTGCGCGGCGAACGGCGTGGACTTCCGGGAGCCCTTGAAGCCGACGTGGCCGGCGGAGGCCCAGGAGATCACGTTGCCGCTCGGGTCGGTGATCGAAACGATGGTGTTGTTGAACGTGCTCTTGATGTGCGCGTGGCCGTGAGCGACGTTCTTCTTTTCCTTGCGGCGCACCTTCTTGGCAGCGCCCTGACGTCCCTTGGGGGGCATGTCTTCTCCTACGGGAGGTGGTCGGTCCTACAGCGAAGACCGCTGGACGGCGAGTCCGCTGCGGACTACTTCTTGCCCGGCTTCTTCTTGCCGGCGATGGCGCGACGCGGGCCCTTGCGGGTACGGGCGTTCGTGCTGGTGCGCTGACCGCGGACGGGCAGACCGCGGCGGTGCCGCAGACCCTGGTAGCAGCCGATCTCGACCTTGCGGCGGATGTCGGCCTGGATCTCGCGACGGAGGTCACCCTCGGTCTTGATGTTGTTGTCGACGTACTCGCGGATCGCGACGAGCTGCTCTTCCGAGAGGTCGCGGACGCGGGTGTTGGGGTCGATGCCGGTGGCAGCCAGCGTCGCCTGGGACAGGGTCCGGCCGATGCCGAACACGTAGGTGAGGGCGACCTCCACGCGCTTTTCGCGCGGGATGTCAACACCGGAAACGCGTGCCATTCAATGGCTCCTGGTGATCTTCGGAGGTCTTCCGCAGGACCGGCTCCCGGCCGCCGTACCAGGTACGAACCGGGTCCCCGGCCTCCGAGCCGGGGGTGTCGAACGGACGCTTACGCCGCTCGGGACCTGCGTATGAACATATTCAGCTCGCGTCGCGCGAAACTCTGCGATAGAGGTGCAGAGGGTGCGGTCGGTCGTGCGTCAGCCCTGGCGCTGCTTGTGGCGCGGGTTCTCGCAGATGACCATGACCCGGCCGTGACGGCGGATCACCCTGCACTTGTCGCAGATCTTCTTGACGCTCGGCTTGACCTTCATTGGGTGAGGTTCTCCGGGTCAGTTGCCGGCGGCCCCGTGGTAGGTCACGGGACCTGGGCAAGATCTACTTGTACCGGTAGACGATCCGGCCACGCGTCAGGTCGTACGGAGACAGCTCCACCACGACCCGGTCGTCAGGGAGGATGCGGATGTAGTGCATGCGCATCTTGCCGCTGATGTGTGCCAGGACCTGGTGGCCGTTCTGGAGCTCGACCTTGAACATGGCGTTCGGCAGAGACTCGACGACAGTGCCCTCGATCTCGATGGCACCTTGCTTCTTGGCCACGCTTCGCCCTTCGAATCGACTACCTTGATCGACTCTCCTGCTTCCCTTGCGGGCGCATGCGGACATGCGGGTGCACGAGAGCCGACGAGTCAGTCTACGTCAGCGCACCCGGAAACACGAATCGGGGAAGCCTGCCCCACGCCGGAGATCGTTATGCCAGCGGGTCGGGGGCGGCCGTGATGCCGTACTCGGCGAGCTTGGCCCTGCCGCCGTCGGGGGCGGTCAGGACCAGCGGGCCCTGCTCGGTCAGGGCGACGGAGTGCTCCCAGTGGGAGGACCAGGTGCCGTCGGTGGTGATGACCGTCCACTCGTCCTCCAGCACCCGCGTCCTGGGGGTGCCGAGGGAGACCATGGGCTCGATGGCCAGGCAGAAGCCGGGGACCAGCTTGGGGCCCTTGCCGCGCCGGCGGTCGACGTAGTTCAGCAGGTGCGGGTCCATGTGCATCTCGGTGCCGATGCCGTGGCCGCCGTAGTCCTCGATGATGCCGTAGCGGCCGCCGCCCGGCTTGGGCTGGCGGCGGATGTACGTCTCGATCGCGCGGGAGATGTCGAGCAGCCGGTTGCCCAGCTTCATGGCCGCGATGCCGGCCCACATCGACTCCTCGGTCACCCGGGACAGCTCGACCAGCTCCGGGGAGTGACCCGATCCGACGAAGGCGGTGTACGCCGCGTCGCCGTGCCAGCCGTCGACGATCGCGCCGCAGTCGATGGAGATGACGTCGCCGTCCTTGAGGACGACCTCGTCGGAGGGGATGCCGTGGACGACGACCTCGTTCACGGAGGTGCAGATCGTCGCCGGGAAGCCGCCGTAGCCGAGGAAGTTCGGCTTGGCGCCGTGCTCGGCGAGCACCTTGCGGGCCACCTGGTCCAGGTCCTTGGTGGTCGCCCCGGGCACGGCCGCCTCGCGGGTCGCCGCGTGGATCGCGGCGACGACCAGCCCCGCCGCACGCATCTTGGCGATCTGCTCGGGGGTCTTGATCTGCACCATGGGGACGGGGGCCTTTCTGGACCGGAGGCGGGGTCGACTACTACAACGATACGGGGGTGTCCGTCACGCCGTGGGCGGGCGCACCCCGCCCACAGCGCAGCCGCGGCCCCTGGGAAGGAACCGCGGCTGCACCACGCGATACGGGTTACTGGGTGGCGTCCTCGCGCTTCAGCGCCTCCAGCGCGCGCCGCGTGATCTCTTCCACCGGGCCGAGCGAGGAGATCGTCACGACCAGGCCCTGGGCCCTGTAGTAGTCGATGATCGGCTCGGTCTGCGAGTGGTAGACCTCGAGGCGCTTGCGGACGGTGTCCTCGTGGTCGTCGTCGCGCTGGTACAGCTCGCCGCCGCAGACGTCGCAGACGCCCTCCTGCTTCGGCTTGCTGTACGTCACGTGGAAGACGTGGCTGGAGTCGTTGCGGCAGATGCGCCGGCCGGCGATCCGCTTGACGACCTCGTCCTCGGGGACCTCCAGGTCGAGCACCGCGTCCAGCTTGATGCCCTCGCCGTTCAGCAGCTCGTCCAGCGCCTCGGCCTGCGAAACGTTGCGCGGGAAGCCGTCCAGCAGGAAGCCGCCCTCGGCGTCCGGCTGCCCCATGCGGTCCTTGGCCATGGCGATCGTGACCTCGTCGGGTACGAGATCGCCGGCGTCCATGTAGGACTTCGCGAGCTTGCCCAGCTCCGTCTGCCCGCTGATGTTGGCGCGGAACAGGTCGCCCGTGGAGATGTGGGGGATCGACAGCTTCTCGGCAAGGCGTACGGCCTGCGTTCCCTTACCGGCGCCCGGCGGCCCGACGAGGACGATTCGCATCAGCGGAGGAACCCTTCGTAATTGCGCTGCTGGAGCTGGCTCTCGATCTGCTTCACCGTCTCCAGGCCGACACCCACGATGATCAGGATGCTCGTCCCGCCGAACGGGAAGTTCTGGCTTGCCCCGAAGCCAACCAACGCCATCGTCGGTACGAGAGCGATCAGACCCAGGTACAGCGAACCCGGCCAGGTGATCCGATTGAGCACGTACGAGAGGTACTCAGCGGTCGGTCGGCCAGCCCGGATGCCCGGGATGAAGCCACCATACTTCTTCATGTTGTCCGCGACTTCCTCGGGGTTGAAGGAGATCGCCACGTAGAAGAACGCGAAGAACACGATGAGCAAGAAGTACAGAGTGATGTAAATCGGGTGATCACCCTTGGTCAGGTTCTGGGTGACCCACGTCTTCCACCCCGCGTTGCCGCCCGCGAACTGGGCGACGAGGGCCGGAATGTAGAGCAGCGACGAGGCGAAGATGACGGGAATCACACCCGCCTGGTTCACCTTGAGCGGGATGTACGTGGACGTGCCGCCGTAGGAACGGCGGCCGATCATGCGCTTGGCGTACTGCACCGGGATGCGGCGCTGGGCCTGCTCGACGAAGACGACCAGACCGACCATGACCAGGCCGACCAGGATGACGGTGCCGAACTCGATCCAGCCGTCGGCCAGCTTGCCCGACTTCTTGATGGCCCACAGCGCCGACGGGAACGTCGCGGCGATCGAGATGAACATCAGGATCGACATGCCGTTGCCGATGCCGCGGTCGGTGATCAGCTCACCGAGCCACATGACGACGGCGGTGCCGGCCGTCATGCAGATGACCATCGTGATGGTGGTGAAGATCGCGCGGTCCGGGACGATGTTGCCGGCGACCGAGCAGCCGTTGAACAGGGCGCCGCTGCGGGCGGTGGCCACCAGGCCGGTGCCCTGGAGGATCGCGAGCGCGACCGTCAGGTACCGCGTGTACTGGGTGATCTTCGCGGTGCCGGCCTGGCCCTCCTTCTTGAGGGCTTCCAGGCGCGGGATCACCACGGTCAGCAGCTGCAGGATGATGCTCGCCGTGATGTACGGCATGATCCCCAGCGCGAAGACGGTGATCTGCAGAAGCGCGCCGCCGCTGAACATGTTGACGAGACCGAAGAGACCCTGGTTGCCGGAGGCCTCGGTCACGCACTGCTGGACGGCCTTGTAGTTGACGCCCGGGATCGGGATGTGGGTACCGACGCGGTACGCCACGATGATGCCGAGCGTGAAGAGCAGCTTCTTGCGCAGGTCGGGCGTCCTGAACGCCCGGGCGAAGCCGGTGAGCACGGTGCCTCCTGCGACCCCCGCGCAAGTGCGTCAGGGTGACGGGTCTTGAGGTTCGACGAAAAAGAACAGTGCAGGCCACCTTACCGGCGACCATGCCCCCCATGGAACGACCAACCGGGGATACCTCATTGTGAGGCATCCCCGGTCGGGTTCGTCTACGTCATCGAGACGCCTGAGGGACTCAGACGAGCTCGGTGACGGTGCCGCCTGCGGCGGTGATCTTCTCCTTGGCGGAGCCGGAGACGGCGTCCACCGTCACCTGCAGCGCCACGGAGACCTCGCCCTGGCCCAGGACCTTGACCAGGCTGTTCTTGCGAACGGCGCCCTTGGCCACCAGGTCCTCGACCGTGACCTCGCCACCCTCGGGGTACAGCGCGGTCAGCTTGTCGAGGTTCACGACCTGGAACTCGGTCTTGAACGGGTTCTTGAAGCCCTTCAGCTTCGGGAGGCGCATGTGGAGCGGCATCTGGCCACCCTCGAAGCGCTCCGGAACCTGGTAACGGGCCTTCGTGCCCTTCGTACCACGACCGGCCGTCTTACCCTTGGACGCCTCACCACGACCCACACGGGTCTTGGCGGTCTTGGCGCCCGGGGCGGGACGGAGGTTGTGGATCTTGAGCGGGTTGTTCTCCGCCATGATCAGTCGACCTCCTCGACCGTCACGAGGTGGCGGACGGTGTGCACCATGCCGCGGAACTCGGGGCGGTCCTCCTTGACGACCACGTCACCCAGGCGCTTGAGGCCCAGGGAACGCAGGGTGTCGCGGTGGTTCTGCTTGCTGCCGATGTAGGACTTCGTCTGCGTGATCTTGAGCTGCGCCATGATTACGCACCCGCCCCGGCACGCGCACGCAGGAGAGCCGCGGGAGCGACGTCCTCGAGCGGCAGACCGCGGCGGGCCGCGACCTCCTCGGGACGCTGCAGGCCCTTGAGGGCCTCCACGGTGGCGTGCACGATGTTGATCGCGTTGTCGGAGCCGAGCGACTTCGACAGGATGTCGTGGATGCCGGCGCACTCGAGCACGGCGCGCACCGGACCACCGGCGATAACACCGGTACCGGGCGACGCGGGCTTGAGCAGCACGACGCCGGCAGCCTTCTCACCCTGGATCGGGTGCGGGATGGTGCCCTGGATGCGGGGGACCTTGAAGAAGTGCTTCTTGGCCTCCTCAACGCCCTTGGCGATGGCGGCCGGCACCTCCTTGGCCTTGCCGTATCCGACACCCACGGTGCCGTCACCGTCGCCCACCACGACCAGCGCGGTGAAGCTGAAGCGACGACCACCCTTCACAACCTTGGCGACGCGGTTGATCGCGACGACGCGCTCAACGTACGCGGTCTTCTCGGCGGCAGCTGCGCCGCCGTCACGGCCCTTCCGGTCCCGCCGCTCGCCGCCACCGGCACCGCCACCGCGGCGCTGGGGTCCAGCCATTGGAATTACCTCTCTCTGTTTCCGCTAGCTCGGAACCGGCTCAGAACTTCAGGCCGGCTTCGCGGGCGGCGTCCGCCAGGGCGGCGATGCGCCCGGCGTACTGGTTGCCACCACGGTCGAACACGACGGCCTCGACACCGGCGGCCTTGGCACGCTCGGCGACCAGGGCGCCGACCTGCTTGGCCTGCGAGGACTTGTCGCCCTCGCCACCGCGGATCGACGTGTCCAGCGTGGACGCCGACGCCAGGGTGTGGCCCTTGAGGTCGTCGATCACCTGCGCCACGATGTGGCGGTTCGAGCGGGTCACGACCAGACGGGGGCGCTCCGCCGTACCCGCGATCCGCTTGCGGATCCGGATGTGACGGCGCTTGATCGCGGCGCGCTTGTAGGCGTCGCCCTTGAGGATCTTCTGCCCGTATGCCATGGCTTACTTACCCGCCTTTCCGACCTTGCGGCGGATGACTTCGCCCTCGTACTTGACACCCTTGGCCTTGTACGGGTCGGGCTTGCGCAGCTTGCGGATGTTGGCCGCAACCTCGCCGACCTTCTGCTTGTCGATGCCCTCGACCGAGAAGCGGGTGGGGGCCTCCACCTTGAAGGTGATGCCCTCGGGCGCCTCGACGGTGATCGGGTGGCTGTAGCCGAGAGCGAACTCGAGGTTCGAGCCCTTGGCCGTCACGCGGTAACCGACACCGCTGATCTCGAGCTTCTTCACGTAACCCTGGGTCACGCCGGTGATCATGTTCGCCACCAGCGTGCGGGACAGGCCGTGCAGGGCCTTGTTCTGACGCTCGTCGTTCGGGCGGGTGACGTTCAGGACGCCGTCCTCAGCCTTGACGATCTCGATCGGCGCGGCGACGGTGTGGGTCAGTTCGCCCTTGGGGCCCTTGACCTTGACCGTACGGCCGTCGATGGTGACGTCCACGCCGGCGGGAACCGTGATGGGGAGCTTGCCAATACGCGACATAGCTGTTTCCTCCGTTCCCTTCCGCTACCAGACGTAGGCGAGGACTTCCCCACCCACGCCCTTCTTGCCGGCCTGCTTGTCGGTGAGGAGCCCGTGCGACGTGGAGATGATCGCCACGCCGAGGCCGCCCAGCACCTTCGGCAGGTTGGTGGACTTCGCGTAGACCCGGAGACCGGGCTTGGAGATCCGCTTGATGCCCGCGATGGAGCGCTCACGGTTCGGGCCGTACTTCAGCTCGAGGACGAGGTTCTTGCCGACCTCGGCGTCCTCGGTCTTCCAGCCGGTGATGAAGCCCTCCTGCTGGAGGATCTCCGCGATGTGCGACTTGATCTTCGATGCCGGCATCGTCACGGAGTCGTGGTATGCCGAGTTCGCGTTCCGCAGACGCGTAAGCATGTCTGCGATCGGATCAGTCATGGTCATGAATTGGCCTTCGGCCTCTCTCGCCGGGGTTTCCTGGTGCGCCATCCCTCTCCCCGATCCGAGACGGGACGGGTGCGGCGCGGTGGACCTACGGCGTAGTAAGTCGTTTAGGGCGCGGCAGGCGCCCAACCCCACAAGCCTAAGCCATGGGGGGCGGGCCTCCTGCCGACCCCAGTTGCTTACCGAGAGTCCTGATCTAACCCAAGTGGGTTGTTACCAGGAGCTCTTGGTCACGCCCGGCAGCTCGCCACGGTGAGCCATCTCACGAAGGCACACGCGGCACAGGCCGAACTTGCGGTACACGGAGTGCGGACGGCCGCAGCGCTGGCAGCGGGTGTAGCCGCGCACACCGAACTTGGGCTTGCGAGCAGCCTTCGCGATGAGAGCCTTCTTCGCCATCTCGCTCACGCCTCCTTGAACGGGAAGCCGAGGTGACGGAGAAGGGCACGGCCCTCTTCGTCGTTGGTCGCCGTGGTGACCACGGTGATGTCCATACCCCGGACACGGTCGATCTTGTCCTGGTCGATCTCGTGGAACATGACCTGCTCCGTGAGACCGAAGGTGTAGTTGCCACGGCCGTCGAACTGCTTGGGGGACAGGCCGCGGAAGTCGCGGATGCGCGGCAGCGCGAGCGACAGGGTGCGGTCCAGGAACTCCCACATGCGGTCGCCACGGAGCGTGACGTGGGCACCGATCGGCTGGCCCTCACGCAGCTTGAACTGCGCGATGGACTTACGGGCCTTGGTGACCGCCGGCTTCTGGCCGGTGATCGTGGTGAGGTCGCGGATGGCGCCCTCGATCAGCTTGGAGTCGCGGGCGGCGTCGCCCACACCCATGTTGACCACGATCTTGACGAGGCCGGGGATCTGCATGACGTTCTCGTACTTGAACTCGTCACGCAGCTTGGCGGCGATCTCGTCGCGGTACTTCTGCTTCAGACGCGGGGCAGTGGTGGTAGCCATCAGATGTCCTCACCCGTCCGCTTGGCAACGCGGATCTTGTTGCCGTCCTCGTCGAAGCGGTAACCGACGCGCGTGACGACCTTGTTGCCGTCCTTCTCCACGACCAGCTGGACGTTGGAGACGTGGATCGGGGCCTCGGTGGTCACGATGCCGCCGGCCTGGGAACCGCTGGCGGTCGGGCCGGCCTTGGTGTGCTTCTTGACCCGGTTGACACCCTCGACCAGGACGCGGTCCTCACGGGGGAAGGCCGCGATGACCTTGCCCTGCTTGCCCTTGTCCTTACCGGTGATGACCTGGACCAGGTCGCCCTTCTTGATCTTCATGCTCACAGCACCTCCGGCGCGAGGGAGATGATCTTCATGAACTTCTTCTCGCGCAGCTCACGGCCCACGGGGCCGAAGATACGGGTGCCGCGAGGGTCGCCGTCGTTCTTCAGAATGACGGCGGCGTTCTCGTCGAAGCGGATGTACGAGCCGTCCTGACGGCGGCGCTCCTTGACGGTGCGAACGATGACCGCCTTGACGACGTCACCCTTCTTCACGTTGCCACCGGGGATCGCGTCCTTCACGGTGGCGACGATGACGTCACCGATGCCCGCGTAGCGGCGACCGGAGCCACCGAGCACACGGATGCAAAGGATCTCCTTCGCACCAGTGTTGTCGGCGACACGCAGCCGCGACTCCTGCTGGATCACGTCTATCTCCTGTTTGTCTGCCGGTTCCCCGGGGGCCGCTCAGCGAGCGGCCCCCGGAGCCTGGCGGAACTGTCCTGCGAGGGATGCCCCGCAGGAACCCTGCTTAAGGAATCCCCTTGCGGGAATTACTTACTTGGCCTTCTCGAGGATCTCGACGACGCGCCAGTGCTTGGTGGCGGACAGCTTCCGGGTCTCCATCAGGAGGACGCGGTCGCCGATGCCGGCAGCGTTCTGCTCGTCGTGCGCCTTGAGCTTGCTGGTGCGGCGGATGACCTTGCCGTACAGCGCGTGCTTGACGCGGTCCTCGACGGCGACGACGACGGTCTTGTCCATCTTGTCGCTGACGACGTAACCCTCACGCGTCTTGCGGGCGTTCCGCTCGGTCTTCTGCTCAGTCACGTTGTTCTCGCTCATGCGTTCTCCACCGTCTCGATGCCCAGCTCACGCTCGCGCATCAGGGTGTAGATCCGCGCGATGTCCTTGCGGACCGCCTTCAGACGGCCGTGGTTTTCGAGCTGGCCCGTCGCCGCCTGGAAACGGAGGTTGAACAGCTCTTCCTTGGCCTCGCGGAGCTTGCCCAGAAGCTCCTCGTTGCCCAGCTCGCGCAGCTCGGACGCCTTGGTACCGGCCGACATCACGCTTCACCTGCCTCGCGCTTGACGATCCGGCACTTCATCGGCAGCTTGTGGGCCGCACGAGTCAGCGCCTCACGGGCGATCTTCTCGTTCGGGTAGGACAGCTCGAACATCACCCGACCGGGCTTGACGTTCGCGATCCACCACTCCGGCGAACCCTTACCGGAACCCATGCGGGTCTCGGCGGGCTTCTTGGTCAGCGGACGGTCCGGGTAGATGTTGATCCAGACCTTGCCGCCACGCTTGATGTGGCGGGTCATCGCGATACGAGCCGCCTCGATCTGGCGGTTCGTCACGTAGGCCGGGGTCAGCGCCTGGATGCCGTACTCGCCGAACGCAACCTGCGTTCCACCCTTGGACATACCGTTGCGCTTCGGGTGGTGCTGCTTGCGGTGCTTGACCCTACGGGGGATCAGCATTTCGGTCAGGCCTCCGTTCCGGTGCTCTCAGCCGGAGCGGCAGCGGCCGGAGCCTCGGCCTTGGGGGCCTCGGCGGCGGGGGCCGACTGCTGCTGCGGCTTGCGACCGCGCCGCTCGCCACCACGGCCACCACGGGCCGGGCGGTCAGCGCCACCACGAGCCGGGCGGTTGCCCGCACGGGCGGCGGCGTTCTCGGCGCGGACCTCGGCGATGTTCTTCACGTCGCCCTTGTAGATCCAGACCTTCACACCGATGCGGCCGAAGGTCGTCTTGGCCTCGAAGAAGCCGTAGTCCACGTTCGCGCGGAGCGTGTGCAGGGGCACGCGGCCCTCGCGGTAGAACTCCGAGCGGGACATCTCGGCGCCGCCGAGGCGGCCACCGCACTGGATCTTGATGCCCTTGGCGCCGGCCTTCATCGCCGACTGCATGCTCTTGCGCATGGCACGGCGGAAGGAGACGCGGGAGGAGAGCTGCTCGGCGACGGCCTGGGCAACCAGCTGAGCGTCGGTCTCGGGGTTCTTGACCTCGAGGATGTTCAGCTGGACCTGCTTGCCCGTGAGCTTCTCGAGGTCGCCGCGGATGCGGTCGGCCTCGGCGCCACGGCGGCCGATGACGATGCCCGGACGAGCGGTGTGGATGTCCACACGCACGCGGTCACGGGTGCGCTCGATCTCCACCTTCGAGATGCCGGCGCGCTCCATGCCGGACGTCATCATCCGACGGATGGCGACGTCTTCCTTGACGTAGTCCTTGTACAGCTTGTCGGCGTACCAACGCGACTTGAAGTCGGTCGTGACACCGAGCCGGAACCCATGCGGGTTAACCTTCTGGCCCATTACCGGGTTCCTTCCTTGCTGCTGACGACCACGGTGATGTGGCTGGTCCGCTTGCGGATCCGGTAGGCGCGGCCCTGGGCGCGCGGACGGAACCGCTTCAGGGTCGGGCCCTCGTCGACGTAGGCCTCGGAGATGTAGAGGCTGTCGGCGTCGGTGTGGTCGTAGTTGTGCGCGGCGTTGGCAATGGCGCTGTCCAGCACCTTGCCGACCGGCACGCTCGCGGCCTGCGGGGCGAAACGCAGGACCGCCTGAGCCTCCGTGGCATCCATGCCACGGATGAGGTCCACCACGCGGCGGGCCTTCATGGGCGTGACGCGGATGTACCGCGCCTGGGCCCTGGCTTCCATGGTTGTCCCTTCAGTGTTTGTCATGGTCATTCACACCCCGCTGACTAGCGGCGCTTCGACTTCCGGTCTTCCTTGACGTGACCCCGGAAGGTGCGCGTCGGCGAGAACTCGCCGAGCTTGTGGCCGACCATGGACTCGGTGACAAACACCGGGATGTGGGTCTTGCCGTTGTGCACCGCGATCGTGTGGCCCAGCATCGCCGGGACGATCATCGAGCGGCGGGACCAGGTCTTGATGACGTTCTTGGTGCCGGCTTCGTTCTGGACGTCCACCTTCTTGATGAGGTGGTCGTCGACGAAAGGCCCCTTCTTCAAGCTACGAGGCATCTCAACCCGTCCTTAGCGCTTCTTGTTCGTCTTGCGGCGGCGGACGATGTACTTGTTGCTCGCCTTCTTGGGAGAACGAGTACGACCTTCCTTCTGACCCCAGGGGCTGACCGGGTGGCGACCACCGGAGGTCTTGCCCTCACCACCACCGTGGGGGTGGTCAACCGGGTTCATCGCCACACCGCGAACGGTCGGGCGGACGCCCAGCCAGCGCTTGCGGCCGGCCTTGCCCCAGTTGATGTTGCTCTGCTCGGCGTTGCCGACCTCGCCGACCGTGGCGCGGCAGCGCTGGTCGACCAGGCGGATCTCACCGGACGGCATGCGGAGGTGGGCCATCGTGCCCTCCTTCGCGAGCAGCTGCACGGAGGCGCCGGCGGAACGGGCGAACTTGGCACCGCCACCGGGACGGAGCTCGATCGCGTGGATCGTGGTACCGACCGGGATGTTGCGGAGGGCCAGGTTGTTGCCCGGCTTGATGTCGGCCCCGGGACCGTTCTCCACGCGGTCGCCCTGCTGCAGGTTGCGCGGGGCGAGGATGTAGCGCTTCTCGCCGTCGGCGTAGTGCAGCAGCGCGATGCGCGCGGTGCGGTTGGGGTCGTACTCGATGTGCGCGACCTTCGCCGGCACGCCGTCCTTGTCGTGACGACGGAAGTCGATCACGCGGTAGGCGCGCTTGTGTCCGCCACCCTGGTGGCGAACGGTCACACGACCGGCGTTGTTACGGCCGCCCTTGCTGTGCAGGGGGCGGACCAGCGACTTCTCCGGCGTGGACCGCGTGACCTCGACGAAGTCGGCGACGCTGGAGCCACGACGGCCCGGAGTCGTCGGCTTGTACTTGCGGATACCCATTTCTCAGTCCTCGTCCGATATCGGACGATCCGGACCGCCGTCAGGCGGTCGGACCGCCGAAGATGTCGATACGGTCGCCCTCGGCGAGGGTCACGATCGCGCGCTTGGTGGCGGCACGCTGGCCGAAGCCGCTCTTGGTCCGCTTGCGCTTGCCCTGGCGGTTGATCGTGTTGACCCCGGTGACCTTGACCTCGAAGACCGCCTGGACGGCCTGCTTGATCTGGGTCTTGTTGGCGTTCGGGTCGACGATGAACGTGTACTTGTTCTCGTCGAGGAGCGCGTAGCTCTTCTCCGAGACGACCGGCTTGAGCAGCACGTCACGGTGGTCCGTGTACGACTTGCTCAGCGGGGTCTCGACGGTGTTCTTGCCCTCGGCGGCGTGACGGCGCGCCTTGGCGACGCGCGCGGCCTTGGCGGCCTTGGCGGCCTTCGAGGCGATGGAGGGGTGACGCGTAGCCATCAGGCCTCGCTCCCTTCGGTGTCGTTGGCCTTGTTCGGGCCGGCGACGAAGGACTCGAAAGCGGCCTTGGTGAAGACCACGTCGTCCGAGACGAGAACGTCGTACGTGTTCAGCTGGCCCGGCTCCAGGATGTGGACCTGGGGCAGGTTGCGGGCGGACAGCCACGCGGCCTCGTCGGAGCGGTCGGCGACGAGCAGCAGGTTCTTGCGCTCGCTGATCTTGCCGAACAGCGTCTTGGCGGCCTTGGTGGAGATCTCGCCCTCGACCACGCCGGAGACGACGTGGATGCGGTCGTGGCGGGCCCGGTCGGTGAGGGCGTGGCGCAGGGCCGCGGCCTTCATCTTCTTCGGGGTCCGCTGCGAGTAGTCGCGCGGCACGGGACCGTGCACGACGCCACCACCGGCGAACTGCGGCGCGCGGGTCGAACCCTGACGGGCGCGACCGGTGCCCTTCTGGCGGTACGGCTTCTTGCCACCGCCGCGGACCTCGCCACGGGTCTTGGTCTTGTGCGTGCCCTGACGGGCGGCGGCCAGCTGCGCGACGACGACCTGGTGGATCAGCGGAACGCTGACCTTCTCAACGCCGAAGATCTCCGCGGGGAGCTCGACGGTACCGGCCTTCTCGCCCGCCGGCGAAAGGATGTCAACAGTGCTCATCGGTTACCTCAGGCCCCCTTGGCCGCGGTGCGGACCAGGACGAGGCCGCCGTTCGGACCGGGAACCGCGCCCTTGATGAGCAGCAGACCCTTCTCCGCGTCAACGGCGTGGACGGTCAGGTTCTGGGTGGTGACCCGCTCGTTGCCCATGCGACCCGCCATGCGGAGGCCCTTGAACACGCGGCCCGGGGTGGCGCAGCCACCGATGGAACCGGGCGAGCGGTGCTTGCGCTGGGTGCCGTGTCCGGCGCCGAGGCCACGGAAGTTGTGACGCTTCATGACACCGGCGAAGCCCTTGCCCTTGCTCTTGCCGGTCACGTCCACCTTGACGCCCGCCTCGAAGACCTCAGCGGAGATCTCCTGGCCCAGCGTGTACTCGGAGGCGTCCGCGGTGCGGATCTCGACGAGGTGGCGGCGGGGGGTGACGTCGGCCTTGGCGAAGTGGCCCTTGAGGGGCTTGTTCACCTTGCGCGGGTCGATCTCGCCGAACGCGATCTGGACGGACTCGTAGCCGTCGACATCGTTCGTACGGACCTGGGTGACGACGTTGGGGCCGGCCTTGACGACGGTGACCGGAACAACACGGTTGTTCTCGTCCCACACCTGCGTCATGCCGAGCTTCTCGCCCAGGATGCCCTTGATCTGCTTAGCCATTCTCAGATCACCAGCCCTCAGAGCTTGATCTCGATGTCGACACCGGCCGGGAGGTCGAGTCGCATCAGAGAGTCAACGGTCTTGGGGGTCGGGTCGAGGATGTCGATCAGGCGCTTGTGCGTGCGCATCTCGAAGTGCTCGCGCGAGTCCTTGTACTTGTGCGGCGACTTGATGACGCAGTACACGTTCTTCTCAGTGGGCAGCGGCACCGGGCCCGCGACCGACGCACCAGTGCGGGTCACCGTCTCGACGATCTTCTTCGCCGAGGAGTCGATGACCTCGTGGTCGTAGGCCTTGAGCCGGATGCGGATCTTCTGTCCCGCCATGGCTACTTCGTAGTCCTGTCTCTTCTCACGCTCTGGAACCCGGTGCGCTTCCGCGGTTTCCCTTGGTCCTTCATGTCACTCTCCGACCCACGCGGTCGGGTGTGTCGCGCTCCCGCCGACACAGATGTCCCTTGTTCGAACATCCCTGCGGGATTGCACACGGCCCTACCGGATCCGCGAGCCGGGGATCGAAGACCCACCGGGCGCCTGGCCGGTGTCGCGCTCACACTTCCCGGAAGATTCCCGTACGTCCGCCCCAGCGCTGCCATGAGGCAGTTAGGGCGACGAGTACTGTGGGACTCGCTTCCGGTCCTCCCGGCGGGAGGCGCGCAGCATCAACACTCGACCGAGCAACTCGGACAGTCTGCCACACGCCACGGCAGCCTGGCCAATCGAGCCGAAGAGATTACCCCTGGGGTGACGTAGGTCAAACCGGCGGCACGCCCGGACCCCTCCGCCACGGACCACTCACCCGCGCCGTCGCCCCTCGGCGCGTCCCGCCGGCCGGACACGCTCCGCCGCGATCGGTGACGGGTGCGCACCCAGGCGGGCGTGCGCGGTCAGGGCTACGGGATCGCGGGGGTCCGTGACGCCCGGGGCTCCGGTCAGTACGTGGGCGGGGCGGGTGTTCCCGGGGCGGGTCCGTACGGCGGCGGGGGGCCGCCCCACTGCGGGGGCCGGGTCCACGCGGCGGCGAGCCGGCGGCGGTGGCGGCCGCGGCGGACGGCGGTGACGACGCAGATGGTCACCGTCGCGGCGAACGCGGCCACGAAGCAGCCGACGCCCGCGGCGATGCCGCCGATCGTCGCTCCCACCCGGGGCTTGTCCCCGAGCGCGAACTCGGCCGGCAGCTGCGAGGTGCAGGTGAGTGCGTAGTCGCCGCTGCTGCCGGGCGTCACCTCGAAGACGCGTTCCCAGGTCCGGGACCCCGAGGTGACGCGGAACGTGCCGTCCGGCCGGGTCATCGCCCCGGACGCCATCCCCGGGATCCGGCACTCGACGTGTCCCGGCCCGGTCTGGGAGACGTAGATCGCCTTCGTCTCCCCCGCGGTGAAGCGGAACGTCCGCGACTCGCCGCCGGGGAAGCTCCGGGATGTTTCGACCGAGTCGACCGTGTCCTTCACCGTCACCACGAGGAAGGCGGCGCCGACTCCGGCGAGGACGAGCCCCAGCAACGCCGCCACCAGGTACCAGAGGCGTCGCGGCCGCAGGTCCTTCGACGGGATGTCCGGCGGTGGAGGCGGCGGGCCGCCGTACGGCCCCCACGGGGGCGGGTTCTGTATCGCCACGGTGACGCATCGTACGGGAGGGGCGGCGCGGAGCACCGGGGTGTGCACCGAGTCCGATCCGGGAGCGCCGTCACGCCCGGCGGAGCGTACCGGCGGCTACGCGCCGGCCGGGGCCGCCGGCACGTGTGCCGGCCGACTCGCCCGCCCCCGGCGCGTCCGCCCCCGGCGCGTCGACAAGGACGCGTCGGCGCGCGGGCCGGTCATTCGCCGACGAGTTCCCCGGCGGGCCCGCCGGGCGCGGAGGGCCCGCACGGGCCGGGGCCGGCGAGGGGTGTGCGGCCCATCCTCGACTGGGCGACGTGCAGGGTGAGCAGGGCTTCGGTCAGGGCGGTGGCGGAGGTTTCGTCGAGGGGGGCGAGGAAGTCGCGTTCCACGCGTTCGCGGGCCTCCTCCGCTTCCTTCAGGCACACCTGTCCGGCCGGGGTGAGCGTCACCACGTTGCGGCGGCGGTCGCGGTCGCTGCGGTGGCGCTCCACGTACCCCTTGCTCTCCAGCGAGTCGATGACGCCGACCATCGTCGTGCGGTCGACGCCGAGACGCGCGGCGATCTCCAGCTGGGACGGCTGCTCGTGCGAGGCCGCGATCACCGCCATGACGCCGAGTTCCCGCGGGAGGAGGCGGAAGGGCGCGAGCGCCGCCTCCATCTCGGCGGCCATGGCCACGTAGGCGTGCTTCAGGAGATATCCCAGCCGACGGGAAAGAACATCAGGGGGACACTCGTCCTTCATGCGGGCAGCGTACACTTCACCTGACCATCAGCCATACTGACGATCGGCTTCAATGACCGATCATTGGTCCGTTCAAGCGACCGGAGAACGGGTCACCCGGTACCCCGATGTCCGCGGGGCGCCGAACGCCCGCGGAGCACGTCGTCCGCGGAGCACCCGCCGGACCGGGCCCCTGGGGGGCGGCCCTCCGGGAGTCGGGCCCTCCAGGGGGACGGGCGCCCCATCGACGTGGCGCCCTGACCGCCCCCGCACCACCGCACGCACCGCGGACCACGCACGCCACCATCACGAGCAAGGAAGTGACGTTCTCGTCATGAACGACTCTCCCCCGGCCGAGGCCATACGCACGGCTCCGGCCCCCACCGCGAACGGCGCCGCCGACGCCCCGGACCCCCGCCGCTGGTGGGGTCTGGTGGTCATCGCGCTGGCGCAGTTGATGGTGGTCCTCGACGCGACCATCGTGAACATCGCGCTGCCGTCCGCGCAGAAGGCCCTCGGCATGTCCGACGGCAACCGCCAGTGGGTCATCACGGCCTACACCCTCGCCTTCGGCGGCCTGCTGCTGCTCGGCGGCCGCGTCGCCGACCTGGTCGGCCGCAAGCGCACCTTCGTCATCGGCCTGGCCGGCTTCGCCGTCGCCTCCGCGATCGGCGGCGCCGCCCAGAGCCCCGGCATGCTCTTCGGGGCGCGCGCCCTGCAGGGCGTGTTCGGCGCCCTCCTCGCGCCCTCCGCGCTCTCCCTGATGACGACGACGTTCACCGACCCCCGCGAGCGCGGCAAGGCGTTCGGCATCTACGGCGCCATCGCCGGCGCGGGCGGTGCGATCGGCCTGCTCCTGGGCGGCGTCCTGACCTCGTACGCGAACTGGCGCTGGTGCCTGTACGTGAACATCCCGATCGCGGCCGTCGCGGTCGTCGGCGCCCTCATGCTGCTGCACGACCGACCGGGCCACCGTGAGGCCAAGCTGGACATCCCCGGCGTGATCCTGGGCTGCGGCGGCCTGGTCGCCGTCGTCTACGGCTTCTCCGAGGCCGAGCCGCGCGGCTGGAGCGACAGCCTGGTGGTGAGCATGCTGGCCGGCGGTGTCGTGCTGCTGCTGGCGTTCGTGCTGTGGCAGACGAAGGCCAAGCACCCGCTGCTGCCGCTGCGCATCCTCGCCGACCGCAACCGCGCGGGCTGCTTCCTGAACATGGGCCTGGCCACGATCGGCATGTTCGGCCTGTTCCTGTTCATGACCTACTACTTCCAGGGCATCCTCGGGTACACCCCGGTCAGGAGCGGCCTGGCGTTCCTGCCCATGTCCGCGGCGATCATCTTCGGCTCCACGCAGATCTCCGCCCGGCTGCTGCCCCGCACGCCCCCGCGCCTGCTGATGGTGCCCGGCATGCTGCTCGCGGCCGCGGGCCTCGCGGTGCTCACCCAGCTCGGCGTGGACTCCGCGTACGCCACCCACGTCCTGCCCGCCGAGCTGCTGCTCGGCCTCGGCATGGGCCTGACCTTCATGCCGGTCTTCTCCACCGCGACCCACGGGGTGCGGCCGCAGGACGCCGGTGTGACCTCCGCGATGGTCAACACCTCCCAGCAGGTGGGCGGTTCGCTCGGTACGGCGCTGCTGAACACCATCGCCACCTCGGCGACGAGCACGTACGTCGGCCAGCACCTGACCAACCCCTCGCAGAAGGCGCAGGTGCTGCGCGAGGGCATCGTCCACGGCTACACGCAGGCGATCTGGTGGGGCGTGGCCGCGATGCTGATCGCCGCGGTGACCTCCAGCATCCTGGTCGTCGCCCGCCCGGCCGGCCGCGGCCAGGGCGGCGCCCCGGCGGGGGCGGCCGCGCACTGAGCGCACCCCCGGTCCCGTACACACACCGCGCCCCGTCCCGGTCTCCCCGGGACGGGGCGCGGTGTGTGTACGGACGCGGAAAAGCCCCCCGTCGCGTCAGATGACGCCCTGGGCGAGCATCGCGTCGGCGACGCGCTCGAAGCCGGCGATGTTGGCGCCGGTCACGTAGTCGCCGGGAGCGCCGTAGCGTTCGGCGGTCTCGTGGCAGGTGGTGTGGATGTCGCTCATGATGTGCGCGAGCTCCTCCTCCACCCGGGCCGGCGACCACGCCGTACGCGCGTGGTTCTGCGCCATCTCCAGGGCGCTCACCGCGACCCCGCCCGCGTTGGCGGCCTTGCCGGGGCCGAAGGCGACACCCGCCCGCTGGAACAGGTGCACGGCCTCGGGCGTGGTGGGCATGTTCGCGCCCTCCGCCACCGCCTTCACACCGTTGCGGACCAGGACCGCCGCGTCGTTCTCGTCCAGCTCGTTCTGGGTGGCGGAGGGCAGCGCGACATCGGCCGGCACCTCCCAGACCCGCCCGCCGGGCACGAACCGGGCCGAGGCCCCGCGCCGCTCGGCGTACTCGCTGATCCGCCCGCGCTCGACCTCCTTGATCTGCTTCAGCAGGTCGACGTCGATGCCCTTGTCGTCGACGACGTACCCGCTGGAGTCGGAGCAGGTCAGCGGGTTGGCGCCGAGGGCGAGCAGCTTCTCGACGGTGTAGATGGCGACGTTCCCGGAGCCGGAGACCACCGCCGTCTGCCCCTCCAGGTCCTCGCCGCGCTCGCGCAGCATCGCCGCCGCGAACAGCACGCTGCCGTACCCGGTCGCCTCGGGCCGGATCGCCGAGCCGCCCCATCCCGAGCCCTTGCCGGTGAGGACGCCGGCCTCCCAGCGGTTGGTGATCCGCCGGTACTGCCCGAACAGGTAACCGATCTCGCGACCGCCGACACCGATGTCACCGGCCGGCACGTCGGTGTGCTCGCCGATGTGGCGGTACAGCTCCGTCATGAACGACTGGCAGAACCGCATGATCTCCGCGTCGCTGCGCCCGTGCGGGTCGAAGTCGCTGCCGCCCTTGCCGCCGCCGATGCCGAGCCCGGTCAGCGCGTTCTTGAAGATCTGCTCGAACCCGAGGAACTTGATGATCCCGAGGTTGACGGACGGGTGGAAGCGCAGACCGCCCTTGTACGGGCCGAGCGCGCTGTTGAACTCCACCCGGAACCCTCGGTTGACGTGCACGCGCCCCCGGTCGTCCTGCCACGGGACGCGGAAGATGACCTGCCGCTCCGGCTCGCACAGCCGCTCGATGAGCCCCGGCTCCGCGTACTCCGGCCGCGCCGCCAGCACGGGCGCGAGCGTGTCCAGCACCTCGTGCACGGCCTGGTGGAACTCGGGCTGTGCGGGGTTGCGGCGCTCGATCTCGACGCGCAGGGCGTCGAGCTGGGTCTTGGTGTCGTCTCGGGTCGTCACTGGGCCCCTTTCTGGCACGGCTGCTACCGGTACGAGACCGGTGATGCCGGTACGAGACCGGCGGATGGGCGCTCGGCGCCGTTGCCGCGCGCGGGATGGGGCCGTCCCGGGGATCCCTCGTCAGCTACCGCTGGTCCGGTCCTTCCGAGAACGGCCGACCCCTCAGTGTTACCCCTGTGTAAACCCCGAGGCCAGCATGCGCGCGGTTACCGTCCAGAGTCTGAGATCCGACGTTGTCCGCCGGGCCGTCGACGGTGGCCGGACGACGACCTCCTCGGCCCGACTAGAGATGCCACAGGCCTTGCCCGATGAAGAAATTGCACCTTTCCGCCCCTGCCGACACCCCTTCTCTGCCCGCAGCCGCATCACTCCTACGCTTCGCATCTCGAAACGGGGTTCCAGGCACCGCCTGCCCGTCGACCAGCCCAAGGGCTCCTGGCTCGATACCGGCCGTGGTGAGGTCTGCAGCCCCTGCTCCAGAAACCTCTCGTGCCACAATCGTTGCCCTACGGACTACGGGGGATCGACGGCATTGACCAGTTACTGCAAGGCGGAATTCGAGGCCAAGGGATCGTGGACCGATATCGGTCTCGACCTGGCCGGATTCGTGCCCTTCGCGGAACGGGTGTTCAACCACGCCACTTGTCACGAACGGCCGCTGACCAGCCCCGTGAGGTACCTGGACGAACACGTCTTCCCGAAGGTCATCGACCGTTCCCCCCGCAGGAAGATCCCCGGCCTGGCCGATGCGGTGAAGCCCGGTGAAAACGGCAAGACGTTCATCGACCCGACCTCGTGGGTGTCGCGCGGCGCCGAAACCGCGTATCGCGGTTACAAGTTGTACGCATCCGCAGAAACAGCCGTCTCCGATGAGGTGCACGGCACATACGAGAAGTACAAGGACGCGGTCCACCACGGGTTGGAAGCACCCGGATGACCGCCGTGACGACCTGCTCGTACGGCGTCTGGGGTCCTCGCCCGCCCAAGCCGGCGCTGCGCCTTTGGGGACGCTACTGCGTCCAGTGGCTGTGGGGACCGCCGATCTGGTTGCTCGCCCGCCTCCCACTGCTGCTGCTCACCGTGCTCGAAGTGGAAGTTCCGCAATCGGGCCGAGGGCGCATGCGAAAGCCACGGTGGCGAAGGCGGATCTGGATCGACCGGGAGCGTCTGCGGCTGGAGCGCATCACCGAGCCCCAGACCCAGGAACGGGAACTGAGGCAGTTGCTGAGCGACCACAGCCTCACCTGTGTCCCCCCGCGCCCTGGAGCGGCCCCGCCTCTGCCCTGCTCGGGCGGTCAGCACCGCCTCGGCATCGACGACAGCTACTACCGGCTGCTGGGCGCACGGCGCGCCTTCGACATCGCCCACAACGAGTGTGGATGGGTGCTGGCCGAGAACGCCGAGCTCAGCCTGCCCGGCTGGCTGGCTGGAGCTACGCTGCCCCGACGCATGGATGAAGCGATGACCGGTGCCCCGCACTCGTTCCAGGTCTCTGCGAGGAACCCCGTTCCGGCACTCGACCCGCTGCCGGCGCACCTGCCCACCGACGCCGTCACGGCCTGGATGATCCGGGGGCCGTCCGCCCGCCCCGAGGACGCCCCACTGGCGCGGGTGTACGAGCCCCGCACCACTCAGCATTTCGGCCCCCGGACGCCTGGGCCCTTCTGGATCCACGTCGGACCGGATGGCGGCCCGTGGTGTTCCGTCCGCCCCACCACTGCGGACACCTACGACGTCCACGCGGACGACGGCGCCCTCCTGGCGCGCATCACCCGCCGAGCCGCCCGCATCGCTCCCTGGCCACGGCGCGCCCGTTGGTCGGCAGAGCTCACCAGCCCGCCGCAGTCGGTCACGGGCAAGGCCGGCACCTGGTACGCCTGGCTCACCTACGTCATGACCGCCCCTTGCTGGCTCCTACTCGCACTCTGCGCAATGGCGTACTCGTTCTTCGATGGCACCGCGGACGACTGCACACTCCGCGGTCCGGCCCGAACCCGCTGGCGCACGCCCGTCGCGGGCACGGTTCTGGACTACCGGGGCATCAGCAAGACCTACCGCCTGGCGCCCCAGCACCTGGACGTCCGGGTCGCGTACACGCTGGCCGTCCTCCGGACGCGGGGACTCGGACGCTGAAGCGTTGTCCCGCCACATGATCAGGGCTCTCGACGGACCGGGAGCGGGGCGTGAGCGGGGACCGGTTCCCGCGCAAGATCGTGTGGGCCGAACTGCGCTGCTCACCACCGGAACCCGCACCCACGGGTTCCGGCACCGAAGGCCGTAACCACTGAGAGAACCCGGGGGAGAAAGAACCCCACCAAGCCCCACCCCTCCCGCCCGTGGTCGGCACTCACTCGGGCGGGTGAACATCACCGGCTCGGCTGGATTTCGGGTCCCTCGACTGCCCTACTCTCAGCCCCAACAACCGCACACATGCATCGGCCCCCGGCCGGGACTCGCAATCCCGATCGAGGGCCTGGCCACCGAGGAAGAGGACACTTCCCGATGGGTGCCCAAAACCCTAGCGTGCCCCCCCTTTTTCCAGGCAACGGCGGTCGGTGTGCTACCCAACGACGTCACCGAGACCAAGCCCGTCGACCGCCGCATCGACACCCTGCTGAGAATCGAGACGGAGGACCACGGGCCTTCGTCCTCGCGATCGAGGCGCAGAAGAAGAAGGACCCGGAGAAACCGGCCAGCTGGGGCTATTACCTTGCCTACCTGCGCAACAAACTCCGTCTGCTGCTCGTGGTCTGTCAGGACCGCGCAACGCCGAATGGGCGACTCGGCTGAGATCAGCCGGCACACGCGGGCGGTCCGCGCCGCCTCCCCTGCGGGTACGGGGAGGACCCGCCTCGACCCCGCGGTCCGCCCCGGCGGGACGCACGTCAGAAGCGCTCGACCGATTCGCCGTCCGGAACCTGGTAGCAGCCGGAGACGACGGTGAAGCTCAGTTTCGACGGGTCGTTCTTCGCCATCTGGACGATGTCCACGCCGACCTTTTGCTCGTCGTTGTCCGCGGTCAGGTTGATGTTCTGATTCTTGCTGGTGTCGGGCCCGTACTCGGTGATCTTCCAGCCGTGCTTCGGCAGTTCCGTCTTGAGACGCCCCATCGCCTCGTCGAGATCACTTGCCGAGGCCGGGTAGAAGCTCCACGGGTGGAAGATGCGGAAGTACTTCTTCGTGTCCTTGCCCGGGCAGTCCATGACTCCCGGACGGCTGTCGGACGCCTTGCCCTTGATCCCGATCAGGTCGTAGATACCGCTGGACACCCTTTCCATCGCGTCGGAGGCGTCCTTCGAAGTGCTCGTAGCGACCGAGGAGGTGTCGTCGGAGCCCGAGTCGTCAGTCATGCTGCATCCCGAAAGTGTGATCAGTGCGAGGGGTAGGGCGAGCGCGGAGGCGCTCAGCTTGGTCTTCACGTCGGCAAGCCTTACTTCTTCGGGCCGGTCATCACAGCAGTGCCCCGGACATCGCTCCTACTTCACGTGCGCCCACGGGTCGGGCGGCGGCTTCAGCGCCACGTCATCGCCCTTCCCGACCACGACCAGGTCGCTGGGAATGACGAAGCCATTCCCTCTGTGGCCCCAGCGGCCCATGTCCGGAACGGGGGCTATCGGCCTCCTCGCTTCACACGTGCCCTTTTAGGAACGTCCAGCTCATCGGCGCCGGACACCTGGACGCCGAGGCTGCCCGCGAAGACGATGCCGTCCGCGTTGAGGTCTCCTGTCTCGGCCGCAGCGCCGACGAGGGTCTCCAGGCCGGTCTGCCTCGCGTGGGAAGCAACAGGACGCGGGTCCGTCCTCGCCGCCGGTCAGGGCCTGAACGCTCCACGCCAGGTCCATCCCGCGCCGAGAACCGCCTGTTGCAGGGGATCACGCATGTCCCGCGAATCGAAGCGGACCTCTTCGACCCGTTGCCGGCGTCCGTCGGGCCCCCGCTCGTAGTGCCCCTTCCACGACACGATGTGCAACCTGGGACCACAGCCCGACTTGCGGGCCACGATCCGCCCGGGCGGGCCCCCGGCCCTCGTGACCTCCTTCAGTTCGTCGCAGACCCGCACCTCATGACGTGACGGGTCCAGACGCATCCGGGTCTTGAAGATCCGCTCGACCTGCCTGCGGTACGGGCCGGAGCCCCACGCGGGTTCCAGGACACGCCATTCCGCCACCACATCGGTCTTTTCCGCGGGCAGGGCGTTGCGTACGCGGTACGGCTTGTCCGAACCATTGATCGCGAACAGTGCGGCCCGCAGATCCACGGCGGACGACGGAGCCACGCCACTGTCCGGGTACCTGGTGCCGGTCAACCAGTCGAAAATTCCCACCGGATCAACTTACTGAGCGCCGCATCCGGGTTTTCACGGCATCGGGGTGTCAGGAATCGACGGCCGCCCTGTTTCCTGCGGCGCACATCGCCATGTACTGGGCTGTCGGCAGATGAGCCGCGGGGAAGTGCGGAGCCACGCCGGAATGCGGGACGACGATGACGTAACGGGAAGAGGCGTTCGCCGGGGCTGCGGTCTGGCCGGGCTGCACGAAGTCGAACTGGAACGTCCAGCCGTACGCGTACTCGGTTCCGGTGTCCGGGAGGACGACGACGGTGCCGCCCCGGTCCGGATAGGCGATCGTGTTCAGGTACTGGGCCGCCGCCGCCACAGCGCTCTCCCGGGCCGCCCTGCCTGTGCTGATCGCATCGCCTGCGTTGCCTGCCCTTGCGTTGCCTGCGTTGCCTGCCTCTGTGCTGCCTGCGGAACGTCGGCGCTTGGCCAGCACGAGGGCCGCCGCGGCGCCGCCGAGGACGACGACCGCTCCGGCGCCCAGGGCGATCCAGAGTGTGCTGTTGCCGTCGTCCTTCTCGGTGGCGGACGTGGATGCCGCGGCTGTGTTCTTGTCCGGCACGGAGCCGCTCTCGCCCTTGGGGGCGGAGCTCTTCGCGCTGGGGGACGGGGATGCGGCCGCGGCCAGGTCCGGGAGGGGGTAGACGTCGGCCGGGCCCGGATCGCCCGGGGTCTTCAGCGCGATGCGGGGCCGGACGATGCCGTAGCCGATGGAGTCGTTGCGCTTGGAACCGTCGGTGGGGCCACCGATGGTGTTGAGCATGACGCGCAGGACCTGGTTGTTGGTCCAGGTCGGGTGCTTGGACCAGATCAGGGCGGCACTGGCGGAGGCGAGGGCGGTGGCGTCGCTGGTGCCGTCCGTCTTGCAGAGGCCGGTCTTGCCGCCGCAGGCGTGGACCATGTCCTCGCCGGGGGCGGAGACATCGACTTGCGCGCCGTACGTCGACCACGGCACCCGCCGGAGGTTCTCGCCGACAGCCCCCACGCCTACAACGCCGGGCGTGGCGGCCGGGTATTCGACCGGGTTGCCCTTGTTTCCGGAGTTTCCGGTAGCTGCGAAGATGAGCGAGCCGTGACCCAAGGCGTATCTCACAGCATCGTCCAATTGCGGAGAATGCGCGGTCGACCCCAGAGAGATGTTGATCAACCGAGCACCGGCGTTCGCTGCGTACCGAATTGCCTTGCTGAGGTATTCGGGCCCTGAGAAAGGACTTTCATCCTCAGCCCCTGGCATGCGGATCGGAAGGATCTTCACGCCCGGCGCGAGACCGAAGGCGCCTTTGCCTCCCCCATAGGCGCCCGTGCCGGCGATAAGCCCAGCCATCCCCGTGCCATGGCCGTCGATATCCGTATGTTCGTCTCCGGGGCGGCCGACAGCCAGGTCCAATCCGTCAAGGACACGTCCCTTGAGGTCGGGGTTCTGCGGGTCGACTCCACGGTCGATGACAGCGACGGTGATGCCCTTGCCGGTACTCGTCCGCCACATCTCCTCGGCGTGCATGGCGTCCAGGAACCACTGCTGGGAGCGCGTCGAGTCGGCATGGGCCTGGGTGGCCGCACCGCCCACCAGCAACAGGCCAACGGCCAGCGAAGCCGTAGCCCGAACTCCTCTGCGCCACGCTCTACCGGCGGGCATGTGCATCGTCGTATCCCCTGGTCTCACTCGGTGGTCGGTCGTTCGCCGCGGCGCTCGTCGTCACGCTTGTCCCGCCGCTTGCGAGCACCCGCTGTAGAGCCGCCTGCAGCGTCGCGGAGCCTTCCCCTGCTGTCGCGTTCGCTGGGCACGCCGCCGGAGATGCCTCCCCGAGTCGGTGCCGAGGGCACGGGTGCACCGGGTCGCGTCGGCGTACGGCCCGGCCGCTGCTGGGTGCCGCCGACGATGCCATCGCGAGCCGATGGCATCGCACGTCCGGTGGTGGGGCCTGTTGCCCGAGCGGCCGCCTGACCCGACTGGCCCGCGAGCGGTGTACGGCCTGTGGAGCCCCGCCCGCCGGCGGGTCCTTCGCTGAGCGCTCCACCACGGAGGCGCCCCGTTGAACGGCCGGTGCCGGTATTTGCCGATGGGCGCCCACCGGTGATGCCCGAACCGGACGAGGAGCCCCGGCCGGACGCCGGTTGCTGAACACCTGTAACAGGTCGCCCGGTTGCTCCGCCGGTACTGGGCAGACTCCGTCCCGGAGCAGGGGTCGCCCCGGTGACGCCGCGGAACGGAGTAGAGCCGCCAGGTCCCAGCCCGGTCTGGCCAGACACACGTCCTCCACTGAACTGCTTCCCCACTTGCCCCGAAGCCGACGGCAGACGCGCGGCACCACCCGCCATCGGCGGGATCGGGGCGTTCGTCGGCAGCACAGGCCCAGGGTCCGGACGGTTGGTCGTGGAAGGAACGTTCGTCGGTCCTGCGGGCGGCTGTTGACGAGTGTCCGGCAGCGTGCCTACCGAGTCGACACCGACGTGTGGAGAAGGCGCGGGTGTGGGCGGACCCAAGTGTTCGGGAGTATCGCTTTCCGGTGTCGAACCGCGCCTCAGTGACTCGGCGTGAGGCCCGGGGGTCACAACGGCGCTGTGGTGCTCCGGGCTCGCCGTCCCCGAGCCGCCGACGGCCTTCGCACCGGAGCCACCTCCGGCATATACGCCCTTCTGTGCACCCTGCATTCCGCTCCCCGGGCGCGCAAGGTCTTCGGACGTTTCACCGTGACCGGGCATCATCGTTTTCGGCGGCGGAGGGAACTTGGGGCGTTCCAAGCTGTTCATCTGGCTTGTGGACGCCTGGTAGGACTGGGCCAGTTTGCGCATCTGGTCCGCCGCCTCCTGGCGGACCTTCTCCTGGTTCGCCTTCAGCGCGGCCAGTTCGCCCGCGGACTTCGCGCGGATCGCCGCCGCGTCCGGGTCGTTGTGCGCGGCCGTGGCCGCGTCCAGGTTCGCCTGTGCGCTCTTGGTGTCCCGCGGGATCGACGCCTGGGCCGTGGCGATCGCGTTCGACGCGTGCCCCAGTTGCTCCCCTGCCGCCTTGCTGAAGTCGGCCAGCCGGAGCGTGGAGTTCGCCAGATCATTGGCCCAGGAACGGAACGCGTCCGCGCCCTCGCCCTTCCACTCCACCATCTGCGGGCGGAGCTTCAGCTGTTCACCGATCTTCTGGATCTCCGTGGCGGCCGTCGCCAGACGACTCGCCGCGGCCTGCACCTCACCCGAGTTCGCCTGATCGAGCCACGCCAGCATCTGCTCGTGGCTCATGCTCTCGAAGGACGTACCTCCACCAGCCATCAGCCTTCCCCCGTCGTCTTGAGAACCATCAGATCGTGCCGCCCGTGTCGCCCGTCGACGGCGGCCCGGACTCCTCCGGCTTCGTCTCGCCGCCCTGACCATGGCCGCCGGCGTTCTTCTGCTGCGAGGGGTCGTAGCTGCCGCCGTAGTGCTTGGTCGTCTCCGCGCTGATCGCCATCATCCGGTTGCGGACGTCGACGTCGATGTTCTTGTAGCCCTTGTGCGAGGCCAGGACGGCGATGCCCATGCCCTCCATGGAGTCGGACAGCAGCTTGGACAGCGTCTCCAGCTCGGTGATCACCGACTCGTACGCCGAGTACAGACCGGCCGCCTCGGCCCACGATCCGCCCCCGCCGCCGAACTGGTGCCGTGTCAGCTGGTCCCGGCCGACCTTCCCCGGTCCCGCCTGCGAACCCTTCAGGTCGCGGATCAGGTCGTCGACCTTCTTCTGGAACTCCGTGAACGACGACAGTTCCGTGTACAGGTTGGCCGCGGCTCCGCCGGCGGCGCCCGCGATGCCGCCCAGACCCGCCAGGCCGGTCAGCAACGGCACCAGCGGCGACAACGGCGCGTCGGATCCAGGATCGCTCGACAACTCAACAACCTCCCCCGTGCGTTCGTGCGCAAGCCTCGGTGACAACTGTAGCTACGACCGTCAGCGGTTCCGGCTCGGACCGACCACCGAGCGGTCCGAGCCGGTCGTCGACAACCATCCAATCGGACGGGACTCGACAGCACATGAGTGCTTGTACTCATGTGCCGGTTCTTCACCGGGTGCACGCCCTGGCCGGGAGAGCCGTCCGGATGAGTGGTGGTCCGTGGTGCACCTGTTCAAGGAGGAGTCGCCCGACACCCCAGCGTCTTGACCGTGGCCGGAAAGTAGGCCCGCATGAACTTCTCGATGTCCTTGCGGTGGGTTCGGTCCAGGAGTTGGATCCGCGGCAGCTGGAGGGTGAGCGTGAAGTAGTTTCCGCCCTTGGTCTTGCATGGTGCGGTGGAGATCGCTCCGTCGGTTCCCACGATCGTCTTGTAGGGAGAGGCGATGCTGTGGGGGTCTGTTACGCCTGAGACCGTGCCCGTGTCCGTGGCAAGGTACATCAGGTCCGTCGCTACCGGCCGCCATGAGAAGCGAAGGCTGAGGACCGCTTCGCTCCCTGAGAAGACCAAGCAGGGGGCCGTGACGGCCTCAGAGCGATCAACCTTGTTGTACTCATGCCAGCCGGTCCCCGGCTTCACAAGCGGACGTGTGAGGTCGGGGTCGACACGAGTTCCACAGACTTCGCTCGGCACTGTGCCGTCCGTAGGGGCACCGCAGGAAAGAGAAGCGAGCAGGAGTAAGCCGGCAAGGCCCGCGGTACCGATACGAATGCTCATTTAGCACGCTCCCCAGATACTCCGGTCGCGTGGGCAATCCCGTCCGAGGCGGATCTGGTGATCTCAGTCTGCGGATCAAAGTACGCGGTCCCGTTTCCCGGGTGTGTCTTCGACCATTCATCTACCAGAGCCATCAACTGGTGATTTCTCCCGGCATACGCCTTGAAATTCTCATCGGACTGTTTCTTGTCCAACCGCTCCTGCTCGTCCTCCAGCCACTTCTCCGTGACGAGGTCGAAGCCCTCCTGGATCTCTCCGCTCGCCACCGGGATGTAGCTGATCGCCTTGTCGAAGAGGGGCTTGGACTCGAAGGCGGCGGTCTGGGGGTCGCCCTGGGCCTGGATGCGGGCCTCCTCCAGGAAGCCGACCGTGCGGCCGGCGCGGGTGAGGGACTCGGTGGATTTCGAGTGGTCGTCGTGGAGGGCGGCGACCATGGCCTGGTTGAGTCCGCCGTTCAGGGTGCCGTAGGCGTCCTTGTCCTTGGAGGCCTGCTTGACCACTTCGAAGAGCTGGTCCTGCTCCAGGGGGGATCGGGAGATGTCGATCTCGCTCATGGCGGCGTGGACGGTGGAGCCGTGGTTGACCAGGATGCTCGCCATCGGTCCGCGCAGGGACGGAGGGAAGTCGTCGCCCTGGCCGGACAGGTGGGACAGGGCCGACTTGAGCACCGCGTCGTTCTGCTTCGTGTGGGGGACGTAGTGTGCGTGCCGGTCCGCCGGGTCGATGCCCGTGGCCGCCGCCTGGAGGGCCGCGCCGAAGCCGGCCCGGTCGTCCGTGTCCAGGCGCGGCGAGTAGCCGCTCCCCGAGCTCCGCTCCTGAAGGATGACCTTCCAGTCGCGGTCCTTCATCAGGTAGCTCATATGGGTGTCGGAGCCGAGGTAGTGCGCGGCGGTGGCCGGGTCGCGGCTCATGAGGCCGAGCATGCCGTCCACGGGGTCGTTGGCGAACCAGCCGTCGTGCCGGCCGGCGTACGCGCCCTTCAGGCGCCAGATGCCGGGGTCGCTTCGCTCCGCCGCGACCATGTCGTCGGTCAGGTCCTCGAGCACGCCGCGCCCGTAGCCGTGACCCTTGCGCATCAGCGTGACCAGGGACTGGTAGCCCACGGCCTTGTCGAGGTGGGTGCCCTGGGCGTCGGTCGCCCAGCGCTGCACGCCCGCGTGCCGCATGGTGGCGCGCCAGTGCCGGTACCAGGGCGAGCCGGTGTCCCTGGTCGCCGTGGCGAGGGTGTCGGCCAGGCCCGTCTCGACGGTCGCGTACGCGCCCGCGTCGCGTCCTCCTCGGACGTGGATCAGGTCGTTGAGCTGGTTCGCCGCACGGATCGTGCCCGTCGCGCCCAGGTCGTCCAGCAGGGTGCGGGCAAACGACTCGTCGTCGCCGTTGTCTCGGAACGCGCGTTCCAGCTCGGCGAGTTCGGCGGTCGTGAGGTGTCCGCCCCGGGTCAGTTTCTCCAGGGGCCCCGCGGCCGCCTCCGCCTCGTACTTCTCGATGTCGCCCTGTGCCTTGCCGTTGAAGCCCCTGCCGCCGGCCACGGCGTCCGAATCGATCACCACTGCCGCCAGGGCGGTCCGCACGCCGGTGTCGGCGTCCGTCGCGTCCCGGACCGCCTTGTCGATGCGGTCCTGCCAGGACCGTGCGGAGGCCGCGGTCCGGTGGCCCCGGTGCGGGCCGTCTTCCTCCGTGTCCGGGTGCGCGTGCGGGTCCGGGGTCACCTCGCCCTGGTCCGACACCCTCATCCCCGCCGCCACCGCCTCCCGGTGCGCGGCCTCCAGCCTGCCCCGTACCTCGGTGAACTGCGTGTGCGCGTCCCGCAGCAGCGACGCGACGGCCTTCGCCTCGGTCTGCGCGTACTGGAACTCCGTGAGGGTGGCGTTGAAGCGCGCGTCCGCCGCCTCCGCGCTCAGGCCCCGCCAGGAATCGCCCATGCAGATGCCGTGCACACGTTGGCGGTAGGCCGTCTCCTGCTCCTCGAACTCCCCCGCCATGCCGTCCCAGCGGTCGGCCGCCGTGGTCAGCGCGGAGAGGTCGGTGGTCATGATCTCGTGGTACGTCGGCATCGTCGTTCGTTCCCCTGTGCGCTGTGCCGGTACGGGCGGGCCGCCGGTTCCGGCGGTCCGGAGGGTCGGGCCCGTCCGGCGGTCCGGAGGGGCGGCGGGCCGGGCGGCCGGGTCAGTACTGGTCCAGGGCCGAGGCGGGCCGCGGTGCCGCCGTCTCCCTCGGCGCCGATGTCGGCCGCAGTGCGGATGTCTCACGCAGCGTCGAGCCGACCGCGAGGTCCGTGCCGGTCAGCACCCGGTGGCCGACGCGCAGCGCCTCCTTCTCGGAGCCGAGGCGGTCCATCAGGTTCCGGACCTGGCCGGTCCAGGTGCGGTGGGCCTTCTCCAGGGCGGACGCGGTGAGCCAGCCGTCCCCGTCCTTCGCGCCGAAGGCGCGGACGGCGGCCCCGGTCTCCTCCTCCGCCCATGCGCCCGCCGTGCGCGTGCCGGGCTCGATGTCCTTCTCGATCGCCCGGGCCGCGGCCCGTTTCTCGGTGGGCGAGGAGACCAGGTCCCTCGGTCCGGAGCCGACTGCCACCGTCCACCGTCCTCACCGTGCTGGTCGTGCCGACGCTTTCCAGCACTTCAACCAGCGGACGCCGGGCCGCGTCACGGTGCCTTTCGGCGACCGGTGTTGACGCCGGGCGCCACCGCATGGCTGCCGCAGGCGTCCCCTCGGAGCCGCGAACAAAAGTGGGTTCCGATCAGCGGGCGGTCTCCGGCGCGTGCGATCGCAAGGCGCCGGAAGGTCCTTGCAGCGGAGCTACCAGGGCCTTCCGGCAACGCGGCGAGGGCGCGTGCCGGACACCGCCCGCCGGGGCCCGCTTCTGTCCGCAGCTCTTAGAGCCGCCTGCTCTCCACCGGCCCCAGATACGTCCGCGGCAGGCCCCCCGTGTCGATCAGCAGCCGCTGCACCACCACCGTCGGGTCCACCGTCCAGAACTTCAGGCGGTGCGCGCCCGCCCGGGCGATCGTGTGCCGCGTGGCCGTGCGGTTGACGTTGTCGGAGGTGTTGCGGGCCCACCGGGTGTTCATCGTGCCGTCGTCCGAGCCGGTGGCCGCGATGACGTCCACCGTCTGCGGGGCGTCGTCGTCGAAGGAGATCGCGTAGCGCAGGGCGCCGGCGCTCGCCGCCAGGGCCGGGTTGCGGGGGGAGAGTTCCGCCCAGACCGTCACCTCGCCCGGCGCGGTCAGCAGGGTCACCTCGTACTCCAGGCGGTCGGAGTCCGCGCCGCCGGGCGTCCGGGGCGGGGACGTGACCGGCCACGGGGTCATGCCGGACGTCGTCCGGCCGATGCCGTCCAGGCGGCGCCACCGGCCCACCGCGCGGTCGTGGTGCTCGGCGTCGATCGCGACGTAGCCGCCCGCCTCGACGAAACCGCGCAGCCCTCGCGGGGACGGTTTGCGGGCGGTGCAGGCGACGGTCACCGTGCTGCCCGCGCCGGTGACCGTCAGCGTGCCCTCCGCGCCGTCGGCCGGGACCCGCGACCAGTCGACCCGCACCTCGACCCGCACCTGCTGTTCCACCCGGCCCCTGGGCCGGTCGGCCTTCAGCCACGGCGCCGAGGCCCGCACCTCGTAGGCGAACGGCGTGCGGCCCCGGTTGAAGATCTCCACGTACTGCTGCGGGCGGGTCTGGTACGGGCTGAACTCCGGGAGCCCCGGCCGCTCGATCCCGGCGCCGCCCGGCCACCAGCTTCCCGCGTCCTCCGCGCCGTCCACCGACACGCCCAGCGCGGCGGCCTCGGGCAGCTCGATGCGCTTGACCGCCGGGAACAGGACGTCCGGGATCGCCACGTTGTCCACCTCCGGCTGCTGCCAGCCGGCGTTGGGGCCGTAGCGGTCCACGTCGCCGTAGTCGATGTGCGGCTGGGTCTGGAAGCCCTGCCACTTGCCGCCCGCCACCTCGGAGTCGAAGCGTTCGGCCAGGGCGAGATCCTGCTTCAGGCCGGCTTCCGCCTGCCCGGTCAGGTCGTTGGCCGCGGCCCTGCCCTGGGCGGCGTAGAGGAGGTTGGTGAACTCCGCCCGGCGCAGTTCGTACAGGTTCGCGGTCGCGGCCACCTCGTAGCCGACCAGCTCGAACCAGGCGTCCTGGGTGCCGCGCGGCAGTCTCCGCGCCACCTGGTCCGCCCGCTTCGCCAGCGCCTGCCACTCCTCGGTCACCCGGTCCAGCTCGCGGTCGGCGAAGTAGTACGGGCTCCGCTGGTCGTCGTAGACCACCTGGCCGGCCTCGACGGTGATGCGGCGGTTCAGCAGTTCCGGCTTGCGGCGGGCCTGGAGGCGGCCGTAGGCGGAGAGGATCTCGGCGATGGCGGCGGCCTGGTCCTCGCCGAAGTTCTGGCGGGCGTAGCGGCGCTCCCACTCGGCCAGCCGCTCCTGCGGCCAGTTCTCCGGGTTCCAGGCGTAGCCGAGGAAGAACTCGGTGGGCAGTTCGTTGCCCTTGAGGTCGCCGACGTTGGTCACCCACAGGCCGTGGTTGCCGAAGGCGTGGGCCTGGTGGAGCTGGTCCCACATGTTGGTGAGGTTGGCGGTGTCGACCCACTTGTAGTTGCGGCCCGCGCCGACGTAGTCGAAGTGGTAGTACAGGCCGTAGCCGCCGGCGCGGTCGGCCTCCGCCGGGTCGGGGTGCTTGCGGATGTTGCCCCAGTTGTCGTCGGTGAGGACGACCGTGACGTCGTCCGGCGCGCGCAGGCCCCGGTCCCAGTAGTGCTGCACCTCCTTGTACAGCGTCCACACCTGCGGGGTCTCGGCGGCCGGCCGGCCGGTGACCTCCTCGATGATGCGGCGCTGCTCGGCGATGATCTCCTGCATCAGCTCGACGCCGTCGCCGTCCGGGAGGCCGGTGTCGCCGTTGCCGCGCATGCCGACGGTGACCACGCCCTCGAAGCCCTCGTCCACCATGCGCTGGACGCCCGCCCGCCAGTACGCCTTGAGCGCCTCGGCGTTGCGCCGGTACGACCACTCGCCGGTGCCGCCGTAGGGGTCGTGGCCGGGTGTGACGATCGTGCCGTCCGCGTCGCGCACCGCGGGGGTCGCGTGGCGGTTCCACTCCTCGATGCCGCGCATCATCGGGGCCTCGTGGGAGGTGCCCATGACGATGCCGTACTCGGCGGCACGCCGGTGGTTGTCCGGGTCGTCCTCGGCGAACGCCCTGCCCCACACCGCCGGCCAGAGGTAGTTGGCCTTCAGGCGCAGCAGCAGTTCGAACACCTTGGCGTAGAAGTCGGCGTTGAAGCCGCCCGGGTAGCCCTCCGCCTTGCCCGGTCCGAAGTAGCGCGGGGCCCAGGTGCCGAGGGCGGGGTTCTCGTCGTTGATGAAGACGCCCCGGTATCTGACCGTGGGGCTGCCCTGGGTGTGCCGGCCCGGGAGCACCCATACGTGGTTCCGGCGCACCGCGGGCACGTCGTCCCACCAGTACCAGGGCGAGACCCCGATGCCGTACGAGACGTCGTAGGCGCCGAAGACGGTGCCGCGCGGGTCGCTGCCCGCGATGACGAGGGCCTGCTCCACGCCCGGCATGGGATGGTCCACGACGGCCTGCAGCGATGTCTCCCACCGGCCGCGCACACCCGTCACGTCCAGTTTGCCCGACTTCACCAGGGTGTCGATCAGCGGGCTGCGGCCGATGGTCCCGACGAGCACGGCGCGGCGGGCGACGGTGCTGCCCGGCCGTACGCCCGTGACCCGGCCGATGTCGGCCCGCAGGTCGGCGGCGACCCGTACGACGCCGGGGTGGTCGTCGGCGCTGACCAGGACGGGGGCGCCGACCAGGGGGAAGGCTCCGTGGGCCGGGGAGGAGGCAGCGAAGGAGATGTACGCACCGGGGTCCGTGACCCGCGGCCCGCCGGCCCCGGCTGCGGTCCCCGGTCCCGCTGCGGGTCCCGTCCCGGCCGGGCTCGCGATCTCCCCGGACGCCCAAGCGGCTCCCGACGACGACAGCACGGGCAGGGCGGCGAGCCCTGCCCCCAGTACGGCCCTGCGACTGACGTGCGCGGACATGACGCACCCCTCCCGTCCGAATTTGGTCAGTGGCATGACAAATGGTGGGGCGAGTGGCGCGTGGGGGCCAGGGGTCGTGCGCGCCGAATAGTTTCGTAACCGCCGCACGGACGCCCGCCCGACCCACCCGGGTCCGCCGCACGGCGCCCGCCCCATCCACCCGGGCCCGTGGCACGGACGCCCGCCCGACCCAGCCGTATCCGCCGCGTGGGCGCCTGCCGAGTCCGTCCGCGTCCGCCGCCCGCACGCCTGCCTGAGTCCGTCGCCCGGCCGCCCACCGGTGCCCGCGTCCGTCACCCGCCCGCACCCTTGTCCCCGCCGTCCGCCCGCACCCGCACCCGTATCCCCCGCCGTCCGCCCGCACCCGCACCCGCGTCCCCTGCCGTCCGCCCGCACCCGCGTCCGCCGCGCGCCGCCCGTGCCTCCAATGGTCCGGACCAACCCCTTGCCCCGGTGTCGCGGAGGTCGCAAGCTCCCTGCATGGAGCTGGAGTTGCGGCATCTCAAGACGGTCCGGACGATCGCCGAGGCGGGGAGTCTCACCCGGGCGGCGACGGTCCTGGGGCTCGCGCAGCCGGCGCTGAGCGCCCAGCTCAGGCGGATCGAACGGGCCCTGGGCGGCGAGCTGTTCGAGCGCGGGCGGCACGGTGTGCGGGCCACCGCGCTCGGCGAACTGGTGCTGGAGCGGGCGCGGATCGTGCTGCCCGCGGTGAGCGAACTCCAGCAGGAGGCCGTCCGGTTCGCCCGGACCCGCACCGGACGCACGGCCCAGCGGCTGCGGCTGGGCAGCACGCACGGGCCGCTGCTGGGCGCCCTCGTGGACCTGCTGGCCGCCGCCGCGCCCGACACCCAGGTGACCACCCACGCCTCCTGGTCGGAGCGGGAACTCGCCGCGCTGCTCGCCGAGGGACGCCTCGACTTCGCCGTCGCCGGGGCCTGCGGCGCCTCCGCCCCGCCCGGCGACGAGGACCTCGTCTGGCAGGAGTTCGCCGTCGACCCGGTCTTCGTCATGCTCCCCGAGACACACCCGCTCGCCCACGCGCCCGAGGTGGAGCTCGCCGAACTGGCGGACGAGGAGTGGGCCTGCGTGCCCGGCGACGGCTGCTTCGCCGACTGCTTCACGGCCGCCTGCGCCCGCGCCGGCTTCACCCCCGGCCGGATGTACGAGACCGACGTCGCCTCCTGCGCACACCTGGTCCAGGTGGGCCGGGCGGTGGGGCTGTGCCGGGCCACCTTCCCCACCACGCCCGGCATCGCGACCAGGCCGCTGGCCGGCACGCCGCTGCGGTGGCGGCACCTGCTGGGCTGGCACCCGGGCACCCAGCGCGCCCGGACCGCGGCGACCGTCCTCGCCCAGGCGCGCAGCGCCCACGCGGACGCGGCGGCGCGCAGCCGGAGCTACGCCGACTGGCTCGCGGGCGGCGGCCACACCGACGGACCCGACGGGCGCGACGGCCACACCGACGGACCCGACACGAGCGAAGGCCACACCGGCCGGCCCGGCAGGAGCGGCGGCGACGACTCCGGCGGGAGCGACCCCCTCGGCGGGAGCCGGTCCCTTCCATAACACCGGGCACGGGGGTCAACCGGAGTCTTACGCCGCCCGCTCGGGCCTCCCTACGGTTTCGGCACCTCCCCACCGAAACCGAGGAGACCCCCATGCTCCAGCGACACACCAGAGCCGCCCTGGCCGCCGCCGCGGCGACCGGCGCCCTGGTCCTGACGGGGCTGAGCGGCACCGCGAGCGCCGGTACGGCCCCCGGCGCCCCACGCGCCGCGCAGCCGAGGGCGTCGGCACCGACGGCCGCCGAGACGCTGCGTACCGCCGACACCTCCGCCGCCGTCCTGCACGCCATGCAGCGCGACCTAGGCATCGACCGGCAGCAGGCCGAGCGGCGGCTGTCGAACGAGGCGGAGGCGGGCGCCACCGCGGGCCGGCTGCGGGCCGCCCTGGGCGCCGAGTTCGCGGGCGCCTGGGTCCACGGCGCCGACTCGGGCACGCTGACGGTGGCGACCACCGACGCCGCCGACGCGGCGAAGATCAGGGCGCGGGGCGCGGAACCCGTCGTCGTGGGGCACTCCCTCGCCGCGCTGGACTCGGCCAAGGCCCGCCTCGACCGGGCGGCCACGCACCGGGACACCACCGGTACCCCGGTCTGGTACGTCGACGTCCGCACCAACGCGCTGGTGATCGAGGCGGTACGGCCGGCCGCGGCCCACGCGCTGCTGACGGCGGCCGGAGTCGACCCGTCCCTCGCCAGGGTCGTGAAGTCCGCCGAGCGTCCCCGCCCGCTGTACGACCTGCGGGGCGGCGACGCGTACTACATCAACGGCAACACCCGCTGCTCGATCGGCTTCCCCATCACCCGGGGCACCCAGCAGGGCTTCGCCTCGGCCGGGCACTGCGGGCGGGCCGGCTCCACCACCACCGGCTCCAACCAGGTGGCGCAGGGCACCTTCCAGGCGTCGATCTTCCCGGGCAACGACATGTCGTGGGTGGCCGTCAACTCCAGCTGGACCGCGACCCCCTACGTCAGCCAGAACGGCCAGAACCTCCAGGTGACCGGGTCCACGGTGGCGACCGTGGGGGCGTCGGTGTGCCGGTCCGGCTCGACGACCGGCTGGCACTGCGGCACGGTGCAGCAGCTGAACTCCAGCGTCACCTACCAGGAGGGCACCGTCTCCGGCGTCACCCGCACCTCGGTGTGCGCGGAGCCCGGCGACTCCGGCGGCTCCTTCATCTCCGGCAGCCAGGCGCAGGGCGTCACCTCGGGCGGCTCCGGCGACTGCACCAGCGGCGGGACGACCTACTTCCAGCCGGTCAACCCGATCCTGAGCACCTACGGGCTCACCCTGAAGACCACCACGGGCGGCCCCGGCGACCCGGGCCCCGGTGACCCCGGCCCCGGCGACCCGGGCGGCACCTGGGCGGCCGGCACCGTCTACCAGGCGGGCGCCACGGTCACCTACGGCGGCGCCACCTACCGCTGCCTCCAGGGCCACCAGGCCCAGCCGGGCTGGGAGCCGCCGAACGTGCCCGCGCTGTGGCAGCGGGCGTGAGCCACCGCCCGGCCCGCCGGCCGGGCCGCTGAACCACCGACCACCGTGGGGGTGGGCCGGGCCCGGGTGCACCGAGGGGGAGCACCCGGGCCCGGCCATGTCCGCCTCCCGGCCGAGCCGGATCCCGACGGGAGGGACCTAGGTGCGGCTGACCTCGCCGCACCCCTCCTGCTTCCCGGTCCCCAGGGTCCTGCTGCGGTCGTACGGGTCCGTGGCGGCGCCGGTGGCCGGGGCGCCGGTGGGGGCGTCACCGGGGAAGACCGGATGCGCGTAGCCGTCGTAGACGGCGCACTCGTTGTTGTAGGTCTCGGACGAGTACTCGTCGAGCGACAGCTTGCCCGGGGTGGCGATCCACTTGGCCGGGTCCGCGAGGTCCGTGGTCAGCACGCGGCGGACGATGGTGCGCGCCACCTCGTCGTCGCCGTCGGCGCGCATCAACGGGTAGACGAAGGTGTAGTCCGCGTGCACCTTCACCTGGCCGGGCTTCCCGGCGGAGAACGTCATGTGGCCGCGCACCTTCACCGTGTCGCCGGCCAGCCGGACACGGGCCGGGTCGAATCGGCTGACGAGCGACAGCGGATCGTGCTCGCGGCTGGGGTCGCGCAGCGAGCGCCGCAGGTCCGACAGCGTCCCGGGCTGCTTCGGGTCGAGGAGCGCCATCGCCTTCACCGGCTGCGCCCCCCGCAGTACGGCCGGATCCAGGTTGGTGCCGACGAGGAACTCCTTGGTGCGGCGCAGCGCGAGCGCCACGTCGTCCTCGCCCAGTGAGCCGACGGCCTTGGCCTTCGGCAGCTCGATGGCGTCCGCGCCGTCGGCCCAGGCCTGGGCCGGCGAGCCGAGGAAGGGGTGGGCGAGGGTGGGCGTCCCGGCCTGGCCGGCGTCGCCGGGGGCGCCGCTCGGCAGCGCCGTCTCGGCGGGCAGCTGCGAGGGCGCGGCGTCGGCGGCCGCCGTGTGGTGTCCGGGGAGCCGGCCCAGCAGCAACGAGGGCCGTACGGCGACGACGGCGAGGACGACCGCGAGGGCCACGCCGAGCACGGACCACAGGCGGCGCCGGCGCCGGCCGCGACCGTTCATCTCCCGCCAGGCGGGCCCGGTGTGCCAGCCGGCCGGGGTCCAGGGCCGGGGGCCGTGCGACTGTGCCGCCCCGCGGCGACGCCACCAGCCCCGTCGACCCCGCCGGCCGCCGGCGTCCGCCCTGGCCGCCTCGGCCTCCGCCTCCCGCAGCCGCCGGGTCACCATCCGCGCCCGCGCCGAGGGCTCCTTGGGCGCCGGGGCGCCACCGCCCTCCACCGACTCGCGCAGGAACGCCTCCCACTGCTCGTCGGGTATGGACGATTCCGCGCCGGACCGCTCATCGGGCTGCTCAGGGGGCGGGACGGTACTCACGAGCTCACTCTCTTCAGGCGACCGGAGCCAGGTTTCCGCAGTCGACAGCGGCTGGACAGCCAGGTGCGGGAGACGTGATCCAACCGGTGCCGATCCATGATCACTCGTATACCGACGGATCCGTCCGTCTCGCCCCGGCCCCTCCTGACCACCGGTCCCCCGGCTTCTCCCGGCCTCTCCTGACCACCGGTCCTCCGGCTTTTCCCGGCCCCTCCTGACCAACGGTCCTCCGGCTTCTCCTGGCCCCTCCTGACCACCTGGCCTCCTGTGGGCCCACCGCCCGCAGGCCCGCCCCACCCCCGCCCTCGACCGTCCGGTCGTCCCGGCCGCCCCCGGGCACGCGAAAGGGCCCGTACGACCGAAGTCGTACGGGCCCTCCCCGGTGCTCAGCTCACGCTGCGGCTACCGGGCCGAGATCACTTGTTGATCTTGGTGACCTGGCCGGCGCCCACGGTGCGACCACCCTCGCGGATGGCGAACTTCAGGCCCTCTTCCATGGCGACGGGCTGGATGAGCTCCACCTTCATCTCGGTGTTGTCACCCGGCATGACCATCTCGGTGCCCTCGGGGAGGGTCACCACGCCGGTCACGTCCGTCGTGCGGAAGTAGAACTGCGGGCGGTAGTTGTTGAAGAACGGCGTGTGGCGGCCACCCTCGTCCTTGGACAGGATGTAGGCCTGCGCCTCGAACTCGGTGTGCGGGGTGACCGAGCCCGGCTTGATGATGACCTGGCCGCGCTCGACGTCCTCGCGCTTGATGCCGCGGAGCAGCAGACCGACGTTCTCACCGGCCTGGCCCTCGTCGAGCAGCTTGCGGAACATCTCGATGCCGGTGACCGTGGTGGTGGTCTTCTCCTGCTTGATGCCGATGATGTCAACGGTCTCGTTGACCTTCAGGACACCACGCTCGATACGGCCGGTGACGACCGTGCCGCGGCCGGTGATGGTGAAGACGTCCTCGATCGGCATGAGGAACGGCTTGTCGACGTCGCGCTCCGGCTCCGGGATCGCGCTGTCGACGGCGTCCATGAGCTCCAGGACCGACTGGCCCCACTTCTCGTCGCCCTCGAGCGCCTTCAGCGCCGAGACCTTGACGACCGGGACGTCGTCGCCCGGGAACTCGTACTCGGAGAGGAGCTCACGCACCTCGAGCTCGACGAGCTCCAGGATCTCCTCGTCGTCCACCATGTCGGCCTTGTTCAGGGCGACGACGATGTACGGAACGCCGACCTGGCGGGCCAGGAGCACGTGCTCCTTGGTCTGCGGCATCGGGCCGTCGGTGGCGGCGACCACGAGGATCGCGCCGTCCATCTGCGCGGCACCGGTGATCATGTTCTTGATGTAGTCCGCGTGACCCGGGCAGTCGACGTGGGCGTAGTGACGCGCCTCCGTCTGGTACTCGACGTGCGCGATGGAGATGGTGATACCGCGCTGACGCTCTTCCGGCGCCTTGTCGATCTGGTCGAAGGCCGAGGCCTCGTTCAGGTCCGGGTACTTGTCGTGCAGCACCTTGGTAATGGCGGCCGTGAGGGTCGTCTTACCGTGGTCGATGTGACCGATGGTGCCGATGTTGACGTGCGGCTTAGTCCGCTCGAACTTCGCCTTCGCCACTGGGGTCCTCCTGTGGAGTGGTTCTGTACGCCTTACTCATCGGCGCCAGGTGATCTTTGCTGGATGGCCCGGATCCCGGGGGCATCCCTGCCGTGATTGCGGCGGAATGCCCCACGAGGCTCCGGAGTCAAGCCTAAGGGCTGGAACTCGGGAGAGTTACTCGCCCTTGGCCTTCGCGATGATCTCCTCGGCGACGTTCCGGGGAACCTCGGCGTAGGAGTCGAACTGCATCGAGTAGCTGGCGCGACCCGACGTCTTGCTGCGGAGGTCTCCGACGTAGCCGAACATCTCCGAGAGGGGCACGAGGCCCTTCACGACGCGGGCACCCGCCCGCTCCTCCATGGCCTGGATCTGGCCACGGCGGGAGTTGATGTCGCCGATGACCTCACCCATGTAGTCCTCGGGCGTGGTGACCTCGACGGCCATCATCGGCTCCAGGAGCACGGGCGAAGCCTTGCGCGCGGCCTCCTTGAAGGCCTGCGAGCCGGCGATCTTGAACGCGAGCTCGGAGGAGTCGACCTCGTGGTAGCCACCGTCGAGAAGCGTGACGCGGACGCCCGTCATCTCGTAGCCGGCGAGGATGCCGAACTGCATGGCCTCCTGCGCACCGGCGTCGACCGAAGGGATGTACTCCTTCGGGATGCGGCCACCGGTCACCTTGTTCACGAACTCGTACGAGGCGTCGCCGCCCTCGATGGGCTCGATCGCGATCTGCACCTTGGCGAACTGACCGGTACCACCGGTCTGCTTCTTGTGGGTGTAGTCCACGCGCTCGACGGCCTTGCGGATCGTCTCGCGGTAGGCGACCTGCGGCTTGCCGACGTTGGCCTCGACCTTGAACTCACGGCGCATGCGGTCGACGAGCACCTCGAGGTGCAGCTCGCCCATGCCGCCGATGATGGTCTGGCCCGTCTCCTCGTTGGTGTGCACCTGGAAGGAGGGGTCCTCCTCCGCGAGACGCTGGATGGCGACACCCAGCTTCTCCTGGTCACCCTTGGACTTGGGCTCGATCGCGACCTGGATGACCGGCGCCGGGAAGTCCATGGACTCCAGGATCACCGGGTTCTTGTCGTCGGACAGCGTCTCACCGGTGGTGGTCTGCTTCAGGCCCATGACGGCGACGATGTCACCGGCGCCCACCGAGTCGATCTCCTCACGCTTGTTGGCGTGCATGCGGTAGATCTTGCCGATGCGCTCCTTCTTGCCCTTGACGGAGTTCAGCACCGAGGTGCCGGACTCCAGGCGGCCCGAGTAGACCCGGACGAAGGTGAGCTTGCCGAGGTGCGGGTCGCTCATGATCTTGAACGCGAGGGCGGAGAGCGGCTCGTCCTCCGACGGCTTGCGCTTGACGACGACCTCGGGGTCCTTGACGTCGTGGCCCTCGATGGCCTCGACGTCGAGCGGGGTCGGCAGGTAGCGCACGACCGCGTCGAGCAGGGGCTGGACGCCCTTGTTCTTGAACGCGGTGCCGCAGAACACCGGGGTGACCGTGGTGTCGCTGGACTTGCCGGAGGCGATGGTGATGCGGCGGATGGCCGCGTACAGCTGCTCCTCGGTGGGCTCCTGGCCCTCGAGGAAGAGCTCCATCATCTCCTCGTCGTTCTCGGCGACGGCCTCGACGAGCTTGCCGCGCCACTCCTCGGCGGCCTCGGTGTGCGTGGCCGGGATGTCGACGACGTCGTACATCTCGCCCTTCGCCGCCTCGGCGGACCACACGAGCGCCTTCATGCGGACCAGGTCCACGACACCCTTGAAGTCGGCCTCGGCACCGATCGGCAGCTGCATGACCAGCGGCTGCGCGCCCAGGCGGTCCGAGATCATGTCCACGCAGCGGTGGAACTCGGCGCCGGTGCGGTCGAGCTTGTTGACGAAGCAGATGCGCGGCACGCCGTAGCGGTCCGCCTGACGCCACACCGTCTCGGACTGGGGCTCGACGCCGGCGACGCCGTCGAACACCGTCACGGCACCGTCGAGCACGCGCAGCGAACGCTCCACCTCGACGGTGAAGTCGACGTGGCCCGGCGTGTCGATGATGTTGATGGTGTGGTCGACGTCGTCCAGCGGCCAGTGGCAGGTGGTGGCAGCAGAGGTGATCGTGATGCCACGCTCCTGCTCCTGCTCCATCCAGTCCATGGTGGCAGCGCCGTCGTGGACCTCACCGATCTTGTACGAGACGCCGGTGTAGAACAGGATCCGCTCGGTGGTGGTCGTCTTGCCCGCGTCGATGTGGGCCATGATCCCGATGTTGCGGACCTTGGCCAGGTCAAGTGAAGTGGTAGCCATAAGGCTTCAGTCTTCTCTCGGTCTCGATGTGGGTAGCGACTACCAGCGGTAGTGCGCGAAGGCCTTGTTGGACTCGGCCATCTTGTGCGTGTCCTCGCGCTTCTTCACAGCGGCGCCGAGGCCGTTGGAGGCGTCGAGGAGCTCGTTGAGAAGGCGCTCGGTCATGGTCTTCTCGCGACGGGCGCGGGAGTAACCGACGAGCCAGCGCAGCGCGAGGGTGTTGGCGCGACCGGGCTTGACCTCGATCGGCACCTGGTAGGTGGCGCCACCGACACGGCGGGACTTGACCTCGAGGGTCGGCTTGATGTTCTCCAGCGCGCGCTTCAGCGTGATGATCGGGTCGTTGCCCGTCTTCTCACGCAGACCCTCCATGGCACCGTAGACGATGCGCTCGGCGGTGGAGCGCTTGCCGTTCAGCAGCACCTTGTTGATGAGGGAGGTCACCAGAGGAGAACCGTAGACCGGGTCGATGATGACCGGGCGCTTCGGGGCGGGGCCCTTACGAGGCATTCTTACTTCTCCTTCTTGGCGCCGTAACGGCTGCGAGCCTGCTTGCGGTTCTTGACACCCTGGGTGTCGAGCGAGCCGCGGATGATCTTGTAGCGAACACCCGGCAGGTCCTTCACACGGCCGCCGCGCACGAGCACGATGGAGTGCTCCTGCAGGTTGTGTCCCTCACCCGGAATGTAAGCGGTGACCTCGATGCCGCTGGTCAGACGCACACGCGCGACCTTGCGGAGGGCCGAGTTCGGCTTCTTCGGGGTGGTCGTGAACACACGCGTGCAGACGCCACGACGCTGGGGCGAACCCTCGAGTGCGGGCGTCTTGTTCTTCTCGACCTTGTCCTGCCGGCCCTTGCGGACCAGCTGCTGGATCGTAGGCACTACTTCTCCGGTTTCTGTGTGCCGAATGGTGAAGCTAACCTGAAACGTCGCCGACCCACGCGGTCGGGTGTGTCGAATCCCGCGGACTCCCGCCGCACGTGCAGAAAGAGGCGCAGATTGCGGTGGCCGATAGCGGCTCCCGATGCGGTTTGGAGGCACGCACGAGGGCCAGGGCACACCCCAGGCACAAGGTCTGAGCGTACCTATCGCATTCGCTGCGGTCAAAACAAATGCCCGCGCGAGGGACACGACGCTCGTCCGTCCGGCCCGCGGAGCCCCGCCGGCCCGTCTGGACGGGCCGCCAGAGCCCTCCCGCACCCGCCGCCCCTCCCCGTCCCGCCCCCACGGGGACTGCCGCCCCGCACCCCCGCAGACCGGCCTGAACGGCCTCGTCCACGAACGCCGGACGGGCTGAACGTCCAGCCCCTCCGAGTGCGGCAGGGCAGGCCCGGACGGCCGAAGGGCGGCCACCCCTCGCGGGGTGGCCGCCCTTCGTTCAAGCTGCTCGCTTACTGGTTGTACGGACCGTAGTCGTAGTCCTCCAGCGGAACGGCCTGGCCGGAGCCCGTGCCGAACGGCGAGTAGTCGATGTCGTCGTAGCCGACGGCCGAGTACATCGCGGCCTTGGCCTCCTCGGTCGGCTCCACCCGGATGTTGCGGTAGCGGGACAGACCCGTACCGGCCGGGATGAGCTTACCGATGATGACGTTCTCCTTGAGGCCGATGAGGCTGTCGGACTTGGCGTTGATCGCCGCGTCCGTCAGGACTCGGGTCGTCTCCTGGAAGGAGGCGGCCGACAGCCAGGACTCCGTCGCCAGCGAGGCCTTGGTGATACCCATCAGCTGCGGACGACCGGAGGCCGGGTGACCGCCCTCCTGGACCACACGACGGTTCTCGGTCTCGAACTTCGAGCGCTCGACCAGCTCGCCGGGCAGCAGCTCGGCGTCGCCGGACTCGATGATCGTCACGCGGCGCAGCATCTGCCGGATGATGATCTCGATGTGCTTGTCGTGGATCGACACACCCTGCGAGTTGTACACCCGCTGGACCTCGCCGACCAGGTGGACCTGGACGGCACGCTGACCGAGGATGCGCAGCACGTCGTGCGGGTTGGTGGCACCCACGGTGAGCTTCTGGCCCACCTCGACGTGGTCGCCCTCGCCGACCAGCAGACGGGCACGCTTCGAGATCGGGTAGGCCGTCTCGTCGCTGCCGTCGTCCGGGGTGATGACGATCTTCTTGGTCTTCTCCGTCTCCTCGATGCGGACACGGCCGGCCGCCTCGGAGATCGGGGCGACACCCTTCGGCGTACGCGCCTCGAAGAGCTCGACGACACGCGGCAGACCCTGGGTGATGTCGTCACCGGCCACACCACCGGTGTGGAAGGTACGCATCGTCAGCTGGGTGCCGGGCTCACCGATGGACTGGGCGGCGATGATGCCGACCGCCTCACCGATGTCGACCAGCTTGCCGGTGGCCAGCGAACGGCCGTAGCACATGGCGCAGGTGCCGACGGCGGACTCGCAGGTCAGGACCGAGCGGGTCTTGACCTCCTCGACGCCGCGGCCGACGAGCTCCTCGATGAGCACGTCGCCCAGGTCCGTGCCGGCCGGGGCCAGCACCTGACCGTCGACGACGATGTCCTCGGCGAGGCAGCGCGCGTACACGGACGTCTCGACGTCCTCCGCCTTGCGCAGCACGCCGTCGGCGCCGCGCTCCGCGATCCGGAGCTTGAGGCCGCGCTCGGTGCCGCAGTCCTCCTCGCGGATGATGACGTCCTGCGAGACGTCCACCAGACGACGGGTGAGGTAACCCGAGTCGGCGGTACGCAGGGCGGTGTCCGCCAGACCCTTACGGGCACCGTGCGTGGAGATGAAGTACTCCAGCACGGACAGGCCCTCACGGAAGGACGCCTTGATCGGACGCGGGATGGTCTCGTTCTTCGCGTTCGACACCAGACCGCGCATACCGGCGATCTGCCTCATCTGCATCATGTTTCCTCGGGCGCCCGAGTCGACCATCATGAAGATGGGGTTGGTCTTGGGGAAGTTCTCGTTCATCGCCTCGGCGACCTCGTTGGTCGCCTTGGTCCAGATCGCGATGAGCTCCTGCGTGCGCTCTTCCTTGGTGATCAGACCGCGCTCGTACTGCTTCTGGACCTTCTCGTCCTGCGCCTCGTAGCCGCGGACGATCTCCTTCTTCGCCTCGGGAACGACGACGTCGGAGATGGCCACGGTGACACCGGAACGGGTCGCCCAGTAGAAGCCGGCCGCCTTCAGGTTGTCGAGCGTCGCCGCCACGATGACCTTGGGGTAGCGCTCGGCCAGGTCGTTGACGATCTCGGAGAGCTGCTTCTTGCCCACCGAGTAGTCGACGAACGGGTAGTCCTCGGGCAGCAGCTCGTTGAAGAGCGCGCGGCCCAGGGTCGTCCGCAGACGGAACGGGTCGCCCTGCTGCCACTCCTGCCCGGCGGTCTCGCCGTCGGACGCGGCGCCCTCCTCGGCGACCGGCGGGGTCCAGCCACGCGGCGGGATGGTGCCCACCGGGAAGCGGATGTCGATCGGCGACTGGAGCGCGAGCTCGCCGGCGTCGAACGCCATGATCGCCTCGGCCGTGGAGCCGAACGCGCGGCCCTCGCCCTTGGTGTCCCGCAGCTCGCCGTCGGTGGTGAGGAAGAACAGACCGAGGACCATGTCCTGGGTCGGCATCGTCACCGGACGGCCGTCGGCGGGCTTGAGGATGTTGTTCGAGGACAGCATCAGGATGCGGGCCTCGGCCTGCGCCTCCGCGGACAGCGGCAGGTGCACGGCCATCTGGTCACCGTCGAAGTCCGCGTTGAACGCGGTGCAGACGAGCGGGTGGATCTGGATGGCCTTGCCCTCGACCAGCTGCGGCTCGAAGGCCTGGATGCCGAGGCGGTGCAGGGTGGGCGCACGGTTCAGCAGAACCGGGTGCTCCGCGATGACCTCTTCCAGCACGTCGTACACGACCGTGCGGCCGCGCTCGACCATGCGCTTGGCGCTCTTGATGTTCTGCGCGTGGTTGAGGTCGACCAGGCGCTTCATCACGAACGGCTTGAAGAGCTCCAGCGCCATCGCCTTGGGCAGACCGCACTGGTGCAGCTTGAGCTGCGGGCCGACGACGATGACGGAACGCGCCGAGTAGTCGACTCGCTTGCCGAGCAGGTTCTGACGGAAGCGGCCCTGCTTGCCCTTGAGCATGTCGGACAGCGACTTCAGCGGACGGTTGCCGGGGCCCGTGACCGGGCGGCCGCGGCGGCCGTTGTCGAAGAGCGCGTCGACGGCCTCCTGGAGCATGCGCTTCTCGTTGTTCACGATGATCTCGGGCGCGCCGAGGTCGAGAAGCCGCTTCAGGCGGTTGTTGCGGTTGATGACACGGCGGTACAGGTCGTTCAGGTCGGAGGTCGCGAAGCGGCCACCGTCCAGCTGCACCATCGGACGCAGGTCCGGCGGGATGACCGGGACGCAGTCCAGGACCATGCCCTTGGGGCTGTTGGAGGTCTGCAGGAACGCGGAGACGACCTTCAGCCGCTTCAGGGCGCGGGTCTTCTTCTGGCCCTTGCCGGTGCGGATGATCTCGCGGAGCTTCTCGGCCTCCTCCTCGAGGTCGAAGGACTCCAGGCGCTTCTGCAGCGCCGCGGCGCCCATCGAGCCGTCGAAGTACGTGCCGAAGCGGTCACGCAGCTCGCGGTAGAGCAGCTCGTCGCCCTCGAGGTCCTGGACCTTGAGGTTCTTGAAGCGGGTCCAGACCTCGTCGAGGCGGTCGATCTCGCGCTGCGCGCGGTCGCGCAGCTGCTTCATCTCACGCTCGGCGCCCTCGCGCACCTTGCGGCGCACGTCGGCCTTGGCGCCCTCGGCCTCCAGCTCGGCCAGGTCGGTCTCGAGCTTCTTGGCCCGGGCCTCCAGGTCGGCGTCGCGGCGCTGCTCGATCTGCTGGCGCTCGACGGAGACGTGGGCCTCCAGCGAGGGCAGGTCGCGGGTGCGGCGCTCCTCGTCGACGTACGTGATCATGTACGCCGCGAAGTAGATGACCTTCTCGAGGTCCTTGGGAGCCAGGTCGAGCAGGTAGCCCAGCCGGCTCGGGACGCCCTTGAAGTACCAGATGTGCGTGACGGGGGCGGCCAGCTCGATGTGGCCCATCCGCTCACGGCGCACCTTGGCGCGCGTGACCTCGACGCCACAGCGCTCGCAGATGATGCCCTTGAAGCGGACGCGCTTGTACTTGCCGCAGTAGCACTCCCAGTCCCGGGTGGGGCCGAAGATCTTCTCGCAGAAGAGCCCGTCCTTTTCCGGCTTGAGGGTGCGGTAGTTGATGGTCTCGGGCTTCTTGACCTCGCCGTGGCTCCACTGACGGATGTCGTCAGCGGTGGCCAGGCCGATCCGGAGCTCGTCGAAGAAGTTGACGTCGAGCACTATGCGTCAATCCCTCTCAGGGTTGTAAGTCTGTGGTCTGAAACGGGGGCCTGGGGGTCGGCGGGGGCCTCACTCATCGGTGAGGCCCCTGCCGGACTCCCGTCAGACCTCTTCGACGCTGCTCGGCTCGCGCCGGGACAGGTCGATGCCGAGCTCCTCCGCGGCGCGGAAGACATCCTCGTCGGTGTCGCGCATCTCGATGGACATACCGTCGCTGGACAGCACCTCCACGTTCAGGCAGAGAGACTGCATCTCCTTGATGAGCACCTTGAAGGACTCGGGGATGCCGGGCTCGGGGATGTTCTCGCCCTTGACGATGGCCTCGTAGACCTTCACGCGGCCGGTGACGTCGTCGGACTTGATGGTCAGCAGCTCCTGGAGGGCGTAGGCGGCGCCGTACGCCTCGAGTGCCCACACCTCCATCTCGCCGAACCGCTGGCCGCCGAACTGCGCCTTACCACCCAGCGGCTGCTGGGTGATCATCGAGTACGGACCGGTCGAGCGGGCGTGCAGCTTGTCGTCGACCAGGTGGTGCAGCTTCAGGATGTACATGTAGCCGACCGAGATCGGGTCCGGGAACGGCTCACCGCTGCGGCCGTCGAACAGCCGCGCCTTGCCGGTCGGGAGCACCATGCGCTCGCCGTCCCGGTTCGGGATGGTGTGCTGCAGCAGACCCGCCAGCTCGTCCTCGCGCGCACCGTCGAAGACCGGGGTGGCGACGTTGGTACCGGGCTGGACGTTGTCGGCGCCGATGACCTGGAGGCGCTGGGCCCACTCCTCCGCGAGGCCGGAGACGTCCCAGCCGCGGCTGGCGAGCCAGCCGAGGTGGATCTCCAGGACCTGTCCCGGGTTCATTCGGGACGGGACGCCCAGCGGGTTGAGGATGATGTCGACCGGGGTGCCGTCCTCCAGGAACGGCATGTCCTCGATCGGCAGGATCTTGGAGATGACGCCCTTGTTGCCGTGGCGGCCGGCGAGCTTGTCACCGTCGGTGATCTTGCGCTTCTGCGCGACGTAGACGCGGACCAGCTGGTTCACGCCCGGCGGCAGCTCGTCGCCCTCCTCGCGGTCGAAGAGGCGGACGCCGATGACCTTGCCGATCTCGCCGTGCGGGACCTTCAGCGAGGTGTCACGGACCTCACGGGCCTTCTCGCCGAAGATGGCGCGCAGCAGGCGCTCCTCCGGGGTCAGCTCGGTCTCGCCCTTGGGCGTGACCTTGCCGACCAGGATGTCGCCGGCGACGACGTCGGCGCCGATGCGGATGATGCCGCGCTCGTCGAGGTCGGCGAGGACCTCCTCGGAGACGTTCGGGATGTCCCGGGTGATCTCCTCGGGGCCGAGCTTGGTGTCACGGGCGTCGACCTCGTGCTCCTCGATGTGGATCGAGGAGAGGACGTCGTCCTGCACGAGGCGCTGCGACAGGATGATCGCGTCCTCGTAGTTGTGACCCTCCCACGGCATGAACGCCACGAGCAGGTTCTTGCCGAGGGCCATCTCGCCGTTCTCGGTGGCGGGACCGTCGGCGAGCACCTGGCCCGCGATGACGTGGTCGCCCTCGTTGACGATGACCTTCTGGTTGACCGAGGTGCCCTGGTTGGAGCGGGCGAACTTGGCCAGGCGGTACGTGATGTACGTGCCGTCGTCGTTGGCGGTGGTGATGTAGTCCGCGGAGACCTCCTGGACCACACCGGCCTTCTCGGCCTTGACGACGTCGCCGGCGTCGACGGCGGAGCGGTACTCCATGCCGGTACCGACGAGCGGGGCCTCGCTCTTGATGAGCGGGACGGCCTGGCGCATCATGTTCGCGCCCATGAGGGCGCGGTTGGCGTCGTCGTGCTCGAGGAACGGGATCATGGCGGTCGCGACCGACACCATCTGGCGCGGCGAGACGTCCATGTAGTCGACGTCGTCACCGGCGACGTAGTCGACCTCACCGCCACGGCGGCGGACCAGGACGCGGTTCTCGGAGAAGCGCATGTCGTCGTTGAGGCCGGCGTTGGCCTGGGCGATGACGAAGCGGTCCTCCTCGTCGGCGGTCAGGTAGTCGACCTCGTCGGTGACCTGGCCGTCGACGACCTTGCGGTACGGGGTCTCGACGAAACCGAACGCGTTGACCCGGCCGTAGGAGGCGAGCGAGCCGATCAGACCGATGTTCGGGCCTTCGGGCGTCTCGATCGGGCACATGCGGCCGTAGTGCGAGGGGTGCACGTCTCGGACCTCGAAGCCGGCCCGCTCACGGGAGAGACCACCCGGGCCAAGGGCCGACAGGCGGCGCTTGTGGGTGAGACCCGACAGCGGGTTGTTCTGGTCCATGAACTGCGACAGCTGGCTGGTGCCGAAGAACTCCTTGATGGAGGCGACGACCGGCCGGATGTTGATCAGGGTCTGCGGCGTGATCGCCTCGACGTCCTGCGTGGTCATGCGCTCGCGGACGACGCGCTCCATACGGGCCAGGCCGGTGCGGACCTGGTTCTGGATGAGCTCGCCCACGCTGCGCAGACGGCGGTTGCCGAAGTGGTCGATGTCGTCGGTCTCGACGACGATCGTGCCGCCGTTGTCCCCGGCGGTCTCGGTCTCGCCGGCGTGCAGCTTCACCAGGTACTTGATCGTCGAGATGATGTCCTCGACGGTCAGGATGCCCGCGTCCAGCGGAGCGTCCGCACCCAGCTTCTTGTTGACCTTGTAGCGGCCGACCTTGGCGAGGTCGTAGCGCTTCGGGTTGAAGTACAGGTTGTCGAGCAGCGTCTGCGCGGCCTCACGCGTCGGGGGCTCGCCCGGGCGCAGCTTGCGGTAGATGTCGAGCAGCGCGTCGTCCTGGCCCTGGGTGTGGTCCTTCTCCAGGGTGGCGCGCATCGACTCGTACTCGCCGAACTCCTCGAGGATCTGCTCGTTGGTCCAGCCGAGCGCCTTCAGGAGGACGGTGACGGACTGCTTGCGCTTGCGGTCGATGCGGACACCGACCATGTCGCGCTTGTCGATCTCCATCTCCAGCCAGGCGCCCCGGGACGGGATGATCTTGGCGGAGAAGATGTCCTTGTCGGACGTCTTGTCGATGGAGGAGTCGAAGTAGACACCCGGCGAACGGACCAGCTGCGACACCACGACACGCTCGGTGCCGTTGATGACGAAGGTGCCCTTGTTGGTCATGAGCGGGAAGTCGCCCATGAAGACCGTCTGGGACTTGATCTCGCCGGTCTCGTTGTTGGTGAACTCCGCCGTGACGAAGAGCGGGGCGGCGAACGTGAAGTCGCGCTCCTTGCACTCGTCGATGCTGTTCTTCGGCGGCTCGAAGCGGTGGTCGCGGAACGTCAGCGACATCGACCCGGAGAAGTCCTCGATCGGGGAGATCTCCTCGAAGATCTCCTCCAGACCGGACTTGGTGGGGACGTCCTGACCGGACTCCAGAGCCGCCTCGACGCGAGCCTTCCACGCGTCGTTGCCGAGCAGCCAGTCGAAGCTCTCGGTTTGCAGCGCGAGAAGGTTCGGAACCTCGAGGGGCTCCTTGATCTTTGCAAAGGAAATGCGCAGCGGGGCGGTGCTGGCGCCGTTGTTCGTATTCGCGGTCGAGGCGTTGCGCGAGGCGGCCAAGAGGGGGTCCTTCCGAGGGCTCGGACTCACTACGCGCGTACCGGCCCCTCTCCTGGGCAACGGGACAGACGGTGCCTGAAATGGCGATTGGGCCAGTTCAGGTGCGGTCCGGTCATCGATGCTCGGGCGAGGGCATGCCCCTGGTGACGGGCAGGGGACAGCTAACAGGCAGCGCAAAGGGTCAGTGTAGCCACATGGCCCACTGATGTCCAGTGCCGGTTTCCCGAGACCCTCGTCGTCGTCACCGCCTATGGCCTGCTGCCCTCAACGCAGGTTGATACTGCCCTCTTCGTCGTCGATCCATGCCTCGGATTCGGATCCTCGTGACGACGCGTCCTGAGAATTGCGCGCTGCGTGCGGTTCGTCAAGGCCTCCCATGCCCAAACCGGATGCTGCCATCGTCACGTGCAGCCTGCCGCCGGGGGCCTCCTGAGGCACAACGAAGATCACCATACCCCTCCCGGTGTCGGGTGCAAGGCCGCCACAGCCACCCCCCGGGAACGCCGAAGAGCGACCACCCGGATGGATGATCGCTCTTCGGTGCGTTCGCGTTACAGCCCTATGCGGCCCGTCCTACGGGGCGTGCCGCGAGGCCGTCGACGGCTCGCAGGAGTCCGTGCGGACCCGTGGAGGTCTTACTTGACCTCGACGGAGGCGCCGGCGCCCTCGAGGGACTCCTTGGCCTTGTCCGCGGCCTCCTTGTTGACCTTCTCCAGGACGGGCTTCGGCGCACCGTCGACCAGGTCCTTGGCCTCCTTCAGGCCGAGGGAGGTCAGCTCGCGCACGACCTTGATGACCTGGATCTTCTTGTCGCCGGCACCGGTGAGGATGACGTCGAACTCGTCCTTCTCCTCGACGGCCTCGGCGGCACCGCCGGCGGCACCACCGGCGACGACGACCGGGGCGGCCGCGGCGGCGGTGACGTCGAACTTCTCCTCGAAGGCCTTCACGAACTCGGAGAGCTCGATGAGGGTCATCTCCTCGAACTGGGCGAGCAGGTCTTCCTGGCTGAGCTTCGCCATGATGGGCGATCCTTCCACTGATTCGGCAGGTGCCGGATGTACTGGGTGAGGCGGGCGTACGTCGGGCCCGCTGCGACCCGAGCCGCCTAGGCGGCCAGAGTCAGAAAGCGAGCCGAGTTACTCGGCACCGCCCTGCTCGTCGCGCTTGGCGCGAAGCGCGTCCACGGTGCGGACGAGCTTCGAGGGGAGCGCCTGGAAGAGCGAAGCAGCCTGGGACTGCTTGCCCTTGAAGGCACCCGCCAGCTTGGAGAGCAGAACCTCGCGGGACTCGAGGTCCGCAAGCTTCTTGATCTCGTCGGCGGACAGCGCCTTGCCGTCAAGGACACCGCCCTTGATGACGAGATTCGGGTTGTCCTTGGCGAAGTCACGGAGACCCTTCGCCGACTCCACCGGGTCACCGGTGATGAAGGCGACAGCCGTCGGACCATTGAACTGGTCGTCCAGCGTCGTGATCCCGGCCTCGTTGGCCGCAATCTTGGTCAGCGTGTTCTTCACCACGGCGTACTGGGCGTTCTCACCGAGCGAACGACGCAGCGTCTTGAGCTGCGCCACGGTGAGACCGCGGTACTCGGTCAGCACGGCGGCGCTCGAGTTGCGGAACTTGTCCGTCAGCTCGGCAACCGCGGCAGCCTTGTCGGGCCTCGCCATAGAGCCTCGGCCTCCTTCCGGGTGATTCGGACCGCGCGGACCCGAAGGAGGACTGGGAAAACGAAACGCCCCGGCGCAGGGCACGGGGCGGACTCGACCGGTCGGACACACGACGTGAGCGTGCGCACTCCGGGAGTACTTCCACAGTCACCTGCGCGGGTCGTCCGCATGTACAGCGGATCCTTCGGCCACCGCACCCTCGAACGAGTGCACGGCAACGACCAGCGGTCTTTGGCTTCCTGAGGAGAGTACGTGAACGGGACGCCGTCGAGCAAATCCGCTCGTCGTGCCCCGCCGACCGGGTGACGTACGGGGCCGTGCGTACGGGCCCGCCGCGAGCACGGGCCGTACGCAGCGGCCGTACGGCGCCGTCGGCCGGGTGTCCGGGCGGCGGCGCCCCGCGGTCAGGAGCTGGTGCCGGTCCCGCCCGTGAGGGCGCCGGTCGAGGCGCCCTGCTGCTTGAGCAGCTTCGCGACGTCCTCGGTGTCGCTCGCCGGCGGCGCGGTGACCGAGACCTTCACGCCGTAGTCGCGGTAGAGGGCGGTGGTGGTCATGGGGCCGTTCGCCGTGTCCGCCTTCTCGACCTTCTTGACCAGCAGGTTCTGGTCGTTGATCCAGATGTCGACGGTCTCCGTGCTGATGCCGGTTTGGCTGAGCTGCTTCTTCAGCGAGGAGAGCTGGTCGGCGGAGAGGTTGTGGTTGCTCTTGTCGGCGAAGTCGGCGACGTTCACGGTGCCCGTGTAGTGCGTGGCGCTCTGCCCGGCGACCTTCTCCTCGCCGGCCTTCCTCACGTCCCCGGAGGCCATCAGCAGCCGCACGCCCTGGTTCGGCGTGGTGTTCTGCATCTGGTCCTTGAGGTAGGCGCCGGAGCCGCCGCCCATCGCGGCGAGGTCGTCGTAGGAGTACTTGAGCCAGTGCTTGCCGCCCACCAGGGCGGCGTACTGGTCGCTCATCCTCGTGTAGTACCCGTCGGCGACGTAGCGCGCCTCGGTCGTCGTGCTGCCGAGCTTGCGCATCGTCTCGGCCGCGGTGCCCCCGGTGTACGTGATCGACAGGGAGCCGGCGATGCCGTGACTCCAGTCGAGCGCGCCGGTGCCCTTCAGGGACATCACGCTGCCCATGCTGGTCGTCGACTCGACCCGGGCCGAGTCGGCCTTCGCGGTGGACGTCTCGGCGCTGCGCAGGGCCGCTATGGGGCTCACCGCCGCCACCCCCTGGCCCACGGCCTTGCCGCCCTGACCGGAGGACCCGGAGCCGCAGGCCGCCACCCCGGTCAACGCGGCCACCGCCGCGATCGAGAGCGTCGTCCGGCGTACGGTCCTGCTGTTCATTCCACCCACCCCTAAGCGTTCGCTGTGCCCCGCACGCTAGCGCAGGCCACCGACAGTCGTACGAGAGAGCCGCACAGCCGTCCCACAGAAAAGGGACGAGCCCCGCAACCGTTCGGTTGCGGGGCTCGTCGCCGACTGGGCGAGCCGAAGGCTCAGACCGCGGCCGGGTCCTCCTCGACGAGGAGGTTGCGGGTGCGGTTCGGGTCGAGCTGGATGCCGGGGCCCATCGTGGTGCTGATGGCGGCCTTCTTGATGTAGCGACCCTTGGCGGCGGACGGCTTCAGACGGAGGATCTCCTCCAGCGCGGCGCCGTAGTTCTCCACCAGCTTGGTGTCGTCGAACGACGTCTTGCCGATGATGAAGTGCAGGTTCGAGTGCTTGTCGACGCGGAACTCGATCTTGCCGCCCTTGATGTCGGTGACGGCCTTGGCCACGTCCGGGGTGACGGTGCCGGTCTTCGGGTTCGGCATCAGACCACGCGGGCCGAGGACGCGGCCGAGGCGGCCGACCTTGCCCATGAGGTCCGGGGTGGCGACGACGGCGTCGAAGTCCAGACGGCCCTTGGCCACCTCGTCGATCAGTTCGTCGGAGCCGACGATGTCGGCGCCCGCGGCCTCCGCGGCCGCAGCACGGTCACCGGTCGCGAAGACCAGGACCCGGGCGGTCTTGCCGGTGCCGTGCGGAAGGTTCACGGTGCCACGGACCATCTGGTCGGCCTTGCGCGGGTCGACACCCAGGCGGAAGGCGACCTCGACGGTGCCGTCGAACTTGGTCGTGGAGGTCTCCTTGGCGAGACGGACGGCCTCGAGCGGGGCGTACTGCTTCTCCCGGTCGATCTTGGCGTCCGCAGCGCGGAGAGCCTTGCTGCGCTTGCTCACAACTGCTCCTGAGGTTTCTGAAAGGAGTCGTGGTACGGGCCGAGCAGGCCCTGCCACGTGCGGCGTTTCACGGCCGCATGACTACGAAGGTGGGGTTCAGCCCTCGACCGTGATGCCCATGGAACGCGCGGTGCCGGCGATGATCTTCGCGGCGGCGTCCAGGTCGTTGGCGTTGAGGTCGGGCAGCTTGGTCTGGGCGATCTCACGGACCTGCGCGTCGGTGATCTTCGCGACCTTGGTCTTGTGCGGCTCGCCGGAGCCCTTCTCGACACCAGCGGCCTTGAGGATCATCTTCGCGGCCGGCGGGGTCTTGGTCACGAAGGTGAAGGAACGGTCCTCGTAGACCGTGATCTCCACCGGGATGACCCAGCCACGCTGCGACTCGGTCGCGGCGTTGTAGGCCTTGCAGAACTCCATGATGTTGACGCCGTGCTGACCGAGCGCCGGACCGACCGGCGGGGCCGGGTTCGCCGCACCGGCGTTGATCTGGAGCTTGATGAGCCCCGTGACCTTCTTCTTCTTGGGAGGCATAGCTCTCCGGGTCCTTTCGATTCGGGTCCTGCCCGCTCCCGGGAAACCACCCGGACGCAGGCATACCGCACAACGATAACGGGTATAGCTGTGCGGCTGAAAACCGCGCAGGTCAGACCGGCTGCGAGCAGCCCGCCTGACCTGCGCGGAAGCGGTACGACCAGAAAGAACTAGTTCTTCTGGATCTGGTCGAAGCTCAGCTCGACCGGGGTCTCGCGGCCGAAGATCTCGACGAGGCCCTTGACCTTCTTCGAGTCGGCGTTGATCTCGTTGATCGTCGCCTGCAGCGTGGCGAACGGGCCGTCGGTGACGGTGACCGAGTCGCCGACCTCGAAGTCCAGCACCTGGACCTCGACCTTGCGCTGCGGAGCCGGCTTGCCCTCGGCCTCGGCGGCCTCGCGGGCGGCCTTCTCCTCCGCCTCCGGGGCGAGCATCTTCACGATCTCGTCCAGGGACAGCGGGTAGGGGTCGTAGGCGTTGCCGACGAAACCGGTGACACCGGGGGTGTTGCGGACGACGCCCCAGGACTCGTTCGTCAGGTCCATGCGGACGAGGACGTAACCGGGCAGCTTGTTCTGCCGGACGGTCTTGCGCTCGCCGTTCTTGATCTGGACGATCTCTTCCTCGGGCACCTCGGCCTGGTAGATGAAGTCCTCGACGTTCAGCGAGACGGCGCGCTGCTCCAGGTTGGCCTTCACGCGCTTCTCGTAGCCGGCGTAGGTGTGGATCACGTACCACTCGCCGGGCAGCGTGCGCAGTTCCTCGCGGAGCTTGGTGACCGGGTCCAGCTCGGGCTCGGGCTCCTCGGCGGGGGCCTCCTCGCCGGCCTCGCCCTCGGCGGCCTCGGCGTCAGCACCCTCGGCGGCCGCCTCTTCGGCGTCCTCGTCCTCGACGTGGAGGGCGGCCTCTTCGGCCGGCTCGCCCGCGGCGGCCTCGGCAGCCTCCGCCTCGTCGACCTCGTCGGCACCTTCGACGATGTCGAGCTCGTCATCCACGGACTCGGTCGGCTCGATGGCGTCGTTCAGGTTCGGGTCAGACACGGTGGCTGCTTCTTCCTGGATACATAGGGGTGGAACATGCGAAAACGGGCGCCGGTAACCACGGCGCCCTTCGCTCTTGGCTCAGCCGAAAACGTACTTGGCCGCGTGGTTGAGCCCATAGTCAATCACGGTCACCAGGGCGATCATGATGGCGACGAAGAAGATCACCACGGTGGTGTACGACGACAGCTGGCTCCGCGACGGCCAGACGACCTTGCGGAGCTCCGCGACGATCTGCCGGTAGAAGAGCGCGAGACGCTTCAGCGGACCCTTCTTGGCACGCTTGCCGCCCTTGCGGGGCTTCTTCTTGGACTCCGCCACCTCGTCCTGGGCATCAGGCGTGTCGATGGAGCCCACGGCGTCCGTCATGCGTCCTCACCTGATTCCGGGTCGTGGCCGTGCCGCGCCCGGTCGAGCCGCACGGCGGTGCATTTCTGTACGTACATGCGCACACATCCCTGGCGAAGGTGTGTGTAGCAGGGCCGGAGGGACTTGAACCCCCAACCGCTGGTTTTGGAGACCAGTGCTCTACCAATTGAGCTACGACCCTTTGTGTGTCCCCCAACGTACCGCATCCGAATGGATGCCCCGGTGCGCACCGGGTGCGGCGGCTGCTGAAGGCCAACGAGGTGAGAGTGTACGTGGTCTGCGGCCCAGCGTCGAACAGAAAGTGTTCTTCGGCGTCCCTCCGACGGCGGTCGACGGGGGATCCCGAGGAAGATCGCCTGGCCACGGCGCGGATCCGGACGGTTGTTCAGCACGTAGACCGGTCCTGTTCAGTCCGTGAAACCCGCGTGCCCACGGCGTTCGGGGTCTGGAACGATGGCGGTATGAGCGCTGCAACCCCTCCCACCGAGCGCCGGGTCTCCGCCCGAGTCGGCGCGATCTCCGAGTCCGCCACCCTCGCCGTGGACGCCAAGGCCAAGGCCCTGAAGGCCGCCGGGCGTCCGGTGATCGGCTTCGGCGCCGGTGAGCCCGACTTCCCGACCCCGGACTACATCGTCGAGGCCGCGATCGAGGCCTGCAAGAACCCGAAGTACCACCGCTACACGCCGGCCGGCGGTCTGCCCGAGCTGAAGTCCGCGATCGCCGCGAAGACGCTGCGCGACTCCGGATGGGAGCCGGACGTCTCCCAGATCCTGGTCACCAACGGCGGCAAGCAGGCCATCTACGAGGCCTTCGCCGCGATCCTGGACCCGGGCGACGAGGTCATCGTGCCGGCGCCGTACTGGACGACGTACCCGGAGTCGATCCGCCTGGCCGGCGGTGTCCCGGTCGAGGTCGTCGCCGACGAGACCACCGGCTACCGGGTCTCGGTCGAGCAGCTGGAGGCCGCCCGCACGGAGAAGACCAAGGTCGTCCTGTTCGTCTCCCCCTCCAACCCGACCGGCGCGGTGTACTCCGAGGCGGAGACCGAGGCGATCGGCCGCTGGGCGCTGGAGCACGGTCTGTGGGTGCTCACCGACGAGATCTACGAGCACCTGGTGTACGGCGACGCGGTCTCCGTGTCCCTGCCGGCGCTCCTGCCCGAGCTGCGCGACAAGTGCGTCGTGGTCAACGGCGTGGCGAAGACGTACGCCATGACCGGCTGGCGCGTGGGCTGGGTCATCGGCCCCAAGGACGTGGTCAAGGCCGCCACCAACCTCCAGTCGCACGCCACGTCGAACGTGTCGAACGTCGCCCAGGCGGCCGCCCTGGCCGCCGTCTCCGGCGACCTGGAGGCGGTCGCGAAGATGCGCGAGGCCTTCGACCGCCGCCGCAGGACCATCGTGCGGATGCTCAACGAGATCGACGGCGTGCTGTGCCCGGAACCCGAGGGCGCGTTCTACGCCTACCCGTCGGTGAAGGCGCTGATCGGCAAGGAGATCCGCGGCAGGCGCCCGCAGAACTCCGTGGAGCTGGCCGCCCTCATCCTGGAGGAGGCCGAGGTCGCGGTCGTCCCGGGCGAGGCCTTCGGCACGCCGGGCTATCTGCGCCTGTCCTACGCCCTCGGCGACGAGGACCTGGTGGAGGGCGTGAGCCGGATCCAGAAGCTGCTGGCGGAGGCGCGGGACTGACGTCCGCCGCCGTCCGCTTCCCGGAGGGCCCGCCGCCCCGCTCGTGACGAGCGGGGCGGCGGGCCCCTTCGTTTGTGCGAGCAAGACCACGAACGGGGAAACGGCTACCGGGACGGCGCGGGCATGCGGCAGGATCGGTGAATGCTGAGCTTTTCAGGGGGGCGCCCCCCGAACCCCCCGGGTGTACGTGATGTCTCTGAACTGCCGAAGGCCCATCTGCACCTGCACTTCACCGGGTCGATGCGGCCCGCGACTCTGCTGGAACTGGCCGACAAGTACGGTGTGCGCCTGCCCGAGGCGCTGACGGACGCCCTGTTCAGCGGGGAGCCGCCGAGACTGCGGGCGACCGACGAACGGGGCTGGTTCCGCTTCCAGCGGCTGTACGACGCGGCGCGGTCCTGCCTGCGCGAGCCCGAGGACATCCAGCGGCTGGTGCGGGAGGCCGCCGAGGAGGACATCAGGGACGGCTCGGGCTGGCTGGAGATCCAGGTCGACCCCACCTCGTACGCGCCGCGCCTGGGCGGACTGATCCCGGCGCTGGAGATCATCCTGGACGCGGTGGACACGGCCTCGCGCGAGACGGGCCTGGGCATGCGGGTCCTGGTGGCCGCCAACCGCATGAAACACCCGCTGGACGCCCGCACGCTGGCCCGCCTCGCCGTGCGCTACCGGGACCGCGGGGTGGTCGGCTTCGGCCTCTCCAACGACGAGCGCCGGGGTATGGCGCGCGACTTCGACCGGGCGTTCGCGATCGCGCGGGAGGGCGGTCTGTTCGCGGCCCCGCACGGCGGCGAGCTGACCGGCCCGGCCTCGGTCCGCGACTGCCTCGACGACCTGGAGGCCCGGCGCGTGGGCCACGGGGTGCGCGCGGCGGAGGACCCGCGCCTGCTGCGCCGCCTCGCCGACCGCGGTGTGACCTGCGAGGTGTGCCCGGCCTCGAACGTGGCTCTCGGCGTCTACGAGAAGCCCGAGGACGTCCCCCTGCGCACGCTCTACGAGGCCGGCGTCCCGATGGCCCTGGGCGCCGACGACCCCCTCCTCTTCGGCTCCCGCCTGGCGGCCCAGTACACCCTCGCCCGCGACCACCACTCCTTCACGGACGCCGAACTCGCCGAGCTGGCCCGCCAGTCGATCCGTGCCTCGGCGGCTCCTGAGGACGTGCGGACGAAACTGCTGTCGGGTGTGGACGACTGGCTGGCGGGCTGAGGCGGCGGCTGCCACGGACGGGCGCGGCGCGGGGCCGTGACGGCGGGGCTGCCACGGACGGGCGCGGCGCGGGGCCGTGACGGCGGGGCTGCCACGGACGGGCGCGGCGCGGGTCCGTGACGGCGGGGCTGCCGCGGGAGGGAGGCGGGTGAGGGCAGGGAGTGACCTGCGGGTGGCCAGGCGGACGGGTCGGGTCAGGAGTCCGTGGGCCGGGCCAGCATCCGGACCACCGTGGGCAGCATCTCCTTGTCGAAGATCCCGTCGGCCAGCCAGCCGTCGACGATCCTGCCGTCGACCTTCATGGTGGGCGTGCCGGTCGCCCCGGAGGCGTCGAAGGCCTGTTCGGAGGCGATCACGAAGCCGCGGTACTTCATGTCCTTGACGGCCGCGTCGAAGTCCTTGTCCCGCAGGCCCTTCACCCGGGAGGCCATGTCCAGCAGGTACGCGTCGGTGTAGCCGTCGACGCTCTCCTCGGGCTGGTGGGCGTACAGGACGTCGTGGTACTCGGCGAACTTGCCGGCGTCCAGGGCCGCCCGCAGCGCGTTGGCGGCCTTCTGGGAGCCCTCGCCGCCGAGCTGGTCGTCGAGGAAGGAGGCCAGCGTGTACTCCACCCGCACCTCGCCGGAGCGGACCATCCCCCGCAGCGCCTCGCCGCCGCCCCGGGTCTCGAAGTCCTTGCAGACCGGGCAGCGAAGGTCCTCGTAGACGCTGACGACGGTCTTGGCGGCCGGGGAGCCGACGCTCACGGTGGTGCCGTCGGACGCGAGCGTCTGGACGACCCGTACGTCCGCCGCCGGTGTCCGCGCGGCCGACGGTTTCCCGTCGCCGTGGCCGGAGCCCGCCTGGGCCGCCGTGCCGCAGCCCGTGGCGAGCACGCCGACCAGGGCGGCCAGTACGGCCGCCGGCGCGGCGGTGGCGCCCCTTCGTCTGCCTCGCATGGTTCTTTCCCCTCCCTGTGGAACGGGGACCGACCCTATGCGATCTCTGTGAGGGATCCCGCGCCGACCTGTGCGCGGGACACGGGAGACCGGCCCCGCTCCCCCGCGCCGGGGGTCACAGGCTCACGCCCACCGTCACCGGCTCGTTCACCAGGGTGACGCCGAAGGCCTCGTGGACGCCGGCCACGACCTCGCGGGCCAGCGCGAGCAGGTCCTCGGTGGTCGCGCCGCCGCGGTTGGTGAGGGCGAGCGTGTGCTTGGTGGAGATGCGGGCCGGGCCGGCGCCGTAGCCCTTGGTGAAGCCGGCCTTGTCGATCAGCCAGGCCGCCGAGGTCTTCGTACGGCCCTCCCCCGCCGGGTAGGCGGGCGGCTCGACGCCCTCGCCCAGTCGCTCCCGCACGCGCGCGCGGAAGGCCGCGAAAGAGGTCTCGGTGAGGATCGGGTTGGTGAAGAAGGATCCGGCCGACCAGGTGTCGTGGTCCTCCGGGTCGAGCACCATGCCTTTTCCGGCACGCAGCTTCAGCACGGTGTCGCGGGCGGTGGTGAGCGCGACCCGGTCGCCCGCCTCCACGCCGAGCGCGCGGGCGGTCTCGGCGTACTTGACGGGCGCGGACAGGCCCCCGGCGTCCTCCAGGGCGAAACGGACGCGCAGGACCACGTACCGCTCGGGCTCGGCCTTGAAGCGGCTGTGCCGGTAGGAGAAGGCGCACGCGTCGTTGGCCAGGGTCACCGTCTCGCCGGCCGTGCGGTCGTAGGCGACCACCTCGGTGATCGTGGTGGAGACCTCCTGGCCGTACGCGCCGACGTTCTGGATCGGGGTCGCGCCGGCGGAGCCGGGGATGCCGGACATGCACTCGATGCCCGCGAGTCCGGCCTCCACGGTGCGGGCGACGGCGTCGGTCCACACCTCGCCGGCGGCGAGCTCCAGCGTCGTGCCGTCGAGTGCGAAGCCGCGGGTCGCGATGCGCAGGGCGGTGCCGTCGAAGCCCTTGTCGCCGATGACCAGGTTCGAGCCGCCGCCGATGACGAGCAGCGGGGTGCCGGCGACGTCGGCCTCGCGGACGGCGTCGATCACCTCGGCGTCGGTGGTCGCGGTGATCAGCCGGGTCGCGGGGCCGCCCAGCCGGAAGGTGGTCAGCGGGGCGAGGGGCGCGTCGTGGAGTACCTGCACCCGCCCAAGACTACGAGACCCCGTCGGCGGCTCCCGACGACAGCCCGGGACGCGCCGGTCCGCGGCACGGCACGGCCGGCCGGCGGCCGGGCCGTGCCGTCCGGGACCGTCAGGCCAGTCGCACGACGGCCCGGGACATGCCGAGGACCTTCTGGCCGCCGCTCGTGGCGGTCAGGTCGACCCGCACGGTGTTGTCGTCGAGCTTGGCCGCGACCTTGGCGGAGACCTCGATCAGCGCGCCCTTGTCGTCGTCGGGGACGACGACCGGCTTGGTGAACCGGACGCCGTACTCGACGACGGCGCCCGGGTCGCCGGTCCAGTCGGTGACGACGCGGATCGCCTCGGCCATGGTGAACATGCCGTGCGCGATCACGTCCGGCAGCCCGACCTCCTTGGCGAACCTCTCGTTCCAGTGGATCGGGTTGAAGTCCCCGGAGGCGCCCGCGTACCGGACGAGGGTGGCGCGGGTCACGGGGAAGGTCTGGGCCGGCAGCTCGGTGCCGACCTCGACGTCGTCGTAGGCGATCTTCGCCGTCATGGGTTCCTCACGCCTCCTCGGCCGCGCGGGCCACCAGCTTGATCCAGGTGGTCACGACGTGCTCGCCGGCCTCGTCGTGCACCTCGCCGCGGACGTCCAGGATGTCGTTGCCGGCCAGGGACTTGATCGCCTCGATGGTGGAGGTGACGGTCAGCCGGTCGCCGGCGCGCACGGGGCGGACGTAGGCGAACTTCTGGTCGCCGTGCACCACACGGCTGTAGTCGAGGCCGAGCTGCGGGTCGTGGACGACCTGGCCGGCGGCCTTGAAGGCGATCGCGAAGACGAAGGTCGGCGGGGCGATCACATCGGGGTGGCCGAGCGCCTCGGCGGCCTCGGGGTCCGTGTACGCCGGGTTGGCGTCACCGACCGCCTCCGCGAACTCCCGGATCTTCTCCCGGCCCACCTCGTAGGGGGCGGTGGGCGGATAGGACCGCCCCACGAAGGACTGGTCGAGCGCCATGGCCCGGCACCTCCTGGTGTCACTCTCGTTCGGAACCGCTTCGAAAACACCATGAGGCCGCCCCCAGGTGCAGGGGCGGCCTCATGAATGAGCCTGATTTATCGCGTTTCGCGGTGCGCGGTGTGCGCGTTGCAACGCGGGCAGTGCTTCTTCATCTCCAGACGATCCGGGTTGTTACGCCGGTTCTTCTTGGTGATGTAGTTCCGCTCCTTGCACTCCACGCAGGCCAGCGTGATCTTCGGGCGGACGTCGGTGGCAGCCACGTGAGTGCTCCTAAGACGAACGGATTGACTGATTCAACGCAAGAAAGAGTAGCCGATTGAAGGACCGACCCCGCAATCGGCTACTGTCAGTAGCGGTGACCGGACTTGAACCGGTGACACAGCGATTATGAGCCGCTTGCTCTACCGACTGAGCTACACCGCTTTGATGAGATCGGCCCCCGCCTCGCGGCGGGAACCTCTCACACCAGAGCCCCAATACGGAATCGAACCGTAGACCTTCTCCTTACCATGGAGACGCTCTGCCGACTGAGCTATTGGGGCGAGCGATGAAGACATTACACGGTCCGCGGCCGTTCGCCCAAATCCGTTCGCCTCCCCCTCGCGGCCGGGTCCTCCGGGCCCCGCAGACCCCGTGCCACACCGGTACGACTATTGCGCTCCTCCCCCGTCCCCGCGGGCGACGACCCTAGGCTCGTCTCACTCTGCGTGATCTTGCGCCGGTCCGTCCGCCGTCACCGTCCGCAGGCTCCGGGTCCCCGGTCGCGGGCCCGCGGCCGGCCCGCGCCGGCCGCCACCACCCGTCGCCGGTTCCCCGTCAGCCCCTCGTCGTCCGCCGTCAGCTGGAGTGCGATGCCCCCCGGTAAGCCGCAGCCGCCCCACTCGCCCTCCTCGCCGGGGCCGTCGGAGCCGTCGGCCCCGGACGGCCTGCTGCTGTGCGGGGCCCGGCTGACCGACGGGCGGGCCGTGGACGTACGGCTGTCCGGCGGGCGCATCGAGGCGGTCGGCACGGCCGGCAGTCTGGACACCGCCCGCGGGACCCGCGTCGACCTGGCCGGCTACCTGCTGCTGCCGGCCCCGGCCGAGCCGCACGCCCACGCCGACACCGCCCTGACCGCGGACGGCCGCGGCCCGGTGTCCTACGACGCGGAGGACGTCCAGCGCCGGGCGACCGAGGCCGCGCTGCTGCAGCTCGGTCACGGGGCGACCGCCCTGCGGGCGCACGTGCGCGTGGGGGACGTCCAGGGGCTGGACGCCCTCACGGCGGTCCTGCGGGCGCGGCGGGCGCTGCGCGGCCTCGCCGAACTGACGGCGGTGGCGGTGCCGCGCGTGCTGACCGGAGCGGCCGGCGCGGACGGACTGGCCGTCCTGCGGGACTCGGTGAAGATGGGCGCGGGCGTGGTGGGCGGCTGCCCGGACGTGGACCCCGATCCCACGGGTTACGTGGAGGCCGTCCTGGAGGTCGCCTCCGAGCACGGCTGCCCCGTCGACCTGCACACCGACGGCACCGACCCGGCCCGGCTGGCGCGGATCGCCGCGATGGCGGGCGGTCTGCGCCCCGGGGTGACGCTGGGACCGTGCGGCGGCATGGCCCGGCTGCCCGCCGAGGCGGCCGCGCGGGCCGCGGACCAACTGGCCGCGGCCGGGGTGACGGTGGTGTGCCTGCCGCAGGGCGGCTGCGCGGGCGCCGAGGGGCCCGGCACCGCGCCGGTACGGCTGCTGCGGGCGGCCGGGGTGCGGGTGGCCGCCGGCAGCGGCGCCCTGCGGGACGTGTCGAACCCGGTGGGGCGCGGGGACCCGCTGGAGGCGGCCTACCTGCTGGCCTCGCGCCACGGGCTGCGCCCCCAGGACGCCTACGACACGGTGAGCGCGGCGGCCCGCTCGGTCCTCGGTCTGCCCGAGGTGCGTGTGGAGGCCGGTTTCCCCGCCGAACTCCTCGCGGTGCGCGGCGACGGCCTCGCGGGCGCTCTGTCGCTCGCGTACAGCCGGATCGTGGTGCACCAGGGGCGCGTGGTGGCGCGGACCAGCGCGGTACGGGAGTTCTGCGACTCCGCGGCGGCGGTGGAACTGGGCCTGCCCCGGCAGGGGCGGGGCGAGCTGTCCTGAGCCGGGCGCCGAGCCGTCGGCGCCCGGTGCGCCTCGGGGGCGGCCACGGTGATCCGGCTCGGGGGCGGGGCCCGTGGGCGGGGCTGCCCGGAAACGCGGGGGGGGGCGCGCCCGGCGGGGCGCGGGGCTGGAGCGCGCGCTCCGGCGCGCCGAGCACCGCGCGGAGCGCGCGGGAGGACGCGCGCCCGCGGTGACGCCGAAGTCGTGCGGCGGATGCGGCTGTCCGGGCGTACGGTCAAAGACATGCGCATTGTCATCGCTGGGGGCCATGGTCAGATCGCGCTGCGGCTGGAGCGGCTGCTCGCCGCGCGCGGGGACGAGGCGGCGGGGATCATCCGCCGCGCCGAACAGGCCGAGGATCTGCGCGCGGCCGGCGCCGAACCGATCGTGCTGGACCTGGAGTCGACCTCGGTCGAGGAGGTCGCGGAGCGGCTGCGGGGCGCGGACGCGGCGGTCTTCGCGGCGGGCGCGGGGCCGGGCAGCGGCGCGGCCCGCAAGGACACGGTGGACAAGGGCGCGGCGGTGCTGTTCGCGGACGCCGCGGTCCGGGCGGGCGTGCGGCGTCATGTGGTGGTGTCGGCGATGGGCGCGGACGCGCGGCACGAGGGCGACGAGGTCTTCGACGTCTATCTGCGGGCCAAGGGCGAGGCGGACGACCACGTGCGCGGCCTGGAGGCCCTGGACTGGACGATTCTGCGGCCCGGCGCCCTGACGGACGAGCCCGGCACCGGCCAGGTCCGGCTGGAGGCGCACACCGGCCGGGGCCCGGTCCCCCGCGACGACGTGGCCACCGTCCTCGCCGAACTGGTGGACACCCCGGCGACGGCCGGCCTGACGCTGGAACTGGTGTCCGGCTCCACCCCGGTGTCGGTGGCGGTGAAGTCGGTGGCGGGCAACTGAACTTGCGCGCCGACGGGCGCGGCCGGCGGCGGCCGGGCAGGCGTCGGACGGTGCCGCGGCACTAGGGCGTGTTTCGAAAGTGGCGCTGGCCGCCCGAAGGGCGGCCCCCGCGGCGTCTGGTGCGTGTGATCGCAAGGCGGAGGGTCGTCCTCGTACTGGGCGTACGTGGACGATCCCGACAACGCGGCGAGCGCGCGTGCCAGGCGTCGCGGGACAGGCGGGACTTTCGAAACACGCCCTAGAACAGCGCGAGCTGCCCGGGGAACTCGGGGACGGCGTACCCGTCCAGCGACGGCTGTACGGCGCCGAGTTGTGCCGGGCTGCGGGAGCCCGGACAGGACGTCAGCTCGCCGCTCTCCCGGGCGCCGGGCGGATCGTGTCGCGCGAACCGCCCGGCGACGACGGCGATCTCACGACGGCACACGGGGCAGGTTCTGCGGCGCGAGGACATGGGCCAAGTGTGCACCGGGGCACTGACATCGGGCCCTCAGCGGAACTCGTGCACCACCTCGATGGTCCCGACGATGTGCGCGTTGAACTCGTCGAGTTCCCCGGCCGGCACCCACAGTTCGAGGATGGTCCGCCCGCCCGCCTGCTGGACCGGGTAGCGGCGCAGGAACTCCGTATCGACCTCGAACCGGGTCACGAAGCCGGCGCCGTCGTGCCTCACGTTCCAGTCCCGGGCGATCCTGACCGCGTAGTCCTCGTCGAGGACCGGGTAGAAGATCGGCTGCTCGAGCAGTCGCGGCGGCCAGGCGCGCCACTTCGACTCCCGAACGAGCTCCAGCTCCACGGGCCCGGTGGGCCGCCACAGCGTCGTCGTGGCCTGCCCCGGGCGGGAAGGCGCGGGCGGGCGCTGCGGGGAGGCCGGACGGGAGGGAGAGGGTTCGGGAACGCTCATGCCCGGATCCTCTCAGCCGCCCCGCCGCGGGCCGGTGGTCGGCGGCCGGTGGCCGGTGGCCGGTGGCCGGTGGCCGGTGGCCGGTGGCCGCACAGCTTGCCGAGGACCACTCCCCACCAGGTCCAGCCGGACTCGAGGACGGTTCCGGCGGTACCAGCCCCCGCTCACTTCCTGCGGCCGCTGTGTGATCTTCGCTACGCACCCAAACGGTCGCGGCCTCGTACCGGACACCTGGGAGCGTGAGCCGATCGAAGGGGGGTTCGGGTGGCGGGCGGTGACGGACGTCACTCGGTGCTGAGCAGTGAAGCGAGCGGCTGTCGAAGCGGCCCGCAACGAAGAAACCCCCTCCGCTCTGCTCGCGCAGTTCGGAGGGGGCTTTCCCCAGTGTGGCGGCGCCAGGATTCGAACCTGGGAAGGCGAAGCCGGCAGATTTACAGACCGCGCAGGCCACTTCCTCTGAGCTGCACGTTTTCGCTAACGCGCGGCAGCTGCCCCGTACTCGCCCCACATCCCTTGATGCCCAACGCGCGCATGCTGACCAGCTACGTCGTGCGGCCAGGCGCTTTAGAAGATGCGAGCAGGCCTTGAGGAGGCGATCCGGAGGCACCTTGATGCCTCCGTTCCTGGTTGCCGAGTGCCGCTATCGTCCGCCGTCGTTGCCGTCAGGATTGCCGTCACTGAGAGCGGCAAAGTCGGTAGATCATCCGCTGCTTCAGCAGGCGAGTGGTTCGCGCGACGACCCTACTCACGTGGCGTGCGCTCCCCTTGTGCGCTGGAACCCCAGAGCGCGCTACTCGATTGATCACGACTCCTGGTCTGTGGAACCTCCCCCACTCTGCTGACGGCGACCCGTCTGCCAGGCACTCCACAGTCGTCGACCCGCGAGCAGCGAGCCACTTGTTATGAGGGAACCTACCGCGTTGATCAAGAGGTCATAGAGGAAGCCCTGCATGTACTCTCCGTAGGCAGCTCGAAGCTACCCACCGGATGAGCGGGCTTTCGCGAACGCCGGCCATGCTGCAACCGACTGGAAGGTCACCCCGTCCTCGCACAGGGGCCACATATTTCCGTGACTCACTCAAGGTAGCAGCGAGATGTCAAACTCGTCACGGCCTGCCTCGGCAAGCTCCTCCAGGAGCTTCCACCACTTGTCGAACTTGATCTGTGGAGTGCGGCCGCAACGGGGGCAGACGAAGGTGTAGGACTCGCGTCCAACCAGCGTCTCCGGTTCGGCATCGGCCATGGGGGGAGCGAAGTGCTCAAGCGCGTAGTTCATGCCCCGGTCGCTCAGGTGCAGTCGCGCCGTCGTCAACCGAATCCGTCGATGCTGCGAGCGGTCTGTGCAGGTGATCGCCATGAACGTACGCTGCTCATTGTCCTCGGCCATACCAGGGCACGATACCGCTCCGCTACGCGGGGAGTCTGCTGGCCTGTACTCCTTCGGCGGTCAATGCTCGGGCGCGAGGTGTAGCAGTCGCTTGTCACTGGACGTCCTCGCGCGAGATGGGCAAGCAAAAACAGGAAACGTGCCGCCACTCAAGTGCATACAGTCGGTGTTGTGAACAAGCGGACAGAAGGTCAGATTGTCAGCGGCTTGAAGCAGGTAGCTGCTGCCGTGGCTGGCACAACAGCTGGGGCTGTGGTCGGTGGCCCTGAAGGGGCGCTCCTCGGCGCCGCAGCTGGCCCGGCCTTGGCTACGAGCTTTGACCTGATCGTAGACCGGATCACGTCATACCGTGCAGACCGAACTGCTCAGTTGGTGCATGAGGTCACCCGCGTGTTGGGTATCGAGGCAAGCGAGTTGCAAGAACGGCTCCTTGCAGATGAACGACTACTCGAGTTCGCGGGAAGAGTAGTGGCCGCCGCCCAGGACATCTCACTCACTCAAAAGCGGCGCGCGCTCGCCCGTGCGCTGGCATCGGCAGTAGCGGACCCGGCGCCAGCGCGACTAGATGTGTGGGAACTGCTGCAAACGGCCATCAAGGAGATAGATCCTCCACATATCAGGTTCATGCACGTCATCTCCTCAGCGAGACCCCTGCCTGAGCCTCCTGAGCGCCCCTTGGACAACGTGAAGTACGGCATGTTGTTGCAGGATGTGTGCAAGATCGACCCGGGTCTGAAACTAGGTGGCCATGCGATCCTTCAAAGGCTCCTTTCGCTGGGACTGGTCGAAAGCGCGCTTCACGGCATGATTTACGGGGGAACCTACCGGCCGTACGCACTGTCTGGCCTTGGCCAGCGCTTGTTGACGCTGCTGCAGGAGGAGCCGGCCCCCTCTTCGTGAGGTCAGCGCGGGAGCTGATCTGCCCTCCAGCTCAGACCGGAGCTTCGCTGCGTGGGCTCGCGCCTACTTCCCCCCTCACCCACCACTCACCCCAGCTCCCATCCCGTCCGCCGCCGACCCACATACCGTGGAGTGGGCATGGTTTAGGGGTGTCAAGGTGGAGCGCGCCACTGTACGAACGACCTTGACGCTCCTGGGCGCGTCTGCTCGGCTCTGCCTGGGTCGACGGTGGACGGGGTGGGAGCCCCCGCGGCTCTCACACTGTTTAGGCAGATTCCCCCACACCGTACGGCCCGAGTAGATCAGCAACGCTATCCGGCGTCCAATGGCCAACGGCACCTGGGCGCGTAGCCAGGTAATCAGCGATTCGCTCGACCGGCCAACCGTGAGCCTCAGCCAACCCGGAGCCGAGGTGCCGCAGATAGTTGGCAGAAGGGGGCTTCAGTTCGACTTCGCCGATCTCCCAGGGTGCGGTGAAGGTCAGGACTGGATGCCCATCCAAGTAACCGGGGCACACCAGAGTCTCGTAGCGCCCTGGACCCATCTCCGCTCGGCCCGTCGCAAGCACCTTCGATAGGTCCAGCTTCACTCCAGGCTCTCTATACATCTCTTGGGCGGCGATGTCCGAGAACTGCTCTGCTGTGACCAGGTAGGCACGCGCAGCCATCTGGTCGCCTACGTTCGGATCGTAGAAGCCCATGCCGCCCGTCCAGGCCTGCGACTCCAGCGCGAAGTAGAGCTCGCCGGGGAGCAAAACCGGTTCCATCCGTTCAGGCGGGCTTCCGTCCCGGCACCCCGGGTAGGTGCGCCGCCCGTTAGGGGGCTTACCCCCGAGTAGGTAATAGGTCAGACGCGCGAGATGCATGTTGGAGCCAAAGGCCGCGTACCAAACCTGCCTCGGCGAGGTCGGCTCGGTTGCCAGACCGTCTAGTTGCCTTGGGGTGAACACGTTCACTCTGCGGATACCTCATAGCGGATGATGTGCCGGTCTCCCGGCAAGACACTGATCATGACTCGCAGTGCACGGCCATCCTGGTCGTAGCCCGTGCGACGGTGGACTGCTACTGGGGTGCCGGCGGGCAGGTCCAGCCGCTCGGATTCCGGGCGGGTAGGCATCCGTACCGTGATTTCGTCGCGGTAGTGCGTCTGGATCAGTCCGCTACTGGCCAGCACGCCGCCCGGAGCCGATACGTCCTCCGGGAGCATCAGCGCAGTTCCCCTGACCAGCTCTTCGGGAAAGTACGAGTCCGCAAGGGCGTAAGGCTCCTGGTCCACGTACCTAACCCGTTCGCGGACGACAGTGAGGGCGGTGTCGGGATCAAGTCCCAGCTGCTCGGCCACTTCGGCAGGCGGACGCCTGATCGACACCGTGACCTCTTGTCGTGGCTTTCGGCCACTCTCCTCCACCACCGTCGACCACTGGTCCCCCTCGCTGTGGGCCGCATTGTGGCGCGAGCGAGACTCCAAGAGGGACCAGTCCCAGACTTCCGCCGGCCGGCTCTTCCTGACGAAGCTGCCGCGTCCCTGCCCGGCGACCACCAGACCTTCCTCGGTCAGCCGACGAAGAGCCAACCTGATCGTGTTACGACTCGCCGAGTACTGCTCCATGAGGCGATGTTCAGTTGGGAGTTGCTGGCCGGGCTCCAGCTCTCCTGTGTCGATGAGATGCCGCAGCTCATCAGCGATGCGGTGGTACCGCGGCGTCTGCTCGCCCACGTCAACCCTCCCAAGCTTTGACGGTCTTGTTCCAACAACATACGCGGATTCCCTTGCGCAGCCCAAGCGAGCCGTGCAAACTCATGACCCGTCAGTTGTTGGAACAATCCCAACTGCGCGACTGAGTCGTGCTCCTGACGTGCACTCAGTGCGCCCAGAGGAACGCCCGCAGGGGTCAGTACGAAGGCAGCGCCGGTTCTTTGACAACTGCATGGGGATCACGCCGCCTCTCCTCGGCCAAGTAGGCGGCCACACGGGGGTCTCCCGTGTGAGGTACAGCGCGACTCAATCTCCGCAGCGTCGCTGCGGCCGGTTGCCTCCGCTGCTCGTCTCGTACGAGCAGCGGTGAGGGGAGCCGGATGTTCCGACTTCAACGGCGTGCGGCCCCGGTGCTCGAACACCGGGGCCGCTGTTCGGGCCGTTCCTGTACGAGAGGAACAACCCAATGGGACCCATCGTCACTGTTCAGGACGTTGTTACCGCGTTCGCCGACTTCATGGAGCCGACGGATGCGGAGCTGGACGCGATCGAGGCGGAGATGCCCGTCATTCTGGCGGACGTCGATCTGCTCGACGCGCAGATCGCGGTCATGGACCGCATGCCGAGCGAGCTGGACGCCCGCCGGATCCGCCGCGCCCGCCGCCGGGCGCTGGCCGCGCGGGTCGCGCTGCTCAACCGCGCCGCCGCCGGCGTGAGCGTGCCGGGCGGTGCGGCGTGAGCGAGCGCGAGAAGGCGCGGGAGTTCACGGCGCAGATGTCCGTGCGCGCCGGCCGGTGGCGTCTGTACGTGGCGCTGCTCGACACGATCGAGCCGTGGCCCGAGCACGACTTCGGTCGGGCGCTGCCGGTGCCGACGTTCACGGAGCGCGCGGACGCGCTCAGCGGGCTCGGGTTCGAGCCGGTGCCGGGTGCCGCGTGGGCCTGGACTGAGCACACCGAGACGTTCGATGAACCGGCCTCTGCGGTCATGCTGGTCGCCGCGCTCACGGTGCGTTCACGGACGGGGGCGGGCCGGTGAACGCCGCTCACGTCCGTTCAGCAGAGCGCGCCCTGTCCGCCGGGACGTGGCTGATCGTGGCCGGCGCGATGCTCTATTCGATCCTGACCGTCACCCCGCTCGCTGCGGCGCACACGCCGGACGAGTGGGACTGGACCGCCCCGATTCTGCCCCTGGTGGTGGATGCCGCGGTGGTCATCGTGGTCCGCCTGGACGCCGTCCTGGCCCGGCTGGGGGGCAACGGCGGCCGGTGGCCCATCGCGCTGCGGTGGATGACCGGCTGCATGACCCTCGCGCTCAACGTCGCGGACTCCGCCCTGGCCCATGATCTGGTCGGGGTGGCCGTGCACGCGGTCGCGCCGCTGCTGCTGATCGTCACCGCGGAGACCGGCCTCGCCTACCGGCGCGCCATCACCCGCGCCGTGGCGGCGCTGGAGGAACGGCAGCGCGCCGAGCGGGAGCAGCGGGAGCGGGCCGCCGCCGAGCGGCGCGAGGAAGCGGTGCGGTTGGCTCGGGAGGAACGCGAGCACGCCGCAGCGCTGGCGCGTGAACAGCGTGAGCACGAAGCCCGTCTCGTCCGCGAGCAGGCCGAGCGGGACGAGCGGCGCCGCCGCGAGGAACGCGAGCAGCAGGCCGCCCGCGAGCAGGCTGAGCGGGCAGAGCGTGAACGCCGTGAACGCGAGCGTGAACAGCGTGAGCGGGAGCGTGAACGGGCCGAGCGGGAAGCCGCCGAACGGCGCGAGCGTGAGCGTCGTGAGCGGGCCGAGCGCGAGCGCCGTGAACGCCAAGCGCGCGAGGAGCGGGCCGAGCGTGAACGGGCCGCACTGCTGGAACGCGGCCCGGCCACGAGCAAGCTCCCCGAGGACGAAGCCCGCGCGATCGTGGCCGCCGCGTTCGGCGCTGGTCTGCCGGTGCGGGCGGCGGCGGAGTTGTGCGGCTGGTCGGTGGGGTGGGTGTCCGCCCGCTACGCCGAGCACCGCGACCCGGCCACGGGTGGTGCTGAACTCGCGATCGCGGGCCAGTGATGGCGAGCATCCCGGTCTACCGGTGGCATCTCGCCCCTGATGGCCTGGCCACCCGCCGCCAACTCCGGGCGGCGGGGCTGCGGCCCGGCGGTCAGGACGTGGCCGCCCAGCTCGAACGCCCGCGGCGGCGCCGCGGCCCGCTGGTCGCCTACCTCTACCGCATCGACGCCGCGAAGCCCGTGCGGCCGATGACGGACGCGAAACGCGCCGTTCTGGCCAGGGCGAACGCCGCCCGCCGCACCTGCCCCGAGTGCCGGCGCGATGCCGGATACGTCATCCCGGCCTCGCTCGGCATGTGCACCCCCTGCGCCTACCCCACCGAGGAACAGCGCGCTGCCTGACCCCCTGTCAGCAGGCCCGGCCGCCAAACCTTCCACAGCCCGCGGCCGGGCCCTACTCCGCGAAGGAGTGCTCACAGCATGACGGAACTCAGCACTGAGCCGGTAGCCGTCGAGGCTGCCCCCACCCCACCGGCGGCCCCGCCGCCCGACACTGCGCCCGCCCCGACGGCGGCGGCTGCGGACGAGGTGGACCACACGCCCGGCGGCTGGCCGGTCGTCCCGCTGGCCCTGTCCGGGGTGAACACGACCGCGGGCATGGTCGCCGCCGCCTCCCTGGCCGGCGGACCCATCGCCGCCATAGTCGCCGCGACCGGCGCCGCCGTGCTGGGCACGGTCGCCGCCGCCCGCTCCCGCACCCCCAACCCCCGCCGCGACGCCCGACGCAACGCGGCACGCACCGCCGGCCGAACCGCCACCCGCAACACCGGGCTGCGCCACAGCAGCACCGGAGGAGCCGGGAGCCGGGCCGCGGGCGGCCGGTCGTCCGGCTCGCACGGCAAGCGCTCCGGTGGCTCAGGCCGTGGCACATCGGGAAGCCGTTCAGGCGGTGTCCCGAGCCAGCACCGCCGCTCCACCGGACCGACCGCCCGCCACAACAACACCACCAACGGCCCGAAGACCGGCGGCAAGGCTGCTCCGGGCCTGTCCAAGCACCTGTCGGGCGGTTTGGGCAAGGCCGCCAGCCGGGCCGGTCAGATCAAGGCCCTGCGGGCGCAGCAGGCGGCGGGGGGCGGGTCGCGGGCTGACCGGCGGGCGCAGACCACGGCCGCGCGTCGGGCGGTCGCCGACGCGCGCCGCAACGCCAAAGCTGCCGCCGGCACCAACCGGCCCGGCAAGCCCGGGGGCGCGGCTGGTCGTCTGCTGGGTGGTGCGGTCCGCAAGGCCCGCGCCGCCCGGGACGCCGCGGTCGCCAAGCAGCGTGCCAAGCGCGATGCGAAGACCGGCGGCACGGTGGCCGCTCAGCGCGCCACGGTCCGCAAGGCTCCCGCCCGCAGGGCCGCCCGGCAGGCCTTGCGCCGGTCCGCGGCCCGCTTCCACGGCCGGCGGCTGCTGGCCGCCCTGCTCGCCCTGCCCGTCGGCCTGCTGGGGCTGATCACCACGCCGCTCGGGCGCAAGCTCGGCGTCGGCTGGCTGATGCACCCCGGCCGCCGCCTCTACCGCCGCCTGGCCGGTATCGCGGGCGAGCAGCGCGCCGCCCGCGATGCGGCGATCCGTGAGGGCCTGGCGGAGCAGGAAGCCGCCGCGGACGCCGAAGCCGCCGCCGACGGCACCGAGGGCATCGCGGACGGCGTCGAGCGGCCCGCATCGCAAGTCCCCGCCACATCCGAGGTGAGTGAAGGAGAGCACGTGTCCGGTTTCCGGTTCGAAGAGGTCGCGGCCGAGATGGAGCAGGCCGCCACCCAGTACGACCCCGAGAACGCCATGGAGATCCTGGCCATGGTCGAGGGACTGCCCGCCGCGCTGACCAGCGTGGCGAACGTGATGAAGATCCTCGCCGAGCGCTCCGACAGCGAGTTCCCGCTGGAGAAGGAGGTCGCGGACGGCTTCAACGACATCTTCGGCGCGCTCATGTCCGCCGTCGCGGTCGCCGAGGACATGGGGCCGCTGTTCCGGCAGGCCCACGAACAGGACATCGCCCGCCACGAGGACCCCCGCAACGGCACCGAGGCCGAGAAGGGCTGGAACGTCTGACCATGGCCACCACCACCGAGCAGCACAGTGGCCCGGTGCTGGACTGGAGCGCCGGTCACGGACCCGTGACCGGCGCCCTGTCCGCCACCACCGGAGCCTTCGCCGTCGCCACCACCGGGGCCGCCACCGGCATGCCCCCCGGCTGGGCACTGGCCGTCGGCGCCGCCGGAGCCCTCGGCCACACCATCGCCGGACTGCGCGTGCGCAACGCCGGCCGCACCCTCGCCACCCGCGCCGCGTCCTGGCTCGTCGGAGCCGGGTGGACCACGTGGGCCATGGCCCACGGCCCGTTGACGTGGGTGGCGCTCGGCTCGCTCGCCACCATCGGCGTCGGCATCGGCACCGCCGCCCGCTCCACCGCCCTCTACGAAGAGGCACGGGAAGAGGAGACCATCGCCGCCGAAGAGCGGCAGATCGCGCGGGAGCTGTCCGCCGAACGCCGGGCCATCGCCGCGGAATGGGTGGACCGCATCCAGCGCGTCTGCTCGATCACGGTGCGGGTGGTGGGGGTGGAGATGTGGGCGACCGGGGCCGGGTTCTCCATCGACGCCGAACTCCCGCCCGGCGGCGCGACGTGGAGCAAGATTGCTGCCGAGTCGGCGCGGCTGTCGGCGGACGCCCGGCTGCCGCACGGCTGCACCGCCACCGCCTCCCCCGGCATCCACCAGGGCCGCGTCATCATCGACGTGACCACGTCGAACGTGCTCGCCGAGGAACGCACCTACCCCACCGACTACGGGCCGCTGTCCGTCCTGACCGGCATCCCGTGGGGCTACCGGACCAACGCCGAACAGATCCTCGCCTACCTGCGCGAGCAGTGCGCGCTGGTGGTCGGGCCGACCGGGTCGGGCAAGACGAACATGGTGCACGCGATCCTGGCCGGGTTCGCCCGCGCCGAGGACGTGCTGACGTGGGTGATCGACCTCAACGCCGGCAGCGCTGGTCTGCCCTGGGTACTGCCCGCGCTGAACGGGGAGATCAAGCGGGGCGACGGGCAGCCGGTGCGGCCCGGCATCGACTGGCTCGCCGGCACCTACGACGAAGCCATGACCATGCTCGACACCGCGGTCAAGGTGGCCAAGCAGCGCAAGATGACCTACCAAGCGCTGCTCGCCGAGCGAAACACCGATCTCCTGCCGGTCAGCCCGCGCATTCCTCAGATCATGCTGGTGGTGGACGAGGGCGCGGAGATCCTGGCCAGCACCGACCGGAATGTGCGCAAGCTCGGGGAGAAGATCCTTGAGGTGATCCGGATCGCCCGCGCCATGGGCGTGCGCACCGTCCTCACCGCGCTCGGGGCCACCGGCAGCGTGCTGGGCAACCTGATGATCCGGCGGGAAGCCAAGGTGCGCGTCGCCCTCACCGGGGGCGAAACCGAGGGCATGGACCTGTCGAAGATGTTCCCCGGCAGCCGCGGACTGCGCGTCGACCAGGCCCCCTTCAAGGGGGCCGGGTTCATGGCCACCCCCGAGTCACCGGCCGCGCTGTTCAAGGCGTGGCGGATCCTGCCGAACCAGATCCGGGACATCATCGCCGCCACCTCCGACCGGCACCCAGCCCTGGACGACGTGTCCGCCAAAGCCGCCGGCCCCGCCTACACCCGCCGCTGGGATGCCGACCGCACCGCATGGATGCGCGACCACACCCCCGACACGGACAACGCCACCGCCCCCGCTGGGACGTCCGGTCCGGGACTGCGGTTGTCCGCGCTGAGCAGCCCGCAGGACGGGCAGGGGCCAGCTGCGGCTGAGGACGAGATGCTGCGGCAGTTCCGGGAGCAGATCGACGCCCAGTTCGCCACCGCCCCCGAACCACGCCCGGACGCGGACGACGCACCGCCGGCCGCCCCGGGCGGGTTGAACCTGTCCGCGCTGCGGGGCGAGCAGGACAGCCCCGCGCAGCGCGAAGCGCTCGCCCTGCTGCTGGCCGCCGGACCGGAGGGCACCGGGGCGTCCGCGATCGCCCGCGCGCTCGCCGACGCACACGGCACGACCCGTCAGACGGTCGTCGGCTGGCTCAAGACCTGGACAGCGGACGGGACCGCCGTCCGCGTCGGGGAGGGCACCAAAGCCCGCTACGTCCACCGCCGGCACGCCCCGCAGGACTGAGCGCTTGTCGCTTGTCACCCATCCCGCGAGAAAGGCCCTGGGCGGCTCTGTGAGGCCCGGAAACGGCTTGTGACCTGCAAGGCGACAAGCGACAAGACAAGACAAGCGACAAGCCGCACGACAAGCCAGACGACAAGCGACACGACAAGACGAGGCCGGGCAGCACCCGCACCACACGAGTGCTGCCCGCCGAATCGAAGGGAATCCGTTGTGCACCCCGAGACCCGGTACGAGATCACCACCATCACCCGAACCGGCCGCGAACCGCTCGCCCACAACCCGGGTTGGGACGGGCCGCGGATCCTGCCCGAGGAACTGCCGCCCGGGGTTCAGGTGGTCACCCTGCCCGGCGGCATCCGCACCCTCGCCTACACCCAACCCCCCACCCCGACCGCGCCGGCCGTACCGGTCGCGCAGCCGGTCCCGGCGTGGGCCAAGACCATCGCCCTGCTCGCCCCCACCGTCGGGGGCGGCATCGCCGCCGCCTCTGTCGGACTCTCCTACGCCGCACCGGGACTGATCGCCATGAGCCACGCCCTGTGGTCCGCCGTCGCCCTCATCGCCGCCGGCGTCATCGCCGTCCCCCTCATCCTGCGCACCGCACGCCGCCCGGCCAGCCCCGCGCAGATCACCCAGAACATCACCGCCACCGGCCTCTTCGGCCGAGCCAACGGAACCATCAACCACCACTGACAGCACCAAGGGCGGCCCCCTATTCCGCCAAGAACCGGGGCCGCCCTCGTCATCCAGAACCGCCAAAGAGAACTGGAGACCTCCAGCATGACCCAAACCACCCTCATCCGACGAGTGCTCGGCCGCAGGCCGCGCTTACTCGACCTGTACTGCCGCCAGGGCCGCGCCGCCCTCGCCCACCTCGCCCCCGTGCTGGAGGTGGCGGCATGAGCGAGTACCTGCGCACCGCGCTCGCCCTGGCTGCGTCTCAGTTCCCGGTCCTGCCGCTGAGGGTGGGCAAGGTCCCGTTCGGCAACTGCCGCCGCTGCACGGGCAATGCCTGCGGCGGCCGGCCGAACATGAAGACCCCCGGACCGTGCTCGTGCCCCGGCCCCTGCCACGGCTGGGCCGCCGCGACCACCGACCCGGATGTCATCGCCTCCGGCGTGTGGCGGCGCGCGTGGACGCGCGCGAGCGCCGTCGCCTACCACCCGGGCGGGGCGGGGCTGACGGTCGTGGACCTGGACGACGCCGACGCCGTCAACTGGGCCCGCGAGAACCTGCCGACCACGCAGACCGTGCCCACGACCCGCGGTGAGCATTGGATCTACCTCGGCCGCATGCAGTCCGCGAACGGCGTACGGCCCGGCGTGGACATCAAGTCCACCATGGCCTACGCCCGCTATCTCGGCCCCGGCACCGGCACCATGACCACCCTGCCCGACACCGTCCGCGCCCTGGCCGTGAAGACGCCCGCCCCGGCCCGCCCGGCGCCGCATCCCGTCGCTGTGCCCGCACAGCCCGGGGGCGGACAGTGCCCGCACCGCACCCCCGCCTACCTTGCCCGTGGGATCGCCATGGCGGAGCAGCGCATCACCGCGGCGTCCAGCGCGGTCCACGCGACCGTGTACCGCACCTTCCTCGCGGTGCTGTCCACGCACGGCCGGTGCGGCTGCCTCAACGACACCCACGTCGCCCGGCTGTTCGCTGCCGCGCAGGCCAAGGGCGAGACGGCGCGGCACTGCGTCGAGGCGTGGGCGAACGCCCGTGCGGCGCTGGGGATGTGAGCGCCGTGTCCGAGGACGACAAGACCCCGGCGCGGCAGGTCATCACCGACTACGCGCAGTCCCACTTCCGGTACTTCCGGACCGTCGACGGGACCGTGTACGCGCAGCGCACCGGCCACCCCGTGGCCCGCCCCATCCGCTCCCAGGGCACCAGCGGGAGCCACCGCCAAGAACTCATGGTCGGCCTCTTCCGTGACGGGGTCGGCGTCTTCAACGGAACCGCCCTCAAGGAGGCGCTGGACTTGATCGAAGCACTCGCCCTCAGCCAGCCCGTACAGCCCACCCACATCCGCGTCGCCCCCGGCTTCGACGGCGCAACCTGGCTCGACCTGGGCCGCGACGACGGCCAGTCCGTCCGCATCCACCCCACCGGATGGGACATCCGCGTCCCCGACCCCGAGGAGGTCTGCTGGCGGCGCACCCAGCTCACCGGCGAACTGCCCCTGCCGGCCAAGGACACCAACGGCAAGGGCATCGACCTGCTGATGCGGCTCTGCAACTTCGCCGACGCCAGGACCGAGTGCCTGGCCATCGCCTGGCTCATCGGCTGCCTCGAACCCTCCGTGCCCGTCCCCGCGCCGTTCCTGACCGGCCCGCAGGGAGCGGGCAAGTCGACCGGCGGGCGGATGCTCGTCAGGGTCATCGAGGGCATGACCGGCGACCTGCGCAGGGCCCCCAAGGACGAGGAGAACATGATCACCGCCGTGGCCGCCGGATGGATCACCGCCCTGGACAACCTCTCCCACCTGCCCCCGGACCTGTCCGACCTGATGTGCTGCGTCATCACCGGCGCCGAGAGCATCAAGCGCGCCCTGTTCACCGACGGCGACGTGGTCCGCTCCCGCTACCGCCGGCCGATGCTGCTCACCGGCATCGACGTCGGCGTCATCCGCCCCGACCTGGCCGAACGGCTCCTGACCCTGCGCCTGGAACGGCCCCGCGTGCGGCGCACCGAAGCGGAGCTGTGGGCGGAGTACGCCGAGATCCTGCCCCTCGTCCTCGGCTCCCTGCTCGACCTGACCGTCAAGGTCCGGGCGATGCAGGCCGAGACGCCGACCGATCTGCGGATGGCGGACTTCGCCCACCTGTGCACGCAGCTCGACGCGGCCACCGGCTTCGGGACGCTGGAGGCCTACCGGGCCAGCCTGGACGACCTCAATGACGACGTGATCGAAGGCGACCTGCTGGCGCAGACGGTCCTCAAGCGCGCTGAGGAACTGGCCCCCGGTGAGGACGTGCGGATGACGTCGGCAGAGTGGCTGCACGCCCTCAGCACCCTCTACAGCGGCGAGGAATGCCGCCCCCTGCCCAAGGGGTGGCCGACCACGGGCAAGGTCCTCTCCGACCGTCTCCGGCGCATTCAGCCCACCCTCGCCGCGCGGGGCGTACTGGTCGACTGGGGCCGCACCAGCGCCGCCCGGTACATCGAGATCACCCGCCAGGCCCCGCCCACGCCGCCCGAGCAGCAGCCCGCCTTCTGACCACCGCCGGCCGCGGGCGGACAAGCAAGAGGAGCACGCCGGGCCAGGGGTGCTCCTCTTGCTGTTCCGGCGGCGGCAGCCGCCCTGCACGGGTCGCGCCGCGAAGCGGCCCGTTCTTCAAGCCCTGAGAGACGACGCACCACCACAGAAACCACCCCCTCCTTTGTCCTAAGAAGGGAAGACCTGCGTCACTACGTCACCACACGCCCGGCACACGGCCTCTGACCAGCGACAACAGGGGGTGACGCAGACGGCGAAACCTGCGTCATCCCGCGTCACCTGCGTCACCCCGTGACGAGAGCCCGTGTCACCGATGACGCAGCCCCCGCCCGGCTGCGTCACCGAAACCCGCAGGCCAGAGACCTGATTGACGCAGGTGACGCGATGACGCAGGAATCCCAGCTTCGGACAGCACAGCTCAAGTGACAGCAGCCGAAGGAGCAGCAACGATGGCTCGCCCCAAAATGCTCAAGCTCCCCGAAGTCCTCGAAGAGATCGACATGAGCCGCGCCGCCTTCTACCGCCTGCGCGCCCGCGGCAAGGCTCCGAAGCTCATCAAGCTTCCAAACGGTCAGATCCGCTGTCGTCGCAGCGACCTGGACGCCTGGTGGGCATCGCTGGAAGAGAACGCCGCCTAGCCACGCTCTGTGCAAGAACCAAGAGGCCCGGCTCGCGCCGGGCCTCTCTCACAGGAAGGCCCCCATGGGGAAGACGTACGACGTTCGCATCTGGTCCGTCCGGCAGCGGAAGGACCGGGGACAGACTTCTGCGGAACTGCGCTGGAAGACGGGCCAGACCCCGCACTCGCAGACGTTCCGCACCAAGACTCTGGCCGAAGGCCGGCGGGCCGAGCTGCTGCGGGCAGCGCACGCGGGCGAGCCGTTCGACGAGTCGACCGGCCTGCCGCTCACCGAGTTGCGGCAGCGTGACGACGTGAGTTGGTACCGCCACGCGCGGGAGTACATCGAGATGAAGTGGACGCACTCCCCCGGCTCGACGCGCCGGACTCTCGCGGAAGCCATGGCCACGGTGACGCCGGCTCTCGTCAAGGACACGAAGGGCATGGCCGACCCGAGGACCGTGCGGACGGCGCTCTACAGCTGGGCATTCAACGTCAGCCGGCGCGACGAGGAGCCGCCGGACGAGGTGGCCAAAGTGCTGGCCTGGTTCGAGCGGAAGTCACTGCCCACGTCCGCACTGGCCGACCGCATGCGTGTCCGCGCCGCCCTCGACGCCCTGACACGGAAGCTGGACGGCGCCACGGCGTCCGCGTCCACCATCCGCCGGAAGCGCGCTATCTTCCACAACGCCCTCGGGTACGCCGTCGACGCCGGCCGACTGTCGGACAACCCTCTGCCACAGGTGCAGTGGAAGGCCCCGGAGCAGGTGGCGGAGGAACTGGACCCTGCGTCAGTCCCGGACCCCCGGCAGGCTCTCACCCTGCTCAATGCCGTCCGTACGCAGAGCGCCCGGGGGCGCCGCCTAGTGGCGTTCTTCGGGTGCATGTACTACGCGGCAGCTCGGCCGGCAGAAGTCATCGGGCTACGACTTGAGGACTGCGACCTTCCCCGCCGCGGGTGGGGAACGCTGCGGCTCAGGGAGACCCGTCCCCGGTCGGGGTCCGCGTGGACCGACAGCGGTGAAGCGCACGACCGGCGCGGCCTCAAGCACCGGCCCCGGAAGGCGGTCCGCACGGTGCCGATTCCGCCCGACCTGGTCAGCCTGTTGCGGTGGCACGTCACGGCGTACGGCGTCGCCACCGATGGTCGGCTATTCCGGACGCAACGGGGCGGACTCATCCAAGACACCGGATATGGAGAGGTCTGGGCGGAAGCACGCATGCACGCCCTTACTCCTACTCAACGGGCGTCGCAGCTGGCCAAGCGTCCTTATGATCTTCGTCACGCTGCCGTATCCACGTGGCTCAGCTCCGGCGTGGAGCCGCAAGTGGTCGCCGCGCGGGCCGGCCACAGTGTCGCCGTCCTGTTCCGGGTCTACGCGAAGTGCCTGGACGGAGCCGCCGCCACAGCGAACGCCCGGATCGAGCAGGCACTGAAGAACGGCAGCTAGAGGGCCCGGAAGCCGCCCCACGTCTGCCCCACACGCACTGGTCAACACCCGAATCAGGGTGAGACACACCGGGACGAACTGCCTATTTCGGCGGCGCAGGGCCGGTGAACGCCGAAAGGGCTCGCGATCAGCATTGCTGCTGGTCACGAGCCCTTTCGGACTGGTGGCGGCGCCAGGATTCGAACCTGGGAAGGCTGAGCCGGCAGATTTACAGTCTGCTCCCTTTGGCCGCTCGGGCACACCGCCGGGGTCGCTGCCGTTCGAACCGCCTTTCGGCGGTGCTCCCTGGCAACGACGTAAACAATACCCGATGCCCCGGGGTGCTCCGCCACCCCTTTGATCCGCGCCGTGCGGGGCGGGGGGTGGCTAGGCTGGTGCGGATGCGGACCGGGACCCGTGGGCCCGGTTCGGCGGTCGTCCCCCACCCGCCGGCACGCAGCTGACACGCACCCCGACACACCCCGATACAAGGAGCCACAGGACATGGCCGACTCCAGTTTCGACATCGTCTCGAAGGTCGAGCGGCAGGAGGTCGACAACGCCCTCAACCAGGCCGCCAAGGAGATCTCGCAGCGCTACGACTTCAAGGGCGTGGGCGCCTCGATCTCGTGGTCCGGTGACAAGATCCTCATGGAGGCGAACTCCGAGGACCGGGTGAACGCAGTCCTCGACGTCTTCCAGTCCAAGCTGATCAAGCGCGGCATCTCGCTGAAGGCTCTGGAGGCGGGTGAGCCGCAGCTCTCCGGCAAGGAGTACAAGATCTTCGCCACGATCCAGGAGGGCATCTCCCAGGAGAACGCGAAGAAGGTCGCGAAGCTCATCCGCGACGAGGGCCCCAAGGGCGTCAAGGCCCAGGTCCAGGGCGAGGAGCTGCGCGTCAGCTCCAAGAGCCGGGACGACCTGCAGACCGTGATCGCGCTACTGAAGGGCCAGGACTTCGACTTCGCGCTGCAGTTCGTGAACTACCGGTAGGAACCGGCGGTTTCCCACCGGCGGGACCGGCGGGACCTGGCATGGTCGAGGGCGGGCACCCGGTGGGTGCCCGCCCTCGGTGTTCTCCCGTCGCCGGGGGCTCGCGCCCCGCGGGCGCGCTCAGTCCCGTGAGTTGCCGAACAGGATCCGGTAGGCGATCAGCAGCACGAGGGATCCGCCGATCGCCGCGGCCCAGGTGGCGCCGTCGTAGAAGTCCTTGGAGACCGTGTGGCCCAGCCAGCGCGCCGAGATCCAGCCGCCGATGAACGCGCCCGCGATGCCGATGAGCGTGGTGCCGATGAGGCCGCCCGGGTCACGGCCCGGCAGCAGGAACTTCGCGATGGCCCCGGCCAACAGTCCCAGGATGATCCAGCTGATGATGCCCATGCCCTGAACCTGCCCTTCTTGACGGCCGGCGCCGCCGTCGTGCTCGCCACACGCGTGTTCGTGCCGTGTCGTCCAGGAGGACGCCCCGGCCACGCCGCACGGTTGCACCGCCGGGCGGGAGACGGGCCCATGACACGCTCCGGGCCGCGGGCGGGGAGCCACGGCACGCGCCGACCGCGGGCTCGGGCCCCAGGGCGCGCACTGGGCCGCGCGCCGGCCCACGGCACGCTCCAGGCCGGCGGCGCCGCGCCCGGTCCGGGAGCGTGGATCGTTTCCCGGGCGTCAGCGGGTCGCGAACGGCTGGTCCGTGCGGACGATCTCGCGGCCCAGCGGGAGCAGCGAGACCGGGATCAGCTTGAAGTTGGCGATGCCGAACGGGATGCCGATGATCGTGACGCACAGCGCGATGCCCGTGACGATGTGGCCGATCGCCAGCCACCAGCCGGCCAGGACCAGCCACAGCACGTTGCCCACGCAGGAGGGCGCGCCCGCGTCACGGCGCTCGACGGTGGTGTACCCGAAGGGCCACAGGGCGTAGACGCCGATCCTGAAGGCCGCTATGCCGAACGGGATGCCGATCACCGTCACGCACAGCAGCACTCCCGCGAGGAGGTAGCCCAGGAACAGCCAGAAGCCGCTGAGGACCACCCAGATGATGTTGAGAATCGTCTTCACTGTCGGCGACCTGCCATCTGCTCGAGTCGGGCGATGCGCTCCGCCATGGGCGGGTGGGTGGAGAACATCTTCGACAGTCCCTGGCCCGGGCGGAAGGGGTTGGCGATCATCATGTGGCTGGCGGTCTCGATGCGCGGCTCGGGCGGCAGCGGGAGCTGCTGGGTGCCCGCTTCGAGCTTGCGCAGGGCGCTGGCGAGGGCGAGCGGGTCGCCGGTGACGCGGGCGCCGGAGGCGTCGGCCTCGTACTCGCGGGAGCGGCTGATGGCCAGTTGGATGAGGGTGGCCGCGAGCGGGCCGAGGATCATGATCAGCAGCATCCCGAGCAGGCCCGGGCCGTCGTCGTCGTCCGAGCGGCCCACCGGGATCAGCCAGGCGAAGTTGACCAGGAACATGATTACGGAGGCGAGGGCCCCGGCGACGGAGGAGATCAGGATGTCGCGGTTGTAGACGTGGCTGAGTTCATGGCCGATGACGCCGCGCAGCTCGCGCTCGTCCAGGATGCGCAGGATGCCCTCGGTGCAGCACACGGCGGCGTTGCGCGGGTTGCGGCCGGTCGCGAAGGCGTTCGGCGCCTCGGTCGGGGAGATGTAGAGGCGGGGCATGGGCTGGCGGGCCTGGGTGGAGAGGTCGCGGACCATGCGGTACAGGGCCGGAGCCTCGAACTCGCTGACCGGGCGGGCGCGCATCGCGCGCAGGGCCAGCTTGTCGCTGTTCCAGTACGCGTACGCGTTGGTGCCGACGGCGACGAGCACGGCCACGATCAGGCCGGTGCGGCCGAAAAGGCTGCCGATGACGATGATGAGCGCGGACAGCCCCCCGAGGAGTACTGCGGTCCTGAGCCCGTTGTGCCGGCGGTGCACGGTACGCCCTCCAAGTGGTGCGGCAGGGGAACCCTTCGCTTGCTGCTGTTCGGTGCCACTGGTGTCGTGATGTTCTGCTGTCCCGTCCAGTGGACCCTTCCGTACTGGTCAACGCCAGGCGAGGGCCCCGGGTTCCCCGGCGTGTACGACGGCGCGCGGGCCGCCCGGGTGAACGGGTCCCGGGCCGGCACGCGCGCGTGACTGATCGGGTGCCCCGCGCGCGCGTGCTGACGCCCGGCGGCCGCGGGAGCCGGTTCCCGGCCGTCTCGGAAGAGACCCGCCGTCTCAGAACAGGCGCACCGTCTCAGAACAGGCCCTGGGCGGCGAAGCGCAGCACCAGCTGGGGCGCGCCGGACAAGGCGACGCCGATGACGCCCGTCAGGGTGATGGCGGCGGTGAGGGGGGCCGGGACGCGGTGCCTGCCCGCCTCGCCCTCGGGGGCGCGGAACAGCAGGGCGGTCCACTGGAGGTAGTAGAACAGCGCGATGACGACGTTGACGGCCATGACGACGGCGAGCCAGCCGAGTCCGGCGTCGACGGCGGCGGAGAAGACGGTGACCTTCGCGAACAGTCCGATGACGCCCGGGGGGAGGCCCGCGAGGCAGAGCAGGAAGAAGGCCAGAAGGAGGGCGGTCAGCGGGTTGGCGGCGTACAGGCCGCGGTAGTCGGAGAGGCGGTTGCGCCGTCGGGTGCGGCCCACGAGCGCGGCCACGGCGAAGGCGCCGAGGTTCACGGCGGCGTACATGAGGGCGTACGCGACGGTGGAGCCGATCGCCTTGCGGGGGTCCTCGGCGTAGCCGGCGGCGGCGATCGGCACCAGGAGGTAGCCGGCCTGCCCGACGGAGGACCAGGCGAGCAGCCGTACGGCGCTGTACGCGCGCGTGGCCTGCTGGCGCAGCGCGCCGACGTTGCCGACGGTCATCGTGAGCGCGGCCAGCGCGGCGAGCGCGGGGCCCCAGACGTCGGCGTACGAGGGGAACGCGACGACGGTGACGAGGATCAGGCCGGTGAAGCCGACCGCCTTGCCGACGACCGACAGGTAGGCGGCGATCGGCAGGGGCGCGCCCACGTAGGTGTCGGGCACCCAGAAGTGGAAGGGGACGGCGGCCAGCTTGAAGGCGAAGCCGACGAGGGTGAGGACGACGCCGGTCCGGGCGAGGGTGAGCAGCTGGCCGTCGACGTGCTGGACGCGCGCGGCGATCCGGGTGAGGTACAGGGTGCCGGTGGTGGCGTAGACGAAGCTGACGCCGAGGAGGCTGACGGCGGTGGCGGTGACCGAGGACAGGAAGAACTTCAGGGCCGCGTCGGAGGACCTGCGGTCGCCGTGCCTGAGGCCGACGAGGGCGAACGCCGGCAGGGAGGCGACCTCCAGGGCGACGACGAGGGTCGCCAGGTCCCGGGAGGCGGGCAGGAGGGCGGCTCCGGCGGCGGAGGACAGCAGCAGGAACCAGTACTCCCCCTCGGGCAGTCCCCCGCGCGCGTCCTTCAGCGCGGTGACCGACAGCAGGGCCGCCAGGAGGGCGCCGCCGAGGACCAGGAACTGGATGACGAGCGTGAAGTGGTCGGCGCGGTAGCTGCAGACGTCCGGCTGCCCGGTCAGGCAGAAGGTGGCGCGGTCGCCGTCCAGCAGCGGCAGGAGCAGGAGTGCGGCGGCCGTGAGACCCGCGACGGAGATCCAGCCGAGGACGGGCTTGCGGGCCTGCGGCACGAAGAGGTCGGCGACGAGCGCCGCGAGGGCGATCACCGCGGTGAGGGTGGGCGGCGCGATCGCGAGCCAGTCGACGGACTGGACCGCCGAGGCGGCGAGCGGCTGGGCCAGGGCGCTCATCGGGTGCCTCCTGCGAGGAGCTGCTGCACGGCCGGGTCGGTGAGCCCGAGCAGGGCCCTGGGCCACAGCCCGGCGAGGACGGTGAGGACGACGAGGGGGGTCCACGCCGCGAACTCGAAGCCGCGTACGTCGGGCAGGGTCGGGGCCTTCTGCGGTACGGGGCCCATGCAGACGCGGCGGACCACGACGAGCATGTACGCGGCCGTCAGGAGGGTGCCGAACGCGCCGATCGCCATGAAGGTGAGGAAGGCGGGGCGGCTGAGGCCGGCGGCGGGCTCGAACGCGCCGAACAGGGCGAGCATCTCGCCCCAGAATCCGGCGAGGCCGGGCAGGCCGAGCGAGGCGACCGCGCCGAAGGCGAGCAGACCGCCGAGACGGGGGGCCTTGCCGTAGAGGGCCGCGCCCGTCTGGAATCGATCCTGCGCGGCGGAGCCGCTCGTCGTGGGGCGGTGGCCGGGCGGCAGGGGGGCGAGGGCGTCCAGGTCGGTGGTGCCGGTGCGGTCCTTGAGCGCGCCGACCAGGAAGAAGAGCAGGCCGGTGATGAGGCCGTGGGCGATGTTGGCGAACAGGGCGCCGTTCACGCCGGTCGGGGTCATGGTGGCGATGCCGAGGAGCACGAAGCCCATGTGGCCGACGGAGGAGTAGGCGATGAGCCGTTTCAGGTCGCCCTTGGAGCCCTGTCTGGCGAGGGCGAGGCAGGCCAGGGAGCCGTAGACGATCCCGGCGACGGCGAGGGCGGCGAGGTAGGGCGCGAAGGTGTGGAAGCCGTGCGGCGCGATCGGCAGCAGGATCCGGACGAAACCGTACGTGCCCATCTTCAGCAGCACGCCGGCCAGCAGGACCGAGCCGACGGTCGGGGCGGCGGTGTGGGCGTCCGGCAGCCAGCTGTGCAGCGGCCACATCGGCGTCTTGACCGCGAGCCCGACCCCGATCGCGATCACGGCGATGAGCTGCACGGACGCGGACAGTGACCGGCCGTTGTCAGTGGCGAGTGCCACCATGTCGAACGTGCCCGCTCTCAGCCCGATCAGCAGCAGGCCGAGCAGCATGACGACCGAGCCGAGGAGGGTGTAGAGGATGAACCGCCAGGCGGCGGCCCGCCGTCCCTCGCCGCCCCAGCGGGCGATGAGGAAGTACATCGGGATGAGCACGGTCTCGAAGGCGAGGAAGAACAGCAGCAGGTCGAGGACGGCGAAGGTCGCGAGGGTGCCGGACTCCAGCAGGAGCAGCAGCGCGACGAAGGCCTTCGGGCTCGGGCCCGCGGGCGGCTTGAAGTAGCTGTAGAGCGCGCAGAGGAAGGTCAGCAGCGCGGTCAGGACGACGAGGGGGAGGGAGATGCCGTCGATGCCGAGGTGGACGCGCACGTGGAGTGCGGGGATCCAGCTGATGTCGGTCGTGGCCTGCATCTTCGACGGGTGGTCGTGGTCGAAGCCGAGCGCCAGGACGATCGCGGCGAGGAGGATCACGCCGGTGACGGTCACGCCGTGCCGGAGCACGGCCTGCTCGGGCGACTTCCCCTTCAGTCCGGGCGGGGCCGGCAGGAGGGCGGCGAGCGCTCCCAGGAGCGGGCCGACGACGAGGAACGCCAGAAGGAACTGCATCACGGACTCGCTGATACCGATCACGTCTGCTCACGCTCCCGCGGCGACGAGGACGACGGCGACCGCCAGGACGACGGTGCCGGCGAGCAGCGCGCTCACATAGGTCTGCACATTGCCGGTCTGGGCGCGCCGGACGGCGGCCCCGAGCAGCCGGGGTACGCCTCCGGCGGCGCGTACGTAGGTCTCCACGACCTCGCGGTCCAGGAACCGGACGAGACCGGCCGCGGCGAGGACGGGGCGGACGAAGAGGGCCGCGTACACGGCGTCGAGGTGGAAGCCGACGGCGGCGTGCCGGTGCAGCGGACCGAGCAGCAGCCGTCCGGGGTCCGCCGGGTCGGGTGCGTAGGCGATGTCGCCGTAGGCGGGCCGGTGGCTGGCGATGGCCTCGGCCTCGACGAGTCCGGCGTCGGCCTCGTGGTGGGCGGCGACCGCGCCCATCGGGACGCGGGCCGCCAGCGCGGTGGTGTGCCGCCAGGCGCCGTAGCTCACGACGCCACCGGCCAGGGCCAGACCCGTGCCGAGCACGGAGGTGGTCAGGGCCGGGGCGAGGGAGCCGCCGCCGAACCAGTCGGGCAGCACCCGGAAGGTCAGGCCGCCGAAGGCGAGGGAGGGCACGGCGAGCACCCAGAGCACGGTGTTCATGGTCAGGGGCTGCTTGCCGTGGCTGGGCGCGTCGGCGCCCCGGCCGCGGAAGGCCAGCAGCCACAGGCGCATCGCATACGCGGCGGTGAGCACGGCGGTGAGCAGGCCGGACACGAGGACGATCCAGCCGGCCGCGCCGGGCGCGTGGGCGGTGTGACCGGTGGCGGCGTGCTCGGCGGCGCCGAGGACGGATTCCTTGGAGAAGAAGCCGCTGAAGGGAGGGATCGCGGCGAGGGCGAGGAGGGCGACGGTCATCGTCCAGTAGGCGTCCGGGACGCGGTCGCGCAGGTTGCCCATGCGGGACATGGCGGCCAGGGAGTTGGTGCCGGCGGCGTGGATGACCGTGCCGGCGGCGAGGAACAGCAGCGCCTTGAAGGCGCCGTGGGACAGGAGGTGGAAGACGGCGGCGCCGCGGTCGCCGACGGCGAGCGCGCCGGTCATGTAGCCGAGCTGGCCGATCGTCGAGTAGGCGAGGACGCGTTTGATGTCGTCCTGGGCGAGCGCGGCGAGCGCCGAGCCGGCCATGGTGACGGCGGCCATAACGGCGAGGACGGTCATCGCGGCCGAGGATGCCTGGAAGACGGGGAGGAGCCGGGCGACGAAGTAGACGCCGGCGGCGACCATCGTCGCGGCGTGGATCAGCGCGGAGACCGGAGTGGGGCCGGCCATCGCGTCGGGCAGCCAGGTGTGCAGCGGGAACTGGGCCGACTTGCCGGCCACGCCCGCGAGGAGCAGCAGGGCGATCAGGGTCGGGTGGTGCAGGCCGCCGCTCGCGACGGTGCCGAGGATCGGGGTGATTCGGAAGGAGCCGGCATCGGTGGCGAGGGCGAACAGGCCGATGAGGAAGGGGACGTCGCCGAGCTTGGTGACCAGGAAGGCCTTGATGGAGGCGGCGCGCGCCTCGGGGGTCTCCCAGTAGTGGCCGACCAGGAAGTAGGAGCAGATGCCCATGATCTCCCAGCCGACCAGCAGCACGATCAGGTCGCCCGAGTAGACGACGAGCAGCATCGCGGAGGTGAACAGGGAGACGAGCGCGGCGTAGGAGGGGTAGCGCGGGTCGTCGCGCAGGTAGCCGGTGGAGTAGATCTGCACGCAGGTGGCGACGACGCCGACCAGGATCGCGACGAGCGCGGCGAAGCCGTCGATGTGCAGGGCGAGGTCGACGGGGACCGAGCCGGTGGGGGTGAGTTCGGTACCGGCGTCGATCGCCCGGCCGCCGCCCTGGTCGGCGGCGACCAGCACGGCCAGGACGAGGGCGGCGAGGGTCGGCAGGACCGCGAGCGGGCGGACGAAGCCGGGGGCGGTGCGGCCGAGCAGCAGTCCTGTCGCGGCGCCGAGGAAGGGAAGGAGGGGGACGAGGACGGCGAGGGTGGTCGTGGTCACGTGGTGGCCTCAGCCTTCTCGGCGGCCCGCGCGGTCGCTGCGGCGTCGCTGTCGTGGCCGGGGTCGGGGTCGTCGTCGGGTCCCTCGGCGGCATCGCGGAGCCGGTCGATGTCCGAGGTGCCGCGGTTGCGGTACACGGCGAGGACGATCGCCAGGCCGATGCCGATCTCCGCGGCGGCGATGGCGATGGTGAACAGGGTCAGGGCCTGCCCGGAGTGCAGGGTCTCGACGGCGGCCTTGCTGAGCCAGACGTCGAAGGCGACGAGGTTCAGGTTGACGGCGTTGAGCATCAGCTCGACGGACATCAGGACGAGGATCGCGTTGCGGCGGGCGAGGACGCCGTACAGGCCGGTGCAGAAGAGGAGGGCGGAGAGCACGGCGGGATAGGCGAGGTGCATCAGCGGGCGCCTTCCTCGGTGGCGTCGTCGCCGCGAGCCCCGGGGAGCCGGACGGCGGGCGGCTGCGGCTGCGGGGCGGTCGGGCCCGGCTCGGTCCTGTTCTCCTTCTCCGCCTTGGCCTTGCGGGACAGGACGATCGCTCCGACCAGGGCGGCCAGGAGCAGGACGGAGAGGGCCTCGAAGGGCAGGACCCAGTTCTGGAAGAGGCTCTCGCCGGTGACCTTCGTGGTGCCGGCGGCGGCGCCGTCCAGGTCGATCCAGGTGGTGCGGAAGGCGTCGACGACCACCCAGACCAGGGCGGCAGCGGCGACGACGGCCACCGCGAGGGCGGCCCGGCGGTTGGGCGAGTCGGCGTCCGGGGAGCGGCCGATGGGCGCCTTGGTGAGCATCAGTCCGAACAGGAGGAGGACGACGACGGAACCGACGTAGATGAGGACCTGCACCCAGGCGATGAACTCGGCGGTGAGCAGGAGGTACTCGACGGCGAGGCCGCCGAGGGCCACGACCAGCCACAGCGCGGCGTGCACCAGCTGCTTGGTGGTGACGGTGACGAGGGCAGCGCCGAAGGTGGCCAGGCCGACGAGGAGGAAGGCGATCTCGACGCCGGACGGGGAGAGGAAGCCGGGCGTCTGGGCGGCGAGGTTCACTCGTCCCCCTCCTCGGTCACGGCCTGCGCGGCCTCGGCCTCCTGCTGGGCGGCCAGCTTCTCGGCCGTCTTGTGGGCGGCGGCCAGCTCCTTGGGCTCCTCCGCGCCGGGGTCGAGGGCGGGCGGGGCCGGCACGGTCCACATCCACTCGCGCAGCTTGTCGCGCTCGTGGGTGAGGTCGCGGATGTCGGTCTCGGCGTACTCGAACTCCGGCGACCAGAACAGGGCGTCGAAGGGGCAGACCTCGATACAGATGCCGCAGTACATGCACAGGGAGAAGTCGATGGCGAAGCGGTCGAGGACGTTGCGGCTGCGTTCCCGGCCGCCGGGGGCCGCCGCGGGGACCGTCTCCTTGTGGGAGTCGATGTAGATGCACCAGTCGGGGCACTCACGGGCGCACAGCATGCAGACCGTGCAGTTCTCCTCGAACAGGCCGATGACGCCGCGGGTGCGGGGCGGCAGGTCGGGCTGGGTGTCCGGGTACTGCTCGGTGACGGTCTTCTTCGTCATCGTGCGCAGGGTGACGGCCAGGCCCTTGGCGAGGCCGGAGCCGGGGATCGGGGCCATTTAGGAGATCACCACCTTGACGATGCCGGTGAGGGCGATCTGGGCGAGGGAGAGGGGGACGAGGAGGGTCCAGGAGAACTTCTGCAGCTGGTCCTCGCGCAGCCGCGGGTAGGTGACGCGCAGCCAGATGACGACGAAGGCGAGGACCGCGGTCTTCAGCAGCGTCCACACCCAGCCGAGGCCGTCGGCGCCCCAGGGGCCGTGCCAGCCGCCCAGGAACAGGACGGTGGTCAGGCCGCACAGGACGACGATCCCGGCGTACTCGGCGAGCAGGAACAGGGCGAAACGCAGACCGGTGTACTCGGTGTACGCGCCGAAGATGATCTCCGAGTCGGCGACGGGCATGTCGAACGGCGGGCGCTGCAGTTCGGCGAGGCCGGCGACGAAGAAGACGACGGCGCCGACGATCTGCCAGGGCACCCACCACCAGTGGAAGGCGTCGAGGATGCCGGGCAGGGAGACGGTGCCGGCCGCCATCGCCACGGAGGCGGCGGCGAGCAGCATCGGCAGTTCGTAGGCGAGGAGCTGGGCGGCGGTGCGCAGACCGCCGAGGAGGGAGAACTTGTTGGCGGAGGCCCAGCCGGCCATCAGCGCGCCGAGCACGCCGACGCCCATCACGGCGAGCACGAAGAAGACGCCCGCGTCCAGGACCTGGCCCACGGCGCCCTCGCCGGGGCCGATCGGGACGGCGAGGAGGACCAGCAGATACGGCAGGAGGGCCACGGCGGGGGCCAGTTGGAAGACACGGCGGTCCGCGCCCGCCGGGACCACGTCCTCCTTCTGCGCGAACTTGACGCCGTCCGCGACCAGTTGCGCCCAGCCGTGGAAGCCGCCGGCGTACATGGGGCCCAGGCGGCCCTGCATGTGGGCCATCACCTTGTGCTCGGTCTGACCGACGATCAAGGGGAAGGTCAGGAAGACCACGAAGACGATGAGGAGTCGCAGGGCGACGTCGACCACGCCGTTCACTGCGGGCCTCCCTTGGGGTCTTCGTGGTGGTCAGGGGTTTCGGGGGCTTCCCGGGGTTCCGCGTCCTCGGGGGCTTCCGGGGCTTCGGAGGCTGCCTGGCCTGCTTGGGCCGCCTGGGCTGCCGGGCCGGGGGTCTCCGGGCCGGTGGTCTCGGGGGTGCGCTTCGGCTGCGGTTCCGGTTCGTCGAATGCCGGGCGGGCGTGGTGCCAGGGGGCGTCCGAGCCGCGCGCGGCCGTAGGGGCCGTGGGCGGCGCGGACTCGCCGGGGGTCTCGGAGGCCTCGGGAGCGGTCCGCGCCCGCTGGGACGCCGAGCCCCCCGACGCGCTCCGCGCGCGGCGAGGGCCGGACGGCCGTGCTCCAGGGGTCCCGGTGCCGCCTTCGGGCGGGGTGACCGGTTCGTGGGCCACCGAGGCCTCCGCGGCCGGTCCGTCCGCCGCCGCGACGTCCGGCGTGGCGCCTTCGGCCGCGGCCTGCTTCCGCGCCGCGGCGCTCTCGGGCGACGCGGCGCTCTCGGGCGATACGGCGCTCTCGGGCGATGTCGGCGCCTCGGGGCCCGCGTCCTCGGGACCAGGTGCCGTCTGGCTCACGGACCCCTGGCTCGCGCTGCGCGTCCGGCGCGGCCTGGCGGCGGCTCCGGACGCGGAACGCGCCTCGGCCGACGCGGGGCCCTGGTCCACCGGGGTCCGGCCCGCCGGCGCCTGGCTCTCCGGGACCTGGCTCTCCGGGGACTGCCCCGGTGAGGCCTGGTCCGGTGCGGCCTGGCTCGCCGAGCCTCCGGCCGCCGTGCGGGTACGGCGCACCGGGCGGTCACCGGCCGCGCGGGCGGGCCGTTCGGCCGGCGTACGGCCGGCGCCGCGCGCGGGACGGGCCGGGGCGGCCGGGAGCCGGCCCTTCATGGGGCCCCACTCGTTGGGGTCGGGCACGCCCGGGGGGAGCATCTGCCGGCGCTTGGGCCCGCCGTGGTCGGACTCACCCGGCTCCTTCGCCCCCGGCCAGGCCTTGGCGACGCGGGCGGCCAGGACGAAGTCCTTGCGCAGGGGGTGGCCCTCGAAGGTCTCCGGGAGGAGGAGGTGGTCCAGCGACGGGTGGCCCTCGAAGCGGACGCCGAACATTTCGTGGGTCTCGCGCTCGTGCCAGGCGGCGCCCGCGTACACGTCGACCGCGGTGGGCAGGGCGGGCGCCTCGTGGGGGACCGTCGTGCGCAGCAGCAGCCGTCGTACCGGGGCGAGGGCGACGACGTGGGCAGAGACCCGGAACCCCGTGCCGGGCTCGTCGACCGCGCTCAGCCAGTCGAAGTAGGTACAGCCCAGCTCGTCGCGGGCGGTCAGCAGCGCGGACAGCCACGCGTCCGGCGGTACGTCGACCGTCAGAACGTCGTAGGACTCCTCCGCCGTGGCCGCCGCGCCGAACAGTTCCTCAGCGGGCGCGGGCAGCCAGCCGACTCCGGTCATCGCGCGTTCCCCTCGGTGCCGTCGGCGGAACCCCCGGCGGCGGGCGGTGCGACCAGCCCGCTCCGCAGCGCCGCCGTCGACGGGCGCGCCGTCCCGGTCCCGTACCGCTCCCCCAGCGACTCCCTGGCGATCTTCTCCTGGAGCTTGAGGATCCCCTGGAGCAGCGCCTCCGGGCGGGGCGGGCAGCCGGGGACGTAGACGTCCACCGGGATGATCTGGTCGACGCCCTTGGTGACGGAGTACGAGTCCCAGTAGGGGCCGCCGCAGTTGGAGCAGGCGCCGAAGGAGATCACGTACTTCGGCTCGGGCATCTGCTCGTACAGACGTTTGACCGCCGGGGCCATCTTGTCCGTGACCGTGCCGGAGACGACCATCAGGTCGGCCTGGCGCGGCCCGGGCGCGAACGGGATCACGCCGAGGCGGATGAAGTCGTGGCGGGCCATCGACGCGGCGATGAACTCGATCGCGCAGCAGGCGAGGCCGAAGTTGAAGACCCACAGCGAGTAGCGGCGGCCCCAGTTGAGGACGACCTTCATCGGTTCGGGGGCCAGGCGGGAGAGCACACCCAGCCGCTTCGGCTCCAGCGCGACGGACTCGGACGGCGTGACGGGGTCGGGCAGCGCGACGGGCCCGGGGGCCGAGGGGCTCGTGCCCGGGCCGTTCGAGTCCGGGCTGTTCGGGACCGTGGGGTTCACGTCCATGCCAGGACGCCCTTCTTGTATGCGTACAGCAGGCCCACGGTCAGGAAGCCCAGGAAGACGAACATCTCCACGAGCGTCGCCGCGCCGTAGCCGGGGGCGGCGAAGACCGTCGCCCAGGGGAACAGGAAGATCGAGTCGACCGCGAAGATCACGTACAGGAAGGCGTAGACGTAGTAGCGGACCTGGGTGTGGGCCCAGCCCTCGCCGACGGGGTCGACACCGCACTCGTAGGTGAGGAGCTTCTCCGGCGTGGGGACGACCGGGCGCAGCAGCCGGCCCGCGCCGAACGCCACGGCGACGAACAGCACACCGACGACGGCGAGCAGCCCGGCGACCGAGTAGGAGTGGAAGTAGTCCGCCGCGACGACGGTCGACCCCCGCACCGTCTCCGGCAACGTCTCAGGCACCGTCAGTCCCTCGCTCCCTGGCCTCGTGATGTCCGCGACATCCTCGACATCCGTGATGTCGGCGATGTCTGTTTTGTCGTGAAGTGCATGCTTCGCGTTCGACGATCTGTACGCACGGGAGTCTAGGCCCTGATAAAGAGCCGGTAAGCAGCCCGTCACAGGGTGGGACGCGGGGTGGGGTTATCCCCCGCCGGACCTGGGCGGCCGACCTCATGGCGCACGGGCCCGCCACGCGGCACGCTAGCCCGTATGACCGCACCTATCTCCTCCGCCGCCGGCCCGGCGGCGTCCGGCTCCGGGGCCAGGGACCAGGGCCGAGGGGCCCGGACGCAGGACCCCGGCCCGGGCCAGGACCGGCTGCCGCCGGCTCGCTTCGCCTACGGCCTGCCCACCTGGAAGGAGATCACGCATCTCCTGGCGAACCTGCCGGTGTCGATCTTCGGCTTCGTCTATGTGATGTGCGTGGTGTTCGTCGGCGGCCCGCTGACCGTGACCGTGATCGGTTTCCCGATGCTGGCGGCCGGGCTCGCGGGGGCGCGGCAGCTGGGCAGGCTGGAGCGGGCCCGGGCGCGGAAGCTGCTCGGGGTACGGATCGAGGAGCCGAGCAGGCTGCCGCTGGGCCGCACGCAGGGCTGGCTCAACCGGCTGTGGCTGACGCTGAAGGACCCGGTGGGCTGGCGCACGATCCTGTACGACTTCATCCGGCTGCCCTGGGGCGTCCTCACCTTCTGCATCACCCTGACCTCCCTGTTCGTGCTGTGGCCGGTGCTGCCCTTCATCGCGCGCGGGCTGACGAACGTGGACCGGGCGATGGTGCGCGCCCTGCTGTCGCCCTCCGACGAGCTGGAGCGGCGGATCGCGGAGCTGGAGTCGGACCGGGGCGTGGTGGTGGACACGGCCGCCGCCGACCTGCGCCGCATCGAGCGGGACCTGCACGACGGCGCCCAGGCGCGGCTGGTCAATCTGGCCATGGGACTCGGTCTGGCCAAGGAGAAGCTGCTGGAGGGCCAGTCGGACGAGCTCGTGGCGGCGATGGTCGAGGAGGCGCACGGCGAGGTGAAGCTGGCGTTGCAGGAGCTGCGGGACCTGGCGCGCGGCATCCATCCGGCGGTGCTGACCGACCGCGGTCTGGACGCGGCCCTCTCGTCGGTCGCCTCGCGCTGCACGGTGCCGGTACAGGTGACGGCCGACCTTTCCGAACGCCCCGCCGAGGCCATCGAGGGCATCGCCTACTTCACGGTCTCCGAGCTGCTGCAGAACATCAGCAAGCACAGCGGCGCGAGGTCGGCGTCGGTGGAGGTGTGGCGCTCGGAGGACCGGCTGCTGATCCAGGTGCGGGACGACGGCCGCGGCGGTGCGCGGCTGGACGGCGGCACGGGCATGCGGGGGCTGGCGGAGCGGCTGGACGCCGTCGACGGGCTGTTCGTCGTCGACTCTCCCGAGGGCGGTCCGACCGTCGTCACGGCGGAGCTGCCCTGGCGGGAACGCACGGCCGGCCAGAACGTCGGCGAGGCGTCCGGCAAGGGGTCCCGCAAGGAAGCGCGCAGGGGGTAGGGAAAACCCCCGGGCCAAGACGCCGACACGCTCCATGGTCCCGTGACCTGCGGTCCAGCAGGCTGGAGGTACAAGCGGGACCACCACGAGAACGTGACGCGCAGGACGCGGAAGACACGGACGAGGCACGCGACACGCGGCACGCGGCACGCGGCACACGAGGGGAACGGGACGACGTCGATGGCCACCCAGTACGGATCGCAGTACGGGCAGGGACACGGGTACGGGTACGGACCCTCGGGCGGGGCGGGGTACCGCGACGAGGGCGCGGAACGCCGGCATCTGCTGCCCGCGGGGCTGCGGGCGCCCTTCGAGGCGCGCAGCTGGCGGGAGCTCGGGTACGTGCTGCTGGGGCTGCCGGTCGGCATCGCGCTGTTCACGTACGCCGTCACGATGGTGTCGCTGGGCGCGGGCCTGCTGGTGACGTTCCTCGGGATCCCCGTGCTGGCGGGGGCGCTGGTGGGCTGCCGGGGCTTCGGCGCGCTGGAGCGGGTCCGGGCGCGCGGGCTGCTGGGCCTGGAGGTGGGCGATCCGGAGCCGCTGCGAATGTCCGGCCGGGGGGTGCTGGCCTGGACGGGGGCGGTGCTCAGGAGCGGCGCCTCCTGGCGGGCCCTGCTCTACGCGGTGGTGCAGTTCCCGTGGGCGGTGTTCTCCTTCGTGGTCGCCGTGGTCTTCTGGTCGCTGGGCTGGTCGCTGCTGACGTATCCGCTGTGGTTCTGGGTCTTCCCGATGTGGGCGGGGCAGGGCGGCATCCAGCTCTTCGGCGACGACCACCACAGCGTCTACCTCGACAACCCGTTCGAGATCACGGTGACCGCGCTGGTGGGGCTGCTGCTGACGCTGGCGACGCCGTGGATCGTGCGGGCGCTGACCACGGTGGACCGGGTGCTGGTGCACGGGCTGCTCGGGCCGTCGCGGCTGTCGGCGCGGGTGGTGGAGCTGGAGTCGGACCGGGGGGTCGTGGTCGACACGGCCGCCGCCGACCTGCGGCGCATCGAGCGGGACCTGCACGACGGCGCGCAGGCCCGGCTGGTGGCGCTGGCGATGGATCTCGGGCTGGCGAAGGAGAAGCTGGCCGAGGACCCGCGGGCGGCGGCGCGGATGGTGGACGAGGCGCACGGCGAGGTGAAGACGGCGCTGCAGGAACTGCGGGACCTGGCGCGCGGCATCCACCCGGCGGTGCTGACCGACCGCGGACTGGACGCGGCCCTGTCGTCGGTCGCCTCCCGCTGCACGGTGCCGGTGCGGGTCGAGGTGGACCTGGCCGAGCGGCCGGCGCCGGCGATCGAGGGGATCGCGTACTTCACGGTCTCCGAGCTGCTGCAGAACATCAGCAAGCACAGCCGGGCCCGGTCGGCGGCGGTGGACGTGTGGCGCTCCGAGGACCGGCTGCTGCTGCAGGTCACGGACGACGGGACCGGGGGCGCCGACACCGCCGGGTCGGGGCTCGCGGGGCTGGCTGAGCGGCTGGACGCGGTGGACGGGGTCCTGCTGGTGGACTCGCCGGCCGGCGGACCCACCCGGGTGACGGCGGAGCTGCCCTGGCGGCGCTGAGCACGGCCGGACTCCGGTGACTTCGTTCCCCGTGTGACGGCGGAGTCACCGGAGGCGTGTGACGGCGGCCCGCCGGCCGCGACCGTACGGGTCGCGGCCGGCGGGCCGAGAACGTACGGGTCACGGCCGACGAGCCGAGAACGTACGGGTCACGGCCGACGAGCCGAGAACGTACGGGTCGCGACCGGCGGGGCCCGGAGTCATGGGAACTCGGGCGGTCGCCGAGGGCCGGGGCGCACCCGTCCCGAGCCCGGACTCCCCCGAGGCGAGCCCCTCGCGCGCCCCCGAGGCCCGCACCCGGCGGCCCGGAGAAAGCCCCCGACTTCCCCGGCTCGGGCGCGGCACGGTCCGGATGCTGGAATGCTGGACCATGTGCCGTCGTCCGTACGGACGGCCGTGGAACGAGGCTGTGGGGGGCCGAGGATCGTGGAGGACAGGGTGCGTGTGGTCATCGCCGAGGACTCGGTGCTGCTCAGAGAGGGCCTGACCCGGTTGCTGACCGACCGGGGGCATGACGTGGTGGCCGGTGTCGGCGACGCCGAGGCGCTGGTCAAGACCATCACCGAGCTGCATGAGGCGGGCGAGCTGCCCGACGTCGTCGTCGCGGACGTGCGGATGCCGCCGACGCACACCGACGAGGGGGTGCGGGCGGCGGTGCGGCTGCGCAAGGCCCATCCCGGGCTGGGGGTGCTGGTCCTCTCGCAGTACGTGGAGGAGCGCTACGCCACGGAGCTGCTGGCCGGCTCCAGCCGCGGGGTCGGCTATCTGCTGAAGGACCGGGTGGCCGAGGTGCGGGAGTTCGTGGACGCGGTGGTCCGGGTGGCCGAGGGGGGCACGGCCCTGGACCCGGAGGTGGTCGCCCAGCTGCTGGGGCGCAGCCGCAAGCAGGACGTCCTGGCGAACCTGACCCCGCGCGAGCGCGAGGTGCTGGGCCTGATGGCCGAGGGGCGGACCAACTCGGCGGTCGCCCGGCAGCTGGTGGTGAGCGACGGCGCGGTGGAGAAGCACGTCAGCAACATCTTCCTGAAGCTCGGCCTGTCGCAGAGTGACGGGGATCACCGGCGTGTTCTCGCCGTCCTCACCTATCTGAACTCCTGACCGGTTGACACTGTGTCAGTAACGGCCGGCGTCGAGCCGATCACGAGTGCGGCGAGAGAGCGGGCGAGGAGCATTCCGAAGGAGGATCCGGCGGGTCGGCACGGCGTCAAGAGCACAGCATCGGACCGTCTCACGGGTACGTCCAGCATGCGAACGGTGCGGGGAAGGCGAACCTGACGGTCGTAGGGTTGAAACCGGGAATGGTCTTCGCGAAGGCCTCTCCCACAGCCGCCTCGAAGGAGGTCCAGTTCAGTGACCAGCCAGGTCAGCAGTCCAGCGGAACAGGCCGACGGAGCCGTCCTAGGAGAGCAGCGCGGGGCGGCCGGAACGAAGGACGTCCGCCGTCTGGACCGGGTGATCATCCGCTTCGCGGGTGACTCGGGCGACGGCATGCAGCTCACGGGGGACCGTTTCACCTCCGAGACGGCGTCCTTCGGGAACGACCTGTCGACGCTGCCGAACTTCCCGGCCGAGATCCGTGCCCCCGCGGGCACGCTGCCGGGTGTGTCCTCCTTCCAGCTCCACTTCGCCGACCACGACATCCTCACCCCGGGCGACGCGCCCAACGTGCTGGTCGCGATGAACCCGGCCGCCCTGAGGGCGAACATCGGCGACCTGCCGCGCGGCGCGGAGATCATCGTGAACACCGACGAGTTCTCCAAGCGCGCGATGCGGAAGGTCGGCTACGACGCGTCCCCGCTGGAGGACGGTTCGCTGGACGGCTACCAGCTGCACCCGGTGCCGCTGACCACGCTGACCGTGGAGGCGCTCAAGGCGTTCGACCTCTCCCGCAAGGAGGCCGAGCGCAGCAAGAACATGTTCGCCCTGGGCCTGCTGTCGTGGATGTACCACCGACCGACCGAGGGCACCGAGAAGTTCCTGAGAGCCAAGTTCGCCAAGAAGCCGGACATCGCGGCGGCGAACATCGCCGCGTTCCGCGCGGGCTGGAACTTCGGCGAGACGACGGAGGACTTCGCCGTCTCCTACGAGGTCGCCCCCGCCTCGCAGGCCTTCCCCGTGGGCACCTACCGCAACATCTCGGGGAACCTGGCCCTGGCCTACGGCCTGGTCGCGGCCTCCCGCCAGGCGGACCTGCCGCTCTTCCTGGGCTCGTACCCGATCACCCCGGCCTCGGACATCCTGCACGAGCTGTCCAAGCACAAGAATTTCGGCGTGCGCACCTTCCAGGCCGAGGACGAGATCGCCGGGATCGGCGCGGCGCTGGGGGCCGCCTTCGGCGGGTCGCTGGCGGTGACGACGACGAGCGGCCCCGGCGTGGCGCTGAAGTCGGAGACGATCGGCCTGGCCGTGTCGCTGGAGCTGCCGCTGCTGATCGTCGACATCCAGCGCGGCGGCCCCTCCACGGGCCTGCCGACCAAGACGGAGCAGGCGGACCTGCTCCAGGCGATGTACGGCCGCAACGGCGAGGCCCCGGTGCCCGTCGTCGCCCCGCGCACCCCCGCCGACTGCTTCGACGCGGCCCTGGACGCGGCCCGGATCGCGCTGACCTACCGCACCCCGGTCTTCCTCCTGTCCGACGGCTACCTGGCCAACGGCTCCGAACCGTGGCGGATCCCGGAGCTGGAGGAGCTGCCCGACCTGACGGTGCGGTTCGCCTCCGGCCCCAACCACACCCTCGCCGACGGCACCGAGGTGTTCTGGCCCTACAAGCGGGACGCCAGAACGCTGGCCCGCCCCTGGGCGGTCCCCGGCACGGCGGGCCTGGAGCACCGCATCGGCGGCATCGAGAAGCAGGACGGCACGGGCAACATCTCCTACGATCCGGCCAACCACGACTTCATGGTCCGCACCCGCCAGGCCAAGATCGACGGCATCGAGGTCCCGGACATCGAGGTCGACGACCCCGACGGCGCCCGCACGCTGGTGCTCGGCTGGGGATCGACGTACGGGCCCGTCACCGCCGCCGTGCGCCGGCTGCGCGCGGAGGGCGAGGCGATCGCGCAGGCCCATCTGCGCCACCTCAACCCCTTCCCGAAGAACCTCGGCACGGTCCTGGGGCGCTACGACAAGGTCGTCATCCCCGAGATGAACCTGGGGCAGCTCGCCACCCTCGTCCGGGCGAAGTACCTGGTGGACGCCCACTCCTACAACCAGGTCAACGGCATGCCCTTCAAGGCCGAACAGCTCGCCACGGCTCTCAAGGAGGCCATCGATGGCTGAGACGTCCACCCGCGGCGCGGACACCGTCCAGGCGCTCTCCCTGGTGCCCAAGGCCGAGGCCAGGCAGTCGATGAAGGACTTCAAGTCCGACCAGGAGGTTCGCTGGTGCCCCGGCTGCGGTGACTACGCCATCCTCGCCGCGGTGCAGGGGTTCATGCCGGAGCTGGGGCTCGCCAGGGAGAACGTCGTCTTCGTCTCCGGCATCGGCTGTTCCTCCCGCTTCCCGTACTACATGAACACCTACGGGATGCACTCCATCCACGGCCGGGCGCCGGCGATCGCGACAGGGCTGGCGACCTCGCGGCGCGACCTGAGCGTCTGGGTGGTCACCGGTGACGGTGACGCGCTCTCCATCGGCGGCAACCACCTCATCCACGCCCTGCGCCGCAACGTCAACCTGAAGATCCTGCTGTTCAACAACCGGATCTACGGCCTGACCAAGGGGCAGTACTCCCCGACCTCCGAGCTCGGCAAGATCACCAAGTCGACGCCGATGGGCTCGCTGGACGCGCCGTTCAACCCGGTCTCCCTCGCCCTGGGCGCGGAGGCCTCCTTCGTGGCGCGGACCATCGACTCCGACCGCAAGCACCTCACCGAGGTGCTGCGCCAGGCCGCCGCGCACCCCGGCACCGCGCTCATCGAGATCTACCAGAACTGCAACATCTTCAACGACGGCGCCTTCGACGCCCTGAAGGACAAGCAGCGCGCCGAGGAAGCCCTGATCCGCCTCGAGCACGGGCAGCCGATCCGCTTCGGTGCCGACGGCGGCCGCGGTGTGGTGCGCGACCCGCGCACCGGTGACCTGGAGGTCGTCGCCGTGACGCCCGGCAACGAGGGCGACCTCCTCGTCCACGACGCGCACGCCGCCTCTCCGACCACCGCCTTCGCCCTGTCCCGCCTGGCCGACCCGGACACCCTGCACCAGACCCCGATCGGCGTGTTCCGGTCCGTCGAGCGCCCGGTCTACGACACGCTGATGGCCGACCAGCTCGACACCGCGATCGAGCAGCGCGGCAAGGGCGACCTGGCCGCCCTGCTGGCCGGCGGCGACACCTGGACGGTCGTCGGCTGACAGGACGTACGGCTCACTGGGGCCTGTCTGACACATCCCCGTCGTTCGCCCCTGAGGCAGGCGGGGATGTGTCGGACGGGCCCTAAGCCCGGGCGCCCCGCGCGGCCCGGGCCTCGTCGTACACCCGGCGGGCCCGCTCCACGTCCGCCATGCGGGCCTCGGTCCACCGGGCCAGCGTGCGCACCTGTTCGGCGGCCTCGCGACCGAGGGCCGTGAGGGAGTAGTCGACGCGCGGCGGGATCACGGGCTTCGCGTCCCGGTGCACCAGACCGTCGCGCTCCAGGGTCTGCAGCGTCTGCGTCAGCATCTTCTCGCTGACCGCTTTCCCGCTCACCCGGCCGATGGCGCGGCGCAGCTCGCTGAAGCGGTGCGGGCGTTCGAGCAGCTCGATCAGCGCGAGCACACCCCAGCGGCTGGTGACGTGCTCCAGGACCAGCCGGTACGGACACAGCGCCGGATCGGCGCTCCTCCTCGCGGCTCCCGCCGCCTCCACCGCACTCACCGTCATACCGGTACCTTACTTCAAAGTGGGTACTTACGAATCGATAGTGCACCTCCTAGGGTGAGTGTCAGAAGCCACCCCACAAGGAGATTCGCCCCCATGAGCATCGTCGTCACCGGCGCCACCGGACACCTCGGCCGCCTCGTCGTGGAACAGCTGCTGGAGAAGGTCCCGGCCGACCAGGTCACCGCGGTCGTGCGCACCCCGGAGAAGGCCGCCGGCCTCGCCGCGCGCGGGGTGCGGATCGCGGTCGCCGACTACAACGCGCCCGAGACCTTCGACGGCCTGTTCGCCGCCGGCGACAAGGTGCTGCTCGTCTCCGGCAACGAGTTCGACAAGGGCCGCGTCCAGCAGCACCAGGTCGTCATCGACGCCGCCGGGGCGGCCGGTGTCGCCCTGCTCGCCTACACCAGCGCCCCCGGCAGCCTGAAGGCCGCCCTCGCCGACGACCACCGCGGCACCGAGGAGGCGCTGCTCGCCTCCGGGCTGCCGTACACGCTGCTGCGCAACGGCTGGTACCACGAGAACTACACCGAGACCCTCGCCCCGGTGCTGGAGCACGGCGCCCTGGTGCACGCCGCCGGCGCGGGCCGGCTCTCCTCCGCCACCCGCGCCGACTACGCCGCGGCGGCCGTCGCGGTGCTCACCGGCGAGGGTCACGAGAACCGGACGTACGAGCTGGGCGGGGACGAGGCGTGGGGCTTCGACGAGTTCGCCGCCGAGCTGAGCCGGCAGACCGGCAAGGAGATCGCCTACCGGCAGGTGAGCGTCGAGGAGTACCGGGACGTCCTGGTCGGCGCCGGGCTGCCGGGGCCGCTCGCCGGGATCCTGGCGGACGTGGACGCCTCCATCGAGAAGGGCGAACTGGTGGTCGACAGCGGTGACCTGTCCCGCCTGACCGGCCGTCCCACCACCCCGCTGGCCGAGGCGATCGCCACCGCCCTCAAGGGCTGAGCCGCCCCGTCCGGGCGTCCGGGATCCCCCACCCCCGCCTGTCATGACCGTATTGCGATACGGGCATGACAGGCGGGGGTGTCCGGCGCTACCTTCTTGCTTGCTGCACGGGCGCAGCCGGGCGAGAAGGAGGGGCCGTGACCGACAAGCCGAGCGGCGAGAGCCGCACAGGACTGCTGAACGGCTTCGCCGCCTACGGGATGTGGGGCCTGGTGCCCCTGTTCTGGCCGCTGCTGAAGCCCGCCGGCGCGGTGGAGATCCTCGCCCACCGCATGGTGTGGTCCCTCGCCTTCGTCGTCGTGGCCCTGCTCGTCGTACGGCGCTGGGCCTGGGCGGGCGAACTGCTGCGCCGGCCGCGCAAGCTCGCCCTGATCGTGGTCGCCGCCGCGGTGATCACCGTCAACTGGGGCGTCTACATATGGGCCGTCAACAGCGGCCACGTGGTCGAGGCGTCCCTGGGCTACTTCATCAATCCGCTGGTCACCATCGCGATGGGCGTGCTGGTCCTCAAGGAGCGGCTGCGCCCCGTGCAGTGGGCGGCGGTGGCCACCGGCGCCGCCTCCGTGGTGGTGCTCACCGTCGGCTACGGCCGGCCGCCGTGGATCTCCCTGTGCCTCGCCTTCTCCTTCGCCACCTACGGCCTGGTGAAGAAGAAGGTCAACCTGGGCGGCGTCGAATCGCTGGCCGCCGAGACCGCGGTGCAGTTCCTGCCGGCGCTCGCCTATCTGCTGTGGCTGGGCGCGCACGGCGACGCGACGTTCGCGAGCGAGGGCGCCGGACACGCCGCGCTGCTCGCCTCCACCGGCGTCGTCACCGCGCTGCCGCTGGTCTGCTTCGGCGCCGCCGCGATCCGCGTGCCGCTGTCCACGCTGGGGCTGCTGCAGTACCTCGCCCCGGTCTTCCAGCTCGTGCTCGGCGTCGTCTACTTCCACGAGTCCATGCCGGCCGAGCGCTGGGCCGGGTTCGCGCTGGTCTGGCTGGCGCTGTCGATGCTGACCTGGGACGGCCTGCGCACGGCCCGCCGCACCGCCCAGCTGCGGGCGCGAGCGGCGGCCGGAGCGGCGGCCGGGGCAGCGGGGCGGGTTCCGGCGCCGGGCACCGGACCGGTGGAGACGCCGCAGAGCGCCGATCCTGTGGAGGCTTAGGAGGCCCCTGCGGGTCCTCCGAGGGGCCCGGGCGGCCCGTGGAGGACCGGGCGAACCCGTGGAGGACCGGGCGAACCCGTGGAGACTCGGCGGCTCGGCCCGTCCAGGGACCTGGTCGCCGTGCGGCGATGCGATCACTCGCCGCTGTCCGGCGGGACCGGATCGGCCCGTCAGTCCTCTCGGCCGGGGGCGGGGCGGCCGGCCGGTTCGGCTGCCTGCCGGCGCGCTCGCTCGGTGAGGCGGTCCATCCGGGCGTGGGCGGACTCCAGTTCCTCGATGTCCTCGGCGGCCGGCCCCTCCTCCTCGGTGAGCCCGGTCCACAGCGCGATCAGCTCGCGGCCGAGGTCGAGGCCCTGCCCGGGGTCGCGGACCGCGCGCCAGGCCGTGGCCGCGCTCTGGACGTCGCCGTAGGCGCCCTCGGCGTCCCCCGCGCGACGGTGGACGCGGGCCAGGTCGAGCGAGATCCGGAAGGCACGCAGCGGTTCGCCCGCCAGATAGGCGACGTATGCCAGCAGCTCCCGCAGCCGCAGCACCTCGGGGTGCTCCGGGCCGAGCGTGCCGGAGGCCTCCGTGACGGTCCCGGAGGCGAGAGTGGCCGCCTCCTCGATCCGGCCCGCCCTGACCGCCTCGTTGATCCGCGCCAGGGGTTCGGCGAGCAGGACGGGGCCCTCCTCGCCGTCCGCGATCCTCGGGTCGTCGCCGAGCACCGCCTCGGCCACGGCGTCGAAGCCGCGGGCGGGAGTGGGCTTCGGGTCGGGGTCGGCGGCGGCCATGACGGCCTCCGGCAGGACCGCGGCGCGCGGGGCGGTGCCGCGTGACGCGCTTACGGGCCGCAGGCCCGCGTCGGCCGGGGCGGCGTCCATCACCGGCGGCGGGCCGAACCGCCCCATGGGCGCCACCCCGGCGCCCTGCGGCGTGCCCGGGGGCACGGCGGGAGGCGTGGTCCGGCCGGTCGTGTCCCCACCGGCCGTGCCGTGGGCCGGGTCCGGTTCGGGGCGCGGCGCGAGGGGCGGGGCGGCCTCGGCGGCCGACCGCGCCTCGGGCACCGCGCGCAACGGGAACGTGGGCGAGGGCTCCCGGGCCGGCTCCGGCACCCGCCGCAGCACACGCGTGGGCCTGTCCTGCCGCGGACCCTCGTCCTGCCGGGGCGCTTCCCGGGGCGGCTCGTGGATCTGCCCGGCCCCCGGCGGCCACGGCGCGGGCCCGGCAGGCTCCGGAGCGGCGGCCGTGCGCAGGGGTTCGGCCGTGCGCAGGGGTTCGGCCGTGAAGACGCTGGAGCCGTCCGCGCGGACCTGGAGGGGGACGACGTAACCGATGCGTTCGTCGGTGACCGTGGCGAGGACGGGCCGGCCGGCGGCGAGGGCGAGGCGGTGCAGGTGGTTCAGCACGGCCTGCTGGATCTCCTCGCCGGGGGCCGACTGGATCCGCACGCCGTCGACCGAGGCCCAGACCGGGGCGCCGGTGCCGGCCGCGTGGCCCGCGCCGGTCCCGTCCGCAGGTCCCGTTCCGGCTCCGTCCGCGGGCACATGGACGGCGATCGGCACCGCCACGGACGCCGCCGAGCGCGCGGCGCGCTTCTCTTCCCGCTTCTTCTCGCGGCTCAGTCGAGACATCGTCTCCCTCACTCGGATGCGAGCCGTCCGGCCCTGCGCGTACTGTCGAGTCTCTCCGCTCGCCTGCGCTCCCCACGTCACCACGACGTCACAGACTCGCACCAGGAACCGCGCCCCTGTGACCGGGGTAACGCTCCGAGCGACACGAACACCGGGATGACGAGGGAGGGAACGAGCATGCGAAGTGGTGTGCGACGGGGACCGGAGATATGGATCCGCGGGCCGGTGGCCGCCGCCCACGCCCACGCGGGTTCCCATCCCGGCGCCGAGGCCGTGAACGGCCCCGTCACCGGCGCACCGGTGCGTATGCCCGGCCACGGCCCGGGCATGCCCGGGCCGATGCCCTCCGGCACGCCCGGAGGGTACTCCTGGGTGGCCGCGCACGGCGGCGCCGGCACGACCACCCTGGCGGCCGTCTACGGCGGCCACGACTGCGGACGGGACTGGCCGGGGCCCGGCGCGCCCTGCTCGGTGCTGCTCGTCGCCCGGACGCACGCGGCCGGGCTGGCGGCGGCCGGGCGGGCCGTGGAGGTGTTCCGCCGGGGCACGGCCCCGGCCGGGCTCGGCCTGGCGGCCGTCGTGCTCGTCGCGGACGCGCCGGGCCGGCTGCCGCGACAACTGGCCGAGCGGGTGCGGCCGATCGAGGCCGTCGTCGAGGTCCACCGCGTCCCGTGGGTGCCCGGCTGGCGCGTCGGCGACCTGAGCGGCAGGCCGCCGCGCGAGGCCGAACCCCTGGCCCGCCTCACCGCCACGGCGACGCACCACCGCTGACGGACCCTCCGCCCGGAGAGGACCAGGACCTGAGCGACCCTCCGCCGGAGAAGGCAGCGGCCCTCCGCCCTAAGAGGTCCTGCGCATCCCCCAGCCGCCGCGGGCGGCCTAAGCGGTGACATCCTTCGTCGTGAACCGTGCCCAGGCCGCCGAGCCGAACACCGCCGCGTACAGCGCCTGCAGTTCGAGGTTCTTCAGCAGGTCGTCCCAGTAGACCGGCTCGCGCATGAGGTCGGCGAAGGAGAGCCAGCGGTGCGGGAAGAGGTACGGCTGGATCGCGTGCAACTGCGGGATCTGGTCGAGGATCTGGATGGTGATCAGCAGCCCCACGGTCGTCGCCATGGCCGCGATGCCGCTGTCGGTCAGCGTCGAGACGAACAGTCCGAGCGCCGCGAGGCCGGTCAGCGACGCGGCGACGACCAGGGCGATCAGCAGGGCCCGGCCCAGCCCGTCCGCGAAGCCGATCCGCGTGCCGGAGATCGTCGTCAGGTCGCCCAGCGGGAAGAGCAGCGCGCCCACGGCGAGGGCCGACACGGCGACGACGAGCGTGGCGACCAGGCAGAACGCCATCACCGTGACGTACTTGGTGAGCAGCAGGCGGGTGCGGCCTGCCGGGGCGACGAGCAGGTAGCGCAGGGTGCCCGCGTCGGCCTCGCCGGCGATCGCGTCCCCCGCGACCACCCCCACGGCCAGCGGCAGGAACACCGGGAGTGTCGCCGCCAGCGCGGTGAAGACCAGGAACAGCCCGTTGTTGGTGATCTGCGCCATGAAGGCCGGCCCCTCACCGCCCCCGTGCGCCGGCGCACCACCCCTCGTCTCGATCCGGACGGCCACCCCGACGAGGACCGGCACGGCGGCCAGCACCCCGAGCAGGGCGAGGGTGCGCCACCGCCGGAACGTGGTCGTCAGTTCGCTGCGCAGCAGCCCGAGTGTCCACAGCGGACCCGCCGCCCGTACGCCGGCGCCGCCCTGGAGTGTCACCGACTCAGCCCGCGACATCGAACCCCTCTCCCGTGAGCGCGACGAACGCGTCCTCCAGTGACGCCCGTTCGACGCCGAAGCCGCGGACGCGGACGCCCGCCGTCACCAGCGCGGCGTTCACCTCGGCGAGGTCGCGCTCCGGCGGTTCGCCGGTCACCCGGTCGCCGCCGACCGCGATGTCGCCGACGCCCTGTTCCTTCAGCACCCGGGCCGCCTCGCCCGGATCGGGCGTGGCGACCACCAGCCGGCCGCGCGCCCCGGCGGCCAGTTCGGCGACCGCGCCCTGGGCGATGAGCCTGCCCTGGGCCATGACCGCCGCGTGCGTGCACACCTGCTCGATCTCGTCGAGCAGGTGGGAGGAGAGGAAGACGGTCGTGCCGTCGGAGGCCAGCTCCCGGACCAGGGCGCGGATCTCGCGCATGCCCTGCGGATCGAGGCCGTTGGTCGGCTCGTCCAGGACGAGCAGCCGGCGCGGCCGGAGCAGTGCGGCGGCCAGGCCCAGGCGCTGTTTCATGCCCAGGGAGTACGCCTTGGCCTTCTTGCCCGCGGCGCCCGTCAGACCCACCCGGTCCAGCGCGGCGGCGACGCGGGCCCGACGGGTGCGGGGATCGGCGGTCGGGTCGGCGGCGTCCTGGCGCAGCAGGTTGTCGCGGCCGGAGAGGAAGCCGTACAGGGCGGGTCCCTCGATGAGCGCGCCGACGTGCGGGAGCACGGCACGGGCGGAGCGGGGCATGGGCCGCCCGAGCACCCGCGCCGTGCCGGAGGTGGGCTCGATGAGCCCCATCAGCATGCGGATGGTGGTGGTCTTGCCGGAGCCGTTCGGACCGAGGAAGCCGAAGACGCTGCCCGCCGGGACGGTCAGGTCGAGACCGTCGACGGCCAGCTGCCCGCCGCGGTAGCGCTTGGTGAGCGCCCGGGTGTGGATGACTTCGTCGTCGTCCCCCGTGTCCCGCGCCGCCGCCTCGGCCGCGTACGGCCGCGCCGCCGGGACCGTACCCGGGCCCGTCGGGTCCGGCGCCGGCCGCGACGCGGTCACCGGCGGCGGGGCCGGGGCACGCTCCGCCTCAGGGCGTGGTTCCGTGGCGGACGCCTCGTCCATCGGCTTCCTCGATTCGGTCGTGCCCCTCGCGTCCGGTCACCGCCCGGCGTCGGCCGCCTTCACCAGCGTGTCCTTGGTGACCGTGCCGACGTAGACCTTGCCGTCGTCCGTGATCAGGGCGTTGATCAGGCGGGTGGAGAAGACCGTTCCCTTGCCGAACTCGCCGGACACATGGTCGCCGAGCGAGCCGAGGAAGCCGTTCAGGTCACCCTTGCCGGAGGACGACGGGATGCCGCCCTTGGCGCCGGTGTCGAACGTGGCGACGGAGTTCCAGCCCTTGCCGAGGACCTTCATGCCCTCCCCGCCCTCGAAGGGACCCTTGCCCGGGGCCAGTCCTCCCTGGGGGGCGCCGGACGCGCGGGAGTGCCGCGGAGCCTTGGCGTCCTTGTCCTCGGTGATCTTCGCGCCCTTGGGCGGGGTGAAGTCGAAGGTCCCGGCGGCCGGCTTGGCGAAGTCGATCCGGGTGAAGCCGGCGTCCACGACGGCGGCGCCGCCGCCCGCCGGGGTCAGCGTGAACTTCAGCGGCAGCCCGGTCCGGGAGTCCACCGCGATGCTGATCGCGCCGACCGTGGTGCCGGAGGCGTGCTTGGGCTTGATGACCAGCTTGTAGGCGTCCCGGCCGGCCACCTGGGCGGTGCCGTCGACCGTCACCGAGGTGGTGTCGTCGACCGACTTCAGGGCCTGGTCGGCGAAGTCCTTCGGCGTGGCGGGCGCCTCGCCCTTCTTCCCGTCCTGGGCGGCGGTGCCGTGGAAGACCTCGTCGGACTTGCTGTCGTAGCCCCAGACGTCCTTGCCGTCGTGGATCAGGCTGTACTCGGCGGCGCTCTCGATCAGGGAGACCTTCTGCCGGTCCGGCCCGTCGGCCGCGACGCGCAGGGTGTGCGTGCCGGAGGCCAGCTCGGTCAGCTTGGCGGACGGGTCGGCGGACGAGCCGGAACCGCCCCCGGCCGCGCCGGAGGTGAGCCCGCTCGTCAGGCCGCCGAGGTCCGGCAGGCCCAGGTCGGTGCTGATCTTGACGGTGCCGGACAGCTGCTGGACGTCCGACTGGGCGATCTTGTCGATGAGTTGCTGTGCGGTGATCTTCGGCAGGTCGGGGTCGCCGGAGTCGGCGAGCGCCGGGACGAGCCCGATGGTCGCCGCCGCCACCCCCACCACCGCGACCGGGACGGCGTAGCGCGCGGCCTTGCGCCGTGCCGAGTACCGGCCGTCGGCCTCCTCGGCGCTCCTGCTGTCGTCGGATTCGTACGGTGCCATGTGTGCCTTACCTCCGTCGTCGGCGGCGGCTCCCCGTCTCTGCTGCTCCCACCCCGAGCCGCCATTCTCACCCGAATCGGTGAGGAGTGGTGTGGTCCGTGGTTCCATCTGACCAAATCGACGGCTCGCAGACGTCAGCCCGCGGAGGCAACTCCGCCTACGCCTGCGGTATGACACCCGGGGGCAAGCCCCTCCCCCCACCCCTAGGGGGCCGGCCGGGGCGGACCGCCGGGAGGAGGCCGCCCGCCGGGCGCCGCAGGGCTCGGGGCGGGGGACGGAGGCCGCCAGGAGCGGGCGACTGGACCGGGCGGGCACCGAGAGGACAGCGGAACGCGCGGCCACACGGACGTGGAAGCGGACGGCTGAGCCCCGCCGCCCCGTCGCGCCACCCCGTCACACGGCGCCGCGCGACGTCCACGAAGGACCACGGCATCACACGGCACCGCCCGACGGGCGCGGAAGACCACGGCATGACCCGGCATCGCCCGGCCGTCCGGCGCACCGGCGCCGGGCCGGCCCGGTGGACCACCGCGTCGCGCGGCGGAATCCGGAGCGCCGGGAGCGCACGCGCGCCAAGGGCCGTCCCGTGATCCCTGGTGGGTCAGCGTGCGGCGTCAGACGCTGGGAGCGCCTCCCACGCCGTTCAGGCGGTGGGGGAGAGCATCGCAAGGCGGAGGGACGCCCGAACACTGGATGTCTGCGGGCGTTCCGACAACGCGGCGTGGGGGTAGCCCCGGCCGGAGGCTGGGGGAGTGCCGTGGCTGTCGTCGCGCGCCCGCCAGGGAGCACGGGACAGCCCTCAGCCGGCGCGGTGGACCACCGCGTCGCACAGCTGCAGCAGCGCCGCCTTCGCGTCGCACTCCCGCAGCGGGGCCAGCGCGGCCCGCGCCTCCTCGGCGTAGCGGACGGTGTCCCGGCGGGCCTGCTCCAGGGCCGGGTGCGCCCGCAGCGCCGCCAGCGCCTCGGCGAGCCGGGCGTCGTCACCGAGGTCGGATTCCAGCAGCTCGCACAGCGCGATGTCCTCGGCCAGCCCGAGCCGTGCCGCGCGCTCGCGCAGCCGCAGGACGGGCAGGGTCGCGACGCCCTCGCGCAGATCGGTGCCGGGCGTCTTGCCGGACTCGTGCGCGTCGGAGGCGATGTCCAGCACGTCGTCTGCGAGCTGGAAGGCGACGCCCAGCCGCTCGCCGTACTGCGTCAGCACGTCCACGACCGTCTCGTCGGCCCCGGACATCATCGCGCCGAACCGGCAGGAGACGGCGACGAGCGATCCGGTCTTGCCGCCCAGCACGTCCAGGTAGTGGTCGACCGGGTCCCGGCCGTCCTGCGGGCCCGCGGTCTCCAGGATCTGCCCTGTGACCAGCCGCTCGAACGCCAGCGCCTGGACGCGGACCGCCTCCGGCCCGAGGTCGGCGAGGATCTGGGAGGCCCGGGCGAACAGGAAGTCGCCGGTCAGGACCGCGACCGAGTTGCCCCAGCGGGTGTTCGCGCTGGCCACGCCGCGGCGCACCGCGGCCTCGTCCATCACGTCGTCGTGGTAGAGCGTGGCCAGGTGGGTCAGCTCCACGACCACGGCCGACGGCACGACCCCCGGCGCGTACGGGTCGCCGAACTGCGCCGCGAGCATCACGAGCAGGGGCCTGAACCGCTTCCCGCCCGCCTTGACGAGGTGTTGCGCGGCCTCCGTGATGAAGGGGACCTCGCTCTTGGTGGCTTCGAGCAACCCTTCCTCGACAGCCGCCAACCCGGCCTGGACATCGGCTTCGACAGCCTGGTCCCGCACGCTCAGCCCGAACGGCCCGACGACGGTCACGAGGGGTCTCCTGTCTGCTGGTGTCTGCTGGCGATTACACGGTTTGTCGATAGGTCGCTGCCATCACTCAAGTCAGCGTATCCGGTCAGGTTTCGATCACCGCTAGCGCCCACCGATACAGGCCAGGCGGTATCGGTCACGCCCGATATGCATGCGATCGCCACGTATGAACAGATATTTATCGACTCACTCCTCTTCCCCGTGGCCGCCCTCACTCGCACACACGCTCACAGGTACACACGTGCGCCAGGGCCAAGACGTCACTCGACGTGACGACCATCACACCAACTCCCTCCATGGCCCGATTTAACCGTATTGGCATCCCAATTCCGCTTAGCCGTAAATGCTCCGCAGCTAAACAAACCGTGAGTTGGGTCACGGCGGACCGTCGGGCCCACACGCACCGGACCTCACCGCTTCACCGTGTCCCGTAAGCCAGTTGAGTGTTGGCGATCGCAAAGGATCAAGCATCCCAAACACCCCAGACCAAGGTCAATTAGGGCGAGGTGTGGTTTCGGTACTTGTTCTGGACATGTGCTCTCGCATACGTTCCGGGCCGTCGGGCGGAACGCCGAATCCTGCCGCCGCCCGAATCCAACGAACCGACACCCATGGCAGGAGCGGGGGACCCAGGTAAGTCGCCGGGCCGGAGCGCCGTACGTCGTCCAACGTCGTACGCCACGCCGGAACGGCTCGGGGTGAAGCCGTGCCCTTCGGGGCGCGGCCGGGCACCTCCCCGCCCGAACCCGACAGCTCACCTCGCAGGCGACGGAGAGGAAGTCCCGCATGTCCGCAAACGGTCAGCGTCGTTCCCGCACCGCCCGCATCCTCCGCACCCTCGCCGTCAGCGGCACGGGCGCCGCCGTTCTCGCCGTCCCGCTCATCGGCGCCACCAGCGCCTCCGCGGCCCCGGCCACCACCACGGCCGTGAGCTCGGTCTCCTACCCGAACAACCTCGACGGCTGGATCCGGGAGTCCCTCGCGATCATGGCCGAGAAGGGCATCCCGGGCTCCTACAACGGCATCCACCGCAACATCATGCGGGAGTCGTCCGGCAACCCGATGGCCATCAACCTCTGGGACTCCAACGCCGCCAAGGGCATCCCGTCCAAGGGCCTGCTGCAGGTCATCCAGCCGACGTTCAACACGTACCACGTGGCCGGCACGTCGTTCGACATCTACGACCCGGTCGCGAACATCACGGCCGCCTGCAACTACGCGGCGGCGCGGTACGGCTCGATCGACAACGTCTACAGCGCGTACTGAGGGACGGCCCGCCGGACCTGACGGGAATCTGCCTGACGGAGACGACGCCGGGCCCGGCGGGACGAAGCACCAACACGGACCTGGACGGGCCGGGCACGGCCGGACCGCACCGGCCGCGCCCGGCCCGCCTAGGCGAACAACCGATCGAGGACGACGGCGATGCCGTCGTCCTCGTTCGACGTGGTGACCTCGTCGGCCACCGCCTTGAGTTCGGGGTGGGCATTGGCCATGGCGACGCCCCGGGCCGCCCACCGAAACATCGGGATGTCGTTCGGCATGTCGCCGAAGGCGAGGGCGCTCTCCCGCCCGAGCCCCAGGTGTTCGGCGGCCAGCGCCAGCCCGGTCGCCTTGGTGATGCCGCACGGCTGGAGCTCGACGGTGCCCGGGCCCGACATCGTGACCGTCGCCAGGGAGCCGACCACGCCGCGGGCCGCCGCCGCGAGCTCGTCGTCGCCGAGGTGCGGGTGGCGCAGCAGCACCTTGCTGATGGGCGCGCGCCACAACTCCTCGCGCCGTCCGACCCGCACGGCGGGCAGGGTGGGGTGCGGCATGCGGTACCCCGGCTCGATGAGCGTGAGCCCGTCCACGCCGTCCTGGTCGACCGCGGCGTACACCTCGCCCACCTCGGCCTCGATCTTGCCGAGCGCGGTCTCGGCGGTCTCCCGGTCCAGGGTGACCGACCACAGCAGCCGGTCCGTCCCGGCGTCGTAGAGCTGCGCGCCCTGGCCGCACACGGCGAGTCCGGTGGCGCCCAGGACCGCCAGCAGTGACCGCACCCTCGGCGCCGGCCGTCCGGTCACCACGAGGTGTCGGGCGCCGGCCGCGGCCGCCCGCGCGAGCGCGGCACGGGACCGGTCGGACACGGTGTCGTCGCCGCGCAGCAGCGTCCCGTCCAGGTCAGTGGCGATGAGGGCATATGCGGGGGGAACGGGAGCGGCCATGATCAGAGAATACGGACCCCTCGCACGGCGGGAACCACGGGAACCGGACGGCGCCGGCACGCTCCGCCGCCCCGGCCGTCCTCCCCCAACTCCCGTTGCCCGGCGGCCTGCTGGTCGGTGGTCGGGGTCCGCCGTCTCACGATCACGCCCGGCACGTCCCGGTCGGCCCCGAACGGCACGCCCACGGCTCGCCCGGCCACGGGCCCCCACGTGCCCCCTACGGAGCGGACCCACCCCGTCCGCCTCCCCAAAGGACGCCAAGCCGGAATCACCCTCTCCGACAAGGCCAATTGGGACATCGCGAGCTCTTCAGGCACTGCCCAAGACGGTCGGCGCCCCCGTAACGTGTGGCCCGACCACATGAACGTGTGGCCTGATCCAACGGAACGCACGGCACACGAAAGAGAGGCAGTACCCGATGCCCCCCTTCGAGGTCCCCGAGGGCGACCCCTTCGGTCCGCACAACCTTCCCTACGGCGTCTTCTCGCGCGCCGGATCGCAGGAGAAGACCGTCGGCGTCCGGCTCGGCGACCACGTCCTGGACGCGGGCGCGGCGGCCATGGCGCTCGGCTCCCCGTACGCCGCCCTCCTCGCCCGGCCGACGCTGAACCCGCTGCTGGCCGCCGGCCGCACCGCCTGGTCGGACGTGCGCCGCGCGCTGACCGCGTGGGTGACGGTGCCGGCCCACCAGGAGACCGTCGCCCCGTTCCTGCACCCGCTGTCCTCGGTCACCCTGCACCTGCCCTTCGAGGTCGCGGACTACGTCGACTTCTACGCCTCGGAGAACCACGCGCGGAACGTGGGCCGGATCTTCCGCCCGGACGCGGCGGACTCGCTCACCCCCAACTGGAAGCACCTGCCGATCGGCTACCACGGCCGCTCGGGCACGGTCGTCGTGTCGGGCACCGACATCGTGCGCCCCGCCGGCCAGCGCAAGGCCCCCACCGACCCCACTCCGGTCTTCGGGCCCTCCGTCCGGCTGGACATCGAGGCCGAGGTCGGCTTCGTGGTGGGCGTGCCCTCGCGGACGGGGCAACCGGTGTCGCTGGAGAACTTCCGGGAGCACGTCTTCGGGCTGTGCCTGCTCAACGACTGGTCGGCGCGCGACATCCAGGCCTGGGAGTACGTCCCCCTCGGCCCGTTCCTCGGCAAGTCGTTCGCCACGTCGGTGTCGGCGTGGATCACCCCGCTGGACGCGCTGGAGGACGCCCGGGTGGCCCCGCCGGAGCGGACGCACCCGCTGCTGCCCTACCTCGACGACTCGGCGGACGAGCCCGGCGGCTACGACCTGCGGATCTCCGTCGCGATCAACGGGCACGTGGTGTCCGAGCCGCCCTTCTCCACCATGTACTGGACGGCCGCCCAGCAGTTGGCCCACATGACGGTCAACGGCGCCTCCCTGCGCACCGGCGACCTGTACGGCTCGGGCACGGTGAGCGGCCCGGAGGCGGCGCAGCGCGGCTCGCTGCTGGAGCTCACCTGGAACGGCCGGGAGCCGCTCGAACTGCCCGACGGCAAGCGGACGTTCCTGGAGGACGGCGACGTGGTGACCCTGTCGGCCCAGGCTCCGGGCGCGGGCGGCGCCCCGGTGGGCCTGGGCGAGGTCACCGGGCGGATCGTGACGGCCTGATGCCGAGGCGGGGCGGGGCGTGCCGCCCCGCCGTACGCCGTCGGAATTCGGTCGCCGCCGGGTCCTGACTCCTGCCGTCCGGCACCGTCATACTGACGGCAGGCCGCGCGCGGCACCGCGCCGGACGCCCCAGAGCACCATCCGACATCCGCCCCACCTCCGATCAGGATCCGGAGTCCGTGGCATGACCGTCTGCCTGCTCCTGCTGTGCGCCGTCGCACTGACGGCCGCCGTACCGGCCCCCCGCGCGCTGACCCGGGCCGCGTGGCCCGAACGGGACCCCGTGGTCGCCCTGTGGGTGTGGCAGTGCCTGGTCGCGACCGTGCTGCTGTGCTGCCTGGCCGCCCTGGTGCTGGGCACCGCGGCCGTCTTCCACACCGTGCGCGACCGGGTCTTCGCACCCGCGCCGCCCGCCGTGACCGCCGCCTACGACCTGTCGGCCGCCCCGGTCTGGGCCGCCGTGCTCACCCTGCTGCTGGCGTGCGGGGCCGCCTGGACCACGGCGATGCTCGGCCGGGAGCTCGCCGAGGTCCGCCGGCGCCGTGGCCGGGCCCGCGCGCACCTGCGGGAGCGTGCCCCCGAACTGCCCGCCGGGCTCCCGGCGGCCCGCGGCCCGATGCTGGTGCTGGAGGACGAGTACCCGGACGCCTGGTGGATGCCGGGCCATCCGCCCCAGCTCGTCGTCACCACCGGCGCCCTGCACCGTCTCACCGGTCACCAGCTCGACGCGGTCCTCGCCCACGAGCGCGGGCACGCCCGCGCCCACCACGACTGGCTGCTGCACCTGTCGACCGCGCTGGCCACCGGCTTCCCGCGCGTCCCGCTCTTCGCTCACTTCTGCGACCAGACCCATCGCCTGGTGGAGCTGGCCGCCGACGACACCGCCTCCCGGCGCCACGGCCACCTCACCACGGCCCTCGCCCTGATCGAGCTCAACCAGCACCGCGGGGTCCTCTCCTGCGCCTCCAGCCACCGTCTGCTCGGCGAGCGCGTGGACCGCCTCCTCGAACCCCGGCCCCGGCTGGACCGCAGGCGCAGGGCCCTGACGACGGCCGTGGCCGCCCTGGTGCCGCTGCTGCCCCTGCTGATCACCTTCGCGCCCGGACTGACGGCGCTGAGCTGACCCCCGAGCCGTGCGGACCGGGAGCCGCGCAGCCGTGGGAACAGCTGGCGGATCTCCCGCACAGCACCGGGGAACCCGCAGGTCAGGGACGGTCCTTCGGGCTCCCGACATGGCGCAACACTTCAGCAACACGACTTTCCCTACCCGCTCGGTATGGTTCGGGCCATGCCAGCCTCCGACCGCATCCGGGACCACGCCGCCCAGGGCGCCGCGACCACCGTCGCCGCCCACCGGGCCCGGCGCCGGCTGCGCGCCGACCGGGCCCGGCAGCTCGCGGACCTGCTCCGCAGGCAACTGCTGACCGGCGCCTTCGCCGGCGGTGCGCTCCCCCACGAGGACACGCTCGCCGCCGACTACCGCGCCTCCCGCAACACCGTCCGGGAGGCCCTGGACCTGCTCCGCGCCGAAGGCCTCGTCGAACGCCTGCCCGGCGTCGGCACGGTGGTCGTCGCCCAGAAGTACCCGCACGGGCTCGACCGTCTGATGGGCCTCGCGGAGACCCTGCGCGAACACGGCCGGGTCACCAACGAGGTCCGCACCATGGGCCCCGCGCCCGCGCCCGCCCCGGTGGCCGAACGCCTGCGCGTCCCGGCCGGCGCCGACGTCCTCTGCATCGAACGCCTGCGCCGCCTCGGCGGCCTCCCCCTCTCCCTCGACCTCACCTACGTCCCGCTCGACATCGGCGCCGCCCTGCTCGACGCCGACCTGGAGAACACCGACGTGTTCCGCCTCCTGGAGGCCATCACCGGCCGCCCCCTCGGGCACGCCGAGATCACCCTGGAGGCGGTGAACGCGGACGCCCACTCCGCCGCCGTGCTCCAGGCCCCGCGCGGTGCGGCCGTCCTGATGCTGGAACGGCTCACCCACCTCGACGACGGTCGCCCGGTGGACCTGGAGTTCATCCGCTTCCGCGGCGACCGCATCACCATGGGCGGTCTGCTGCGGCGCTCCCGCTGACCCGCCCCGCCTGCTCGTCGCCCCCGCGCGCCTCTTCCCCGCCTCCACCCCGACGTACGACCTCCCTGGAGACAGCCATGCCCTTGGTGCCCCAGCGGGCCGACGTGCCCGTGACCATCGACGAGTCGAAGTGCATCGACGGCTGCACGCTGTGCGTGGACATGTGCCCGCTCGACTCCCTCGCCATCGACACCAGCAGCGGCAAGGCGTACATGCACGTCGACGAGTGCTGGTACTGCGGCCCGTGCGCGGCCCGCTGTCCCACCGGAGCCGTGACGGTCAACATGCCCTATCTGCTCCGGTGAGAGGCCGAACTCCCCATGAAACGCACCCCGGTCGCCCTGACCGCCATCGCCCTGCTCCTCCCGCTGTCCGCCTGCGGCGGCGCCGCGTCGGCCGGCGGTGACGGCCACACGGTCACGGTCACCGTCGGCTACCAGTCCAGGACCATCAACACCGTCACCGCCGGAACCCTCCTGCGCTCCCTGGGCTACTTCGAGAAGCAGCTGGGCTCCCTCCACGACGGCCACACCTACAAGGTCTCCTGGCAGGACTACGCCACCGGCGCCCCGATCACCGCGCAGATGACCGCGGGGAAGATCGACATCGGCTCGATGGGCGACTTCCCGCTGCTGATCAACGCGGCCCGCGGCAAGCAGCTCGGCCGGCCCACCCGCCTGGTCTCGGTCACCGGCTACAACCTGCGCGGCGGCCTCAACACCATCGTCACCGCGCCCGGCTCCGCCCTCGCCTCCCTCACGGACCTCAAGGGCAAGAAGGTCTCCACCAGCTTCGGTTCCGCCGCCGACGGCACCCTCGTACGCGCTCTGCGGCGCGCCGGCGTCGATCCGGACAAGGGGATCGAGAAGCTCAACCAGCAGCCCGCGGTGGGCGCCTCGGCCCTGTCGGGCGGCAGCGTCGACGCGCTGTCCCAGTTCGTCGCCTGGCCCGGCCTCCTCGCCTACCAGGGCAAGGCGAAGGCCCTGTACGACGGCGCCCAGCTGAACCTGCCCACCTTCCACGGCGTCACGGCCCGCGCGGACTTCGCCGAAGAGCGCCCCGCCGTCCTGGAGGCCTTCCTCAAGGCCCAGGCCCAGGCCACGGACTACCTGAACGCCCACCCGGTCGACGCCGCCGAGCGGGTCGCGCGGGCCACCGCCCTGCCCGCCGAGGTCGTCTACCTCTACAACGGCGCGCACGGCGTCGCCACCTTCGACCCGGCCGTCAAACCGCAGCTGGTGTCCGCACTGAAGCAGGACGTGTCGATCCTGAAGGACGCCGAGCTGACCGGCGACATCGACGTGGACTCCTTCGTGGACGACCGGTACGTGCGCAAGGCGCTCGGCACGGCGTACCCGAAGGCCCTCACCGCCGCCCCGCCGCCCGCGGCGAGCGAGGTGTGGGACAAGGGCGCCGAGCGGACCCGCGCCTTCAGGACGCCGAAGCAGCTCCTGGCCTACGTGGCCGGACACCGCGCCGGCATCCGCGCCGCCTACGTCCCCGACGCCACCACCGGCACCCTGTGGTTCGCCGACAAGGCGGTGTGGGTCGCCGACGGGTCCGGACTGCTGCCGTTCGTGGCACCGGCCACCGCCCACGCCTACGCCGCCGCCCACCCGGGCGCCCGTACCGTCTCCTACGCCGACGCGCTGGAGCGGGCGTCATGACCGGGCGGACCGCGCGGGCCGCCCGCTACGCGCTGCGCGTGCTCGCCCTCGCCGCCGCGCTCGGCCTGTGGCAGCTGCTGACCAGCCGGAGGATCGACCTGTGGCTGCGCTTCTCGCAGTTCCCGACGGTCACCGACGTCGCCCACGCCCTGGCCGGCCGGCTGTCCGGGGCCGACTACTGGACGGACCTGAGCGCCAGCCTCACCCGGATCCTCACCGGCTTCCTGCTGGCCGCCGTCCTCGGCGTGGCCACCGGTGTGATCGTGGCCCGCTCGCGCCTCGCCGAGGACCTGCTCGGCCCGCTCCTGGAAGTGGTCCGCCCGATCCCGGCGATCGCCCTCGTGCCCGTCGCGATCCTCCTCTTCCCCTCCAACGAGCAGGGCATCGTCTTCATCACCTGCACCGCCGCCTTCTTCCCGGTGCTCGTCTCCACCCGGCACGCGGTCGGCGCGCTGACCCCCGTTTGGGAGGAGGCGGTGCGCACCATGGGCGGCGGCCGGTGGCGCGTGCTGGCCTCGGTGGTGCTGCCCGGTGCGCTGCCCGGCATCTTCGGCGGGCTGTCGGTCGGCATCGGCGTGTCGTGGATCTGCGTGATCTCCGCCGAGATGATCTCCGGCCAGTACGGCGTCGGCTACCGCACCTGGCAGGACTACACGGTCGTCGACTACCCGGGCGTCTTCGTCGGCATGGTCACCGTCGGCGTGCTCGGCTGGCTGACCTCCACGGCCGTGGAACTCCTCGGCCGCCGTCTGACCCACTGGCTGCCGCGCGCCTCGCGGGCTCCCGTGGTCCGGCCCCGCCCGCAGCGGCCGGCCACGCCGCCGCTCACCCCCGCCACCGTGCGCGAGGAACCCGAGGAGGCACGTGATGAGCACCTCGTCTGAGACCCGGACGGCCCAGGCGGCGCGAACGGCCCAGGCTGCCCGGACGGCCACCGCCGGAGGGGAGGAGGAACGGGCGCTGTCCGCCCCCGGGCACGGCCTCCGGCTCACCCTCGCCGGCGCGGTGCTCGGCCGCCCGGACGCACCCGCCCTGGACGCCGTCGACCTGGACGTCGCCCCCGGCGAGATCCTCACCGTCGTGGGTCCCTCCGGCTGCGGCAAGTCGACGCTGCTGCGCACCCTGGCAGGCCTGCTGCCGCCCCTGGCCGGGACGGTCGCCCAGGACGGCCGGCCGCTGACCGGGCCCTGCGCCGAACGCGCGCTGGTCTTCCAGGAGGACGCCCTGCTGCCCTGGCGCACCCTGCGCGCCAACGTCGAACTCCCGCTGGCCATCGCCGGCCGCCCCCGCCGCGAACGCCGCGAACGGGCCGGGACCTGGCTCGAACGCGTGGGACTGGCCGCACAGGCGCGGCAGTTGCCCCACCGGGTCTCCGGCGGGCAGCGCCAGCGCGCCCAGCTGGCCCGCGCCCTGGCCGGCAGCCCGCGCGCCGTGCTGATGGACGAGCCGTTCGGGGCGCTCGACGCCCAGACCCGCGCCGGCATGCAGGACCTGCTGGTGGAGGTGCTGGCCGGCACCGGCGCGACGGTCGTCTTCGTCACCCACGACGTGGACGAGGCCCTGTTCCTCGGCGACCGCGTGGCGCTGCTCGGCGCCGGCCACCTGCTCGCCGTACGCGACGTGCCGCGCCCGCGTGAGCGTGCGGGGCGCGACGACCCGGCGCGCACGGCGCTGCGGCGCGACGTCCTGTCCTCCCTCGGTACCTGAAAGGCCCCCAGGTGGAGATTCCCGCCCTCACCGACGCAGAAGAACTGACCTGCGACGTCCTCGTCATCGGCGGCGGCACCGCCGGCACCATGGCGGCCCTGACCGCGGCCGAGCGCGGCGCGAACGTGCTGCTGCTGGAGAAGGCGCACGTGCGGCACTCCGGCGCGCTCGCCATGGGCATGGACGGCGTCAACAACGCGGTCGTCCCCGGCCGTGCCGAACCCGACGAATACGTCGCCGAGATCACCCGCGCCAACGACGGCGTCGTCGACCAGTCCACCGTCCGACAGACCGCCACCCGCGGCTTCGCCATGGTGCGGCGGCTGGAGTCGTACGGGGTGAAGTTCGAGAAGGACGAGCACGGCGAGTACGCGGTGCGGCAGGTGCACCGCTCCGGCTCCTACGTGCTGCCCATGCCCGAGGGAAAGGACGTCAAGAAGGTCCTGTACCGGCAGCTGCGGCGGCGCGAGATGCGCGAGCGCATCCGGATCGAGAACCGGCTCATGCCGGTGCGCGTCCTGACGGCGGGCGAGGGCGAGGACCGCCGGGCGGTGGGCGCGGCGGCGCTGCACACCCGCACCGGCGCGTTCGTCGTCGTCCGCGCGGGCGCGGTGATCCTCGCCACCGGGCCCTGCGGCCGCCTCGGCCTGCCTGCCTCCGGCTACCTCTACGGCACCTACGAGAACCCCACGAACGCGGGCGACGGCTACGCCATGGCCTACCACGCGGGCGCCGAGCTGACCGGCATCGAGTGCTTCCAGATCAACCCGCTGATCAAGGACTACAACGGTCCGGCCTGCGCCTACGTCGCCAACCCGTTCGGCGGCTACCAGGTCAACCGGCACGGCGAACGGTTCGTCGACTCCGACTACTGGTCCGGCCAGATGATGGCCGAGTTCGCCGCGGAGGTGGCCTCCGACCGGGGGCCGGTCTACCTGAAGCTGAGCCATCTGCCCGAGGAGTCGGTCTCGGCGCTGGAGTCGATCCTGCACTCCACCGAACGCCCCACCCGCGGCACCTTCCACTCCGGCCGCGGCCACGACTACCGCACCCACGACGTGGAGATGCACATCTCGGAGATCGGCCTGTGCGGCGGCCACTCCGCCTCCGGCGTACGCGTCGACGACCACGCCAGGACGACCGTCCCCCGCCTCTACGCGGCCGGCGACCTGGCGTGCGTGCCGCACAACTACATGATCGGCGCGTTCGTCTTCGGGGAACTGGCGGGCGAGGACGCCGCGCGGTACCGCCCCTACGAGGGCGAGCTGCCCCAGGACCAGGTGCGCGAGGCTCACGAGCTGGTCTACCGTCCGCTGCGCAACCCGGACGGCCCGCCGCAGACCCAGGTCGAGTACAAGCTGCGCCGCTTCGTGAACGACTACGTGGCCCCTCCCAAGTCGGGCGCCCGGCTCTCGCTCGCCCTGGAGGCCTTCGAGCGGATGCACGCCGACATCGCCGCGATGGGCGCCGCCACGCCGCACGAGCTGATGCGCTGCGCCGAGGTCACCTTCATCCGCGACTGCGCGGAGATGGCCGCCCGCGCCTCCCTGGCCCGCACGGAGTCCCGCTGGGGCCTCTACCACGACCGACTCGACCACCCCCATCGCGACGACGCGTCCTGGTTCCACCATCTCGATCTGCACAAGTCCCCCTCCGGTGCGATGGAGTTCACGGCCCGGCCCGTGGCTCCCTATCTGGTCCCGGTCGAGGGCTTCGCCCCCGTGGGCGGCCCCTCCCGGCACCTGGGCGAGGTGCGCGCCGAGGACGTGGCGACGGCCGGGTCACGGGACGCCGCCCCCGCTCCGCTCGACGCGTCCCGGGCCCCCGACGCGGCCCAGGCCCCCGGCGCCGCGGCTCCGTCCCCGGCCGGCGCCCCCGCCGCTTTGGGCGCCGACTCCTCCGCACGCCTCCTCGAACTGGTCGCCCTCGCCGACTCGGAACCCGAACTGCCCGAGCTTCGCTCCTACTTGACCGATCCGGACGCCGACGTGCGGCGCGCCGCGGTGGGGGTGCTCACCGAGACCGTGCCGGCCGGGACCGGCCCCGCGCTCGCCACCGCCCTGCGCGACCCGCACGGCGATGTCCGCGCCGCCGCGGCGGCGTCCCTGCGGGAGCTGGTCGAGACCCTGCCGCCCGACCCGGCCCTGTGCGGCGGCCTCACCGAGGCGCTGGCCGAGCCCGATCCGGTGGTCCGGGCCGCCGCCCTGGACGTCCTGCGCGCGCTGCGCCTGGGCGACGCCGGGCTGTTCGCCGCCGCCCTGACCGACCCGGACACCGCCGTGCGCGTCGAGGCCGTGCGCGCCCTGGTCTCGGTCGACGCCGCCGAGCCGCTGGCACGCGCGGCCGGTGACGCCTCCCGCGAGGTGCGGGTCACGGTGGCCAAGGCGCTGGCCGGCCTGCCCGGCGATCCGCACGCCGCCTCCGCCCTTCAGCGGTTGACGGGCGACGCGGACGCCCTGGTGCGCGGCGCGGCGTTCGAGGCCCTGGCCTCGGCCGGGTGCCCGCCCGCGCTCGCCGGGCGCGCCGTCGCGGCCGTGGCCGACCCGGCCTGGCAGGTCCGCGCCGGCGCGGCGACCGCCCTGTCCGCCGCGGACTCGGGCATCGCCGTCCCGGTCCTGGCCAAGGCCCTCGCCGATCCCAACGCGGACGTGCGCAAGGCGGCCGTCCTGGCGCTGGCCCGGCACCGTGCCGCACAGGCCGCCCGCGCCGCCCTGGCCACGGCCACGACGGACCCGGACGCCGACGTCAGGGCCTACGCCCTCCGTGCCCTGTGACCGCCCGCCGCCGTCCCCTTCCCGGGGGCCGGCGGCAGGCACTCACGGCTCCGCCACCGGCCCCGGCGACGACCGCGCCCCGAGTCACAACGGTTCGGCGACGGGCCACGCCCGGAGTCACACCGGTCAGGCAATGGGCCGGGGCCGAGTCACGCCGGTCCGGCGAGGGGCCGCACCGGGCCGGGGAGAGCCGGGTCGGGCAGAGCCGGGTCGGGCAGGGCAGGGCCTGCCGGGCGTGCCAGGACTACCGGCCCGCCAGGCGCACCAGGCCTGCCCATCACGCCGGGCCCGCCAGGTGTGCGGGCGTGCGGGGCGCCGGGGCCCGCCAGGTGTGCCGGGCGTGCGGGGGCGCCGGGCCCGCCAGGTGTCCCGGGTGTGCCGGGCGTCTATGTCCAGTCCGGCTCGGGCTCCGGCTCAGCGTCGGGCCACTCCCCCGCCGGGTCCGGTTCGTCCGCGGGGGCCGTCGCCGGGCCGGACGGACCGTCCAGTGACGCGAGCACCCCGAGGACGCCCTCGCCGTAGGTGGCCAGCTTCTTCTCGCCGACCCCGCCGACCGCGCCGAGCTCGGCCACCGACGTGGGCCGGACCGTGACGATCTCGCGCAGCGTGGCGTCGTGGAAGATGACATACGCCGGGACGCCCTGTTCGCGGGCCTGGTCGGCGCGCCAGGCGCGCAGGGCCTCGAAGGCGGGCTGCAGTTCCTCGGGCAGCTCGGCCGCCGCGGCCTTGCCGCCCTTGGCCCGCCCCGAGCCGGACGACGCGCCCGACTTGGCGGCGGCCTGCCGCTTGGGCTCCTTGCGCAGCGGCACCTCACGTTCGCGCCGCAGCACCGAGGCGCTCGTGTCGGTCAGCGCCAGCGTGCCGTACTCGCCCTCGACCGCGATCAGGCCCTGGGCCAGCAGCTGCCGTACGACGCCCCGCCATTCGCCCTCGGTCAGCTCCTCGCCGATGCCGAACACGGACAGCTGGTCGTGGTCGAACTGGATCACCTTGGCGGTGCGCTTGCCGAGCAGGATGTCGATGATCTGGCCGGCGCCGAACTTCTGCCCCCGCTCCCGCTTCAGCCGCACCACCGTCGACAGCACCTTCTGCGCCGCGACCGTGCCGTCCCAGGTCTCGGGCGGCGTCAGACAGGTGTCGCAGTTGCCGCACCCGGCCGCACCCGGCTCCTGGCCGAAGTAGGCGAGGAGCTGGCCGCGGCGGCACTGGACCGTCTCGCACAGCGCGAGCATCGAGTCGAGGTGAGCGGCGGCCCGGCGGCGGAACGCCTCGTCGCCCTCGCCGGACTGGATCAGCTTGCGCTGCTGTACGACGTCGTTGAGTCCGTAGGCCATCCAGGCCGTCGACGGCAGGCCGTCGCGGCCGGCGCGGCCGGTCTCCTGGTAGTAGCCCTCGACGGACTTGGGCAGGTCCAGGTGGGCGACGAACCGCACGTCGGGCTTGTCGATGCCCATGCCGAACGCGATCGTGGCGACCACGACCAGGCCGTCCTCGCGCAGGAACCGGGACTGGTGCGCGGCACGCGTCCCCGCGTCCAGGCCCGCGTGGTAGGGCACCGCCTCCACGCCGTTGGCCGACAGGAACTCCGCCGTCCGCTCCACCGAGTTCCTGGACAGGCAGTACACGATGCCCGCGTCGCCCGCGTGCTCCTCGCGCAGGAAGGCCAGCAGCTGCTTCTTGGGGTCGGCCTTGGGCACGATGCGGTACTGGATGTTGGGCCGGTCGAAGCTGGCCACGAAGTGCCGGGCCCCCGGCATGTTCAGCCGCTGGGTGATCTCCTGGTGGGTGGCGTGCGTGGCGGTCGCCGTGAGGGCGATCCTCGGCACGTCCGGCCAGCGCTCGCCCAGCAGCGACAGCGCGAGGTAGTCGGGGCGGAAGTCGTGGCCCCACTGGGAGACGCAGTGCGCCTCGTCGATGGCGAAGACGGAGATCTTGCCGCGGGAGAGCAGGTCGAGCGTGCCCTCCAGGCGCAGCCGCTCCGGCGCCAGGTAGAGAAGGTCCAGCTCGCCCGCCAGGAACTCGGCCTCCACCACGCGCCGCTCGTCGAAGTCCTGGGTGGAGTTGACGAAGCCGGCGCGCACGCCCAGGGCGCGCAGGGCGTCCACCTGGTCCTGCATCAGCGCGATCAGCGGGGAGATCACGATGCCCGTACCGGGTCTGACCAGGGACGGGATCTGGTAGCACAGCGACTTGCCGCCACCGGTGGGCATGAGGACGACGGCGTCGCCGCCCGCCACCACGTGGTCGATGACCGCCTGCTGTTCGCCCCGGAATGCCTCGTACCCGAAGACCCGGTGCAGCGTGGCCAGCGCCTCGCTGTCCGTCACTGGCATCTCGGTGACACCACCCGTCCCGCTCATCGTCTCGTCCCCCGTGCGTCGTCCCTCGACCACTGCCTCCACGATAGGGGTCCGCACCGACAGACCCCCGAGTTGTCCACAGGCCGCCGGTGCGAGGATCCGCACACACTACGATCCGCCCGTACGGCCACCGTCCCCCTTCTCCCCCCGCTCATACGGCTGCCCGGCCCTCCGCGGACGGAGGAGCCGGGCAGCGGCGTGCGCCGGGGGACGGCCTCAGCGCACGAACACTCCCGCCTGGTTCGCCAGGTCCAGGAAGTACTGCGGGGCCACACCCAGGACCACCGTGACCGCCACGCCGACGCCGATGGCCGTCATGGTCAGCGGCGAGGGCACCGCCACCGTCGGCCCGTCCGCCCGCGGCTCGCTGAAGAACATCAGCACGATCACCCGGATGTAGAAGAAGGCCGCGATCGCCGAGGAGATCACACCGATCACCACCAGCGGCGCCGCACCGCCCTCCGCCGCCGCCTTGAACACGGCGAACTTCCCGGCGAACCCGCTGGTCAGCGGAATGCCGGCGAAGGCCAGCAGGAACACGGCGAACACGGCCGCGACCAGCGGGGAGCGACGGCCGAGCCCGGCCCACTTCGACAGGTGCGTCGCCTCGCCGCCCGCGTCGCGCACCAGCGTGACCACCGCGAAGGCGCCGATCGTCACGAAGGAGTACGCGGCCAGGTAGAACAGCACGGAGGAGACGCCGTCCTTCGAGGTGGCGATGACACCCGCGAGGATGAACCCGGCGTGCGCGATCGACGAGTACGCCAGCAGGCGCTTGATGTCGGTCTGGGTGATCGCGACGATCGCGCCGACCAGCATGGTGACGATGGCCACCCCCCACATCACCGGCCGCCAGTCCCAGCGCAGCCCCGGCAGCACCACGTACAGCAGCCTGAGCAGCGCGCCGAACGCGGCCACCTTGGTCGCCGCCGCCATGAACCCGGTGACCGGGGTCGGCGCGCCCTGGTAGACGTCCGGCGTCCACATGTGGAACGGCACCGCGCCCACCTTGAACAGCAGGCCCATGACCACCATCGCGGCGCCGATCAGCAGCAGCGCGTCGTTGCCCATGGTGTCGGCGAGCGCCGGGTCGACGCTCGGGACGTCGCCCTCGACGACCCGCCCGATCGCGGCGTAGGACACCGAGCCCGCGTAGCCGTACAGCAGGGCGATGCCGAACAGGGTGAAGGCGGAGGCGAAGGCGCCCAGCAGGAAGTACTTGACCGCGGCCTCCTGCGACATGAGCCGCTTGCGGCGGGCCAGGGCGCACAGCAGGTAGAGCGGGAGGGAGAAGATCTCCAGGGCCACGAACAGGGTCAGCAGGTCGTTCGCCGAGGGGAACACCAGCATGCCCGCGACGGCGAAGAGCAGCAGCGGGAAGACCTCGGTGGTGGTGAACCCGGCCCGCACCGCCGCCTTCTCGCCGTCGCCGCCCGGCACGGACGCGGCCTGCGCGGCGAAGGAGTCGACGCGGGTGCCGTGCGCCGCCGGGTCCAGGCGCCGCTCGGCGAAGGTGAACAGGCCGACCAGTCCCGCGAGGAGAATGGTGCCCTGGAGGAACAGGGACGGGCCGTCGACGGCGATGGCGCCCATCGCCGCGATGTGCGCCTTGGTGGTGCCGTACCCGTCGGCCGCCAGCGCGACCACGGCGGCGAAGCCGGCGCAGAGCGCGACGGCGGACACGAACACCTGTGCGTAGTAGCGGGACTTGCGCGGGACGAACGCCTCGATGAGCACCCCGACGATCGCCGCGCCGACGACGATCAGGGTGGGCGAGAGCTGCCCGTACTCGATCTTCGGCGCGTCGATCTTCGAGATCGGGTCGGCCGCGGTTGTCCACAGGCTGTGGACGGCTGCTGCGCTCACTTGGCCGCCTCCACCTCGGGCTTGGGATCGGTCTTGTGTACGTCCGACATGGTCTGCTTGACCGCCGGGTTGACGATGTCCGTCACGGGCTTCGGGTAGACGCCCAGGAAGATCAGCAGCACGATCAGCGGCGCCACCACCACCAGCTCCCGCACCTTGAGGTCCGGCATCGCCGAGACCTCGGGCTTGACCGGGCCGGTCATCGTCCGCTGATAGAGGACGAGGGTGTACAGCGCGGCCAGCACGATGCCGAAGGTGGCGATGATGCCGATCGCCGGGTGCCGCGTGAACGTGCCGACCAGGACCAGGAACTCGCTGACGAAGGGCGCGAGACCCGGCAGCGACAGGGTCGCCAGGCCGCCGATCAGGAACGTGCCGGCCAGGACCGGCGCGACCTTCTGGACGCCGCCGTAGTCGGCGATGAGCCGGGAGCCGCGCCGCGAGATCAGGAATCCGGCGACCAGCAGCAGCGCGGCCGTCGAGATGCCGTGGTTGACCATGTAGAGCGTCGCGCCGGACTGGCCCTGGCTGGTCATCGCGAAGATGCCCATGATGATGAAGCCGAAGTGCGAGATCGACGCGTAGGCGATCAGGCGCTTGATGTCCCGCTGGCCCACCGCGAGCAGCGCCCCGTAGATGATGCTGATCACGGCCAGGACCAGGATCACCGGCGTGGCCCACTTGCTGGCCTCGGGGAACAGCTGGAGGCAGAAGCGCAGCATCGCGAAGGTGCCCACCTTGTCGACGACCGCCGTGATGAGGACGGCGACCGGGGCGGTGGACTCGCCCATCGCGTTGGGCAGCCAGGTGTGCAGCGGCCACAGCGGCGCCTTCACCGCGAAGGCGAAGAAGAAGCCGAGGAAGAGCCAGCGTTCGGTGCTGGTGGCCATGTGCAGGGAGCCGTCGGCGCGGGCCTGGGCGATCTCGGCGAGCGAGAAGTTCCCGGCGACCACGTACAGCCCGATCACCGCGGCCAGCATGATCAGACCGCCGGCCAGGTTGTAGAGCAGGAACTTCACCGCCGCGTACGACCGCTGGGTCGACGCCGTCTCCTCGCCGTGCTCGTGGGCACGGTCGCCGAAGCCGCCGATGAGGAAGTACATCGGGATCAGCATGGCTTCGAAGAAGATGTAGAAGAGGAAGACGTCGGTGGCCTCGAAGGAGATGATCACCATCGCCTCGACGGCCAGGATCAGGGCGAAGAAGCCCTGGGTCGGCCGCCAGCGGCGGCTGCCGGTCTCCAGCGGCTCGGCGTCGTTCCAGCCGGCCAGGACCACGAACGGGATCAGCAGCGCGGTCAGCGCCACCAGCGCCACCCCGATGCCGTCCACGCCCAGTTCGTAGCGGACCCCGAAGGCCGCGATCCAGGAGTGGGACTCGGTGAGTTGGAAGGGGGTCCCCCCGCTCGAGCCTGTTCGAGAGTGGGGGAGGGCGCCGTCCGGGTCGAAGCGGACCAGGACGGTGACGGCCAGGGCGAGGGTGGCGAGCGAGACGATCAGCGCCAGCCACTTGGCGGCGGTGCGCCGGGCCGCCGGTACGGCGGCCGTGGCGACGGCCCCGACGGCCGGGAGCACCGCCGTCGCTGTGAGCAGTGGGAAGGACATCGGTATCAGACCGCCCTCATCAGCAGGGTCGCGGCGACCAGGAGCGCCGCACCGCCGAACATCGAGACCGCGTAGGAGCGCGCGAAGCCGTTCTGCAGCCGGCGCATCCGTGCGGACAGGCCGCCCATGGAGGCCGCCGTGCCGTTGACGACGCCGTCGACCAGGGTGTGGTCGACGTACACCAGCGAACGCGTGAGGTGCTCGCCGCCGCGGACCAGGACGACGTGGTTGAAGTCGTCCTGGAGCAGGTCGCGGCGGGCGGCCCGGGTCAGCAGCGAACCGCGCGGGGCGACGGCCGGGACCGGCTTGCGGCCGTACTGGGCCCAGGCGACGGCGACGCCGACCACCAGGCAGACCATGGTGGCTCCGGTGACCGTCGCCGCGCTGAGCGGCGAGTCGCCCTCGCTGTGCCCGGTGACCGGCTCCAGCCAGTGCAGGAAGCGGTCGCCGATGCTGAAGAACGCGCCGCCGAAGACGGACCCGACGGCCAGCACGATCATGGGGATCGTCATGACCGCGGGCGACTCGTGCGGGTGCGGCTCCGCGTGCGCGCCGCGCTTCTCGGCGGCCGGCTCCACGTCGGGCTCGGCCGGGGACGCGGTGGGCCGCTCGCGCCAGCGCTCCTCGCCGAAGAACGTCATCAGCATCACGCGTGTCATGTAGTACGCCGTGATGGCCGCGCCGAGCAGGGCCGCGCCACCGAGGATCCAGCCCTCGGTGCCGCCCTTGGCGAAGGCCGCCTCGATGATCTTGTCCTTGGAGAAGAAGCCGGACAGGCCCGGGAAGCCGATGATGGCGAGGTAGCCGAGGCCGAAGGTGATGAAGGTGACCGGCATGTACTTGCGCAGGCCGCCGTACTTGCGCATGTCGACCTCGTCGTTCATGCCGTGCATGACCGAGCCGGCGCCGAGGAACAGCCCGGCCTTGAAGAAGCCGTGCGTCACCAGGTGCATGATCGCGAAGACGTAGCCGATGGGGCCGAGCCCCGCGGCCAGCACCATGTAGCCGATCTGCGACATGGTCGAGCCGGCCAGCGCCTTCTTGATGTCGTCCTTGGCGCAACCGACGATCGCACCGAACAGGAGCGTGACCGCGCCGACGACGGTGACGACGAGCTGCGCGTCGGGCGCGGCGTTGAAGATCGCCCCGGAGCGGACGATGAGGTAGACGCCGGCGGTGACCATGGTGGCGGCGTGGATGAGGGCGGAGACCGGGGTCGGGCCCTCCATCGCGTCGCCGAGCCAGGACTGCAGCGGCACCTGGGCGGACTTGCCGCAGGCGGCGAGCAGCAGCATCAGGGCGATGGCGGTGAGCCTGCCCTCGCCGGTGTCACCGGTGTGGCTGAGGACCGGACCGAAGGCGAAGGTGCCGAACGTCGTGAACATCAGCATGATCGCGATGGACAGGCCCATGTCGCCGACCCGGTTGACCAGGAAGGCCTTCTTCGCCGCGGTGGCGGCGCTCGGCTTGTGCTGCCAGAAGCCGATCAGCAGGTAGGAGGCGAGACCGACGCCCTCCCAGCCGACGTACAGCAGCAGGTAGTTGTCGGCGAGGACCAGCAGCAGCATCGCCGCGAGGAAGAGGTTGAGGTAGCCGAAGAAGCGGCGGCGCCGCTCGTCGTGCTCCATGTACCCGATCGAGTACAGGTGGATCAGCGAGCCGACGCCGGTGATCAGCAGCACGAACGTCATCGACAGCTGGTCGAGCCGGAAGGTGACGTCGGCCTGGAAGCCGGCCACCGGGATCCAGCTGAACAGGTGCTGGACCATGGTCCGGTGTTCGGCGCCCTTGCCGAGCAGGTCGGCGAAGAGGACCAGGCCGATCCCGAAGGAGGCGGCCGCGAGCAGGGTGCCGAGCCAGTGGCCGACGGCGTCGAGGCGCCGGCCGCCGACCAGGAGGACGGCCGCTCCGAGCAGAGGCGCCGCGATCAGCAGCGCAATCAGGTTCTCCACGATTCTTCCGACCCCTTACAGCTTCATCAGGCTGGCGTCGTCGACCGAGGCCGAGTGGCGGGAACGGAACAGCGACACGATGATCGCGAGCCCCACCACGACCTCCGCTGCGGCGACGACCATCGTGAAGAAGGCGATGATCTGGCCGTCGAGGTTGCCGTGCATGCGGGAGAAGACGACGAACGCGAGGTTGCAGGCGTTCAGCATCAGCTCGACGCACATGAAGACCACGATGGCGTTGCGCCGGATCAGCACGCCGGTGGCGCCGATCGTGAACAGCAGGGCGGCGAGATAGAGGTAGTTGACGGGGTTCACTTCGACGCCTCCTCGGTCCGCTTGAGGGCCGCCGGCTTGTTCCCGGTGCGCTCCAGCCGCTCCTCGGCGCGCTGCTCGATGGCCTTGAGGTCGCCCAGCGCCTCGGCCGAGACGTCGCGGATCTGGCCGCGTTCGCGCAGCGTCCTGCTGACGGTGAGCTCGGACGGCGTGCCGTCGGGCAGCAGGCCGGCGATGTCCACGGCGTTGTGCCGGGCGTAGACGCCGGGCGCCGGCAGCGGCGGTACGTGCTTGCCCTCGCGCACCCGCTGCTCGGCCAGCTCCCGCTGGGTCTTCGCCCGCTCGGTGCGCTCGCGGTGGGTGAGCACCATCGCGCCGATGGTGGCCGTGATGAGCAGGGCGCCGGTGAGTTCGAACGCGTAGACGTACCGGGTGAAGATGAGGGACGCGAGGCCCTCCACATTGCCGCCGGCGTTCGCCTTGCCGGCTCCGGCGAAGTCCTTCAGGGAGGCGTTGGCGATGCCCGCGAAGAGCAGGACGCCGAAGCCGACCCCGCACAGCAGGGCCAGCCACCGCTGGCCCCTGATGGTCTCCTTCAGGGAGTCCGCCGCGGTCACGCCGACGAGCATCACCACGAACAGGAACAGCATCATGATCGCGCCGGTGTAGACGACGATCTGCACGACGCCGAGGAAGTAGGCGCCGTTGGCCAGGTAGAACACCGCGAGGACGATCATGGTCCCGGCCAGGCACAGGGCGCTGTGCACGGCCTTGCGCATGAAGACGGTGCACAGGGCGCCGATCACCGCGACGGTGCCGAGCACCCAGAACTGGAAGGCCTCCCCGGTGGAGGTGGCGTAGGCGGCGAGCTGCGCGCTCATGCGTCCACCTCCTCGCCCGCGGGCTTCTCGCCCTTGGAGAGGGCCACCTGGCGCTCGGTGCCGGGCGCCGCCTCGGTCACCAGGCCCCGGTAGTAGTCCTGCTCGTCCGTCCCCGGGTAGATGGCGTGCGGCGTGTCGACCATGCCCTCTTCGAGGCCGGCGAGCAGCTGCTCCTTGGTGTAGATGAGGTTGGCGCGGCTGGAGTCGGCCAGTTCGAACTCGTTGGTCATCGTCAGCGCGCGCGTGGGGCACGCCTCGATGCACAGCCCGCACAGGATGCAGCGGGCGTAGTTGATCTGGTAGACGCGGCCGTAGCGCTCGCCCGGCGAGTAGCGCTCCTCGTCGGTGTTGTCGGCGCCCTCGACGTAGATGGCGTCGGCGGGGCAGGCCCAGGCGCACAGCTCGCAGCCGACGCACTTCTCCAGGCCGTCCGGATGGCGGTTGAGCTGGTGCCGTCCGTGGAAACGCGGAGCGGTGGTCTTCTTCTGCTCCGGGTACTGCTCGGTCAGCCGCTTCTTGAACATGGCCTTGAAGGTCACGCCGAAGCCGGCCACCGGGTTCAGGAAACCGGGCTTGGTCTCCTTGGGTTCCTCAGCCATCGGACGCCTCCTTTCCATCCAGAGATCCGTCACTGACAGTGTCCGATCCACCACTGACAATCAGCTCCCGGTCGCGGCGCGGGCGGCGCCTGGGCACCGGCGGGAGCTCCTGTCCGGGCAGCGGCGGTACGGGGAAGCCGCCCGCCATCGGGTCGAACCCGGCGGGCACGGCGGCGCCCTCCCCGGTCTCCTTGGCCTTCTCGCGGAACATGTCGGCGACGAAGGACAGGATCAGCAGGGCCAGGACGCCGCCGCCGACGTAGAGGGCGATGTCGGCGAAGTCGTAGTGCTGGTTGCGGAGGGTCCGTACGGTCGCGACGAGCATCAGCCAGACCACGGAGACCGGGATGAGCACCTTCCAGCCGAGCTTCATCAGCTGGTCGTAGCGCACCCGCGGGAGGGTGCCGCGCAGCCAGATGAAGAAGAACAGCAGCAGCTGGACCTTGATCACGAACCAGAGCAGCGGCCACCAACCGTGGTTGGCGCCCTCCCAGAAGGTGCTGATCGGCCAGGGCGCCCGCCAGCCGCCCAGGAAGAGCGTGGTCGACACGGCGGAGACCGTCACCATGTTCACGTACTCGGCGAGCATGAACATCGCGAACTTGATCGACGAGTACTCGGTGTTGAAGCCGCCGACCAGGTCGCCCTCGGACTCCGGCATGTCGAAGGGGGCGCGGTTGGTCTCGCCGACCATCGTGACGATGTAGAGGATGAAGGAGACCGGCAGCAGCAGGATGTACCAGCGGTCGTGCTGCTGCTCGACGATCGTCGACGTCGACATCGATCCCGAGTACAGGAACACCGAGGCGAACGCGGCGCCCATGGCGATCTCGTACGAGATCATCTGGGCGCAGGAGCGCAGGCCGCCCAGGAGCGGGTAGGTCGATCCGGAGCTCCAGCCCGCCAGGACGATGCCGTAGATGCCGACCGAGGCGACCGCGAGGATGTAGAGCATCGCGATCGGCAGGTCGGTCAGCTGCATCGCCGTGCGGTGGCCGAAGACCGAGACCTCGTTGTCCGCCGGCCCGAAGGGGATGACCGCGATCGCCATGAAGGCCGGGATCGCGGCGACGATCGGCGCGAGGACGTAGACGACCTTGTCCGCGCGCTTGACGACGACATCCTCCTTCAGCATCAGCTTGATGCCGTCGGCGAGCGACTGGAGCATGCCCCAGGGGCCGTGCCGGTTGGGGCCGATGCGCAGCTGCATCCAGGCGACGACCTTGCGCTCCCACACGATGGAGAAGAGCACCGTCACCATCAGGAAGGCGAAGCAGAACACCGCCTTGACGACGACCAGCCACCACGGGTCGGTGCCGAACATGGAGAGGTTCTCCGCGGCGAGGGACGACCTCATGCCTCCACCTCCTTGGGGGCCCCGGTCGCGCGGGGCGCCGGGCCGATGCGGACGAGGGAGCCGGGCCGCGCCCCGGTGTCGGAGGCGACGCCGGAGCCGGCGGAGTTCAGCGGGAGCCACACCACCCGATCGGGCATGTCGGTGATCTCCAGCGGCAGTTCGACCGCCCCGGCGGGACCGGTCACGGCCAGCGCCTCGCCGTCCGCGACGCCCGCCTCGGCGGCGGTGGCGGCCGACACGCGCGCGCGTGCCGCGTGCCGGGTGCCGGCCAGCGCCTCGTCGCCCTCCTGGAGGACGCCGTGGTCGAGCAGCAGTCGGTGGCCTGCGAGGACCGCCTCCCCGGCGGCCGGCCGGGGCAGCGCCCCCGCGCTCTCCACCGGGTCGTCGGCGCGCGGCCCGCGCCAGGCGCCCAGCCGGTCCAGCTCGGCGTGCGCGGTCCTGAGGTCCGGCAGCCCCAGGTGCACGTCCATGGTGTCGGCCAGCATCTGCAGCACCCTCAGGTCACTGGGGGCGAGGCGACGGGTCATCTGGTCGGGCTTGAGGGCGGCCTCGAAGAAGCGCACCCTGCCCTCCCAGTTGAGGAAGCTGCCCGCCTTCTCGGCGACGGCCGCCACCGGCAGGACCACGTCGGCGTGCTCGCTGACCTCGCTGGGCCGCAGCTCCAGCGAGACCAGGAAGCCGACCTCGCCCAGCGCGGCACGCGCGCGTGTCGGATCGGGCAGGTCGGCGATCTCCACGCCGGCCACCAGCAGCGCCTGCAGTTCGCCGTCGGCGGCGGCCTGGACGATCTGGCCGGTGTCGCGGCCGTAGCGGTGCGGGAGTTCGGCCACGCCCCACACGGCGGCGACCTCCTCCCGCGCGCGCGGGTCGGTCGACGGGCGGCCGCCCGGCAGCAGCGCCGGCAGCGCGCCCGCCTCGATCGCGCCGCGCTCGCCCGCCCGGCGCGGGATCCACACCAGGTGGGCGCCGGTCGCGGTCGCGGCCCGGACGGCGGCGGTCAGGCCGCCCGCCACGGACGCCAGCCGCTCGCCGACGACGAGCACCGCGCCCTCGGCGCGCAGCGCCTGCGCGGCCTGGCTGCCGGCGTCCTCCAGACCGACGCCGCTCGCCAGCGCGTCCAGCCATTCGGTCTCGGTCCCGGGAGCGGCCGGCAGCAGCGTGCCGCCCGCCTTCTGAAGACCCCGCGTGGCGTGCGTGGCCAGTGCGAACACCTTCTGCCCGTGCTTGCGCCAGGCCTTGCGGAGCCTCAGGAAGACGCCGGGCGCCTCCTCCTCGGACTCGAATCCGACGAGCAGCACGGCGGGCGCCTGCTCCAGCGCGGTGTAGGTGACGCCGGTGCCGTCCACGTCCCGGCCGTGCCCGGCGACGCGGGCGGCCAGGAAGTCGGCCTCCTCCCCGCTGTGCACGCGCGCGCGAAAGTCGATGTCGTTGGTGTCCAGCGCCACGCGCGCGAACTTGCTGTACGCGTAGGCGTCCTCGACGGTGAGCCGGCCACCGGTGAGGACGCCGGTCCGGCCGCGCGAGGCGAGCAGCCCCTGGGCGGCGATCTCCAGCGCCTCCGGCCAGGACGCCGGCACCAGATCCCCCTCGGGGTTGCGCACCAGCGGGGTGGTCAGCCGGTCCTTCAGCTGCGCGTAGCGGAACGCGAACCGCCCCTTGTCGCAGATCCACTCCTCGTTGACCTCGGGGTCATTGGCGGCGAGCCGCCGCATGACCTTGCCGCGCCGGTGGTCGGTGCGGGTCGCGCAGCCGCCCGAGCAGTGCTCGCACACGGTCGGCGAGGAGACCAGGTCGAAGGGACGGGAGCGGAACCGGTACGCCGCCGAGGTGAGCGCGCCGACCGGGCAGATCTGGATCGTGTTGCCGGAGAAGTACGACTCGAAGGGGTCGCCCTCGCCGGTGCCCACCTGCTGGAGCGCGCCCCGCTCGATCAGCTCGATCATCGGGTCGCCGGCGATCTGGTGGGAGAAGCGGGTGCAGCGCGCGCACAGCACGCACCGCTCGCGGTCCAGCAGCACCTGGGTGGAGATCGGGACCGGCTTCTCGTACGTCCGCTTCTTCCCGTCGAAGCGGGACTCGGCGTTGCCGTGCGACATGGCCTGGTTCTGCAGCGGGCACTCGCCGCCCTTGTCGCAGACCGGGCAATCCAGCGGGTGGTTGATGAGCAGCAGCTCCATCACGCCGTGCTGGGCCTTCTCGGCGACCGGCGAGGTCAGGTGGGTCTTGACCACCATGCCGTCGGTGCAGGTGATGGTGCACGACGCCATCGGCTTGCGCTGGCCCTCGACCTCGACGATGCACTGGCGGCAGGCGCCGGCCGGGTCGAGCAGCGGATGGTCGCAGAACCGGGGGATCTCGATGCCGAGCTGCTCGGCGGCCCGGATGACCAGGGTGCCCTTGGGCACGCTGATCTCCACGCCGTCGATCGTCAGCGTCACGAGGTCCTCCGGCGGGAGGGCCGCCGAGCCGCCCGAGGAGGGGGCGTTGGTGGTCACGGTCATGCGAGCACCTCCGTGTGCTGGTCCGCCCAGGCCGTCGACTTGGCCGGGTCGAAGGGGCAGCCGCGGCCCGTGATGTGCTCCTCGTACTCCGCGCGGAAGTACTTCAGGGAGGAGAAGATCGGCGAGGCGGCGCCGTCGCCGAGGGCGCAGAAGGACTTGCCGTTGATGTTGTCGGCGATGTCGTTCAGCTTGTCGAGGTCGGCCATGACGCCCTTGCCGGCCTCGATGTCCCGCAGCAGCTGGACGAGCCAGTACGTCCCCTCGCGGCACGGCGTGCACTTGCCGCAGGACTCGTGGGCGTAGAACTCGGTCCACCGGGTCACGGCCCGCACCACGCAGGTCGTCTCGTCGAAGCACTGCAGGGCCTTGGTGCCGAGCATGGAGCCGGCGGCCCCCACGCCCTCGTAGTCGAGGGGGACGTCGAGGTGCTCGTCGGTGAACATCGGGGTGGAGGAGCCGCCCGGCGTCCAGAACTTCAGCCGGTGCCCGGGCCGCATGCCGCCGCTCATGTCGAGCAGCTGGCGCAGGGTGATGCCGAGCGGGGCCTCGTACTGGCCGGGGCCGGCGACGTGGCCGCTGAGCGAGTACAGCGTGAAGCCCGGGGACTTCTCGCTGCCCATCGACCTGAACCATTCCTTGCCGTTCTGCAGGATGGCGGGAACCGACGCGATCGACTCGACGTTGTTCACCACAGTCGGGCACGCGTAGAGGCCCGCGACGGCAGGGAAGGGGGGACGGAGCCGCGGTTGTCCGCGGCGGCCTTCGAGCGAGTCCAGCAGCGCGGTTTCCTCGCCGCAGATGTACGCGCCGGCGCCGGCGTGCACGGTGATGTCGAGGTCCAGTCCGCTGCCCAGGACGTTCTCGCCGAGGTAGCCGGCCGCGTAGGCCTCGCGCACGGCCGAGTGCAACCGCCGCAGCACGGGGACGACTTCACCACGCAGATAGATGAAGGCATGCGAAGACCGGATGGCATAGCACGCGATCACGATGCCCTCGATGAGGCTGTGCGGGTTCGCGAAGAGGAGCGGGATGTCCTTGCAGGTGCCCGGCTCCGATTCGTCGGCGTTGACAACCAGATAGTGTGGTTTTCCATCGCCCTGGGGAATGAACTGCCATTTCATCCCGGTCGGGAAGCCCGCGCCGCCGCGTCCGCGCAGTCCGGACTCCTTGACGTACGCGATCACCTCGTCCGGCGACATGGCGAGCGCCTTGCGCAGCCCCTCGTATCCCTCGTGCCGCCGGTAGACGTCCAGCGTCCAGGACCGGTCCTCGTCCCAGAAGGCCGACAGCACGGGTGCGAGCAGCTTCTCGGGGCTCGCCCCTCCGCCGGCCTCCGGCTGGGAGGCGCCCCCGTAGTTGGTGGACACCGTCATCACTCCCCCTCCTCTGCCACGGGTCCCGCCGAATGGGACGGGTCGGAGGCCGATGTGTCCTGCGGCGCGTCGTGGGAGCTGAGGTGCTCCGCCGGTGACGGCTCGTGCACGGCGTCCCGCGGGCCGCTCACGCGGGGATGGACCACGCGCGCGGGCGCGGCCTCTCCCCTGGCCAGGCGGAGGCCCGCCAGCGAAGCGGGTCCCGCACTGCCGCCGGCCTCGGCGGCACCCTCCCGCTCGTCGGGGAAGCCCGCCAGGATCCGGGCGGTCTCCTTGAAGGTGCACATGGGCGCGCCGCGGGTCGGCGTCACCGGCCGTCCGGCGCGCAGGTCGTCGACCAGGCGCTTGACGCTCGCCGGGGTCTGGTTGTCGAAGAACTCCCAGTTGACCATCACGACCGGCGCGAAGTCGCAGGCCGCGTTGCACTCGATGTGCTCCAGGGTGACCTTGCCGTCGTCGGTGGTCTCGCCGTTGCCGACGCCCAGGTGCTCCTGGAGCGTCTCGAAGATCGCGTCGCCGCCCATCACCGCGCACAGGGTGTTGGTGCACACCCCCACCTGGTAGTCGCCGGACGGCTTGCGCCGGTACATGGTGTAGAAGGTGGCGACCGCGGTGACCTCGGCCGTGGTCAGGCCGAGCACGTCCGCGCAGAACGCCATGCCGGTGCGCGTGACGTGCCCTTCCTCCGACTGCACGAGGTGCAGCATCGGCAGGAGGGCGGACCGGGAGTCGGGATAGCGGGCGATGATCTCACGCGCGTCCCGCTCCAGCCGGCCGCGGACGTCGTCCGGGTAGGCGGGCGCGGGCAGTTCGGGCATGCCGAGGCTGACGCCCTGCTCGGCCCGCGGGGAAGAAGAGGTGGTCACCGGTCGACGCCTCCCATCACGGGGTCGATGGACGCGACGGCGACGATGACGTCGGCGACCTGGCCGCCCTCGCACATCGCCGCCATGGCCTGCAGATTGGTGAAGGACGGGTCGCGGAAGTGGACCCGGAAGGGGCGGGTGCCGCCGTCGGAGACGGCGTGCACGCCGAGTTCGCCCTTGGGCGACTCGACCGCCGCGTACGCCTGCCCGGGCGGGACGCGGAAACCCTCGGTGACCAGCTTGAAGTGGTGGATCAGGGCCTCCATGGAGGTGCCCATGATCTTCTTGATGTGGTCGAGGGAGTTGCCGAGGCCGTCCGGTCCCAGGGCGAGCTGGGCGGGCCAGGCGATCTTCTTGTCGGCGACCATGACCGGGCCGGGCTGGAGCCGGTCCAGGCACTGCTCGACGATCCTGAGCGACTGGTGCATCTCCTCCAGGCGGATCAGGAACCGGCCGTAGGCGTCGCAGGTGTCGGCGGTGGGGACGTCGAAGTCGTACGTCTCGTAGTCGCAGTACGGCTGGGTCTTGCGCAGGTCGTGCGGCAGGCCGGTGGAGCGCAGGATCGGACCGGTGGCGCCGAGGGCCATGCAGCCGGCCAGGTCGAGGTAGCCGACGTCCTGCATGCGGGCCTTGAAAATGGGGTTCCCGGTGGCGAGCGCGTCGTACTCCGGGAGGTTCTTCTTCATCTTCTTCACGAACTCGCGGATCTGGTCCACCGCGCCGGGCGGCAGATCCTGGGCGAGTCCGCCGGGCCGGATGTAGGCGTGGTTCATCCGGAGGCCCGTGACCAGCTCGTAGATGTCGAGAATCATTTCACGATCACGGAATCCGTAGATCATGATCGTGGTGGCGCCCAGCTCCATACCGCCGGTGGCGATGCACACCAGATGGGAGGAGAGCCGGTTCAGCTCCATCAGGAGCACCCGGATGATCTTGGCGCGCTCGGTGATCTGGTCCTCGATGCCGAGGAGTTTCTCGACGGCGAGGCAGTAGGCGGTCTCGTTGAAGAAGGACGTCAGGTAGTCCATGCGCGTCACGAACGTGGTGCCCTGCGTCCACGTGCGGAACTCGAGGTTCTTCTCGATGCCGGTGTGCAGGTAGCCGATGCCGCAGCGGGCCTCGGTGACCGTCTCGCCCTCGATCTCCAGGATGAGCCGCAGCACCCCGTGGGTGGAGGGGTGCTGGGGGCCCATGTTGACGACGATGCGCTCGTCGTCGGCGCGGGCCGCGGACTGGACGACCTCGTCCCAGTCGCCGCCGGTGACCGTGTAGACGGCGCCCTCGGTGGTCTCGCGGGCTGCTGCCGACTGCGTGCTCATGAGTACGACCTCCGCTGGTCCGGAGCCGGGATCTGGGCCCCCTTGTACTCGACGGGGATGCCGCCGAGGGGGTAGTCCTTGCGCTGCGGGTGGCCCTGCCAGTCGTCCGGCATCATGATCCGGGTCAGCGCGGGGTGGCCGTCGAAGACGATCCCGAAGAAGTCCCAGGTCTCGCGCTCGTGCCAGTCGTTGGTCGGGTAGACGGAGACCAGCGACGGGATGTGGGGCTCGTGGTCGGGGGCGCTGACCTCGAGGCGGATCAGCCGGTTGTGGGTGATCGAGCGCAGGTGGTAGACGGCGTGCAGCTCGCGGCCCTTGTCGTGCGGGTAGTGGACCCCGCTGACGCCGGTGCACAGCTCGAAGCGCAGAGCCGGGTCGTCGCGCAGGGTGCGGGCGACGCGGAGCAGGTGTTCGCGTTCGACGTGGAAGGTGAGTTCGCCGCGGTCGACGACCGTCTTCTCGATGGCGTTCTCGGGGAGCAGGCCCTGCTCCTCCAGCGCGCCCTCCAGTTCGTCGGCGACCTCGTCGAACCAGCCGCCGTAGGGCCGGCTCGCCGGGCCCGGGAGGCGAACGGAGCGGACCAGGCCGCCGTAACCGGAGGTGTCGCCGCCGTGGTCGGCGCCGAACATGCCGCGCTGGACGCGGATCTCCTCACCGCCCTGGCCGCGCTGTCCGGGGAGGTTGTCGGCGGCGAGGTCCTTCTCGGGGTTGACCCCGTCGGAGCCGTTCACGCCGCCCGCACCCTGGGTGCCGTTCGCGTCGCTCACCGCAGCAGCCCCTTCATCTCGATCGTGGGGAGGGCCTTGAGCGCCGCCTCCTCCGCCTCACGGGCCGCCTCCTCGGCGTTCACGCCGAGCTTGGTGGACTGGATCTTCTGGTGGAGCTTGAGGATCGCGTCCATCAGCATCTCCGGGCGGGGCGGGCAGCCGGGCAGGTAGATGTCGACCGGGACGATGTGGTCGACGCCCTGCACGATGGCGTAGTTGTTGAACATGCCGCCCGAGGAGGCGCAGACGCCCATGGAGATCACCCACTTGGGGTTGGGCATCTGGTCGTAGACCTGCCTCAGCACCGGCGCCATCTTCTGGCTGACCCGGCCGGCCACGATCATCAGGTCGGCCTGGCGGGGCGAGCCGCGGAAGACCTCCATGCCGAAGCGCGCCAGGTCGTAACGGCCGGCTCCGGTGGTCATCATCTCGATCGCGCAGCAGGCGAGTCCGAAGGTGGCCGGGAAGACGGACGCCTTGCGCACCCAGCCCGCGGCCTGCTCGACGGTGGTGAGCAGGAATCCGCTCGGCAGCTTTTCTTCGAGTCCCATGTCTTATATGGCCCCTCAGTCCCATTCCAGGCCGCCGCGCCGCCATACGTACGCGTAGGCGACGAAGACGGTGAGCACGAAGAGCAGCATCTCCACGAGCCCGAAAACACCCAGGGCGTCGAAGGTGACGGCCCAGGGGTAGAGGAAGACGATCTCGATGTCGAAGACGATGAAGAGCATCGCCGTCAGGTAGTACTTGATGGGGAAGCGCCCGCCGCCGGCCGGCGTGGGGGTCGGCTCGATGCCGCACTCGTAGGCTTCGAGTTTGGCGCGGTTGTACCGCTTCGGTCCGATCAGCGTGGCCATGACCACGGAGAAGATCGCAAAGCCTGCCCCGAGGGCTCCCAGTACGAGGATGGGCGCATAAGCGTTCACCGCTCCTCGCTCCTCTCAGTCGGCACTGACTGCATGGGGGTCCCCCCTGGTCGAACGGAGCCGAGACCTTGGGGGAGGTTGCGCTCACAGCCGCCTCATCCGTCCCACCACCCCCGCTCGTCCCGGCGAAGATCGGGAACATGTGAAGCAGGTCACAAGCCCAACTGCAGGGCATCCTATGCCCGTGACTCTGTGATCTGCGACACGGGGTATTCCACAAGCTTTGTGATCTCCACCACCTGACGAAGGATCATGAAGTCGGATGAGCTGCGATCTTCGCACGGGAAGCGCACGAGCGATCACGAAAAGTGACATTTGACTTCGTCTTTGCAGGTCGGAGGGGGTGCGCAATATCAGATGACTGCGGTCCGGCGCAAAGTGGCAGTGGGCGTCAAGACCTTGATATAGGGCCGCTTTTCACACATCGGAGGGACGGCGGAACCGGAAGTGGACACGTTCACCTCTTCACAAGCGCCGTCGAGACGCGGCCGGGCCCCCGAGCGATACCCGGTCGCACCCTCGATCGGCGTCCGGCCGCACCCCCCGAACGGCACCCGGTCGCACCCCCCGATCGGCGCCCGGTCATCCTCCGGTCGCCCCGGCCCGACCCTCGTCCGACCCCGGCCGACCCGATCGATCCCGGCCGGCTCGATCGATCCCAGCCGGCTCGATCGACCCCGGCCGACCCCTGACCGACCTCAAGCCGGGTCCAGTCAGCTCCGGCCGACCCCGACCGACCCGAAGTCGGCCCCAGTCGGCTCCGGCCGACCCTGACCGGCCCCCGGTCGACCCCTGACCGACTCCCGGCCGACCCCCGGCCGACCCCCGGCCGGCCTCCAGCGGGCCTCCAGCGGGCCGCCGGCCCCGCCTCCCCCGGATCACACTCTCGGGTCACCCACCCCGCAGCACCCACCCCACGCGACCACCCCACGAGGCCACCAGGAGCCCCCACCGACGGCTGTCGCGGCCGAGACTGACGGGCCCAAGGAGACAAAGGGGATTTCAGGCTCCGAGCGGACAAGTCGTCCGCCCTGACCGCGACCGGAGTCGGACGCGCGGACGCAGGGCGGGGCGGTGACCGTTCCGTGACCTCCGCCACATCCATGAGAGGACTCTGAGAACCGGGCTTGGCCAACGGTCTCAACCAGTGGTAGGCGTGGGGCAATTCGGACGTAACAGCGAAAGACCATGATCACAGGCATGATCATCAGTGCCCCGTATGTCCGTTGTGGCGTCAATAAAGGGCGACACGCCCGGCGTTCGCACCCCTCATTGAGCAAATGTGTCGCAGGACACGTTTCTTGAAGATATGAAGGAGCCCCTGGTACCCGTTGTTCCCATGTCCCACACCGCTCACATACGCAGCCACCGGAAGCCCCGCCGTAGCGCGTCGAAAATCGCGATGCGGGCCGGAGTTGCCGGAGGCGTCCTGGGCACCCTGGCGGTGGCCGGTGCGTCGGCCTCGTCGGCCAACGCCGCCGAGCCCGTGACCCAGACCCTCGAACTGCCCACGCTCACCGCCGACCTGGCCGCCCAGGTCGCCCAGTCCGCGGACGCCACGCAGCAGGCCGCCGCGAACTACCAGCTCCAGGCCGAGCGCGACGCGGCCTCCGCGAAGGCCGCGAAGCAGGCCAAGTCGGACCTCGCCGAGGCCAAGAAGAAGGCCGAGGCCGCGAAGAAGAAGGCCGAGGCCGCCGCCCGCAAGGCCGCCGCCGAGCGCGCCTCGCGCAGCACCGAGCGCGTCAAGCTCGCCGCCTACTCGACCGGCTCCGGCGACGACGGCGGGTCCGGCTCCGGATCCGCCTCTCTCTCCGTTTCCGGCGGCAGCAGCTCCACGAGCGACTCCACGGCGACCGGTTCGGCCGCCGCGGTCATCTCGTTCGTGAAGTCGCAGATCGGCAAGGCCTACGTCTCCGGCGCCACGGGTCCGTCCGCCTACGACTGCTCCGGCCTGGTCCAGACCGCCTTCAAGCAGGTCGGCATCAACCTGCCGCGCGTCTCCCAGGACCAGTCGACGGCCGGCACCCAGGTGTCGCTGTCCAACCTCCAGCCGGGCGACATCCTCTACTGGGGCGGCGCGGGCAGCGCGTACCACGTGGCGGTGTACGTCGGTGACGGTATGTTCGTCGGCGCGCAGAACCCCTCCAGCGGCGTCGTGGAGAGGCCGCTGTCGTACGATCCGCCGACCGGCGCGGTGCGGGTGCTCTGAGGGCACCGCGGAGCCGTACGGGGTGAAGGGCCGCAGCCGCTCGGGGGCAGCGGCCCTTCCGGCATCGCCGGATCCGCCCTTCCGCTCTTCCGTCCGGCCGGAGCGCTTCGGGCGCGGGCGCCCAGTCCCTTTCCACCCGCTTTCCCCGCGGGTGCCCCACAAGCCTGCCGGGCGACACGACTGAGGTCGGCTCAGGAACTGAGCCGACCTCGCGTCGTCACGGTGCCGGGGCGCTCCCGGGCACGGCTCACGCCTTGGGCGCCACCTTGCTCAGGCCGTTGATGATGCGGTCCATCGCGTCGCCGCCCGTCGGGTCGGTGAGGTTGGCCAGCAGCTTGAGGGTGAACTTCATCAGCACCGGGTGCGTCAGACCGCGCTGGGCGGCGATCTGCATGACCTTCGGGTTGCCGATGAGCTTCACGAAGGCGCGGCCCAGCGTGTAGTAGCCGCCGTAGGTGTCCTTCAGGACGCGCGGGTAGCGCTGGAGGGCAAGTTCGCGCTGGGCGGGCGTGGCCCGGGAGTGGGCCTGGACGATGACCTCGGCGGCCAGCTGGCCGGACTCCATGGCGTAGGCGATGCCCTCGCCGTTGAAGGGGTTGACCAGGCCGCCGGCGTCGCCGACGAGGAGCAGGCCGCGCGTGTAGTGGGGCTGGCGGTTGAAGGCCATGGGCAGGGCGGCGCCGCGGATCGGGCCGGTCATGTTCTCCGGGGTGTAGCCCCAGTCCGCGGGCATCGAGGCGCACCAGGCCTTGAGGATCTCGCGCCAGTCGAGCTCCTTGAAGGCGGCCGAGGTGTTGAGGACGCCGAGACCGACGTTGGAGGTGCCGTCGCCCATGCCGAAGATCCAGCCGTAGCCGGGCAGCAGGCGGTCCTGGGGGCCGCGCCGGTCCCACAGTTCCAGCCAGGACTCCAGGTAGTCGTCGTCGTGGCGCGGCGAGGTGAAGTACGTGCGCACCGCGACGCCCATCGGGCGGTCCTCACGGCGGTGCAGGCCCATCGCCAGGGAGAGGCGGGTGGAGTTGCCGTCGGCGGCGACGACGAGCGGCGCGTGGAAGGTGACCTCGCGCTTCTCCTCGCCGAGCTTGGCCTTCACTCCGGTGATGCGGCCGGTGCGGTCGTCGACGATGGGTTCGCTGACGTTGCAGCGCTCGTACAGCCGGGCGCCCGCTTTCTGGGCCTGCCGGGCGAGTTGCTCGTCGAAGTCGTCGCGCTTGCGAACGAGTCCGTAGTCGGGGAAGGAGGCCAGCTCGGGCCAGTCCAGCTGGAGCCGGACGCCGCCGCCGATGATGCGCAGCCCCTTGTTGCGCAGCCAGCCCGCTTCCTCGGAGATGTCGATGCCCATCGCGACGAGCTGCTTGACGGCGCGCGGGGTGAGGCCGTCGCCGCAGACCTTCTCGCGCGGGAACTCGGTCTTCTCCAGCAGGAGCACGTCGAGGCCGGCCCGGGCGAGGTGGTAGGCGGTGGTGGAGCCGGCCGGCCCCGCGCCGACGACGATCACATCGGCGGTGTTCCCGGTGAGGGGGTCGGAGAGGGGCTCAGTCACGACGGTCACGGCGGGATCTCCCCAAGGTCGAAAAGTCTGCGTGCCGACCGGCACTGGACATGGGCAGTCTATTCAGCGGTGGTGATCACCCGGCTGACGGGCCGCCCCGCGGGCCCTGGCGAACCCGTGCCCGCTCAGCCCTGCTTGAAGCCCCGGTGCAGGGTGACGATGCCGCCGCTGAGGTTGCGCCAGGCCACCTTCGTCCAGCCGGCCTCGCGCAGATGCCCGGCCAGCGCCGGCTGGTCGGGCCAGGCGCGGATGGACTCGGCGAGGTAGACGTAGGCGTCGGGGTTGGAGGAGACCGCCCGCGCCACCGGCGGCAGGGCGCGCATCAGGTACTCGGTGTAGACGGTGCGGAACGGCGCCCATGTCGGGTGCGAGAACTCGCAGATCACCACGCGTCCGCCGGGCCGGGTCACCCGGTGCATCTCGCGCAGCGCCGTGTCGAAGTCCCGCACGTTGCGCAGCCCGAAGGAGATCGTGACGGCGTCGAACGTGTCGTCCTTGAACGGCAGCCTGGTCGCGTCGCCGGCCGTGAACGGCAGCCAGTCGTGCTGCCGCTTGCCGACCTGGAGCATGCCCAGGGAGAAGTCGCAGGGGACGACGTAGGCGCCGGCCCGGGTGAAGGGCAGGGACGAGGTGGCCGTGCCCGCGGCGAGGTCGAGGATCTTCTGCGCCGGCCGGGCGTCGACCGCTCTGGCGACCTCCTTGCGCCACCGCCGGTCCTGTCCGAGGGACAGGATGTCGTTGGTCAGGTCGTACCGTTCCGCCACGCCGTCGAACATCGAGGCGACTTCGTGCGGCTGCTTCTCCAGGGATGCGCGGGTCACGAGCCCATTGTGGCAGGCAGGGGTACGGCGTCACGGCAGCAGCCTCGGCTTCTCCCGCGCCGCGACGTCCTCCACCCACCCGCACAGCAGCACGAACACGCAGATCGGGACCCAGTCGACGCCGAACAGGAACCACTGGCTGTCCAGCGGCAGATACCTCTCGAAGGCAGGCACGTCCCAGAGCCGGTCGATCAGCGGCACCGCCAGGACCAGCGGGATCTCGTGCCAGAGGTGGACGGTCACGGCGCGCGCGTTCAAGACGGTGACGATCCGGTCGAGCCGTCGGAACCGGGCGAGGCGGGCGATGTCGACGCGGAAGTGCTCCTTCGCCCGCATCAGCAGCGTGACGGAGCCCGCCGACCAGAAGGCCTGCGCGAGCGGGATCTCGTCGAGGTCGTCCGTCCCCGCGCCGGCCCGGTGGGCGAACGCGTACCAGCCGCCGTAGCCGATCGCGGCGAGCGACAGCACGACCACCACGGTCGGCGGGGAGGACCATCCCGGCCCGGGGCCGGCTGAAGGCGTGGTGGGCGACGACCCGGACGAGGGCGAGCGCCCGGAGGGTGTCGAAGGAGCGGTCCCGCCGGGCAGGCACACGAACCCGACGAGGAGACCGATCCGGCGCAGCACCTTCGACCGGCGTCCGGAGGTGTCGACGAAGACGGGTCCCTCGCCGGCCCCGGCGCGCCGACGCCGACGACGGCCCCCGCGCCCCGCGGGGGCGCGGCTCTCGATGACGGGATCGGCGGGATCGGAACGCATTCCCCGGACATCAGGAAGGCTTTTCGTGCGCTCCCGCACAGTTCTTGTGAGCCGCCCGTGAAAAGAGCGGGAACCGGTCTCTTCACCGGGAGAACGGAAGAGGCCCCACCGGACCGGATGCGACGACCCGCAACCGAACCACCCGTACTGATCAGGCAGTCGACCAGTCCGGCACAGGTTCGTCCAGGTGTGGTCCATGCCGCGCACCCGCCCCGCCGACGTCACCGGATGTGAGACATTTCCGGTCCGGAATTCCGTTCCGCCCCGATTTCGAGACGGACGTCACGAGAGCTGGTGCATGCGCACATGAGGAGTCTTCTGAAATCGGCGGCCGGGATCACCTGCCTGCTCGCCCTGGCCGCGACGGGCTGCTCCTCGGGCTCCGGCGCCGCCTCCGACGAGGACTCCGCCGCTCCCCGGACCTCGGCGGCCGGCGCCGCCGCGCCCACCGCCCCGTCATCGGGCGGGTCGAGTACGTCCTACGCCCCCTACGTCAGCGCCACATCGGCGTCCGGCACCGACTCGGCGGGCTCCCCGACGACGTACAACCTCGCCTTCGTCATCTCCGACGGCTCCGGCTGCACCCCGAAATGGAACGGCGACGACGCCATCGGCGACCCGGCGGTGACGTCACGGATCCAGGCGCTGAAGAAGTCCGGCGCCACGGTGCGGGTGTCCTTCGGCGGAGCCTCAGGCAAGGAGCTGGCGGCGGTCTGCGGCAGCGAGTCCGCGCTCGCCGCGGCGTACGGGCGGGCGCTGGACGCGGCCGGCTCCACCCAGGCGGACTTCGACGTCGAGGGCGACGCGCTGGGCGACGCCGCCTCCGTCGCCCTGCGCTCCCGGGCGATCGCACGGCTGCAGAAGGAACGCCCGGGCCTGGAGGTCTCCTTCACGCTGCCCGTCATGCCCGACGGACTGGACCCCGACGGGCTGGCGCTGCTGGCGTCCGCGAACCAGTACGACGTCCAGGTCTCCACCGTCGACATCATGACCATGAACTACGGCGAGTCGTACACCGGCGACATGGGCGGCTACGCCGTCACCGCCGCGAAGGCGGCACACGCCCAGCTGAAGAAGGTCTTCGGGCTCTCGGACGCCGCGGCCTGGCGGGGCATGGCGCTCACCTCGATGATCGGCGCCAACGACATCGCCGGGGAGACCCTCACCCTCGCCGACGCCGCACAGGTGCGCTCCTTCGCCGAGGGGAGGGGCGTCGCCTGGGTGTCGATGTGGGCCACCTTCCGGGACCGGCAGTGCGCGAAGGGCACTCCGGGACGGGAGGACGCCGCGACCGACTGCAGCGGGGTGACGCAGGAACAGGGGGCGTTCGCGCGGGCCTTCGCGGGGTGAGCGGGCCGGGGCACCCGGCACCCCCTCAGCGGACCAGCAGCCCCACCGGCCTACGGGCCTACGGGCCCACCGGCCCACGGGCGTACGGACCCACAGGGCTACGGGCCACCGCATCCTCCCGTCACCGGATCACCGGCGGCGGTGCACCAGCCGTCCCGCGCAGACCGTGGCGATACAGGCGCCGGTGCCGTCGAAGACGGCCAGGTCGGCGCGGCCGGCCGGTACCAGGGCCGGCCGCGGAGCCGTACGGGAGGCGAGGACCAGGACGTCGTTCCGCTCGGCGGCGGCACGGAGCGCGGGCGAGTCCACATGCTGTTCCAGCACGGCGGCCGCGCCCGCTTTGAGCACCGCGTGGATGCGCTCGCGGGGTGACGGGGCGTCGGGGACCGGGCCGTCGTGCACCAGGGCCGGCCCGAGGACACCGGGCCAGGAACGCACCCGGGCCGCCGGGAACCGCGCGGTCAGCTCGGCCAGCGGCCCCACCGCGGCGATCCGGTCGCCCTCGACGGCCACGGCGCCGCCCTCGACCGGATCGGCGCCCGGACCGGTGCGGACCTCGTCCGCCGTATGAATCGTCAGCACTGTCGCTCGGTCGGTGACTTCAGGTGGTGTCGGTGTCTCGCGGTGGCTGGGCCGAGGCTCAGTTGGAGGCGAGCAGCTTCAGCTCCGGGTGGGCCGTGCCCCCCGCGATCGCGGTCGACGAGATGTGCGACATCACACGGTCGTCGACCGGGTCGTTCGCCGGGTCGTCGTGGACGACGAGGTGCTCGTACGTGGTGGCCCGCTGGGCCGGGACGCGGCCCGCCTTCCGGATGAGCTCGATGATCTCCATCCGGTTGGAGCGGTGCTTGGCGCCGGCGGAGGACACGACGTTCTCCTCCAGCATGATCGAGCCCAGGTCGTCGGCGCCGTAGTGCAGGGTCAGCTGGCCGACGTCCTTGCCGGTGGTCAGCCAGGAGCCCTGGATGTGGCGCACGTTGTCGAGGAAGAGGCGGGCGACGGCGATCATCCGCAGGTACTCGAAGAGGGTGGCCTGCGTACGGCCCTTCAGGTGGTTGTTCTCGGGCTGGTAGGTGTACGGGATGAAGGCGCGGAAGCCGCCGGTGCGGTCCTGGACGTCGCGGATCATCCGCAGGTGCTCGATGCGCTCGGCGTTGGTCTCGCCGGTGCCCATCAGCATGGTGGAGGTGGACTCCACGCCCAGCCGGTGCGCGGTCTCCATGATCTCCAGCCAGCGCTCGCCGGACTCCTTCAGCGGCGCGATGGCCTTGCGCGGGCGCTCGGGCAGGAGTTCGGCGCCGGCGCCGGCGAAGGAGTCGAGGCCCGCCTCGTGGATGCGGGTGATGGCCTCCTCCACGGAGACTCCGGAGATGCGGGCCATGTGCTCGACCTCGGAGGCCCCGAGGGAGTGGATGACCAGCTGCGGGAAGGCGTCCTTGATGGCCTTGAAGTGCTTCTCGTAGTACTCGACGCCGTAGTCCGGGTGGTGGCCGCCCTGGAACATGATCTGGGTGCCGCCGAGTTCGACGGTCTCGGCGCAGCGGCGCAGGATGTCGTCGAGGTCGCGGGTCCAGCCCTTGGCGGTGTCCTTGGGAGCGGCGTAGAAGGCGCAGAACTTGCACGCGGTGACGCACACGTTCGTGTAGTTGATGTTGCGCTCGATGATGTACGTCGCGATGTGCTCGGTGCCCGCGTACAGCCGGCGGCGCACGGCGTCGGCGGCGGCGCCCAGCGCGTGCAGGGGCGCGTCGCGGTAGAGGGCGAGCGCTTCCTCGGGGGTGATGCGCCCGCCGGCGGCGGCACGCTCGAGGACGGCTGTGACATCAACAGACGTGAGGTCGGCCTTCTCGGTCACCAGCGTCCCCTTCGCAAGGTTCGTAAAGGTCATGAACGGACTGAACCCAGGCTACGCCAGGGGCTCGGGGCACCCGATACAGGGCCGCGTCCATGCCGATCAGTCCACCTTCTCCAGCGTGGCCTTCGGGTTGCCGGCCTTGGGGTCCTCCGAGGTGAAGTCCAGGGCGTCCCCGGCATCCGGGCGGAGGTGGACCACATGGGCGTCGGGGACGCAGTGCGAGGGGTTGTCCGCGCTGCCCCGGCCGGTCGCCACCAACTGCTCGTCGGTGGCCGACTTCAGGGTGAGGACGTCGACGCAGGTGCCGCCGGCGCCGTCGGTCTGGGTGACCGAGCCGACGACACCGCCGGGCGCCGCCTGGCGGACGACGACCTCGAAGGTGCCGCCGGGGAAGTCCTCGCCGACCGCGGTGACCGTGCCGTCGCCGCGCCAGGTGCCGAGGAAACGTGTGGGCACCGCGCCGGCGGTCGCCGCCGCCGAGGGGCGGGCGCCGCTCGCGTCGCCGCCGCCCGAGCCGTGGTCGAACGGCTTCAGCAGCACCACGCCCAGCGTCGTCGCCACCGCCAGGGCGCCCGCGACGGCGAGCACCACGCTGCAGCTCATCCGGCGGCCCCGGCCGCCGCTGCCGGGCGTCGAGCCGGCCGCCACGGTGACGGAGAACCGGCCGGAACCGGTGCCAGGACCTGTGCCAGGACCTGCGCCGGAGTCACCCTTCGATCCGCCGAACGCGCCCGGGCCACCGGACGTACCCGGACCGCCAGGCGCGTCAGGATCGCCGGACGCGCCCGGGCCGCCGGGCGTGCCCGACGGTCCCGGCGCATCCGGGACGGCCGAGGCGTCCGGGGCGTTCCGTTGCCCGGGGAAGTACGGCGGAGCGGCCGGCATCTCCGGTGGCGGGCCGAACTCGCCCCGCGACTCCGGACTTCTGGGCGCCGAAGCGCTCCCCCCGGCCGCTCCCGTGGGCGTGACCGACGGGGTGCCGAAGCCGAGCGGGCCCGAGACCGGGTCGCCCGAGGCGCCCGGCTCCGCCGCCTCCAGGTTCAGCAGGCTCACCGCGCCGCGGCTGACCTGTTCGACCAGGCGGCCGGGGAGCCAGCCGCCGGCCACCAGAGAGGCCGTGCCGCCGGGAGCGAGGCGGCGGGCGATCTCGCCGGGCGCGGGGCGGGCGGCGGGGTCCTTGGCCAGGCACTCCCGGGCCAGCCGCCCCAACTCGCCGTCCCCCAGCGCGTCGAGCTCCGGCTCCTCGTGGACGACCTTGTAGAGCAGCGCCGCCGAGGAGTCGCCCGCGAACGGGGGCCGCCCCGTCGCGCCGTACGCCAGCACCGCGCCGAGCGAGAAGACGTCCGCCGCGCCGGTGACGCCCTTGCCGAGGATCTGCTCGGGCGACATGTAGCCGGGCGAACCGATCGAGACGCCGGTCGAGGTCAGGGACGCCGTGCCGTCCGTGGCGCGGGCGATGCCGAAGTCGATCAGCAGGGGGCCGTCGAGGGTGAGCAGCACGTTGGACGGCTTCACGTCCCGGTGCACCAGGCCCAGCCGGTGAACGGCCGCCAGCGCCTCGGCGAGGCCCGCGGCCAGGACCCGTACGGAGTGCGCGGGCAGCGGTCCGGCGTCCGCTACGGCCGCCGCGAGGGAGGGGCCGGCCGCGTAGGCGGTGGCGACCCAGGGCACCGGGGCCTCCGGGTCGGCGTCCAGCACCGGCGCGGTCCAGGCGCCGCCGACCCGCCGCGCGGCGGCCACCTCGCGACGGAAACGGGCGCGGAACTCCTCGTCCAGCGCGAAGTGCGGGTGCACGATCTTCACCGCGACCGTGCGGCCGCCGGCGCTGCGGCCCAGATACACCCGGCCCATGCCGCCGGAGCCCAGCCGGCCGAGCAGCCGGTAGGGCCCCACGGCGGCGGGCTCGTCCTGCGCGAGCGGCTGCATGGCGTCCCCCCTCCCCCGTAACGCCGTACTCCCAGCAGGGTAGTGCCGCGGGGCCCGCCGCCCCCTGCTCCCGCGCTCCCCTATATATCCCCGTACATCCGCGGCGGGCCCCGTCCACGGGTGATGCGCGCGAGCATCACCACGGGGTGGTGCCCGCGGGCGGTACCGCGGTGGCCCTACGGCCGCAGCAGGTCGACCTTCACGTCCGCCGGGAAGCCCGTCGTCGGGCCGACCCGCCGGGCGAACTCCGTGACCGCCGCGAGCTGCGGGCCGCCGAAGCTGAAGTCGAGCGTCGTGAAGTACTTCTCCAGGACCTGTTCGTCGAAGGACTCCCAGCGGGCCGCCTGCTCGGCGACCTTGGTGACCTCCTCCAGGGACAGGTCGCGGGAGGCGAGGAAGGCCTCGTGCACCCTGCGGGTGATGAACGGCTCCCGCTCCGCGTAGTCGCGGCGCGCCGCCCAGACCGCGAAGACGAACGGCAGCCCCGTCCACTCCTTCCACAGCTGTCCGAGGTCGTGGACGTCGAGGCCGTAGCGCGGCCCGTCGTGCAGGTTGGCCCGCAGGGCCGCGTCCCCGATCAGGACCGCCGCCTCCGCCTCCTGCATCATCAGGCTCAGGTCGGGCGGGCAGGTGTAGTAGTCCGGGTTCACCCCGTACCGCTCGGACAGCAGCAGCTGGGCCAGGCGGACGGAGGTGCGGGAGGTCGACCCGAGGGCGACCCGGGCGCCGTCGAGCCGGTCCAGCGGGACCTGCGAGACGATCACGCACGACATCACCGGGCCGTCGCAGCCCACCGCGATGTCGGGGAAGGCGACCAGGTCGTCGGCGTTCTTCAGGAACTCCACCAGGGTGACCGGACCGATGTCGAGGTCCCCCCGCACGATCTGCTCGCTGAGCTTTTCCGGAGTGTCCTTGGTGAGCTCGAGGTTGAGGAGCGTGCCGGTTCTCGCGAGCCCCCAGTACAGGGGCAGGCAGTTGAGGAACTGGATGTGGCCGACGCGCGGCCGGGTGCGAGAATTGTCCACATCGCGAGACTAGACCCCGGCCGGGCCGGGGCGGCCGCCGACCCCTGCGGGCGCCGCGCTCGCACCCCTGTGCCGCACCCGGTCACCCGCTCGGCCGCCCGGTACGCCGACTTCTGTCGATTCCTCTACGTGAGGTTCTAGCCAGAACCTTCAAACATCCGGGTGACGTGATCTTGACCTCTATTGCGTTCCGGGGCCCACATGCTAGGGTCTTCATCAAGTTGCAGTTTTGGTTTCCCTTGCAGTACAGAGCCTGCGGAGCATGTAACCGCGGGCTCTGGTCGTTTTCAGACGTATGCAGTTGTGCGGCGATCTCGTTTTCACATTTGCAGGTTCTGGAGCAGGGCGACCCTTTGAGCCCAAGGAGGGCTTATGGCTACCGGAACCGTGAAGTGGTTCAACGCCGAAAAGGGCTTTGGCTTCATTGCCCAGGAAGGCGGCGGCCCCGACGTCTTCGTTCACTACTCCGCGATCAACGCCAGCGGTTTCCGCTCTCTCGAAGAGAACCAGCAGGTGTCCTTCGACGTGACCCAGGGCCCGAAGGGCCCGCAGGCGGAGAACGTCACCCCGGTCTGAGCGTCCCGCGCGCAGTAACCGATCTGATTGCAGTACCCAAGGAGCCCCGCGCCGCAAGGCAACGGGGCTCCTGCCCTTTCCCGGGGGCCTTCGCCCCTCACCTCGCGTACAGCCCCTCCACCTCCGCCGCGAAGTCCCGCATGACCGCCTGCCGCCGCAGCTTCATGGACGGGGTCAGATGGCCGGCCTGTTCCGTGAAGTCCACCGGCAGGACGGCGAAGCGGCGGATCGACTCCGGCCGCGAGACCAGCTTGTTCGCCTCGTCCACCGCCCGCTGCAGCACGGCCGCCAGCTCGGGGTCGTCGGCGAGCAGCTCCGCCGGCACCGGGTGCTTGCCGTTCATCCGGCGCCAGTGGGTGATGCCCTCCGGATCCAGGGTGATCAGGGCGGAGACGTAGGGGCGGCCGTCGCCGAGCACCATGCACTGGGAGATCAGCGGGTGCTGGCGGAGCCAGTTCTCCAGTGGGGCCGGCGCCACGTTCTTGCCGCCCGCGGTGATCAGGATCTCCTTCTTGCGGCCGGTGATCGTCAGATAGCCCTCGTCGTCCAGGCGGCCGATGTCACCGGTGGGGAACCAGCCCTCGTGGGTGGCCGGGACCACCCCGCCGGCGTGCGGGTCCCAGTAACCGCGGAACACCTGGCCGCCGCTCAGCAGCACCTCGCCGTCCGCGGCGATGCGCACCCGCGTCCCCGGCAGCGGCCAGCCCACCGTGCCGAGACGGGGCCGGTGCGGCGGTGTCACCGTCGCCGCGCCCGTGGACTCCGTCAGGCCGTAGCCCTCGTAGATCTCGACGCCCGCGCCGGAGTAGAAGGCGGCCAGGCGGTGGCCCAGCGGGGAGCCGCCGCAGATGACGTGGCGCAGCCGGCCGCCGAGCGCGCCCCGGATCCGGCGGTAGACGAGGGGGTCGTAGAAGGCGCGCGCCGTCTTCAGGGCGCGGCCGGGGCCGGGGCCCGAGCCGCGCTGACGGGCCTCGACCGCCTCGCCGTAGCGGCGGGCGACGTCGGCGGCGCGGTCGAAGGAGGCCGCCCGGCCGCCGCGCTCGGCGGTCGCCCGCGCGTTGTTGTAGATCTTCTCCAGCATGTACGGGATGGCCAGCAGGAACGTCGGCCTGAAGCTCGCCATGTCCGCGAGCAGGTCCTCGGCGGTCAGGCTGGGCGCGTGGCCCAGCCGTACCCCGGCGCGCACACAGGCGATCGCCACCATGCGGCCGAAGACGTGCGACAGGGGCAGGAACAGGAGGGTGGCGGGCTCCTCGCCGTCCTTGGCCTTGAAGACCGGGGCGAGGAGTTCGACGGCGTTGTCGACCTCGGCCAGGAAGTTGCCGTGGGTGAGCGCGCAGCCCTTGGGACGGCCGGTGGTGCCCGAGGTGTAGATCAGGGTGGCCAGGGTGTCGGGGCCGAGGACGCCCCGGCGCACGTCGATCTCCTGGTCCGGGACCGCCGCGCCCCGTTCCGCCAGTCGGTCCAGGTGCCCGCTGTCGACGACCCACATGTGGCGCAGGTCCAGCAGGCGGTCGCGTTCCGGGCCGAGGGCCGCCGCCTGCCCGGCCGTCTCGGTCACCAGGGCGACCGCGCCGGAGTCCTGGAGGATCCAGCGGACCTGGAAGAGGGAGGAGGTGGGGTAGACGGGGACCGTGACCAGGCCCGCCGCCCAGGCGGCGAAGTCCAGCAGCGTCCACTCGTAGGTCGTGCGCGCCATGACCGCGATCCGGTCGCCGGGGACCAGCCCCTCCGCGATCAGCCCCTTGGCCAGGGCGAGCACCTGGCCGGCGAACCGCTCGGCCGTGACGTGCGTCCACCGGCCGCCGGCGGCGCGGCGGCTCAGGACCGGCCGGCCGGGGTCCGCGGCCGCGTTCTCGAACGGCAGGTCGGCGAGCGAGCCGTGCGTCACCCGCGCCACCAGCGGCGGCACGTACGCCTCCCGCACCTCGCCGTGCAGCCGCCGGGTGTGCGGAGCGGCGCCCCCCTGGCCGCCGTCGAGGCCGTGGCCGTGCTCCGGGTCGGACGGCGGCACGGCGGGGGCGGACGAGTACGAGATGGGCATGGCAGCTCCTGAAGCCTGCGGCGGGGACAGCGGGGCTGCTTCGCCGCATCGGGTACGCGCCGTGCGTACCGGGTCGTTCACCGGAGGTGCGCGGCTGTGCGGGCCTGGGTGTTACCGCCGGTTGCAACCGGGATCGTACGGCGCGCTCGTGAGGGGTTCGTGCGGGACCGGGGCGCAACGGGAGATGGTCCGGGGCCGGGTGTGTGCAGTCTCGCGGCGGCCCCGCGGCCCGCCGGGTCGCGCGGGGCCCTCAGGGGCGTTCGAGGATCGCGGTCACGCCCTGGCCGCCCGCCGCGCAGACGGAGATCAGCCCGCGGCCGGGGCCGCCGCGTTCGGCCAGGAGCTTGGCGAGCGTCGCCACGATACGGGCGCCGGTCGCCGCGAAAGGGTGGCCGGTGGCGAGGGACGAACCGGCCACGTTGAGGCGGTCGCGGTCGACCGGGGCGAGGCCGCGCTTCTCCCAGGCGGCCAGGGTGGCCAGCACCTGGGAGGCGAACGCCTCGTGGATCTCGACCAGTTCGAAGTCCTCGATGCCCAGCCCGGCGCGCTCCAGCATGCGCGGCACCGCGTGCGCCGGCGCCATCAGCAGCCCGTCCTCGCCGTCCGCCACGTCCCCGTGCGGGAAGTCGACGGCCGCCGTCTCGTACGCCGTCAGGTACGCGAGCGGTTCCAGGCCGCGGGCCTCGGCCCACTCCTCGGAGGCCAGCAGCACGGTGGCCGCGCCGTCCGTCAGGGGGGTCGAGTTGCCCGCCGTCATGGTCGGTTCGGGCCCGTCGAGGCCGAACACCGGTGCGAGGGCGGCCAGCTTGTCGGGCGTGGAGTCGGGGCGGAGGTTCTGGTCGCGGGCGAGCCCCAGGAAGGGGACGACCAGGTCCTCGAAGAAGCCCCGTTCGTAGGCCGCCGCGAGACGCCGGTGGCTGGCGGCCGCGAGCGCGTCCTGCGCCTGGCGGGAGACGCCCCAGGCGCGGGCGGTCACGGCGGCGTGCTCGCCCATCGACAGGCCGGTGCGCGGCTCGGCGTTGCGCGGGATGTCGGGGACGAGGTGGGCGGGGCGCACCTTGGCCAGCGCCTTGAGCCGGGCGCCGGCCGACCGGGCGCGGCGGGCCTCCAGGAGGATGCGGCGCAGCGTGTCGTTCACGCCCAGGGGCGCGTCGCTCGCGGTGTCCGCGCCGCCCGCGACCGCGGACTCGGTCTGGCCGAGCGCGATCTTGTTGGCGGCGGCGATCACCGCCTGGAGCCCGGTGCCGCAGGCCTGCTGGATGTCGTAGGCGGGTGTGCGCGCGTCCAGCTTCGAGCCGAGCACGGTCTCGCGGGCGAGGTTGAAGTCGCGGCTGTGTTTGAGGACGGCGCCGGCGACGAACTCGCCCACCGCGCCCGGTCCGGTCAGCTCGTACCGCTCGACGAGGCCGTCGAGGGCGGCGGTGAGCATCCGCTGGTTGGAGGCGGTGGCGTACGGACCGTCGGAGCGGGCGAAGGGGACGCGCGTGCCGCCGACGACCGCCACCCGGCGGGCCCGCGGCGGTGCAAGGGGACTCATCTCGACCTGCTCCTCACCCGTGACGTAAGATTACCGCCGGTAACCTTACTTCAGAGTCAGCAAATGTGAACCTGTGGGAGACAGCACATGGCCGACCGCTATCTGAGCTTCACCGGCACCGCGCCCGGCCGCTTCCTGTCCCGCCGCCTCGGGCTGCCCCGGCCCGCGGTGCTGCGCCGCTGGTCACCGGAGTCCCCCGTGCTCGACGGCCGGCTGCTGCACCTGACGGCCGGGAAGTCGGAGCTGGATCTCGCACCGGTGCTGGCCCGTACGGGACTTGAGGTGACCGACGCGGTTCCGGCCGCCGCCGGGGCCGGTGAGGCCGCCGGGACCGCCGCCGTGGTCCTCGACGCCACCGGGGTCCGGGACGTGGACGCGCTCGGCGAGGTCCACGCCGCGCTCCACCCGGCGGTCGGGGCGGTGACGCCGAGCGGCCGCGTCCTCGTGCTGGGCGCCCCGCTGGACGCCGGCGACCACCACCGGGCCGCCGCCCAGCAGGCGTTGGAGGGCTTCACGCGCTCGCTCGGCAAGGAGATCGGCCGGGGCAGGACGGTGAACCTCGTGCGGCTCACCGACGCGGCCGCCGCCGAGTCCACCCTCCGCTTCCTGCTCTCCCCCAGGTCCGCCTACCTCAGCGGCCAGGTGATCGAGGTCGCGGCCGGCGAGGTCACCGCACCCGACGACTGGGAACGCCCCCTGGCCGGACGCACCGCGCTGGTCACCGGCGGCGCGCGCGGCATCGGCGAGGCGGTCGCCGAGACCCTGGCCCGCGAGGGCGCCCACGTCGTCGTCCTGGACGTCCCGGCCGCCGACGCGGACGCCCGCCGGGTCGCCGGACGCCTCGGCGGCACCGCGCTGGCCCTCGACATCACGGCCGCCGACGCGGGCGAGCGGATCGCCGCCGCGCTGCCCGACGGCCTGGACGTGCTGATCCACAACGCGGGCATCACCCGCGACCGGCGGCTGGTCAACATGCCCGCCGAGCGCTGGAGCGCGGTGCTGGAGGTCAACCTCGCGAGCGTGCTGCGCACCACCGACGCGCTGCTCGCCGCCGGCACACTGCGGCCCGGCGGCCGGATCGTGGCCACCGCCTCCATCGCGGGCCTGGCGGGCAACGCCGGGCAGACCAACTACGGCGCGAGCAAGGCGGGCGTCGCCGGCCTGGTCCGCGCCCTCGCGCCCCGGGCGCTGGCCGAACACGGGGTGACGGTCAACGCGGTCGCGCCCGGGTTCATCGAGACGAAGATGACTGCCGCGGTTCCCCTGCTCATCCGCGAGGCGGGCCGTCGGATGAACTCCCTCGCCCAAGGCGGCCTGCCCGTCGACGTCGCCGAGACGACCGCCTGGCTCGCCCACCCCGCCTCGGGCGCGGTCAACGGCCAGGTCGTCCGCGTCTGCGGCCAGAGCCTGCTGGGGGCGTGAACGATGACCGACACCGGCCCCACCGGCCCGTCCACCGGCCCTGCCGGCCCCGCCGCCCCCACCGTCCTGCTGTCCCGCTCCCCCGCCCTCGCCCCGCTGCTGGCCCGGGGCGCCCTGCGCTCCCCCTTCAAGCGGCCCCGCCCGAGGGCCCCGTTCCCGCACGCCCGGCTCACGCTGCCGTCCGTCCGCGCCGACCCCGCCCGGCTCGCCGCCTACGAGCGCGTGTGCGGCTTCGCCACCGGCGCGGACGCGCTGCCGGCCACCTACCCGCACGTGCTCGGCTTCCCGCTGGCGATGCGCCTGATGAGCGGCGCCGACTTCCCGCTGCCGCTGCTCGGCCTGGTCCACACCTCGATCGACATCACCCGGCACACCGCCCTGCCCGCCACCGGCACGTATGAACTCACCGTGCACGTCGCCGGGTTGGCGCCGCACCGGCGGGGCACGGAGGCCGTCGTCGTCACCGGCCTACGGGAACACGGCGAGGTCGTGTGGGAGTCGACGAGCACCTATCTGGCCCGCCACCGCACCGAAGGCACCGCGGCCGAGGCCCCCGAGGAGCGGCACGGACCGCTGCCCGAGGCCGACCGGTGGCGTCTGCCCGGGAACCTGGGGCGCCGCTACGGCGCGGCGTCCGGGGACCGCAACCCGATCCACCTGCACCCGGTGAGCGCCCGCCTGTTCGGCTTCCCCCGGGCGATCGCGCACGGCATGTGGACCGTGGCCCGCTGCCTCGCCGCCCACGGCACCCCCGAAGCGGCCCTGGTCCGGACCCGGTTCCGGGCTCCCGTGCTGCTGCCGGGCGAGGTCGCCTACGCCGCCGACGGCGTCGGCCGCTTCGAGGTGCGCTCGCCCGACGGGCGCCGGACCCATCTGACGGGCGAGGTGCTGCCACTGCCCGCCTGAGCGGGGGGCAGTCTCACCGGTCCCGGGCGGCGGGAAGGCTCACCGGTCCCGGGCGGCGGGCGGCGGTGTCCAGGGCCGGCCCTCCATGAGGTCGCCCAGGCCCGCCCAGGCGAAGTTCATCAAGGTGGCCGCCGCCTGGCGGGCCGTGACCCCCTCGGTGGTGTTGGCCCAGGCGGCCAGGGACTCGGCAGCGCCGACCAGGGCCTCCGCGAGTCCGGCGACCTCGCGCTCGGGCAGATCGGGGTCGCGGTGCGTCCCTCTGGCGGCGTCGGCGATCAACCGCGTCACGAACGCGACCAGCCCCTCGCGCATAGCGGCGATCTCGGCCGCGAACGGCTCACCGTGGGTGCGGGCCTGAAGGTGCAGCACCGCCCAGCCGTCCGGATGCCGCGCGGTGTGCGTGAAGAAGGCGTGCAGCCCTTCCCACAGCCGGCGGTCCGCGGGCAGGCCGGGACGGACCCCGGCGCGGACCGCCTCCGTGAGCGCCGCGGCCTCGCGGCGGATGCAGGCGCTGAAGAGGTCTTCCTTGGAGTTCAGGTACAGATAGACCAACGGCTTGGAGACGCCCGCCAGTTCGGCGATCTCGTCCATCGACGCGGCCATGTAGCCGCGCCGGCCGAAGATCCGCACGGCGGCGTCGAGCATCTGCTGTTCACGAACCGCCCGCGGCATCCGCCTGGTCTTCACGGCACCCATGCGCGCAAGCCTACGGTTCGCGGCGCCGGCCGCGAGGCCCGCGAACGGCCGTTCCCGGCCGAACCGGCCGGATCACGGCGTCAGGACGTCTGGCTCTGCGCCCGCGTCCGGTCGTCGGCCAGGTCCTCGACGCCCGCGTTGGCCTCCATGTTCGCCTTCATCCGGTCCACGCGCGCGGCGACCTGGATCGACGCCCGGTCCCGCTCCTTGCGCAGGACGACGAAGCTGATCGGGGCCGAGATCACCAGGGCGAGGAGCGGGATCCACAGGCTGTTGGAACCGTTGCGTCCGCTCGGCACGATCCCGGCGTAGACCAGGCCCCAGACCACCACCAGGCAGCCCACGAAGATCCCGAGGCGCATCAGCGTGTAGCGGAGCATCTCAATCCACTCTTCCGTTCCGAAGGAGGCCAAAGGGGCACCGTCCAGTGAAGCACGACCGGCGACCGTTCCCGCACGGGGGTGCCAAGGCGGACAAATGCTCGGGTCCGAGCCCAGTGACTCAGGCCAGCGGCAGCAGCATGATCACGTCGTCGCGGTCGTCGCCCGGCGCGACCCGGATCGCTCCGGGCACCCGGCCGACCTCCTTGTAGCCGCAGGACGCGTAGAAGCGCTCCAGACCGAGCCCGCCCCGGCAGGTGAGCCGGATCGCCTCGACGCCCTCGACGCCGCGCGCCGCCTCGGCCGCCGCCGCGAGCAGGTCCCGGCCGTATCCCTTGCCCTGGTGGCGCGGGTGGACCATCACCGTGTAGAGCCACAGCCAGTGGGTCATCAGCCGGTGGGTGTTGGCGGTCAGGAACGCCGTCGCGGCGACCCGCCCCTCCTCGTCGTGGCCGACCAGCAGCCGGGTGCGGCCCTCGGCCATCGCCACGAAGTGCCTCACCAGCTCGGCGCGTATCGCCTCGCGCTGCGCGGGCGCCACGAAGCCGACCGCCCCGCCCGCGTCCGTGACCTCCGTCCACAGGTCGAGGAGGCCGTCGCGCAGGGCACGGTCGACGGAGGGGTCCAGCGTGAAGGTAAGGGGCATGTCACTATCGTACCCATTACGCGATGATCTTCGGCGGGCAAGGACCCGCCGTGGTCCGACCGGCCCCGGCAGGACACCAACGCCGACGCGAGAGCCCTACGCCAGCGCGCGCGCCGCCACCCCCAGGTCCGACACCAGCCCCCGGTAGGCGCCCTCCCGGTCCTCGGCGCGCAGCACCGACGAAGGGTGCACGGTGGGCACCAGCCGCTCCGGCCGGCCGTGGATCTCGTGCTCCAGCACCGTGCCGCGCACCTCGGTCACCCGGAAGGAGGACCCCAGCAGCGCCTTGCCCGCCGTCGCGCCGAACACCACGATCAGCTCGGGCTCGACGAGGGCCGGCTCGGCCGCCGGCCAGGGCCCGCACGCCGACATCCCGCGCAGACCGGGAGGCTTGTGGATGCGGCGCTTGCGGGGCTCGGAGCGGGTGAACTCGAAGTGCTTGACCGCGTTGGTGACGTACGCCTCGCCCGGGTCGACGCCCGCCTCGGCGAGCGCCCGGTCCAGCAGCTTCCCGGCCGGACCGACGAACGGCCGGCCCTGCCGGTCCTCCTGGTCGCCGGGCCGCTCGCCGACGAGCATCACCCGCGCGCCGGCGTCCCCCGCGCCGAACACCGTCTGCGTGGCGTCCCGGTGCGGCGGGCAGCCCCGGCACCCCGCGGCGGCCACCCGCAGGGCGGCCAGGTCCGCGTGCCGGGGGACGAACGGCTCGGCCGTGCAGGCGTCCTCGGGAGAGTGAGCGGCCCGCGCCCTGGAGGCGGCCATGCCGGACGGATACCCGCCCGGCGGCCCGCCTCACCGCGCCCCCGTCACGCCCAGGGGCTCACACCCGCATGGGCTGCGGCGACTCCCGGCGCCCGGCGTCCGGGCCGTCGTACTCGCGGATGATCTCGTAGCGCGTGTTGCGCTCCACCGGGCGGAAGCCGGCGTCCCGGATCAGCTCCAGCAGGTCGTCACGGGTCAGCTTGTTCGGCGTGCCGAAGTTGTCCGCGTCGTGCGTGATCTTGTACTCGACCACCGACCCGTCCATGTCGTCGGCGCCGTGCTGGAGCGCGAGCTGCGCGGTCTGCACGCCGTGCATCACCCAGAACACCTTGACGTGCGGCACGTTGTCGAACAGCAGCCGGGAGACCGCGAAGGTCTTGAGGGCCTCCGCGCCGGTCGCCATCGTGGTGCGCGCCTGGAGCCGGTTGCGGACCTTGCCGTCCTTCATGTCGACGAAGTCGTGCTGGTAGCGCAGCGGGATGAAGACCTGGAAGCCGCCGGTCTCGTCCTGCAGCTCACGCAGCCTGAGCACGTGGTCCACCCGGTGCCGGGGCTCCTCGATGTGGCCGTAGAGCATGGTGCACGGGGTCTTCAGCCCCTTCTCGTGCGCCAGCCGGTGGATCCGCGACCAGTCCTCCCAGTGGGTGCGGTGGTCGACGATGTGCTGCCGGACCTCCCAGTCGAAGATCTCCGCGCCGCCGCCGGTCAGCGACTCCAGGCCCGCGTCGATCAGCTCGTCGAGGATCTCGGACGCCGACAGGCCGCTGATCGTCTCGAAGTGGTGGATCTCCGTGGCCGTGAACGCCTTCAGCGACACGTGCGGCAGCGCGGCCTTCAGCTCGCGCAGGGAACGCGGGTAATAGCGCCACGGCAGGTTCGGGTGCAGCCCGTTGACGATGTGCAGCTCGGTCAGGTTGTCCGACTCCATCGCCTTGGCGAGCTTCACCGCCTCCTCGATGCGCATCGTGTACGCGTCCTTCTCCCCCGGCTTGCGCTGGAAGGAGCAGTAGGCGCAGGACGCGGTGCACACATTGGTCATGTTGAGGTGACGGTTGACGTTGAAGTGCACCACGTCGCCGTTCTTGCGGGTACGCACCTCGTGCGCGAGGCCGCCGAGCCAGGCCAGGTCGTCCGACTCGTACAGCGCGATGCCGTCCTCGCGGGTCAGCCGCTCACCGGAGCGGACCTTTTCCTCCAGCTCGCGCTTGAGCCCGACGTCCATGCGAACACCTCTTTCCGAAAAGTCTCCGATTACCGTACGCCGAGGGTCCTAGACCTCTTCGGGCAGCTCACCGACGCGGTTCTCCCACTTGGTGGAGAGCACGATCGTGGTGCGGGTGCGGGAGACGCCCTTGGTGCCGGACAGCCGCCGGATGATCCGCTCCAGGCCGTCCACGTCCGTGGCGCGGACCTTGAGCATGAAGGAGTCGTCGCCGGCGATGAACCAGCAGTCCTCGATCTCGGGCAGGTCCTTGAGCCGCTGCGCCACGTCCTCGTGGTCGGCGGCGTCGGACAGCGAGATGCCGATCAGGGCGGTGACGCCCAGGCCGAGCGAGGCGGCGTCCACGGTGGCCCGGTAGCCGGTGATGACACCGGCCGCCTCCAGCCGGTTGATGCGGTCGGTGACACTCGGTCCCGACAGGCCGACGAGGCGTCCCAGCTCCGCGTAGGAGGCCCGGCCGTTCTCCCTGAGGGCCTGGATGAGCTGCCTGTCCACCGCGTCCATGCGATCGAAGCCTTCCACTGACGAGATCCGGCGAGGGATCTGCGAAGTTGCCGAAGAGTCAAGAGGTGGTGCTGGTACCGCTCAGGCGGGCCGGGAGCCCCCGAGTTCGCCCTCCCAGCGGCGGTAGAGGCGGTGGGGCACGCCCACCGCGTCGAGGGCGCGGCCGGCGACGAAGTCCACCAGGTGCTGGATGTGCGTCGCGCCGGCGTAGAAGGCGGGCGAGGCGGGCAGGACGGTGGCGCCCGCGTCGTCCAGTGCGACCAGCTGCCGCAGCGTCGGCCCGTTCAGCGGGGTCTCCCGAACGGCCACGACCAGCGGCCGGCGCTCCTTGAGCGTCACGCTCGCCGTCCGCTGCAGCAGGTCCTTCGACAGGCCGAGCGCGACTCCCGCCACGCACGCCGTCGAGGCGGGCACGATCAGCATGCCCTTGGCGGGGTACGACCCCGAGGACGGCCCGGCCGCCAGGTCGCCGGCGCTCCAGTGCCGTACGTCCGTGACGTCCACGTCGAAGGTGCCGGGCTTGCCGTCGGCGCCGAGGGACAGCCATTCCCGCAGGTCGTCCTGCCAGTGGGCGTCCCGGTAGGAGATGCCGGTCTCGTCGAGCAGGGTGAGCCGCGAGGCCCGGCTGACCACCAGGTCGACGCTCTCCCCGGCGTCGAGCAACGCGCGCAGCACCGCGGCCGCGTACGGCGTACCGGACGCTCCGGACACCCCCACGATCCAAGGCGTGCGCTGCGTTTCTCCTGGCTTCATGGTGTCGAGCCTATCCGGCGGCGTTCAGGAACGAACCGGGAGGCGACCTCGTGCCGGTCCCCGGCGGTCAGAGGGTCAGCCCCCGCACCAGCAGGTCCAGCAGCGCGCACACGAACAGCGCGATGCCGATGAACCCGTTGACGCTGAAGAACGCCCGGTTCAGGCGGGACAGGTCGTGCGGGCGGACGATCGTGTGCTCGTAGACGAAGGCGCCGGCGACGATGACCAGGCCCAGCCAGAAGAAGGCGCCGGCGCCGGTGGCCAGGGCGTACCAGACGAACAGCGCGGTGGTGACCGCGTGGCAGCCGCGCGCTCCCCGGATGGCGGCCGGGATGCCGAAGCGGGCCGGCACCGAGCGGACGCCGATCTCGCGGTCGGTCTCGACGTCCTGGCAGGCGTAGATCAGGTCGAAGCCGCCGATCCAGACGCCCACGGCGAGCCCCAGGATCACCGCCTTCCACGACCACTCGCCGCTGATCGCCAGCCAGCCGCCGATCGGGCCCATCGCCTGGGCGATACCCAGGATGGCCTGCGGGAAGTTCGTGAACCGCTTGCCGTAGGGGTAGACCACCATCGGGATCACGGCGACGGGGGCGAGGGCCAGGCAGAGCGGGTTGAGCGCGGCGGCGGCGCCCAGGAAGACGACCAGGGCGACCAGCGCGCCGGTCCAGGCGTGCCGCACGGACATCGCGCCGGTCACCAGTTCACGGTGGGCGGTGCGGGGATTGCGGGAGTCGATCTCCCGGTCGATGATCCGGTTGACCGCCATGGCGAAGGTGCGCAGGCCCACCATGCAGACGGTGACCAGGAGCAGCCTGACCCAGTGGACGGACTTGTCCCACTCGTACATCGCGGTCAGCGAGGCGATGTAGGCGAAGGGCAGCGCGAAGACCGAGTGCTCGATCATCACCAGGCGCAGGAACGCCCTGGTGCGTCCCGGCTGCGGGATCGCGGCGGACGCTGTGCTCACAGGCCGTACTCCTTCCAGCGGCGGTCGACCTTCGCCGCCGTATCCGGGTCGGAGACCACCATCTCCGGCCAGCCGCCGTCGCGGGTGTAGCCCTCCTGCGGCCACTTCCGCGTGGCGTCGATGCCCGCCTTGCCGCCCCAGAACTGCTGGTAGGAGGCGTGGTCGAGGTGGTCGACGGGGCCCTCGACCACCGTGAGGTCGCGGGCGTAGTCGGTGTTGCCGAGGGCGCGCCAGGCGACCTCGTGCAGGTCGTGCACGTCGCAGTCGGCGTCGACGACCACGATCAGCTTGGTCAGGGACATCATGTGCGCGCCCCAGACGGCGTGCATCACCTTCTGGGCGTGCTTGGGGTACTTCTTGTCGATGGAGACGATCGCGCAGTTGTGGAAGCCGCCCGCCTCGGGCAGGTGGTAGTCCACGATGTCCGGCACGATGATCTTCAGCAGGGGCAGGAAGAAGCGCTCCGTGGCGCGGCCCAGGGGGCCGTCCTCGGTCGGCGGGCGGCCGACCACGATCGACTGGAGCAGCGGGCGCCTGCGCATCGTCACGCAGTCGATGGTCAGCGCCGGGAAGGGCTCCTGCGGGGTGTAGAAACCGGTGTGGTCGCCGAAGGGGCCCTCCGGCAGCATCTCGCCGGGCTCCAGCCAGCCCTCCAGGACCACTTCGGCGTTGGCGGGGACCTGGAGCGGAACGGTCTTGCAGTCCACCATCTCGATCCGCCTGCCCGCGAGGAACCCGGCGAACAGGTACTCGTCGATGTCGCCGGGCAGCGGGGCGGTGGAGGCGTACGTCACGGCGGGCGGGCAGCCGAAGGCGATCGCGACGGGCAGCCGCTCGCCCTTGCGGGCGGCCACCTGGTAGTGGTTGCGGCTGTCCTTGTGGATCTGCCAGTGCATGCCGATGGTGCGCTTGTCGTGCCGCTGGAGCCGGTACAGCCCGAGGTTGCGGACGCCGGTCTCGGGGTCCTTGGTGTGGGTGAGCCCGAGGTTGAAGAAGGAGCCGCCGTCCTCGGGCCAGGTGAACAGCGCGGGCAGCGCGTCCAGGTCGACGTCGTCGCCGTGCAGGACGACCTCCTGCACGGGGGCTTCCTTGACCTTGCGCGGCGGCACGTGCGTCATCGCGCCGAGCTTGCCGAACGCCTCGCGCACGCCCACGAACCCGTGCGGCAGCTCGGGCCGCAGCAGCCCGCCGATCCTCTCGCTGATCTCGCCGTACGACTTCAGGCCCAGCGCCTTCAGCAGGCGCCGGTCGGTGCCGAAGACGTTCATGGCCAGCGGCATCGCCGAGCCCTTCACGTTCTCGAAGAGCAGCGCGGGACCGCCGGACTTCTGTACCCGGTCGACGATCTCCCCGACCTCCAGGTACGGGTCCACCTCGGCCTTGATGCGCTTGAGGTCGCCCTCGCGCTCCAGCGCCCTGAGCAGGGAGCGAAGATCGTCGTAAGCCATGTGTCCCAGTATCTTCCACAGGCCTGCCCGGCTCCGTCACCGGGGCCGCACCACGGGGCCGGCGGGCGGTCCCCGGCCGCTTTCCCGGTCACGGCCGGCGCTCCCGGTACCGCGACCGCCGGGGCTACGACGGGTCAGCCATCTTTGCGATCAGTCGTTCGAAGCGGGTGCGCCAGCCCGCCTCCGACTCGCTCTCGCCGTCGTCCTGGAACTCGCGGGTGAAGCGGAGCACGGAGCCGTCCTCGCCGTCGCGTTCGAGGTGGAAGCGGATCCGGTCGCCCTCGCCCACCGTGTACTCGGCCACCCGGTCGACGTCCCACGCCGTGATCCGCCCGCTGCCCAGGTCGCGCAGGCTGACCGCGCCGCCGAGCCGGGGCTCCAGCTCGTCGGCGGCGGTGCACCAGGCGGCGAGGCCCTCCGGGGTGGTCAGCTCCGGCCACACCTTCTCCATGGGCCGGGGAAGCCGCACCAGGAAGTGGAGCAGATGGGTGTTCCCGTGGGTCTGGCTGGTGCCCTGTTCGATGGAACCGGTCATGACACCAGCCTGCCGCCATCCGCGGGGCCGCGCAGCATGGCCGAGGCCGGTCCCCGTGACCTCTCGGGTCACCGGAACCGGCCTCGGCCCGAGCGGGCTCACACCCCGGCGTAGGAGTGCTTGCCGCCGACGAAGATGTTGACGCCGTAGTAGTTGAACAGCCAGCAGCCGAAGGCGACGAGCGCGATGTACGCCGCCTTGCGGCCCTTCCAGCCGGCGGTGGAGCGCGCGTGCAGGTAGCCGGCGTAGGCGACCCAGGTGATGAAGGCCCAGGTCTCCTTGGGGTCCCAGCCCCAGTACCGGCCCCAGGCCGACTCGGCCCAGATGGCGCCCGCGATGATCGTGAACGTCCACAGCGGGAAGACGGCCGCGTTGATCCGGTAGGCGAACTTGTCCAGGCTCGCCGAGGCGGGCAGCCGCTCCAGGACCGAGGTCGCGAAGCGGCCGGGCTTGCCACCGCCGGCCAGCTTGTTCTCGTAGGAGTCCTTGAACAGGTACAGCAGGGTGCCGACCGCGCCCACGTAGAAGACCGCGCCGCACAGGATCGCGGTGGAGACGTGGATGTAGAGCCAGTACGAGTGCAGCGCCGGGACCAGCTGGTCGCTCGCCGTGTACAGGACGGTGACCGCGAGGCCGAGGTCGAGCAGGACCGTGGTGGTCAGGAAGAGACCGAGCCAGCGCACGTTCTTCTTCAGGGCCAGCAGCGCGAGGTACACGCCGACCGCGACCGTGGAGAAGGTGATGTTGAACTCGTACATGTTGCCCCACGGCGCCCGCTCCACGGAGGCCGCGCGGGCGACGACGCCGCCCAGCTCCACCAGGAAGGCGAGCACGGTGAGGGAGACGGCGATCCGGCCGTACAGGTCGCCCTGCACGTCGCCGCCGTGCGCGCCGGGACCGTCGGGCACGTCGCGGGAGCCGGTGGCGGAGCGCACGACGACCTTCGGCCGCTCCAGCACGGCGGTGCCGCCGGCGGACTTCACCGCCACCGCGGGCGCCTGCGCCTTCGCCGCGCCGTCCTCCTTCGTCGTCAGCGCGGCGGCGGTGCGCGCCACCTTGCTGCGGCTGCCGAACAGCCATTCGGCGATGTAGGCGAAGAAGGCCAGGGTGTAGACGGCCATCGATGAGTAGATCAGCGTGTTGCTGATGTGCGCGAGATGCTCGTTGGTCGCCGTGGCGAGTTCGGTTGTGGCGGCGAGAGTCACTTGGTCTCAGCCCCTTCGGCGGGTACGGGGGTGTCGGCGTCCGGCCGGCCGGGGTCGGCGTCGGCCCGGGTGGGTGCCTTGTCGTGGACGAGGGCGGCCAGGGCGCCGACCTCCTCGGGGAGCTTGGCGGACTCGCTGCGGCCCAGGCCGGCCACCTCGACGACCGTCACGCCGTCATCGCCCCGCACGGCCCGCACCCACACGCGGCGGCGCTGGATGAACAGCGAGCCGGCGAGGCCCGCGATCGCGGCGAGGGCTCCGGTCAGCGCCCAGCCGGTGCCGGGCTGCTGGACGACCTGGAAGCCGGCCCACTCCTTGATGTCCTTCTCGAAGGTGATGGAGCCGGCGCCGTTCGGCAGGGTCATGGTCTCGCCCGGCAGCAGCCGGGACTTGAGGATGTCGCCCTTGGCGTCCTTGAACGGCTTCAGGTTCGGGTTCTTGGTGTCCAGCTGGTAGACGTTCTGCGGGGTGCCCGCGTCCACGCCCAGGTCGCCGTGGTAGCCGCCCAGCGCGAGGACGGGGAACTTCAGCGCCGGGAACTGGGAGAACATCGTTCCCTTGCCGGCGCCCGCGAAGGTCGGCACGAAGAACGCCGAGAAACCGAGCTGCTCCTTCTTGCCCTGCGGGTTCCGGTAGCCGTCGAAGACCTTGATGGCGCCCTGCGAGGTCTCGTTGGAGTCCAGCGGCAGCATCGGCACCGACTGGCGCAGGACCACGTGGCCCTTGCCGTCGCGCACGGTCACGGTCGGCGCGTAGCCGTGGCTGACGAGGTAGACCTTGGCGTCGTCGATCTCCAGCGGCTCGTTGACCTTGATGGTCCGGCGCTCGGAGGCGCCGTCGGCGCCCACGCTGTAGTCGACGTCCGCCTGGAAGGTGCGGGCGGTGCCCTTGTTGGGGCCGTCGGTCTCGTAGGTGGCGGTGAACTTCTTCAGGTCGAAGCTGAACGGCACCAGGTTGTCGTCGTCGAAGAGATTGCCCGACTTGAAGTCGTCGTACTGGGTGAGGGTGTTGGAGAAGCCGTCGCCCTCGACGATCAGCTTGTCGCCCTCGGTCTTGTAGAGCTGGCCCCAGCCGAAGGCGATCAGCATGACGATCAGCGCGATGTGGAAGAGCAGGTTGCCGGCCTCGCGCAGATAGCCCTTCTCGGCGGCGACGGCGTCACCGGCGGCATGGGCGCGGAAGCGGCGCTGCCTCAGGGCCTGGAGCGCGGCCTCGCGGACCTCCTCGGGCGCGGCGGCGGTGCGCCAGGTGGCGTACGCCGGCAGCCTGGTCAGCCGCTTGGGGGCGCCCGGCGGACGGCTGCGCAGCTGGCCGGTGAACTGCCAGGTGCGCGGCACGATGCAGCCGATGAGGGAGACGAACAGCAGGATGTAGATCGCGGAGAACCACGGCGAGCTGTAGACGTGGAAGAGGCCGAGCCGGTCGTAGATCGGCGCGAGCGTGGTGTGCGCCTGCCGGAAGGCGTCGACCTTCATGGCGTTGCTGCCGGTCTGCGGGATCAGCGAGCCCGGGATGGCGCCGAGGGAGAGCAGGAACAGCAGCAGCAGCGCGACCCGCATGGAGGTCAGCTGCCGCCAGAACCAGCGTGTCCAGCCGACGGCCTCGCGCCCGGTCCAGGCGAGCCGGCCGGCGAGGCCGGGGGCCCGGTTGCCGCCGAAGGATCCGGGGACGGACGTCTCGGTGGGGGCGGTGGACAGCTGCGAGCCGGCCGCGCCGAGGTCGTCGTCGGCGGACAGGGGGGTCTCGGTCCCGGGGACTTCGCCGGGGGGCGTGGCGGCCGGGGCGCCCTCGCCGGACGGCCCGGCGGTCGGGGTCTCCTCGGCGTCGGCGCCGGTTGTCGTCTTGCTCATGGATCAGATCCCCACAGTGAAGCCGTTGGACCAGGTCTGCGTCTCCTGCACCAGCCGGTCCCAGGCGCCGGTGAGCAGCAGCACACCGGTCACGATCATCATCGTCCCGCCGATGCGCAGCACCCAGACATAGTGACGCTTGACCCAGCCGAACGCGCCGAGGGCCTTGCGGAAGGCGACGGCGGTGAGCACGAACGGTATGCCGAGCCCGGCGCAGTAGGCGACGGTCAGCGCGGCGCCGCGCCCGGCGCTGGCCTGGTCGGAGGAGAGCGCCACCACGGAGGCCAGCGTCGGGCCGATGCACGGGGTCCAGCCGACGCCGAACAGGGCCCCGAGCAGGGGGGCGCCGACCAGGCCGGTGGCCGGCCGCCGGTGGAAGCGGAACTCACGCTGGGTCAGCCAGGGCATCAGGCCCATGAAGAAGACGCCCATGAGGATCATGAGCACGCCCAGCACCTTGGACAGGGTCCCCTTGTACTCCTGGAGCGTCTGCCCGAAGTACCCGAACAGCGCGCCGCCGCTGACGAACACGACGGTGAATCCGAGCACGAACAGCGAGGCGCCCACGACCATCCGGCCGCGCCGGGCCTCACCCAGGTCGGTGCCGGTGACCCCGGTCACGTACGAGAGGTAGCCGGGGACCAGCGGCAGGACGCACGGCGAGAAGAAGGAGACGAGCCCGCCGAGCACGGCGACGGGCAGCGCGAGCAGCAGGGCCCCGCTGAGCACCGTCTGGTTGGGATCAGTGGCTGCGGCCAGTAGCACGACGGCTCACTTCTCCGCGAGGACCGGGGCGAGCATCTTGCGCAGCTTCTCCTCGCTGAGCCCCTGCAGGGCGCGCGCCGCGATGTTCCCGTCCCGGTCGACGACGATCGTGGTCGGGATGAGCTGCGGGTTGAGGGTGCCCTTCTTGAAGCGGAGCATCAGCCTGCCGGTCGGGTCGTACAGGCTCGGGTAGGGCACCCCGAAGTTCTTCTCAAACTGCACGGCCGGCTGGCTGCTGGTGTCGCGGGTGTTGATGCCGACGAACTGCACGCCCTTGGCCGCGGTGTCCTGGGCGACCTTGACCAGGTTGGGCGCCTCGGCCCGGCAGGGGGCGCACCAGGAACCCCACACGTTGAGGACGACGACCTTGCCCTTGTAGGAGGCGAGGTCGAGCTGCTTGCCGTCGATGGTCTTGCCGGAGAGGTCGGGGGCGGGCTTGCGCTCGCCCTTCTTCACCGTCGCGATGCCGTCGGAGCCGGTGATGAAGTGGGTGTCGCCGGAGCCTCCGGAGGTGCCTCCGGAGCCGCACGCGGACAGGGCGAGCGCCGCCACGGCGGTCACGGCGGCCAGCAGTGCGGCGCGACTACGGGCACGGGTCGTGCGCGGGCGGTGCGGACGGGACGTACGGTTCGCCCGGTTCGAGCACTGGGGGGCGCGGCTGACGACACTCATGTGAAAAGTTTCGCATGCCTGTTCCGGGGATCTTGCCCGCCCCCCTCGCGGGTGGAGAACCGCATATCAGGCGCTGTTCGGCGCGCCCCGCGAGGCCGTGACCGCCACGGCCGCGATGCCGCGACCCGGGCGGGTGCGACGCCTTGGCCCGGGCGGCCGCGACGCCGTGGCGAGGCACGCGCGACACCGCGGCTCGGGGCGAACGCGACACCACGGCTCGGGGCGAACGCGACACCACGGCTCGGGGCGAACGCGACACCACGGCTCGGGGCGAACGCGACACCGCGGCGAGGCGGCTGCGACGCCGTGGCCGGCCCGGCTACGAGGCCGTGGCCGAGGCGCCCGCCGGGGTGCCGGTCCCGGCGCCGGCGGTGTCCTGCAGGAAGGTCTTCCAGCCGCCCGTGGGCTGCTGCCCGACCCCGAGGGTGCGCAGCTTGGCGAGCACCTCCGGCTTCTGCACGTCCAGCCAGTCGACGAACTGCCGGAAGGAGACCAGGCGTACGTCCGCGCCCTTGTCCCGCTCGGCCGCGATGTGCTTGAAGGCCTCCTCGACGGAGTCCATGTAGATCCCGCCGTTCCACTGCTCGAAGTGGTTGCCGATGAAGAACGGCGCCCGGTTCGTCCGGTAGGCCCGCTCGAAGCCCTGGATGTAGGACTGGGCGGACTGCTGCCGCCAGCCCGGGTAGTTGGCGGGCGGCGCCTTGGTGGAGTTCACGGACTGGTTGGCGAGCATGTTGTAGTCCATCGAGAGGACCTGGAACTTGTGTCCGGGGAAAGGTATCTGCTGGAGCGGAAGGTCCCAGATGCCCTGCTTCTTCGCCGGCCACACCTGCAGGCCGCCGGGCGAGGAGGCGTCGTAGCGCCAGCCGAGCTCGCGGGCGGTGGGCAGCAGGTTGTCCTGGCCGAGCAGACAGGGGGTGCGGCCGCCGGCCAGCTCCTTGTCGTAGTCGAAGGGCAGCGCGGGCAGGTCGTGCCAGCCGGTGTTGGTCTTCCACTCCTTGACGAACGCCTTGGCCTGGTCGATCTCGCTGCGCCACTGCTGTGGCGTCCACCACTTGACGGAGGTGTGGGCCTCGCCGCAGAAGTGGCCGTTGAAGTGGGTGCCGATCTCGTGGCCCTCGAGCCAGGCGCGGCGGACGTTGGTGAGCGTGGCCTTGATGTGGTCGTCGGCGAGGTAGCCGATGTCGGAGGCGCCGCGCCGGTTGTTCGGCGGGTTGTACATCCGCTTCTTCGACTCCGGCAGCAGGTAGAGCCCGGAGAGGAAGAAGGTCATGCCCGCCTGGTGCTGCTTGGCCAGGTCCAGGAAGCGCGGGAAGAGGCCGTTGCCGACCTCGCCGGCGCCGTCCCAGGAGAAGATGACGAACTGCGGCGGGGTCTGGCCCGGCTCCAGCGGCACCGGCTTGGCGGGCTGGTGCGGCTGCTTGCCGGTGAACGAGGTGGAGCCGTCGCCGATGAGGCGCGCGGGGGCCTGCGTCCCCTTGCCCTGCGAGCCCTTGTCCGACCCGGAGTCCCCCGCGTGGTGCGAGCCGCCCGAAGACTTCTCGCCGCCGCAGCCGGCCAGCGAGACGGCGGCCGCGGTGCCCGCGCCGAGGCCGAGTATTCCCCTCCGGGAGAAGGTGCGCATGAGATCCCCGATCCGTCACGTCCTCTGATGTGGTCACCCACTCAGAGGCCGTGACGGAAAGGACGGTTGCGCGGATCGATATGAATTTCACAACAAATGCATGGAAACTGTTCATATGTGACCGAGGGCTTACAGCGGTCTTACGCACCGTATGCCAAGCGGCGTCGCGCGTTCCGCATCTCGCGCGCCCCCGCGCACTCTCCGCGCCGGCCGTGCCCTCCGGCCGTGCCCTCCGGGCGGGCGCCCGGGGAACGGGAACCGTCCGCCCGGGTGGACAGTCCCTAGGCCCCGAAGGCCTTGCCCTGTCCCTTCACCGGCTTGGCGCCCGCGAGGAGATGAGCCGGCACCAGATCCCGGGCCGGTTCGCTGTAGCCGACGGAGACGATCCGGTCGCCCTGGTACGTGAACGTCGTCAGCGAGGCGAGCGTGCACTGCCGCTTGCGCGGATCATGCCACAGCCGCCGCCGCTCGACGTAGGAGCGCACGATCCAGATCGGCAACTGGTGGCTCACCAGCACCGCTTCGCGCCCGCGCGCCTTGTCCTTCGCCGCGTTCAGCGCGCCCATCATGCGCACCACCTGGTCGACGTACGGCTCGCCCCAGGACGGCTTGAACGGGTTGACGACGTGCTTCCAGTTGGCGGGCCGGCGCAGCGCGCCGTCGCCGATGCCGAAGGTCTTGCCCTGGAAGACGTTCTCCGCCTCGATCAGCCGCTCGTCGGTGTCGAGGTCGAGCCCGTGCGCCTTGGCGATCGGCGTCGCCGTCTCCTGCGCCCGCTCCAGCGGGGAGGCGACGACGTAGGTGACGTCGCGGGGCGCGAGGTGCTCGGCGACCCGCTCGGCCATCTGCCGGCCGAGCTCGGACAGGTGGTAGCCGGGCAGCCGCCCGTACAGCACCCCGGTCGGGTTCTCCACCTCGCCGTGGCGCATGAGGTGGACGACGGTGACGTCGTCGTTCCTGGCCTCGGCGCCCATGGTCTCCTCGCTCATGCCGTCGCCTCCGCAGCCGCCCGGGCCGCCGCCGGGAGGGCGTCGGCGATCCGCTGGAGGGCCTGCTCGTCGTGGGCGGTGGAGACGAACCAGGACTCGAAGGACGACGGCGGCAGGTAGACGCCGTTCGCCAGCATCGCGTGGAAGAAGGCGGTGAAGCGGTACGACTCCTGCGCCTTGGCGTCGTCGTAGTCGCGCACCGGCCGGTCGGTGAAGAACACCGAGAACATGTTGGAGGCGTTCTGCAGGGTGTGCGCGACGCCTTCCTTGGTCAGGGCCTCGGAGACCAGGGCCTGGATCTGCTGCGAGACGGCGTTCACCTTGGCGTAGGCGGCGTCGTCGAGCAGGCGCAGCTGCGCGAGGCCGGCGGCGGTGGCGACCGGGTTCCCCGAGAGGGTGCCCGCCTGGTAGACGGGGCCGGCCGGGGCGAGGTGCGCCATGACGTCGGCGCGCCCGCCGAACGCGGCGGCCGGGAACCCGCCGCCCATCACCTTGCCGAAGGTCATCAGGTCGGGCTCGACGCCGTCGACGCCGAACCAGCCGGCGCGGCTGGTGCGGAACCCGGTCATCACCTCGTCGGAGATGTACAGCGCGCCGTTGTCCCGGCAGATGTCCTTAAGCCCCTGGTTGAAGCCGGGCAGCGGCGGCACGACGCCCATGTTGCCGGGCGAGGCCTCGGTGATCACGCAGGCGATCTCGTCCGGGTGGGCGGCGAAGGCGGCCCGCACGGCGTCGAGGTCGTTGTACGGCAGCACGATGGTGTCGCCGGCCTGCGCGCCGGTCACGCCGGGCGTGTCGGGCAGCGCGAAGGTGGCGAGGCCGGACCCGGCCGAGGCGAGCAGGGAGTCGACGTGGCCGTGGTAGCAGCCGGCGAACTTGACCACCTTGGCGCGCCGCGTGAACCCGCGGGCGAGCCGGATGGCGGACATGGTGGCCTCGGTCCCGCTGGAGACGAGCCGGACCTGCTCCAGCGGCGCGATGCGCGCCACCATCTCCTCCGCGAGGGCGACCTCGCCCTCACCGGGCGTGCCGAAGGAGGTGCCGCGCGCGACGGCCTCCTGCACGGCGGCGATCACCTCGGGCCGGCCGTGGCCGAGGATCATCGGCCCCCAGGAGCACACCAGGTCGACGTACTCGCGCCCGTCGGCGTCCTTCAGATACGGGCCGCTGCCGGACACCATGAACCGGGGCGTGCCGCCCACGGCGCGGAAGGCACGCACCGGCGAGTTCACACCGCCGGGCGTGACGGCCGCCGCACGGTCGAACAGCGCCTGCGAGACGGGGGCTTCGTATGGATATGGCAGTTCGCTCATGACCTGCGGCTTCTCCGATTTCTCGGCGGTTTCTCATAAATCCGGTGGGCAGTGACCTGTTCAGGGTAGGCCAGCGGGCCGAAGGCCCCGGGGCCCTGGTGTCCGTGGGGGCCGGAACCCTGGCGCCCGTGGGGGCCGGGACGCCGGCGCCCGTGGGCGTCCGGTGCCTCGGGACCGGGAACCCGGACACCCGAAGAAGCGGATTCGTCGCCGCCCATCTGAGAAACTGGGCTCCTCGTACGTATGGACAGGGCGAAGGGTCGTGTCAGGGTCGTGTCCAAGACGTCTCGAGGGCCGCGAGGATCTCGCGGGCGGAATGTTTCGGCGTACGTTTCGGCGTGCGGCCGTGGGGGAGGTCACTGACACGATGATCGGGTTGCGCGGCGGGGACCACGCGTCCTAGAAAAGCAGTCGGGTGGAGATATGCATCGCGGTGGCGGACTGGGCGAGGGGACTGATGACCTGGGTCCTCGACGTGCCCGGCGGGGAAGGCACCGACGCGAGGCGGAGGAAGCGGCCGAAGCACGTCAGGAACAGGGCGTACCGAGTGAGCCCGAGCGGCTCGACCGGCGCGTCGATCACCGGATCGATCGCCGCGCCGACCGTCTCCGGGCCGGAAGCAGGAATGGTGGTCGGGTGGGGGTGACGTACAAGTACTTCGGCGCGCCCGACGGCGCGACCGCGGCCCGCGTCCCGATCTCGATGCGTCCCGAGGAGCTCGGCGGCGACGAGCTCGGCATGAACGGCATGTTCACCAAGATCAAGCCGGAGACGATGGCCGCGATGGTGCTGACCGGCATCGAGGGCGTCCCCCTCCACAAGGTCCCGCCGCTGGAACTGGTCGTCCTGCACCCCGACTACGCCGTCGTCAAACTCCCCATGACGGTCGTCGACCCCCTGCGCGACATCGGCGAGGAGGCGGTCGGCGCGGCCGCCTTCATCTGGTCCACGGTCCCGGACCGCGGCGGCCCCCGCGACGCCTTCAACGTGTACCAGCTGCTGCACGAGTGGCAGGACTTCAGCCACCGGCTGCACGAGGCGGGGCATCAGCCCTACTGCCTGGTCTGGCCCTGAGCTTGTCGAAGGCGTGCGGTGCGGGGTCCCCCGGGAGTGTCAGTCCCGGAAGTGGGGCCATCCCTCCAGGCCGTGGCCCTCGGGGGGCCGGCGGGTGGCCTCCGCGGATGAGGGGTGGAAGGTGTAGACGGCGTGCAGGCCGCCGGCCTTGAAGACCTTGAGGATCCGGGGGTCGGCGCAGGCCAGGAGCAGGGAGCCCGAGCGTGCCCTCAGGCGCTTGGTGATCGCCACGATCAGGCCCAGGCCCATGGAGTCCATGAACGTGACGTCGCACAGGTCGAGGACGAAGTGCCGGTGGCCCTCCTCGACGAGGCGGAGGACGGCTTCGCGGATCGCGGGGACGGAACAGACGTCCACCTCGCCGGTGACGCCGACGACGGTCCAGCCGTTCGCCGTGCCGTGGACGAGGTGGTCGTCCTTGTTCAGGGTGAGCTGTGTGGGTGTCCGCACTCCGCGCCCTCTGCCTCTCTCGCCGTCCGTCCGGAATGTCTCGTATTTCCAGTGAACGGCCTCCGGGCGCCAGGTCACAAGGGCGCGAGTTTCAGATAGTGAGCGAGAGCCCCCTGGTCACCCGGTTCGCCGCGGTCAGCAGCCGTACGGAGGCCTCCCCGATCCTGGACGAACGGTCCGCCCTGAGCGAGATGCCCAGGGACCCGAGGGTGTCGCCCCGGTACACCGGCACCGCGACGCAGACCACCCCGAGGGAGTACTCCTCCAGGTCGGTGACGGCCGGGGCGTCGGAGACCGCGTCGAGCCGGCGCAGCAGCTCCTCACGGTGAGTGACCGTCCTGGGCGTGAGGTCCGCCAGCGAGTGCCGGGACAGGTACTCCTGACGCGCCTCGTCGTCCAGCTCACGCAGCACGCACTTGCCCAGCGCGGTGGCGTGGCCCGCGTCCTCGAAACCCACCCACAGCTCGGCGCGCGGGGCGCGGGGCCCGTCGACGATCTCCGCCACCCGGATCTCGCCGTCCTCGTAGAAGGTGAGGTACGCGGCGGCGGACAGGTCGTCCCGCAGGGAGCCCAGCATCGGGCGGACGCGGCTGAGCAGCGCCTGGGTCCGGCTGACGGTGTGCAGCGACCCCAGCCGCTCGCCGAGGACGAAGGAGCCGTCCTCCAGTTTCCGCACGTATCCGTCGTGGGCCAGGGTGCGCAGCAGGTGGTAGGCGGTGGCCGGCGCCAGCCCCGTCTCCCGCGCCAGCTGCTTGGCCGGCGCGCCGCCTTCATGGGCCCCGACCGCCTCCATCAACCGGAAAGCCCGCTGCACGGATGTGATGAGCGTGGGGCCTTCGCGAGCGCCCATACCTCCACGGTGCCCGCGGCGGCGGCTCGGGGCAAGCCGCGGGGGCGGTCACGGGCGTGGGCGGCGGGCTGAGGCGGGCGGTGCGTCGCCCCCCCGCTTCCGTAAAGGAACTCCCCGAGTCGGTAAAGACGGGCTAAAGTGCGAGCGATCATCCAAGGGAGGGATGCATATGGGGAATCGTTTCACCCGGAGCGTGGCGACGCTGGCCGGTCTCGTGCTCGCCGGCACCGGTGTCGCCGCGGTGAACGCCACTGAGGCGGCGGCCAGTTCGTACGACTGTCCGGCCGGCTACTGGTGCGGCTGGGCGAACCAGAACGCGACCGGGTCGATGTACAAGACGAACAAGAGCGTCGCGGACCTCGGCAGCTGGGACAACAAGATCCACTCGTACGTCAACCGTACGAAGTCCATCGCCTGCGTCTACGACGAGAAGAACTACACCCCCTGGGGCGGCTACTTCCCCGCGGAACCCGACGACGCCGGCGAGTACGGCGCGTCCCCCACCGCGACGATCAGCTCGGTCAAGTTCGTCCCCACCGAGCGCGAGTGCTCCCAGGACCCTTACCCGGGCTGGGCGGCCGAGGTCGCGCCCAGGTCGCTGGGCTTCGGTGACATGAACGGCGACGGCAGGGCCGACGTGCTCGCCCGCGACAAGGTGGGGCGGCTGTGGCTGGCCTCCGGCGCGGGTACCGGCAAGCTGATCGGCTCGGGCGGCTGGAACGCCATGAACGCCCTGACCCGGCACGGTGACTTCAGCCGGGACGGCCGCGAGGACCTCATCGCCCGCGAGGCCTCCACCGGCAAGCTCTGGCTCTACCCCGGCACCTCCACCGGCGCCCTCGGCGCGCGCAAGCTCATCGGCACCGGCGGCTGGAACGCCATGCGCGAGATCAGCGCCGTCGGCGACCTCACCGGCGACGGCCGCGCCGACCTGATCGCCGCCGAGAAGTCCACCGGCAAGCTGTGGCTCTACCCCGGCACCTCCACCGGCGCCCTCGGCGCGCGCAAGCTCATCGGCACCGGCGGCTGGAACGGCATGAACGCGCTGACCGGCGTGGGCGACATGAACGGCGACGGACGCCCCGACCTCTACGCCCGCGAGGCCTCCACCGGCAAGCTCTGGCTCTACCCGGGCCGCGCCTCCGCCCTCGGCGCTCGCGTCCTGGTCGGCAACGGCGGCTGGAACTCGATGGCGCAGCTCATCGCGGTCGGCGACTTCTCCGGCGACGGCCGCCCCGACCTGGCCGCCGTCACCAACGAGAAGTACGTGATCGACGGCTACGCCGGCAACCTCGGCTGGCTCGTCACCTACCAGGGCCGCGGCAACGGCCTCCTGGCGGGCGGGCAGCGCACCAACGGCGAGTGGTGGGGCCTGAACGGCTTCTGCTAGCCCGCGTCATTCCCACGGCGCCCGCAGGGTACGGCCCTGCGGGCGCCGTGCCGTGCCCGGTCACGCGGGCTGGGTCATCCCTCCGGGCGATGGCCGGTTTCACCCCTGGGCGAGCCACTACGTACTGTAGGGCTCCGTCGCATTCCATCTGCCGACGGGGGATCCATGCGGGAAGCGCGTTGTCCGGCGCCCGGCGCCGCGACCGGGACGAGGTCGGGCGTGCGAGGCGGCGGCGAGTCCGAGGGCGCGCTCGGGCCGACCGTCGCCGTGCTCGTCGTGAGTCTGACGATCGCCGCCGTCGGCGTGTACGAGCTGTGCGGGTTCGGGCTGCACATCCTCAATCCCCGGCCCCGGCTGTTCAACAACGGCTTCGCCACGGCCGGGGTGATCGTCGCCGTCGTGGCGGCCGGCGCGGCCGTGGGGAACCTGGTGTGGCTGCTGACCGCGCCCCTCAGACGCGACGACCAGGCGCCGGCCTTCGCCGCCCCGCTCCAGGACGGCGTCGACGCCCCCTCCGCGGACACCGCCTCCGCGTGCACCGTCGCCGCGGACTCCGCCTCGGGCGGCACGGCAGCGGACGGCGCCGCTTCCGCCGGGGGCGAGCCGGGCGGCGGGAACCGGCCCTGACGCCAGGTCCGTTCGGTGACAGGGCATTCGCCGCTTCGGTAGCCTGCCGGGCATGACGGGGACCGGGGGAAACGGGAACACGCCGAGGACCGGACAGCGGCACACCGGACAGCAGCCCGAAGAAACGGCGGAGGCCGGCGAGCCCGGGCCGGACGGACCGGAGCGACACGGGCCGGACGAGCGACACGGGCCGGACGGACCGGACCAGCGGCGCGGGCCGGACGGACCGGACCAGCGGCGCGGGCCGGACGGACCGGACCAGCGGCGCGGGCCGGACGGACCGGACGAGCGACACGGGCCGGACGGACCGGACCAGCGACACGGGCCGGACGGGGGCGGCGGGGACGGGCGGCCGTTCGACCTGAGCGGCAGCGGCGCCGAGCCGCTGAACCCGGACGATCCGCGCCGGATCGGTTCCATCCCGCTGGTGGGACGACTCGGTTCGGGCGGCATGGGCCGCGTCTTCCTGGGCGTGCACGCGGGGCGGTACGCGGCCGTCAAGCAGGTGCTCCCGCTGCTCGCGGAGGACCAGGGCTTCTTACGGCACTTCGGCCACGAACTCGACAACCTCACCCGGCTGCCCGCCGACGCCACCGCCCCGCTGCTCGCCAGCGACCGCGAGGCGAAGCCGCCCTGGCTGGCCACCGCCTACGTCCCCGGCCTCACCCTGAACGAGGCCGTCGACCTGCACGGCGAGGGGCTGCCCGGCGAGGCGCTGTGGCTGCTGCTGCGGGAGGCCGCCTCGGCCCTGCGCGCGGTGCACGACCTGGACATGGTGCACCGGGACCTCAAGCCGTCGAACGTCATGCTGACCCTCGACGGCCTCACCCTCATCGACTTCGGCGTCGCCCGCGCGGCCGACCAGAGCCGGCTGACCAAGACCGGCATGGTGGTCGGCACCCCCGCCTACATGTCACCCGAACAGGCCTCCGGATCACGGGCGTTGACGGGCGCGACGGACGTGTTCGCCCTGGGTTCGCTGATCGCCTGCGCCGCGAGCGGCCACTCGCCCTTCGGTGAGGGCGCGGGGCTCGACCTCCTCTACCGCATCGTCCACGACGAGCCCGACCTCCAGCCGCTCCGCGACCGCGACCCCGGCCTCGCCGAGGTCGTCGCGTCCTGTCTGGAGAAGGCCCCCGGGGCCCGCCCGACCGCGGCCGAACTGGCCGCGCTCGCCGGGGAGAGGGGCCCGGCCACGAGGCCGTTGTGGCCGGCCGCCGTCACCGCGCGGCTGTCCGAGAGGGCGGCGTTCGCGGCCACCGTCCCGCCCGCCGACGTACTGAAGGCCACGCTGCCGGGCGAGGCCGCCGTACTCGCTGGCGAGAACCCTGAGTCGGCCCCCCGGCCGGGCGCGGGACCGGCCGCGGAGCCGACGCCGGAGCCGGACGACGGGGCCGGTTCCGGGTCGCGACCGCGCTCCGGGGGCTCCGGGAAGCGGACCGCCCCCGGCGACGGCACCCCGGCGAAGCGTTCCGCCGGCCGGCACAGGCGCCGCCGCGTGCTGTTCGCCGTCGTGCCGATCGTCATCGTGGCCGGTGCGACCACCGCGATCCAACTGCTCCCCTACTCCTCCAAGTCCGGCGCCCAGGCGAACCCGTCCGTCTCCGCGTCCGTCTCCGGGGACGCCCGGGCCACCGCGCCCACCGCCTCCGCGACGACGTCCCGCGGCCCGGGGCAACCCACACCGGCCGGTTCCGCCTCGCCCGGCAAGGGCCGCACGTCGTCGAAGGGCCCCGGCGCCCAGCCGGACGGCGCCGCGTCGGCGCGCGCGGACGGCGGCCCGGGTCCGGGCTCCCCCGCCGGGTCGGGCGGTTCGCACGGCTCCGGGGGCGGATCGGGCTCCGGCTCGGGCGCGGCCGGGGGTTCCCACACGGGCTCCGGATCGGGGTCGGGCAGCGGGTCCGGGTCCGGCAGCGGATCGGGATCGGGGTCCGGCTCGGGGACCGGGTCCGGGTCGAAGTCCGGCGGTCCCTCGGGCGGGGGCGGCACCTCCCAGCCGCCGTCCTCCGGCGGAACGTCCTCCTACAAGAACGGCGACACCGGTGCGTGCCTGACCGCCCAGTACATGGCCGCGTCCACCGGTGACTGCGCGGGCTCGACCGCCTCGTGGACGAGGAAAAGCGCCTCCGGCGGCGCGTTCCAGCTGGTCAACAAGCAGAGCGGCCAGTGTCTGAGTGCGAACTTCAGCGGGCAGAACGTGCTCGTGGGCACCTGCGACGGCCAGAGTCCGCGGCTGTGGCGGGCGGGTTCCGGCAGCACCCTCGTCAGCGTCTTCAACGGCGGCTGCCTGGACATCGGTTTCGGCGGCAACGTGTCGGCGACGCCCTGCTCGACCGGGAAGGCCTCCCAGCGCTGGGCGAGGCTGTAGCCGCCGCGCGGCGGGCCCGGACGCGAAGCACTTCGCTCCCGCCGCGCCCCTCGGCGCCCGCCATGCCCCGCGTCGCCCGCCGCGCCCCTCAGCTGCCGCCGTGCGCCCCGCCACCCTCCTGGTAGCCGCGCTCATGACCGGCCCCATGACCGTGGCCGTGGCCGTGACCGTGGCCGTGACCGTGGCCGCGCTCCCGCTCCGCCCCCACCGTGAACCCGATCACCGCTCCCCCGCCGGGGCGCCGGGAGGCGAACGGGGCGCCCCCGTGAGCCGTCGCCACCTCCCGCACGATGGACAGGCCGAGTCCGGAGCCGGGCAGCGAGCGGGCGTCGGCGGCGCGGTAGAAGCGGTCGAAGACGCGGATCAGATCGCCTTCGGCGATGCCGGGGCCGCGGTCGAGGACCTCGACGCGCACGGTGCCCGGCCGGGCCGGGCCCGAGACGGCGATCTCGATGGGCGCGGTGCCGCCGCGGTCGAACTTCGCGGCGTTCTCGACGAGGTTGGACAGGGCCCGCTGGAGCAACCCCGCCCGGCCGTCCACGGTCGTGTCGCCGCTCGCGCGGACCACGATGTCGCGTCCGGTGCGGCGGCGGGCGAGACCCGCCACGTCCTCGGCGATGTCGGCGACGTCGACCTGTTGCGGCGGCTCGGAGTCGGACTGGCCGGCCGCGAGGTCGACCAGCTCGTTGACCAGGTCGGTGAGCTCGCGCGCCTCCTGGGTGAGGTCGGCGACGAGTTCCTCGCGGCTGCCGGGCGGCAGCTCGTCGATGCGGCGCAGCAGCGAGATGTTCGTGCGCAGCGAGGTGAGCGGGGTGCGCAGTTCGTGGCCCGCGTCCTGGACCAGGCGGCGCTGGTCCTCCTCGGACTGGGCGAGCCGGCCCAGCATCCGGTCGAAGGAGCGGCCGAGGCGGCCCACCTCGTCGTGGCCGGTGACGGGGACGTCGACGCCGAGCCGCCGGGTGCGGGCGACGTCCTCGGCGGCGGCGGTCAGGATGCGCAGCCGCCGGGTGATGCGGCGGGCCAGCCACCAGCCGCACAGGCCGGCGGCGACGACCACGGCGCCCATCAGGATCAGCGTCCGCTGCTGGAGCGCGTGCAGCAGGTCCTCGGTGTCGCTGAACTCCTGGGCGATCTGCACGGCGCCGCGGCCGTCGCCGAGGGCGACGGTGGCGACGCGGTACACGTCGTCGGCGACGGCCACGTCCTGGTACTCGACGGTCTTCCCGGCGGTGGCGGCGGCCGCCACGGTCCGGTCGCGGCCGGTGACGGGCAGCGGGGGGCTGCCGCGGTCCACGACCTGGCCCCGGGCGCCGAGCACCTGGACGTCGGTGCGGTTGGGCCGGACGACCTCGTGCCCGGGGCGGGAGGAGATGAAGTCCTCGGGCGTGCGGTCGTAGCGCCGCACCTCGTCCTGGACGTCCTGCACGACCTGGGTGAACACCGACTGCTGGTCCACCCGCACCAGCCGGGCGGCGGAGTTGTACGACAGGATGCCGACGACGACGGTGACGGCGGCGGTGACCAGGGCGAACGTCACCGCGAAGGTCGTCCGCAGCGACGACAGCCCCGGCCGCGGCCGGTCCAGCAGCCGCGCGAGACGGCCCACTCAGTCCTCCCGCAGCACGTAACCCACGCCGCGGACGGTGTGGATCAGCTGCGGCGCGTCCGGCTCGTCGAGCTTGCGGCGCAGATAGCCGACGTAGACGGCGAGGTTCTTGGAGCCGGGTCCGAAGTCGTAGCCCCAGATGCGGTCGTAGATGGTGGAGTGGTCGAGGACTATGCCGGCGTTGCGGACCAGCAGTTCGAGGAGTTCGAACTCGGTGCGGGTCAGTTCCAGCTCGCGGGCGCCGCGCCACACCCGGCGGGCCTGGAGGTCCATGCGGATCCCGGCGGCCTCGATCTGCCGCTCGGGCAGCTGCGGGTCCCTGGCCGGTACGTCCTCGGCGGGGCCGGCGGCGACCGGGCTGGTGCGGCGCAGCAGGGCGCGCAGCCGGGCGAAGACCTCCTCGACGTCGAACGGCTTGACGACGTAGTCGTCGGCGCCGGCGTCCAGACCGGCGATGCGGTCGGCGGTCTCCACCAGGGCGGTGAGCATGAGGATCGGGGTGCGGTCGCCCTCGGCGCGCAGCACCCGGCAGACCTGGAGTCCGTCGATGCCCGGCATCATCACGTCGAGGACGAGGACGTCCGGCGGAGTGCGGTGGGCCTGGGCGAGCGCCTCGACGCCGTCGGCGACCGCGGTCACCTCGTAGCCCTCCAGGGTCAGCGCCCGTTCCAGGGCGTGGCGGATGGCGCGGTCGTCTTCGGCGAGCAGCACAGTCTGGGGCACGCGCCCAGTCTGCCAAGGCCAGGGCGTCGCGGCCGGGGCGAGCGGGTGTGCGATCGCCCTTTTTACCCGGCTCTCACCGTGCCGGCGGCAACGGGGGACGGACGCCTGCCGTCCCCCCGCCGCCGTGGGGCCGCTCCCCCGCCGCCGGGGGCCGCGCTCGGCCGCGGATCAGGTGCGCAGGGCCGCCAGCTGCTCCTCGAACGGCACCACCGTGAAGCCGTCGGCCTCGCGGCGGGCCGCCGGGGGCCGCGCGGACAGTCCCGTCATCAGCGCCGCCAGTTCCCCGGCGGCCCGCTCGACGCGCTCGGGCAGCCCCTCCGCGCCCCAGTCCTCCGAGGCGGCGTAGACGCCGGTGGGGACGACCACGGCCCGCAGGTAGGCGAACAGGGGGCGCAGGGCGTGTTCCAGGACGAGCGAGTGACGGGCGGTGCCGCCGGTCGCGGCGACCAGCACCGGCTTGCCCGCCAGGGCGTCCTTGTCCCGCGCCCCGAGCACGTCGAAGAAGGACTTGAACAGTCCGCTGTACGACGCGGAGAACACCGGGGTGACGACGATCAGCCCGTCCGCCTCGGTCACCGCGTCCAGCGCGGTGGCCAGGGCGGGGCCGGGGAAACCGTTGGTGAGGTTGTGCGCGATCTCCACGGCGAGGTCGCGCACCTCGATCACCTGGATCTCGGCGCCGGTGCGGGCGGCGGTCGCGGCGGCCAGCCGGTCGCCGAGCAGCCGGGTGGAGGACGGGACGCTCAGCCCCGCCGACACGACGACGAGCTTGTTCATACGGTGCTCACCTCTTCCTCCGCCTTGTGGTCCTGGTCCCGCGCGGCCAGCAGGGACGCGTGGGTGGGGGCGTCCGGCACGTCGGCCGGACGGTTCTTGGCGAACTCCTCTCGCAGCACCGGCACGACCTGCTCGCCGAGGATGTCGAGCTGTTCGAGGACGGTCTTCAGCGGCAGGCCGGCGTGGTCCATCAGGAACAGCTGGCGCTGGTAGTCGCCGGCGTAGTCGCGGAAGGACAGCGTCTTCTCGATGACCTGCTGCGGGGAGCCGACGGTCAGCGGGGTCTGGGCGGTGAAGTCCTCCAGGGAGGGCCCGTGGCCGTAGACCGGGGCGTTGTCGAAGTAGGGGCGGAACTCGCGCACCGCGTCCTGGCTGTTCTTCCGCATGAACACCTGGCCGCCCAGGCCCACGATCGCCTGTTCGGGGGTGCCGTGCCCGTAGTGGGCCCAGCGGTTGCGGAACAGCTCGATCATGCGCTTGGTGTGGTCGGCGGGCCAGAAGATGTTGTTGTGGAAGAAGCCGTCGCCGTAGTACGCGGCCTGCTCGGCGATCTCCGGGGAGCGGATGGAGCCGTGCCAGACGAACGGCGGCACGCCGTCCAGCGGGCGGGGCGTGGAGGTGAAGCCCTGGAGCGGGGTGCGGAACTTGCCCTCCCAGTCCACGACGTCCTCACGCCACAGCCGGTGCAGCAGGACGTAGTTCTCGATGGCGAGGTTGATGCCCTGGCGGATGTCCTTGCCGAACCAGGGGTAGACCGGTCCGGTGTTGCCGCGGCCCATCATCAGGTCCACCCGGCCGTCCGCGAGCTGCTGGAGCATCGCGAAGTCCTCGGCGATCTTCACCGGGTCGTTGGTGGTGATCAGGGTGGTCGAGGTGGACAGGACCAGCCGCTCGGTGCGGGCGGCTATGTAGCCGAGCATGGTGGTCGGGGAGGACGGCACGAACGGCGGGTTGTGGTGCTCGCCGGTCGCGAAGACGTCCAGGCCGACTTCCTCCGCCTTCAGCGCGATCGCGACCATGGCCTTGATGCGCTCGCGCTCGGTCGGGGTCCGGCCGGTGGTGGGGTCCGGCGTGACGTCGCCGACGCTGAAGATCCCGAACTGCATGGTCGCTCATCCTCCAGGTTGTTGACGGTTCAACTATACCCGTGGAACCGTCCCCCTCCCGCAGGTATTCCGCACCCGCCGCGGACCGGTCCCCGGAGCCGTGACACCACCGGGACCGCACCGCCGCACGCGCCGGGATCGCGCCACCGCACCGCCCGGGCCGCACCGCCGCACGCGCCGGGATCGCACCGCGGCACGGACCGCCGGGGCGCGCAGCCGCACGGACCACCTGGGCCGCACCACTCCAGCCGCCCCGCCCGGACCGCACCGCCCGCCCGCCCCGCCCGGGCCACGTGCGAAGCTGCTCGCATGCCGTCGGTCCTGCGCTCCGCCGCCCTCTTCGTCGTCGCCGCCCTGTTCGAGATCGGCGGCGCCTGGCTGGTCTGGCAGGGCGTGCGCGAGCACCGCGGCTGGCTGTGGGCGGCCGGCGGCGTCCTCGCCCTCGGCGCGTACGGCTTCGTCGCCACCTTCCAGCCCGACGCCCACTTCGGCCGCATCCTCGCCGCCTACGGCGGGATCTTCGTCGCCGGTTCGATCCTGTGGGGCGCGATCGCCGACGGCTACCGCCCCGACCGCTGGGACGTGGCCGGCGCGCTGGTGTGCCTGGCCGGCATGGCGCTGATCATGTGGGCGCCGAGGAACGGCGGCTGACGTTCGCCTACGCTGGTCGGAGCCGAGCCTACGAACCCTCCCAGGAGCAGCCATGGCCACCGCCGCACCGTCCGCCGCCTCCCGCATCGCCGTCGTCACCGGTGCGAGCAGCGGCATCGGCGCCGCCACGGCCCGCCGGCTGGCCGCCGCCGGCTACCGGGTGGTGCTGACCGCCCGCCGCAAGGACCGCATCGAGGCGCTCGCCGAGGAGATCGGCGCGGCCGGCCACTCGGCCACGGCCTACCAGCTGGACGTCACCGACCGCGCGGCCGTCGACGAGTTCGCCTCCGCCTTCACGACGGTCGGCGTCCTGGTCAACAACGCGGGCGGCGCGCTCGGCGCCGACCCCGTCGCCACCGGCGACCCGGCCGACTGGCGCACGATGTACGAGACGAACGTCATCGGCACCCTGAACCTCACCCAGGCCCTGCTGCCCAAGCTGGCCGCGAGCGGCGACGGCACGGTGGTGGTCGTCTCCTCGACGGCCGGCCACGGCACGTACGAGGGCGGCGCGGGCTACGTCGCCGCCAAGCACGGCGCCCACGTCCTCGCCGAGACCCTGCGCCTGGAGATCGTCGGGCAGCCGGTCCGCGTCATCGAGATCGCGCCCGGCATGGTCCGCACGGAGGAGTTCGCGCTGACCCGCTTCGGCGGCGACGCGGAGAAGGCCGCGAAGGTCTACGAGGGCGTGGCCGAGCCGCTGACCGCGGACGACGTGGCGGAGACCATCGCCTGGGCGGTGACCCGGCCCAGCCACGTCAACATCGACCTGCTCGTGGTGCGCCCGCGCGCCCAGGCGTCCAACACCAAGGTCCACCGGGAGCGCTGAGGACGATGGCGGCGGACGACGACCCCGGACGGACGGCCGAACGCGAGCGCCTCGCCCTGGAGAAGAAGCGCGAGCGCTACGTCTGGTACTACCTGGGGTACTTCCTCTTCGGCATCCACATCGTGGCGTTCGTCATGATCTACGCGGTACGCCACGCGAAGTGAGGCGGCCGGGCGGACCGTTCAGCCCTTCACGCAGACGAACTGCTTCAGCTTCGCCACGACCTCGACGAGGTCCCGCTGCTGGTCGATGACCTGGTCGATCGGCTTGTAGGCGCCCGGGATCTCGTCGACCACGCCGGAGTCCTTGCGGCACTCCACGCCCCGCGTCTGCTCCTCCAGGTCCTTCGTGGAGAAGCGGCGCTTGGCGGCGTTGCGGCTCATGCGGCGGCCGGCGCCGTGCGAGGCTGAGTTGAAGGACTTCTCGTTGCCGAGGCCCTTCACGATGTACGAGCCCGTGCCCATCGAGCCGGGGATGATCCCGTAGTCGCCGGAGCCCGCGCGGATCGCGCCCTTGCGAGTGACCAGCAGGTCCATGCCGTCGTAACGCTCCTCGGCCACGTAGTTGTGGTGGCAGGAGATCTCCTGCTCGAAGACCGGCTTCGCCTTCTTGAACTCCTTGCGGACCACGTCCTTCAGGAGCGCCATCATCAGCGTGCGGTTGTACTTGGCGTACTCCTGCGCCCAGAACAGGTCATTGCGGTAGGCCGCCATCTGCGGGGTGTCGGAGACGAAGACGGCGAGGTCGCGGTCGACCAGGCCCTGGTTGTGCGGCAGCTTCTGGGCGACGCCGATGTGGTGCTCGGCGAGCTCCTTGCCGATGTTGCGGGAGCCGGAGTGGAGCATCAGCCACACGGCGCCGGTCTCGTCCGTGCACAACTCCACGAAGTGGTTTCCCGAGCCCAGCGTCCCCATCTGCTTGGTCGCCCGCTCCTGACGGAACCGCACGGCCTCCGCCACCTGGTCGAAGCGCCCCCAGAAGCCGTCCCACCCGGAGGTCGCGAGCCCGTGGAACCGGCCCGGGTCGACGGGGTCGTCGTGCATCCCCCGGCCCACCGGGATGGCCTGCTCGATCTTCGAGCGCAGTCGGGACAGGTCGCCCGGCAGGTCGTTCGCGGTCAGTGACGTCTTCACGGCCGACATCCCGCAGCCGATGTCGACGCCCACCGCCGCCGGGCACACCGCGCCCCGCATCGCGATGACCGAGCCGACCGTCGCGCCCTTGCCGTAGTGCACGTCCGGCATGACGGCGAGGCCCTTGATCCAGGGCAGCGTCGCGACGTTCTGCAACTGCCGCAGCGCCACATCCTCGACGGCCGCCGGGTCGGTCCACATGCGGATCGGCACTTTCGCGCCCGGCATCTCCACGTACGACATGACGTTCCCATTCCCCCGTGAAACAGACAGAAATCGCAAAAAGTACGAATCGCAATACCGGCGCCAGGGTCGACGAAACAGGACATCGGACCGGCGTCCACGGCAGTGCGTGCGATAGACATTGTCTCCAGGAGACGCCCCCGCCCGGCAAGCGAATAACCGGCGGGGACAGGAAGAGGCGAGAGGAGCCTGCCCGTGCTGCGGAAGGCGTACGTATCCGGCGCGGCCGCGTTCCTCGCGGCGCTGCTGCTGGCCGGCTGCACCGGCGGCTCGTCGGACGGCGGCCGGGCGGACGACTCCAACCCCGACGGCTCCGGGACCACCGCCGTCGCGGCCCAGCCGGGCAAGTACCGCACGCTGCCCGAAGCCTGCGGCGCGGTCGGGCACGACACCCTCGACTCGCTGCTGCCCGGCATCAAGCAGCTCACGGACCTGGACCAGCGGGACAAGGCCTACGAGGGCGAGGCCACGCTCACCTACGACACCGACCGCAAGGTCGGCTGCCGCTGGAAGGTGGACGCCACGGACGCCACCGACCGCCTCTACGTCGACTTCGAGCGGGTCGTCTCCTACGACAACTCGGTGAGCGACGACAGCCAGGCGGAGTCGGTGTTCGCCACCAAGCGGACCGCCGCGGACCTGCCCGCGCCCGCCACGACCGCCACGACCACCGCGTCCGGCTCGGGGCCGGTCACCGGCGCCGGGGGCGGCGCTCCCTCCGCCACCTCCTCCGCCGGTTCCTCCTCCGGGGCGCCCACCCCTTCCTCCTCCGCGTCCTCGGCCCCCTCCGCGCCCGCCACCGCCACCGACGACTCCGCCGACCTCCAGCCCCGCCTCCTGGACGACCTGGGCGACGAGGCGTTCCTCGACGACGCGCTCAGCGGCTCCGGTTCGACGGCCAAGCAGCGCACCGTGACTGTGGCGTTCCGCACGTCGAACGTGATCGTGACCATCCAGTACGAGGAGCAGCCGGCCGCCGTCGGCGTGCTGCCGGACAGCAAGGAAATGCAGGACAAGGCCCGGAATCTGGCGGCGCGTCTGGCGGACTCGCTGGGCGGTTGACGTCTGCCGCACGGCACTTGGCGCGGCGGCGGAAAGCCGGTGAAGCAGAAACACACGTCTGTTCCACCGCGTACCGTGGCCCCTCGGACCCGATCCCCGACCGCAGGAACCACGAGCCACCAGCGTCATGAGTGAAGGAACCATGCAGCGAGCAGCCCAGCGAGCCCCGCACAGTCCGCGAGCGAAGCGCCTGAACCGCGTCCTTGTCTGCGCGGCGGCCGTCCCCGTACTGTTCCTGGCCGCCGCCTGCTCCTCGGACTCCGGCTCCGACTCCGGCTCCGGTGACGGCGCGAAGGCGAGCGCGTCGGCCGGCGCCTCGGCGTCGTCGAGCCCGAGCGCCTCGCCGACGGTGGCGGCGGCGAAGTACGCCAGGCTTCCGGAGGCGTGCAAGGCCCTGGCCGGCAAGACGGTGGACGACCTGGTGCCCAAGGGCGCGAAGTCCGCCAAGAAGGGCTCCTCCAGCGATGTCTCCTCGCGCACCAGCTGCTCGTGGAACGGCCTGGACAACAACGGCGTGAAGGGCTCCCAGTACCGCTGGCTGAACGTGTCCCTGCTGCGCTTCGACTCCGACGCCTCGCGCGGCTCGGGCGCGGACCAGGCGCGGGCGTACTACCGCGACCAGGTGCAGGACGCCCAGGCGGTGACCGGCGCGAAGAACGTGAAGACGCAAGGGGTGTCCGGGACCGGCGACGAGGCGACGCTGGTGCGCTACGACCTGAAGAAGAAGGAAGGCGCCTTCAAGCAGCAGACGGTCGTGGCCCGGGTCGAGAACGTGGTGCTCACGCTGGACTACAACGGCGCCGGTCTGGCCGGCGACAAGAGTCCCGACGCGGACGACCTGGTGAAGGCCGCCGAGAAGGCCGCCAAGGAAGTGGTGGCCTCGGTGGCGAAGGCGAACGGGGACACGGCGTCCGGCGCGCCGGACGCCTCGCCGTCGGCCTCGAAGACGGCCGGCAAGTCCGCCTCCCCGTCGGCCTCGGCCGCCAAGGCGGGCAAGTCGGCCGGCGCCTCCCCGTCGGCCTCCAGGTCCGCGTCGGACGCCGCGACCAAGGACGCCGGCAACAGTTGACCGTCGCGCGCCGCCCGGGCCGCGCCCCCGCGGCCGGGCGGTGGGGCATCCAGATCCGGCCACCCGTTCACCGGACAGATGTGCCACTCTGTTGCGCGCAACAACACGCAAGGGGAGGGGAGTGACGAGTGGCCGCGCCACTGCAGCTGACTCGCATGCACCGGGTGCTCATCGGCGTGGTCGTGACCGGCGCCGTGATCATCGCCGGTATCGGCTTCGCGGGTTCGTACGCGGCCGTGCGCGAACTGGCCCTGAAGAAGGGCTTCGGCAACTTCGCCTACGTCTTCCCGGTCGGCATCGACGCGGGCATCTGTGTCCTGCTCGCCCTGGACCTGCTGCTGACCTGGATCCGGATCCCCTTCCCGCTGCTGCGCCAGACGGCGTGGGTGCTGACGGCGGCGACGATCGCGTTCAACGGCGCCGCCGCCTGGCCGGACCCGCTGGGCGTCGGCATGCACGCGGTGATCCCGGTGCTGTTCGTGGTCGCCGTGGAGGCGGCCCGGCACGCGGTCGGCCGCATAGCCGACATCACGGCCGACAAGCACATGGAGGGCGTCCGTCTCACCCGCTGGCTGCTCTCCCCGCTGCCGACCTTCCTGCTGTGGCGCCGGATGAAGCTGTGGGAGCTGCGCTCCTACGACCAGGTCATCAAACTGGAGCAGGAGCGGCTGGTCTACCAGGCGCGGCTGCGGTCCCGGTTCGGCCGGGCCTGGCGGCGCAAGGCCCCGGTGGAGTCGCTGATGCCGCTGCGGCTGGCCCGCTACGGCGTGCCGCTGGCCCAGACCGCCTCGGCCGGTCTGGCGGCGGCGGGCATCGAGCCGGCGCTGCTGCCGCCTGCGGCGCCGGTGGAGGTGACCGCAGGCGCCCCGGCCGCGGCGGCCGTGCCCGCCGCCCGGCAGCAGGCCCCGGCCGCCGGACAGCGCCCCGAGCTCGCCGGCCGCCCGGACGCGGCCCGGCCGCAGGCGTCCGCCGCCGGGCCGGAACCCGAGCCCGAGCCGGACGAGAGCCCGTGGTTCAACACCGCGCGCCGGATCGAGTACCACGGCGGCTACGACCCCACCTACGACCCGGCCGAGCAGTACGCGTCCTGGTACGAGGAGCAGCGGCAGGCCGAGCAGTACCGGGACCAGTACGAGGAGGAGCCGCCGGCGCAGGAGCCCTCCCCCGAGGAGACCGGCAGCTTCCCCATCCCGGTGGTGCCGGGCGGCCGTACCCGTGAGCTGGGCGAGGGCGGCGGCACGCCGGACGCGGAGCCCGGCGAGGAGGACTACTACCAGGTCTTCCGCAAGTCGATCGACGGCAGCTACCCCACGGCCGCGCAGTTCGCGGACGCGGTGGAGGCGACGTACGGCATCGCGCTGGCGCAGCCCGAGGCCGCGCACATGGTCGACCTCTTCACCAAGCGCTTCAACGCGCAGCTGGAGGAGGACCACATCGCGTAGGCGGTACGCGGACGACGGAAGGGGGCGCCCGGTGATCACCGGGCGCCCCCTTCTCGTACTACCGCGGCCGCTTACTCCCCGAGCAGGGTGCGGACCCGGTCCTGGCCCACCGCGAGCAGCAGGGTGGGCAGGCGCGGGCCGGTGTCGCGGCCGACGAGCAGGTGGTAGAGCAGCGCGAAGAAGGTCCGCTGGGCGGTCTTGATCTCCGGCGGCAGCTCCTTGGGCGTGGCGTCGGCGGAGAACCCGGCCTGGACCTTGGGCACGCCGTAGACGAGGTGGGTCAGGCCGTCCAGCGACCAGTGGTCGGCGAGCCCGTCGAGCAGCAGCCGCACCGACTGGCGGGAGGCGTCGTCCAGCGACTTCAGCAGCTCGCTGTCGGGCTCGTCGCGGACGATGGTGCGCTGGTCGGCGGGGACGTGGGTGTTGATCCACGCCTCGGCCTTGTCGTACCGCGGCCGGGCCTCGTCCAGCGAGCCCAGCGGGTCGGCCGGGTCCAGCTCGGACAGGATCCGCAGCGCCTGGTCCTGGTGGCCGGCGGTGATGTCGGCGACCGAGGCGAGCGTGCGGTACGGCAGCGGGCGGACTGTCTTCGGCAGCTCGCCGGCGGCGGTGCCCACGGCCCGCGTCCAGGCGGCCACGTCACCGGGGAGCGCGGAGCCCTCGGCGACCTTGGCGGCGAGCTTGTCCCACTCGTCGTACAGCCGCTGGATCTCCTGGTCGAAGGCGATCTTGAAGGACTGGTTGGGCCGGCGGCGGGCGTAGAGCCAGCGCAGGATCTGCGGCTCCATGATCTTCAGCGCGTCGGCGGGCGTGGGGACGCCGCCGCGCGAGGAGGACATCTTGGCCATGCCGGAGATGCCGACGAAGGCGTACATCGGGCCGATGGGCTGCTGCCCGCCGAAGATGCCGACGATCTGGCCGCCGACCTGGAAGCTGGAGCCGGGCGAGGAGTGGTCGACGCCGGACGGCTCGAAGATCACGCCCTCGTAGGCCCAGCGCATCGGCCAGTCGACCTTCCAGACCAGCTTGCCGCGGTTGAACTCCTCCAGCCGCACGGTCTCCGAGAAGGCGCACACGGTACAGGTGTACGTCAGCTCGGTGGAGTCGTCGTCGTAGGCGGTGACGGTGGTGAGGTCCTTCTCGCAGTTGCCGCAGTACGGCTTGTACGGGAAGTAGCCGGCGGAGCCGGAGCTGCCGTCGTCCTCGGCGGCGGCGCCGGAGCCCTCGGCGGCCTCCAGCTCGGCCTCGTCGAGGGGCTTCTGCTGCTGCTTCTTGGCCGGGGCCTTCTTGGTGCGGTACTGGGCGAGGATCGCGTCGATGTCGCCGCGGTGCCGCATCGCGTGCAGGATCTGCTCGCGGTAGACGCCGGAGGTGTACTGCTCGGTCTGGCTGATGCCGTCGAACTCCACGCCGAGCTCGGCCAGCGACTCGACCATGGCGGCCTTGAAGTGCTCCGCCCAGTTCGCGTACGCCGAGCCCTTGGGGGCGGGGACGGAGGTCAGCGGCTTGCCGATGTGCTCGGCCCACGACTCGTCGACGCCGCTGATCCCGGCCGGGACCTTGCGGTAGCGGTCGTAGTCGTCCCAGGAGATCAGGTGCCGCACCTGGTGTCCCCGGCGGCGGATCTCGTCGGCGACGAGGTGCGGGGTCATGACCTCGCGCAGGTTGCCGAGGTGGATGGGGCCGGACGGCGACAGCCCGGACGCGACGACGACCGGTTTGTTCGGGGCCCGACGCTCCGATTCCTCGATGACGTCATCCGCGAAACGGGAGACCCAGTCGGTGGTCTCGGTGCTCTGAGCCACGATCGGCACGTCCTCTTTCCCTGAAGTTCCCTGAAGCTCTTCGTGCGCAGCCGGTGCGGTCGCACCGCTGACCGCTCCATTGTCCCAGGCCGGGCGGTATCCACGAAAACGCCTTTTCACCGCGTTGGACGGCGTCGCGCGCCCGGGGGTTGGCCCGCCGACCGGAAAATTCGCTTTGCCCCGCGTGGGATACTGGGCGGGACTATCCATCCGCACGAGGAGAACGGCACCCCTTCCTATGGCCTCGGTCCAGTCCCTCACGTCCGCCGTCCATCAGCGCCTCGCGAACGCTCTCTCGGCCGCCCTGCCGGAGACCGCCGACGCGGACCCGCTGCTGCGACGAAGCGACCGGGCGGACTTCCAGGCCAACGGGATCCTCGCGCTGGCGAAGAAGGCCAAGGCGAACCCGAGGGAGCTGGCGACCCAGGTCGTCGCGCAGGTCACGGCCGGTGACCTGATCCAGGACATCGAGGTGTCCGGCCCCGGCTTCCTCAACATCACGGTCTCCGACCGGGCGATCGTGGAGAACCTGGCCGCGCGCGCCACCGACCCGGCCGGCCGGCTCGGCGTGCCGCAGGCCGACCGCCCGGGCACGACGGTGATCGACTACGCCCAGCCGAACGTGGCGAAGGAGATGCACGTCGGCCACCTGCGCTCGGCGGTGATCGGCGACGCGCTGGTCAAGCTCCTGGAGTTCACCGGCGAGAACGTGGTGCGCCGCCACCACATCGGCGACTGGGGCACCCAGTTCGGCATGCTCATCCAGTACCTGGACGAGCACCCGCACGAGCTGGACCACAAGGCGTCCGAGGTGAGCGGCGAGGAGGCGATGTCGAACCTCGACCGTCTCTACAAGGCCGCGCGGAAGCTGTTCGACTCCGACGAGGAGTTCAAGACCCGTGCCCGGCGCCGGGTGGTCGACCTCCAGGCGGGCGACGAGAAGACCGTCGCCATGTGGCAGAAGTTCGTCGACGAGTCGAAGATCTACTTCTTCTCCGTCTTCGAGAAGCTCGACATGGAGGTCCGGGACCCGGACATCGTCGGCGAGTCGGGCTACAACCACATGCTCGCCGAGACCTGCCGACTGCTGGAGGAGTCCGGCGTCGCGGTCCGCTCCGAGGGCGCCCTGTGCGTCTTCTTCGACGACATCAAGGGCCCGGACGGCAACCCGGTCCCGCTGATCGTCCAGAAGTCCGACGGCGGCTACGGTTACGCGGCCACCGACCTGTCCGCGATCCGCGACCGCGTCTTCGACCTGAAGGCGGACACCCTGCTGTACGTGGTGGACGCCCGCCAGTCCCTGCACTTCAAGATGGTCTTCGAGACGGCGCGCCGGGCGGGCTGGCTGGGTGACGACGTCACCGCCTACCAGCTGGCGTTCGGCACGGTGCTCGGCAAGGACGGCAAGCCGTTCAAGACCCGCGCGGGCGAGACGGTCAAGCTCCAGGACCTGCTGGACGAGGCGGTCGACCGGGCCACGACCGTGGTGCGCGAGAAGGCCGAGAAGGTGGGCCTGAGCGAGGACGAGATCGTCGAGAACGGCCGCTACGTCGGCATCGGCGCCGTGAAGTACGCGGACCTGTCGACCTCGGCCGTGCGGGACTACAAGTTCGACCTGGACCAGATGGTCTCGCTCAACGGCGACACCTCGGTCTACCTCCAGTACGCCTACGCCCGTATCCAGTCCATCCTGCGCAAGGCCGGCGAGGCGCGTCCGGCGGCCCACCCCGAGCTGGAGCTGGCCCCGGCGGAGCGGGCGCTGGGTCTCCAGCTGGACCAGTTCGGCGAGACGGTGCTGGAGGTCGCGGCCTCCTACGAGCCGCACAAGCTGGCGGCGTACCTGTACCACCTGGCCTCGCTGCTGACGACGTTCTACGACCAGTGCCAGGTGCTGTCCGCCGACAACCCGGCGGAGGTCGTCGAGAACCGCCTCTTCCTGGTCGACCTCACCGCCCGCACCCTCCACCAGGGCATGGCCCTCCTGGGCATCCGGACGCCTGAGCGGCTCTGAGGCACAGCCCTCATGGTCTGCGGGGACCGCCCCGCAGACCATGAGAGGACCTGCCGCCCGAGCCGGGCCCCGACCCCGCGCGGCCACCCCTTTCGGCCCGCCGCACGCCCTCTTGGGTGACCCGTTGTCAGTGGCCGGCCCTACAGTCACCGGCATGGCGACTCTTCCGAACCCGCTGCCCAAGCTGGTGGCCGATCCGAGTGGGCGTTCGCTCGGGTTGCAGCTGCCGCCCGGTGTTCTGCTCGATGCCACGGAGGGCGGGCCGTGGCACGAGCCGCTGCTCTGGTACGCCGGGCGGGCGGTGTCCCCCGGCAACTGGGCGGCGCTGGGCGCGCCCGCCGCCCGGGTGGGGCTGCTGCCGGTGCTCGTGGACCTGGGGGGTGGTCAGGGCGGGCCCGAGGGGTGGGAGTTGATGCCCGGGGAGGTGTCGTACCCGGGGGACCACGACGCCGAGGACGTGCTGGCGGAGTACTGGGACGACGTCGCCCACGAGGAGTCGGGCGGCGAGCCGTGGCCGGGCCTGGCCGCGCCGCTCGCCCTCATCGCCGCCCCGGACGCCCGCGCCGCCGAGGTCGCCGACTCGCTCGCCGAGGGGCGGCCCTGGCTGAAGGACCCGCACCTCGCGCTGGCGCCCGCCCGCCGCAGCGCCGACATACCCGCCGCGATCGGCTGGAGCGGCCCGCTCAACCACGACGACGATGTGGCCCGCCTCTGCGCGGTCCTCCGCTCCTGGGAGGACCGGTTCGGCATACGGGTCGTGGCGCTGGGCTTCGACCACCTCACCGTGTCCGTGGCGGCCCCGCCGGCCACCCGCGCCGAGGCGGAGGCCATCGCCGCCGAGCACTTCGCCTTCTGCCCGGACAACGTGGACCCCGACCGGCTGGAGGCGTACGCGGACGGGCTGGTCGGCGAGCACGCCTGGCACTTCTGGTGGGACTGAGACCGCCCGGAGCCACCCGGGTCAGTGCGTCAGTTCGCGGTCCAGGAGGGCCTCCGTCGCGGTGAGGGGGATGTCGGGGCGCAGGCGCTCCGGGTGACCGGGGGGCGGGGCGTTCAGGCTGGTGCGCAGCAGGAGGGGCCAGGGGGAGCCGATCCACATCCAGCCGTGGGCGATGAGCGCGTCGGCGAAGAACCGGTAGACGACGTTCACGTACTTCATGGCGGGCTGCCGTGTCTCCTCTCGTCCCATGGCCGTGCCTCAGTGGTGCAGGGCCGGGGCGAGGGGCGGGGCGCCGGCGTCCGCCGCGGCGGGGGCGGCGGTCTCCTCGTCGCTCCACGTCCACAGGCGGGACAGGGCGACCAGGTCGACGTCGTGCCCTTCGGTCCACAGGCGGCCCGCCGCGGTGAGGACGGACTGGCGGTCCGCCTCGGCCGTGCCCGGGCGGGCCGGCAGCAGCGGCACCACCGCGCTCGCGCCCAGCCGGACCGCGCGGTGCCTGCGCGCGAACGCGGTGAGCGTCTGGCGCGGTCCCGCCTCGACCAGCAGGACGTCGTCGGTCCTGAGCAGTTCCTCCAGCGCCGTCCTGAAGTGCACGGTGTCGGTGATCTGCCGTGCCCAGAAGCGGGGGCTGCGGGCCTCGTCGGGACCCATCAGCGCGCCGGTGTACCCGGAGTACAGCGGCAGCGACGGCTCGCGCAGCGGAACGTGGCGGTAGTCCTCCTCGACGGCGTCGGACGCGGGGGCCATCGCCGGCGAGTGGAAGGGGCTGGTCGCGGGGACGGCGACGGCGACGAGGCCGTCCCCGATCAGCCGCTCCCGCACCTCGGCGAGCGGCCCGGCGCGCCCGGCCAGCATCACCTGCTGGGCGGTGTTCACCGCGGCGATGCCGACCTCGTCGGTGAGGTAGGGCCGCAGGCGCTCCTCGCCGGCCCCGACCGCGAGCATCCCGCCCTCGGGGATCCGCACGGCCTCCCGCACCCGGGACATGACCATCCCGACCGCCTCGCGCAGCGACATGACGCCGGCCAGCGCGGCCGCGACCAGTTCGCCGGCGCTGTGGCCGAGCAGGGCCGCCGGGCGGACGCCCCAGCTGAGCACGAGGCGGCCCAGGGCGTAGTCCACGGCGAACAGCAGCGGCTGCGCGCGGCGCACGTCGTCGATGCCGATGGCGGGCCGGCCGGTGGTCAGCCAGTCCCGGCGGATGCGCGGGCCCTCCTCGCCCATGTGGGACAGGGCGGCGTCGACGGCGGCGGTGAACACCGGTTCGCGGCGGTAGAGCCCGGCGGCCATGCGGTGGTGCTGCGAGCCCTGGCCGGGGAAGAGCAGGGCGACGGGGCGGGGCCGGTCGGCCCGTACCGCGGGCGCCTTGTGGACGGCTCCCGCCGCCAGGGAGGCGGTCGACACGGCGGCGCCGCGCACGGGTCCGGGGACGGTGCCGCAGGGGACGGCGGTGGGCAGGGAGGCGAAGGCCTCGCTGTGCAGGTTGCCGAGCAGGGGCAGCAGTTCGCCGCGCACCCGCGTCTCGTCGGCGCCGTCGCGGCCGGACCAGAGCAGCAGCCGGTGGCGCTGCGGGTCGGTGTCGCGGTGTCCGTGGCGCAGCGGGCGCAGGGGCGGGACGGTGTCGACGTCGACGGTGTCGTCGAGGTCCAGGACGCCGACGACGCCGTCGCCGTCCGCGACGGCCTCCGCGGCGCGCTTGACCGCGTACACGGTGATGGTGTCGGGGCCGGGGCCGTCGAAGCCGGCGACGAGGGCGAAGTCGGCGGCGCCCGCGCGCAGTTCCTCGTGGGCGCGGCGCAGGGCGCGGCCGGAGGAGGCTGTGGTGCGCACGGTGAAGCCCTCGTGCTCCGTCCCGAGGGCCGGGTCCGGGGTGGCCGAGGCGATGTGGACGACGGTGCGGGCGGGCAGGGCGGCGGGCGGCTGCCCGAAGGCGCGCAGCACAGCCGAGACGGCGGCGGGGGTCGCCGGCACTCCGGCGGGCGTCGCCGCGGCCGGTGGCCGGTGCTGCGTGGCGGCGCCGGGGCTGACGACCAGCCTCCGGATCACCGCGCTGTGCTCGGTGAGCGACATGGTTCCCTCCTCGTCGGCGCGGTCCGCCGACCGCTGGTGCGGGCTGGGGCCTTGCGTTCGGATCAGGCCGGATCCCGGATCCCGGATCCCGGACCCCGGATCACGGAGCCGGGGTCCCGGAGCCCGGATCCCGGATCCCGGAGTCCGGATCGGGGAGCGCGGCCCCGGTGGTGGAGGCGCCTTCCCCGCCGCTGGGGCGGTGGGGCTGCGGCGCCGGGGCCCGCGAGCCCGGGTGATGCGGACGGGAGGCCCTGGGGAGACGGGGGCGGCCGCCCCGCCCGGCGGGGGACTGGGGCGGGGCGGCCGCGTTCCGGTGGCGGGGCGGGGCGCTCAGGCGGCGGCCTGCCCCTCGTTGATGAGGGCGAGCAGCGCGCCGGGCGTCTCGGCGTCGACCACGGCGTCGTCCGGGATGCTGATGCCGTACTCGCGCTGTATCTGGCCGATGACCTGGAGCAGCGCCAGGGAGTCGTACCCGAGCTCCATGAACGGGGTGTCGATGACGTCACCGTCCAGGTCGATGCCCTCCTCCTCGCCGGCGCTCTCGCGGAGCATCCGGGTGAGGTCGGCCAGGGTGACGGTGGTGGTGGTCGTGGTGGTCATGTCGGTGCCGTCCTCTCGATGGAACAACTCGGATGGTGCGTTCGGGATCCCGCCGGTCCGCGTCGGGCGGCCGGCCGGAGCACGGTGGTGGGGGGATGTCTACGCGGCGGGCCGCGACCGGGCCGGGGCGCCGGGCGGGTGCGGGGCGCCGGACGGGCCGGGCGGTGTGGGGCGCCGGGCGGACGGGTCGGTGCCGCGGGCGGGTCAGCCGGCGCGGCGGACGACGAGTGCGGCGTTGAAGCCGCCGTGGCCGCGGGCCAGGACGAGCGCGGTGCGCAGCCGGGCCTCGCGGGCCTCCCCGGTGACGAGGTCGATCCCGTGGGCGGGGTCGGCCTCGCTCACGTGCGCGGTGGGCGGGATGACGCCGTCGCGCAGGGCGAGCAGGGCGGTGGCGGTGTCCAGGGCGGCGCCGCCGGCCAGCAGCCGTCCGGTCATCGTCTTGGGAGCGGTGACCGGGACGGCGCGGGGGCCGAAGAGGCCGGTCAGGGCCTGGGCCTCGGTGCGGTCGAGGTCGGGCACGCCGGAGGCGTCGGCGAAGACCACGTCGATGTCGGCGGGGGTGAGGCCCGCGTCGGCGAGCGCGTTCTCGGCGGCCTTGCGCAGGCCGGGCGGGCGGCCGGAGCCGGGCGCCGGGTCCAGGGTGGCGGCGTAGCCGGCGATCTCGCCGTAGATCCGTTCGGCGCCGCGCTCGCGGGCGGAGCGCTCGTCCTCGGCGATGAGGATGGCGCCGCCCTCGCCGGGCACGTAGCCGCCGGCGTCGGCGGCGAAGGGCAGGTAGGCGCGCCGCGGGTCGTCGACGGTGCTCATCCGGCCGGTGGCGATCTGCGGCACCCAGCCCCAGGGGCACACGGCCGCGTCGACGCCGCCGGTGATGACCGCCGGGAAGCCCTTACGCACGTGGCGGCGGGCCTGGCCGATGGCGTCGATGCCGCCGGCCTGTTCGGTGAGCAGGACGCCGCTGGGTCCGCGCAGTTTGTGCCGGATGGAGATCTGGCCGGTGTTGACGGCGTAGAACCAGGCGAAGGACTGGTAGGCGCTGACGTACTCCTTGCCCTTGCTCCAGAGGTTCTGCAGCTCGCGCTGGCCGAACTCGACGGCCCCTCCGGACGCCGAGGTGACCACGCCGATGCCGTACTCGGGCAGGACGGAGGTGTCGATGCCGGCGTCGCGCAGCGCCCAGTCGGCGGCGGTGAGGGCGAGCCGGGTCATGTGGTCGGTCTGCGGCATCAGCCGGCTGGGGATGTGCTCCTCGGCGACGTAGTCGGAGACCTCGCCCGCGATGCGGGAGGGGTACTGGGCCGCGTCGAAGCGGGTGACGGGGCCGAGGCCGGACTGTCCGGCGAGGGTCGCCTTCCAGTACTCGTCGGTGCCCAGGCCGTTGGGCGCGGCGACGCCCAGGCCCGTCACCACCGTTGGCGTGGTCATGCGACGCTCCTCTCGGGGCGGGCGAGCACCATGGCGCTCTGGAAGCCGCCGAAGCCGCTGCCCACGCTGAGGACGACGTCGGTCTGCTTCTCTCGGGCGGTCAGCGGGATGTAGTCGAGGTCGAGCTCGGGGTCGGGCTCGTGCAGGTTGGCGGTGGGCGGCAGGACGCCGTGTTCCATGGCCAGGGCGCAGGCGGCGATCTCCAGGGAGCCGATGGCGCCCAGGGAGTGCCCGATCATCGACTTGATGGAGCTGACGGGGGTCCGATAGGCGTGGTCGCCGAGGCTGCGCTTGAACGCGCCGGTCTCGTGGCGGTCGTTCATCTTGGTGCCGGACCCGTGGGCGTTGATGTAGTCGATGCTGTCGGGGGCGAGGCGGGCCTCGCCGAGGGCGACGTCGATGGCCTCGGACATCTCCCGGCCGTCCGGCTTGAGGCCGGTCATGTGGTACGCGTTGCAGCGGGAGGCGAAGCCGGCGATCTCTGCGTAGATGTGGGCGCCGCGGCGGCGGGCGCTCTCCAGCTCCTCCAGGACCAGCACGGCGGCGCCTTCGCCGAGGACGAGTCCGCTGCGGGTGCGGTCGAAGGGCCGGCAGGCGCTCTCGGGGGTGTCGTTGCGCGGGGTGGTGGCGTGGATGGCGTCGAAGCACGCGGAGGTGATCGGGGAGATCGGCGCCTCGGTGGCGCCCGCGATCATCACGTCGGTGGTGCCCTCGCGGATGAGTTCCACGGCGTGGCCGAGGGCGTCGAGTCCGGAGGTGCAGCCGGTGGAGACCACCGCGGCGGGCCCCTCGGCGCCGGCCGCGTTGCCGACCTCGGCCGCCATGGAGCTGGGCACGAAGTGGCGGTAGAGCTCGGGTACGGCGTACTCGTGGTCGACGTTCCACTTGCGGCCGCCGTCGCTGACGACGACGTACTCGCGCTCCAGGCTGGTGGTGCAGCCGACGGCGCTGCCGAGGGCGGTGCCGACGCGGGACGGGTCGTGTGCGGTGATGTCCAGTCCGCTGTCGGCGAGCGCCTCGCGGGTGGAGACGACCGCGAACTGCGCGGCCCGGTCCAGCCGCCGGGTCTCCTGGGGGCTCAGGCCCGCGGCCCGCGGGTCGAAGTCGCACTCGGCGGCGACCTGCGAGCGGAACGGGGAGGGGTCGTAGAAGCTGATCCGGCGGGTGGCGGTGCGGCCGGAGGTCAGGAGGTCCCAGTACTGCTTCACACCGACCCCGCCGGGGGCCACGACGCCCAGTCCGGTGATGGCGACTCTGCGCATGACGGCTACCTCGCCTTCGCGGGAGCGGGGTGCCGCGACGGGCACCTGCCGGATGCAACTGTGCGGGCCACTGTCGATCCCTTCGTCCGTGTCACTGCCGATTGCGCCGGTTTCGCGGTGGCCGGGTGCGCTCGGGGTGGGAGCGCCCCGGCCGACCGTCACCGGCCGGCCGCCCGCTTGTGGCGTGCCGCCGTTTTCCGGTTCCGCCATGGAACGTCTGTGTGCTCGACCGCTGCTCGCGCCGCCATGGACCGCCGCGGCGGCGCCTCACGTGGGCAGGTTGCCGTGCTTGCGGGCGGGCACCTCGGCCTTCTTGGTGCGCAGCACGGCGAGCGCGCGGATGAGGGTGTGCCGGGTGTCGCCGGGGTCGATGACGTCGTCGACGAGGCCCCGTTCGGCGGCGTAGTAGGGGTGCATGAGCTCGCTCTTGTACTCGGCGATCCGCCGGGCGCGGACGGCCTCGGGGTCGTCGGCGGCGTTGATCTCGCGGCGGAAGATGACGTTGGCCGCGCCCTCGGCGCCCATCACCGCGATCTCGTTGGTGGGCCAGGCGAAGGACAGGTCGGCGCCGATGGAGCGGGAGTCCATGACGATGTAGGCGCCGCCGTACGCCTTGCGCAGCACCAGCGAGATGCGGGGCACGGTGGCGTTGCAGTAGGCGTACAGGAGTTTGGCGCCGTGCCGGATGATGCCGTTGTGCTCCTGGTCGACGCCGGGCAGGAAGCCGGGCACGTCGACGAGGGTGACCAGGGGGATGTTGAAGGCGTCGCAGGTGGAGACGAAGCGGGCCGCCTTCTCGCTGGCGTGGATGTCGAGGACGCCGGCGAGCGCGGCGGGCTGGTTGGCGACGATGCCGACGGGCTGCCCGTCCAGCCGGGTCAGCGCGCACACGACGTTGCGCGCCCACGCCTCATGGACCTCGATGTACTCCCCGTCGTCGGCGATCTCCTCGATCACGGCGCGCATGTCGTAGGAGCGGCCGGGGTCGGCGGGCACCAGGTCGAGCAGGGCGTCGGTGCGCCGGTCGGCGGGGTCCTCGGCGCGTACGGCGGGGGGTGTCTCGCGGTTGTTGGACGGCAGCAGCGACAGCAGGAAGCGCACGTCCTCCAGGCAGGTGGTCTCGTCGTCGTGGGCGAAGTGGCAGACGCCGGAGGTGGTGGCGTGCACGTCGGCGCCGCCGAGGCCGTTGTGGGTGATCCGCTCGCCGGTGACGGCCTGGACGACGTCGGGGCCGGTGATGAACATCTGCGCGGTGTCGCGGACCATGAACACGAAGTCGGTGAGGGCGGGCGAGTACGCGGCTCCCCCGGCGCACGGTCCGAGCATCACGCTGATCTGCGGGATGACTCCGGAGGCGGCCACGTTGCGGCGGAAGATGCCGCCGTAGCCGGCGAGCGCCGTGACGCCCTCCTGGATCCGGGCCCCGGCGCCGTCGTTGAGGCTGACCAGCGGGGCTCCCGCGGCCTGGGCGAGGTCCATGACCTTGTGGACCTTGGCGGCGTGGGCCTCGCCGAGGGCTCCCGCGAAGACGCGGAAGTCGTGGGCGTAGGCGAACACGGTGCGGCCGTGGACCAGTCCCCAGCCGATGACGACGCCGTCGCCGTGCGGCTTCCTGTCCTCCAGGCCGAAGCCGGTGGCGCGGTGCCGGCGCAGCGGTTCCAGTTCGGTGAACGTCCCGTCGTCGAAGAGGAGTTCGAGGCGTTCGTAGGGGGTGAGCTTGTTCTTGGCGTGCTGGCGCCGGGTCGCCTCGGGGTCGGGGCCCCGGCCGACCTCCTCCTTCAGCCGCCGCAGTTCGGCGGCGGCGCGGCGCAGGTCCGGCGCGGCGGGCCCGGTGGGTCCGGCGGGCGCGGCGGGCGCGGCGGGCGCGTCGGGTTCGGCTGAGGTGTCCGGTGTGACCGTCAGGTCGTCGAGGATCGTCATCGGCCGAACGTAGGTACGGCGGCTCGAAAGGTGCTGGAGCAGCTCAGCCGTTCGCCGGAACCGGGAGTTCCAGTGCCGGGTCGGCGGACAGCACGGCCTGGTGCAGGCGCTGCAGGCGCATCGAGGGCTCCAGGCCGAGTTCCTCGATGAGCGTCTCGCGCAGCCGCTGGTAGGCGTCGAGTGCGCGCCAGGCGGCGCCGGAGCGGTGCAGGGCCGTCATCAGCTGGGCGCAGAAGTTCTCGTGCATGGGGTGCTGGGTGGCCAGGACGCGCAGCTCGGGCACGATCTCGGTGTGCCGGCCCAGGTTCAGGTCGGCGTCGATGCGGCGCTCCAGGGCCGCCATGCGGTCCTCCTCCAGCCGCAGCACCTCCAGCTCCAGCACGGAGCCGACGCGGACGTCCACCAGGGCGGGGCCCTGCCACATCCGCAGCGCCCGGCCCAGCAGGTCGGAGGCGGCCCGGTGGTCGCCGGCCTCGTGCGCGGCCCGGCCGGAGGCGGCGAGGTGGGTGAACTCCTGGCTGTCGACCTGTCCCGGCTGCACCTGGAGCAGGTAGCCGCCGTGCCGGGTGACCAGGACGTCCTTGGCCTGCCGGGTCGGATCGCCGTCCAGGGCCTGGGTTATGCGGCGGCGCAGCTGGAGGATGTAGGTCTGCAGCGTGGTGGCCGCGCTGCGGGGTATGTTCTCGCCCCAGATCTCCATCATGAGCGTGGGCACGGTCACCACGCGCTCGGCCTGCAGTGCGAGCAGGGCCAGGATCTGGCGGGGCTTGGCCGCGGTGGGAACGACCGACACGCCGTTCTCGCGGGCCGTCAGCGGTCCGAGGACCTTGATCTCCATGTGGGTCAGCCCCTTCGTGTGCTCGTACGGCCGGCCCTGCTGGGTCCGGCCCATGGCTTTCGAAGTACTGACCGAGCCTGACACCAGGGGGATTGGAGTCCCAGTGAGCGGGTCACGAGGACGGGCGTGAAAATGTCATGCCGTCCTAGTGAGGACGGCACTGGGCCCTCTCCCGGCCGGTCCAGCAGAATCCGTTCCCTCGGCACCGTCGAACGCAAGCTCGTACGACGCCAATTCGAGGGGGACTTCCATGAGCACCGCCCTGTCCACCGCACACGCCGACGCGGACGGCGCCGCCGCCGCGTTCCCGGCCGATGATCACCGCATCGCCCTGCTGACGGCCAGGACCGCCTTGGAACCGGAACTGGCCAAGCGCTACTCCGAGGACCCGTGCTCCCTGCTCGCCGAGTTCGGTCTGCCGGCCGCGGAGCCGGTGTACGCCACGTGGCCGACCGCGGGACGGCTGGTGATCGAGGACCTGGACCGCGCGTCGATGGTGGCCAGCACCTGGTGCGTGTCGACGAACGACATGCTCGCCGCCGTGGAAGCCGCCCGCAGATGACGGGGGCGCTGCTGTCCTCCGGCGCCGCGCGGACGGTGGGTTTCAAGCCGCACCTGCGGGTCGAGGTCGTGGCCGGCGAAGCCGTCTACCTGCTGTCGGAGCGCGGCACCACCGCGCTCCAGGGGGCGCACGTCGAGTCCCTGGCACCGCTCCTGGACGGCACCCGGACCCTTCCGGCCGTGCTGGACGAGGTCTCGGGGACCCTGCCGCCCGGTGAGGCGGCCCAGGTCATCGCCGAACTGGCGCGGGCCGACCTGGTCGGCTACCGGGACCCGAGCGCCGACGACTCGGCCGCCGCCTACTGGGAACTGGCCGGTGTGCAGGGGGCGAGCGCCGTCTCGTCCCTGCGCGCCACCGTCGTCGGCCTGGTCACGCTGGGCCGGACGAGCCGGGAGGCCGCGCTGGGCCAGTGCCTCGCCTCCGGGCTGTCCGTCGCGCCCGAGGGGCGGCAGGGCGCGTTCACGCTGGTCCTGTGCGACGACTACCTCGACCCGCGGCTGCGCGAGCTGGACGGCCGGCTGCGGGCCGAGGGGCGGCCGTGGCTGCTCGCCAAGCCGTGCGGGACCGAGGCCTGGGTGGGCCCCGTCTTCGGACCGGGCGACCGTGCCTGCTGGTCGTGCCTCGCGCACCGGCTGCGCGCCCGGATCTTCTCCCAGGCCCCCGTCCGGCAGGCCCTGGGCCTGCCGGGCGCGGTGCCGGTGCCCGACGCCTCCCTCCCGGTCGTGCGGGGCCTCGGTCTGCACACCGCGGTGCTGGAGGCGGTCAAGTGGGTGGCCGGGATGCGCTACGAGGAGCAGGGCGCCGTCTGCACGCTGGACACCCGCACCCTGCGCACCCGCCACCACGCGGTGCTCCGGCGCCCGCAGTGCCCGGAGTGCGGCGACCCCTTCCTGGTGGCGCGTCAGGTGCGGCGGCCCGTCGTCCTGCGCTCCCGCCCCAAGGCCGCCTCGGCGGGCGGCAACGACCGGGCGCTGCCGCCCGAGGAGATGCTGTCCCGCCACCGCCACCTGATCGGCCCGGTGACCGGCGTGGTGCCCGAGGTGCGTCGCGCCCCGGGTACTCCGGAGGGGCTCAACCGGTACGTGTCGGGCCGGAACGCGGCGCTCCAGGCGTTCTCCCTCGGCGGGGTGCGCGGCGGGATGCGCGGCCAGAGCGGCGGCAAGGGGACCACTCCGCTGGAGGCGGAGGTGGGCGCCCTGTGCGAGGCCGTGGAGCGCTACTCGGGCACCCGGCAGGGGGACGAGCCCGTCGTCCGGGACACCCTGGCGGGACTGGGCGCCACGGCCGTGCACCCCAACGCCTGCCAGCTGTTCGCCGACCGCCAGTTCCGCGAGCGCGAGCGGTGGAACGCGCGGAGCGCGCCGTTCCACCGGGTGCCGCCGCCCTTCGACCCGCACGAGCCGGCCGAGTGGACGCCCGTGTGGTCGCTGACGGCCGGCGAGCACCGCCTGCTGCCGACCTCCATGCTCTACTACGACCTCGACTCCCGCGGCCGTGCGCGGGCGCCGTGGGCCGACTCCAACGGCTGCGCCGCGGGCAGCAGCCTGGAGGACGCCGTGGTGCAGGGCTTCCTGGAACTGGTGGAGCGCGACGCGGTCGCCCTGTGGTGGTACAACCGCACCCGTCAGCCGGGGGTCGACCTCGACGCGTTCGACGAACCGTGGCTGGCCCGCATCCGGCAGGCCTACGGCCGGCTGGGGCGCGAGATGTGGGTGCTGGACGTCACCAGCGACCTGGGGATCCCGGCCATGGCGGCGATGTCCCGGCTCGTCGGCGACGGGGAGCAGGGGATCTGCGTCGGCTTCGGGGCGCACTTCGACGCACGGCTGGCCCTGCGGCGCGCGGTGACGGAATTGGGCCAGCTCCTGCCGGTCGGCGAGGAGGGCCGGCAGGCCCGCGCGTCCCACCCGGACATGGACGAATGGTGGAGAAACGCGACTGTCGAAAATCAGCCTTACCTCGTAGCTGATTACGGCCAGGGCACGCTGGGGCCGACGAGCTACGAACAGGAGGCGCGCAGCGACCTCCGCGCGGACGTCGAGGCCGCCGAACGCCTGGTGCGTGCCCATGGCATGGAGCTTCTCGTCCTGGACCAGACCCGCCCTGACCTGGGGGTTCCCGTAGCGAAAGTGATCGTTCCGGGCATGCGGCACTTCTGGGCGCGATTCGCTCCAGGACGCCTTTTCGACACCCCCGTCCGCCTGGGGAGACTGTCGCGACCGACGGCGTACGACGATCTCAACCCCGTCCCGCTCTTCGTGTGATTCCAGGCCGCTGATCGCTACCTGTGGCTCCGATGCGACGCAAAGTCATACCATGCGCTTCGCCCACACCTGTCCCCGGCTTGGAGACGGCGATGCCGAACGAATTCCCACATGTGGAAGCATCCATTCCGGAACAGGCGCCCGGTTCCTCGGCTCGGTCGGGCAAGCGGGCCGGTGCCGGGGAGCGCCGGCATGAGTTCCTCTCCTCGCCCCGTCAGCACTCGCCGGCGCCGAGGGTGGCCCGGGCCATCACCGTGATGGCACTGGCCAGTTACTGCGCCGCGACGGTGCTCAACGTGTTCGGCACCGGGCTGGGCCGCATGGCGCTGGCCGTGTGCCTGACCACCGTCGTGCTCAACTTCGGGATCCAGTTCAGCGTCTCCTCGCAGCGGGCGCGCACCTGGACCCTGCGGCACCGCCTGACCGTCCTCGGCGCCCAGGCGGTGCTGACGTACCTGCCGATGGTCTGGTTCCACTCCAGCTGGGGCAGCATGCAGGGGCCGCTGGGCGCCACTCTGCTGCTCACCCTTCCCTCCCGGCTCGCCTGGCCGGCCTACGGGGCGGTGGTGGCCGGCATAGTCCCCTACTCGCTGCTGTCCGGCGCCGGGCCGCTGGAGACCGCCTACTTCCTCATCGCCGGCGGGCTGACCGGGCTGGTCGTCTACGGACTGAGCCGACTCGCCGACCTGGTCGAGGAACTGCACGAGACGCGCGAACAGGTGGCGAAGATGGCGGTGGTCCAGGAGCGGCTGCGCTTCGCCCGGGACCTGCACGACCTGCTGGGCTACAGCCTGTCGGCGATCACGCTCAAGGGCGAGCTGGTCCAGCGGCTGATCGGACACCGGCCCGACCGGGCCGCCGCGGAGACCGCCGAACTGCTGGCGGTGGCCCGGCAGGCGCTCGCCGACGTGCGGCTGGTCTCCCGCGGGTACCGGGACATGTCGCTCGCCGAGGAGGCGCAGTCGGCCCGGGCCGTCCTCGCCGCGGCGGACGTGCGCGCCGAGGTCCGTGTCGAGGTCGGCCGGCTGCACCCGGTGGTCGACACCGTGCTGGCCACCGCCCTGCGGGAGGGGATCACGAACATGCTCCGCCACAGCGCCGCGCAGCTCTGTACCATCACCGCAGACGTCGAAGGCGACGTGGTCCGGCTGGCACTGGTGAACGACCGTCCGCACGAGAGCGGTGACGGCACGCGACTGCCCACCGAGGCCGGGACGGGCGGCAGCGGGCTGGGGAACCTGCGCACGCGCCTGACCGCCATCGGGGGCGGGCTCGACGCGGAGACCCGCGAGGACGGGCGCTTCCATCTGCGGGCATGGGCGCCCCTGCAGCCGCGCACCGCCGAGACGGGGACTTCGCCGCACGACGGAGCGCTGGAGAAGGCCGCCGTCTGAGAAGTGCCGATCAGAGTCCTTCGTCCGGATCAGGCCGGATGAAGGAGCGTTGCCAGGGACCTTCGTCCGGATCAGGCCGGACGAGGGAGCGTTGCCAGGGACCTTCGTCCGGATCAGGCCGGACGAGGGAGCGTTGCCAGGGTCCGCGAGTTCGGCGTCGTCCGGGCGAGGGGCCCTGGGGGGAAGAGGGGGAAGCGGTGCTGTCGGTGAAGATCCTTCTTGCCGAGGACGTGCACATGATCCGGGGCGCGCTGGTCGCGCTGCTCGAACTGGAGCCCGATCTGGAGGTCGTCGCCGAGGTCGACCGGGGCGACGTCATCGTGAAGAAGGCACTGGAGACCCGGCCGGACGTCGCCGTGATCGACGTCGACCTGCCGGGCACGGACGGGCTGACGGCGGCGGCCGAGCTGCACGAGCAGCTGCCCGAGTGCCGCACCCTGATCCTCACCAGCCTCGGCCGTCCCGGCACCCTGCGCCGTGCGCTGTCGGCGCACGTCACGGGCTTCCTGCTGAAGGACTCGCCACCCGACCAGCTCGCCCTGGCCGTGCGGTCGGTCGCCGCCGGCCGCCGGGTGGTCGACCCCCAACTGGCCCTCGCCGCATGGGACTGCGCCGACAACCCCCTGTCGGCGAGGGAGCTGGAAGTGCTACGCCTCGCCGCCCGCGGCGCCGACGCCGCCGAGATCGCCGGCTGCCTGTTCCTGTCCAAGGGGACGGTCCGCAACTACCTCACGGCGATCGTCACCAAGCTGGGCGCCCGCAACCGCATCGACGCCATACGGCTGGCCGAGGAGGCCGGCTGGATCCCCTGACCCGGAGCCCGTGGCCCCGACCAGGGCGTCCAGCATGCCCTCGTCCAGCGTGGTGCCGACGGACAGGTCGGACAGCCCGCCGAAGCCGGTGTCGCCCACCGCGACGCTGACCACGTAGCGCTCCCCCACCGCGAAGGTGCCGAACAGCCACTGGGCGCCCCGGGCGGGCGTGCCGTCCGGACGCACCAGGGACGCGCCCGTCTCGGACAGGGCGAAGCCGAACTCGGTGAAGCGGAACCGCAGCCCCTGCCCGAGCGCCTTGCTGTAGGCCTCCTTCAGGGTCCACAGCCGCACCAGGGTGTCGTTGCGGGCGTCCTCGCCGCCGGCGTCCAGATGCTCCTTCTCGAACGGCGTGCAGGCCTGCAGCTCCGAACCGGTGTGGGCGAGCCTGCGGTCGGCGCGCTCCACGTCGACGCCGATGCGTCCGCGGCGGGTGACGCCCACGACCATCATGTCCTCGGTGTGGCTGAGGCTGACCTCGATCTGGTCGCAGCCGCGCACGTACGGCCGGCCACCGGGCTGGTAGGACAGGTCCACCAGGTGCGGGGCGGTCTTGAGCGCGGCCGCCGCCGTGTGCCGCAGCAGCAGCCGGGACGCCAGGAACCGCTCCCGCATCCCGGGCCGGGTCAGGTTCTCGTAGCGGCGCCAGTCCCGTCCCAGCAGCGGCCGCAGCTGGTCGTCGGCCTCCCGGCGCGGCAGCCAGTCCCGCATCACCCCGTGCACCAGGGCCGTACCGGTCCGGGCGAGGTCGTCGTGCAGCCGCTCCCAGGGGCCGTCGGGTCCGGGGACGGGCGCCGACGGCCGGATCGGGCCCGTCACCTCACGCACCGGCCAGTGCGGCGGCCAGCGGGCCGGCGTCCAGCGCCGAGATCACCCCGGCCAGGTCGACGGCGTCGCTGCGCGGCCCCTGGCACACCGGCAGGCAGACCGGTCCGGCCGTCCCGCCCATCCGGCGCAGGTACGGGGTGAGCACCGCGCGCGGACCGATCTCCACCACATGGGTCGGCGACTGCTGGGCCAGCAGTTGCCGGGCCGCGTCGGCGAACCGGACCGGCGCGGTGAGCTGCTCGGTCCAGTACGGCGCGTACAGCGGCTCCGTGACGAGACGCCCGTAGACCGTGGAGTAGAACGGGAGTTGGGTGAAGCCGCCCGGCATGCGGCGGACCACCGCCTCGAACTTCGGGACGACGGGCTCCATCAGCGGCGAGTGGAAGGCGTGCGTGACCGCGAGGTGCCGGCAGCGCACACCGCGCTCGGCGAGCCGGTCCTCGATGCGCTCCAGGCCCTGCTGGTCGCCGGAGAGCACCGTGGACTTGGCCGCGTTCATGGCGCCGATGCCCACGCCCGGCTCGTCGGCGACGAGTTCGGCGGCCTCGTAGGGGGTGATGCAGGCCGCCATCATGCCGCCGCCGGAGGGCAGGTACTGCATGAACGCCCCGCGCAGGGCGACCAGTTTGGCCGCGTCGGCCAGGGACAGCGCGCCCGCGACGGTGGCGGCGGCGAACTCCCCGATGCCGTGGCCCAGCACCGCCACCGGGTGGACGTCGGCCTCCTGCAGCGTCCGGGCCAGGGCGTACTCGACGGCGAACAGGGCCGGCTGGGTCAGCGCGGTCTGGTGGATCCGCGGATCGCGGCCGAGGATCAGCTCGACCACGTTCATCCCGGTGTACGGGCGCAGCGCGGCCGCCGCCTCGTCCAGGAAGGTCCGGTAGCCGGTGGAGCCCCGGTACAGCCCCTCGGTCATACCCGGGTGCTGGCTGCCCTGGCCGGTGAAGACGAACGCCGCCCTGACCTGGTGGCCGGTGCGCCGCGCGCCCTGCTCGGCCATGTGCCGGGCCAGGTCGCGCACGGTGGGGTGGAGCCAGATGTCGGTGGGTTCCACCAGCGGGCCGAACTCCGCCTCGATGTCCCCGTACAGGCTCAGCGCGGCCACCGAGTCCAGGTACTCGTGCAGCGGGGCGGTCTCCTCCACCGGCCGGCCCAGGTAGTGGGCGAGCCGTTCCAGCAGCCACTCGCGGCAGGCCCTGTCGAAGCCGTCGTCTTCCTGTTCGCGATGTTCTCGCATGGTCAGTGCTCCCTAGGGGGACCCGGGGTCACCGAGGCACCCGGGTCGGTCGTGGAGGGCGCCCCCTCCGGCGTCAGGCAAGCGTGGAGTCGTACAGGTCGAAGCTGCGTCGCCCGTGCAGCCGGGCGAGGACCTCGCGCAGCACGCGCTCCTCGTCCGCGGCGGGCCGGTCCGGCAGCGGCAGGCCCAGCCGCCGGCACAGCCGGTACAGCCCGGCCGTCGGCCAGGCGGGGTCGGCGAGGAACGGGTCCGCGGCGTCGCCGGCGGAGCGCTGCGCGCGCCACACCCCCAGACAGGCGGCGGCCGCGATCACCAGGGTGTAGCGGTCGGCGAGGCCGAAGCTGTGCGGGTTGGCCAGCGCCCGCCGGTCGGTCGGGGAGATCTCCAGGAACGCCTTGCGCAGATCGTCCAGCTCGCTGGTCAGGCGGCGCGCCAGAAAGCGCAGGGTGGCCCCGGACTCCCCGATGGCCGCGCCGACCTCGCCCTCCTCCAGCAGGTCGGTGGTGGCGACCAGGGTGGCCGCGAGCGGGTCGGCGTCGCCCAGCAGGGTGGGCTTGCCGAGGTCCAGCGGCGGCAGGTCCTCGTGCGGCCGGAACAGCTCGGCGGGCGCCTCCGGGTCGGCGAACCAGGCGTGCCGGGCGAAGTACGGCAGCTGCGGCAGCAGGCTGACCTGCCGGCCCGCGCTGCCGGCGTGCCCGAGCGAGGTGACCGGCAGGTCGCGCAGCTGCTTCTGGAACATGGCGTACATGCCGTCCTCGGCGAACGTCTCCTCGCCGAGGACGGCCGACATCTCGTCCATGGACTCGGAGACCAGCTTGGGCGCGAGGTAGGCGGCGGCGGCCGCGTAGGCGCTCATCTGCCCGGGCAGCAGGTGCAGCGCCCGGGTGGCCACCAGGGCGAGGCAGTCGGTCAGCAGCAGGTCGAGGAAGGCGCCGGTGAGGACGTCGCGGACGTGCTGGACGTCCAGGGAGGAGCGGCCGTCCGCGCGGCGCCGCACGGCGAACCGGGCGACCGTGCGCAGCGCGGTGTCGGCGCCGGCCAGCACGATGGACGGGATCAGCCCCCGGATGACGAGCGAGGAGCGCAGCGACAGCTCGTAGCCGTCGCCCTCGGCGCCGAGCACCGCCTCGCGCGGCACCGGGCACCCGCTGATCCGCAGGCCGCCGAACTCGGTGCTGCGCATCCCGTTGGTGGCGTGCCGGCCGAGGTCCTCGACCGTGCCCTCGGGCAGGTCGGGCCGGTGCAGCAGCAGCACGGTACGGCTGCGGCTGAGGCTGCGGTCGACGCCCTCGGCGCGGGCGAAGACGACCAGACCGTCGGCCCGGGAGGCGTTGGCGATCGCCGACTTGCTGCCGTTCAGCACGAGCGCGTCCCCTTCGGGGCGGACGGTGAACTCGTCGCTCACGAAGTCGTTGCCGTGCGCCACCTCGTGGCGGGCGACGGCCATCCGACGGCCCTCCAGCAGCACCCGCGCGGCGAGTTCCTGCTGCGCGGTGCTGCCGGCGGTCCACACCGGGGCGGCGGCGAAGAAGCAGTTGAGCCCGTAGCCGAAGCCGAGAGAGGCGTCGCGGCGGAAGACGGTGCGCAGGATGCGGCCGAGCAGGTCCATGCGCTCCAGCCGTCCGCCCAGGGAGGCGGGCACGAACTCGGCGTTCATCCCCCACGCGTCGAGGACGCGTTCGGCGCCGGGCAGCACCACACCCGCCGCGTCGGCGGCCAGCAGCGCGGCGCCGCCGAGCGGGTTGGCCGGGTCGTCGAGCGGTCCGAAGGCGCGCTCCAGCGCGTCGATGCGGTCCTGGACGCCGGTCACCGCCGCCTCCCCGGGGCCACCAGGCGCTCGATCTCCGGTTCGAGCCGTTGGTGCAGGGCCCGGACCTCGCCGCGCAGGAACAGCCGGCGCATGGCGGCGCGCTCCACCTTGCCGCTGGTCGTGCGGCGCACGGTCCCCGGGCGGACGAGGAGCACACCGGCGGCGGTCACCTCGTGCTCCTCGCTCAGCCGCTGCTGCACGGCGGAGGCCAGGGCGCCCAGGTCGATGTCGTAGGAGCTGCGGGCCCGCAGCTCCTGGACCACGACGATGCGCTCGCGCTCGCCGGGGACGGCGAAGGCGGTGCCGGCGCCGAACAGTCCGCTCACCCGCTGCACGGTGCGCTCCAGGTCCTGCGGGTACAGGTTGCGTCCGGCGCACACGATGACGTCCTTGATGCGTCCGGTCACCCGCAGCAGCCCGTCCTCCAGGACGCCGAGGTCTCCGGTGCGCAGGTAGCCGCCGTCGCCCGAGGCGAGCCGGCCGTCGAAGACCGCCGCGGTCTCGGCCGGGCGGCCCCGGTAGCCGGCGCCGACGCCGGGCCCGCGCACCCAGATCTCGCCGGTGCGCCCGTCGGGCAGCTCCTCGTGGGTCTCCGGGTGGACGATCCGGATCTCGCAGGACGCGGCGGGTCCGCAGTGGCCGCGGCCGGCGCCGGGTCCGGTGAGGGCCGGGGCGGCGGCGGAGCCGGACACCAGGAGGGTGGCCTCGGCCAGGCCGTAGCAGCCGACGAGCGCCTCGGGGCGCAGACCGGCCGGGGCGAGGCGCTCGGCGAAGGCGCGCAGCGTGGCCGGGTTCACCGGTTCGCCGCCGCTGACGGCCACCCGCCAGCCGGACAGGTCGAGCCCGGCGAGCTGGGAGTCGTTGACGCGCCGCACGCACAGGTCGTACGCGAAGTCGGGGGCGCCGCTGACGGCGATCCGGTGCCGGGAGACGGCCTCCAGCCAGGACGCGGGCCGCCGGACGAAGGCGGTGGGCGACAGCAGGACGGTGGTGCCGCCCAGCCACAGCGGCAGCAGCAACTGGCCGACGAGGCCCATGTCGTGGTGGAAGGGCAGCCAGCCGCCGACCCTGGTGCCGGGCTCGATGCCGAGGGCGTCGGCGATGGCCCGCAGGTTCGCGGTCAGACCGCCGTGGGTGACGATCACGCCGCGGGGGTCGCGGGTGGAGCCGGAGGTGTACTGGAGGAAGGCGGGCGCGTCGGGTTCGGGGCGCGGCCCGGGCGCGGCGGGGTGTACGGCGCGGGAGGGGCGGGCGGCGTCGGCGTTCCCGGGGGCGTCGGCGTTCCCGGGGGCGTCGGCGTTCCCGGGGGCGTCGGCGTTCCCGGGGGCGTCGGCGAGGACGCAGGTGATGTGGCCGTGGCCGGTGCGGGCCAGCAGCTGGGACACCTCGGCGGCCTCGGCGGTGGAGGTCAGCGCGCAGGAGACCGCCGCGTCCTTGACGATGCCCGCGATGCGCTCGTCGTGGTGCGCGCGTCCTCCGGGCGGCGCCACGGGGACGGCGACGGCGCCCGCGTACAGGCAGGCGAGGAAGCCCGCGGCGAACCGGGCGCGGGAGGAGTGGACGACGAGGACCCGTTCCCCCGGGCGCGTGTGCTCCAGCAGCCGGCCGGCCAGGTCCCGGGCGGCGCGGTCGAGCTCCGCGTACGTGACCGTCCGCGGACGCTGGTCCTCCGCGTGTTCACCGAGGAGGACCAGCGCCTCCCGGTCGGGTGTCCTCGCGGCCTGGTCCTGGATGAGTTCGGTGAGAGTCCGGTGACCGGTCATCGCCCCTCCCCCTCACGTGTCGTGCGGCCGTCTCTGCGGCTCGGCCGCTGCTTGTCCTGCCGGCGGGCGGGTGGCGCGGTCCGGCGAACCGGTGCCGTCCCCGCCCGGTGCGCGTCGTGGTCCGAGGTCACTGACCCGGCCAGGCCGCCTCGGTGCGGTGGCCGCCGCTCTTGACGGTCCAGCCCGCGTACGCGGTGCGCCGTTCCTCGTCCGGCGCCTCGCCGCGCCGGACGAGGGCCAGCAGCACGACGGTGACGGCGGCGAGTTCGGCCGCGTCGGGCTGTCCGCGGACCACGGTGATACGTGTCGTGTCGGCCATGGGAACAGCCTGCTCCGGGCCGCTCGAAGCGGCCTCGCGCCCGGGACGCGCGAGAGCCGAGGACCGGTGGTCCTCGGCTCTCGCGCTCATCCGGGTCCCGCCGGGCCCGGGCCGGCCCGCCGGCCGCCGCGTTCAGACGATCACGCGCTGGTACGCCATGTGCCGGGTGCGCACCACCGCCACCTCGGCCTCCTCGGCGATCGCGGCGCGCAGCTTCAGGTACTTCTCGCTGCCCAGGGACCGCTCGCAGGCCTCGGAGTCGCGCCACCACTGCAGCGCGGTGTACTCGCCGGGGCGCAGCGTGGAGCGGAGCAGGTCGCTGCCGCCGAAGTGGCCCAGCTCGTCGAAGTGCTCGTTGGCCTCGGCGAAGCAGGCCTCGAAAACGGCCGGGTCGCCGTGCACGGTGGCCCGGGTGAGGACCACGTTCGCGGCGCCCACCACGGCGTTCTCCCGCAGGACGCGGGCCACACTGACCGCCTGGTCGGCCTCGGTCTCCACCAGGGGCCCCAGCCGTCCCACACGGTCCTGGAACTCCGCGTCGTTGACGGTGTCCAGGAAACCGCGCCGGGTGCGCCAGTGCCCGAGATGGGCGTAGACGTGAGGCCGGTCCGTCAGCTTGACGGTGACCAGGAAGTCGAAGTCCGGGCGGTGACGCATGAACTGTGCGTATTCATCGAACAGCCGCTCGAACTCCAGCAGGTCGCCCGTCACCGTGAAGTAGTTGACGACGACGACCGGCCGGCTGTGGCTACGATCCGACACGCGCTTCCTCCGCGAACTGTTTTGCGTGGTGCAGCGTGGTGGAGCTGTTGGTGCCCAGCGCCTTGCGGACCAGGGCGCGCGCCTCGGCGAGCGTGGCCTCGGGGCCGAGCGCGCTGCGCACTCCCTCCGGGTCGAGGGTCACGGTGTGCCAGGAGGTCGCCCTGACCGTGCCGTCGCCCAGGGACTCGATGACCCAGCGCCCGGTGTGGCCGCTCATCGCCACCGGCACGCGCAGCTGCTTGTACACGATCATGTGGCGGTCCTCGAAGCAGACGCGCACCGAGGTGGTGTTGTGCAGCGAGCCGTCGGGGCTGCGGGTGTCCATGTCCATGTGCTGGATGCCCGGCTCCTCCTCCGTCAGGTCCAGGCGGGCCACGTGCGGCAGCCGCTCGGGCCACAGGTCGGCCCGGTCCAGGAACGCGTACACGTCCCCGGCGGCGCCGACGACCGTCTCCGAGTCGCTGAAGGTGAAGTGCAGCTCGTCGCGGGCGTCGCCGAGTTCGGCGGCGTTCTTCAGGGCGGCGAGCTCGGCGCGGCTGTTGCGGTCGACGGCCCGCTCGATCTGCTCCTCGGCGGCGGGGTCGTCGTCGACGGCGCGGTAGTCGTGCAGCAGGACCACGCGGGTGCGGCCGGCCTCCAGCTCCTCCACGCGCCACTCGCCCCCCATGGCGGCGACCGGCGCGGCGGGGACGAGCTGGCGGAAGGTGATCGTGCGGGCGGCCGGGTCCAGGATCCGCCGGGAGGTCCAGGTGCGCACGCGCTCGTTGGCGACGGCCCAGATGCGCAGCGTCTGTTCGCCCCCTTCGGCGGGCGCGTCCTGGAGCACTTCGACGTGCACGGTCGGGCCGAACACCTGGGGCCACGCGGAGACGTCCGCGACCAGCGCGTAGACGGCGGAGGCCGGGGCGGCCACGGTGATGGAGTGCTCCGTGAGGTGGGGAGCGGAGGTCTCGGACGTAGCGGTCGGCGCCACGGCAACCTTCCCTTCGACAGCCGCGCGTACGGCGTGCCAGCAGACTGACATACGGATGGTCGAGCAAGGGTGGAGAAGTGGTGGAGCCCGGCCGGGGGGCCGGAGCGGGTGCGGTCTCGCGTGGTGCTCCGGGGGCGTCGGGGCCTCGGGGCCGTCGACGCTCCCGGGGTGTCCCCCCGGGTCAGGCCGGATCGGGCAGCGGGGGGTGGATGATCTCCAGCACCGCGCAGCCCCAGCTGTAGCCGGCGCCGACGCTGACGAGCACGCAGCGGTCGCCGGGAGCGAGCCTGCCGGCCGCGGCCAGGTGGTCCAGCCCGGCGAACTGGTCGCCGGCGCCGAGGTGGCCCACGGTGCGGCTGAAGTCCCAGGCGGTGCGGGCCGGGTCGATGCCGAAGGGCTCGTAGTAGATGGACCTCAGCCGCCGGTGCCCGAAGTGCGGGAGCAGCACCCAGTCGGCCTCGGCGAGTTCCAGGCCGGCGTCGGCGCAGGCCTGCTTGACGACGGTCTGCTGGCCGTTGTGGGCGCGGGTGATGGCGTACGACATGCCGACCCGGCCGATGAAGGCGCGCTTGGCCTGCTCGAAGTCGACGGGGGTGCGGTGGCTGAAGGGGGCCGGGCCGAACGGCTCGTCGCCGCGGTGCATCGGCTCCAGCTCGGGGTCGGCGAACAGGGCGAGCGACAGCAGCCGGGCGAAGCCGCCGCGCCTGGACAGCACGAGTGCGGTGGCCCCGTCGGCGTACGGGGTGCCGGGGTCGGTGCGCCACCGGTCGATGCCGGGCTCGCAGAAGCGGTCCGCGGTGGTCAGCAGGGCGTCCGTGGCGCCGTGTCCGGAGGTGAGGTAGGCGGTCGCGAGGTCGAGGGCGGCGAGGCCGCCGTTCGACATCTGCCGGATCTCGACGGCCTGGCAGCTGTTGCCGAGCGCCTCGCGCTGGATGTAGGACGCCACCGGCCACAGGTCCTGGCCCTGGTGGTAGGTGTCGGCGTGCAGCAGCAGGCCGATGTCGCCGCCGTCGCTGTCGGCTCGGCGCAGCGCGGTGCGGGCCGCGGCGGCGGCCATCTCGGCGGCGGACTCCTCGGGCGAGAAGGCCACCGACACCATGCCGGTGGCGGAGGCGACACGGGGCGGGCAGGCGCCGGCGGCGACCGCGTCGGCGACGGTGAGCACGGAGGGCAGCCGTACGGATGTCCCCCGTATGAAGACGTCTTCCACGCGCACAGGTGCTCCAGAGGTCGGGGCTCAGCCGGTGGCGGCGGCCAGGGAGGGGGTGCCGAGGGGGCCGCGGGATCCGTCGAGCAGCATGTAGTGGACGGCGTCGAGGAGCGCCGCCCAGCTGGCGGTGACGGTGTTCTGGTCGACGCCCACGGTGCCCCAGCGCCGCTCGCCGGCCCGGTAGGAGATCAGGACCCGGGCGGCGGCGCCGCTGCCGGTCTCCCCGCCGAGGACCCTCACCCGGTAGTCCACCAGCTCCAGAGCGGCCAGGACGGGGAAGCACGGGTCCAGGGCGCGGTGCAGCGCGGTGTCCAGGGCGTGGACGGGGCCGTTGCCGTGGCCGGTCGCGGTGACGGGCCGGCCGTCGATCCGCAGGCCCACGGACGCCTCGGTGCGGACCTGCCCGTCGGGGCGGCGCGCCACCCCGACCGACCACGTCTCGACCTCGAACGGCGGGTCCTGCGGAGCGTCGGCGAGCTCCTCGCGCAGCAGCAGCTCGAAGGAGGCGTCGGCGGACTCGAAGCTGTAGCCGCGCTGCTCCATCTCCTTGACGCGGCCGGCGGCCCGGGCCACGACCTCGGAGTCCGCGGCGACCTCGTAGCCCAGCTCACGGCCCTTCAGCTCGATGGAGGAGCGGCCGCCCATGTCGGAGACGAGGGTGCGCATCACGTTGCCGACCAGGGCGGGATCGGTGTGCTGGTACAGGTCCGGGTCGACGCGCAGCGCCGAGGCGTGCAGCCCCGCCTTGTGGGTGAAGGCGGTGGCGCCGGTGTAGGGGGCCGCCGGACTGGCGGGCACCCCGGTGATCTCGGTGATCGCGCGCCCGGTCGCGGTGAGTTCGGGCAGCCGCTCCAGCGGTACGACCTCCCGGCCGCGCTTGAGCAGGAGGTTGGCGATGACGGTGAACAGGTTGGCGTTGCCGCAGCGTTCGCCGTAGCCGTGGGCGGTGCCCTGGGCGTGGACGGCGCCGGCGTCGACGGCGGCCATGGTGTTGGCGACCGCGCAGCCGGTGTCGTCGTGGCAGTGGATGCCGACGGCGGCGCCGGTCATGGCGATGGTGTCGGCCACCACGGCCCCCACCTCGTCCGGCAGCGAGCCTCCGTTGGTGTCGCACAGGACGACGGTCTCGGCCCCGGCCTCGGCGGCGGTGTGGACGACGGCGAGGGCGTACTCCCGGTTGAGCCGGTACCCGTCGAAGTAGTGCTCGGCGTCGAGGAAGACCCGGCGCCCGGCGCGCACCAGGTGGCGCACGGTGCTGCCGATCATGGCCAGGTTCTCGGCGAGGGTGGTGCGCAGGGCGTGGCTGACGTGCCCGGCGTGGCTCTTGGCCACCAGGGTGATCACGGGGGTCTCGGCCACCAGCAGGGCTCGCACCTGCGGGTCGACCGCGACCGAGACGCCGGCCCGGCGGGTCGCCCCGAACGCCGCCAACTGGGCGGACCGCAGGTCCAGTTCGCTCTTGGCGCGACGGAAGAACTCGGTGTCCTTCGGTACCGCGCCGGGCCATCCGCCCTCGATGAAGTGGACGCCGAGTGCGTCCAGCCGGCGTGCGACGGCGAGCTTGTCCTCGACCGTCAGCACCAGGCCCTCCTGCTGGGTACCGTCCCGCAGGGTCGTGTCGTAGAGCTGGAAGCTCCGCTCGGCCATCGTCCCTCCCTCGCTCGCTCGGATCGCGGCGTTTCTCGAACATTCCTGCTGCCCCTACGGTCCGGCGCGGGTCCGGAGAACTCCTCGAACGGGGGTGGAACGGGGGATGTGCAGGGGGGTGCGGGCGTGGGGGGCGAGGTGGGGGTGGAGGTGCGGGGTCGGGTGTGTGGGGGGTGTGCAGGGGAGCGAGGGCCGTCGGGCGACCACCCGGCCCCCGGGGTGTCGCCGTTCCCTCCGGCGTCCGTCCGGCGTCCGTCCGGCCCCCGTCCGAGACGGCCGGAGACGGAGACGGCCGGAGTCCGGGACACCGGACGGCCGGGACACCGGACGGCCGGGACGCCCGACGGCCGGGACGCCCGACGGCCGGGACGCCCGACGGCCGGGACACCGGACGGCCGGGACGCCCGACGGCCGGGCCCGTTGCCGGGCCGCGGAACGCCGGTGCGCGGCGGGGCCGGGCGGCCGGAGCCGTCCGGTCCCGCCGCGCCGGCGGACGGGTGGGGTGCCGGTCAGGACACCTCGGCCGGGGTGCCCTCGGCCTGCCCCTGCGCCTCGTCGCGCAGCTTGCGCGGGATGGCGAACATCAGGGCGAACACCACCACCGTGATGCCGACGAACACCTCCATCAGGGTCTGGAAGCTGTCCGCGAAGGAGTCCCCGCGCACCTCGGTCTCGTACTTCGACAGCACCGAGGCGACCTTGGCGTCCCGCAGCGGGGCCACGGTGCAGCTCGCGGGGGTCACCTGGAGGTCCTTCTGGCCGGACCGGTCGGTGGCGCAGTCGCGGTACGCCTTCGCCGTGGTGCTCGCCTCGCCCGGGGTGAGCTGGGCGACGGCCACCAGGTCCTTGCGCAGCTGCGGCAGCTGGTCGTCCACGGCGGAGCCGGTGTTGGCGACCAGCCCGCCGAAGAAGACGACGCTGACCAGGGCGCCGCCGATGGCGAAGCCGAGCTGGGTGTTGGTGTTGACCAGGCCGGAGGCGGAACCGGCGTCCTTGTGCGGGACCTCGGAGGTCACGATCAGCGGCAGCGGCGTGGCCACCGTGCCGAAGCCGAGACCCACCAGGAACAGCGGCGCGGCGATGTGCCAGGAGGTCACCTCGGCGCCCTTCGCGCCCGCCACCCAGATGTAGCTGGCCAGGCCGACGACGAGGACCACAGCGCCGGCCTGCATGGCCTTGCGGCCGAACTTGGGCACCAGGATCATCACCGAGGACGTGGCGGTGAGGAAGGCGCCGACGCAGAACGGGAGGCTGGTGAGGCCGGCCCGCATCGGGGACCAGCCCTGGCCGACCTGCATGTAGAGCGTCCACCCGATGGTGAACATGCCCATGCCGGTGTAGAAGATCATGTTCACGGCGAGGCCGGAGGAGAAGCTCCGGATGCGGAACAGGCTCAGCTCCACGAGCGGCGAGCCGTCGTTGCGCGCCTTGGCCTTCTGCCACAGCACGAAGCCGATGAGGACCGGCGCGGCGGCGATCATGGAGACGTAGCCCCACAGCGGCCAGCCCAACTCGCGGCCCTGGAGCAGCGGGTAGACCAGCATGACCAGGCCGACCGTGGCGAGCACCACGCCGATGGTGTCCAGGCGCAGCGCGTGCGGCGCCTTGGACTCCCGGATGACCTTGCCGCCGTAGGCCAGACCGAGCAGGCCGACCGGCACGTTGACGAGGAAGATCAGCCGCCAGTCCAGGCCGAACAGGTTCCACTCGACCATCAGGCCGCCCAGCGCCAGGCCCAGGGTGGCCGCGAGTCCGCCGACCAGGCCGTGCAGGGCGAACGCGGTGCCCCGCTCCTTGTCGGAGAACGTCACGTGGATGATGGACAGCACCTGCGGGACCATCACGCCGGAGAACGCGCCCTGCACGACCCGGGCCGCCACCAGCTGCCACGGCTCCTGCGACACGCCGGCCGCGAGCGAGGCCAGCGTGAAGCCGCCGACGCCGACGAGGAACATCCTCTTGCGGCCGTAGATGTCGCCGAGGCGACCGCCGAGGATCAGCATCAGGGCGAACGCGAGCTGATAGCCCACCAGCACCCACTGAATGGCCGAGTACCCCGCGCCCAGCTCGCGCTGCATCGAGGGCGCCGCCACGTTGGCGATCGTCCCGTCCAGCAGATCCATGAACGCGGACACGAGCAGCACGAGCAGTGCCGCCCAGCGCTTGGGGTCGAGATGCACCGCCTCCTCGGCCGACAGGTCCGCGCCCTGCGCCTTCTTTTCCACCTCCGTCTCGACGGACGGGGCCTGCTGGGACTCAATAGCCATGATGGTGTACCTCTCTGATACTCGGGGGGTGTCCGGCGGTCGGTAACCGGTGTCACGGCCGAAGGCCGCGGAAGCATCGGTTCAGCAGCATGACGGCGGCCGGTGGAGCGCTGCTGGAGTGCGGCTGAAGCGGGGAGCGGCCGTGGCCGGGCCGCTGCCGCGGGCCACGTGGTGGGGGTGGCGCGGGGCCTCCTCGACGGTGAGGACCGGGGTCACGCACGCCTCGGTGCCCTCGAAGTGGCGGGCCCAGCCGTCCCGGTCGCGGCCGAGGAAGCGATCGGCGAAACGGCGGCGCAGCTCGGGCCAGTTGGCGGGGTCGGTACGGTCCGGCAGGCGCCGCCCGTCCAGTTCGAGGCCGGCCAGCAGGGCCGCGTAGAAGCGGTCCTCCAGGGCGCCCACCGCGACGTAGCGGCCGTCCTCGCAGGCGTAGCAGGTGTAGAAGGGGGCGCCGCCGTCCAGCAGGTTCGCCCCCCGTTCGTGGCGCCAGTGCCCGGCGGCCGCCATGCCGGTCAGCATGCCGAGCAGCGCGCCGGCGCCGTCGACGATCGCGGCGTCGACCACCTGCCCGCGGCCCGAGCGCTGCCGCTCGTAGAGCGCGGCCAGGACGCCGGCGACGAGGAACATGGCGCCGCCGCCGAAGTCGCCGAGCAGGTTGACCGGCGGCACCGGCGGGCCGCCGGCCTCGCCGACGGCGTGCAACGCGCCGGTCAGCGCGAGGTAGTTGATGTCGTGGCCGGGGGTGCGGGCGAGCGGTCCGTCCTGGCCCCAGCCGGTCATCCGGGCGTACACCAGGGCGGGGTTGCGCTCCAGGCACGCCTCGGGGCCGATGCCGAGCCGCTCGGCGACACCGGGCCGGAAGCCCTCGACCAGGACGTCCGCGTCGTCCGCGAGGCGCAGCAGCTCCGCGACGCCCGCCGGGTCCTTGAGGTGCAGGGAGGTGGTACGGCGGCCCCGGTCCAGGACCCGGTGCCAGTCGGCGAAGGAGCGTCGGCCGTCGGCGCGTTCCACGCGCAGCACGTCCGCGCCGAGGTCGGCGAGGACCATTCCGGCGAAGGGGGCGGGCCCGATCGCCGCGAGCTCCACGACCCGCAGTCCCCGCAGCGGCCCCGTCCCGGGTTCCGTTGCCATCCCGCCCTCCTCGTCTCGTCCCGCCCGACCGGCCCGGGCACGCTGCCCCCGCCCACTCGCGCCCCGCTCGCGCCCGACTCGGCGGGGGGGGGCGCCTCGGGCGGGGCGGTGGGGGTGGCCGGGCGGCCTGGCGGTGGACCGCCGGACGGGACGAAGGCGGCTCCCGCCGGGTGCCGCGGTGGTGGGCCGCCCTGGGCGAGGCGGCGGGGCGCCGACGCCGGAGAAGCCGCCGGGGAAGCCGCGCACGTCCGGGAGGCGCGGCACCGGAGCACGCCGGAGGCGCGGACCGCGCGTGCCCGGCGGCGCGGGCCACATGTGCCCGAAGACGCGGACCGCGCGTGCCCGGCGATGTGGACCGCGCGTGCCCAACGGTGCGGCCGAGGCCCGTCGCCGGTCGACCCCCGCTCTAGGGGCGCCCCCTAGCGTGCCGGGGCACGAAGCCTTCGGCAGCCCGAGAGGAACCCCGCATGGACACGGCACTCACGCCCTTCCGCGTCGAGTTTCCCGAGTCGGACCTCACCGACCTCCGCGACCGGCTGGCGCGCACCCGGTGGCCGGAGCGGGAGACGGTCGACGACTGGTCCCAGGGCGTCCCGCTGGCGTACCTGCGCGACCTGGCCGCCCACTGGAAGGACGGCTACGACTGGCGTGCCACCGAGGCCCGGCTCAACGCGCTGCCGCAGTACCGGACCGTGATCGACGGTCTCGGCGTCCACTTCCTGCACGTGCGCTCCCCGCACCCGCGGGCCGTCCCGCTGCTGCTCAGCCACGGCTGGCCCGGCTCCGTCGTCGAGTTCCTCGACCTCGTCGAGCCGCTGACGAACCCGCCGGACCCCGAGGACGCCTTCCACGTCGTGGCGCCCTCGCTGCCCGGCTACGCGTTCAGCGACAAGCCCGCCGGCACCGGATGGACCGTGGAGCGCACCGCCGCCGCCTGGGCGCGGCTGATGGCGCGCCTCGGCTACGACCGCTACGCCGCCCACGGCGTCGACTGGGGCTCCTTCCTCACCGGCGAGCTCGGCGCCCTGGACGCCGCCCATCTGCTCGGCATCCACGTGGCCATGCCGTTCGCCAGGCCCCCGCAGGAGCAGGTCGAGCTGGACGCCCGCGATCTGGCCGGGCTGGCCGGGCTGAAGGAGTTCCAGCAGAACGAGGGCGGCTACTCCGCGATCCAGGCCACCCGCCCCCAGACGCTCGGCTACGCCCTCACCGACTCCCCCGTCGGCCAGCTCGCGTGGATCGCCGAGAAGTACTGGGCGTGGAGCGACCACGACGGCGACCTGGAGAAGGTGGTTCCCCGCGACCGCCTCCTGGACGTGGTGACCCTGGCCTGGCTGGCCGGGACGGGGGCCTCCTCGGCCCGCATCTACTGGGAGAGCCACAACAAGATGGCCCTGGCCCCGGTGGCGGTGCCGACGGCCTGCTCGGTCTTCCCCAAGGACGCCCGGATGCCGCGGGCCTGGTGCGAGCACCGGTTCTCCGACCTGCGCCGGTGGACCGACCACGACAGGGGCGGCCACTTCCCGGCGCTGGAGCAGCCCGGCCTGCTCGTCGACGAACTGCGCTCCTTCTTCCGCGCGCTGCGCTGACCGGACCAAAGGACACCGTCATGACGCGGCACACACCGACCACGGTCACGGACCTGCCCGCCTTCCCGTTCCCCGGCTCCAGCCACCGGGGCCCCGCCCCGCTGTTCGCACGGCTGCGGGCCGAGCGCCCGGTCGTCCGCGTCGAGTGGACCGGCGGCGGCCACGCCTGGCTGGTCACCCGGCACGCGGACATCCGGGCCGTCCTCGACGACCCGCGCTTCAGCCGGGCCGCCGCCTACGCGCCCGACGCGCCCCGCTTCAGCGGACTGTTCCAGGCCCCGCCCGGAATGATCATCTCGCTGGACCCGCCCGACCACACCCGGCTGCGCGCCCTGGCCGAACAGGCCTTCTCCGCGGACCGGATCGCCGCGATGCGGCCGCGCGTGGGGGAGCTGACCGGGCGGCTGCTGGACGGCCTGGCGAAGGAGGGCGAGGACGCCGCCGTCGACCTGGTGGCCGGCTTCGCGGCCCCGCTCGCCATGACCGTGATCTGCGAACTGCTGGGCGTGCCCGAGGCCGACCGCGACCGCTTCCACGTCTGGGTACGGCAGTTCGCCGACGTGTCGGGGCCGCCGGAGCGGGCCGCCGAGGGCGGGGAGAAGCTGGGCGCGTACATCGCCGGGCTGGTCGCGCGGCGACAGGCCGGCCAGGACGCGGACGGGACCGGCGGCGACGACGTGCTGGCCGCGCTGGCCGCCGCCCGCCTCGGGGAGGACCGCCTCGGCTTCGACGAGCTGGTCGGTCTGGGGTTCACCCTCCTGGGCGCCGGCTTCGACTCCTCCGCCGGGCAGCTCGGCAATGTGGTGGCCACCCTGCTCGCCGGCCACCGCGACGTGTGGCGCCGCCTGGGCGGCCACCCCGAGGAGATCCCGGCCGCGGTCGAGGAGCTGCTGCGCACCGTGAACCTCAACGGCAACGACACCTCCGGCCTGCCGAGGATCGCCACCGAGGACGTCACCGTGGGCGGTGTCGTCATCCCCGCCGGGGACGCGGTGTTCGTCGCCTTCTCCTCCGCCAACCGCGACGAGGACGTCTTCCCCGACGCCGGCCGCACCGACTTCCGCCGCGCCGACAACCCGCACCTGGCCTTCGGCCACGGCATCCACCGCTGCCTGGGCGCGCCCCTGGCCCGGCTGGAGCTGTCCGTGGCCCTGGCGGAGCTGACCCGGCGGTTCCCCGAGGCCGCCCTCGCCGTGCCGGAGGGGGAGCTGCGCCGGCGGGCCGGGGACGTCAACCACAACCTGCTGGCCCTGCCGGTCCGCCTGGGCCCGCCCGCCTGACCCCCCGTACGCCGGCAGGCCACTCCCGCACCACCGGTACGCCGCGCCCTCCCCGGCCCCCGCGCATCCGGCCCCGCGTCCATGAGCCCCGCACCCCCCGCGCCCGATCACCCCACCCGCCCGTCCGACAAGGAGCACCGCATGACCGCCGACCAGTTGCCGGCCACCAGCCGTGAGGTCCGGCTGGCCTCCTATCCCCGTGGCGAGGTCACCCTCGACCACTTCGAACTCGGCGAGTCGGCCCTGCCGGAGCCCGGCGAGGGCCAGGTCGTCGTACGCAACGACTGGATGACCCTCGGCTCGGTGGCGCGCGACCAGATGAACCCGGACACCAAGCTGCCCATCCCGGTGTTCCAGCCGGGGGTGGCCATGTGGGGCCGCACGGTCGGCACGGTCGTCGCCTCCCGCAGCCCCCTGCTGGCCGTCGGCGATCTGGTCGAGCACTTCTCCGGGTGGCGCGAGTACGCCGTCGGCGACGCCCACGAGTTCTTCCGCCGCGACCGCGCGCTGCTGCCCGGACCGGAGTACTTCCTCTCCCAGGGCCCCACGGCCTGGCACGGCATGGTGGACACCGCGCAGGTGGGGGAAGGCGACGTCGTGTTCGTCTCCGGCGCCACCAACGGCGTCGGCGCGCTGGCCGGCCAGATCGCCCGGCTGCGGGGCGCCGAGCGGGTCATCGGCAGCACCGGCTCCAAGGAGAAGATCGGCTTCCTCGTCGACGAGCTGGGCTTCGACGCGGCCTTCGACCACCACGACGGCCCGGCGGCCGAACAGCTCGCCGAACTGGCCCCCGACGGCGTCGACGTGGTCTTCGACAACGTCGGCGGCGAGCAGTTCGAGGCCGCCGTGCAGGTGGCCTCGCGCGGCGCGCGGTTCGCGCTGTGCGGCGCGCTGGCCGGCCAGCACGGCACCGGCGAGGGCGGCACGCCCCGGCTGCCGCTCATGCAGGTCATCACCAAGGACCTGACCCTGCGCGGCTTCGCCACCCTGCACACCCCCGACCAGATCGAGAACTGGAACGACCGGTTCGGCGCCTGGCTGGGCGAGGACCGCATCGTCTTCCCGCACACTGTCGTCGAGGGCGGGGTGCCCGCGCTCCCGGACGCGTTCATCGCCCTGCTGGAACGCCGCTACAGCGGGACCGTGCTCGTCAGGCTGAGCTGAAGGACGCAATCCCGATGCGGGCGGCGGCCCGTCCCGGACCGTTCCGGGACGGGCCGCCGCGTGCACGTCGCGAGGAGGGGACCGACGATGACCACACACGACGGCGGGGTGCTGGACCGCGTGGCGCTCAACCGGGCCTTGCTGGACCGCCAGTTGCTGCTGGAGCGCTCGCCCATGGGCGCCGCCGACGCCCTGGAGCACCTGGTCGGCATGCAGGCCCAGGCGCCCGAGCCGCCGTACACAGGGCTGTGGACGCGGCTGGCGGGCTTCCGGCCGGACGACCTGTCCGGGCTGCTCGAGAAGCGGGCGGCGGTACGGCTGGTGATGATGCGTTCGACGCTGCACCTGGTCACCGCGCGGGACTGCCTGCGGCTGCGCCCGGTGCTGCACGGGTCCCTGGCCCGCTCCCTGAACAGCACCTTCGGCCGCAAACTGGCCGGCCTCGACCTCGCCGAGGTGACGGCACGCGGCCGGGCCCTGGTGGAGAAGGAGCCGCTCACCCTGGGCGGCCTCGGCACCGGGCTGGCCGAGCACTGGCCCGACCGGGACCCCTTCGCCCTCGCCAACGCCGTACGCGCCCTGGTGCCGCTGGTGCAGACGCCGCCGCGCGGCCTGTGGGGGCGGTCCGGCCAGGCCGTGCACACGACCGCCGACGCCTGGCTGGGGCGTCCGCCAAAGGCCGACGACGCGGCCGACGACCTGGTCCTGCGCTACCTCGCCGCGTTCGGCCCGGCCACCGTCAAGGACATCCAGACGTGGTCGGGGATGACCGGGCTGAACGCGGTGGTGCGGCGGCTCGGCCCGCGGCTGTGCGCCTTCCGCGACGAGAGGGGCGCCGTCCTGCACGACCTGCCGGACGCGCCGCGCCCGGACTCCGCCGCCCCCGCGCCGGTGCGCTTCCTGCCGGAGTTCGACAACATCCTGCTCGCGCACGCCGACCGCTCCCGGATCCTGACCGCCGAGCAGCGCACCCACGTCCTGACCCGCAACGGCCTGGTGAAGTCCGTGTTCCTCGTGGACGGTTTCGTACGGGGGCTGTGGCGGCTGGAACGCCAAGGGGGCGAGGCGGCCCTCGTCCTGGAGCCGTTCGCCCCGGTGGGCCGGGCGCACCGCCGGGAGCTCACCGAAGAGGGCACGCGGCTGCTGGCCTTCGCCGCCCCCGGCCACACCCCGGCGGGCGTCCGCTTCGACTCCTAGTGCCCCTCCCCACCGGCTGCTCCCCGGCGACTCGACCGGGGCACCAGCCGGGCCCGGTGTACTGGCCACCACGGCCGGATCCGTCCGTCTGCCGGCCACCGGCCAAGAGAGGGAACTGCCATGTCGGACAAGCCATTCGCCGAACGCACCGTCGTCGTCACCGGAGGGGGCACCGGCATCGGCCGGGCCTCCGCCCTGGCCTTCGCCGCCCTCGGGGCGAGCGCGGTGATCGTCACCGGCCGCCGCAAGGAACGGCTCGCGGAGGTCGCCGAGCTGCACCCGGCGATCGTCCCGGTGACCGCCGACGTGACCACCGAGACGGGCGCGGACGCCGTCGCCGAGGCGGTGGAGGGACACGGCGGCACCCTGGACGTCCTCGTGCACAACGCCGGGGTGTTCCGCTTCACCCCGCTGACCGGCCTGGACCCGGCGACCGCCCGCGAGGTGCTGGAGACCAACGTGCTCGGGCCGGTCCTGCTGACCCGCCGGCTGCTGCCGCTGCTGCGCTCCCCCGGCGGCACGCTCGTCCTCGTCTCCAGCCGCGGCGGCCACAACCCGGGCCCGGAGAGCTCCCTGTACTCGGCGAGCAAGGCCGCCGTGCACAGCTTCACCCGCAGCTGGGCCGCCGAACTGGCCCCGCGCGGCATCCGCGTCAACGCGGTCGCGCCCGGCTTCGTCCGCACCGAGGCGTACGCCGCCAACGGCCTGTCCGAGGAGCAGGTCGAGGGCCTGTTCGCCGGCGTGGCCCACTCCGTCCCGCTCGGCCGGGTGGCGCTGCCCGAGGAGATCGCCACCTGGATCACCCGGCTCGCGGAGCCCGCTTCCGCCCTGGTCACCGGCCAGATCCTCACCGTCGACGGCGGCATGGACGTCGCCGGCAAGTAGGGCCTGCCCCAAGGCAAGGCCTCGGGCCCCAGGCCCTGTCCGCACCCCACCGACCGTCACGAACCGGAAGGACTCACCGTGACCACCAGTGCCACCGAACCGGGCGCCGCCGAGCAGACGGAGACCATGACCTTCCCGTACAAGCGGCAGTGCCCCTTCACACCGCCCCGGCAGTACGCCGAGATGATCGAGAAGGACGTCTCCCAGGTCACGCTGGAAGGATCCGGCCTGCGGATATGGACGGTCACCGGTTATCAGACGATCAAGCAGCTGCTCACCGATCCCCGGGTCAGCGCCTCCCGCAAGCACGCCAACTTCCCCTTCTACTTCGTCGCGCCGCCGGAGTACCGCACCGAGACCTCCTTCATCGGCTACGACGGCAAGGCGCACAGCGGCACCCGCCGCAAGGCCGCCCTCACCTTCACCAACCGGCAGGTGCAGCGGCTGCGCCCGCGCATCGAGGAGATCGTCGACGACCACCTGGACAAGCTGCTGCGCCTGACGCCGCCGGCGGACTTCCACCGGGAGTTCTCGCTGGCCGTGCCGATGACGGTGATCTGCGAGCTGCTGGGCATCCCGCAGGACCAGCACGACTTCTTCATCAAGCACGGCACCGCCCTCCTCGGCGGTCACAGCACCACCGAGGAGCGGCAGGCGGCCATCGTCGAGGTGAACGCCTACATCAGCGAGCTCATCCAGCTGAAGAAGGCCGAGCCGGGCGAGGACCTGCTGAGCAGGGCCATGGCCGACTACGAGGCCTCCGGCGAGGAATACACCGACCGGGACCTGTTCAACATGGTGCGGCTGCTGATGAACGGCGGCCACGAGACCACCGCCAGCCAGATCTCGCTGGGCACCGCCTGCCTGCTGGAGAACCCCGACCAGCTCGAACTGCTGCTCGGCGACCCGTCGTTGGTCAGGCCGGCCGTGGAGGAACTGGTCCGGTTCGCGACCATCGGCGACACGGCCGTGCCCCGGGTGGCGCTGGAGGACATCGAGATCGGCGGTCAGGTCATCCGCCAGGGCGACGGCATCCTGTGCCTGGGGCTGGCCGCCAACCGCGACCCGGAGGTCTTCCCGGAGCCGGAGAAGCTGGACATCACCCGCGGCAGCCGCAAGCACCTCGGCTTCGGCCACGGCGTCCACCACTGCATCGGCGCCGACCTGGCCCGGCTGGAGCTGGAGATCGTCTGGAGCAAGCTCTTCCAGCGCATCCCGACCCTGCGCCTGGCCAAGCCCTTCCTGGAGATCCCCCGCAAGGAAGGCGCCGTCATCTACGGCCTGTGGGAGCTCCCGATCACCTGGTGACCCAGGCCCGGCACCACGGCCGGTGGCCCGGCACCTCGCGGTACCGGGCCACCGGCCGTAGGGGTCGCTCTCGTTCAGGCGGGGTCCGCCGGGATGTCCGGGCGGGGGGTGCGGGCGGGGCAGGAGACCCGGGGCGGCGGCAGTTCGCCGTCGACCAGGTAGCGGTGCACCAGCGCGTCGACGTGCGGGTTGCCGCCGAGGACGTACACCTCGTGCTCGCCGGAGTCCTCCACGGTCACCAGGTGGTGGCCCAGGCGTTCGGCCATGGCGACCCCGCCGGCGTAGTGGTCCATCGGATCGCCGTCGGCCTGGACGATCAGGCCGACCGGGTAGCCGGCGCGCTCGACGACCGTGGGCGCCTCGGGGGCCTCGAAGGTGCGGAAGGCGCCCACCCACGGCTGGGCGCGCAGCACGCCGTAGCCGTAGGGGAACCGCTTACGGAAGTCGCGCATGTCCTGGTAGTAGACCTCCAGGTCGGCGGGCCAGGCGTGCTCCAGCGTGATGGCCTCCAGGACGCCGACGCGCTGGGCGCCCTCGCTGTCCTCGGGGCGCCAGGTCCCCTGCTGGACGAGGAGACCTTGGCAGGCGTCCGCGTCGCCGGCCTCCGCCGCCGCGCGCAGCGCGCCGATCAGCGTCCCCAGTTGGGCCCACTGGCCGCGGTCGGCGGAACGGCTGCCGACGGCTCCGTCGAGCAGCGTCCGCAGCCGCGTCCCGTCCGGCAGCCCCTCCAGCCGGGCCACCAGGTGCTCCACGCCGTCGAGCACCTGCTCGGCGCCGGACCCGAGCCCGAAGTGCCCGTGCCGTTCGCCCATCCACGCCGCCCACCGGTCGACGTTGCGCTGCGCCGCGTCGCCCTGCCACAGGAACTGCTCGCGCCAGGTCCAGCCGGGGTGCACGCAGGAGTCCAGGACGCTGCGGTCCAGGCGGTCGGGGAACATGCTGCCGTAGACGGCGCCCACGTAGGCGCCGTACGCGTACCCGACGAAGCTGATCCGTTCCTCGCCGAGGACGGCCCGGATCGTGTCCATGTCGCGGGCCGTGTTGCGGGTGCTGATGTGCGGGCGCAGCTCACCGCCCGCCCGGGCGCAGCCCAGCTCCCGCAGGCGCATGTCCTCGGCGATGGTCTCGAAGGCGCTGTCCGGCGGGCGGGAGTCGAAGGGCGCCCGGGGCACGGTGACGTCGGCGTACAGCCGTGTCGACTCGCCGGTGCCGCGCGGGTCGAAGCCGATCAGGTCGTACACCTCGTGCAGGGGGGTGCCGGCGTACTTGTCGGGCAGCGCCCGGCCGAATCCCCAGTCGCCGCCGGGGCCGCCGTTGACGGCCAGCAGCACCCCGCGCCGCCGTGCCGGGTCGGTGGCGCGGCGGCGGCTGAGGGCGATCGTGATCCGTTCGCCCCCGGGATCGGCGTAGTCGCGGGGCACCTCGACCGTCGCGTACTCGAGCCGCCCGTCGTGCGGGGCGGGCGACCACTGCGGCCGCTGGGTGGAGAACTCGTTGACCACTGCGAACCTCCGCTCTCGTCAGGGGTTCAGCGTCTCGGCACCGCCTAGAGACAGCCTGGAACCGTCCCGGACCCGATCACGGCGCCGGGCCGGTCGGGACGCACGGATTCCGCCACTGTCCAGGACTTCTCCACCGGCGTCCCAGGAGCCGTGGGCACAGTTCCGTCCCGTATCTCCGCACGGCCGGCCGGACACCCACGAGGAGAGCGCCATGGCCAAAATCACCTACACGCATCCCAACGGCACCGTCACGGTCGTCGACGTCGAGGCGCCCAACACGGTCATGCGCGGTGCGAAGCTCAACAACGTCGACGGCATCGAGGCGCAGTGCGGCGGTTCCGCCCAGTGCGGCACCTGCCACGTCTATGTGGACGCGGCCAACACCCTCCCGCTGCCGGAGATGGACAGCGTCGAGGACGACGTGCTGTACGGCACCGCCTGCGAGCGCACCGAGCACAGCCGGCTCAGCTGCCAGCTGCCGGTGTCCGACGCGATCGACGGCCTGGTCGTCCACCTGCCCCGGGCGCAGAGCTGATGCCGGCCCGTGGCGTGGTGGTCGTCGGCGCGGGCCAGGCCGGTCTGGAGACCGCGGCGGCGCTGCGCGGCCGCGGCTTCGACGGCCGGATCACGCTGGTCGGCGACGAGCCCGCCGTGCCCTACGAACGCCCGCCGCTGTCCAAGGGGTTCCTGGCCGGAACCACCGCGGCCGACGAGCTCGAACTGCGTCCGCGGTCGTTCTTCACCGCCCAGGACATCGACCTGGTGACCGGCGACCGGGTCTCGGCGATCGACCGGGACCGCCACACCCTCCGGCTGGCGTCGGGACTCTCGCTGCGCTACGGCCGACTGGTGCTGGCGACCGGCGCCCGCCCCCGGACCCTGCCCGTGCCCGGCGCCGCCTCCCTGTCCGGGGTGCTGTCGCTGCGCACCCTCGCCGACGCCGAGGAGGCGCGCCGGCGGCTGAGCGGGCCGCCGCTGCAACTGGTGGTGGTGGGCGCCGGCTTCATCGGACTGGAACTCGCGGCGACCGCGCGGAAGCTGGGGCACGACGTCACCGTCGTCGAGGCCCAGCCGAAGGCGCTGCGCCGGGCCCTGACCCCGGTGATGTCCGACTGGCTCGTGGAGCGGCTGCGGCAGGGCGGCGCGCGCGTCCTGCTGGGCCGGGAGGTGACGTCCCTGCACGGCGACGCCTCCGGCCGGGTGCGCGTCGTCGAGCTGGACGTCGCCGAGCGCATCCCCGCGGACCTCGTCGTCATCGGCGTGGGCGTCCTGCCCAACACCGAACTCGCCGCCGCGGCGGGACTGTTGGTGGGGGACGGGATCGTCGTCGACCGGCACCTGCGCACCGACGACCCGGACGTGTACGCGGTCGGCGACTGCGCCCGCTTCCCCAGCGCCTCGGCCGGCCGGCACCTGCGCCTGGAGTCGGTGCAGAACGCCTGCGACCAGGCCCGCTGCGTGGCCGCCGCCCTCACCGGCGAGCCGGTCCCGTACACCGCCGTCCCCTGGTTCTGGTCCGAGCAGGGGCCCGTGCGGCTGCAGATCGCCGGTCTGTCCGCCGGGCACGACGAGACGGTCCTGCACGGCGACCCGGCGACCGGCCGGTTCTCCGTCCTCTGCTTCCACCGCGGCAGACTCGCCGCGGTGGAGTCGGTCGGCCGCCCGGCCGACCACGCCATCGCCCGCCGGCTGCTCGCCACGGGGGCCCCGCTGTCCCCGCGGGAGGCCCGGCGGCCGGAGTTCGACTTCAAGGCGTGCGCGTCCCGCGCGCGCACCGCGTCGGCCGGCGAGAAGCCGGCCACCGACGAGCCGGCCACCGAGAAAGCGGCCGTCGACAAGCCCGTCCACGACAAGCCGGTCCACGAGAAACCGATCACGCCGATCACCGAGAAGAAGGAGAAGGTGTCCGTCCATGCCTGAGTCACAGGCGGCCCCGGCGCAGCGCGCCGGCCGCACCAGAAGGACGCTGACCGCGCGCATGCTCGGCGTCTGGCTGCTGCTCATCGCCGCGATCGGCACGGCCGGCGTGACCAGCGCCACCGCCGCGCCGCAGCACGCCGGCCACCACAGCGCCCACCCGTCACTGGAGGGCGTGTGGGACCTCACCGTCACCATCGTCACCCCCGACGGTGGCTCCACGAGCACCACGCCCCGCTTCGTCTTCCACGCCGACCACCAGCTCAGCGCCGAGGGCCCGCCCGACACCGACGGCCGGCCGCAGTACGAGGCGCACGGCTTCTGGAACGAGAAGAGCGACGGCACGTTCGCGTTCTACGTCACCCACCCGGGCCGCGCCGACGGCGCCTACCTGGGCAGCGTCCAGGCCGTGCACATGGGCCGCATCGTCGGCAAGCACTTCTCGACCAAGGCCTACGCCTTCACGATCACCACGCCCGGCGGCGCGCCGGAGGGACCGATCAACGTGAGCAGCACCGCCGTCAGGGTCTCCTACTCGGCCCCCTGACCCGGCCCGCTCCGCGCACGAGAGCACGAGAGGTCCCCTGTCCCGCGCGCCCGCGTCCGGCTTCCCCAGCCGGACGCGGGCGCCGCTCGTCCGGTTCTCGAGAGCGCGCCGATACGGTCCACGGGTCCGTGACGATCCCTCAGTCACCCCGACACGACCTGGAGAGGCCACCTCATGACCGCTTTCGACGCCGGAGCCCCCTGCTGGGTGGACCTGACCGTGCCCGACCTGGAAGCCGGCAAGCGCTTCTACGGCGAGCTGTTCGGCTGGACCTTCGAGGCCGGCGCCGCCGAGTCCGGCCACTACACGCCGGCCCTGAAGGACGGCAAGAACGTCGCCGCGCTCGCCCCCGCCGAGGGCGGCGACCCGGCCGGCTGGAACCTGTACTTCGCCACCCCCGACGCCGAGGCGCTCAGCCGCCGGATCGGCGAGGCCGGCGGCAAGGTCACCGCGGGCCCGTCCGCCGTCGCCGACGCGGGCACCCTGCTGGTGGCGACCGACCCGGGCGGCGCTTCCTTCGGCGCCTGGCAGCCCGGCACCCGGACCGGTTTCGAGGCGCAGGGCGCCCCCGGCTCCTTCTTCTGGCCGGAGATCTACACCCGGGACAAGGACGCCGTCGACCCGTTCTACGAGTCGGTGTTCGGTTTCACCGGGCAGCAGATCTCCGAGGGCACCGAGTTCGACTTCAAGCTGTGGTTCCTGCCCGGCGCCCAGCAGCCGGTCGCCGGCCGTCTGCAGATGGGCCCGTTCATCCCGGTCGAGGTCCCCGCGCACGCGCTGGTGTACTTCTCCGTCGAGGACACCGACCTCACCGTGGCGAAGGTGCGCGAGCTGGGCGGCAGCGTGAGCCGTGAGCCCTCGGACAGCCCGTTCGGCCGCTCGGCGCTGGTCGCCGACGACCAGGGCGCCCGGTTCGCGGTCATGGGCCCGGTCGCGAACGGCGGCTGAGCGGGCCGCGGCGGACGTCCGCGCGGTCGCGGCGGCGCTACGACGACAGCTGGTCCCGGCCCCCTCCCAGGGGCCGGGACCAGCTGTCTTTTGTGGTGGCGCCGCCGCGGCCGGGGCGCCGGGCGCTCAGTCGTCCCAGACGACCGGGAGGCTGGTGAGCGTGTGGTTGATCTCGCCGACGTGCCAGGGCAGTCCGCTCTCCTCGACGGCCAGCCGCAGGCCGGGAAAGCGGCGGGTCAGGCCCTCGATGGCGATCTCCATCTCCATCCGTCCCAGGTGCTTGCCCAGGCAGTAGTGGACGCCGTGCCCGAAGGAGATGTGCGGGTTGGGCGTACGCGCCAGGTCCAGGCGGTCGGCGTCGGGGAAGACGCTCTCGTCGCGGTTGGCGGAGGCCAGCACCAGCAGCACCGGGTCCCCCTTGGGGATGGTCACCCCGCCGACCTCGATGTCCTCCGCCGCGATCCGCGGGAACCCGGAGGTGTCGGTGGCGAACAGGTTGACGTGCCGCAGCAGTTCCTCGACCGCCGTGGGGATGCGCCCGCTGTCCTCCACCAGCCACCGCCACTGGTCGCGGCCGTCCGCCAGCAGGGCGAGCACCGAGTTGGCGAGCTGGTTGGCCGTGGTGTCGAAGCCGGCGCCGATCAGCGTGAACCCGAAGGTGACCAGCTCCGGTTCACTGAGCCGGTCGTCGTTGTCGCGGGCCGCGATCAGCTCGGAGAGCATGTCGTCGGTGGGGTTCTTCCGCTTGTCGGCGATCAGCCCCACGATGTACTCGCTCAGCTTGGCCAGGCCCTCCAGGGAGGCCTCGCCGCCCGCACGGTCGTCGACGGTGGCGAAGGCCCGGGCCCACTTCTCGAACGTACGCAGGTCCTGCGAGGGCACGCCCAGCAGTTCGCCGATCACGGTGAGGGGCAGCGGCAGCGCGAGCTGCTGGACGAGGTCGACGGTGCCGCCCTTGGCCAGCATGTCGTCGAGCAGTTCGTCCGTGACCTTCTGCACGTTCGCGCGCATCCGCTCCACGCGGCGCAGGGTGAAGGCGCCCGCGACCAGCTTGCGCAGCCGGGAGTGCTCGGGCGAGTCCAGCGAGATGATCATCTCGGGGGTGGTGTGCATCGTCCCGCCGATCCGGGGGGCGTGCGGGCCGCAGGCCAGGGCCCGGCTGAGCCGGGGGTCGGCGGACAGCCGGCGCACGTCGTCGTACCGGGTGACCAGCCAGGCGTCCACACCGCCCGCGGTCGGCACCTTCACCACGGGCTGTTCGGCGCGCAGCCGTGCGTACTGCGCGGCCGGGCAGCGATAGGACGAGCCGGCGAACGGGAAGACGTCCGTCTCCGCCTGAGGGGCAGCCGTCTGAGGGGCAGTCACGTTGACACCTCCGCTTGGGGCACTACGGTCACGCCTCACCGTAGGAAGGCCCGATGGAGGCCCGCTCGCCCCGCCCTCGACCTGGGGCCTCTCGCCTGGATCACGCCGGGCTCGCGGTCCCTGGCACCGCGCCCCGCCCCGGCCCGGCCTGATCCGGACGAGAGCCCCTGGGGCCCGCCCGGCGCGCGGGGTCCGATCCGGACGGGAGACCTCGGGCCCCGCACGTCAGGGGGCGGCCGGAGAACGGCGGGGGCAGGGGCCGGACACGGCCGCGGGGCAGGGGCCGGACACGGCCGCGGGGAGGGGGCCGGACACGGCCGCGGGGAGGGGCTCCGGGACCGTCCCGTGGTCCCGGCGCCTCCTCCCCGCTTCCCGCTTCCCGCTTCCGGCGCGCTCAGACCTCCGCCGCCCCGGACCGGGCCCCTGCGCCGCCCCGGGCGCCCCTCAGCCCTCGGGGCCGAGCAGCACCGCCCCGTAGTTCTTGCGGGCGGCGGTGTCGTACTGGAGTGCGACATGGCTCGTCGCGGCGGTGACGTCCCGCCAGAAGCGCTGCAGCGCGCCGCCCTCCCCGAGCCCTCCGGTGCCGGCCGCGCCGACGAGCAGCGCCAGGGCCTCCTGCAGCAGCTCGGCGGAGAACGTGGCGTTGCGCTCGTTGCGCGCCATGGCCTCGGGGGTGAACTCCCGGGTGTCGAGCACCCGTGCGTTCTGCGCCACCAGATGGCGGGCGGAGTCGATCCGGCCGGAGGCGCGGACCACCTTCAGCTCGCCGCTCTGGCCGCGCCGCCTGCCGGTCAGCCCGGCGGCGGTGGCGGCCAGCGCCCCGCGGGCGGCGCCGACGACCGGGGCGATGAAGGTGAGCCCGCCCACCGCCTGGAACGGCACGTTGTGGGCGTCCAGGACGGAGGTCCCGTTGCGGCCGGTGAGCATGTCGGTGCGGTCGAAGGACAGGTGGTCGGGGACGAGCGCGTCCTCGATCACCACCGTGTGGCTGCCGGTGGCCCGCATGCCGACGCTGTCCCACGTCTCGCGCACCGTGTAGCGGCCGCGCGGCAGCGCGAAGAACCGCGCGCGCGGAGGACCGTCGCCGTCGCCCGTGCCCTCCACCACCGCGCACACCAGGACCCACTGGGCGAAGTCGATGCCGCTGACGTACGCCCAGCGGCCGGTCAGCCGCCAGCCGCCGTCCGCGCGCCGGGCGCGGCCGGCCGGCATCAGGGCGGTGGCGACGACCGTGTCGGGGCTCTCGGCCCACAGTTCGGCGTGGCCCCGCTCGGGCAGGTGCGCGGCGAACCGCGCCGAGTAGGCGCACAGCGAGGCGCACCACGCCGCCGCCGCGCAGCCCTCGCCCACCGTGACGACGGCGTCGGTCAGTTCGGCGAAGGTGCCCTCGGCGCCGCCCCACCGGGCGGCCACGAAGTGCCGGGCGAAGCCGGCCTCGCGCAGGGCGCCGACCACCTCGGGGGTCAGGGCGCGCGCGGCGTCGGCGTCGGCGGCGTGCCGGGCGGCCAGCTCGCGCACCTTCTCCGCCGCCGACGCCAGTGCGCCGCCGGTGTCCGTGTCCGCCGAGGGGCGGCCGACGCTGGTGACGGTCATGCCCGGCTCCCCTTCGCGATCGCGCGGGCGAACAGCTCCAGGGTCTCCCCCGGGCTCGGCCCGTCCAGCGCCTTGAAGATCCGCTCGGCGCCCTCGCCGTGCCGGTCCAGCTTCACATGGGCGAGGTGCACACGGGTGTGCCGCTCGTCGACCGGCTCGAAGTCGACCTCGATCTCACTGGCCCGCTCGTCGTCGTCGATGGACTGCCAGTTGGGGTCGATGCGCCAGGTCATGGCGAGCCGGCGGCCCGGCTCCCACTCCAGCACCCGCCCCCAGGTCTTCTCCTCGCCGTCCACGTCCCACTCGTAGTAGCGGCCGCCCACGCCCGGCTCGAAGGCGAGGCCGGCCCGTTCCTTCTTCACCAGCACGTGGGAGGGGGGCCACCAGTCCTTGGGCCGCTCGGTGAAGACGGCGAAGCACTGCTCGGGGGTGGCCGCCACGGTCACCGACTTCCGTACGTCGGGCAGGTTCTGCGGTTGTTCGGGCACGGGGCCTCCTCGCTCGCTGTCGCCGGGTGTCTCCGGTTTCTCCGGGGGGTGGTTCCCCGATGCCGGGCGTCCCGGCGGGCCCCGGCTCCCGGACGCGGCCGGCCCCGGATCCCGCGGGGAACGCCGCCACGCTGGCCGAGTGCGCTCGTCCCCTTGTCGAGTACGGCTGGAGGGCCGTGCCCGAGCACCGCTCCACCCCACGTCGATCCGGGACCGAGGCCGCGCCGTCACGGTCGTCGTGAATCGCCGGCACGCACGACGACCGAACGGGAGAGCACCATGACAGACGCGGTACGACGGGTGGCGTTCGTCACCGGCGCCACCAGCGGCATCGGGCTCGCGGTGACCGAACTGCTGGCCCGCGGGGGCGTCGCCGTCTTCGGTGTGGCGCGCGGCGAGGAGACCGTGCGCACCGTGGTGAAGCGGCTGCGGGAGGAGGGCCTGGAGGTGGACGGCGCGGTCTGCGACGTCACCTCGGTCGACTCGATCCGCGCCGCCGTACGGGCGGCCGTGGACCGGTACGGGCGCATCGACATCCTCGTGAACAACGCGGGCCGCGGCGGCGGCGGGGTCACCGCCGAACTCGACGACGCCGTGTGGGACGACGTGATCGAGACCAACCTCAACGGCACCTTCCGGGTGACCCGCGAGGTGCTGAGCACCGGCCGGATGCGCGAGGGCGACTGGGGCCGGATCATCAACATCGCCTCCACGGGCGGCAAGCAGGGCGTGGAGCTGGCCGCGCCCTACTCGGCCTCCAAGCACGGGGTGGTCGGCTTCACCAAGGCGGTGGGCAAGGAGCTCGCCAAGACCGGCATCACCGTCAACGCCGTCTGCCCCGGCTACGTCGAGACGCCGATGGCGCAGCGGGTCCGCCAGGGATACGCCGGCCACTACGGCGTCAGCGAGCAGGCGATCCAGGAGAAGTTCAACGCCAAGATCCCGCTGGGCCGTTACAGCACGCCGGAGGAGGTCGCGGGCCTGGTGGGCTATCTGGCCTCCGACATCGCCGCGTCGATCACCGCGCAGGCGCTCAACGTCTGCGGCGGACTCGGCAACTACTGAGCACAACCCACTCGCGCACACGAAGAGACGGAGCCCGGACATGACAGCTGCAGGCGCAGTGCTCACCGAACCCGACGTGGCCGCGTTCCGGTCCGCGATGGGCCGGTTCCCCACCGGTGTCGCCCTGCTGACGCAGGGCAGCGCCGAACAGACCATCGTGATGACCCTGAACAGCCTGACCTCGGTGTCCCTGGCCCCCCTGCTCCTCCTGGTGTCCGTCAAGGCCGACGGCCGGATGCGTCCGCGCATCTCCCGCTCCGGGAGCTTCGCGGTGAACGTGCTCGCGGAGGCCCAGCGGGACCTGGCGCAGGAGTTCTGCCGGCCGGACCGCTCGGAGGGGGAGGCCGCGATGCTGCGCCTGTCGGCCGTCGAGGGAGTCACCGGCAACGCGGTGCTGCCGGCGGCGGAGGCCTGTTTCGAGTGCGTCCTGGACGCCGAGCACACCGCGGGCGACCACACCCTGCTGATCGGCCGGGTGGTGGCCCTGTCGGGCGGCGCGGCCGGCCCGGACCCGCTCGTCTTCCACCAGGGCCGCTTCGGCCGGCTGCCCGCGACCGGTACGGAGGCGGCGGCGTGAGCACGACGGCACAGCAGGAGGTCCGCGGGGCCGCCGGCGGGCAGGGCACGCTGGAGCGGGTGGCGGACGGCGTGTACGCGTTCGTCCAGCCGGACGGCGGCTGGTGCCTGAACAACGCGGGCGTGGTGGTCGGCCGGGACCTGACGGTCGTGGTCGACACGGCGGCGACCGAGAGCCGGGCCCGCCGGCTGCGCGCGGAGGTGGACCGGGTCGCTCCGGGCGGGGCCGACTACGTGGTCAACACCCACTTCCACGGCGACCACACCTTCGGCAACGGGCAGTTCACGCCGCGCGCCACGGTCGTCGCGCACGAGGGCGCCCGGGCCGACGCCGAGGAGGCGGGCCTGTCGGTACGGCAGCTGTGGCCGGACGTGCACTGGGGCGAGACGCCACTGGTCCTGCCGACGCTCACCTTCACCGAGTCGCTGACCCTGCGCGCCGGTGACGTGCGGGTGGAGCTGCTGCACGTCGGGCCGGCCCACACCGCGAACGACGTGGTGGCCTGGGTGCCGGAGCGTTCGGTGCTGTTCACCGGCGACGTCGTGTGGTCCGGGGTGACGCCGTTCGTGCTGTTCGGCACGGTCGCCGGTTCGCTGCGGGCGATCGCGCGGATGCGCGCGCTCGGCCCGCGGACGGTGGTGCCGGGCCACGGCCCGGTGGGCGGTACGGAGCTGCTCGACGCGACCGAGGAGTACCTGCTGTGGCTCCAGCGGCTCGCCGAGGAGGGCGTCCGCGAGGGGCTGACCCCGATGGAGGCCGCCCGCCGCTCGGGCCCCGGCCGCTACGCCGGCCTCATCGACCCGGAACGGCTGGTGGCCAATCTGCACCGGGTGTACGCGGAGCTGGACGGTCTGGCGCCGGGCGCCCGGATGGACATCATGGTCCCGTTCCAGGAGATGGCGCAGTACCACGGCGGCCTGCCGCCCTGCCACGCCTGAGACGCCGCCACCAGCAGGGAGGGGCCCCGCGGAAGCGGGGCCCCTCCCTGCCGCGGTGTGCGCCGAAGGCTTCAGGCGCCGGCGGGCGCGTCGCGGTGGATGACTCGCGAGCGGGTCAGCAACCGGCCGTCGCGACGCACGAGTTCGTCCTCGACGGTGAAGGTGGGCTGGAAGTTCACCTTGCCCTCGCGGTCGGTCTGGGTGACCAGCGTGTAGTACGACACCCGCACCAGGTCGGCGTCGGACGGGTCGGGCTCGATCAGCAGGTGGCCGAACCAGTGCCGTACGGCGATGTCCTTGTAGCGCGGCAGGTTCGCGCGCATGCCCGCGATCATCTCGGCGCGACCGCGCTGCCGCTGTCCTCCGGCGTGCACCACCTCCCCGTCGTCGGTGAAGGTGTCCGCGAAGCCCTCGATGTCGAGGGAGTCCACCCGCCGCATCTGCAGCGCGTAGAAGGTCTGCACCTCGGCGTAGAGGTCCCCGCTGACCTGGTGCCGCAGGGTCCCGACGGGCTGAGACATGGATTCTCCCTTCGAGGCGCCGCCCCGGTGGCCGCCCTCGCCCCCAGGCTGCCCGACCCCGCCCGCAGCCCCGCTGGAGAAGCGCTCGGGACCGGGCCCGTTCACTCCCCGGAGACCGGCTCCCAGTCCTTGCCGCCCAGCGGATAGGCGTAGTACGCCTTGTGGGAACCGCTGGTGCGGAACGGCTTGCCGTGGTCGTCGACGCGCACGGTGCCGTGCCGGTCGCCGCTCGACCAGTCCAGCTCCAGGTACCAGCTGACGTCGTGCCCGCTGGTGTGCCCGTCGACGTAGAAGACCTCGGGGTCGGACTCGCTCACCTTGTACGGGAAGTTCCGCTGCCCGCCGATCGGTTGGACCAGGGGGTTGGTCAGATCGAGCTGCACGTCGAAGGACTTGGTGTCCACACCGCCGCCGCAGCCGACGCCCATCGCGTACTTGTTCCAGGTCAGCGGCGCGTCACTGCGCACCACGCGTACGTGCAGGGCCTGCAGCACGACCGTCTTGGCGCCGGTGCCCTGCACGGTCAGCGCGAGCATCTGGTGGTCGGCGGCGACCGCGCCGAGCGCCGTGCTCCAGCCGACCACGTTCTGCTGGGGAGGCGGCGTCGGCACGTTCTGCGGGCTGCGGTCGACCAGGAAGCTCTGCTCGCAGGGCACGTCCCAGTAGTACGGGGTGGTGGCGACCGTGATTGCCGGACCCGAACCGGCCGCGTCCGCGCCGCCGGAGGACCCGGTGACCCCGGCGCCCCCCAGGGAGGCGGTGCGGCTCGGCGTGACGGTGGGCGTCCGGGACGGGGACGAGGACGGCGACGGGGACAGGGACGGTGACGTGCTCGCCGTCGGACCGGGCGACCGGTCGGCGTGCGGTACGGGCGCGGCGGCGGAGCCGGTCTCGGCGGCGCGCTGGACGGTGCCGGCGCCGTCGGAGTGCCCCGGCACCAGGTTCACGACGAGCACCGTGGCCGCGGCGACCGCGACGACCCCGGCGCCGGCGAGCAGCGCGGCGGACCGCCTGCGGGCGGCCCCGCCGGGCCGGGAGGCGGCCGGGGACCCGACCGGGGAAGCGGCCCGGACCGCGGGGGCCGGGGACGGGGCCGGGACAGGAGTGCGGGCGGGCTCGGGGCGGGCGGCGGATTCGCGCCCGGACCCGGGTCCGGCCTCGCGGCCCCGCTCCGCCTCGGACGCGGCCCCGGGGTTGCGTTCCGCCTCGGACGCGGCCCCGCGGTTGCGTTCCGCCTCGGCCGCGGACGACGGGCGGGACTCGCCCACCGGCTCGGGCCGTACCCCGGGCTCGGGCCCCGAGTCCGACGGGGGCCGCGCGTCGGACGCGGACTCGGTCACGGATGCGGCTTCGGGTTCGGCTTCCGGCTCGGACGCGGGTTCGGGCGCCTGCCGAGGCTCGGGCGCCGGCTCGGTCCCGGGGCGTCCTCCCGCCGCGGCCCCGCCGCCCGCGGCCTTCGTCCCCCGCAGCGCGTCCGCCCGGATCCAGCGGCGGTGCAGTTCGAGGAGTTCGTCGGGGGTCGCCCGGCAGATGCGGGCCAGTCGCTCGACGGGGGCGAACTCCGTCGGCACGACGTCCCCGTTGACGTACCGGTGCACCGTCGACGCGCTCATGTGCAGGCGCTTGCCCAGCGCGCCGTAGCTGAGCCCCGACCGCTCCTTGAGCTCCCCCAGCAGCTGTGCGAAGTCGTCGCCCGACACCGTTCCCCGTCCTCCCCGCATCCCCGGAAAGCGTTCCAGGAGGATGCCGTCTCCGCAGGTCAGAGCCGCTTCCGGCATTCCGGCGTCCCGCATGTCCCGGCGCCGCTGGCCCCTGGAACGGATCCTCCCACAAGCTGTGGTCCATCAAGCACGCCGCTCCCGGCAACCGGTCGAGCGGCACACCACCGCACATCGAATCGGGGGCTCCCATGTCCGCTCGCACCACCCGCAGCCGCACCGCCCGCACCACCCGCACCCGCCTCTTCGCGGCCACCGCGCTCTCGCTCGCCGCCCTGTCGCTGACCGCCTGCAACGGCACGGACGCGATCGGCGCCGGCTCCTCCTCCCCGGTCGCCGCGCAGGGCGGGCAGTCCTCCGGCACCACGTCGGCGCAGGACGGCACCGGCTCCGCCGCACGGACCACGGGCGGCACCGCCGACACCACCGGTTCGAAGGGCTCGACCGCGACGACCGGCTCGACCGGCTCGCAGGGCTCGGCCGCGTCCACCGGCTCCCGGAGCGGCGGCAACGGCTCCACCGGCGGCACCGGAGCGGCAACGGGCGGCAGCGGCGGCTCCCAGGCCGCCGGCCGGTCCTCCGGCCTGCCCGGCAAGTGCGGCGCGAAGTCGGTCCGGATCAGGGCGACGGTGGTGTCCCGGCCGCTCAACCACCTGCTGCTGACCGCCACCAACACCGGTTCGAAGACGTGCATGCTGCCCCCGTACCCGATGGCTCGGTTCGGCGAGGCGCAGGCGGTGCCGCCGGTCGCGGAGGACACCAAGCCGCAGTCCCTCACCGGGCTGGCGCCGGGCGAGTCCGGCTACGCGGGTGTCCTCCTGTCGGCCGGCGACGGCAGCGCGGCGCACGGCCACACCGTCCACACCCTGACGGTCCCGTTCGACGACGGTTCGATCGCCACGGTCGCGCTGCCCGCCAAGGGCGTCTACGTCGACGACAGCCTGACGGTGACGTACTGGCAGGCCAGCCTGGACCTCGCCCTGGACCACTGACCGCGCCACGGGACCGCACGTCCCGTACCACGTCCCGGAAGGACGCCGTTCCCGCAGGTCACAGGCGGTGACGGCGTCCCGGCGTCCCATGTTCGCGCGCGGCGGTGGCGCAGGGGCGGCCCGGCGGCACAAGCTGGACCGGCCGGCCGGCGCGGTCCGTCGGCACCGCTTCAGGGGCGGGAGAGGCCGCCGCCCCGCCCGCCCGCACGATCCGCTCACGCTCGTCCACAGGGGGACCCATGCCCGCGCGCCCCGTCCGCGTCCGACTGCTCGCCGCCACGGTGCTCGTCCTCGCCGCGACCTCCGCCCTCACGGGCTGCGACGACGGTCAGGGCGTACGCGACGAGGGCCCGTCGTCCGTCTCCAGGTCGCTGGGGACGGGCGACGGGCCCTGCGGTCACGGCTCGGCTCAGCCCAGCTTCTGCGCGACCTCGACCGCCCAGTAGGTGAGGATGTTCACGGCCCCGGCCCGCTTGATGCCCGTGAGGGCCTCCAGGATGGCGCGGTCGCGGTCGATCCAGCCCTTCTCGGCGGCGGCCTCGATCATCGAGTACTCGCCGGAGATCTGGTACGCGGCGACGGGCACGTTCGCGGCGTCGGCGACCTTGGCGATGACGTCGAGGTAGGGACCGGCCGGCTTGACCATCACCATGTCGGCGCCCTCCCCCAGGTCCAGCTCCAGCTCGCGCAGCGACTCGCGCAGGTTGGCCGGGTCCTGCTGGTAGGTCTTGCGGTCGCCCTGGAGGGAGGAACCGACGGCCTCCCGGAAGGGCCCGTAGAAGGCGGACGAGTACTTCACGGTGTAGGCGAGGACGGCGACGTCCTCCCGGCCGATCTGGTCGAGGGCGTCGCGGATGACGCCGATCTGCCCGTCCATCATCCCGCTGGGGCCCACGATGTGCGCACCGGCGTCGGCCTGGACCTGCGCCATCTCGGCGTACCGCTCCAGCGTGGCGTCGTTGTCGACCCGCCCGGCGGCGTCCAGCACACCGCAGTGCCCGTGGTCGGTGAACTCGTCCAGGCACAGGTCGGACATGACGAGCAGCTCGTCGCCCACCTCGGCGCGCACGTCGCGCAGCGCGACCTGGAGGATCCCGTCGGGGTCGGTCCCGGCGGTGCCGAAGGCGTCCTTCTTGGCCTCCTCGGGCACGCCGAAGAGCATGATCCCGGAGATCCCGGCCGCCACCGCCTCGGCCGCGGCCTTCTTCAGGCTGTCCCGCGTGTGCTGCACGACCCCGGGCATCGCCGCGACCGGCACCGGCTCGCTCACGCCCTCCCGCACGAACGCGGGAAGGATGAAGTCCGCCGGGTGCAGCCGGGTCTCGGCGACCATACGGCGCATGGCGGGGGTGGTGCGCAGCCGACGAGGACGCGTACCGGGGAAGGATCCGTACTTCGTCATGCCTTCTACGCTACGCCCGCCCACCCGGTGCCTTTGCCGACTCCGAGTCGGGCGCCGCTCCGCACGCCCCGCCCCCGGTCCCCTCCGTCCCGCCCTCCTCCAGAGCCTCCAGAAGCGCGCGCGTACGGCGCTCGAGGGCCTGCCGTACGGAGTCGGGCGCGAGGACCCGCAGCGGCGTGGCGAGGCTGAGCAGGTAGCGGGCGAGCCCGTCCGGGTCGGGGCCGCCGACGTCGACGACGGTGGCGTCGGGGCCGTCGGGGCGGTGCGCGCCGACGGTCGACGGGACCAGCCGCAGCGCCTGGTCCAGGCCGACGGGGAGGCGCACGGTGGCGTACATCGGATACGGGCCGGTCGCGATGTTGCGGGAGACGAGCAGCGCCGGGTCGGGCGGGTCGGTCAGCTCCGCCGGCTGCCCGGTGAGCTGGATCCGCTCGACCCGGTCGGCACGGAACGTGCGCCACTGGCCGCGCGTCACGTCCCGCGCGACGAGGTACCAGCGGCGTCCGGTGTGCACGAGGCGGTACGGGTCGACGTCGCGGACGGTGGCCCGGCCCTCCCCGTCGCGGTAGGACAGCCGGGCCCGTTCGCCGGCCCGGCAGGCGGCGGCCAGTTCCAGCAGCAGCCCGGCCGTGATCTGCGGCTCGTCGGGGCGGGGCGTGCGCACGAAGGCGGCGTCCACCCCGGCCAGCCGGTCGGCGACCCGTCGCGGCAGCACCTGGCGCAGCTTCAGCAGGGCGGACAGCGCGGCCTGGTCCCCGCCGGCGGCGCCGCTCAGCGCCGTCTCGCGCAGCCCGACGGCCACGGCGAGCGCCTCCTCGTCGTCCAGGATCAGCGGCGGCACCCGTCCGCCGGCCCGCAGCCGGTACCCGCCCCAGGGCCCGGGCTCGGAGTCGACGACGTACCCGAGTTCCCGCAGCCTGGCGATGTCGCGCCGCACCGTCCGCTCGGTGACCGCCGTCCGCTCGGCCAGCTCGGCACAGGTCCAGGACGGGCGTGCGGCGAGGACGGCGAGCAGCCGCAGCAGCCGGGCGGACGCGCTGATCACATCCGGGAGTCTTCCACAGCGCGCGACGACCAGGACCGGAACTGTCCGGGTCACGTCCTAGCGTGCTCCCCATGAGCACCGAGAACAGCACGACCACCGAAGTCCCCGCGTCCGCCCCCGCGTTCCGGTTCGCCGCGGTCACCTTCGACTGCCCGGACCCGGCCGAACTGGCCCGCTTCTACGGCGAGGCCCTCGACCTGCCCGTCGCCTTCGCCGGTGACGACTTCGTCTTCCTCGCCAAGGACGGCGCGCCCGGCCTCGGCTTCAACCGCCTGACGGACTACCGCCGGCCGACCTGGCCGGACCCCGCCCAGGAGAAGCAGGCCCACATCGAGATCGGCGTCGACGCCCTCGACCCCGCCGAGGCGCGCCTCCTCTCCCTGGGCGCCACCAAGCCCGCCCACCAGCCCGCCCCCGACGACCGCTGGCGAGTCCTCCTGGACCCCGCCGGCCACCCGTTCTGCATCACGACACTGGTCTGATCCCGCGTCCGGCGCGGCCGTCCCCGGCAGACGGCCGCGCCGACGGCCACACAGCCCGTGCCGCCGCCCGGAGCCGAGCTCCGCCCGGCGGCACTCTCACGTCAGCCATGGATCCAGGGCCGCAGTGGGCGGACGTCCCACGGAAGCGCCGCCTCCGCGCCCGCCGCACCTGGGCGGCCGTGTTTCCACAGCCGCCGTTGGGACGCGGCCGAGGACCGCGACGGGCCACGCTCGCGGGCCCGGCGTCCTGAGAGCGGCGACCGCGGACCGGGCGTGGTCGCCGGGACGGTGTGTCAGACCACGGCGAGCCGGTCCACCAGCAGCTCCACCCTCTGCGCGGCGTCCTCCGGCAGCAACCGTCCCGCCCGGGTCAGGGTGGCGAGGCCGTGCAGGGACGCCCAGAACACCTCGGTGAACAGCCCCGGGGGGACACCGTCCCCGGCGACCTCGCCCAGGCTCTCCAGCAGCGCGGCGAAGGCGTCCTTCAGCGGCTCCGGCGTGTCCTCCTGCGCGTACAACAGGCCGCCGTCGAGCTGGAACAGGGCGTCGTAGACCGCCGGGTTGCGCGCGGCGAAGTCGAGGTAGGCGCGGGCGAGCGCGGCGACTCGCTCGCGTGGGCCGTCCGCGGCGGAGGTCGCGGCACGCACCGCCGCGGCCAGCTCGGCGGCGCCCTCCAGGGCGACGGCGCCGATGATCTCCCGCTTACCGCGGAAGTGGCTGTAGAGGACCGGCTGGCTGTACTCGATGCGCTCGGCGAGCCGACGGGTCGTGACCATGTCCCAGCCCTGCTGCTCGGCGAGTTCGCGGGCCGTCGCCACGATGAGGCGCTCGCGCTCCGCCCGTTCGCGCTGCTTGCGATCTTGTACTGACATGACTTCGATCCTAGCACCGCTAGACAACCGAGCGGCAGCAGTACTAGCGTTGCCTCGTCATCTAGCAGCGCTAGATTCCAGGAGGGGTCATCATGTTCAACGCACTCGAGGTGTTCACCACCGTGATCGTCGGCCTGATGGTGGGGGTGGAGTTCTCCGTCGCCTTCGTCATGAACCGGATCTTCAACGCCCTTCCCGAGGACAGCGATCAGCTCGCCCGCGCCCACGGGGGCCGGATGCTCGGCGCCCTCATGCCTTTCTGGTACATCGGCTCGCTCGTCCTCAGCGCGGTCTGGGCCGTCGCCGGATGGGACCGCCCCGGCGCCGGACGCGTCGTCGTCGCCGCCGCGCTGCTGATCGTGAGCGTGATCATGTCGCTCCTGCTGCTCGTCCCGATCAACAACCGCGGCAAGACGTGGACCCCCGAGAACCGGCCCGCGGACTGGAAGGAGCAGATGAACCGCTGGGACCGCTACCACTACGTCCGCGTCGCCGTCATCGTCGCCGCCTTCACCTTCCTGGTCACCGCCCTCGTCTGAGACCGACACCCACAAGGAGCAGAACCATGTCGCTGAAGAAGATCAACACCGTCCTGGCCGCCGCCTTCGTCCTCTTCATCCTCTGGTTCGGGTCGGAGTTCATCCTGCGCCCGGAGACGGTGGCGCCGGGCTTCGGCCTGCCGAGCCGGCCGTCCGGCGACGGCGGCGGCTTCCTGATCGTCAAGGGAACCCGCGACGTCGTCATGGCCCTGGTACTGGGTGTCCTGCTGGTGGCAGGTCACCGCCGGGCGCTGGGCGCGGTGATGCTGGTGGAGGCCCTCGCCGCGTACGGGGACATGGCCAACGTGCTGGCCCACCACGGCTCCGTGGCCACCGCGCTCGGCGTCCACGGCCTGACCGCGACACTGATGGTGGTCAACGGCCTGCTGATCATGCACGAGACCCGCAAGGTCGCGGCCGCTCCGGTGACGCGCGCCCCGCAACCCGCCTGAGACCCCCGGTCGGGCGGAACCGACGCGGTGCAATGCGCACCGTGACCCTCATACGGTTGTCGCATGATGATCAGATCGGGCGGGCCGCGCAGGCTCGGGGTGCCGAAGTCCGAGGCGCGGTTGCGGTTCGAGGCGGAGCGGCAGGAGACAGGGGGCGGGCCGGGGCGCAGGCTGCTCACGGTCGACGGGGAGGCCGCCTTCGAGCTCAGCTTCTGGTGCGGATCCTGCCCGTTCCTGTTCCGCCGTCTGGCGAGCGCCCGGCAGACGCTGTCGCTGGAGAAGGTGCGGGAGCGGCTCACCGGGTCGCTGTCCGACCCCGGCGAGGGCGGCGTCGCCGACGCGTTCGCCGCGTTGCTGCCGGAGGGCGCGTACCTTCCGGTGCTGCTGCACGTGGAGCCCCGTCTGGTCGTCCCCGGCCGGGAAGGCGACTACTTCAGCCACGAGCAGGTGGCCACCTGGGGGCTCGACCAGTTCTGGGGGCTGCCGGAGTACCCGCACACGCCGTACTACCGGACCTTCGAGACCGAGGTCGACGCCTCCGCCCACCTCTACGAGTTCGTCGTGCCGATGGTCCCGCCGACGTCGAACGAGAGGGAGCGCGTCGAGGAGTACGTCCGGGACATGGGCCGGGGAGCGGTCCCGACGGCGGTGGCGGTCTCGACGCTGGACGTCTGCGAACCCGCGGCCGGCCTGCCCGACGACCACTACCGCCACTGGGGTCTGACGCACTTCCTCCTCGACGGCCACCACAAGCTGGAGGCCGCGGCCACGGCCGGCCGCCCGGTGCGGCTCCTCTCGCTCCTGGCCCTCGGCGAGAGCCTGGCCGAGCCCGAGGACCTCGCCCGGCTGCCCGCCCTGCGCAGCCGCCCCCGCTCGGCCCGGGTGCCCGGGTCCTGAAGCTCCCGCCCCGCCCGTGCGGCCGATGTCTGTCCGGGGCGTGTCCGGTTCCGTCCGGGCCGTCCGGGTGACCGGGCGCGGACGCCCGGAGTTGAACCGGGGAAGGGCGCGCGACGGGAGGGCGACGGACATGGGCGAGTGGGAAGCGGGGCCGGACGACGAGGAGGCCGGGGCCGTGATGCGCATGGTCGGCCGGCAGCTGAAGCTGTGGCGGCAGGCGAGCGGCCGCACCCAGGCCGAGTTCGGCACGGCCATCGGCTACAGCGAGGAACAGGTCTCCGCGGTGGAGCGGGGGCGGCGCATTCCGCGACCGGAGTACCTGGACCGGGCGGACGAGGTGCTGGGGGCGGGTGGCCGCGTCGCCACGATGAAGAAGGACGTGGAGGAGGCCCGGTACCCGAAGAAGGTACGGGACCTGAAGAAGCTGGAGGCGGAGGCGGTCGAACTCTGCGCGTACAACAACTCCGTGATCCACGGGTTGTTGCAGACCGAGGAGTACGCACGGGCAGTCTTCAACGCTCGTCGACCAGGCTTCACAGAGGAAGAAGTGGAGCAACACGTCACAGCGCGCATGGCGCGCCAGGAGATCCTCGACCCTTTGACGGGGCGGCGTGTGTTCAGCTTCGTTCAGTGCGAGTCGACGCTTCGCAGGCCCATGGGGGGCAGGATGGTGATGCGACAGCAACTCGAACGGCTGTTGGAGGTGGGACACCAGCGCATCGTGGACCTCCAAGTCCTCCCCCTTGACCGGGAGGAGAACTCGGGGACCGACGGTTCGTTCAGGCTCCTCAGACTCAAGGACGGGACCACGGTCGCGTTCAGCGAAGCACCGCTCAGCAGCCGGGTAATGACGGATCCCAAGGAGACAACGGTCCTCGACATCCGCTACGGAGCCCTCCGCGCTCAGGCTCTCAGCCCCCGGGACTCGTTGGCCTTCGTCGAGAAAGTACTGGGAGAGACAACGACATGACGCTCAAGGCATCTGTAGCCGACGCCAAGGTGGAGTGGATAAAAAGCAGCTACAGCACGGCCGATGGTCCCGACTGCGTCGAGGTGGCCCCCCTCCCCGACCACGTCCTCGTCCGCGACTCCAAGAACCCCGCCGGCCCCCGCCTCGCCCTCACCCCCACCGCCTGGGCGGGCTTCCTGCCGTACGCCGCCGGTCACTGAGCCAACGCCCGCGGCCCGCGCCCGGGTTCACGGGTGCGGGCCGCGCCGTACGGTCGGTCGGCGGGACGACGGCCGGGTGTCAGGTCGTCGAGCGACGCCTCCGCGCGCCCGGGCGGCGTTCGCTCGGGCGGGTCACCGGGTCGCCGGCCTCCAGGGCGGCGGCGCGGCGGCGCAGGCCGAAGTCGGCCAGGGCCTCGGCGAGCTTGTGGACCGACGGCTCGGGGGCCATCACGTCCACCCGCAGGCCGTGCTCCTCCGCCGTCTTCGCGGTGGCCGGGCCGATGCAGGCGATCACCGTCACGTTGTGCGGCTTGCCCGCGATGCCGACCAGGTTGCGGACCGTGGAGGACGAGGTGAAGAGCACGGCGTCGAAGCCGCCGCCCTTGATCGCCTCGCGGGTCTCCGCCGGGGGCGGCGAGGCGCGGACGGTGCGGTAGGCCGTGACGTCGTCGACCTCCCAGCCCAGCTCGATCAGCCCGGCGACCAGGGTCTCCGTGGCGATGTCGGCGCGCGGCAGGAAGACGCGGTCGATCGGGTCGAAGACCGGGTCGTAGGGCGGCCAGTCCTCCAGCAGACCGGCGGCCGACTGCTCGCCGCTCGGCACCAGGTCCGGCTTCACGCCGAAGGCGATCAGCGCCCTGGCGGTCTGCTCGCCCACCGCCGCGACCTTGATGCCCGCGAAGGCGCGCGCGTCGAGGCCGTACTCCTCGAACTTCTCGCGGACCGCCTTGACGGCGTTGACGCTGGTGAACGCGATCCACTCGTAGCGGCCGGTCACCAGGCCCTTGACCGCGCGCTCCATCTGCTGGGGCGTGCGCGGCGGCTCCACGGCGATCGTGGGCACCTCGTGCGGTACGGCGCCGTAGGACCGCAGCTGGTCGGAGAGCGACGCGGCCTGCTCCTTGGTGCGCGGCACGAGGACCTTCCAGCCGAACAGCGGCTTGGACTCGAACCACGAGAGCTGGTCGCGCTGCGCGGCGGCGCTGCGCTCGCCGACCACGGCTATCACCGGCCGGCCGCCGTCCGGGGACGGCAGCACCTTGGCCTGCTTCAGCGTCTGGGCGACCGTCCCGAGGGTGGCGGACCAGGTGCGCTGACGGGTGGTCGTGCCGGCGACGGTGACCGTCATCGGGGTGTCCGGCTTACGGCCGGCCGACACCAGTTCACCGGCCGCGGCGGCCACCGCGTCCAGCGTCGTGGAGACCACGACGGTGCCGTCGGAGGCGCCGACCTCGGTCCAGCAGCGGCCCGAGGCCGTACGGGCGTCGACGAACCGTACGTCGGTGCCCTCGGCGTCCCGCAGCGGCACACCGGCGTACGCGGGCACGCCGACGGCGCTGGCGATGCCGGGGACCACCTCGAAGGGGACACCGGCCGCGGCGCACGCGAGCATCTCGGCGGCGGCGTCCGTGTCCAGCCCCGGGTCACCGGTCACCGCACGCACGACCCGCCTGCCGCTCCGCGCGGCCTCCATGACAAGATGTGCGGCATCCCGTACCACGGGGACACCAACGGTTGCTGACTTGCCGTCAACGACCGTGAGCTGAGGCGTGCCCGTGCCCGGAACCGGGTTCGACGAGGGATCCGGATCCGTGTGCACGACGGCGACGCCGGCTCGTGCGTGCGTGCGTACGACGTCGAGCACCTCGTGCTCGGCGACGAGGACGTCCGCGTTCGCCAGCGCCTCCACGGCGCGCAGGGTCAGCAGTCCCGGATCTCCGGGTCCGGCACCGAGGAAGGTGACGTGCCCGTGTTCCGGACCGGCGGGAAGGGTGGTGGGGCTCAAAGTGCTCGCTCCCCCATCAGACCGGCCGCGCCCCGGGCGAGCATCTCGGTGGCGAGTTCGCGACCGAACGCCACCGCCTCCTCGTGCGTCCGGGGTACGGGACCGGTGGTGGACAACTGCACCAGCGTGGAGCCGTCGGTCGTGCCGACGACGCCGCGCAGGCGCATTTCCTTGACAGTCGTCTGCCCGTCGGCCTGGACGTCCCCCCGCTCGAACGGAGCCGAGAGAGGGGGAAGGTCGGCCAACGCGCCCACAGGGGCGCTGCAACCGGCCTCCAGGGCGGCGAGCAGGGAACGCTCGGCCGTCACGGCGGCCCGCGTGTGCGGGTCGTCGAGTTCGGCGAGCGCGGCGACGAGGTCCGCGTTGGCGGCGGCGCACTCGATCGCCAGGGCCCCCTGGCCGGGGGCGGGCAGAACCGTGTCGACCGACAGGAAGTCGGTCACTTCGTCGCTGCGGCCGATCCGGTTCAGGCCGGCCGCCGCCAGGACCACCGCGTCCAGTTCGCCGCTGTGCACGAACCCGATGCGGGTGTCGACGTTGCCCCGTATCGGGACCGTCTCGATGTCCAGGCCGTGGGCGCGGGCGTACGCGTTCAGCTGGGCCATGCGGCGCGGCGAGCCGGTGCCGACGCGAGCGCCGCGCGGCAGGTCGGCGAACTTCAGCGCGTCCCGGGCGACGAGCACGTCGCGCGGGTCCTCGCGCTCGGGTATGGCGGCCAGGACGAGCTCGTCGGGCTGCGCGGTGGGGAGGTCCTTCAGCGAGTGAACCGCGAAGTCCACCTCGCCCCGGGCCAGCGCCTCACGCAGCGCCGCGACGAACACGCCCGTGCCGCCGATCTGTGCCAGGTGCTCACGGGAGGTGTCGCCGTAGGTGGTGATCTCGACGAGCTCGACAGGCCGTCCGGTCACCTGGCTCACGGCGTCCGCCACCTGCCCGGACTGGGCCATGGCGAGCTTGCTCCGCCTGGTCCCGAGCCTCAGTGCCTTCTCACTCATGCTGGCCCTCGGTTCTTGCCGTTCTTGTCGAAGTCGTCGTTGTCCCCGGTGCCGACGGCACCGTTCGCGGCCCGGGAGACGGAGGCCACCGTCTCCGGGTCGAGGTCGAACAGGGTGCGCAGCGCGTCCGCGTACCCGGCGCCGCCGGGCTCGGCCGCGAGCTGCTTGACCCTGACGGTCGGCGCGTGCAGCAGTTTGTCCACGACCCGCCGCACGGTCTGGGTGATCTCCGCCCGGTGCTTGTCGTCGAGGCCGGGCAGCCGGCCCTCCAGGCGGGCGATCTCGTTGCTGACGACGTCGGCGGCCATGGTGCGCAGGGCGACCACGGTGGGCGTGATGTGCGCCGCCCGCTGCGCCGCGCCGAAGGCCGCGACCTCGTCGGCGACGATCCCGCGGACCTGGTCGACGTCGGAGGCCATCGGGGCGTCCGCGGAGGCCGCGGCCAGCGACTCGATGTCCACCAGGCGCGCCCCGGCCAGCCGGTGCACGGCCGCGTCGACGTCGCGCGGCATCGCCAGGTCGAGGACGAAGAGGGCCGGCTCGGGGCGCGGCGCCACGGGCGCCGGCTCCGGCTTGCGGCGCTCGGGGATGCGGCCGACGGTGGCGGCGGTCGCCGCGAGCGCGGTGATCAGCTCCGCGTCGGCCTCCACCCCGCGCCCGGCCCCGTCCCGGCGGTCCGCCGTCCCTCCCCCGAGCTCTCGCCTCCGCTCGAGCAGGGAGGTGCCTCCCTCGACCCATGTGCCGTGCTGCTCCAGCGCGGCAGCGTCGATGCCGGCGACCGCGGACTCGCCCAGCAGGGAGAAGCCGGGCTCCACGGTGGCCAGGTCCAGCGGGCAGCCGTCCTCACCGACGGTGGCCGGCGGCAGGGGCGTCTCGCGTACGTCGCCGCGCGCGGCCTTCGCCTGCGTACGGCCGTCCCCGGACGCCTCCGAGCCGGGCTCGGCCACGGCGGCGGGCGCGCCGGTGCGGCCCTCGACGGCGGCGGCGATCGTCTCGGCGGTCAGCACGAGGCCGGTCGCTCCGGTGCAGGAGACGGCGACGTCTGCACGTGTCAGCTCGGCCGGCACCGCGTCCATCGGTACCGCGCGGGCCGCCACGTGCGTGTCGTCGCCCTCGGTGAGGATCCGCGCGAGTCGCTCGGCGCGCTCCATGGTGCGGTTGGCGATCACGATCTCGCCGACCCCGGCGCGCGCCAGCGTGGCCGCGGCCAGCGAGGACATGGAGCCCGCGCCGATGACCAGGGCCTTCTTGCCGTGCGCCCAGGCCTCGACGTCGGCGCCCCGGGACAGCTGCTCCAGGCCGAAGGTGACCAGGGACTGCCCGGCGCGGTCGATGCCGGTCTCCGAGTGGGCGCGCTTGCCCACCCTGAGGGCCTGCTGGAACAGGTCGTTCAGCAGCCGGCCGGCGGTGTGCAGTTCCTGCGCGCGGGCCAGGGAGTCCTTTATCTGGCCGAGGATCTGGCCCTCGCCGACGACCATCGAGTCCAGTCCGCAGGCCACCGAGAAGAGGTGGTGGACGGCCCGGTCCTCGTAGTGCACATAGAGATAGGGAGTGAGCTCCTCCAGGCCGACCCCGCTGTGCTGGGCGAGCAGCGTGGACAGCTCGGCGACACCGGCGTGGAACTTGTCCACGTCGGCGTACAGCTCGATGCGGTTGCAGGTGGCGAGGACGGCGGCCTCGGTGGCGGGCTCCGCGGCCACGGTGTCCTGCAGCAGCTTGTTCCGGTCGTCCTCGTTCAGCGAGGCGCGTTCCAGGACGCTGACCGGGGCGCTGCGGTGGCTCAGTCCGACGACGAGGAGGCTCATGCCGGCATCACGGCGGGCACGTCCCCGTCGGGTCCCTGGTCGGCGGACGCCTTGCGGGCGGTGCCGGCGGCGGGCAGCGCGCCGTCGGCGGCGGCCTCCTCGCCGGCCTTGCGCTGCTCGTGGAAGGCGAGGATCTGCAGCTCGATGGAGAGGTCGACCTTGCGCACGTCGACGCCGTCGGGCACGTTCAGCACGGTCGGCGCGAAGTTGAGGATGGAGGTGACGCCGGCGGCGACGAGCCGGTCGCAGACCTGCTGGGCGGCGCCCGCGGGGGTCGCGATCACGCCGATCGACACGCCGTTGTCCTGGATGATCCGCTCCAGGTCGTCGGTGTGCTGGACGGGGATGCCGGCGACGGGCTTGCCGGCCATCGCCGGGTCGGCGTCGATGAGGGCGGCGACCCGGAAACCGCGGGAGGCGAAGCCGCCGTAGTTGGCGAGGGCGGCGCCGAGGTTGCCGATACCGACGATCACAACCGGCCAGTCCTGGGTCAGGCCCAGTTCGCGGGAGATCTGGTACACGAGATACTCGACGTCGTAGCCCACACCCCGGGTCCCGTAGGAACCGAGGTAGGAGAAGTCCTTGCGCAGTTTCGCGGAGTTGACCCCCGCCGCGGCCGCGAGCTCCTCGGAGGAGACCGTGGGCACCGAGCGCTCCGACAGTGCGGTCAGGGCTCGGAGGTACAGCGGAAGGCGGGCGACGGTGGCCTCGGGAATTCCTCGGCTACGGGTCGCCGGTCGGTGAGTTCGGCCAGTTGCCACGGTGCTCCTGCGGGTAGAGCGGGGCTTCGGGCGGTCATACGTCCCCGGACCGCCCCGTCGAATGCAGGCTATGTCTTTGTGAACGCGTGCACAAAGATGGTGTCCGATTTGCCCGGCCAACGTGACCGGGGTCACGCGCCCCCGGCGCTCTGTCGTGGAACCGGCGCACTCGCGCCCGCGTTCCTTCTTTGTTGGGGGCAAAACCGCACACGCTCCTCTACGATCCCCGCCCCCGAGACCAAGTCGCCGTCGATCCTAAGCGAATTTCGGTCAGTTTGTACTCACCGGTCAGTCTTGATCAGCGGGCGTACCCCGGGCCGGCCGGCGGTCAGCCGGTCAGCGCCCCGCGCAGCCGCTCCTCGTTCACCCGCCAGAACGTGTGCTGCTCGCCGTCGATCAGGACGACCGGGATCTGCTCCCAGTAACGGTCGTGCAGCTCCCGGTCCTCGGTGATGTCCTTCTGCTCCCAGGGCACGCCGAGTTCGGCGCACACCTTCTCGACGACGGCCTGCGCGTCGTCGCACAGATGACAGCCGGGCTTGCGGACGAGGGTGACCAGCCGGTCCTGGGGCGCGGGGCCCTTGCGGCGGAAGAGGGGACTCATGGCGGCCATTGTCGCCCGTCCGGGCCTCCGCCACGGCCCGCGCGCACCCCGGCGGCGGACCACATGTCGCGCGGAGTTCACGCCCTCCGTACCTCGCGGCTCCGGAACCTCCGAACGGACTGGCTATGCTCACGCCATGGCCGCTCTCGGATGGCTCACCCCCCGTAGGCGCTCCGCCACGGCGCGGAGCGTGTTGGCAGGCGAGGCCTCGGCGGAGGCCGCGCGCAAGTCCTCGCAGGAGGCGGCGCCGCCCCCGCAGGAGGAGGCCGAGTTCCCGGTGCACGGGGACGACCGCGCCGCCGCCTTCTTCGACCTGGACAACACCGTCATGCAGGGCGCCGCCCTGTTCCACTTCGGCCGGGGGCTGTACAAACGGAAGTTCTTCGAGACCCGCGACCTCGCCCGGTTCGCCTGGCAGCAGGCCTGGTTCCGGCTGGCCGGCGTCGAGGACCCCGAGCACATGCAGAACGCCCGCGACTCGGCGCTGTCCATCGTGAAGGGCCACCGGGTCTCGGAGCTGAAGTCGATCGGCGAGGAGATCTACGACGAGTACATGGCCGAGCGGATCTGGCCGGGCACCCGCGCGCTGGCCCAGGCCCACCTCGACGCCGGACAGAAGGTGTGGCTCGTGACCGCCGCGCCCGTCGAGATCGCCCAGGTCATCGCCCGCCGCCTCGGCCTGACCGGCGCGCTCGGCACGGTCGCCGAGTCCGTCGCCGGCGTCTACACCGGCCGCCTCGTCGGCGAACCGCTGCACGGTCCCGCCAAGGCGGAGGCGGTCCGCGCCCTCGCCGCGGCGGAGGGCCTGGACCTCTCGCGCTGCGCCGCCTACAGCGACTCCCACAACGACATCCCCATGCTGTCGCTGGTCGGCCACCCCTACGCCATCAACCCCGACGCCAAGCTGCGCCGGCACGCCCGCGAGATGGACTGGCGCCTGCGCGACTACCGCACGGGCCGCAAGGCCGCGAAGGTCGGCATCCCCGCGGCGGCCGGCGTCGGCGCGGTCGCCGGCGGCACCGCCGCGGCCATCGCGCTGCACCGACGACGCCGGTGAGGCACCGCCGGCGCCCCACCGGGAGACCCGGGCGCCGGCGCCCCGGTCGCCTCACGGACAATCAGGCGCCACTTCGGTCACATTCGTACGCCCCGGCCTGATTCCGATCGGACGAGCGAATGTACCCACCCGGCGCCCCCGCCACTCCCCTTGGCGGTACATCGCCACAACACGTCCGCGACTCATACCGAAGCCGGACCGAATCGATCAGCAAACGGTCACTCATAGGCACCTGATCGGGCGTCAACCGGTTACAGATACGACGTAATCGATGATTTGAGCAACTCGGTGTAGCAGCCCCTGCACGAAGCGTTATTCTCCTCAGACGCAAACCGGTATCTCTCCGTCGCCACGACGGGTGAACGGTTCCGCACTGCACGTGAATGAAGCTCTGCCTCTGGGAGTCCCGTGTACCCACACGTCGGGGTTGACGCCTCGGGCCTGGCTACGCTCCGCGCTACGGTCCTGGAGCTGCTGCGTGGTCTTGTCCCCACCGCGTACGCCGGTCCCGCCTTCGCCGCCGCCGCGCCCGTAGGCCCGTGCTACGCGCTGGCCGACGGCATGGAGCAGGGGCCCGCGCGCAGCGCCGTCGTCGAAGGGCGGCGGACCGGTGACGGGCGGGCCGGCGGGCGGCGCGGGCGCCCGGCCGGGGGCGCCGCGGTACGGCGGCCGGCCGCGGACAGCGACAGCGCCCGGATGATGGAGCTGGTCGAGCGCGCCCAGGCCGGCGAGGCCGAGGCCTTCGGCCGCCTCTACGACCAGTACAGCGACACGGTGTACCGGTACGTCTACTACCGGGTCGGCGGCAAGGCGACGGCCGAGGACCTGACCAGCGAGACCTTTCTGCGCGCCCTGCGCCGCATCGGGACCTTCACCTGGCAGGGCCGCGACTTCGGCGCCTGGCTGGTCACCATCGCCCGCAACCTGGTCGCCGACCACTTCAAGTCCAGCCGCTTCCGGCTGGAGGTCACCACCGGCGAGATGCTCGACGCCAACGAGGTCGAGCGCTCCCCGGAGGACTCCGTCCTGGAGTCCCTGTCCAACGCCGCCCTCCTCGACGCCGTCCGCCGTCTCAACCCGCAGCAGCAGGAGTGCGTCACGCTCCGCTTCCTGCAAGGCCTCTCGGTCGCCGAGACCGCCCGGGTGATGGGCAAGAACGAGGGCGCCATCAAGACCCTCCAGTACCGGGCCGTGCGCACCCTCGCCCGGCTCCTCCCGGAGGACGCCCGCTGACCCTCCCGGCCGGGCGTCCGTCAACTCGCCTGTCTTCGGCGTACGTTGACTTCTCGATCCGATCCCCGGGGGTCCGTAACCGAAGTGCCGAGCCGCTCGTTGTGCGGGATAGAGGCTCCCTGCGGTCACGCCTTGGCCCACGCTGATCACCCGTCCGGGTGGCGGCGGTCGCGGGCGTGCAACCCTCAGGACCCCTGGGGAGTCGACCGTCATGACGAGAGGAGGTGCCGCCAGTGATCGCGAACGTATCGGCGCACCGGCGGGCGAACGCCTTCGCCCAGGCCCTGGAGGAGCTGTCCGACCAGGGCACGGCGGCCGAGCGGTCCGAGGGACCGGCTCCGGACCCGGCGGCGGATGGGACCGAGCAGGGCCGGCTCCTGGCCCTCGCCACCGGTCTCGACGCGCTGCCGCGGCCCGGGCTGGATCCCGAGGTCAAGGTCGCCCAGCGGGCCCGACTGGTGGCCGCGATGGAGGCCATGCTCCAGGAGGGCACCGCCGCGGGCGAGGCGAGGGACCTTTCCGCGCTGCCCGGGCAGCGCTCCCACCGGGGCCACGGCGCCCACCGGGCGAGCGGCCTGGGGAAACTGCGGCCGCGCACACGGCTGGCGAAGGGCCTGGCCGCGGGCGGGCTCAGCGTCGGGGTGGCCGCGGGAGCGTTCGGCGGGGTGGCGGCCGCCAGCTCCGACGCCCTCCCCGGTGACTCGCTGTACGGCCTCAAGCGCGGCATCGAGGACTTCAGGCTCAACTACCTGACCGACGGCGCCGACGAGCAGGGCCAGGCCTATCTGGACCTGGCCGGCACCCGTCTCGGCGAGGCCCGCCGGCTGATGGAACGCGACCGCGGCGGCCACCTCGACCACGAGGACGTCGCAGAGATCCGCCGCACCCTGTCCGGGATGCGGCACGACGCGGCCGAGGGCCACCGCCTGCTCCACGAGGCCTACGAGCGCGACCCCGACTCCCTGGGCCCCATCCAGGCCCTCTCCACCTTCTCCCGCTCCCACCGCGAGGCCTGGGGCGCCCTGCGGGAGAGGCTGCCCGTGCAGCTGGTCGACGTCGGCGACCAGGTGTCGTCGGTGTTCGCCGCCATAGACGAAGAGGTCGCCCCGCTCCAGTCGCTGCTGCCCGAGCCCACGGCCACCGGCGGCGGCGACGGCAAGCGGCACGGCACCGGGCCGAGCGCCTCCGCGCACTCCACCCGCCCCGGCCGGACGGCCACGCCCAGCACCGGCGGCGGTACGCCGTCCAGCGGTCACCGCTCCGGCAGCGGCAGCCCCAGCGCGTCGTCCGGCTCCGGCTCCGAGAACGGCACCGGGCTGATCGGCGGCGCCGCCGGCGGCCTGCTCGACCCGCCGACGCCCAGCGGCAGCACCTCGCCGACCCCCGGCAAGTCGCCCGCCACCGGGCCCGACGTGACGATCCCGCCCCTCCTCCCGGGCCTCCTGCCAGGCCTCGGCATCGAGGGCGAGGACGCCGACTAGGCAGCCGGTGCGAAAGGCCTGAGGCAGCATGACGGCGCTGTGGGCGCCCTCCGTCGACGAGGGCGCCCACAGCGCCGTACGCGCGCACGCGCCGACGGCCGCCCGGACGACCGAAGCGGCGCCCGCCTCAGAAGAACACCGACCTGCGCTGCACCAGCAGCTTGTACAGGGTGTGCTGGATCTGCTCGCGGACCTGGTCGGTCAGGTTGAACATCAGCATCGGGTCCTCCGCCGCCTCCGGCGGGTAGCCGTCCGTCGGGATCGGCTCGCCGAACTGGATCGTCCACTTCGTCGGCAGCGGGACCATGCCCAGCGGGCCCAGCCAGGGGAAGGTCGGCGTCAGCGGGAAGTACGGGATGCCGAGCAGCCGCGCCAGGGTCTTGGCGTTGCCGATCATCGGGTAGATCTCCTCCGCGCCGACGATCGAGCACGGCACGATCGGCACGCCCTGGCGCAGCGCGGTGGACACGAAACCACCCCTGCCGAAACGTTGCAGCTTGTAGCGATCACCGAAGGGCTTGCCGATGCCCTTGAAGCCCTCCGGCATCACTCCGACCAGCTCGCCCTGCCCGAGCAGCCGTTCGGCGTCCTCCGCGCAGGCGAGGGTGTGACCGAGCTTGCGGGCCAGCTCGTTGACCACCGGCAGCACGAACACCAGGTCGGCCGCGAGGAGCCGCAGATGCCGCCCGGCCGGATGGTGGTCGTGGACGGCGACCTGCATCATCAGGCCGTCCAGCGGCAGCGTCCCCGAGTGGTTGGCGACGATCAGCGCGCCGCCCTCCTTCGGGATGTTCTCGACGCCCTTCACATCGACCCGGAAGTATTTCTCGTACACCGGGCGCAGCAGGGACATCAGGACCTGGTCGGTCAGTTCGGCGTCGTAACCGAAGTCGTCGACGTCGTACTGACCCGTGATGCGGCGGCGCAGGAACGACAGGCCGCTCGCGATGCGCCGCTCCAGGCCGCTGCCCGGCCCGCCCGCGGATTCCGTGCCGTCGCTCTCCCGGGGCCCGGTCGGCGGCCGCTCGCCGGAGCTGTCGGCAGTGGTCACCGGATCCTCGTCCTCCCGTGCCGCGGTCAGTGCCTGCAGCGGCTGCACCTCGCGGACCGCCGCGGGCTCGCCGCCGGGCGCGGCGGGGCGCCGGCCGCCCGTGCTACGGCGCCGCGCCGGCCGTTGTCCCGCGCCCCCGCGGGACCGGTCGTCGTCGAACGGAATGACCTTGGCGTCCGCCATCGTTGCTGCGCTCCTCAGTTGGCGCTCTGCGTCGAAAGGTGGCCACTGGCCCGGTGGGTCAGCGCGGTGATCCGGTCGACGGCCCCCGCCAGGGCCTCCGGCGGCAGCAGTCCGGGGCCGCGGCTGCGGGCGAAGTCCGCGAAGGTCTCCGCGGTCGTGTACCGGGGCACGAAGCCCAGCGTCTCGCGCATCTCGTCCGTGGCCACCACCCTGCCGTGGGTGAGCAGCCGGATCTGCTCCGGCGAGAAGTCCGTCATCCCCAGCGTACGCACCAGCGAGCCCGCCCAGGTGACCGCCGGCAGCAGCAGCGGCACCGTGGGGCGGCCCAGCCGCCTGGCGCACTGGGACAGCAGCAGCACGCCGTCCCCGGCGATGTTGAACGTGCCGCTGTTGAGCGTGCCGCGCCGGGCCTCGTGGGAGGCGATCCGCAGCACCTCGATCACGTCGTCCTCGTGCGCGAACTGCAGCCGCGGGTCGTAGCCGAACACCGACGGCAGGACCGGCAGCGAGAAGTAGGAGGCGAGCGGCGTGTCCACCGTGGGACCCAGGATGTTGGCGAACCGCAGGACGCACACGGCCACGTCCGGCCGCCGCCGCGCGAAGCCCCGTACGTAGCCCTCGACCTCGACCGTGTCCTTGGCGAAGCCGCCGCTGGGCAGGGACTTGGCCGGGGTGGTCTCGGTGAAGACCGCCGGGTCCCGGGGCGCGGAGCCGTAGACGTTGGTGGAGGACTTCACCACCAGCCGCTTCACGCTCGGGGACTTCTGGCAGGCGCCGAGCAGCTGCATGGTGCCGATGACGTTGGTCTCCTTGACCGTGGCCCGGCTGCCGCCGCCCAGGGCGGTGCCGGTCACGTCCATGTGGACGACCGTGTCGGCGCCCGTCTCGGCGAGGACCCGCGCGATGGTGGGATGGCGGATGTCCGCCTGGACGAAGTCCGCGCCGCCGAGATGGTGCTCGGGCGGGACCACGTCCACGGCGACGACCCGGTCCACCTGCGGATCACGCTGGATCCGCCGGACGAACCGGCCGGCCAGCCGGCGGGCCACTCCGGTCACGAGCACGACCTGTCCCAAGATCAGCGCCTTCCTTCCGCACCTGGTTCCGGCACCCGGTCCGCGGGGTCCGGTTCACGGCGCCCGGTCACTGCCGCGTTCCCCGTGTGCCGCCAACCTATCGGTTCCATGTTGCGCTGTGATGACCGCCGACTGCGGGACGTGACGGCCCCGGCACGGCCGAAAGAGCCGAAAAAAGCGCAGCCCCCCACCGGATTCCGGTGAGGGGCTGCGCACACGCTCTCGCGATGTCGCGCACTAATGCGTGGCGACCGGCGTCACTACTTCTTGTTGCGACGCTGGACGCGGGTGCGCTTCAGCAGCTTGCGGTGCTTCTTCTTGGCCATCCGCTTGCGCCGCTTCTTGATAACAGAGCCCACGACTACCCTCGCTCACTTCTCATCACTCGGTGTTTGGGCGCCATGGGCCCACACGACCTACGAGGGGCTAGCCTACCCGCCCGAGTGCTGAGGCCGTTAATCGAGGCGCCCGGAGGGACCCGGCACCGCCCTGGACTGGGCGTACTGCCCCGCACGGGTCCCCGCCGGCCGTCGTCAGGCGGTTTCCACCCCCACATAGCTCTCGCGAAGGTACTCGTGAACCGCTTGCTCCGGGACGCGGAAGGACCGCCCCACCCGGATCGCGGGCAGATGACCGCTGTGCACCAGCCGGTACACGGTCATCTTCGACACTCGCATCACCGAGGCGACTTCCGCCACGGTGAGGAACTGAACCTCGTTGAGAGGCCTCTCGCCAGCTGCAGCCATGACACACCTGCACCTTCCGCACTCGACGGCCACCGGCTTCCCCTTCCGGTGACTCTTCGTCGCTGCGTGCTCACTCCCCAATGTAGGGGCGGGTGATGCGAGTGGGGAAGAGGTGCACCCATCGGCGGCCTACTGTGACAGACACGCTCGATTGAGTACGTAGCGGATGAGCGGGCGGTAGTAGGCGGCCCGTACGGCGTCGTCGAGCGGGACGACGACGGACACGCGCCCCTCCGCCTGTCCCACGAACAACGCGGGGTCGTCCGTGTCGGCCGGCCCCATGGCCTCGAACCCCAGCTGACCTGCACCGCAGACCCATCCGTGATCTCCGATCACCAGCTCGGGCAGCGACCCGCCGGCGTCGACGGCCGCGTCGAGGGCGAGCCGGACGGGCAGCGGCGAGTGGGTGTGTGCGCCGGGCTCACAACCGGGGCGTTCGGCCCCGGAGGGCCGCACCAGCCCGACGCCCCGTACGTACTCGAGGCGGTGGGTGCGTAGACCGAACTGGGTCAATATGTCGACACAGCGACCCTGCGCGGGGGTGAGGACAGCACATCCCGCCGCCGACAAGGCGTCCGCCAGAGCGGCGTAGAAACCCAGCAGCCGGTGCGGGTGCCCGGTGCCCAGGAGCACCGGTGCGCCGCGCCGGGCGACCGCGCGGAGCCGGTCCGCGAACGCCCCCAGGGCGGCCAGGGTCAGCTCCGGGTCAATCACATCATGGCCGAAGGTGTGTCTCGGGTCGGCCGAAACCCCGCACTTCTCCGCCATCAGTTCGATCAGATCCGGCTGTCTCCATTCCCGTTCGGGATCGATACCGATCAGCGCGCGGGGGTCCCGGGCCGCGAACAGCCGGTAGCTGCGCAGGCTCGCCTCCCGGGTCGTGGCCACGGTCCCGGCCAGCCGGGCGGCGAGCAGGTGCTCGCGCAGGGCGGTGGTGCTCAACACGGGTGCGATGCTGACGGACGGCGCCCGCGCGCGGGGCTCGAACGGGAAAACACCGCACGGTCGGCGTAAGGGCCACGTGACAAGGCCCGATGCGGTCGGCGGTCAGGCTGTCACGGGGGCGGGCTGTGGGACCGTCGGCGGCCGGGCGGCCACACCGCCAGGAGCAGGGGGCCAGGCCCTCACGCGGGCGCGCTGTGGGGCCGTCGCGCGGTCAGGCGGCCCCACCGTCAGGCCGTCGCACGGCCGGCGACCACACCGTCACGCCAGCAGGCCGCGCAGCGGGAACGCGGCGCGGCGGGTGGCCAGGATCGCCTGGTCCAGCCGGTCGGCCGGGTCGTAGCCCGCCTCCCACTCGGACCAGGAGACCGGCCACCGCCCGTCCGTCATCCGCATCGGACCCAACTGCCGTGTCCGCGCGTACACTTCCTGCCGCCAGCTCTCCGGGATCACCGTCTCCGGCGGCACCGGCCGCCCCGCCGCGATCCCCACCAGGTGCGTCCAGGACCGCGGGACGACCTCCACCACCGCGTAACCGCCCCCGCCGAGCGCCACCCACCGGCCCTCCGCGTGCTCGTGCGCCAGCTCGTGGCAGGCGACCTGCACCGCCCGCTGCGCGTCCAGCGACACCGCGAGGTGCGCCAGCGGGTCCTCGAAGTGCGTGTCGGCCCCGTGCTGCGTCACCAGCACCTGCGGCCGGAAGTCCGCGAGCAGTTCCGGCACCACCGCGTGGAACGCCCGCAGCCACCCCGCGTCCCCGGTCCCGGCCGGCAGCGCGACGTTCACCGCCGAGCCCTCCGCCGACTCCGCCCCCGTCTCCTGCGGCCAGCCGGTCTGCGGGAACAGCGTCCGCGGATGCTCGTGCAGCGAGATCGTGAGCACCCGCGGGTCCTCCCAGAACGCCGCCTGCACGCCGTCTCCGTGGTGCACGTCGACGTCGACGTACGCCACCCGCTCGGCGCCGAGTTCGAGCAGCCGCGCGATCGCCAGCGCCGCGTCGTTGTAGACGCAGAACCCGGACGCCGAGCCCGGCATCGCGTGGTGCAGCCCGCCGGTGAAGTTGACCGCGTGCAGCACGTCCCCGCGCCACACGGCCTCCGCGGCGCCGACCGACTGCCCCGCGATCAGCGCGGAGACCTCGTGCATCCCGGCGAAGGCGGGATCGTCCAGCGTCCCGAGCCCGTACGCTCCGTCGGCCGCCCCGGGGTCCGCCGACGCGGCCTTGACCGCCTCGATGTAGTCCTCCCGGTGGACCAGCCGCAGCGTCGACTCCCCGGCCGGCCGGGCCGCGACCAGGGGCACGTCCCGGTCGAGCCCGAGGGCGCCGACCAGTTTCCGGGTCAGGGCGAGGCGGACCGGGTCCATCGGATGGTCCGGCCCGAAGTCATACCCCGTTACTGCCTCGTCCCACATCAGCTGTGCGCGGCCGCTCATGCCCGCCACCGTATCGGTCCGCCCGCGGCGCGAACGACCTGGCGTACGCCAACGTCACCAGCACCAACACCATCGGCACCAGCATCGCCCCGCGGTAGCTCCACGCGTCGCCGAGCGCCCCCACGAGCGGCGAACCGACCAGGAAACCCACGTAGTTGAAGACGTTCAGCCGCGCGATCGCCGCGTCGGAGGACCCCGGGAACAGCCTGCCCGCCGCGGCGAAGGTCTGCGGCACCAGCACGCACAGCCCCAGCCCCAGCAGGGTGAAGCCGAGCATCCCGACCCAGGCCCCCGGCGCGGCCGCCACCACCGCGAACCCGAGCGCCGCCACCAGCGAGCCCAGCCGGACGACCGCCACCGCCCCGAACCGCCGCACCCCCACGTCGCCGATGGCCCGCCCCAGCAGCGTGGTGACCATGTAGACGTTGTACGGCACGGTCGCCAGCTGCTCGGAGCTGCCCAGCGTGTCCTGGAGGTACTTGGCGCTCCAGTTGGAGACCGTCGAGTCACCGATGTACGCGAACGTCATCACCAGGCACAGCGGCAGCAGCGCCTTGAACACGACGGCCCCGGCACCGGACCCGGCGCCGTCCGTACCGGCCCCACCCGCCTCGCCGGTCTTCTCCGCCCCGGCCGCGTCGACGTACCACCGGCTCCCGACGAACACCGCCGGCAGCAGCACCGCCACCACCGGGAGGTAGGACACCCACAGCGCCAGGTGCCAGTGCGCCCCCGCCCAGGCCAGTGAGGCGCCCATGATGCCGCCGAGGCTGTAGGCGGCGTGGAAGCTGAGCATGATGCTGCGGCCGTAGGCCCGCTGCAGGCTCACGCCGAGCATGTTCATCGAGGCGTCCAGCGCGCCCACGGCCAGTCCGAACGCCGCGAGCGCGGCCGCGAGGACGGCGATCCCGTCCCCGGCCCCGACCGCGACCAGGGCCAGCATGGCGGCGGGCTGCGACCAGCGCAGCACCCGGCTGGGCCGTATGCGCCGCACCAGGTGCTCGGTCGTGACGCTGCCGGCGCCGGCGAGGATCGGCACGGCGGCCAGGAAGACCGGCAGCACGGCGTCGGACATCCCGTAACGGTCCTGGATGGCGGGGATGCGCGTCACGAGCAGTGCGAACACGGCGCCCTGCGCGAAGAAGGAGAACGCCAAGGAGGCCCTACCGCGCCGCAGCACTTCTGTCATGGCGGCGAGCGTAGGGCCCCGGACTACCTGTGGGTAGATTCCGGCGAAGGTGAATTTCCTTCAGCTTCGCGGTTCATCGAGGTGGAGGCGAGGAGCGGAGGGAGGAGCCGGGCGTCCCGCGCGCCTCCCGGCTCCTCCCGGTCTCTCCCCGGGTGTTACTGGCGCTTTGGCGGCGTCGCAGGGATCTCGGAGACTCTCAGGCGGCGACGGCGACCGCGGGCCGCCGGGTGCTGCCGCTCTCGGCCTCGGCCCCGGCGGCCTCGACCTCGGCGTCCAGCATGCGCTCCATGGGTACGACCGCCAGCGCTCCGCTGCCCAAGAACGCGACGGCCATCGCGCCGAGCATCATGACCGTGCCGAGCCAGACCATCGTGTCCACGGGGAGGGTGTACGCGCCGACGACGCGCGCCACGCACTCGGTCAGCAGCGCCACTCCCCAGACGGCGGAGAACACGCGCTCCTTGCTCCGGAAGGCCACCGAGCGGGCCGCCGTCCCGGACACCAGCCGCTGCCAGGCGGCCTCCTTGGCGGCGTCGCCCTTCACCAGGAAGGGCTTCATCCCCGCGGTCATCATCGGCTTCCCGAGCGCCACGGAGACCAGGATGCCGATGGCGACCGCGCTGCTGACGCCGCTGTCCTTGGCCAGCATCAGCCGCGGGTCCCCGGAGACGAAGCTCAGCAGCAGCGAGACGACGTTGACGACCAGGATGAGGCCGGCCAGGGCGTTGGTCCGTCGCTCCTTGACCAGGCTCCACACGGTCCGCGCCGCGGGCACCGCGCTGCTCCAGGCCAGCGCGGCGAAGGTGCTCGTCCCGAAGCCGTCCTTGACGACGTAGTACGAGCCGAGCGGCACCGCCACGTCCAGGATCAGCGGCCTGAAGTGGTCCAGCACCCTCGGGTTCCGCTGGTCGCCGTGGCTCTGGTTCCCCGTGTTCTTCGTCATGCCCTCAGCTTCGCCGCTGGGCGGGGTCCGGCAGTAGAAACGATCGTCCGGAGCTCCGCATGACAAATGTCAGTGCCCCGCCGGTGGCCCCGGTCATGCCGGAGCTCATACCAGCAGGTCAGCCAACTCGCCCATGTCGGAGAAGAGTTGAGTGGCACCCGCGAGACGGTCGGCGGGCGTCATGGCGGTGAAGCCGCACACGTCCATCCCGGCCGCCAGGGCGGCCTGGACGCCGAGTACGGAGTCCTCCACGACCACGCACCGGTCGGGCGTGACACCCATCCGCTCGGCGGCGTGGAGGAACAGGTCCGGCGCCGGCTTGCCCCGCCCGACGTCCTGCGCGGAGAAGATCCGGGCGTCGTCGAACCAGGGGTCCAGTCCCGTCGTCCGGTGCCCCACCCGGATCCGCTCGTGGCTCGACGAGGAGGCCACGCAGTACGGCGTGCCGTCGGCCGTCAGCTTCTCCAGGACGCCGGCGATACCGGGAACCGGCCGCAGCTCCCGCTGGAAGGCGGCGAAGACGCGGGCGTGGAAGACGTCGTCGAAGTCCTCGGGCAGCCGCTGCCCCGTGCGCTCCAGGACGAGGTCGTGGACCCGGTGCATCGCGGACCCCATGTAGTCACGGATGGAGTCCTCGTAGGAGGTGGGATGCCCCAGCTCGGTGAGGTAGGAGGCCAGCAGCCGGTTGGAGATCGGCTCGCTGTCGACGAGGACACCGTCGTTGTCGAAGATGATGAGGTCGTAGCGCATGGCCCGACCCTAATCGACCCGGAAAACACCCGGAACGCAGAAAACCCCGCACCGTGAGGTGCGGGGTTTTCCCTAAAATTTGTTCGGCGGTGTCCTACTCTCCCACAGGGTCCCCCCTGCAGTACCAT
>NZ_JBISAL010000008.1:0-317863 GCF_044391765.1 Streptomyces sp. NPDC018610
AGCGTGAGGGAAACGCCCGGTTACATTTCGAACCCGGAAGCTAAGCCTTACAGCGCCGATGGTACTGCAGGGGGGACCCTGTGGGAGAGTAGGACGCCGCCGAACAATCTTTGGAGGACCCCTGGTCACCAGCGTTCAGCTGGGACCAGGGGTCCTTTTCTTTTTTCCAGGCGTACCGGGTACCCGGCTGCGCGAGAACGACTTTGCGGTACCGAAGACAGGAGTCACCGATGTCCACCAACTCTCCCGACGAGCGTCCCGAGCGCGATCAGCGCCGCCGGGACAGTGGTGACCGCGGTGACCGCAGCGGCTACCGCGGAGGCCCGCGTCGCTCCAACGACCGTGGCGGCTTCGGCCGGCGTGATGACGACCGTGGCGGCTTCCGTCGTGATGACCGCCGTGGTGACGACCGTCGTGGCGGCGAGCGTGGCGACCGCGGTGACCGTGGCGGTTTCCGCCGTGACGATCGCCGTGACGATCGCCGTGACGACCGGCGGGACGACCGTCGTGAGGGCGACCGCGGGGGCTACGGCGGACATGGCCGCCGTGACGACCGCGACCGTGGCGGCTTCCGCCGCGACAACGACCGCCCCGCTCCCCGCCGCGACGACGACCGCCCTTCCTACCGTCGTAACGACGACCGTCCGGCCCCTCGCCGCGACGACCGCCGTGACGACCGGCCCTCGTACCGCCGTGATGACCGGCGGGACGACCGCAGGGACGACCGTCGTGGCTACGGCCGACGTGATGACGAGCGTGGTGGCTTCGGTCGTCGTGACGACGACCGTGGTTACGGGCGTCGTGATGACCGCCGTGGTGACGACCGTCGTGGCGGCGAGCGTGGCGACCGCGGTGACCGTGGCGGTTTCCGCCGTGACGATCGCCGTGACGACCGGCGGGACGACCGTCGTGAGGGCGACCGCGGGGGCTACGGCGGACATGGCCGCCGTGACGACCGCGACCGTGGCGGCTTCCGCCGCGACAACGACCGCCCCGCCCCTCGCCGCGACGACGACCGTCCGGCATACCGCCGCGACGACCGCCGCGACGACCGTCGCGATGATCACCGTGGCGGCGACCGTGGCGGCTTCCGTCGTGACGACAGCCGTCCGGCGTTCCGTCGTGACGACGACCGTCCGGCGTTCCGTCGTGACGACGACCGTCCGGCCTTCCGCCGTGACGACGACCGTCCGGCCTTCCGCCGTGACGACCGTCGCGACGACCAGCGCGGCCGGGGCGAGCGGAGCGACCGGGGTGACCGGGGCGAGCGCGGGGGCTTCCGCGGCCGTGACGACCGTGGCGGGCGTGGGCCCCGCCGCGACGACCGTGGCGGCCGTCCCGGCGGTTTCCGTGGCCGTGACGACCGGCGGGACGACCGCAGGGACGACCGCCGTGGCTTCCGCCGCGACGACGAGCGCGGCGGCGGCCGGTTCCGCGACGAGCGGGACCGTGACCGCGAGCCGATCAAGCGGCTGCCGATCCCGGAGGAGGTCACCGGGGAGGAGATCGACAAGGACGTCCGGCAGGAGCTCCAGAGCCTGCCCAAGACGCTCGCCGACGACGTCGCCAGGAACCTGGTGATGGTCGCCCGGCTCATCGACGAGGACCCCGAGGGCGCCTACGGCTACTCCAGGGTCGCGCTGCGGCTGGCGTCCCGTGTCGCCGCCGTGCGCGAGGCGGCCGGCTTCGCCGCGTACGCGAGCCAGAAGTACAGCGAGGCGCTCGCCGAGTTCCGGGCCGCCCGCCGGATGACCGGCAACGTCGACCTGTGGCCCGTCATGGCCGACTGCGAGCGCGGTCTCGGGCGGCCCGAGAAGGCGCTCGACATGGCCGGCGCGCCGGAGGTGCACAAGCTCGACAAGGCCGGGCAGGTGGAGATGCGGCTGGTCGCGGCCGGCGCCCGGCGCGACATGGGGCAGCTGGACGCGGCCATCGTGACCCTGCAGAGCCCCGAGCTGGCCTCCAACTCCGTCCAGGCCTGGACCGCGCGGCTGCGCTACGCCTACGCCGACGCCCTGCTGGCCGTGGGCCGCGAGGCGGAGGCGCGGGAGTGGTTCGCCAAGGCCGTCGAGGCCGACCGGGACGGCAGCACCGACGCCTCGGACCGGCTGGCCGAACTGGACGGCGTCGAGTTCACCGACGCGCTCGACGAGACCGAGGGCGACGACGCGAAGGACGGGGCCGAAGGCCCCTCCGCCGCCGCGCCGGGCAGCGAGGCCGGGGTCGAGGCCGAGGACGAGGTCGAGGACGACAAGGACTGAGTCCGGTCGGAAGGCATGAGACATGAGAAGGGGCGGATCCGAACGGGTCCGCCCCTTCTCATGTCTCACGGCCTCACGGATCCAGCGCGCGCAGCACCAGTCCCGACGCCGGCTTCGGGCCGAAGGACGTCGACTTGCGGGGCATGGTGACGCCCTGGCGGGCCAGATCCCGCACGACCTCCTCGCGGACCGGATGCATCAGGACGGCCGTGCCGCCGTCGCGCTCCGCCTTGCGCACGGTGGCGGCCGTGTCGTGGATGTAGGCGATGCGGGCCGGGTCGTCCTCGGGGATGTGCCAGACGTGTTCCAGGAGTGTGGCGTGCAGGACCGTCGCGTCCAGGGTGCGCCAGGCGGCCGGCCGGTCGGCGGGCACCGTGCGGGCCAGCAGGGCGGGGTCCGGGCGGTCCACGAGGTGGAAGGAGCCGTCGCCGGCCAGCAGGAAGGCGTTGCTCGCGCACGCCGCGTCCGCGAGCGCCGCCAGGGCGTCCGCCAGAGGTGCGTCCAGCCGCCGTACCCGGAACAGGCCGTCCAGCGCCGGCAGCGCTTCGGTGACCGGCAGGCCGTGCAGCAGACGGTGGATGGCGCGGACCCGCAGGGGGTAGCGGGCGGTGTCCACCAGCAGGACCAGGCCGTAGTCCCAGGCGCTGGGGGAGCCGTGCTCCGCGCGCAGCCGCCGGTAGGTCGCCCAGCGGTGGTGGCCGTCGGCGATCAGGGCCTGGTGCTGGACCAGGTCCTCCTGCACCGCCGTCACGTCCTCGAGGTCGGTGACCGCCCACAGACGGTGGCTGAAGCCGTCCTCGGTGGTCGTCGCGAGCAGCGGGGGCCGCTCGGCCGCCCGTTCGACGACCACCGTCGTGGCCGCCGTCGAGCCGTTGCCGCGGTAGGTGAGCAGCAGCGGTTCGAGGTTGGCGCTGGTGGCCCGCATCAGGGCGGCGCGGTCCGCGACGATGTGCGGCATCACGTCCTCGTGCGGAAGCACCACGCCCTCGGCCGGGTCCGTGACCCGCAGCGCGCCGATCAGCCCGCGTTGCAGCATGCCGTCGCCGTCACGCTGCTCGTAGACGTACAGGCCCGGTTCGGGGTCGGTGGTCAGGACGCCCTCGGCCAGCCAGCGGCGCAGGGTGTCGGCGGCCTGCTCGTTGCGGGCGGTGGGGGTGCCGGCCTGGGGGAGGATCAGCCGGACGATGTTGTACGGATCGGCGGACTGGAGGTGGTGCAGGCCGTCGGGGCGTACGACGACGTCGTAGGGCGGGGACGTCACGGCGGCCAGGCTGCCGACCCGGTCGGGGTCGTAGCGCAGGCCTCGGAACGGGGTGAGTTCCAGGCCTCGGCGTGATGTTGCCGGTGTGTGACCTGCTGTGTTCATCCCGGCATCGTACGTGTGTCAGCGGCATGGGGGATGATCGGAGGAAAGCCGGTTTCAAGAGGAGCGATGCGGAATGAGCCAGGGCGTCAGGACGAGGCCCGAGGGCAGTGGGCAGGCCCTGAGCGAGGCGTACGACACGGCCCTTCTCGATCTGGACGGGGTGGTGTACGCGGGGGGTGACGCGATCGCGCACGCGGTCGACTCGCTGGCGACCGCCCGCGCGGGCGGCATGCATCTGGCGTACGTCACCAACAACGCGCTGCGCACCCCGGACACGGTGGCCGCGCACCTGACCGAGCTGGGCATAGCGGCCCAGGCGGCGGACGTGGTGACCTCGGCGCAGGCGGTGGCCCGGCTGATCGCGGATTCCGTGCCCTCCGGTGCGCGGGTCCTGCTGATCGGCGGGGAGGGGCTGCGGGTGGCGCTGCGCGAGCGCGGGCTCGTGCCGGTGGAGTCGGCCGACGACGACCCGGCAGCGGTGGTGCAGGGCTACGGCGGGCCGGAACTGCAGTGGGGGAGGTTCGCGGAGGCCTGCTACGCGATCCGTCGCGGGGTGCCGTGGTTCGCCTCCAACACCGACCTGACCATCCCGAGCGCGCGGGGCATCGCTCCGGGCAACGGCGCGGCGGTGGAGGTCGTCCGCATCGCGACCGGGGCCGAGCCGCAGGTGGCGGGCAAGCCGTTGCCGCCCATGCACCGCGAGACGATCCTGCGCACCGGCGCGAAGCATCCCCTGGTGGTCGGGGACCGGCTGGACACCGACATCGAGGGCGCGTTCAACGGCGGGGTGGACTCGCTGCTCGTGCTGACCGGTGTGACGGACGGGGCACAGCTCCTGGCCGCGCCGCCGCAGCACCGTCCGACGTTCGTGGACGCGGATCTGCGCGGGCTGCTCACCGGGCAGCCGGAGATCACCCGGGAGGGTGATGGTTTCCGGTGCGGCGGGTGGACGGCGACGGCGGGCGCGGACCGGCTGGAGCTCGGCGGCGACGGGGCCGCGCTGGACGGGCTGCGGGCGCTGTGCGCGGCGGCGTGGACGGCGGGCGGCGAGAGCGCCTGCGAGCTGGACGGGGGGAAGGCGCTGGCACGACTGGGACTGTGAGCCGCCCGGGACGCCGGCCGGTCGTGCGCTCGCGGCGGGGACCGGGCGGTGGACCCCACGACGCATGGACTTCGGACCACCCGGGGCGTTCCCTCGGTCTGGGGACGCGGCATCGATGGGTTGAGGAGGGTAGGCTAACCTAACCGGGTGTTGGTCGACAGTCCTCCCGAAGAGCGCGCGGCAGCGGCCGCCGCACCCCCGACCCGCCGCGGGACGCGAGCCGCCGGGCTCGTCCTCTCCATCGCGGCCCTGGTGCTCGTGGCGCTGGTGAGCATCGTGGTCGGGGCCAAGGAGCTGTCCTTGACCCAGGTCTGGCACGGCCTGTTCCAGGACTCGGGGACGTACGGCGACGTGGTGGTCGGCGAGCGGCTCTCGCGCACGGTCCTCGGGCTGCTCGTGGGAGCCGCCCTCGGGCTGTCCGGGGCCGTGCTGCAGGCGCTGACCCGCAATCCGCTGGCCGATCCCGGCGTCCTCGGCATCAACGCGGGGGCGTCGGCCGCCGTCGTCACCGCCATCACGTACTTCGGCGTGACCAGCCTGAGCGGGTACGTCTGGTTCGCCTTCCTCGGCGCGGCGGCGGTGGGCGCGCTGGTGTGGTTCCTCGGCGGCAGCCGGGGCGCCACCCCCGTACGGCTCGCGCTGGCCGGCACCGCGATCGGCGCCGCCCTCTACGGCTACGTCCAAGCTGTGATGATCATGGACGACGCGGCGCTGGGCCGGATGCGCTTCTGGACGGTCGGCTCCCTGGCCTCCGCCACGAACTCCACCATCGTGCAGGTGCTGCCGTTCCTGCTGGCCGGCACGCTCCTCGCGCTGCTGCTGGCCCGCCCGCTCAACGCCATGGCGATGGGCGACGACACCGCCCGCGCCCTCGGCGCGAACCTGAACCGCACCCGGGCGCTCGCGATGCTCGCCGCGACCGTGCTGTGCGGGGCGGCGACCGCCGCGTGCGGGCCGATCGTCTTCGTCGGGCTGATGGTCCCGCACATCGTGCGCTCCTTCACCGGCCCCGACCTGCGCTGGATCCTCCCCTACGCCACCGTCCTGTCGCCGGTGCTGCTGCTGGGCGCCGATGTCGTCGGACGGGTCGTCGCCCGGCCCGCCGAGGTCCAGGTCGGGGTCGTCACCGCGATCATCGGCGGCCCGGTGTTCATCCTGCTCGTACGGCGGCGGAGGACGACCCAGCTGTGAAGACCGCGCACCCCTCTCGCACCGCACGCGCCGTCCGCGCCCCGGGCGGGCTGTCCTTCCGCCTCGACGTGCGGGCGTTCACCGTCGTCGTCGTGCTGCTGCTGGCCGCGCTCACCGCGGGCGTCGTGCTGATCGGCACCGGCGACTTCCCGATCTCCGCCCCCGACGTGCTGAGGACGCTCGTCGGGCAGGGCGATCCGGGGCAGGAGTTCATCGTCCGCGAACTGCGGCTGCCGCGCGTCCTGGTCGGACTGCTGGTCGGCGCCTGCCTGGGCCTGGGCGGCGCGCTGTTCCAGTCCGTCTCGCGCAATCCGCTGGGCAGCCCGGACGTGCTCGGCCTCTCGCAGGGGGCCACGGCCGGCGCGCTGGTCGTCATCGTCCTGTTCTCCGGCGGCGCCACCGCCGTCACCCTCGGCGCGCTCGCCGGCGGCCTGGTCACGGGACTCGCGATCTACTTCCTGGCCTGGAAGCAGGGCGTGCACGGATACCGGCTGGTCCTGGTCGGCATCGGCGTCAACGCGGTCGTCACCGCCGTCAACGGCTACCTCATCACCAAGGCCGACTTCGTCGACGCGGCCCGCGCCGTCGTCTGGATGACCGGCTCGCTCAACGGGCGCGACTGGACCCAGGTGTGGCCGCTGCTCGTCCTGTGCGCGGTGCTGCTGCCGCTGGTCCTCGCCAACGCCCGGGGGCTGCGGATGCTGGAGATGGGCGACGACATGTCCTACGCCCTCGGGGTGCGCGTCGAGCGGGTGCGCCTGCTGCTGATGGGCTCCGCCGTGCTGCTCACCGCCGCCGCCACGGCCGCCGCCGGCCCCGTCTCCTTCGTCGCCCTGACCGCGCCTCAGCTGGCCCGGCGCCTGACCCGCTCGCCCGGCCCCAACCTCCTGCCCTCGCTGTGCATGGGAGCCGCCCTGCTGGTCGTCGCCGACTGGGCCTCGCAGCGCGCGTTCGGCGCCGACCAGCTGCCCGTCGGCGTGGTCACCGGCGCGCTCGGCGGCGTCTACCTGCTGTGGCTGCTGGTCACCGAGCGCAAGAAGGGCCGTATATGAGCGCCCGCGGCACCAAGACGCCGAAGACGGGCGCCCGCGCCACCGCAGCGAACGATCCGAGGAGCACCGTGAACCGCCTCTCCGCCGAGAACGTCACCCTCGCCTACGACCGACGGGTGATCGCCGAACAGCTGTCGGTGGAGATACCCGACAACTCCTTCACGGTGATCGTCGGCCCCAACGCGTGCGGCAAGTCCACCCTGCTGCGGGCGCTGTCGAGGATGCTCAAGCCCAGCGAGGGCCGGGTGCTGCTCGACGGGCAGGTCATCCAGTCGATGCCGGCCAAGAAGGTCGCCCGCACGCTCGGACTGCTGCCGCAGTCCTCGATCGCGCCCGACGGCATCACCGTCGGCGACCTGGTGGGCCGGGGCCGCTACCCGCACCAGGGCATCCTGCGGCAGTGGTCCGCCGAGGACGAGCGGGTCGTGCGGGAGTCCATGGAGCGCACCGGCACCGCCCCGCTCGCCGAGCGCTACGTCGACGAACTGTCCGGCGGCCAGCGCCAGCGCGTGTGGATCGCCATGGCGCTCGCCCAGCAGACGCCGCTGCTCCTGCTCGACGAGCCGACGACGTACCTGGACATCCAGCACCAGATCGACGTCCTGGACCTGTGCGCGGAACTGCACGAGGAGCAGGGGCGCACGCTGGTGGCCGTGCTGCACGACCTCAACCACGCCGCTCGCTACGCCACCCATCTCATCGCCCTGCGCGAGGGCCGGGTCATCGCCCAGGGCGCGCCGAACGACATCGTCACCGCCGAACTGGTGGAGGAGGTCTTCGGGCTGCGCTGCCAGGTCATCGAGGACCCCGAGACGGGGACGCCGCTGGTGGTGCCGGCGGCGCGCAAGGCACGGTCGGACGCCGGGAGGGCCACGGCCGCGCAGACCGCCGGGAAGGCTCCGGCGACGGAGGCGTCCGCCGCCGCTACAGAAGCTTCCTGAGCCGGAACAGGTCCAGCAGGCCCGCCTCCAGCCGCACCCGGCCCGAACCCCAGGCCGTGGCGAAGTTCAGCTCGCCGCCCACCAGCGCGACCAGGTCGTCGCCGGACATGGCGAGGCGTATCTGGGCCTTCTCGGGCGGCGGCCCCGGCACGGTGTCGCGCACGTCGATGCGGCCGCCGGTGAGGCGGCCGGCGAAGGTGACGTCGAGGTCCGTGATGTGGCAGCTCACCGACCGGTCGAGTGCCGCCGCGTCGCGGACGTCCCCGTCGGCGTTCGCCATGCTGTCCGAGAGTTTCTCGAGTGCCGCACGGCACTCCTCGATCGTGGCCATCGCGACCGACGGTACCCCAGGGCTTCGCGGTAGCGTCTGGGCATGAGCGACTCTGTGACCGGGACGGAGGTCCCGACGCGAGCGGCGACCGGGGAGGAGGGCGGCCCGGCGCCCGACCCGGGCCCCGCCGCCCCCGCCCCGCTGGACGTCCCGCGCACCCCCACCGGCGACGCCGGCGTCGACGCGGCCCTCAAGCGGCTCGGTGACGCCGACCACCTCGCCACCGACGGGCACGTGGCGGTGTACGAGGATGTACACGGGGGCCTGCGCGACGCGCTCACCGCGCTCGACGCCCGCCCGGGACCTCCGGCGCCCCCACCGCCGTACCGACACAGGAGCTGAACAGAACGTGGCAGGAGTCGCACGTCGCCGTCTCGACGCGGAGCTGGTCCGCCGCAAGCTGGCGCGCTCGCGCGAACACGCCGGCCAGCTGATCGCCGCCGGGCGGGTCTCCGTCGGCAAGACCGTCGCGACCAAGCCCGCCACCCAGGTGGAGACGGCCGCCGCCATCGTCGTCACGGCCGACGACAGCGACCCCGACTACGTCTCCCGGGGCGGCCACAAGCTGGCCGGCGCGCTCGAGGCCTTCGTGCCCGAGGGGCTCGTCGTCCAGGGGCGCCGGGCGCTGGACGCCGGCGCGTCCACCGGCGGCTTCACCGACGTGCTGCTGCGCGCGGGCGCCGCGCACGTCGTCGCCGTCGACGTCGGATACGGACAACTCGCCTGGTCGCTCCGGCAGGATGAACGCGTCACCGTAAAGGACCGTACGAACGTACGGGAGTTGACGCTCGAGGCGATCGACGGAGAACCTGTGGACCTTGTCGTCGGGGACCTGTCCTTCATCCCGCTCGGTCTGGTGCTGCCCGCCCTGGTGCGGTGCGTGGGGCCGGACGCCGATCTGGTGATGATGGTCAAGCCGCAGTTCGAGGTGGGGAAGGAGCGGCTGGGCAGCGGGGGTGTCGTACGGAGTCCGCAGCTGCGGGCGGAGGCCGTGCGGGGCGTTGCGGGCAGGGCGTGGGAACTCGGGCTCGGGGTGAAGGGCGTCACCGCCAGCCCGCTGCCCGGTCCCTCCGGCAACGTCGAGTACTTTCTGTGGCTGCGTGCCGGGGCGCCCGCCCTGGACCCGGCCGATGTTGACCGTGCAGTGGCGGAGGGGCCGCGTTGACACAGACTCAGGCTCGGACACAGACCCGGGCGCGTACCGTTTTCCTGCTGGCGCACACCGGGCGGCCGGCCGCCGTGCGCAGTGCCGAACTGGTGGTCAAGGGGCTGCTGCGCTCCGGGATCGGCGTGCGCGTACTGGAGGCGGAGGCGTGCGACCTGCCGCTGCCGGGCGAGGTGGAGCTGGTCGCCGAGGCCACTCCGCAGTGCCTGGACGGGTGCGAGCTGCTGATCGTGCTCGGCGGTGACGGCACGCTGCTGCGCGGCGCCGAGTTCGCCCGCGCCTCCGGCGTGCCGATGCTCGGGGTGAACCTCGGGCGTGTCGGGTTCCTCGCCGAGGCCGAGCGCGACGACCTGGACAAGGTCGTGGACCGGGTGGTGTCCCGGGCCTACGAGGTCGAGGAGCGCATGACCGTGGACGTGGTCGTGCACCGCAACGGCGACATCGTGCACACCGACTGGGCGCTGAACGAGGCGGCCGTGCAGAAGGTGTCCGCCGAGCGGATGCTGGAGGTCGTGCTGGAGATCGACGGGCGGCCGGTCACCGGCTTCGGCTGCGACGGCATCGTCTGCGCCACCCCGACCGGCTCCACGGCCTACGCCTTCTCGGCCGGCGGACCGGTGGTGTGGCCCGAGGTGGAGGCGCTGCTGATGGTGCCGATCAGCGCGCACGCGCTGTTCGCCAAGCCGCTGGTCACCTCGCCGGACTCGGTGCTGGCCGTGGAGGTGCTGCCGCACGTCCCGCCCGGTGTGCTGTGGTGCGACGGGCGGCGCACCGTGGAGCTGCCGCCGGGCGCGCGGGTGGAGGTACGGCGCGGCGCCGTGCCGGTGCGGCTGGCCCGGCTGCACCACGCCTCGTTCACCGACCGCCTGGTCGCCAAGTTCGCCCTGCCCGTCTCCGGCTGGCGCGGGGCGCCCCACTAGCGCGGGTCGCGAACGTCCCGTCCGGCTCGCGACGCCTGGCACGGCGCCACCCCCGGCCTTCGGCCGGGGGTACCCCCACGCCGCGTTGTCGGGATCGTCCGCGTACGCCCGGCACGCGGGCGACCCTCGCCTTGCGACGCTCTCCCACTGCCTGAACGGCGTGCGAGGGGCCCCCACCACCGGACGCCGCGAGCCCCGCCCTCCGGGCGGACGACGCCGCTTTCGAAACACGCCCTGGGGCCTCTCGTTCGGATCAGGCCGGGTCCGGCCGCCGTCGCCGTCGCCGGGGCCGGGGCGGCCGTGCCGGGCGCCGTGCCGGACCTCGCCGTGTCGTCGGGCGCACGCGTACACCGGTGCGAGACCCCCCGGGGCGCCGTGCACGGCACCGGCGCCCACTTTGTCGACGAGCGGGCCGGGAGCGGGTGACCGCCCCGGCTCCGCCCCATCGGGCGGGGCGGCGTCGCACGAGGCGGCCAAAACCTCGTATGGTCGACGTCGTGTTGGAGGAGATGCGGATACGGTCACTCGGGGTGATCGACGACGCTGTCGTCGAGCTGTCGCCCGGCTTCACCGCCGTCACGGGTGAGACGGGTGCGGGCAAGACCATGGTGGTGACCAGCCTGGGGCTGCTGCTGGGCGGGCGCGCGGACCCGGCGCTCGTGCGGATCGGGGCCGGCAAGGCGGTCGTGGAGGGCCGGGTGGCCGTGCCGCCGGGCGCCGCCGCCGTCGTACGGGCCGAGGAGGCCGGCGCCGAGCTGGACGACGGGGCGCTGCTGATCAGCCGTACCGTTTCCGCCGAGGGGCGCTCGCGGGCGCACCTGGGCGGGCGCAGCGTGCCCGTGGGGCTGCTCGCCGAGCTCGCCGACGACCTGGTGGCCGTGCACGGGCAGACCGATCAGCAGGGCCTGCTCAAGCTCACCCGGCAGCGGCAGGCGCTGGACCGGTACGCGGGAGACGCGGTCGCCGTGCCGCTGGCCAAGTACGCCGGGGCCTACCGGCGGCTGCGGGCCGTGGCCGCCGAGCTCGAGGAGATCACCACGCGCGGGCGGGAGCGGGCCCAGGAGGCCGACCTGCTCCGCTACGGCCTGGAGGAGATCGCCGCCGTCGAGCCGCGCGCCGGGGAGGACGTCGAGCTGGCCGAGGAGGCCGAGCGGCTGGGACACGCCGAGGCGCTGTCGTCCGCCGCGACGGCCGCGCACGCCGCTCTGGCGGGCGACCCGGAGGATCCCGAGGGCATCGACGCGGCCACCCTCGTCGCGGGCGCCCAGCGGGCCGTGGAGGCCGTGAGGGCGCACGACCCGGAGCTGTCCGCGCTCGCCGACCGGATCGGTGAGATCGGGATCCTGCTCGGCGACGTGGCCGGCGAGCTGGCCGGGTACGCCGACGACCTGGACGCCGACCCGCTGCGGCTGGCGGCCGTGGAGGAGCGGCGGGCCGCGCTGACCGCGCTGATCCGCAAGTACGGCGAGTACGACAAGGGCGTCGACGCCGTGCTCGCTTGGGCCGAGCGCGGCGCCGTCCGGCTGACCGAACTCGACTCCGACGACGAGCGGACCGGGGAGCTGATCGCCGAGCGGGACGCCCTGCGCGCCGAACTCAGCGGTCTGGCGCAGGCGCTGACGGACGCCCGCACCGAGGCCGCCGAGCGGTTCGCCGCCGCGGTGACCTCCGAACTGGCCTCGCTCGCCATGCCGCACGCGCGCGTGTCCTTCGACATCCGCCAGACCGAGGACCCGGAGGGCGTGGAGGTCGGCGGGCGGACCGTCGCCTACGGGCCGTCCGGCGTCGACGAGGTCGAACTGCTGCTCGCCCCGCATCCGGGCGCGCCGCCCCGCCCGATCGCCAAGGGCGCCTCCGGCGGTGAGCTGTCGCGCGTGATGCTCGCCGTCGAGGTCGTCTTCGCGGGCACGGACCCGGTGCCGACGTACCTCTTCGACGAGGTCGACGCCGGCGTCGGCGGCAAGGCGGCCGTGGAGATCGGGCGGCGGCTCGCCAAGCTGGCGAGGACGGCGCAGGTCGTCGTCGTCACCCACCTGCCGCAGGTGGCCGCCTTCGCCGACCGGCAGCTGCTGGTGGAGAAGACCAACGACGGGTCGGTCACCCGTTCGGGCGTGAAGGTGCTGGAGGGTGAGGAGCGGATCCGGGAACTGTCCCGGATGCTGGCCGGCCAGGAGGACTCCGAGACGGCCCGCGCCCACGCCGAGGAACTGCTCGCCACCGCGCGCGCCGATCTGTAGACGTACGTAGGGTGGCGGGATGATCTTCCGTCCCGCCGCCTTCCTCGCCCTGTCCGCCGGCCTCACCCGGACCTTCGCCGCCGCGCTGCGGACCACGGCGCCCGGCGGCCGGCGGCGCTGGGAGCGGACCAACCACGCGGGCCGGTCCGTCGGGCTGTACGCCGGGCCCGCCACCGCGCTGGGGGCGGCCTGCGCCGCCGGACGGGTACGGCCCGCCGCCGCCCTCGCGGTGCTCGCCGCCGGTGCCTGCGGCGCCTACGACGACGTCGCCGGGGCCGGCGACCCGCGGCGCGGGTTCCGCGCCCACCTCACGGCCCTGCGCGACGGCGAGGTCACCAGCGGCGCGGTCAAGCTGTTCGGGATCGGCGCCGCCGGGCTGCTCACCGGCGCGCTGCTGAAGGAACGGCCCGTCGACAAGGTGCTCGCGGGCGTGGTGGTCGCCGGCGCCGCGCACGCCGTCAACCTCGTGGACGTACGGCCCGGGCGCGCCGCCGCTGCGGTCCTCGCGCTCGCCGCGCCCGGCCTGCTGCGGCGCGGACCCGGGGCCGAACTGTCCGCCGTCGCCGTCGGGGCCGCCCTTGCGGCCCTGCCCGACGATCTGGGGGAGCGGACGATGCTCGGTGACACCGGGGCGCACGCCCTGGGCGCGGCCCTCGGCGCCGCGGCCGTCGTGTGCAACGGGCGCGCCGGGCTGCTCGCCCACGCCGTCGCGGCGGCGGCCGCCGCCGCGTACGGCGACCGGGTGAGCGAGTTCGCCCGCTCCCTCTGACGCGCCGGCGCACGCGCCCCCAGCACACCTCGCTTTCACTCATGTGGGTGACCCGATACACCGTGTCGGCCCGTCACCACACGCTCGCCACCACCCGATGGGCCCGGAACACCCGTACGTACTGGCATCCTTGGGGCGGGGGCGGCACACGGAGCGGGTGCGCGCGGTCCGGTCCTCGGCCCGGCACCTTCCGCACGATCTTCGATACGTTGCCCTGTGAGCGCCCGGCGCCGGACCCTCCGGTGACGGACCACCCGGCACCGGTCGCACGACCGGCCGACGCCGAACCATCCGACGCCGAAACCAGGAGCCCCGGCCGCGTGAGCCCCGTGACCAGCCACGTAACGCACGGTCAGCCGCCGCTGCGCACCGTGCAGGTGCTCGGCGGCGGCAACGCCGGCAGCAGCGCGCACGTGCGGTCGCTGGCCGCGGGGCTGGTCGCCAGGGGCGTACGGGTCACGGTGTGCGCCCCCGAGCCGATCGACCGCGCCTACGGATTCACCGCGGCCGGCGCCGAGCACCTCCATGTGCCGCGCAGCAGCGACCCGGTGTCGGTGGCCGCGCTGCGCACCGCCTGCGCGGGCGCCGACCTGGTGCACGCCCACGGACTGCACGCCTCCTTCCGGGCGGCGCTCGCGCTCAGTGGACGCCCCACCCCGCTCGTCGTCACGTGGCACAACCACGCTCACGCCGAAGGCCCCCGGGCGCACCTGCTGCGGATGCTGGAGCGGCGCGTGGTCAAGGCCGCCACCGTCGTGCTCGGCACCACCTCCGAGCTGGTGGACCGGGCACGCCACCGGGGGGCGCGGGACGCCCGGCTCGCCGCGGTCGCCGTGCCCCGCCCGCCCTCCGCCCACGCGCACCCGGACCGCCCGTGCCCCAAGGTGCGCGCCGAACTCGGGGCCACCGGCAGGCCGTTGCTCATCACCGTCGCCTCCCTGGACCCGCACCGCGGCCACGAACTGCTGCTGGACGCCGCCCGCGCCTGGCGGAGCGCCGAACCCCTGCCGCTGGTCGTGATCGCGGGCGAGGGGCCGCTGCGGCCGGCGCTGCAGCGGCGCATCGAGGACGAGGGCCTGCCGGTCCGGCTGATCGGACGGCGCGCCGACGTCGGCGAACTCCTCGCCGCCGCCGACCTGGCCCTGCTGCCCGGCAGCGGGGAGGCCCGCTCCGTGCTCGCCCAGGAGGCCCTCAACGCGCGCGTGCCGCTGGTCGCCGCGCGCACCGGCGGCATCGCCGAACTCGTCGGCGACGCCGCCGAACTCGTCCCGCACCGCGACCCGGAGGCGTTCGCCGCGGCCGTCCTGCGGCTGCTCGGCGACCCCGCACGCCGTCGCGAGCTGCGGGAACGGGGGACCCGACAGGCGGCCACCTGGCCCACCGAGGACGAGACCGTCGCCCAAGTACTCAGCATCTACGATGAGTTGACCCAGCCCCGACCACTCGGCCAGCGGCTGGGCAACGGTCTGTGACGGTCCGGAGGATCGCGCCGCAGCCGACGCGCGGCCGCCGACGGGCGGGCCGTGGGACTCAGGGCACGTGTCTGCGGGCGCGCAGGGCGAGGCTGAGGGCCAGCACCGTCTGCGGGTCGTCGAGGTCGGTGCCCAGCAACTCCCCGATACGGGCGAGCCGGTTGTAGAGCGTCTGCCGGTTCAGGTGCAGCTCGCGGGCGGTCTCGGCCTTGCGGCCCGCGTGCGCCAGATACGTCTGCAGGGTGGGCAGCAGCGGCGGCTTCGACCGGTTGTCGTGATCGCGCAGCGGACCGATCGCACGGTCCACGAAGGCCGCCAGATCGGGGTGGTCGCGCAACCGCCACAGCAGCAGGTCGATGTCCAGCCGGCGGGCGTCGTACCAGGGCCGCTCCGGCAGCCCCTGCGCCGCCGTCGCCGTCTCGGCCGCGTGCCGCAGCCCCGCCGAGGCCGCCGCCCAGCCGCCCGCCACGCCGACCACCACCACCGGGGGCTGCGCGCCCGGCCGGTGCATCCCCGCGCGCTGCGCCCCGGCCCGCAGCGCCACCGCCACCCGGTCCGCGACCGCCGCCCGCTCCGCCTCCGAACGCAGCCCGACCAGCAGCGGCACCCGGCCCTCGACCGGACGCACGCCCAGCAGCACCGGCACCCCCACCGCGGCCAGCTCCTCGGCGACCGCGCGCGCCAGCACCGCCCAGCCGCCGCCCGGCGCCAGCGTGTCGCCGAGCCGCATGACCACGGGCAGCAGCGGACTCGCACCCGGCTTGAAACCGAGGACGCGGGCCTGCGCCGGGGCGTCCTCGGCGGCGATCCGGCCCTCGGCGAGGTCGGTGAGGAAGTCGCCGCGTCCGCGCGCCGCCAGTTCTTCCTCCTGCCGGGCCTGCATCAGCACCACGGCCAGGATCCCGGCGGCGCGCTCGGCGGCCATCCGGTGCACGGGGGCGAGCGGGCCGCGCACCGGCAGCAGCACGAGCCGGGCACGGACCGAGCCGGTGCCCGGTCCGCCGCCGGGCACGTCCACCAGGACCGAGCCGGCCGGCGGCGGGGCGTCCTTGTGCTGGCCGCGCAGTCCCTCCCAGACCTGGAGCGGATCGGCGCCCTCGGGGCCGGAGCCGGCCGCGTACAGCAGCCGGCCGTCGGGTGTCTCCAGGAAGACCGGGTTGCCGGCGGAGCCGGCGAGGACGGCGAGCACCTGGGGGGCCCCGCCGCCGCCGAGCAGGGCCTCGGTGCAGCGGCGGTGCACCTCCTCGGCGCGCTGCAGCAGCGCGTAGTGGCCGTTGACGATCTCCGTGTGGATCTCCTCGGTCACCGTCACGAACGGCACCTCGCGGTGCAGCTGGACGAGCGGGAGGCCGGCGGTGCGGGCGGTGTCGACGAGGGTGGCGGGCAGGCGGGTGAAGCGGGGGCCCAGCTCGACGACGAGGGCGGCGATGCCGCGTTCGGCGAGGGTGCGGACGAAGGCGCGCTGGTCGGCGGGGCGGGTGCCGAGGCCGTAGCCGGTGGTGAGGAGGAGTTCGCCGCCCTTGAGGAGGGAGGCGATGTTGGGGACCTCGCCGGCGTGCACCCAGCGGACGGTGCGGCCCAGGCGGTCCGCGCCGGCCATGACTTCGGGCAGGCCGCTGCGGAGGCCGGGGAGTTCGAGGGCGCGCTGGACGGTGATGCCGGCGCCCTCGGTGTCGGGTCGAGGGTCCATGGAAGCGGACGCTACCTGCAAGTTCGGGGGCCGGGGAGACTCGGGGGACCGGAGTCTCGGGTGCCTGGGGCTCGGGAGACTTGGAATCGGTGGGGCGTGGAGCTTCGGGGGGCCGGCAGGTCGAGGGTGTGGGGCTTCGCCGGGCCGGCAGGTCGAGGGCGTGGAGCCTGGGGTGCCCGGGGTTCGGGGGACCGGAGTCGCTCGGCGCCCCGAGGCGGGGGTGGCCGTCGGGTGGATCGTGCTTGCCCCGCCGGGAGGGTGCGCTGCGCCCACCCTCCCCAAGCTCTGAAGGAGCAGGGGCCCCGTCGCCCCAGCGGCACGACTGCCCGCAGTTACGCGGGTCGTCGCCGGTGGGGCGGCTGCCCGCAGCTGTGCGGGTGTGGCTGCGGGGCGGAGTCGGGGTGGGTCAGCCGCCGTAGGCGCCGCTGGCTGTCAGGCGGAGGGCCGTGTCGATCAGGGGGACGTGGCTGAAGGCCTGGGGGAAGTTGCCGACCTGGCGTTGCAGGCGCGGGTCCCACTCCTCGGCCAGCAGGCCCAGGTCGTTGCGGAGCGAGAGCAGCTTCTCGAAGAGCTTCCTCGCCTCGTCGACACGGCCGATCATCGCCAGGTCGTCGGCCATCCAGAACGAGCAGGCGAGGAACGCGCCCTCGTCGCCGGGCAGACCGTCCACGCCCGCGTGGTCGCCGTCGGTGGGGTAACGCAGGATGAAGCCGTCGGTGGTGGACAGCTCGCGCTGGATCGCCTCGATGGTGCCGATGACCCGCTTGTCGTCCGGCGGCAGGAAGCCCATCTGCGGGATCAGCAGCAAGGACGCGTCCAGCTCACGGGAGCCGTAGGACTGCGTGAAGGTGTTGCGTTCCTTGTCGTAGCCCTTCTCGCACACGTCCCGGTGGATCTCCTCGCGCAGCTCCTTGAAGCGCTCCAGCGGGCCGTCGACGTCGCCGGACTCCATCAGCTTGATCGTGCGGTCCACCGCGACCCACGCCATGACCTTGGAGTGCACGAAGTGGCGGCGCGGCCCGCGCACCTCCCAGATGCCCTCGTCCGGCTCCTGCCAGTGCTTCTCCAGGTAGCGGATCAGCTTCAGCTGGAGCAGGGAGGCGTAGTCGTTGCGGGCCAGGCCGGTCATGTGGGCCAGGTGCAGCGCCTCGGTGACCTCGCCGTAGACGTCCAGCTGGAGCTGGTGCGCGGCGCCGTTGCCCACCCGCACCGGGGCGGAGTTCTCGTAGCCGGGCAGCCAGTCCAGCTCCGCCTCGCCGAGCTCGCGCTCGCCGGCGATGCCGTACATGATCTGGAGGTTCTCCGGGTCGCCGGCGACGGCGCGCAGCAGCCACTCGCGCCAGGCGCGGGCCTCCTCGCGGTAGCCGGTGCGCAGCAGCGAGGACAGGGTGATCGCCGCGTCGCGCAGCCAGGTGTAGCGGTAGTCCCAGTTGCGCACGCCGCCGATGTCCTCGGGCAGGGAGGTGGTCGGGGCCGCGACGATGCCGCCGGTGGGGGCGTACGTCAGGGCCTTCAGCGTGATCAGGGAGCGGACCACGGCCTCGCGGTAGGGGCCGTGGTACGTACAGTGCCCGACCCACTCGCGCCAGAAGTCCTCCGTCGCCTCCAGCGACTGCTCCGGCTCCGGCAGCGGCGGCGGCTCCTTGTGCGAGGGCTGCCAGGAGATGGTGAACGCGATCCGGTCACCGGGAGCGACGGTGAAGTCCGCGTACGTGGTCAGCGACTCGCCGTAGGTGTCGGCCGGTGTGTCGAACCACACGGAGTCCGGGCCGGCGACGGCCACCGTCCGCGACTCGTGCCGGTGCACCCACGGCACGATCCGGCCGTAGGAGAACCGCATGCGCAGCGTCGAGCGCATCGGGACCCGGCCGGTCACGCCCTCGACGATGCGGATCACCTGGGGGGCGCCGTCGCGCGGGGGCATGAAATCGGTCACGCGGACCGTGCCCCGGGGGGTGTCCCACTCCGATTCCAGGATGAGCGAGTCGCCGCGGTAGCCGCGCCGGGTCGCCGCGGGCGGTTCCGCGTCGTCCGGATAGGCGGGGCCGAGCCGCCAGAAGCCGTGCTCCTCGGTGCCCAGCAGACCGGCGAAGATGGCGTGCGAGTCGAAGCGGGGCAGGCACAGCCAGTCCACCGTGCCGTCCCGGCAGACCAGGGCAGCGGTCTGCATGTCTCCGATGAGTGCGTAGTCTTCGATGCGCCCGGCCACGTGCAACTCCAGTCGAACGGCCACGTCACCCCGCAAGAAGGGGGCTGTCGCTTGGTGAGGTCAGGGGAAGGTCGTTGTAATGCGGCGCCGGGCGGTGAGGCAAACCGCCGGACGGCCGTGAGGCAGAACGACAATCTTTGCTCAAACCATTGCTCGGCGCACTGACGAGCTCTCGTTTTCCGGTGTGTACGGGCGGGGGTGGTGCCGTCTTGCCGGCCGCGCTCGGCAGCGAGTGTCCGAGCAGGATACGACGCACGCAGATGATCCGCGTGCCGCTCCGGGCAACCTGACTGCGCCGAACGGGTGAGCACCGGGTGAGGGACCCGTGACCGCCACGCACCGCTGTCCGCCCGTGCGCGGAGGGTGCCCGGGGGCCGTCCCCGTCCGGCGCTGATACCCTGGTAGCCCGTGGACCGGTGGGCACGAAACCCCCGAACCGCAGCGACGGCGCCTCAGCCGGAAAACCCGGGTTCCCCGGGCCGGCCCGCCGTACCGCACGACAATCCGCGACCACGGGAGCCCCCTCTTGGCCATGCCGCCCGCTGCTTTCCGAAACAGCACAGCCACGACGACCAAGCACATCTTCGTCACCGGGGGTGTCGCCTCCTCGCTCGGCAAGGGCCTCACCGCCTCCAGCCTGGGCATGCTGCTCAAGGCCCGTGGCCTGCGCGTCGTCATGCAGAAGCTCGACCCGTACCTGAACGTCGACCCGGGCACGATGAACCCCTTCCAGCACGGTGAGGTGTTCGTCACCAACGACGGCGCCGAGACCGACCTGGACATCGGCCACTACGAGCGGTTCCTCGACCGCGATCTGGACGGCTCGGCCAACGTCACCACCGGCCAGGTCTACTCCACCGTGATCGCCAAGGAGCGTCGCGGCGAGTACCTCGGCGACACCGTGCAGGTCATCCCGCACATCACCAACGAGATCAAGCACCGCATCCGGCGCATGGCCACCGACGAGGTGGACGTCGTCATCACCGAGGTCGGCGGCACGGTCGGCGACATCGAGTCGCTGCCGTTCCTGGAGACCGTCCGCCAGGTCCGCCACGAGGTCGGCCGGGACAACGTGTTCGTGGTGCACATCTCGCTGCTGCCCTACATCGGCCCGTCCGGCGAGCTGAAGACCAAGCCGACCCAGCACTCGGTGGCCGCGCTGCGCAACATCGGCATCCAGCCGGACGCGATCGTGCTGCGCTGCGACCGCGAGGTGCCCACCGCGATCAAGCGGAAGATCTCGCTGATGTGCGACGTCGACGAGGCCGCCGTGGTCGCCTGCCCCGACGCCCGCTCGATCTACGACATCCCGAAGGTCATCCACGGCGAGGGCCTGGACGCCTACGTCGTGCGCAAGCTCGACCTGCCCTTCCGCGACGTGGACTGGACGACCTGGGACGACCTGCTCGACCGCGTCCACAACCCCGACCACGAGATCACCCTCGCCCTGGTCGGCAAGTACATCGACCTGCCCGACGCCTATCTGTCGGTGACCGAGGCGCTGCGCGCCGGCGGTTTCGCCAACAGGGCCCGGGTGAAGATCAAGTGGGTCACCTCCGACGACTGCAAGACCCCGGCCGGCGCCAAGGCGCAGCTCGGTGACGTCGACGGCATCTGCATCCCCGGCGGCTTCGGCGACCGCGGTGTGCTCGGCAAGGTCGGCGCGATCCGCTACGCCCGCGAGAACAAGATCCCGTTGCTGGGCCTGTGCCTGGGCCTGCAGTGCATCGTGATCGAGGCCGCGCGCAACCTGGCCGACGTCTCCGACGCCAACTCCACCGAGTTCGACCCGGCCACGGCCCACCCGGTGATCTCCACCATGGCCGAGCAGCTCGACATCGTCGCCGGCGAGGGCGACATGGGCGGCACCATGCGGCTCGGCATGTACCCGGCCAAGCTGGCCGAGGGCTCCATCGTGCGCGAGGTGTACGACGGCAAGGAGTACATCGAGGAGCGCCACCGTCACCGCTACGAGGTGAACAACGCCTACCGCGCCGAGCTGGAGAAGAAGGCGGGCATCGTCTTCTCCGGCACCTCCCCGGACGGCAAGCTCGTCGAGTACGTCGAGTACCCGCGTGACGTCCACCCCTACCTGGTCGCCACCCAGGCGCACCCGGAGCTGCGCTCGCGGCCGACCCGCCCGCACCCGCTGTTCGCGGGCCTGGTGAAGGCCGCGGTCGAGCGGAAGATCTCCGAGTAACCCGCTCGGCTGTACGGTGGCCGGGGTGCGCGCCTTCGAGGTGGGCACCCCGGTTTCCGTAGGCGGCGGAAGGCCCCCGCACGTCCCGTACGGGTGGACCGACCGCCTGAGCACGTGGGGATGCACGCGTGCGGCGCGTGTGGGAAGGACAGGGCATGACGATCAAGGACACCCCGGAGGAGTGGGAGATCCGGGGCAGCGAGACGCCGTTCACCGGCAACAAGACCTCGGTGCGCACCGACGAGGTGGTCATGCCCGACGGCTCCGTGGCCCGCCGCGACTACCAGGTCCACCCCGGCTCGGTGGCCGTCCTCGCCCTGGACGCCGAGGACCGGGTCCTGGTCATCCGCCAGTACCGCCACCCCGTGCGGGAGCGGCTGTGGGAGATCCCGGCCGGCCTGCTCGACGTGCCCGGCGAGAATCCGCTGCACGCCGCCCAGCGCGAGCTGTACGAGGAGGCGCACGTCAAGGCGGAGGACTGGCGGGTGCTGACCGACGTCTACACCACCCCCGGCGGCTGCGACGAGGCGGTACGGATCTTCCTGGCCCGCGACCTGTCGGAGGCGGAGGGCGAGCGCTTCGCCGCCGAGCACGAGGAGACCGACATGGAGCTCGCCCGGGTGCCGGTCGACGAGCTCGTCCGGGGCGTCCTCGCGGGCGACCTGCACAACAACTGCCTCGTGGTGGGCGTGCTCTCCCTCGTCGCGGCGCGCGAGGGCGACGGTCCGGACGCCCTGCGCCCGGCCGAGGCGCCCTGGCCGGCGCGGCCCTTCGCGTCCTGAACCGAACTCGCCCCTTCCGGTGTGACCATCGCTTGATCCGATCGGGCGATGTGCCCGCCCCGCTCGTCCCGGGACGTCGCAGAGCGTGAACTAGGCTCTGAGGACGCCCGCTCCGGAGACCCGGCGGGCTCGCGCGTGCGGTGGGACGGGAGTGTGGCCCGTGACGGATCAGGCGGTGGACGCAGGCGGCGTGAACCTGTCGGGCGACGACCGGTCACCGGCGGCCACGAAGAGCCTCTTCCTGGGCCGCACACGCGAGCTGAAGGAGCTGCGCGCGGACATCGAGCGCACCGGCCTCGACACCATCTCCGGGCGCAAGGCCCCCCGCGCGCGCGTGCTCCTCATCGCGGGCCGGCCCGGCTCCGGACGCACCGCGCTCGCCGAGGAGCTGGTGCGGCAGGTCGCCGACCGGTACCCGGACGGCGTGCTGCGCGCCCGGCTCACCGAGCCCGACGGCGCCCCCGTACCGGTCGAGCGCGCCGCCGGCGAGCTGCTGGACGCCCTCGGCCTGCCCGTACCGCCCGGCGCCGCCGAGGACGACCTGACCGCCACGCTGCGCGACGCCCTCGCCGAGCGCCGAGCGCTGCTCCTGCTCGACGACGCGGCCGGCGCCGAGCAGGTCGACCCGCTGCTGCCGGACAACGCCGACTGCCTGCTCGTCGCCGTCTCCCGGGGGCCGCTCACCGGCATCGCCGACGTGCGCCCCTGCACCCTGGGCGGCCTGGACACCAAGTCCGGGGTGGAGCTGCTGGCCCGGCGCATCGACCCGGTGCGCATCACCGTCGACCCGCGCGCCGCCGAGTCCCTCGTGGAGGTCTGCCAGGGCCAGCCCGCCGCGCTCGCCCTGGCCGGCGGCTGGCTCGCCGCCCGCCCCAAGGCGGCCGTCTCCGACCTCGCCAAGCAACTGCACGCCGAACCCGACGACGGCGCCCCGCTCGACCGCGTCCTGCGCCTCGTCCACGACTCGCTGCCCGGTTCCGCGGCCCGTGTGCTGCGGCTGCTCGCCCTCGCCCCGGCCGGCCATGTCGACCCGCAGACCGCCTCGGCGCTCGCCGGCTGCTCGCTGGAGACCGCCCGCGACCTGCTCGACGACTTCGCCGCCCTCGGCCTGCTGCGGACCGTGCCCTGCCCGCTGCCGTCCTACCGGGTGCCCGGCTGTCTGCACCCGGGGCTGCTGGCCCTCGCCGAGCGCCGCGAGCGCCCCGCCGAACTCCAGCTGGCCCGGGCCAGGATGCTGGAGCGGACGGTGCGGCTGCTGCAGTCCTGCCGTGCGATCACCGAGACCGACAGCCCCGAGACCCGGGAACGGCTCAAGACGCTGCCGCCCGGCGTGCGCTTCCCCACCCCCCGGGCCGCCGAGGACTGGCTGCGCGCCCGCCGGCCCGCCCTGCTCGCCGCCGCCCGGCTCGCGGTCGCCGACGGGGAGCTGGACACCCTCGCCCGCCGGCTGATGGCCCAGCTGGTGCGGGCCATGGCCGCCCACCTCGGCACCCAGGCGGCCGCCGGCGACCTGTACGGCATCCACCGCCTGGTCCTCGACGTGGCACGGCGCCGGCACCTGCCCCGGGAGCAGGCCGCCGCCCTGCTCAACCTCGCCGACCTCGACGCCCGCACCGGCCGGACCGCCGACGCCCTGGCCCGCTACCGGGCGGCGCTGGACGCCGGACGCGCGGCGAACGACCCGTACGCGACCGGCCGCGCGATGGAATCCGTAGGCGGCGCCCACCAGGAGCTGGGCGACCACGACCGGGCCGCCGACTGGTTCGGCCGCGCCCTGGCCCAGCGCCTGGCGCGCGGCGAACGCGAGGACGCCGCCCGGCTGTACGGCCGGATCGCCACCGCCCACACCTACGCGGGCCGCTACGGCGAGGCGCTGCGCAACTGGCGGGCGGCCGTCGCCGTGTACCGCAAGGCGGGCGATGTGGCCGCCCACGCAAGGGCGTTGAGCGAACTGGCGCGCGTCCAGGAGTACGCGGGACGGCCCGCCGACTGCCTGCGCACCTGCCAGGAGGCCGTCGAGCTGGCCCGCCGCGCCGAGGACGTCCGGCTCCAGGCGGCGCTCCAACTCAGGCTCGCCGACACGCTGGAACGACTCGGCGATCCGGCCGCCGCGGGCCTGCACCGGGGGGCGGCCGAACGCATGCTCACGGGCGAAATCCGGCCGCCCGGGCCCGCCGACGGATCGACGGCGGAGGACGGCCAGGACGGCACATCACAGGAACAGGGCGCTGATGCCTGCGAAATCCGCAGCGCATCTCCTGAAGATTGATGCAATGAAAGGCTAGACAGCGAGAACACCTTCATTAAACTGGCTCTGCCGCTCGTTCTCCTGCGGTGTCTCCTGGTATGCCCACGCATGCCGGGGTACGTCTTGTATTGCCCCACATTCCCTGAGCCAAGGACCGTGATCGACGTGAAGGTCGGCATCCCCCGCGAGGTCAAGAACAACGAGTTCCGGGTGGCCATCACCCCCGCCGGCGTGCACGAGCTGGTGCGCAACGGCCACCAGGTCGTCGTCGAGCGGAACGCCGGCGTCGGCTCCTCGATCCCGGACGCGGAGTACCTGGCCGCCGGCGCCGAGATCCTGGAGACGGCCGACGAGGTCTGGGCCTCCGCCGACCTGCTGCTGAAGGTCAAGGAGCCGGTCGCCGAGGAGTATCACCGCCTCCGCAAGGACCAGATCCTCTTCACCTACCTGCACCTGGCCGCCTCCAAGGAGTGCACGGACGCCCTCCTGGAGTCCGGCACCACGGCGATCGCCTACGAGACCGTCGAGCTGCCGAACCGCGCCCTGCCGCTGCTCGCCCCGATGTCCGAGGTGGCCGGCCGTCTCGCCCCGCAGGTCGGCGCCTACCAGCTGATGGCCGCCAACGGCGGCCGCGGTGTGCTGCCGGGCGGCGTCCCGGGCGTGCCCGCCGGCAAGGCCGTCATCATCGGCGGCGGCGTCTCCGGCTGGAACGCCGCGCAGATCGCCATCGGCCTGGGCTTCCACGTGACCCTGCTCGACAAGGACATCAACAAGCTCAAGGAAGCCGACAAGATCTTCGGCACGAAGATCCAGACCGTCGTCTCCAACGCCTTCGAGCTGGAGAAGGCCTGCCTGGAGGCCGACCTCGTCGTCGGCGCCGTTCTCATCCCGGGCGCCAAGGCGCCCAAGCTGGTCACCAACGAGCTGGTGTCCCGGATGAAGGCCGGAAGTGTCCTTGTCGACATCGCGATCGACCAGGGCGGCTGCTTCGAGGACTCCCACCCCACCACGCACGCCGAGCCGACCTTCAAGGTCCACGACTCGGTCTTCTACTGCGTGGCCAACATGCCCGGCGCGGTGCCCAACACCTCCACCTACGCGCTGACCAACGCCACGCTGCCGTACATCGTCTCGCTCGCCAACAACGGCTGGGTGGAGGCGCTGCGCCGCGACGCCGCACTGGCCAAGGGCCTCAACACCCATGACGGCAAGGTCGTTTACCGCGAGGTCGCCGAGGCGCACAACCTGGAGCACGTCGAGCTGGAGACCCTGCTCGGCTGACCGGCCGGCCGCCCCGGTCGTCAAGTCGCCCACGGGCAAAAGGCGATACGTCAACACGTGTCGTCAACCCCACACACCCGGCCGGACCTTGCCCGACAAGGTCCGGCCGGGTGTGTGTATGGTCACTTCGCCGCACTCGGCCAACTCGCCTCGAACGCAACCATTCGACCGATTCACGCACCGGTGAAACCTGCTGTGCGACGGTTGTACGCCCTTGACAGGGGGATGTTCCATTGCCGACACATCGGGCCGGGTCCGGCGGATTGTGTTGCTGCGGACGCCCGACACGCCATAGAGTCGCCAATCGTCGGCATGGTGCCACGCTGACCTGTCTAGAAGTTCCCTGGTCACCAAGGAGGTAAGACGACTTGTGAATGAGTCGACATTTACTCCCGGGGGTGGTCAACCAGGAATGCCTGCGCGGAGCCAGAACTCCACGGGGCTCGAGGCTGTCGGCTCCGTCGCTGTGCGCACCTTCGCAGCCCACCAGGGTCACCGGTTCCCAGGGGTGACCCAGCCAGGACACCAGAGCATGGATGGCCATCACGTGAACGCCATGGCCGGCGACGGAAGTGGCGCGCCCCACAACCACTTCGCCGACTACGACGAACTGCCCGAGGGGCACTTCTACGACCCCGACGCCGAGTACGAGCCCGACCCCGAGTACGCGGCCACGCTCGCGCCCGACGCGGCCCGCCAGCGCCGTGAGCGCGTCGGCCCGACCGGACGCCCGCTGCCGTACTTCCCGATCCCGGGCCCGCTGACCGATCACGGCCCCGCGAAGATCATCGCGATGTGCAACCAGAAGGGCGGCGTCGGCAAGACGACGTCGACCATCAACCTGGGCGCCGCGCTCGCGGAGTACGGCCGCCGGGTGCTGCTCGTGGACTTCGACCCGCAGGGCGCGCTGTCGGTCGGTCTCGGCGTCAACCCGATGGAGCTCGACCTCACCGTCTACAACCTGCTCATGGAGCGGGGCATGTCCGCGGACGAGGTCCTGCTGAAGACGGCGGTCCCCAACATGGACCTGCTGCCCAGCAACATCGACCTGTCGGCCGCCGAGGTCCAGCTGGTCTCCGAGGTCGCGCGCGAGTCGACGCTGCAGCGCGCCCTGAAGCCGCTGATGGACGACTACGACTACATCGTCATCGACTGCCAGCCCTCGCTCGGCCTGCTCACCGTCAACGCCCTCACGGCCGCGCACAAGGTGATCGTGCCGCTGGAGTGCGAGTTCTTCGCGCTGCGCGGTGTCGCGCTGCTCACCGAGACCATCGAGAAGGTCCAGGAGCGCCTCAACCCGGAGCTGGAGCTCGACGGGATCCTCGCCACGATGTACGACTCGCGCACCGTGCACAGCCGTGAGGTGCTCGCACGCGTCGTGGAGGCGTTCGACGACCACGTGTACCACACGGTCATCGGGCGTACGGTCCGCTTCCCGGAGACCACGGTCGCCGGCGAGCCGATCACCACCTACGCCTCCAACTCCGTCGGCGCCGCCGCCTACCGCCAGCTCGCCAGGGAGGTGCTCGCCCGGTGTCACGCCGAGTGAGTCTGCCCGGGGCCGACGAACTGTTCCGTACGACAGGGGGGACGGCGCTCCAGGCGTCCACTCCCCGGCGCCAGGCCGGCGGCGAGGCCAGGGTGCCCGCTCCCGCGGGGGAGAGCGATCCCTCCTCCGCCCCGGCGGAGGACGCCCCGCAGTCGGTGCCCGCGCAGGGCGGCGACGGCGCGGGCGCGGAGCACGTCGCGGCCGACGCGGACCCGGCCGGGGCCGGCGAGTCCCGCAGCCGCGGCGCCACGGAGTCCGCCCCGGAGCGCTCCGGGCGGCGCCCGGGCGCACCGGAGGGTTCCGTTCCCGCGCAGGCCCAGCCGCAGCCGCGCAAGCGCGGCCGGGCGGCGGCCCGGCGGCCCAGCGGGCGCGAGCGGCACGACGAGAAGATCACGGTCTATGTGTCCGCCGAGGAACTCATGGACCTGGAGCACGCCCGCCTGGTGCTGCGCGGCGAGCACGGACTGGCCGTCGACCGCGGGCGCATCGTCCGCGAGGCGGTGGCGGTCGTCCTCGCCGATCTGGAGACCCGCGGGGACGCCAGCATCCTCGTACGACGGCTGCGCGGGCGGTAGCGGTAGCCTGCGGAGGTCATGACCTCGAACGACGTTCCCCCGGCCGGCCCCGGCCGCAGACGTGTGCTGGGCAGGGGACCGGGAGCGAGCGCTCCGGGGCCCGCTCCGTCCGCCGCCCCGACGCCGCCCCAGGCGCCCTCGGCCGCCGAGCCGCCCCGGCCCCAGGAGCCCGCCGCCCCGGAAGACCCGGCCCGGCCCGAGGCCCCTGAGGCCTCCGCGACACCCGACGACGCCACGCGGCCCGAGGCGCCCGACGAGCCGGCGCCGTCCCGCGTGCCCGGCGTCTCGAAGGGGCCGGCGCGGTCCCAGGTCCGCGTGACGCCCGTCTCCGTGACGCCCGACGAGACCGCGCGGCCCGGGGCGCCCGCGACGCCCGACGAGCCGGTGGACGAGTCGCTGACGGCTCCGGTGCTCCGCCCGCGCACGGCGTCCCGGTCGGACACCGCGTCCCGGCCCGTCCCGGTGTCCGGTGCGGCCCCGGCCGCCGCCGCGGCGGCGGCCGCGCAGGGCGGAGCCGGTGGCGGGTCCGGGGCCGGGACGGGGACCGAGGCCGACGAGGACGGCGCTGACGGCGGTGTCTTCAAGGTGCGGCTCTCGAACTTCGAGGGCCCCTTCGACCTGCTGCTCCAGCTGATCGCCAAGCACAAGCTCGACGTCACCGAGGTCGCGTTGTCGAAGGTGACCGACGAGTTCATGGCGCACATCCGGGCCATGGGCCCGGACTGGGACCTCGACGAGACGACCGAGTTCCTGGTCGTGGCCGCCACGCTGCTCGACCTGAAGGCGGCCCGGCTGCTGCCCGCCGCCGAGGTGGAGGACGAGGCCGACCTCGCCCTGCTGGAGGCCCGCGACCTGCTCTTCGCGCGGCTGCTCCAGTACCGGGCGTACAAGCAGATCGCCGACATCTTCAACGCCCGGCTGGACGAGGAGGCGCGCCGGTACCCCCGTACCGTCGGACTCGAACCCCACCACGCCGAACTGCTGCCCGAGGTGGTCATCAGCATCGGCCCGGAGGGCTTCGCCAGGCTCGCCGTCAAGGCGATGCAGCCCAGGCCCAAGCCGCAGGTGTACGTCGACCACATCCACGCGCCCCTGGTCAGCGTGCAGGAACAGGCCGCGATCGTCGTCGCCCGGCTGCGCGAGCTCGGCGAGGCCGGCTTCCGCACCCTGGTCGAGGACACCGACGACACCCTGACCGTCGTCGCCCGCTTCCTCGCCCTGCTGGAGCTGTACCGGGAGAAGGCCGTCGCCCTGGAGCAGGAGACGGCCCTCGGCGAGCTCACCGTGCGGTGGACCGGCGGAGACGGCGAGAACGCGCCGATGGTCACCGACGAGTTCGACCGGCCGCCCGAGCAGCCCGAGGAGCCCGACAAGGAGAGGAAGCCGTGAGCGAGGAGACCGCCGAGGTCCCGGCCGGCCTGCGTGCCGTCGCCGATCTCGACCTCAAGCCCGCCCTGGAGGCCGTCCTCATGGTCGTGGACGAGCCCGCGACCGAGGAGCAGCTCGCCAAGACCCTCCAGCGGCCCCGGCGGCAGATCGCGGACGCGCTGCGCGAGCTGGCCGACGAGTACACCGTGCAGGGACGCGGCTTCGAGCTGCGGACGGTCGCCGGGGGCTGGCGCTTCTACACCCGCCCCGAGTACGCGGCGGCCGTGGAGACCTTCGTCCTGGACGGCCAGCAGGCCCGGCTCACCCAGGCCGCGCTGGAGACCCTGGCCGTGGTCGCCTACCGGCAGCCGGTCAGCCGCAGCCGGGTCTCCGCCGTGCGCGGAGTCAACTGCGACGGCGTGATGCGGACCCTGCTCCAGCGCGGGCTGGTCCAGGAGGCGGGCACGGAACCCGAAACAGGTGCGATCCTGTACACGACGACGAACTACTTCCTGGAGCGGATGGGCCTGCGCGGTCTGGACGAGCTCCCGGAGCTCGCGCCCTTCCTCCCGGAGGCGGAGGCGATCGAGGCCGAGACCCAGGAAGGGGTGCCGTCGTTCGACCCGGACGCCCCCGATGACGGCCCGGGTCCCCGGGCGACCGTCCGGGGGTACGACGACGCAGACGACCAGACGGACATTTGATGCGAAGCAGCGGCAGGAACGGCGGACACGGCGGGCGCGGCAACCACCGCGGCGCCGGCAACGACAGGGACGACAAGCAGGGGCAGGGCCGCCCCCGCAAGCCCCGTCCCGAGGAGCGCCGCTACGACGTGGGCCCCGGCGCCACGAAGGACGGCCCGAAGGCGGGCCGCGGCGGCGCGGCCCGCGGCGGCGCCAAGGGCGGCCCCAAGCAGGGCCAGCAGCGCGGCGGCCGCACGGCCCCGGCGCGCTCGCGCGAGTACGAGGCGCGGGCCGAGGAGCGCAACCGCGAGCGCTACGCCGGCAAGAAGGACATCAAGCCGCCCAAGACCTTCCCGGGCGCCGAGCAGGAGGGCGAGCGGCTGCAGAAGGTGCTCGCCCGCGCCGGCTACGGTTCGCGGCGCGCCTGCGAGGAGCTGATCGAGCAGGCCCGTGTCGAGGTCAACGGCGAGATCGTGCTGGAGCAGGGCAAGCGGGTCGACCCGGAGAAGGACGAGGTCAAGGTCGACGGCCTGACCGTGGCCACGCAGTCGTACCAGTTCTTCTCGCTGAACAAGCCCGCCGGCGTCGTCTCCACCATGGAGGACCCGGAGGGCCGCCAGTGCCTCGGCGACTACGTCACCAACCGGGAGACGCGCCTGTTCCACGTGGGCCGGCTCGACACCGAGACCGAGGGCGTCATCCTGCTCACCAACCACGGTGAGCTGGCGCACCGCCTCACGCACCCCAAGTACGGCGTGCGCAAGACCTACCTCGCGCACATCGTCGGCCCGATCCCGCGCGACCTGGGCAAGCGCCTGAAGGACGGCATCCAGCTGGAGGACGGTTACGCGCGCGCGGACCACTTCCGGGTGGTCGAGCAGACCGGCAAGAACTACCTCGTCGAGGTCACCCTTCACGAGGGCCGCAAGCACATCGTGCGCCGCATGCTCGCCGAGGCCGGCTTCCCCGTCGACAAGCTGGTCCGCACCGCCTTCGGCCCCATCACCCTGGGCGACCAGAAGTCCGGCTGGCTGCGCCGCCTGTCCAACACCGAGGTCGGCATGCTGATGCAGGAGGTCGACCTCTAGAGCCCGGCCCCCTGGGGACTGCCGGCTTCCACCGGATCCGTGGTTCCCAGGGGCTCGCGGCAGGCCGAGGCGCGGCGGACGCGGTGCAGGAAGTCCGCCACGCGGCGCAGGTCGGGTTCCCCGGGCAGCGGCGTGCGGCGGGCGGCCTCCTCGGCCTCGGCCGCCAGGCGCGCCATCCAGGTCTCGATCCGGGGCCAGGGGATCTCGCCGCGCTTGACCGCCAGCAGGCGTTCGCGCTCCTCGCCGACATCGACGGTGAGGCGTCCGGTGCGCAGGAGGTCGCGGGCGCCGGTGAGCAGGCGCAGCAGGTGCATGGCGTGCTTCCAGCGCGGGACGCCGTGCGTGCGCAGGTCGGCGTCGAGCTTGCGGCGCTGGGCGAGCGCGTAGCCCGTGAAACTCTCGTGCGCGCGGCGGGACAGGAACGCCTGCCGCAGGGCGAGCAGCTCACGGCCCGTGTCGTCGGCGTACTCCACGAGCGGGGAGTGCAGGCACTCCAGAATGTTGGGGTTGGCGCGCAGGGCCAGCTCGCAGAAGCGTTCCAGCTCCCAGCTGAACTGTTCGGGCAGCGGGCCGTCCACGTGCGTCGGCGGCTTCTCGAAACGCCAGTAGAGCGGGGTGGGGGCGACGAACACCCCCCGGCGGTCCGTGTCGCTGTCGTCCGTCGCCAGTCCGAAGGCCCGCGAGCCCATGACACAGGCGTAGATCGTGTGGTCGCGTACCAGGTCCTCGGGCTGCATGACCCGGAGCGTACGCGCGACCTCACGTCAGGCGGATGGAATTTCCCGACACCTCGATCTTCTTCGGGGCCAGCGGATGGGCCGCCGGTCCCCGGGCCACCGAGCCGTCGGCGACATGGAACATGCTGCCGTGGCAGGGGCAGTCGATGGTGCCGTCCGCGACCTTGGCCACCGTGCAGCCCTGGTGCGTGCAGACGGCGGAGAACGCCTTGAACTCGCCCTTCTTCGGCTGGGTGACGACGATCTTGTGCTCGGCGAAGACCTTCCCGCCGCCCACCGGGATGTCGCTCGTGCTGGTGAGTTCCTGCGCCATGGCGCTCGGCGAGGAGGACCCGGCCGCGGCGGCCGAGGAGGCCGGCGCCGAGGCGGCGGGGGACAGCTCGGACGAGCCGGTGTCGGCCGAGTTCGAGTCGCTGCAACCGGCGACGAGCGCCACAGCGCCCGTCGCGAGAACCGTGCGCCGGGACGATCCCGTCGATCCCTGAGTCATGCCGTCGCTCCGAGGGGTGCCGAGGAGGAAGATCGCTCCGAGTGGAGCGGGCAGTATCCTCCCATCGATAAGCCCCAAGGAGAAGCAAATCGGGCGAGTGCCGCGGATCGTATTTTTCTCGTCCTTTGCCTCGCACGTCTCAGCGGGCGGGCGGCGCGCACCGCCCGCACCGGGGCTGACTAGGCTGGACGCCCAAGTCCGACGCACACGTCAGCACAGACACGTCAGCAAGGAGCAGCGCCGTGGCGGTACGAGCGGTCCGGGGAGCCGTCCAGCTGGAGCGGGACGAGGCCGGCCACATGAGCGAACAGGTGGAGGCCCTGCTCACCGCCGTCCTGGAGCGGAACGGGCTGGGCGCCGACGACCTGATCAGCATCTGGTTCACGGCCACCCCCGATCTGCACAGCGACTTCCCGGCGGTCGCGGCCCGCCGGCTCGGCATCGTCGACGTGCCGCTGATCTGCGCCCAGGAGCTGGACATCGAGGGCGCCATGCCCCGCGTGGTCCGCGTCCTCGCGCACATCGAGTCCGACCGGCCGCGCTCCGAGATCGCCCACGTCTACCTCGGCGCGGCGGCCGCCCTGCGCAAGGACATCGCCCAGTGAGGACCGCACTCGTCATCGGCACCGGGCTCATCGGCACCTCCGCCGCCCTGGCCCTGGCCGGGCGCGGTGTGACCGTGCACCTGGCCGACCACGATCCCGGGCAGGCCCGTACGGCGGCCGCCCTCGGCGCGGGCACGGACGAGGCCCCGGAGGGGCCGGTGGACCTCGTCGTCGTGGCCGCGCCGCCCGCGTACGTGGCGGACGTCCTCGCCGACGCCATGCGCCGGGGCGTGGCCCGCGGCTACCTGGACGTGGCCAGCGTCAAGGGCGGACCGCGCCGCGAACTCCAGGCGCTGGGCCTGGACCTGACCGGCTACATCGGCACCCACCCCATGTCGGGCCGGGAGAAGTCCGGCCCGCTGGCCGCGACCGCCGACCTCTTCGAGGGCCGCCCGTGGGTGCTCACCCCGACCCGCGACACCGACACCGAGGTGCTGAACCTGGCGCTGGAACTGGTGTCGCACTGCCGCGCGGTGCCGGTCGTCATGGACGCCGACGCCCACGACCGCGCGGTCGCCCTCGTCTCCCACATGCCCCACCTGGTCTCCAGCATGGTCGCCGCACGCCTGGAGCACGCCGAGGAATCCGCCGTACGGCTGTGCGGGCAGGGCATCCGGGACGTCACCCGGATCGCCGCCTCCGACCCGGGCATGTGGATCGACATCCTCTCCGCGAACCCCGGCCCGGTCGCCGACCTGCTCTCCGACGTCGCCGCCGACCTGGACGAGGCGGTGCGGTCGCTGCGCGCGCTGCAGTCCGCCGACGAGGCCGAGCGCCGCGCGGGCGGCGCCGGCATCGAGGACGTGCTGCGCCGGGGGAACGCCGGCCAGGTCCGGGTGCCCGGCAAGCACGGGGCCGCGCCGCGGGCGTACGAGGCCGTCGTCGTCCTCATCGACGACCAGCCCGGACAGCTGGCCCGCATCTTCGCCGACGCCGGGATGGCGGGGGTCAACATCGAGGACGTCCGCATCGAGCACGCGACGGGTCGGCAGGCCGGTCTGGTGCAGCTGATGGTCGAGCCGAAGGCGGTGCCGGTCCTCACCGCCGCCCTGCGCGAGCGCGGCTGGGCGGTCCGCCAGTAGACGAGCCGCCCCCCGTCGCCCGGGCACTCCCTCGGCGGCGGGGCCGCCGTTCGTCCGCGCCGCCCGGTCGGCGGGGCCGGGCGGGTCCGAGGCCGCGGGCACTCGCCCGTCAGGAGGGCTCCGGGGAGCCAGTAACCTTGTGCGGGACGCCCCCCGGACACGACGACGGGGACCTCGCGTCCCGCACATCCGACCACCACCCTTCACCAGGAAGGTGCCCCGCTGTGGAAAACGGCGCCGCCCGGACCGCCCAGCCCGTGATTGTCGCCATCGACGGCCCCTCCGGCACGGGCAAGTCGAGCACGTCCAAGGCCGTCGCCGCCCAGCTCGGCCTGAGCTACCTGGACACCGGCGCCCAGTACCGGGCGATCACCTGGTGGATGGTGACCAACGGCATCGACATCGACGATCCGACCGCGATCGCCGCCGTGGCCGGCAAGCCCGAGATCGTCTCCGGCACCGACCCGGCCCACCCGACGATCACCGTCGACGGCGTGGACGTGGCCGGCCCGATCCGCACCCAGGAGGTCACCTCCAAGGTCAGCGCGGTCAGCGCCGTGCCGGAGGTGCGGACCACCATCACCGAGCTCCAGCGTTCGCTGGCCGCCTCCGCCCCGGTCGGCATAGTCGTCGAGGGCCGCGACATCGGCACCACCGTGCTGCCCGACGCCGACCTGAAGATCTTCCTCACCGCCTCCGCCGAGGCCCGGGCCGCCCGCCGCAGCGGCGAGCTCAAGGGCGCCGACGTCGACGCCACCCGCGAGGCCCTGATCAAGCGGGACGCCGCCGACTCCAGCCGCAAGACCTCCCCGCTGGCCAAGGCCGGCGACGCGGTCGAGGTGGACACCACCGACCTCACCCTCGCCCAGGTCATCGAGTGCGTCGTCACCCTCGTCGAGGAGAAGCGGGCCGCGAAGTGAGCCTTCCGCCGCAGCGCACGGCGGGCCTCCCGTCGGAGCGCGGTGCCGACGTCGGCCGCCGGATCGGCGTCGGCCTGATGTACGGGCTGTGGCGCCCGCGTGTGCTGGGCGCCTGGAAGGTGCCCGCGAACGGCCCGGTGATCCTCGCCGTCAACCACTCGCACAACATCGACGGCCCCATGGTCATGGGCGTGGCGCCCCGGCCGGTGCACTTCCTGATCAAGAAGGAGGCGTTCGTCGGCCCGCTCGGCTCCTTCCTGACCGGCATCGGCCAGCTGGAGGTGGACCGCCACTCCGCCGACCGCACGGCGATCACCCGCGCCCTCGGCGTCCTGGACGCCGGCGGTGTCCTCGGCATCTTCCCGGAGGGCACCCGGGGCGAGGGCGACTTCGCCTCCCTGCGCGCCGGGCTCGCCTACTTCGCGGTCCGCAGCGGGGCGCCCGTCGTCCCGGTGGCGGTGCTGGGAAGCGCGGAGCGCGGCGGCACACTGGTAAAGGCGCTGCCTCCGCTGCGCTCCCGCGTGGACGTCGTCTTCGGCGCCCCGTTCCAGGCGGGCGACGGCTCGGGGCGGCGCACCCGCAGGGCGCTGGACGAGGCCACCGAGCGCATCCAGAAGCAGCTGACCGCCCACCTGGAAAACGCCAGGCGGCTGACCAGCCGCTAGGCGACACTTGAGTAGTGGATCACCGCGAACCGGCGGTGCCCCACCGACCACCACGATGAACTACGAGGTACGGACTTCATGAACGACGACATCCAGCCCGACGGCTCGGCCGCGCACGAGTACGAGCACGGGGCGCTCGGCGACGCCGAGTACGCGGAGTTCATGGAGCTCGCCGCGGAAGAGGGCTTCGACGTCGAGGACGTCGAGGGCGCCATCGAGGAGGCCGGACACGGCCCGCTGCCCGTGCTCGCCGTCGTCGGCCGCCCCAATGTCGGCAAGTCGACCCTGGTGAACCGGATCATCGGCCGCCGCGAGGCCGTCGTGGAGGACAAGCCGGGCGTCACCCGCGACCGCGTCACCTACGAGGCCGAGTGGGCGGGCCGCCGCTTCAAGGTCGTCGACACCGGCGGCTGGGAGCAGGACGTCCTTGGCATCGACGCCTCCGTGGCCGTCCAGGCCGAGTACGCCATCGAAGCCGCCGACGCGGTCGTCTTCGTCGTCGACGCCAAGGTCGGCGCCACCGACACCGACGAGGCGGTCGTCCGGCTGCTGCGCAAGGCCGGCAAGCCCGTGGTGCTGTGCGCCAACAAGGTGGACGGCCCCAGCGGCGAGGCCGACGCCGCCTACCTGTGGTCGCTGGGCCTCGGCGAGCCGCACCCGGTCTCGGCGCTGCACGGCCGCGGCACCGGCGACATGCTGGACCGTGTCCTGGAGGTGCTGCCCGAGGCGCCGCGCGAGACGTTCGGCGGCACGGGCGTCGGCGGCCCGCGCCGGGTGGCCCTGATCGGCCGCCCCAACGTCGGCAAGTCCTCGCTGCTGAACAAGGTCGCGGGCGAGGAGCGGGTCGTCGTCAACGAACTGGCCGGCACCACCCGCGACCCGGTCGACGAGCTGATCGAGCTGGGCGGGATCACCTGGAAGTTCGTGGACACCGCGGGCATCCGCAAGCGCGTCCACCTCCAGCAGGGCGCCGACTACTACGCCTCGCTGCGCACCGCCGCCGCCGTGGAGAAGGCCGAGGTGGCCGTCGTCCTGATCGACGCCTCCGAGTCCGTCTCGGTGCAGGACCAGCGCATCATCACCATGGCGGTCGAGGCGGGCCGCGCGCTCGTCGTCGCCTACAACAAGTGGGACACCCTCGACGAGGAGCGCCGCTTCTACCTGGAGCGGGAGATCGAGACCGACCTCGCGCAGATCGCGTGGGCGCCGCGGGTGAACGTCTCGGCGCGCACCGGACGGCACATGGAGAAGCTGGTCCCGGCGATCGAGACGGCGCTGGCCGGCTGGGAGACCCGGGTGCCGACCGGCCGCCTCAACGCCTTCCTCGGCGAGCTGGTCGCGGCCCACCCGCACCCGATCCGGGGCGGCAAGCAGCCGCGCATCCTCTTCGGCACCCAGGCCGGCACCAAGCCGCCGCGGTTCGTCCTGTTCGCCTCCGGCTTCATCGAGGCCGGCTACCGGCGCTTCATCGAGCGCCGGCTGCGCGAGGAGTTCGGCTTCGAGGGCACGCCGATCCATATCTCGGTGCGGGTGCGCGAGAAGCGCGGCGCCAAGAAGAAGTAGCACGGACGACGAGAGAGGGGGGGGGCCCCCGGGGGCCCCCCCCCGCGGGGGGCCCCCGGCGGCGGCCCCGCGCGGGGGGGGGGGGGGGGGCCCCCGCGCGGGGGGGGGCCGGCGCGCCCCCCCCAAACCACTGCTCGGTCCGGGGGCGCGAGCTGGGGGCCGCCAACCAGTTGTCGCCCGGAGCCGTTGGTGGCCGGCCTCCCGCGGGAGCCGCCCTCTCTCGTCGTCCACGGTCAGTCGCCGCGGCGCGGGGCGGGTGGGAGCGCCGCCGGGACGTGGTGCGCCGCGGGCTCCTGCCGTCCCAGCGTCCCGACGCGCTGCCACTGCGCCTGCTGCTGTCCCGTGCCGTGCCGGACGCCGTACGCCCCTCCGCCGTAGGCCACGTACGCGTTCGAGCCCGCGCCGTGCGACAGGTTGCCGAACGCGACGAAACCCAGCTCCTCCTCGCCGCTGCGGTCACCCGGCAGGGCGCGGTAGGTCTTGACGTACTCGGCGTAGAGCGCGTCGTAGATCGGCGTGGCCGAGGGGCCGCCGTGCGGATCCTGGGCGGAGCGGGCGGACCGGATCGGCGGGTAGGGCTGGCGGCGGGGAACGTCGTATGCGTGCACGTATGTCCAAACGACCCCGGGCCGGAAGGGATGCGGGCTCAGGTACCGGCCAGCGGCAGCGTGGCCGCGACCAGCCTGCCGCGGACCGCCGCCTTGTCCAGGGCGTCGCGCAGCAGGTCCTCGCGCGGCTGGCGGCCGATGGACCCGACCGGCGCCGCGTAGAGCAGCACCTGCTGGTGCTTGTTGGCGGCGGCCCGCCAGCCCTCGGTGACCTGGAGCGGCTGGTGCGCCTGCCACCAGGCAACCGGCCGGCCGCCGTCCGTCCCGGGCTGGAGGACGGCGTGCAACTGCCCCATGGCGAGCAGCACCGACCAGCCGTGCAGCACGGGCGGCACGGCGTCGAGGGAGGGCGCCGGCTGGTAGCCCTGCTCCACGAGCAGCTGCAGGAACTCGTCGCCGGGGCCGGTCGTGCCCGGGCGCACGATGGGCGCGGTCGGCTCGACCACGAGCGCGGGGTGCAGCTCCCCGGCGATCAGGACCAGGCCGCTGGTCACCCCGAGCACGGCCTGTTCCGGGGCGGCGGCGTGCGCCGGGACCTGCTGGGGCGCGGCCTGCGGCGGCACGCCCTGGGCCGGTACGCCGCCGTGGGCGCCCGTGTCGGCGTTGATGGAGCGGACCGCGCCGCGCAGCTGCTCCTCGGTGACCTGGACGACCTGCGAGGGCAGGCAGGTGGCGTGGGCGAAGGCGAGGACGGCGGTCTCGTCCCCGACGAACAGGACGGTGCTGGTGCGCTCCTGCGCGGAGTCGCCGGGGGTGCGGCAGGACGTGCAGTCGTAACTGCCCGGGGCGTTGTCTCCGGCGAGCAGCCGGTCGGCCTCTTCGTCGCCGATCTCGGCGCGTACGGCGTCGCTGACGTCGAGCATGCGCGGCACGGGTGGCTCCCTCGGGATGCGGTGCGTGGCGGGACCGGGTGGCTCCCGGCCCAGGAACCGGGAGGGCCCCCGGCTCATGAAGAAGACAACGGACGATCTGTGGCGGGAGTCACGCACTCAGGCGAACCGAATCGAACCATCCTGCGCCCACGGTCACCACTGGTGCGGAATCCGCCACTCATCGTCAACTCGTCGTTCTGTAAAGGGGCTTGGCCGGGTGAAGTGGGTCACAGGAATACCGTGCCGCTGGTCGACAAATCAGGAAATCAGCGAATGAAGTGGGTGGCCGAAAAAAGCCGATACCTTTGGTAACCCGCAACTGGCCTGCCGGAACGGGCCTTTGGTTGATCTGCGCGGGCCGCGCTCCCTACATTCCTCCGCCGTGTGCACCGAGCACCGCCCGGGTACGTCCGCCGACCGCACCGCCCAGCACCGCCCAGCACGACCCCGCCCGGCGGACGGGGCGGGCGCCTCGACCGCGTTCCCGCGCGGCGGAGCGCCCACGCCACGGGGTACCCCGGGTCGTCCGAGAGGGATCCACATGTCCGAATGTGCCGATACTCACGCCGACTCCCAGCACCACGGCGCCCGTAGGGCGCGGACCACCGCCGTCCTGGCCGGGGCGGCCCTGCTCGCCCCGCTCGGCCTGCTGGCGACGGCCGGCGGCGCCCACGCGGCGGACGGCGGGGTGTGGGACCGCATCGCCCGGTGCGAGAGCGGCGGCAACTGGCACATCAACACCGGCAACGGCTACTACGGCGGGCTGCAGTTCGCCGCCTCGACTTGGCGCGCCTACGGCGGCACGGCCTACGCCCCCACCGCCGACCGGGCCTCCAGGGCCCAGCAGATCGCCGTCGCCACCCGGGTCCAGCAGGCCCAGGGCTGGGGCGCGTGGCCCGTGTGCTCGGCCCGCGCCGGGGCCTTCGGCGGCGCACCGGCGGCCGGCTCAGGTTCCGGCTCCGGTTCCGGCTCGTCCTCGGGTGCCGGGACCGGCGGGTCGGCGAACAAGGACCACAAGACCCGCAGTTCCTACGAGTCGGCCCACGAGCAGGCCCGGACCGAGCGCAACGCCGCCCCGGCGCGCGGGACGGGCGGTACGCCGTCGAGCGCGTCCCACGGCGCCTACACCGTGCGCGCCGGTGACACGCTGAGCGGCATCGCCGCCCGGCACGGGAGCAGCTGGCAGCGGCTCTACGCCGCCAACGCGTCCGTCATCGGCGGCGACCCCGACCTCATCGTGCCGGGCCAGCGCCTGGCACTCTGACCGCCCGGTCCACCGCTCCCGCCCGTGGAGCGCGGCCGTGCCCCCGCCCGGTCCGCCGACCGGGCGGGGGCACGGCGTTCGCCGCCTCGCCGCCCCGGGCCGGAAGCCGCCTCGAGGCGGCGAGCCCGCTCGCGGACGGAAACCGCCTCGCGGACAGAAGCTGTCCGCGAGGCCTGGCAGACTCGCCGCATGCTGGAGACCTCGGCACGACTGCTGCGTCTGCTCTCACTGCTCCAGGCCCACCGCGAGTGGTCCGGGGCCGAACTGGCCGAACGGCTCGGCGTCACCCCGCGCACGGTGCGCCGGGACGTGGACCGGCTGCGCGAGCTCGGCTACCCGGTCAACGCCAGTCCCGGCACCGGGGGCGGCTACCAACTGGGCGCGGGCGCCGAACTGCCCCCGCTGGTGCTGGACGACGACGAGGCGGTCGCCGTCGCCGTCGGGCTGCGCACGGCGGCCGGGCAGGGCATCGAGGGCATCGGGGAGACCTCCGTGCGGGCGCTGGCCAAACTCGAACAGGTGCTGCCGGGCCGGCTGCGCCGCCGGGTGAGCGCCCTCAACGCCTACACCGTGCCGATGCTGCGCGAGCCCATGCCGTCGGCGGTCGACCCCGCCGTCCTGACGGAGCTGGCCCACCTGTGCCGGGACGCCGAGCGGCTGCGCTTCGCCTACCGGGGCCACGACGGCGCCGTGAGCCGGCGGATCGTCGAACCGCACCGGCTGGTGTGCACCGAGCACCGCTGGTACCTCGTCGCCTGGGACCTCGACCGCGAGGACTGGCGCACCTTCCGCGTCGACCGGATCACCCCCAGGCCGCCGCACGGCCCGCGGTTCGTCCCGCGCACCCCGCCCGCCGACGACCTCGCCGCCTACGTCTCCGAGGGCGTCTCCACGCGCGTGTACGCCGAGCGTGCCGTCGTGCGGCTGCTGGTGCCGCAGCAGGAGGCGGCCGGACGGATCTCCCCCTCGGCCGGGACGCTGGAGCCCGACGGGCCGGACGCCTGCATCCTGCGCACGGGGGCGGCGGACCTGGACACGATGGTCGTCCACGTGCTGATGACGGGCCTCCCGTTCGAGGTGCTGGAGCCCGCCGAGCTGACCGGGGCGCTCCGGGCCGCCCGGGACCGGCTGGACGCCGCGCTGGCCCGCGGCGGCCCGGACGGCCCGGCGCGCGGAGGGGATTCTGTGCCGGAACGGTGAAATTCCTGTGCGGCGCCGGGATTTGCCGGGTCGTGCGGAAACCGTGGGGTCCGGGCGGTGAATGCCCGGCCGAACTCGACCGCGAACCGGGCCCGGAAGCGATTCCCGCGCCCTTTCCGCCGGGGTTTTCCCGCGGTCGTGCCGAGGTCCGGCGGAGGCCGCGCCGAGCATGGGGAATTGCGTTCGAATGGCCCCGCGAGGCCCGGCGCGGCGCTGTGCCGACGGACGGAGTTCGCCACGGCCGAAGGGCGTCGTCCTGTGACAGAAATGTGACAGTGAAGGTGCGTGGGGCGCGGCGGCGGATGGGCTTCCGCGACCGCGGGCCAGGGCCTAGCGTGGCCGTATGGCACCGATTCCCACTCCGCCCGCGGAGCCGCAGGACAGTCCCGAAGGGTACGTCGGCCTGGAGGCCGGGCAGGCCGAGCGGCTGGCGCGCGAGCGGGGCTGGTCCACCGTGCGGTCGCTGCCGCCGGGCACGGTCATCACCATGGAGTACCGGTTCGGGCGGCTCAACTTCGAGGTGGAGGGCGGCCGCGTGGCCCGCGCCTGGAAGGGCTGAACGGCCGACGGCCCGCCCGTCAGGGGCGGACCGCGGAGGTGGTGCCGCGCGGGACGCGGTCGGAGTGCGGCGGCCGGCGGCTGCCGGCCGGGGTGACCGGGGTGCGCTCGGCCCGGGTCGTGTGCGGGGCCGGGGCGTGGTGGTAGGCCGGCGCCCGGGGCGCGCGGCCCGCGCCGACCGCCTCTCTGGTCGCCGGGGCCTCCTCCGGTGCGGGGGCGCGCGGCTTGAGCATCCCCGGGGCGCCCGCGGGGACGGCGGGCGCGGGCACCGGCACCGCGCGGCCGTACCGGGCGCGCCAGCGGTCGCGCAGGTCGAAGAGCCAGGTCTCGGTCCGGGCGATCAGCGGCTCGAACCACGGCAGCGCCAGCAGGTTCAGCAGGCCTGCCGCCCAGCCGAGGAGCACGTCGCTCAGCCAGTGGGTGCCCAGGTAGACGGTGGTGAGGCCGACGCCGAGCGCGGTGACCGCGGACAGCGCCGACAGCCAGCGGCGCGCTCTCGGGGTCGAGGCCAGATAGGCCAGGATGCCCCAGGTCATCACCGCGTTGGCGGTGTGGCCGCTGGGGAATATATCGCCGCCGCGCCACATCTCGTTGGACCCGATGACGGTCGCGTAGTGCGGACCGAGGCGTCCCATGCCGTACTTGGCGGCGCCGACCGTGACGTTCAGCAGCATCAGTGAGGTGGCGAGGACGAGCAGCGGGCGCAGGGTGTGCTGCCGCCAGGCGCGCCAGCCCAGCCAGGAGGCGATCATCACCGCGGTCGGACCGCGCTGGCCCAGCACCACGTAGTAGTCGAGGAACGCGTGGATCTGCGGCCACTGCTGGTACGGCCGGAAGAACATGACCTGCCAGTCGAGGCGGACCAGCCAGGAAGTGGTCACCACGGCCCAGACGATCGCCAGGTAGAAGGCGAGGATCGCCGAGAACAGCACGACCCGGTGCCGGCTCATCCGCGGCACGTCGATGTGCGCCGGCCGTTGCGGCTCACGGTCCAGCCTGGCGAACACCCGGTCCAGGCGGGTGACGGTTCCTTCGGTACGCACCTAATCGACGTTACAGCGAGTGAGGTCTGTTCCCTGACGAATCACGTGGTTTGTGATGACGATGTGATGTGGGATTGCTCTCAACGGGTCTTTATTTCCCCGGATTCGGTATTCCTCGCGCCCGCCGGCCTGCATTTCCTTTGATCATTCCGGCAAACCCTTATTGCGCGCTTATGAATGCGTTGACCGAACGCTCGGGCCGAATTCACCGCCCGTACACGGCGGACGCCCGGCGGTGGCCGTCGGGCGGGACCGCCGCCGCCCGGGAAAGTCGATCATGGTGGGCCGGAGCCGTTCAGCCAGAACGCCCCGTAGAGCGCCGAGGCGAGCGCGACGCCGCTCACCAGCAGTGCCGCCCGGGCCGCCCGCGTCCGGGCGAGGGCCGCCGCGAGCGGCAGCAGCAGCGGGAAGGCGGGCAGCAGCAGGCGCGGCTTGGAGCCGAAGTAGCTCGACGCGCACAGCGCCAGCGCGGTGATGGCCCCCGAATACACCAGCAGCGGCACCGGCTGCCCCTGCCGCACCCCGACGACGTACAGCCGCACGAGCAGGCCGACCCCGGCGATCAGGCCGAGCCCGGCCAGGGCCGAGGGGAACGAGGTGAGCTTGTCGGCGACGAAGCGGGCGAAGGCGTAGCCGCCGTCGAAGCCGTTGCGCCAGCCGGCCTGCACGTCGAGGTAGCCGAAGAGGCCCCCGCCGGTGCGTCGGCCGACCCACAGGACGTACCCGGCGGCGCCGAGCGGGGCGAGCAGCATGCCGAGGACGCGGTGGACGGGGGAGCGGGGGGCGGACGCGGGGGTGTGCGGCCCGGTCCGCGCGCCGTGCGGCCGGGGTGTGCTCCGGTTGCGCACGAAAGAGAGGACGGCCGCCGTCCACACCGCGGCGACCACCGCCAGTCCGACCGGCCGGGTCAGTCCCGCCGCCAGCGCCAGCGCGCCCGCGCCCGCCCAACGTCCGGTGAGCACGCAGTAGAGGGACCAGGCGGCGAGCGCCGTGAACAGCGATTCGCTGTACGCCATCGACTGCACGATCCCGACCGGCAGCGCCGCCCACAGCAGCACCGCGAAGAGCCCGGCCCGCCCGCCGCCGGTCCCGGGCCCCGGCAGCTCGTCCCGGTGGCCGTACACGTGGTCGGCCACCGCGAAGATCCCCCACGCGGCGGCGAGCGAGGCGAGCAGGCTCACGACGAAGCCCGCGTCGGCGTACGACAGCGGGGCCACCGCGGCGAGCAGCCGTTCCAGCCACGGCAGCAGCGGGAAGAAGGCCAGGTCGGAGTGGACGTCACCGTTCGCGAGTCGTACCTCGTAGCCGTAACCGCCGCCGGCCACCCTGGCGTACCAGAGGGAGTCCCAGCGGGCGGTGAGCAGCGTGTACGCGCTCTTGCCGCGCGCGGCGCTCCACACGGCCAGGGTCAGCAGGCCCAGGGCGCGCACGGCCGCGTACCCGAGGAGGGCCGGGGCGGCCCGGCGCAGGGCCGAGGGCCGGGCCGGGGCGGCACGCGTCGCTTGATCGATCACGGGCTCGATTATCGACCGGGGCCGGAACCGGCCCGCCGGCCGGGGCGTGTCCCCCGGTACGGGGCGTGGCGTACGCCACACGGGTTCCGCCGGAGTGTGAGAGGTCGGCCACGTGTGACCGGGAAGGACTCGCGTACGCTGACGTGTCACTCGCGCACCGCGCCGTGGGCCGGGGGAGCCGCTCCTCACCGGCCGAGCCAGGGAGTCCCCGCCCGTGGGCCCGCCGGACGCGAGGGCTCATCTGGGAGGTACGCACATGTCCGGGACGACCACGGTCTCCGCCCGGCTGCGCCGTCGGACGGCCGGGGCCGGTGCGAACCGCTGGGTCGTCCTGGTCGTGCTCTGCGTCAGCCTGCTGCTGGTCGCGGTGGACGCGACCGTCCTGCACGTGGCGGTGCCCGCCGTCACCGAGGACCTGAGGCCCGGCGCGATCGAACTGCTCTGGATCGTCGACACCTATCCGCTGGTCTGCGCCTCGCTGCTGATCCTGTTCGGCACGCTGGGCGACCGGGTGGGCCGCAGACGGATCCTGCTGCTGGGCTACGGCATCTTCGGCGTCGCCTCCGCCGTGGCGGCCTTCGCGCCGAATCCGCAGCTCCTGATCCTCGCGCGGGCACTGCTCGGCGTCGGCGGCGCCATGATCATGCCGGCGACGCTGTCGATCCTGCGGCAGGTCTTCCCCGACCGGCGCGAACGGGCGCTGGCCATCGGCGTCTGGAGCGCGGTCGCCGCGGTCGGCGCGGCCGTCGGACCGCTGCTCGGCGGCTTCCTCCTCGAACACTTCTGGTGGGGGTCGGTCTTCCTCGTCAACATCCCGCTGATGCTGGTCAGCCTGCCGGTGGGCCGGCTGCTGCTGCCCGAGTCGACCGGCGACCGGGACGGGCCCTGGGACGTGACCGGCGCCCTGATGGCGGCGGTCGGCCTGTTCTGCGCGGTGCTCGGCGTGAAGCGGCTCGGCGGCGGCGAGCCCGTGCTGAGCGTGCTCACCCTGGGCCCGCTGCTGGTCGGGGCGGTGCTGCTGGTGACGTTCGTGCGACGGCAGCGGCGCAGGACGCATCCGCTGGTGGACCTCGGGATGTTCGCGCGGCCCGCGTTCAGCACGGCGGTGGGCTGCATCGTGCTGGCGATGCTGGCGCTGGTCGGTCTGGAGCTGATCGCGGCGCAGTACCTCCAGCTGGTCCTCGGACTGTCGCCTCTCGGCACGGGGCTGCGGCTGCTGCCGCTGACCTTCGCCGCGATGGCGGCCGGGCTGCTGGGGGCGCGGATGCTGCGGCGGTTCGGGCCGCGCCGGATGGTGTGCGCCGGCTTCTGCGTGACGGCCGCCGCGGTGCTGGTGCTGACCGCGATGGGCGGCGAGGACGACTCACGGCTGCTGCTGTCCGGTTTCGTGCTGCTCGGCTTCGGTCTGGAGACGACGCTGTTCGGGGCGTACGAGTCGATGCTGAGCGAGGCGCCGCCGGCCCGGGCGGGTGGCGCAGCGGCGATCGGCGAGACCTCGTACCAGCTCGGCGCGGGGATGGGCATCGCGCTGCTGGGGACGGTGATGAACGCGGCGTACGCGCCGGGGCTCGCGCGGGTGCCGGGCGTGCCGGCCGGGGACGCGGCGGCGGCGTCGCACTCCCTGGGGGAGGCCTACGAGGTCGCCGGACGGCTCGGCGGGGCGCCGGGGGAGGCGCTGCGGCGCGCGGCCCGGGACTCCTTCGTGCACGGGCTGCACGTGACGTTGCTGGTGAGCGCCGTGCTGTTGCTGCTGGGCGCGGTCGCCGCGTGCCGCCTGCCGCGGGTGATGCAGTGCGAGGGCGAGGACGGCGGGGTCGAGCTGCCCGCCCAGCGGGAGGTCGAGCGGCCCCGCGTCTCGGCGTGAGCACGGCGCGCGTCGCCCCGGGACGCTGGACGTGGGGCACCTCGCGTCGTAACGTCGGCGCCAGAGTCGTTTAACTAGCGGTGCTAGTTTACTAGTCGGAGGTGCCCATGCCGGCGTCGTCGAAATCGTCGCTGCCCCCGTTCGACCCCGCCGACCCGCTCGGGATCGACGACCTGCTGGAGCCGGAGGACCTCGCCGTCCGCGACACCGTGCGCGCCTGGGCCGCCGACCGCGTGCTGCCGCACGTCGCCGAGTGGTACGAGAGGGGCGAGCTGCCCGGCATCCGGGAGCTGGCCCGCGAGCTGGGTGCGATCGGGGCGCTCGGGATGTCGCTGACCGGCTACGGCTGCGCCGGCGCCTCCGCCGTCCAGTACGGGCTGGCCTGTCTGGAGCTGGAGGCCGCCGACTCCGGGATCCGGTCGCTGGTCTCCGTGCAGGGCTCGCTCGCCATGTACGCCATCCACCGCTTCGGCTCCGAGGAGCAGAAGCAGCGGTGGCTGCCCGCGATGGCGGCCGGCGAGGTGATCGGCTGCTTCGGGCTGACCGAGCCCGACCACGGCTCCGACCCCGCCTCCCTGCGCACCCACGCCAAGCGGGACGGCGGCGACTGGGTCCTGAGCGGCCGCAAGATGTGGATCACCAACGGCTCCGTGGCCGGTGTCGCCGTGGTGTGGGCGCAGACCGAGGACGGCATCCGCGGCTTCGCCGTCCCCACCGACACGCCCGGCTTCTCCGCCCCCGAGATCAAGCACAAGTGGTCGCTGCGCGCCTCCGTCACCAGCGAACTCGTCCTCGACGACGTACGGCTGCCCGCCGACGCCGTGCTGCCCGAGGTCACCGGGCTCCGCGGCCCGCTCAGCTGCCTCTCCCACGCCCGCTACGGCATCGTGTGGGGTGCCATGGGCGCGGCCCGCGCGAGCTTCGAGGCCGCCGTGGAGTACGCGAAGTCGCGTGAGCAGTTCGGCAGGCCCATCGGCGGCTTCCAGCTCACCCAGGCCAAGCTCGCCGACATGGCGGTGGAACTGCACAAGGGGATCCTGCTCGCCCATCACCTGGGGCGGCGCATGGACGCCGGCCGCCTGCGTCCCGAGCAGGTCAGCTTCGGCAAGCTCAACAACGTGCGGGAGGCGATCGAGATCTGCCGCACGGCGCGCACGATCCTCGGCGCCAACGGGATCTCCCTGGAGTACCCCGTGATGCGGCACGCGACCAACCTGGAGTCGGTGCTCACCTACGAGGGCACCGTCGAGATGCACCAGCTCGTGCTGGGCAAGGCGCTCACCGGTCTCGACGCCTTCCGGTGAGCCCCGGACGGGGCAGGGCCGGCGTGCGGCCCTGCCTCAGCTCTGGTTGAAGAAACCGTCCGACCGGTACGCCGCGGGGTCCCCGCTGACGATCTCGGTGTCGGCGGGGGAGAGCAGGAAGACCCGGGTGGAGACCCGGTCGATCGAGCCGCGCAGGCCGAAGACCAGCCCGGCGGCGAAGTCGACCACGCGCTTGGCGTCGCCCGCCTCCATGGCCGTCAGGTTCACGATGACGGGCACGCCGTCGCGGAACAGCTCGCCGATGGCACGGGCGTCGCGGAAGCTGTCCGGCGTCACCGTGCCGATCCGGCGGCCCTTCTCCTCGGCCGTGTCCGTGGCGACCTTCACCCGCGGGTCGGTCACCCAGGCGTCCCCGGACTCGGCACCCTCGGAGTAGTCGTCGTCGTAGTAGCGCTCGTCTTCGTTGTCGTCGACGAGGCCGAGCCACGCACTCGCCTTGCGTACCGATCCCATGGACGCCTCCTCTCACAGCGGTCTTTCGTACTTCCGCATCCCTATGGTCATCCATGATGCGGACGGTGCGCCAAGTGGATAGACGCCGCGCGGGGGGTTTGTGACGGTACTGGTGCACAGCCCGATCCGTCGAGAGCCTTGTGCCCCAAGGGTCGTGTCCTACACGGCTGCTGACTGGGAGTGAAATATGATTGTCCATGTGGCGCGATGGCACTCGGGTGACCAGGGGTGCGTACGGGTGAACGACGTGGCCGATACGATGCGGCAGCTCAACGTCGTACACACCACGGGGGAACGTCGTGTTCGGAATCGTCAGGCCGTGTTCTCACCGGCTGGGTGAGGGTCTCAAGGCCCAGTGGATGGCGCACCTGTGCGGACTGTGCCTGGCGCTGCGCGGTGATCACGGACAGTTCGCCCGGGTCGTGACGAACTATGACGGGCTCCTCATATCGGTCCTGACGGAGGCTCAGGCGGAGAAGACCGGCGGCAAGGGCGGTGGCCGGCGTACCGCGGGGCCGTGCCCGCTGCGCGGGATGCGCACCGCGTCCGTCGCCCAGGGCGAGGGCGCGCGGCTCGCGGCGGCCGTCTCGCTGGTGCTCGCCTCGGCCAAGGTGCGCGACCACGTCGCCGACGGCGACGGGCTGCTGGCCCGCCGGCCGGTCGCGCTCGCCGCGCGCCGGGTCGCCGACGGCTGGGGACGCGCAGGCGCCCGCACCGGCGCCGACGTCGGCTTCGACACCGCCGTCCTCGTCGACGCCGTGGACCGGCAGGTCGGCATCGAGGCGCTGGCCGGCCCCGGCACACCGATCCTCACCGTCACCGAGCCGACCGAGACCGCCACCGCCGCTGCCTTCGCGCACACCGCCGTCCTCGCCGGCAAGCCCGCCAACGCCGCACCGCTCGCCGAGGCCGGACGCCTCTTCGGACGGCTCGCGCACCTCCTGGACGCGGTGGAGGACCGCGCGGCCGACGCCGCCTCGGGCGCATGGAACCCGCTCACCGCGACCGGCACCCCGCTCACCGAGGCCCGAAGGCTCGCCGACGACGCCGCGCACGGCATCCGGCTCGCCCTGCGCGAGGTGGAGTTCGTCGAGGGGCGGCTCGCCCATCTGCTGCTCGCGCACGAACTTCCGCGCTCCGTGGACCGCGCCTTCGGCACCGCCTCCTGCGGACACGCCCCGCGGGAGGCGACCGCGCCGCAGGGCGCCTTCGGCCCGCCGCAAGGGCCTTACGCCCCGCAGCACCCGCACGGCCCCGCGCGGCCCTACGATCCCTCCCGGGGCCACGGCCCCTTCGGCGGGGAACCGCCGAAGCCCGGCAAGCGCGGCTTCTGGGCCGGCTGCGCGGCGGCCGTCGGGCTGTGCTGCACCTGTAAGGTGTGCTGCGCCGACGAGTTCGAGGGGCCGTGGTCGCGCAAGAAGCGCGAGGGGGCGTGCAGCAGTTGCGACTGCGGGAACTGCGACTGCTCGTGCTGCGAGGCGTGCCAGTGCTGCGAGTGCTGTGAGTGCTGCTCCTGCTGCGACTGCGGGCTGTGACCTGGGTCCTCAGTTCCTCAGTTCCGGCGGGGAGATCCGCGACTCCTTGATCGCCGAGTCGGCCGTGCCCCACTTGTCGAGGATCTTGCGGTACGTCCCGTCGGAGATCAGCTTGTTCACCGCGGCCCGGAAGGCCGGCGCCAGCTTCGTGCCCTTCTTGAAGGCGAAGCCGACGTCGAGGCGGTGGAACTCACCCAGGAACTCGAGCCCCGGCTGCTGGGCCACCGCGTACCGCAGACCGTTGATCGTGGACATCACCACGTCGCTGCGGCCCTGCCGCAGCGACGACCACAGCGCACCGGACTCGCTGTAGGTCTGCACCTTGTACGCCTTCTCGCCCGCGTCCGTGCAGACGTGCGCGTTCCGTGCGAGCGTCGCCTCGAACGTGGTGCCCGCGCCGGTCGCGATGTCCAGGCCGCACAGCTGCTTCAGCCCGGTGATCCTGCCGAGCTTGCTGTCCTCGCGGGCGGCGAAGCCCTGGCCGTCGTTGATGTAGGTGACGAAGTCGATCGTCCTGCGCCGCTCGTCGGTCACCCCGAAGTTGCCCGCGCCGAGGTCGTACTTGCCGCTGCCGAGGGCCGGCAGGATCGCCTCGAAGCTCGCCTCCTGCTTGTCCAGACGGATGCCGAGCACCTTGGCGACGGCCTCGGCGAAGTCGACGTCCTGACCGGTGAGGGTCTTGCCGTCGGCGAGGTAGGTGGTGCCCGGCGGGGTGCCGCCGACGCTGTAGGCGATGGTCAGGTGGGTCACCCCGGCCGGCAGCAGCCCGGCCGCCGCCGGATCCTCGCGGACGCCGGAGACGACGTCCGTCGTCGGGATGCGGGCGGCCTTGGCCGCGGTGCCCGCGCCGCCGCCGGCCGAGGCGTCGCCCGACCCGGAACCGCACGAGGTGAGCAGCAGTGCCGCGGAACTGATCAGGGCGAACGAGAGGAAGTGCCGCCGGCGGGCCGGCGCGGACGTACGCATGGGTGCGGTCTCCTGGAAGGGAAAAGGGCGTCGGAAAGCGCGAGGGGAGGGGAGCGCGTGTGAAGGCGGGAACGCGAAGAAGACGGTGGAGCGTCGGAGAAGACGGGTGCGCGAAGAAGACGGGAACGCGAAGAAGACGGTGGGCCGTCGGGGAAACGGGTGTCGCACCGGGAGACGGACGAGACGTCAGGAGCGGGTGAGACACCGAGTGGGAAAGGCGGGACGCTGGAGGCGCCCGTGTTCACAGCGGCGCGCGGCGGGTCGGCTCAACAGGAAGAGGACCACACACGACCGAAGTCGATGTGGGAGCGCGTGACCAGCCACTGCTGCGGATGCATGGGCCAAGTGGAACAGGCATCCGGTTCCCCGTCAACCGACTTGAGACGTACGGCTCACATGATGGACAGCCTTGACAGTGGGGGGAAACGGGGCCGTAGTCTCGTGTGAACGGCCCTGCTGAGGGGCTCGGCCGTACCGCGCGCCGTTGCGACGGCGCGCTCGTGTGAAGGCATCACCGGCGTTCCACCCGACGCATCACGGAGCCTTCGCATGTCCTCCTCCGACCTCACCCTCGTCAAGGCCACCGCCCCCGGGACACCCGAACCGGCGGACGTGCCGCTCATCGTGCCGCGACGCCGGCTCGGCCAGTGGACGGCCGCCTTCGTCGTCCTCGCCCTGCTCGGCCTCGCGCTGACCTCCGTCATCCGCAACGACGCCTTCCAATGGGACGTCGTCGCCGACTACTTCACCTCGGACTCCGTCCTGCGCGGACTGTGGCTCACCCTCTGGCTGACCGCCGTGGTGATGGCGCTCGGCTTCGCCCTGGGCACCCTGCTCGCCGTCTTCCGGCTCTCCGCCAACCCCGTGCTGCGCGCGGTCGGCTGGGGCTACGTCTGGCTCTTCCGGTCCATTCCGATCCTGGTGCAGCTGCTGTTGTGGTTCAACATCGGGGCGCTGTACCCGCGCGTCCTCGGCGTGAGGACCGTCGACCTGTTCGGGCCGGTCACCGTCGCGGTCATCGGCCTCACCCTGCACGAGGCCGCCTACGCCGCCGAAGTGGTGCGCGGCGGCATCCTCTCCGTCGGCCACGGCCAGATCGAGGCCGCGCAGGCGCTAGGCCTGAGCCGGTGGCGGCGCCTGCGGCGGATCGTCCTGCCCCAGGCGATGCGCTCCATCGTGCCGCCCGCCGGGAACATGCTGATCGGCACCCTCAAGGGCACCTCCATCGTCAGCGTCATCGCCGTCCAGGACCTGCTGTACTCCACACAGCTCATCTACCACCAGACCTACCAGGTCATCCCGCTGCTGATGGTCGCCACCCTCTGGTACACCGTCGTCACCTCGGTGCTCGGCGTCGGCCAGCACTACGTGGAGCGGCACTACGCGCGCGGTGCGGAGCACACCCGATGAGGCCCTCGCTCGTCGTCGTCGGGGCCGGGCCGCGGGGGACCGGTCTGATCGAGCGCATCGCCGCCAACGTGGCCGAGCTGTACGCCGGTGCCGGCCTCGACATCCACCTGGTCGACCCGCACCCGCCCGGCTCCGGCCGCATCTGGCGCGACGCCCAGTCGCCGCTGCTGTGGATGAACTCGCACGCCGAGGACGTCACCATGTTCACCGACGACACCGTGGACATGGCCGGCCCGGTGCGCGAGGGCCCCACCCTGCACGAGTGGGCCGGCGTGGCCGGGAGCACCTTCGCCGACCGCCGCCTCCAGGGCGCCTATCTGCGCTGGGTGTACGACGACGCCGTGGCCGCGCTGCCGCCCGGCATCACCGTGCACCACCACCCGCGGCGCGCCCTGCGCGTCGGCGGCCCGCGCGAGGGCCGCCAGCAGGTGTGGCTGGAGGGCCGACCGCGCCCGCTCCTCGCCGACCTCGTCGTCCTCACCCTCGGCCACCTCGACGCCGAACCCGACTCGGAGCAGGCCGAGTTGGGCGCCTATGCCCGCGCTCACGGCCTCGTCCACCTGCCGCCCGACTTCACCGCCGACAGCGACCTGTCCGCCCTGAAGGCCGGTGAGCCCGTCCTCGTGCGCGGCTTCGGCCTCGCCTTCGTCGACCTGATGGTGCTGCTCACCGAGGGGCGCGGCGGCCGCCACGCACAGGACGTCTACCTGCCCTCGGGGCAGGAGCCGGTGCTGTACGTCGGCTCGCGGCGCGGAGTGCCGTACCACTCCAAGATCGGTTACGGCCTCACCGGCGAGCGCCCGCCGCTGCCCCGCTTCCTCGGCCCCGCCGAGACCGAGGCGCTGTCGGCCCGCCCCGACGGCCACGACTTCCGGCGAGGGGGGTCCCCCCTGCTCGATCGCGGCCGAGAGGCCGGGGGAGTGTGGCCGCTGGTCGAGAAGGAGCTCGGACACGCCCACTACCACCGGCTGTTCACCGCCCACCCCGAGCGGACGGCCATGGCCTGGGCCGACTTCGAGGAGAGATACGCGGGCGCCGGCCCGGCCGAACGGGCCGCCCTCGTCGCCGACGCCGTGCCCGACCCCGCCGACCGGCTCGACCTCGCCGCCCTGGACCGCCCGCTGGCCGGTGAGCACCACGCCACGCACGAGGACTTCCAGCGGGCGCTGCGCGAACGGATCGAGAGCGACCTGCGCCGCCGGCACGATCCCGAGCACAGCCCCGACCTGGCCGTCTTCCTCGGACTGCTGTCCGTCTACGGGCAGTTGGTCAAGCTCGGCGACATCGGCCCCTGGTGGCACGGCTTCTTCAGCTCCCTCGCATCCGGCCCGCCCGGACCCAGACTGCGCCAGATGCTCGCCCTGTCCCGGGCGGGCGTCCTGAGGTTCGTCGGCGCGGACATGACCGTCACCGCCGAGGACGGGGTGTTCCGCGCGAGCAGCCCCACCGTCCCCGGACACGTCGTCGAGGCGCGGGCGCTGGTCGAGGCGCGGCTGCCCGAGCCCACCGTCCGGCGCGCCCGTGACCCGCTGCTGCGCGAGCTGCACGCCGACGGGGCCGCCGAGTCCCCCGACGGGCTGCTGCGCGTGGACCGCGCCGACTGCCGCGTCCTGGACGGCGACGGCCGGCCGCACCCCCGGCGCTTCGCGCTCGGACCGTTCACCGACGCCCGTACGCCCGGAGCGTTCACCAGGCCGCGCACCGGCGGCCCCGCGTTCCGGCAGAACGACGCCACCGCCCGGGCCGCGCTGACGTTCCTGCGGGCGCTCGCCCCGCACGCGAACGCCGCCTGACGCCCCTCTCCGCCCACCACTACGTCAAGGACCCCCCCATGAGCGTCATGGTCGACATCAAGTCGGTCCACAAGAGCTTCGGCTCCACGGAAGTCCTCAAGGGCATCGACCTCCAGGTCCGCACCGGCCAGGTCACCGTGCTCCTCGGGCCCTCCGGCTCGGGCAAGTCGACGCTGCTGCGCACCGTCAACCACCTGGAGAAGGTGGACCGGGGCGCGATCAGCGTGGACGGCACGCTGATCGGCTACCGGCGCTCCGGCGACCGGCTCCACGAACTGCCCGAACGCGAGGTGCTCAAGCAGCGCACCAGGATCGGCTTCGTCTTCCAGAACTTCAACCTCTTCCCGCACCTGACCGCGCTGGAGAACGTCGTCGAGGCGCCGGTCGCCGTGCGCAAGCGGCCCCGCGCCGAGGCGGCGGCGGCCGGGCGGCGGCTGCTGGAGCGGGTGGGCCTCGCCGACAAGGCGGACGCCTACCCGGCCCAGCTCTCCGGCGGCCAGCAGCAGCGCGTCGCCATCGCCCGCGCCCTCGCCCTGGAACCGAGGCTGCTGCTGTTCGACGAGCCCACCTCCGCCCTCGACCCCGAACTGGTCGGCGAGGTCCTCGACGTCATCAGGGACCTGGCCCGGCAGGGCACCACGATGATCGTGGTCACCCACGAGATCGGCTTCGCCCGCGAGGTCGCCGACACGGTGGTGTTCATGGACGCCGGCCGGATCGTCGAGCAGGGACCGCCGGACGCGGTGCTCGACCGCCCGCGGCACGAGCGGACCCGGGCCTTCCTCTCCAAGGTCGTCTGACCGTGGACCGGCGCCGAAAGGATTTACCGCGATGACCTCATCCCACGGCCGGGCGCTGCTGCACCTGGCCGCCGACATCGGCGGCCGGCGGTCGTACGACGCCGGCCCGTACGCCGAGGCGGCACGGCTCGCCGAGAGCGGCAGACTCGACTTCGTCACCCTCGAAGACGGCTTCGCGCGCCCCGGCCCCGACGCGCTCACCGTCCTGTCCCGGGCGGCGCCCGCCACCCGCCGCGTCGGCCTGGTCCCCACCGTCACCACCACGCACACCGAGCCGTTCCAGGTCCAGGCGGCCGTGGCCACCCTCGACCGGGTCAGCCGGGGCCGGGCGGGCTGGCGGATCGAGGTGTCGGCCACCGAGGGCGAGGCCCGCCTCTTCGGCCGCCGTCCCTTCCCCGGGCTGCCGGCTCCGACCGGGCAGGGCGGACCCGCGCCCTCTGTCGAGGAGTTGTGGCGACGGGCCGCGGAAACCGTCGAGACGGCCGAACGTCTGTGGGACGGCGGGGACGACGGCCGGGCGGACGGCGCCGGGAACCCGACCGCCGAGGCGGTCGAACGCCCGGGGGACGGCCGGAAGGACGGCCGGGAGGGCGGCCGGGAGGGCGGCGCCGGGAACCGGGGCGCGGCCACGGCCGGCCGGGCGCACCACGCCGGTCCCACCGGCGGCGCCCTCTCCGTCCGGTGCCCCTCGGCGGTGCCCCGGCCCCCGCAGGGCCGTCCCGTGCGGGTGGTCGACGCCACCGAGGGCCACGCCCGGAGCGTGGCGGCGCGGTACGCCGACGTCGTGCTCGTGCGTGCCGCGAGCCCGGCGCAGGCCGCCACCCTGCGGGACCAACTGCGCGCCGCGGCAGCCGGGTTCGGCCGAGACCCCGGCACACTGCGGGTCCTGGCGTCGCTCGTCGTCGACCTCGGCGACGGCGAGTACGCGGCCGAGCGCGGCCACGGCGGGGGCGGCCCGCGGCCCAGCGAGCGCGGCCCGCTGTACCGGGGCGGCCCCGTCGACCTCGCCGAGCTGATCGCCGCCTGGCACCGCGCGGGCGCCGTCGACGGCTTCCACCTGGTGCCCGCCGAGCCGTTCCGCGACCTGGAGCGGCTGGTCAACGGCACCGTGGCCCTGCTGCAGCACCGCGGCCTGTTCCGCACCTTCTATCCGGGCGGCACCCTGCGCGAGCACCTGGGACTCGGCCGGCCCGCGAGCCGCTACGCGCGGACCGGGGGAGCGGCATGACCGTACGGCCCCCCAGACGGACGCACCTCGCCGTGCGCTGTCCCGGCGTGAGCGCCGGCACCGCCCCGGCGGCGGGCGCCGGTCACCGCACCCCGCAGGGATCCCCGCCCGGATCCCGGACCGGGTTCTCCGGCTGCGAGGTCCTCGCGCGCACCGCCGAGCGCGGGCTGTTCGACTTCCTCCTCGCCGAAGGCCCGTACCGGGAGCGGACCGCAGCCCCGGCCGCGGCCGGCCGCCCGGAGCCGGTGAGCGCGCTCGCCGGCGTCACCGAGCGGCTCGGGCTCGCCGCCACGGTCGACACCGCCTTCGACGAGCCCTACGGACTCGCCCGCCGGATCGCCACCCTGGACCACCTCAGCGCCGGCCGGGCCGCCTGGAACGTCTCCTGCGACGCCCTGGCCGGCGAGCCCCCGGCCGACCGGCACAGGCCCGGACCGCGCCGGACGGTCCACCCGGGCCGCCGAGTTCGTCGAAACGGCGCGCGCACTGCGGGACTCCTGGACGCCGGAGGGGGAGCCACGGCCGTTCGCGCACCGGGGGCGGCACTTCGACATCGCGGGCGAGTTCACCGTGCCGCGCCCGCCGCAGGGCCATCCGGTCGTCATCCAGGCGGGGGATTCGGACGAGGAACGGGAGTTCGCCGCCTCGACGGCCGACGTCGTCGTCACCCGGTCCCGGTCGCCGCGGGAGGCGCGGGCGCTCTACGCCGACGCCAAGCGGCGGCCGGCCGGGTACGGTCGCGAGCCCGGCGACCTGAGGGTCCTGCAGGAGGTGAACGTCGTCCTCGGCGACAGTGACGCCGAGGCCCGGGAGAGGGCCGTCTCGATCCGGGCCCCACGGGCCGCCTCCGTTCCCGGTTCCGGCTCCGCTCGCGGCCCCGCGCCGGATCCCGTGCCGGCCGCCCGGCTGCGCGGGGCAGGCGCGGGCGGAGCGACCGCCGGCCCGGCCGGCCGGGGCCCGCGCGGACGTGGCCGGACCCGCCGTCGCCCCCGCGGCGGCCGGATCTGCCGCTGTCGGCGGGGCGGGCCGGCCGTCCCTCACCGGCGCGGGGGGCCGGCCGTCCCTCACCGGCGCGGAGGGACGGCTGTCCTTCGTCGGCACGCCCGAGGCGGTCGCCGCCGAACTCGACGCGTTCGTACGGCGGGACACCGCCGACGGGTTCGTCCTGGTCCCGTACGCCGTCCCGGGCGCCGGCCTGGACGACTTCGTCGACCGCGTGGTGCCGCTGCTCCAGGACAGGGGCGTGTTCCGCACCCGTTACGAGGGCGCCACTCTGCGCTCGTACCTCGGTTTGGCCACCAGGCCGCACATGGAAGGGTTGATCACATGACGGACGCATCCGACCAGTGGAAGCAGTGGCACGAGCACCGCACCGAGACGGTGTCGGCGCCCTACGGCCCGCTCGCGCTGACCGGCACCCACTGGCTCGCGGACTATCCGGACGGTCGAATTCCGGACATCCCCGGGATCTGGACGGCCGACGGCGACGAGGTCGTGCTGATCGCCGCCGCCGACGGAATGACCGTCGACGGCCGGCCCCTCGACGGCGAGGTGCGGCTCGGCGCCGACAGCGGACCGGCGGCGGACGCCCGGGTCGCGCTGGGCGAACGCCGGCTGGTGGTGCTGGTCCGCGAAGGCCTCTGGGGCGTACGGGACTTCGATCCGGCCGCTCCGGCGCGCCGCGCGTTCCGCGGCATCGCGGCCGCCGGTCACGATCCGCGCTGGTCCGTGCCGGGGCGCTTCACCCGGTACGCCGAGGACCGGACCGTGCGTGTGCCGAACGCGGACGGCCGGGAACGCGGCCTCGTCCTCGCCGGGGAGTTGGCGTTCACCCTTCCGCGCCCGGTCTCGCCCGAGCGGGGGGAACCCCGCGTGGACCGGGAACTGACGCTCCAGGTGGCCGAGCAGCCGGACGGCACGCTGTGGGCGGTCTTCGCCGACGCCACCAGCGGACACGGCGGTTTCCGCTTCCGGTTCCTGCACCCCGGGGCGCCGGACGCCGAGGGGCGCACCACGGTCGACTTCAACCGCGCGGTGCTGCCGCCGTGCGCGTTCGCCGACCACTTCGTCTGCCCCTTCCCGCCGCCGGGCAACACCCTTGACCTCGGGATACCGGTGGGGGAGCGCACCCTGCTCTGACGGACCCCCGCATACTGACGCACCGTCAACTCATCCTGATCGCACACAGTCCACTCAGAACACACACAGTCGCACGGCCGAAAGGCACCCTTGCGCCGACCGGCCGTTCGGCCGAATACTCCCCCACAGCGCTTGTCAGGGGCACACTCAGTTCGGAATCCGGACGACCGCCCCCGGCTGCGCCTCACGGGCCCCGACCCCACGCGGGCCCCCGACTTCCTTTGTGGAGGAACGACAAGTGAGGATCAAGCGCACTGCCTCCCGCAGCGGCATCACGAGACAGACCCGGGCGGTGGCCATCGCCGCCGGCCTCGTGGCCGCCGCCGCGTTCGCGGTCCCCAGCGCGAACGCGTCCGACACCGACACCTTCAGCGCCGCCCAGCTCACCAAGGCGAGCGACTCGGTGCTGAAGGCCGACATCCCGGGCACCGCCTGGGCCGTCGACAGCAAGAGCAACCGGGTCGTCGTCACCGTCGACAGCCGGGTCTCCGAGGCCCAGATCGCCCGGATCAAGCAGCAGGCGGGAGCCGACTCCGGCGCCCTGACCATCAAGCGCACCCCGGGGAAGTTCAACAAGCTGATCTCCGGCGGCGACGCCATCTATGCGAGTAGCTGGCGCTGCTCGCTGGGCTTCAACGTCCAGGACTCCAGCGGCAACTACTACTTCCTCACCGCCGGTCACTGCACCGACGGCGCCGGCACCTGGTGGTCGAACTCGTCGCACTCGACCACGCTCGGAAGCACCGCCGGTTCCTCCTTCCCGGGCAACGACTACGGCATCGTGCGCTACACCAACAGCTCGGTGACCAAGTCCGGCGCGGTGGGCAGCGTGGACATCACCAGCGCGGCCACGCCGTCGGTCGGCACCACCGTCTACCGGCGCGGCTCCACCACCGGCATCCACAGCGGCAGGGTCACCGCGCTCAACGCCACGGTCAACTACGGCAACGGCGAGGTCGTCTACGGTCTCATCCAGACCACGGTCTGCGCCGAGCCCGGCGACTCCGGCGGTCCGCTGTACTCCAACGGCGGCGTCGCCTACGGCCTGACCTCGGGCGGCAGCGGCGACTGCTCCTCCGGTGGCACGACCTTCTTCCAGCCGGTCACGGAGGCGCTGAGCGCCTACGGGGTCCACGTCTACTGACGCCCCCGGCCCCGGGGCCGTGCGCACGGCCCCGTTTCCGTACCGTCCCTGCGGCCGGCCGCAGGCGGAGCCCCCGTACGCGACAGGCGTACGGGGGCTTTCGCGTCGGCCGGGACGAGGAGCGGCTCCCGCGGGGGCCGGGGCGGCTCCTTCGGGCCGGTCTCCCCTCACGGGGAGGTCTCGTCCGGACCGATGTGTGCGCCGCGCCCGGTGACAGAGGCGGTTCGCTCTTCGACGGAGGCACCGCGCTCGGGCTCACCTTCGGGGGCAGCGGCGACTGCGCCTCCGGCGGCGGGACCTTCTTCCAGCCGGTCACCGAGGCGCTGCCGGCGACCGGCGCGCAGATCGGCTGACCGCCGGACCGCCCCCACCGGATCCGTGGGAGCCCCGTCCCCTTCGCGTGTTCGCATGCGTGCGGGGCGGGGCTCTCACGCGTCCGGACGGGGCCCCGGCCGGGCCCCCGGACCGGGGCCGGGGTCGGGAGCCGGTCCGGGGTCGGGGGCCTGGTCGGCGGAGGTGTCGACGAAGGTGTCCCCCTCGCCCGCGGTGCCCGCCTCGATGTGCGCGGCCCCGCCTCCGGCGGCTTTCTCGGCCTCGGCGGCGGCTTCCCCGCCCGCCACGGCCCGCCCGACCGTGGCGGCTTGTTCGCCGCGGCCTCCGGCGGCTGCTTCGGCCGGGGCCGCCTCGCCGCCCGTGCCCGTGGCGGCGTCGGTCCGACCGGTCTCCGCCGGGGCGCCGCTCGCCTCCGCCGCCCCACCGCTCGTGCCCGGTGGGGCGGCTGCCGTATCCGGCGGGGTGGTGGCCGCGGCGGCCGCCCCGGGCGACGCGGCGGTCGTGACCGGCCCGCCGCCGGCACCTTCTCCGTCCGGACCCGCGCTGTCCGGACCTGGGCCGCTCGGACCTGGGCCGCTCGGGCCTGCACCGCCTGGACCCGCGCCGTTCCTGTCCGGGCCCGCGCTGCCCGAACCCGCGCTGCCCGAACCCGCGCTGCCCGGGCCCACGTTGCCCGGACCCGCGCTGCCCGGACCCTCGGTCTCTCCGCCCGGGCCCACGTCGCTCCCCCTCGTCCCCCCGGCGATGTCGTGGCGGTGGGCGCCCACGGTGGCGCCGGCCGGAGCCAGGGCGCCCGCGGCCGGACCCGCCCGTCCCTTCCGCAGCCCCGACGCCAGCAGGGTGACCGCCACCCCGGCGACCGCCCACGCCGCCAGCACCAGCAGCGCGTCCGTCAGGGCGTTGCCGCGGAAGTACGCGATCGAGCGTGCCGCCCAGGTGCCCGCACCCGGCGGCAGGGCGGGCCCGATCGCCTTCCAGAACGGCGGCAGCAGCGGCAGCGGGAAGGCGCCGCCCGCGCTCGGGTTGCCCGCGATCACCACCAGCAGGATCGCCAGGCCGATGCCGACGATGCCGAAGATCCCCTGGAGGGCGAGCGTGGCGGCGCCCACGGCGAAGGTGACCAGGGCGCCGAGCCCCCACAGCCGAAGGACCCCGCCCGGCAGCGCGTTCAGGGCGGGTCCCACGATGAGCGCGCCGCCCGCTCCGCCGGCGATCGCGACCAGTGCCATCGCGGCCAGCCGGATCGCCGCGCGCCGCGGGGACGCGGGCCGGGCCCCGGCGCTGATCGCGAGGATCGACGCGCAGAGGTAGCCGCCGACGCTCCAGCCCACGACCAGGTAGAACGACGACAGCCCGTCGAAGTCGCCACCGGAGGCGGGGGCCACGTCCACCGTCCGCACCGTCCGCCGCTGTGCCTTCTCCACGTCCCCGACGATCTTCTCCAGGGTGGTGGCGAGGACGGTGCCGCCGCCGGAGGCGACCAGGAGCGTGTCGGTGGCGCCGGACGGGTCGACGACCAGGGCGCCGTCGATGTCCCGGTGCAGGATCTGCCGGCGGGCCGCCGCCTCGCCGGCCACCGTGCGGGGGTCCAGGGGCGCGCCGGGCAGCCGCCGCAGCCGGTCCGCCGTCTGCTCGGCCACCGCCCCGGGCGCCGCGACGCCGAACGGCACGTCCCGGGGCTTCGGCTTGTGCAGCGCGCCCACGTAGGAGGCGATGAACAGCAGCTGGAGCGCGACCACGCCGATGACCAGCAGCGTGGCCCGTGGGGTGACGGCGTCCCTCACCTCCTGGCCGAAGGAGTGGGGGCGCCGGCGGGCGTGGGGGTGGCTCATGCCCTCACGCTGCGTGGAGGCGGCTGCTCGCGCAGTCGGGACACGGCCGAACGGATGCCGTGCGCGTGTTCGACAGCGGTCGCCGCGTGCCTGCCCCGGTCCGGGGCGTCGCCGTCGGTTGAACGGGCCGGCCCGGACGTTTGCGCAGGTCGGGCACGCTCGCACGGATGTCGTACGCATGTTCGAGGATGGGGGTATGGTGAGTGGTGAGTAGTTGGAACTGATGTTCGAGAGCCGGTGTCGGCTCAGAGGTGCGGGAGGTGCGTGTGCCGGGTTTCACGCATCTGCACACCGTCTCCGGGTTCTCCCTGCGCTACGGCGCCTCGCACCCGGAGCGGCTGGCCGAGCGCGCCGCCGAGCGCGGCATGGACGCCCTCGCCCTCACCGACCGCGACACCCTCGCCGGCACGGTCCGCTTCGCCAAGGCCTGCGCGGCGGCGGGCGTCCGCCCGCTGTTCGGCGTCGAACTCGCGGTGGCCGACCCCGGCCCTGGGGCGTCCGCCGGACGCGCCGCCCCCGTACGGCCCGACGGTTCCGTAGCGCGTCGCACGGCGCCCGCGTGGCCCGCCGGCCGCGACGGGGCCGTGCGGCCCCAGCGGCGCCGGGCGCCGGTGCGCGGCGGTGCCTTCGTCGACGAGTCGGCCCCCCGCGTCACCTTCCTCGCCCGGGACGGCGCCCGCGGCTGGGCCGGCCTGTGCCGCCTGGTCACCGCCGCCCACACGGCCGAGGACACCCCGCTGCTCGCCTGGTCCGACAACCACGCCGACGGCCTGACCGTGCTGCTCGGCCCGGACTCCGACGTCGGCCGGGCCCTGGCCGCGGGCCGCCCCGACCGGGCCGCGCGGCTCCTCGTGCCCTGGCGCGAGGTCTACGGCGACGCCCTGCGCCTGGAGGCCGTCTGGCACGGGCGCAAGGGCACCGGGCCGGGCTCCCTGCGGCTGGCCGCCCGCACCGTCGGCTTCGCCGCCGAGCAGCGCGTGCGCCCCGTGCTCAGCAACGCCGTCCGCTACGCGGACCCCGGCCAGGGCCCGGTCGCCGACGTCCTGGACGCCGCGCGCCGCCTGGTCCCCGTCGAGGCGGCCGGCGAACGGGACTCGGGGGAGGCCTGGCTCAAGGACCCGGGCGCGATGCTGCGCGCGGCCGAGCGGATCGTCGAGGCCGCGGGCTTCCGCCGCGAGACCGCCCACCACCTGCTGGAGCAGACCCGGGCCACGGCCGCCGAGTGCCTGGTCGACCCGGAGGACGACCTCGGCATGGGCACCGTCCACTTCCCCGAGCCGCACCTGGTCGGCGCGGGCCGCCGCACCGCCCAGCGCGCGCTCGCCTCCCGGGCGGCGGCGGGCATGGTGCTGCGCGGCCACGCCGGCCGGCGCGCCTACTGGGAGCGGATGCACCAGGAACTGGACATCATCGCCTACCACGGCTTCGCCTCCTACTTCCTCACCGTCGCCCAGGTCGTGGACGACGTGCGGAGCATGGGCATCCGGGTCGCCGCGCGCGGCTCCGGCGCCGGCTCCCTCGTCAACCACCTCCTCGGCATCGCCCATGCCGACCCGGTCGAGCACGGGCTGCTGATGGAGCGCTTCCTGTCCAAGCGGCGGTTCGTCCTGCCCGACATCGACATCGACGTGGAGTCCGCGCGCCGCCTGGAGGTCTACCGGCAGATCATCGGCCGGTTCGGCGCCGAGCGGGTCGCGACGGTCGCCATGCCGGAGACGTACCGGGTGCGCCACGCCATCCGCGACGTGGGCGCGGCCCTGTCCATGGACCCCGCCGAGATCGACCGCGTCGCCAAGTCCTTCCCGCACATCCGCGCCCGCGACGCCCGCGCGGCCCTGGAGGAGCTGCCCGAGCTCAAGGCGCTGGCCGGGCACAAGGAGCGGTACGGCAGGCTGTGGGAGCTGGTCGAGGCCCTGGACGCCCTGCCGCGCGGGATCGCCATGCACCCCTGCGGGGTCCTCCTGTCCGACGCCTCCCTGCTCGCCCGTACGCCGGTGGTGCCGACCAGCGGCGAGGGCCTGCCCATGTCCCAGTTCGACAAGGAGGACGTGGAGGACCTCGGGCTGCTCAAGCTGGACGTGCTGGGCGTGCGGATGCAGTCGGCGATGGCGCACGCGGTGGCGGAGGTGGAGCGGGCCTCGGGGGAGCGGATCGACCTGGACTCCGTGCCGGCGGGCGACCCGGCGACGTACCGGCTCATCCGGTCCGCCGAGACGCTCGGCTGCTTCCAGATCGAGTCGCCGGGCCAGCGCGATCTGGTGGGACGGCTCCAGCCGGCCACCTTCCACGACCTGGTCGTGGACATCTCGCTCTTCCGGCCCGGGCCGGTCGCCGCCGACATGGTGCGGCCGTTCATCGAGGCGCGGCACGGACGGGCGCCGGTGCGCTACCCGCACCCGGACCTGCGGGAGCCGCTGGAGGAGACGTACGGGGTCGTCGTCTTCCACGAGCAGGTCATCCATATCGTGCACCTGATGACCGGCTGCGGCCGGGACGAGGCGGACCGGGTGCGGCGCGGGCTGTCCGACCCGGAGTCGCAGGGGCGGATCAAGGTGTGGTTCGCCCAGCACGCGGCGGCGCGGGGATATGACGCAGAAACGATTCAGCGCACCTGGGGGATCGTCGAGGCGTTCGGCTCGTACGGCTTCTGCAAGGCGCACGCCGTCGCCTTCGCCGTGCCGACGTACCAGTCGGCGTGGCTGAAGGCCCACCACCCGGCCGCCTTCTACGCCGGACTGCTCACCCACGACCCCGGGATGTACCCGAAGCGGCTGCTGCTGGCGGACGCGCGGCGGCGCGGGGTGCCGATCCTGCCGCTGGACGTGAACCGGTCGGGAGTCGCCCATCGGATCGAACTGGTGTCTGAGGCAAAGGGGTCTGGAGGGGCCGAGAGCGCCAAGGGATGGGGGCTGCGGCTGGCCCTCTCCGACGTGCACGGCATCAGCGAGGCCGAGGCGGCGCGGATCGCGGACGGACAGCCCTACGCCTCGCTGCTCGACTTCTGGGAGCGGGCCCGGCCGAGCCGCCCGATCGCCGGACGGCTCGCCCAGGTGGGCGCGCTGGACGCGTTCGGCGCCAACCGCCGCGACCTGCAACTGCACCTGACCGAACTGCACCGCGGTTCCCGGGGCGCCGGCGGCGGCCAACTGCCCCTGGCCGGCGGGAGGAAGACGGCCGCGGCCGGGCTGCCCGACCTGTCCGACGCGGAGAAGCTCAGCGCCGAGCTGGGCGTGCTGTCCATGGACGCCTCACGCAACCTGATGGACGACCACCGGGCGTTCCTCGACGAGCTGGGCGTGGTCTCCGCGCGCCGGCTGCGCGAGGCACGGCACGGCGAGACGGTGCTGGTCGCGGGCGCCAAGGCGGCCACCCAGACCCCGCCGATCCGCTCCGGCAAACGGGTCATCTTCTCCACCCTCGACGACGGCACCGGCCTGGTCGACCTCGCCTTCTTCGACGACTCCCACGACGCCTGCGCACACACCGTCTTCCACTCCTGGCTGCTGCTGGTGCGCGGAGTGGTGCAGCGGCGCGGTCCGCGCAGCCTCAGCGTGGTGGGCGCCGCCGCCTGGAACCTCGCCGAACTGGCCGAACTGCGCGCCGAGGGCGGTCTGGAGGAGGTGGCGGCCCGGCTGGCCCGCCCCGGCGGACCGCCCAAGGGCGCCGCGGCCGGCGACGGTGACGACGGCGAGGGCGCGCGCCGGGCCCGGCTCGCCGGATCGGACGGACGTCCCGCGCCCGCCGGCTCCGCCGCGCCCGACCCGATGGACACCGCCCGCGATCGGCGCATCCGCATGTCCACCGGCTATGAGATGCATCCGTGGGCGGACCTGCGGCCGGCGGGCGAAGGGCCCGCCAGTGGAAGGAAGTTGTGGCACCAGAGTCCAGGGAGTGCGGGATGACTGTCCTCTGTGTACGTTTCCGGCTGTCCCCGATGTACGAGGCGGCCCTGCCGGGGCTGCTCGGTCTGCTGGAGGAGTTCACCCCGGTCGTCGAGGCGCTGCCGCCGGACGGGGCGCTGGCCGATCTGCGCGGCGCCGAACGGTACTTCGGGCGCGACGCGGCCGAGCTGGCATCCGTGATCCGGGTCCGCTCGCTCGCCCGGTACGGCGTCGACTGCCTGATCGGCGTGGGACCGGGCCCGATGCTGGCCCGGATGGCCCTGCGCGACGCCCGGCCCGGCCACACCCGCGCGGTGCCCGGCGACCCGGCCGCCGTCGCGGAGTTCCTCGCCGGGCGGCCGGTCGCCGCGCTGCCCGGCGTCGGCACGGCGACCGCCCGCACCCTGGGCGAGTACGGCCTCGACACCCTGGACCGGGTCGCCGCGGCTCCCCTGTCCACGCTCCAGCGCCTGGTCGGCGCGAAGGCCGGCCGCGAACTGCACGAGAAGGCGAACGGCGTCGACCGCGGCCGGGTCGTCCCCAACGCCGTCTCCCGGTCGCTCATCGCCGAACACCCCTTCGACCGTGACGAACTGGACCCCGACCGGCACCGCGGGGCGCTGCTGGCGGCCGCCGGGGAACTGGGCGCCCGGCTGCGCTCCGTCGACAAGGTCTGCCGCACCCTGACCCTCACCGTGCGCTACGCCGACCGGTCGGCCACCGTCCGCAGTCGCACCCTGGCGGAACCCACCGCCCACTCGGCGGCGCTGACCGGGGCCGCGTACGGCATGTACGAGGCGCTGGGCCTCCAGCGCGCCCGGGTCCGCGCGCTCGCCCTGCGCGCCGAGGGCCTGGCCCCCGCCGAACAGGCGTCCCACCAGCTCACCTTCGACCCCGTCGACGAGAAGCTGCGCCGCATCGAGGAGGTCGCGGACCGCGCGCGGGCCAAGTTCGGCCCGCGCGCGGTGATCCCGGGCACGCTGGCGGCGTGAGCACCCCGAGAGGAAGGGTCAGTTGGCCCACGGCGGGGTGATCACGGTGCCGTCCGCCATGCGGGCCCGGAGACCGACGGAGGTGGTGACCCAGGAGACGGCGGTGCGGTCCGTGGGGTTCTCCACGGCGAGTGTCGCACCGGCGTTGATGATCACCGTGTCGCCCGCGCCGACGCGCTCGCTGCGGCCGTCGAGCGTGATCAGCAGTTCGCCGTCGAGCAGGTGGAAGATCTCCTCGTGGGTGACGGTGTGGGCCGGTGCCCTGGTGCCGGCGGGGATCTCGCCGCGCCAGGCGCACAGCTCCCTGGCGCCGGTGCGCGGGGCGGCGTACGAGACGAAGCGGGCGCCGTGGATCTCGTGGGTCACGGCGTCGGACGGGTGGACGACGGGCATGGGCTCTCCTCGGACACGAAGGGATGGTCAAGCTGCTTGACCGAATAGCTCGGGATTATGGTCAAGCTGCTTGACCAATTCGTCAAGGGTGTTTCAATGCCTCCGTGCAGAACTCCGAAGCCATGGCCCTGTCCGCCACCCTGCTCGCCGTCGCCGGCGAGCTCACCCAGCGCATCCACGACGGTGTCGTCGCCCGCGGCTTCGAGGGCATCCGGCCCGCGCACGGCTTCGCGTTCGCGCGGCTGGCTCCGGACGGGGCGACGGTCACGGAGCTGGCCTCCCACCTCGGGGTCACCAAGCAGGCCGCCAGCCAGCTCGTCGACGAGATCGTGCGCAAGGGGTACGCGGAGCGCCGTCCGCACCCCGAGGACGCGCGGGCCCGCCTGGTCGTGCTGACCGAGCGCGGCCGGGCCTGCACCCGCGCGGCGGAGGAGGCGGCCGCGGAGGTCGTGCGGGTCTGGGCCGGGGTGATCGGTGAGGGTCAAGTTCGCGCGTTGGTAGGGCAGTTGGCGCGCATCGCACCGGACGGCCCGATCCGGCCCGCTTGGTGATGATTCGTCAGGGGCACTACCTCATGTCACCCAAGCGTTGCCGGACGTCCCCAGGATTTTTTACCGACGCGTAACTTCCAAGTTGCACTACTCGTCCGTAACTTGACGAGAGAACAGCATCCTCGTGATCCGGATCACAGGGCTCAGTGCCGTCGCCATGCCGTCGCACCTCCCCTCGAGCCGCAAGGAGATCACCCGATGCTGCCCGTCAAGCGCGCCCTGAGACACCTGGCCGCCCTGCTCCTGGCCGCCGCCGTCGCCACCGTCCCCGCGACCGCCGCCCACGCCTCCGCCGCCGCCTCCGCCCCGTCCCGCGGCTGGAACGACTACAGCTGCAAGCCGTCCGCCGCCCATCCCCGGCCGGTCGTCCTCGTCCACGGCACCCTCGGCAACTCCGTCGACAACTGGCTCGGTCTCGCCCCGTACCTGGAGGACCGCGGCTACTGCGTCTACTCCCTCGACTACGGCCGGCTGGACGGCGTCCCGCTCTTCCACGGCCTGGGCCCCATCGACAAGTCGGCCGCGCAGTTGTCCGCCTTCGTCGACAAGGTGCTCGCCGCCACCGGAGCCGCCAAGGCCGACCTCGTCGGCCACTCGCAGGGCGGCATGATGCCCCGCTACTACCTGAAGTTCCTCGGTGGCGCCGCCAAGGTGAACTCCCTCGTCGGCATCGCGCCCGACAACCACGGCGCCACCATCAGCGGCCTGACCAATCTGCTGCCGTACTTCCCGGGCGCCGAGGACCTGATCTCCGCCGCCACGCCCGGCCTCGCCGACCAGGTCCCCGGCTCCGCCTTCCTCACCGAGCTCAACGCCGGCGGCGACACCGTGCCCGGCGTGCACTACACCGTCATCGCCACCAAGTACGACGAGGTGGCCACGCCCTGGCGCAGCCAGTACCTGACCGGGCCCGACGTGCGCAACGTCCTGCTCCAGGACCTGTGCGCGCTGGACCTGTCCGAGCACCTGGCGATCGGCCTGACCGACCGCATCGCCTTCCACGAGGTGGCCAACGCCCTGGACCCGGCGCACGCCACCACCACCGACTGCGCTTCCGTCTTCAGCTGACGGGCGGTTCCCCGCCCGCCTGCCCGGGGGCCCGTCCGGCCTGAGCCGCCGGACGGGCCCCCGCGTTCGTGCGGCCGCTCAGCGGCCGTGCCGGCCCCCGGCCGAGGCGCGCCGCCGGACCGACAGGAACAGGACCGCCGAACCGGCCGCCAGGACCGCGGCGCCGCCGACCGCCACGTACGGCGTGCTGCCGGCGCCACCGGTCTCGGCGAGGCTCGTGCCCCGGTCCGCGCCGGTGGCGGCCTCGGGCCTACCGGGCCCACCGGCCGTCGCGGCCGGGGCGGCGCCGTCCGCGGCGAGCGGGGCGGGATCCGAGGCGGAGGCCGCGGTGAGGGCCGAAGCCGGTGCGGTGGTGGGATCCGTGGTCGTGGCGGGGTCGTCGTCACCGTGGCCGTGGTGCTCGATCGTCGACCTGCCGGTCCCGGCCTCGATCTGCCGATCGGTCGGGGCGGAGGCCGTCGGCGCCGGAGCGGCGCCGCCCGGCGTGCCGCTGCTCACGGCGCCGCTCCCGCCGAAGGCGACGTCCGAGCAGGAGTAGAACGCCTCCGGGCTGTCCGAGCGCTGCCAGACCGCGTACAGCAGCTGCCTGCCGGTGCGCTCGGGCAGCGTGCCGGAGAAGGTGTAGAAGCCGCCCGAGGCCACCGGGTCGGTGACCGTGGCCACCGGGTGCTCCAGGTCCAGCTCGGCCCAGGCGAGGGGCTTGGCCGGGTCGTAGCCGGGCTTGGTGATGTACACGTTGAAGGTGCCCTTGTGAGGGGCGGTCACGCGGTACCTGAAGGTGTACGAGCCGCTCTTCACGGCGGTCGCCGGCCAGTCCGCGCGGGCCAGGTCGAGCCCCTTGAACTCCTCGACGCCCGCGCTGCACAGCTTGCCGTCGGGGATCAGGGCCTGGTGCCGGCCGCCCGCGTCGCCGATCCGGATGCCGTTCCAGTCGTACAGGGCCTGGGTGCCGCCGACCGCGACCGCCGCCTCGCACGCCGCCGACCTCGGGCTCTCCGGGCCCTCCGCGTAGCACTGCGACACCCGGCTGACCGGGTCGCCCATCGAACCGTGCGCGGCGGCGGGCGCCGCGGCGAGCGCGGTCAGGGCGAGCGGGGCCAGCCCGAGGACGGCGAGCGCGGCGGCCCTGCGGCGGCGGGGCGTCCCCTGCTCGGACGTGGCGGAGGACCTGGGGAAGGACACCGAGGACATGCCGGAACTCCTGGGAGGGCTCTGATGCGGAACGGGGCGGACGGGATCCCGTGGGTGATCAGAAGCTAGCCCGGAGGAACCGGGAAATCGCCTGCTGAGGGCGGTGCGGGGTGATCCTTATGGTCGCGTTAAGGAAGCCCTCAGGCTGTCCTCAGGTAGGCGGTGCGGACCGGGCGCCGCGGGCGGTGAGCGGCGGGTGCGCGCACGAGAGATCGCCGTCCGCCCCGGCGCGCACGGCAGGGGACCGGGACGGCGACTGCTGGGACTGGTGGAGGTGACGTACGCGCGCATGCGCCGCGTGGCCGTGCGTCACGACCCGATCAGCTGCCGCGAACGGCCGCTCTGACGCGTCTCGCCGGCCGGCCGCCCGTCATCCGTCCGGCCACCATGTGCGCGCGATGTCCTTGCGGACCTCCGGCCGCCCGGCGGGACGTTCGTCGACCACTTCCTCACGGACCCGTCGGGTGTCCGTCTTCCTCAGGGGCTTCTGCACTGTCACACGGCGCATCGGTGCCTCCTTCGACGCCTACCGGGTTCCGTGTTCTCACGGAGGTAGACCTTTCGGGCGAGAGTTCCTCATCGGTGCGGGTCTGTCTGTGGCGGCTGTCACGATTCGGATGTCAGTGGTGGGTGTCACCCTGGGGCGCATGAACGAGACGATCAAGGCCCACGGCGACGGAACGGCCCCGGCCGTCGTGGACTGGGACGCGCAGGCGGCCGTCTTCGACGACGAGCCGGATCACGGGCTGCGCGATCCGCTGGTGCGCGCCGCCTGGGCCGAGCGGCTGTGCCGGTGGCTGCCCGGGCGGCCCGCCGGGATCCTCGACCTCGGCTGCGGCACGGGCAGTCTGTCGCTGCTCGCCGCCGAACAGGGACACCGGGTGACCGGCGTCGACCTGTCCGAGGCCATGATCGAACGGGCCCGCGTCAAACTCGCGGGGCGTGACGCGGTGTTCCTGACCGGTGACGCGGCCCGTCCGCCGGTCGGCGAGCGGCGCTTCGACGTCGTCCTCGTCCGCCATGTGCTGTGGGCGCTGCCCGATCCCGCCGACGCGCTGCGGCACTGGCGGAGCCTGCTGCGGCCCTCGGGGCGGCTCGTCCTGGTCGAGGGCGTCTGGGGGACGGTCACGCCCGTCGGCATACCCACGGAGCGGCTCCTCACTCTTCTCACCCCCCTCACGAAGCACATCCGTGTGGAACGCCTGTCCGAGGACGCGCGGCTGTGGGGGAAGGAGGTCGCGGACGAGCGGTACGCGGTGGTGGGGGTGGTGTGAGCGCGCCGACGCGGGCGCAGGGGGCCGCGCCCCCTCGGAGCGCCGCGCTCCTCGGGCGGCGCTCCGCGTCCCGCCGCGCGGCGCCCTCGCGGTGGGACGGGAGCGCGCCGGACGGTCGTTGCCGAACTCGGCGCCCAACAGCTCAGCGGGCCGCGCCCAGTTCACGGACGTAGCGCACCTCCGTCGCGCACCGCTCGTACCCGAGCCACTCGTTGACCGCGAGCATCGGCCCGTTGTCCGTGTCGTTGCCCGTCAGCGCCTCCGTGTACCCGGCGGTCCGGGCGCGGTGCAGCGAGTCGTTCTTGGCGAGCTTGGCCAGACCCCGGCCCCGGTACGCCCGGGCGGTGCCCGTCATCGCCGTGACGTACCGGGTGGCGCCGTCCGTACGGGCCGCGGTGAAGGCGGCGGGCCGCCCGTCGACGACCGCCACCGTGGTCAGGCCGGCGTCGAACAGCGGATGCCGCCAGGTCTCCTCGAGCCACGCCTCGTAGTCGGTCAGCTCGAAGTCCACGTCGCTCGGTTCGTCGGCGCTGGTCTCCGCGTCCAGGGCGAACAGCGGGCGCGGGTCGGCGGCGAAGTCCGATCCCCTGCGCAGCTCCACGCCCGGCGGCGGGTCCTGGAGCGGCGGCAGCGTGCGGACGGCCAGGTCCAGCCGGAAGAAGTGCGCGGAGCGGCTCGCGCGGTAGCCGCGCAGTTCGGCGAAGGCGCGATTGCCCGGCTCGTCGAGCACCCAGGAGTGCAGCCGGCGCCCGCCGTGCGCGGCCAGGTGCTCCTCGGCCGCCCGGACCAGGGCCGTGCCCGCGCCCCGGCGCGTGTGCCCGGGATGCACGTACACGTTGACGTCGCCCTGCCCCGGCTCGGGGCTCTCGTGCGACAGGTGCACCTGCGCCGTGCCGATCACCTCGCCGTCCGCGACGGCTGCGAGCGCGCGGTAACGGGCGTCGGGGTGCGTGTGGGTGAGGGAGTGGACGAGCGACTCGGGTGTGGTCAGGACGTACGGCATCGCGAGGTGCCGTACCCGGGCGAAGGCCTCGAGATCGGCACGCGCGTCGGGGCGCAGTTCACGGACGATCACAGTCATGGGGGCGCACGCTACGGGGCGGTCCGGGCGGGCGCCTCCGGATTTCGGCCGCGTGGGCGACAATCACCCCGTGACCTTGAAGCTCCACATCGACGACGGCACGGCCCCCTACGAGCAGGTGCGGGCGCAGATCTCCGAGCAGGCCCGGTCGGGCGCGCTGCCGGTCGGCTACCGGCTGCCGACCGTGCGCGGCCTGGCCGAGTCGCTCGGGCTCGCGGCGAACACGGTCGCCAAGGCGTACCGGGCGCTGGAGGCGGACGGGGTGATCGAGACGCGGGGCCGCAACGGCACGTTCGTGGCCGCCGCCGGCCCGGCCGCGGACCGGGAGGCGGCGGGGGCCGCGCAGGCCTACGCGGAGCGGGTGCGGCGGCTGGGGCTGACCCAGGACGCGGCGCTCGCCGCCGTCCGCGACGCCCTCCGGGCGGCCTACGGGCAGTGAACCCGGCCCCGCCCTGCCCCGGCCCCACCGCCGCCGGATCCCACCCCCGGCCTCCCCCTCGTCCTTCACCGCGCCCCGGCCGCCGGCGCCGCCCCCCACGGCACCCCGGCGTCCACCGCCCGCACCGCGGCCCGGCCGTCCGGCGCCGCCCCTCACCGCCCCGCGGGCAGCCGGTCCGGTGAGCGCGTGACCGTACGGCCCGCTCTGCGCGCGGCGCCCGCGAAGACGACCGCGTCCTCGACGGCGGCCCCGGTCGGGTCGTTGTTGAAGTAGGCGTACACATCCAGCCCGTCCGGCCAGGCCGTCGCGACGCGGTCCACCCACGTCTCCAGACAGCGGCGGCCGTAGTGCGGCCAGGCGCGGGCGCGGCCCACGTGGAAGCGGACGTAGCCCCAGTCGGCGGTCCGCCACAGGGGCGTCACCGGGCGGCCGTGGGCGTCGGCCCAGCACAGGGCCGCGCCCCGCGCCTCCAGCACCTCGCGCACCCGAGGCGTCCACCAGGAGTCGTGGCGCGGCTCGACGGCGACCCGGGCGCCGGGCGGGAAGCGGCCGAGGCAGTCGTCCAGCAGGACCGGGTCGGCGCGCAGCGTGGGCGGCAGCTGGAGCAGCACCGGTCCGAGCCGGTCGCCCAGGCCCGCCGCGCGCGTCATCAGGCGCCGCACCGGTTCCGCCGGCTCCCGCAGCCGCTTGACGTGGGTGAGGAAGCGGCTCGCCTTGACCGCGACCACGAAGTCCGCCGGGACCCGCTCGCGCCAGGCCTCGAAGGTCTCCCGCTCCGGCAGCCGGTAGAAGGCGTTGTTGACCTCCACCGTGGCGAAGGCGGTCGCGTACTCCTCCAGCCACAGCCGCGTGGGGCGCCCCGGCGGGTACAGCACGCCCCGCCAGTCCTTGTACTGCCAGCCCGACGTCCCGACGAACAGGGTCATACGACCATCACAGCACCGGAGCGCCCTCAGGGCGCGGGACGCGCGCCCCGCCGGCACGCCCGCACCGCGCGCCGCCCCCCGCTACAGGTAGAGCCCCGCGTCGGCCCCCTCGCGTGGTTCCGGGAGGGACGTCGGCGACGTGCCACGGCGCAGCGCGTACAGCTCGGCCAGGGTGGCGCCGTCGCGGCCCACGCCCTCCTCCGCGCCCAGCCAGTCCACCGCCTCCCGCCGGGTCAGCTTCCCCACCTCGATACGGGCCAGACAGCGGCCCGGCCGGACCACGGCCGGGTGCAGCCGCTCCAGGTCCTCGTTGGTGGTCACGCCGACCAGTACGTTGCGGCCCTGGCCGAGCAGGCCGTCGGTGAGGTTCAGCAGCCGGGACAGCGCCTGGCCGGCCGTGTGCTTGGCCTCGCCGCGGATCAGCTCGTCGCAGTCCTCCAGCAGCAGCAGCCGCCAGCGGCCCTTGCCCGCCGCGTCCTCCTCGCCGATCGCGATGTCCATCAGATAGCCGACGTCCCCGAACAGCCGCTCCGGGTCCAGGACGCAGTCCACCTGGCACCAGTCCCGCCAGGAGCGGGCCAGCGTGCGCAGCGCGGAGGTCTTGCCGGTGCCCGGCGGGCCGTGCAGGAGCAGCAGCCGGCCCGCGATGTCCTCGGGCGTCGTCTTCATCAGGCGCTCCATCGCGTCCGCGACCGGCGCCGTGTAGTTCGAGCGCACCTCTTCCCAGGTGCCCGCCGAGATCTGCCGGGTGGTGCGGTAGGGGCCGCGCCGGGGGGAGACGTACCAGAAGCCCATCGTCACGTTCTCCGGCTGCGGCTCGGGCTCGTCGGCCGCGCCGTCGGTGGCCTGGCCGAGGACCTTCTGGGCCAGCTCCGCGCTGGTCGCCGTCACCGTGACGTCGGCGCCCCGGTTCCAGCGGGACACCAGCAGGGTCCAGCCGTCGCCCTCGGCGAGGGTGGCGCTGCGGTCGTCGTCCCGGGCCGCCCGCAGCACCCGGGCGCCGTCCGGCAGCAGCGTGGCGCCGGAGCGGACCCGCTCGATGTTGGCCGCGTGGGAGTACGGCTGCTCGCCCGTCGCGAAGCGGCCGAGGAACAGCGCGTCGACGACGTCGGACGGCGAGTCGGAGTCGTCGACGTTGAGCCGGACCGGCAGAGCGTCGTATGGGTTCGCAGACATGCCGCCATGATCCGGCACCGGACCGCCCCACGCACCCCGTTTGCGGGGCGCGCGCCACGTGTCGGCCGCTTCGTGCCGCCGGGCCCGCGCGGACCTTGCCGGCGAGCCGATGCCCGCCCGCCGTCGTTCTCGACAGCGCGTCAGGGCTGGACGCCGGAGGTGGGGAAGGCGGTGCGGCGGCTCACCCGCCTGCTCGCCGGCGCCGTTGCCGCGCCGGCCCCGGTGGTGGCCCTGGTCGACGCGCTGCCCGGCGGCGCGGGCACCGCGGGCGCCGCACGTGAGGGCGCCGAGGCGTCGGGCGCCACCACGCCCGCCCGGCCGACGAGCGCCCGGGCGGCCGGATCCGGCCCGCGCAGCAGTGCGGCGACGGCGCCGCGAGCGGGAGGAAAGGGTGCCGACGGACCGCGCGGCGGTGAGCCGGACGCGGTCAGGGCCCCGCACAACGGTGACGGCCGTCGCGGCGCCCGCCGCCGAAACGGTCGCGCCGCGGATGTCCGCATGGGCGACTTCGCCCCCGAGGCGCCGGATGCCGGGCTTCGACGTCACGCGGCCGCGCGGAGCCCGTCAAGAGGCGCATGCCACCCGTACGGGTCACCCTTCGCCCCTCCACCCGCCTTCACGCGCCCCGCTGACGGAGTGTCGGACACGCGTACGGGGCGCTGATCTCTGGTTGAGCGGCGAAAAAATTTTGGCATGAACACTTCCAGTCAACGCGCGTAGCTGCTACCACAGTTGACGCAGAGATCCTGCTAAAGGGAGGTTCCATGAGACGCTCCAGAATCGCCGCCCATGTCGGCTCGCTCCTCCTGACCGTCGGTCTCGCTCTCACCGGAGCGGCCTCCGCCCAGGCGTCCCAACAGGCCGCGGCGGGCGGGTACGTGGCCCTCGGCGACTCCTACTCCTCGGGCGTGGGCGCCGGAAGCTACATCAGCTCCAGCGGAAGCTGCGACCGCAGCACGAAGTCCTACCCCTACCTCTGGAACGCCGCCCACTCGCCCGCGTCGTTCTCCTTCACCGCCTGCTCGGGCGCCAAGACCGACGACGTCCTCTCGGGCCAGCTCGGAGCGCTCAACTCCGCCACGTCCCTGGTCTCGATCACCATCGGCGGCAACGACGCCGGGTTCGCCGACGTGATGACGACCTGCGTGACCTCCTCCGACAGCACCTGCGTCTCCCGCATCAACACCGCCCGGGCGTACGTCACCTCGACCCTGCCCGGCAAGCTCGACAACCTCTACTCGGTGATCCGCAGCAAGGCGCCCTCCGCGCGCGTGGTCGTCATCGGCTACCCCCGCTTCTACATGCTCGGCCAGACCTGCCTCGGCCTGTCCGCCACCAAGCGCTCCGCCATCAACGACGCCTCCGACCTCATGAACGCCACCATCGCCAAGGCCGCCGCCGACCACGGCTTCGCCTTCGGTGATGTCCGCACCACGTTCAACGGCCACGAGATCTGCTCCGGCGACTCCTGGCTGCACAGCGTCAACTGGCTCGACATCGGCGAGTCCTACCACCCGACGGCCGCCGGCCAGTCCGGCGGATACCTGCCGGTCCTCACCAACGCCGCCTGATCCGTCCCCGCCGCCCGGCCTTCTGAGGGCGGTTCACGCACCGCGCACGACACGGAGGCCCCGCGCACGCCGGGGTCTCCGTCCCTCTCCTCGCGCCCGACCCGCGTTTTCGCGCCGCCGATCCGTATTCCGTCCCGGGGCGCGAGCGCCGGACGCGCCCGGTGAGAGGGGAGGACGAGTGGAGGCGGACGAACTCCTGCTGCTCGTGGCGGGGGGCGACCACAAGGCGTTCGAGGAGCTGTACGCCCTGGTGTCCGGGCCCGTGTACGGGCTCGTACGCCGCGTGGTGCGCGACCCCGCGCAGTCCGAGGAGGTGGTCCAGGAGGTACTGCTCGAACTGTGGCGCACCGCCCGGCGCTTCGACCCCGGGCGCGGCAGCGCCCTGTCCTGGGCCCTCACCCTCGCCCATCGCCGCGCCGTCGACCGGGTGCGCAGTGCCCGCGCCGCCGGCGAACGCGAGACGCGCGAGGCGGCGCTGGGCGGCGTCCCGGCCTTCGACCAGGTCGCCGAGGAGGTCGAGGCCGGTCTCGAACGCGAAGGGGTGCGGCGCTGCCTGCGCCGCCTCACCGCCCTCCAGCGCCAGTCCGTCACCCTCGCCTACTACGACGGGTACACCTACCGGGAGGTGGCCGAACGGCTCTCCCTGCCCCTGGGCACGGTCAAGACCCGGATGCGCGACGGACTCACCCGGCTGCGCGAGTGCCTGGGAGGCGCCGCATGAGCCTCGCCGACCGCCTCCACCGCCGCGATGACCCGCACTCCCTCGCCGCGCCCTACGCCCTCGACGCCCTGGAGGCGGCCGAACGGATCCGCTTCGAGCGGCACGTGGCCGCCTGCCCGCCCTGCGCCGCCGAGGTGCGCGCACTGTCCGAGGACGCGGCGCGGCTGGCCTGCTCCGCCGCCGCCCCCGCGCCCCCGGCACTGCGCGACCGGGTGCTGGCCGCCGTACGCGACACCCCGCAGGACCCCGCGCCCGCCGGGCCGGACGGCGGCGCCGGGCCCGGCCCCGCCCGCGGGCGCGCCTCCCGGCCGCGCCGGCACGTCCGGGGCGACCGGCCGCCGCCCGCGCGTCCGCGGACGGCCCGTCCGCGCCCGCTGTTCGTCCCGTTCGCCGCGACGACCGCCGCCGCGGCCCTCGTCGTCGCCGCCCTCTTCGCCGTCCGGGCCGGCCGGACCCAGGACGAACTGGACGCCCAGCGGGACCGGGCACGTGAGATCGCCCACGTTCTCGCCGCCCCCGACGCCCGGGCCGCCGTCGGCCGGGACGCGCGGGGCCGCGGTATCGGAGTGATCGCTTCCGCCGGCGAGGGGCGCGCGGTGATCACCCTGCGCGGGTACCCGGCTGCGCCCCGTGGCAGGGTGCGCCAGCTCTGGGTCACGCGCCCCGGCGCACAACCGCGATCACTCGGGCTCCTCACGGGCGAAACGCCCCTCGTCGCCTCCGGACTCGCCAACTCGGCGGCATCACTGGCCGTAACCGTGGAACCCGAGGGAGGATCAGCCCGGCCCAGCAACCTGCCGATTGTCCAACTCGCCTTGAAATCGGTCGGATTCGGAGAGTAGTCGTCAACACCCTTACGGGGAAGGTGAATCCTGTGACCGTGATACACGCATGCCCCGGCGGGGAGATAGGGTTACTCTGCCCGGGCCGGGTGGACTCGTACGGGTGGGGAGTGACATGGAGCAGATAACAGTGCGCAGCAGGGCGAGGGTCCCTGCGATCACCTGTGGCAGCAGCGCGACCAGCTCGCGTCTCGACCGCCATCTCGCGGTACTGGGCGGCCCCGCCGTCCCGCAGCGCGAGGCGGCGGAGGCGACCCTGCTGATGCGCGAGCTGACCGCGCGTGACACCGCGCACGACCGCACGGGCAGGGGCGCACGGGTGAGCCGGGTGTCGCTGTTCGCGCCCCTGCGCCGGCTGCGCCGCTCGCTGTTCGGCGGTCGCTGACCGCCACCGGCGCGTTCCGGAGACGCCATCGGCGTCCCCGGAGCGGCCCGTCAGGGCCCGCGCTCAGGCCACCACCCCGTCCCGGCGCAACGCTGCGATCTCGTCGTCCGGCATCCCCACGGCTCGCAGCAGCGCCTCGGTGTGCTGACCGAGCGCGGGCACGTCCCCCATCGGCGCCTCGGCCCCGCCCGGCAGCGTGACCGGCGGCAGCAGCGCCCGCAGCGGTCCGGCCGGCGTCCCTACCTCCCGCCACCGCTCCCGGGCCGCCAGCTGCGGATGACCGGCCACCTCGTGCACGTCCCGCATCCGCGCGCAGGCGATCCCCGCCGCCTCCAGGCGCGCCTGTGCCTCGTCGGCGTCCAGCGCGCCCAGCGCCTCGGCCACCAGCTCGTCCGTGCGCTTCCGGTTCGCCACCCGCGCCGCGTTCGTCGCGAACGCCGCGTCCTCGCCCAACTCCGGCTTTTCCAGCACGTGTTCGGCGAGCCTGCGCCACTCCCGGTCGTTCTGCACCGACAGCAGCACCCGCCCGCCGTCCGCCGTGCCGTACGCGTCGTAGGGCGCGATGACGGCGTGCGCCAGGCCCGTGCGCGCCGGGGCGGCGCCCCCGTGCATCGCGTGGTGCAGCGGATGCCCCATCCACTCGGCCAGCGCCTCCAGCATCGACACCTCCACCGGCCCGCCCCGCCCGGTCGTGCCGCGCCGCACCAGGGCGGCCAGCACCCCGGAGAAGGCGTACATGGCCGCCGCGATGTCCGCCGCCGGGATCCCCGCCTTCACCGGCTGTCCGGGCGTCCCGGTCACCGACACCAGCCCCGCCTCGCACTGCACGAGCATGTCGTACGCCCGCTTGTCCGCGTACGGGCCGAAGGAGCCGTAGCCGGAGATGTCGACGGCGATCAGCCGCGGGTGCGCGGCGCACAGCGTCGCCGCGTCCAGTCCCAGCCGGGCGGCGGCGCCCTGGGCGAGGTTCTGCACGAACACGTCCGCCTCCGCGACCAGCCGCCGTACGACGGCCAGGCCCCGCGGGTCCTTCAGGTCCAGAGCCATCGACTCCTTGCCGCGGTTGCACCACACGAAGTGGGAGGCGAGGCCGCCGGCGGCGGTGTCGTAGCCGCGTACGAAGTCGCCGCCGTCGATCCGCTCGACCTTGACGACCCGCGCGCCGAGATCGGCGAGCTGCCGGGTCGCGAAGGGGGCCGAGACGGCCTGCTCGACGGCGACGACGGTGATGCCCTCCAGGGGCAGGGGAAGCTGGTCCATGCGCTGGATCATGACCCGGGCCCGGCGCCCTTGTCAGCAGCGGGTCCGGGAGCTTGCCGCGCCACCGCCGCCTCGGGGCCCCGCGGCGGCGTGCGGCCCGGCACCGGCCGGACGGCCTCGCGCCGCGCCGCCGGGGCGCGCGGCCGGGCCGCGCCGCCGGGCGGGGACGCCCTCAGATGAGGGCGAACTGTCCCTCCGGCCCCTCCTCCTGGTGGTCGAGGACGGTGGCCGGCCGGCGCGCGGCGCGCGGGACCGGCAGGACGCCAGCCGCCCGCAGCTCCGCGGCGCCGATCGCGTGGGCGTCCTCGGCCGCGTCCCGGCCGGGTCCCGGCTCGGCGAGCAGGGCGAGGACCGTGATCAGCTCCAGCAGCTCGGAGGTCCACGCCTGCGGCCACGCCGCCGGACGGATCGCCGCGAGGCCCTCCGCCTCGACGGGCCCGGTGCGGGCCGCGAACCACTGCTCCAGGACCCGGCCCGAGCCGGTCGCGAAGTCCCAGGCCGCCCGCGGCACCGGCGAGATGCGGCCCTCGTCCAGGTACAGGGTCTCCTCCTCGCCGTCGTAGCGCAGGGCGAGCGGCCGGGGCGGCAGGGGTGCGCGGACGTACGGGCGCCGGCCGCCGGGCAGTTTGGGGCGCTCGCCGTCACGGCGCATCAGCCACAGCGTGCGGCGGCCCGCCGCCACACCGGCCGCCCAGCGCACGGGGTCCCCGGTGAGCGGCACCACGAGGCCGTCCGGTCCCGGCCGCACGGCCGTCAGCGTCCAGGCGAGCACGTCCACCGGGTCGGGGGCATGGCCCAGGCGGACGGCCAGGTGTTCCAGCAGACCGGGCGCGAGATTGGGCTCCCCGGCCCCGGGACGGCGGTACAGGGGACGGATCCGGGCCGGGCTCAGCAGGGGCGGCAGCGACGTCGCCAGCAGGAGCGGCTGCCCGAAGTCCGGGGCGGCGGGCGTCTGAACCGCGAAGATCTGCCGGGCGTCCGCAACCCGCCACAGCTCGGGGCGGGCCGCGTCGATCAGCCGGTGGTCGGGGATCAGCCACTGCTCGTCGAAGGGGGCCGCCAGCACCCGCACCGGCTCCGGGCACGGCCCCGAGGCCCGGATCAGTTTCTCCGTGCCGCCGGACCCGCCCGGCAGGCGTGCCACCGCCGTGTGCGCCGTACGCGCGCGCGTCGGCTCGAACAGGGCCTCGCGCTCCGGGCCGCCGGCCCGCAGCAGAGCATCCCAACGGGCCCGCAGACAGGCGGCGTCGGGGGCCGTCGGCCACCGGCGCCCCAGTCGCGGCGGTGCGACGGACCACGGCATGAGGTCCGCCAGCGGCGGAGCGTCGTCGTCGTACGGCACGCCCGGCATCGTACGACTTGCGCGGCGCGGGCGGGGCGGGGACCGTCGTCAGGTGGCGTCGAGGGTGACCGTGAAGGAGAAGCGGTCCCCCCGGTAGTGGATGACCACCACGTCCAGCGGGCGGCCCGCCGTGTCGTAGGTGACGCCCGTGTAGTGCAGGATCGGGCTGAGCAGCGGGACCTGGAGCAGCCGCGCCGTCTCCGGATCGGCGAGCCGTGCCTCGACGGTGTCCGTGATCCGGCTGATGTCCGCCCCCACCACGTCCCGCAGCACCTTGGTCATCGGCCAGCGCACCAGATCGTCCGGTGATATCTGCCCGGCCAGCTCCGGACGGACGTAGTTGCGGGCGTGGTTGGTCGGCTCGCCCGTCTTCTCGTCGCCGCGCAGCCGGTGGTACGTCGCCACCTCGCCGAGATCCGGGAAGAACTCGGCGACTTCGGCGGGCACCGGCGCCGTGCCGTGCTCCAGCAGCTCGGTCGTCATGCCGGACTGCTGGGCCACGATCGCGTCCACCGAGCCCAGCAGCCGCACCGGCGCGCCGCGCCGGGCCCCGGGCTCGATGAACGTGCCGCGCCGCCGGTGCCGGGTGATCAGCCCCTCGTCCTCCAGTTCCTTGAGCGCCTGCCGCATGGTCAGCACGCTCACCCCGTAGTGCCCCGCCAACTGCTCCTCGGTGGGCAGGCGCAGCGGGTCCAGGGACGAGCGGCCGAGGATCGAGGCGCGCAGCGACTGCGACACCTGGTACCACAGCGGCAGCTTGCGGTTCAGGACGATCGAGTCCGGGGCGAAGGAGGTCACGGGCCATCCGTACCGGTAGGGGCCGATCAGTGCAAGGGGCGGAAGTTGCGTTCGAGGCCCTGCCAGACGTCGTCGTAGCCCTGCTGGAGGTGGTCCGCGCGGGCCGCGTGCGGCGTCAGCGTCACCGGCCAGCGGGTCTCGAACATGAACGCCAGTCCGTCGTCGATCCTCTGCGGCCTCAGCTCCGCCGCGCTCGCCCGGTCGAAGGTCTCCCGGTCCGGCCCGTGCGCCGACATCATGTTGTGCAGCGAGCCGCCGCCCGGCACGAAGCCCTCCGCCTTAGCGTCGTAGGCGCCCTCGATCAGGCCCATGTACTCGCTCATCACGTTCCGGTGGAAGTACGGCGGCCGGAAGGTGTCCTCGCCCACCAGCCAGCGTGGCGCGAACACCACGAAGTCCACGCCCGCCAGGCCCGGGGTGTCCGAGGGCGAGGTCAGCACCGTGAAGATCGACGGGTCCGGGTGGTCGTAGGAGATGGTCCCGATGACGTTGAAGCGGCGCAGGTCGTAGACGTAGGGCACGTAGTTGCCGTGCCAGGCGACGACGTCGAGCGGCGAGTGGTCGTAGGTGGCGGTCCACAGGTTGCCGCAGAACTTGTTCACGACCTCCACGGGACCCTCGACGTCCTCGTACGCGGCGACGGGCGCGCGGAAGTCCCGGGCGTTGGCGAGGCCGTTGGCGCCGATGGGGCCGAGGTCGGGGAGGCGGAACGCGGCGCCGTAGTTCTCGCACACGTATCCGCGCGCCGTCGCGTCGAGGAGCTCGACCCTGAAGCGCACCCCGCGCGGGATCAGCGCCACCTCGCCCGGCTCGGCGCGCAGCAGCCCGAACTCCGTGTGCAGCAGCAGCCCGCCCTGCTCGGGGACGATCAGCAGCTCGCCGTCCGCGTCGCTGAAGACGCGCTCCATGGAGGAATCGGCGTGATAGAGGTGCACCGCCATGCCGGTGCGCTGGGTGGCGTCGCCGTTGCCGCCGAGGGTCCACAGGCCCGCCACGAAGTCCGTCCCGGGCTCCGGATGCGGCAGCGGGTTCCAGCGCAGCCGGTTGGGGTCGGGCACGGCCTGGGTGAACGGCGCGGTGCGCAGCGCGCCGTTGCCCGTGCGGACGAAGCGCGGGTGCGCTGCCGAGGGGCGCACGCGGTACAGCCACGAGCGGCGGTTGTGCGCCCTCGGCTCGGTGAACGCCGTCCCGCTGAGCTGCTCCGCGTACAGCCCGAGGGGGGCGCGCTGCGGTGAGTTGCGGCCCTCGGGCAGTGCGCCAGGAACCGCCTGCGAGCCGTGCTCGTTGCCGAAACCGGAGAGGTAGGCCAGCGCCTCGGCCCTCTTGCGTGCGTCCCCGCTCATGATCGCTCCCTTGCCACCTGATTCCTATGGGACACCGTAGGATTGCGTTTTCCCGGGCGCAAGAGGGCCTGGGGCGTCCGTCGCGGGGAGGGGCGGGAACCAGACTTCAGGGGGATCCGGGAAGTCGGACCGTTGTTCTAGTCTCCGCACATGACGTCGTGGACGCGCGGACCTCTCGCCGCGCTCGCGGTCTGCGTCCTGCTGTCCGTCGGGCCGGTGGGCTGCGGCGCGGGCGGTGCGCGGGGCAGCACGGAGGGGAATTCGCCCACACCCGTGGGCAAAGTCATCGATCACACCGACGAGGAGGGACGGCCCTACCGTGAGGTGGCTCAGGAGGAGGCGCCCGAGGTCGGCGTCGAGGTGCGGCCCGACGCCGACGGCAGCTGGGACGTGCGGCTGACCGTCCGGCGCTTCCGCTTCTCGCCCGCCGGCACGGCCGCGCGGGCGACGGCCGGCCGCGGCCTCGCCCACCTGCTGGTGGACGGCCGGCTCATCGGCCGCCTGCACGCCGCCGACTACCGCCTGTCCGCCGGGCTCGTCCCCCGTGGCACCCACCACGTCACCGCCCGGCTCTACGCCGACGACGACACGGTGTGGGCGGTGGCGGGCCGGCCGGTGCAGAGCACGGCGGACATCACCGCCTCGCCCTCGAGCCCGGACCCGGAGGGCGCGGCGGACGTCACCGCCTCGCCGTCGAGCCCGGACCCGCAGGGCGTTGCGGACGTCACCGCCTCGCCGTCGGGCGCGGCCCCGGCGCGGTGCGGCCCGGGCCCGTCGGGGGCCGGCGGCACGGGGCGCGGTTCTCCCGGTTGCCGCGGGGATGCATCATGATGCGCGTGCACCATGCGACCTCGCTCCGCCGTGCCCCCGTGCAGCGGCGCAGCGCCGAACGGCTGACCAGGATCCTCGACGCCTGCGCCGACCTCCTCGACGAGGTCGGCTACGACGCCCTGAGCACGCGCGCCGTCGCCCAGCGCGCGGGTGTGCCCATCGGCTCCGTGTACCGGTTCTTCGGCAACAAGCGGGCGATGGCCGACGCGCTCGCCCAGCGCAACTTCGAGCGCTACACCGAGCGGGTCCTGGAGCGTCTGGAGAAGACGGCCGGGGAGCCGGCGACCGGCGAGGGGGCCGACGCGCCCGCGGCCGGCGGCTGGCGCGTCGCCGTGGACGCCGTGCTCGACGAGTACCTGGCGATGAAGCGCACCGCCCCCGGCTTCTCCCTCGTCGACTTCGGCAACCAGGTCCCCCTCGGCGCCCGGCGCGCCGAGCCGAACCACCGCGTGGCCCGCCGCCTCACCCAGCTCCTCTCCGGCCACCTGCAGCGGGAACCGGACGACGACCTGCGCCGCGTCTTCCTGGTGGCCGTCGAGACCGCCGACACCCTCGTCCAACTGGCCTTCCGTGTCGACCCCGAGGGTGACGAGAGGATCATCGAGGAGACGCGGGAGCTGCTGCGGGCGTATCTGGGGCGCGTGCTGGACTGAGCGCGGGCCCCGCGCACGGCACGGGACGCGCGGACCGGGCGGGCCGCGCAGACCAAGTGGGCCGCGCACATCGCCCGCACCGCGCACACCGCAGGCACCGGGCACACCGCAGGCACCGCCGCGCGCCCCGCGCCTCCGCCGTGCGCGCCGCGCGAGCCCCGTGCGGACCCCCGTCGCTGCGCCGGACGGGCGACATCGGGCGGCGCGTCGGCGGGGCTGCCGTGGCGCGGGGTGTGGGTGTGAAAGAGAGTCAGGTGAAAGAGCGATTTGTATGAAAATCGTCTGACTCGGAGGAACGCGCATGCCCACCCTGACGATCCCACGGTCCTTCGGCTCCCGCGTCGGCGCCGCCGCGGCCCTGACGGCCCTCACCGCGGCGAGCGCCGCATGGCTGGCCGCGCCGGACGCCATGGCCCAGGGAGAGGCCGGCGACATCAAGATCCACCGGGCGGGCGTGCCCTTCGGCGTCTCGAAGGACGACCCCGCCGTCTGCCGCTTCTACCTCGACGCCGTCAACTTCGATGTCCTGCCGACCATCGGCTACACCATCCAGGCCCAGCCCCCGCTGCCGACCAGGGCCACCGTCACCGGCACCATCCCGCTCGCCAACGGCGCCGGCCACACCGACCCGCTGATGCTGTCCGACGGCCAGTACAAGCTCATCTGGACCGTGGCGGGCATCTCCAAGGAGAAGCTGTTCCGCATCGACTGCCATGACGAGGAGCGGCAGGAGGGCGCCCAGGGCCCCGGCCGGCAGATCGACGACCAGCAGCGCGGCGACGGCGACCAGGCGCGCGACGACAACGGGTCGCGCGGCGGCGCGCCGGCGGGCCGGGACGGGCAGGGCCCCAAGGGCGGCGTGCACGCGGGCGGTGGCGGTCTGGTCGCCGCCGCCGCCTTCTCCCCGGTCGCCGGGGCGGCGGCCGTCGGCCTGGTCGTGGTGAGCGGGGTCGCGTACTTCCGGCTGATGCGCCGGCGTCCCCATGGTGCCGCGTAGGCGCCGACGCAGGCCCTGGTACCGGACCCGCGCCTACCGCCTGGTCAGGACCGGCGTGCTCGCGGCCGTTCTGGTGACGGCGGGGGTCCGGTGCGGAGGGCACCACGAGCTCGTCGCGCCGCACCGGGCCGCCGGACCGGCCAGGGCCGGCGCCGACGGCACGGACGACGAAGGCGCGGACGGCGGCCGGGACGGCGCGCAGTCCCCCTCTGCCGGCGGTTCGGCGCCCTCCACGCCGCCGCCCGCACCGCTGCCGCCGTCCAGGGCGACGACCCTGCGCATCCCCTCCCTGGGCATCGACGCGCCGGTCGTCGGCGTCGGCCTCGACGCCCACCGGCAGCTGGGGACGCCACCGGTCGACAAGCCGAGACTGGTCGGCTGGTACGAGGGCGGTCCCACCCCGGGCGAATCCGGCACCGCCGTCGCCGTCGGGCACCGCGACACCACGACCGGCGCCGCCGTGTTCGCCGCGCTCGGTCAGGTGGAGCCGGGCCGCGCCGTCGAGGTCCGGCGCGCGGACGGCCGTACCGCCGTCTACACCGTGGACAAGGTGCGGGTCTTCGACAAGGACCGCTTCCCCGACAAGGAGGTGTACGGCCCCGCCCGCCGCCCCGAGCTGCACGTCATCACCTGCGGCGGCCTCTACACCCGGCGCACCGGATACTCCAGCAACGTCGTGGTCTTCGCCCATCTGACGTCGACGAAGTGAGCGGCGGCGGCAGACCCGGGACGAGCGGCGGCGGCAGGCCCGGGACGAGCGGCGGCGGCAGGCCCGGGACGAGCGGCGGCGGCAGAACCGGGGCCAGGGCGTGTCGCGCAGGTCCCGCCCGCCGCCGCGCGGCCCGCCTCCGGGCGGACGACCTCGCGACACGCCCTGACGGTTGCCCCGAACCGCCGCCCCGCCTCTGAACCGAGGCGTCCGCTTTCTCAACTGGCGGACGTCCGCGCCCGATCGCGTCCGGTGTCTTCCCCGGGCGCGCACAGTCCGTTAACTTCCGTGACTCACAAGCCCCGTACGACCCGCACGAGGCGTCCGACGCGCGGAGCCCTGCGCTCTGGTGAGTCCCCGAAGGCATGCTTCATGACACGCGCCATCTCTCTGCACGACGTGAGCAAGACCTACGGCAGCAAGGGCACCCGGGTGGTGGACCGGCTGTCGCTCGACATCGCACCGGGCGAGTTCCTCGTCCTGCTCGGACCCTCCGGCTGCGGCAAGTCCACCGTCCTGCGGATGATCGCGGGACTGGAGGAGATCACCGAGGGGCGGCTGCTGCTCGACGGCGAGCACGCCAACGACCTGCCGCCCGCCGGACGCGACATGGCGATGGTCTTCCAGAACTTCGCCCTCTACCCGAACATGACCAGCCGCGACAACATCGGCTTCCCGCTGCGCATCGAGTCGCCCGGCACGGACCACGGCGCACGCGTCGGCGCCACCGCCCGGATGCTCGGCATCGAGGACCTGCTCGACCGCTTCCCCGGGCAGCTCTCCGGCGGCGAACGCCAGCGGGTGGCCATGGGCCGCGCGATCGCCCGCCACCCCTCCGCCTTCCTCATGGACGAGCCGCTGTCCAACCTCGACGCCAAGCTCCGCAACCACCTGCGCGCCGAGATAGCCCGGCTGACCAGGGAGCTGGGGGTCACCACCGTCTACGTCACCCACGACCAGTCCGAGGCCATGTCGCTGGGCGACCGGGTCGCCGTACTGCGCGGCGGCGTCCTCCAACAGGTCGACACCCCGCGCGCCGTGTACGCGCTGCCCCGCAACGTCTTCGTCGCCGCCTTCGTCGGCACCCCGCGCATCAACCTGCTGCGCGGCCTCGTGCGCGCCCCGCTCGGCGGCGCCATGACCATCAGCCTCGGCAAGCAGTTCCTGCGGCTGCCCGAACCGCTCACCCTGGACCACCAGCTGCTGCGCGTGCAGCAGGGCCGGGAGGTCATCGTGGGCCTGCGCTCGGAGGCCGTACGGATCGCCGAGCCCCGCGCCGCCCGGCCCGGCGAGGTGCCGCTCACCGGACTGGTGGAGCACCTGGAGTTCCAGGGCCACGAGGTCCTCGTGCACTTCGACACCGGCTCCAGCCCCGCCGTCGTCCCCGAACTGGAGGCCCCGCGCCCCGCCCGCCGTCCGGCCCGCAGGCGGCGCAGGGACGGCACGGTCCTGGAACGGCTGCGGGAGCGGGCCGGCGCGCTGCGCGCGGGTTCCGTGGGGGTGCTCGACCGGCCCGCCGAGGCCGGCGAGGACCGGCCGGACCTCGCCGCGGCCTCCGAGCCGCGCCTGCCCGGCGACCTGGTCGTGCGCACCACCCCCGACATCCGGCTCCGCCAGGGCATGCAGGTGCCGCTGCTCGTGGATCTCGCGCACCTGTTCGTGTTCGACCAGAACGGGGAGCGGATCTGCCCGGCCCCGGACCACCTGCCGGACCTGGAGGAGTGACCCGGCGGACACTTCCCCGCCGTCCCTGGCGCCACAAAACTATCGGCGCTAGTTTATGGGGCTGTCGGTAGGTTGTGACGCGGACGACGCGACCGCGGCCCGAGGAACGCGACCGCGGTCCGAGGACGCGGACGACGCCGCCCCGCCCCGGAGGAGCACCATGAAGGCACACGACGGCATGTACATCGACGGCGCCTGGCGGCCCGCCGCGGGCCGGGACGTCATCGAGGTGGTGAACCCGGCCGACGAGCGGGTCATCGCCACCGTCCCCGCGGGCACCGCCGAGGACGTGGACGCGGCGGTGCGCGCCGCCCGCGCCGCCCTCCCCGGCTGGGCCGCCACGCCGCCCGCCGAACGGGCCGCCCGGCTGGCCGCCCTGCGGGACGTGCTCGCGGCCCGCAAGGACGAGATCGCCGAGACCGTCACCGCCGAACTCGGCTCGCCCCTGCCCTTCTCCCAGGCGGTCCACGCGAGCGTGCCGATCGCGGTCGCCGGCTCCTACGCCGACCTCGCGGCGACGTACGCCTTCGAGGAGAAGGTCGGCAACTCCACCGTCCTCCACGAGCCGGTCGGCGTGGTCGGCGCGATCACCCCCTGGAACTACCCCCTGCACCAGATCGTCGCCAAGGCCGCCCCCGCGCTGGCCGCCGGCTGCACGGTCGTCCTCAAGCCCGCCGAGGACACCCCGCTCACCGCCCAGCTGTTCGCCGAGGCGGCCGACGAGGCCGGGGTGCCGGCCGGCGTCCTCAACCTGGTCACCGGGCTCGGCCCGGTCGCCGGCCAGGCCCTCGCCGAGCACCCGGACGTCGACCTGGTCTCCTTCACCGGCTCCACGGCCGTCGGCAGGCAGATCGGCGCGACGGCCGGCGCCGCCGTCAAGCGGGTCGCCCTGGAACTGGGCGGCAAGTCCGCCAACGTGATCCTCCCGAGCGCCGACCTCGCCAAGGCGGTGAACGTCGGCGTGGCCAACGTCATGTCCAACTCCGGCCAGACGTGCAGCGCCTGGACCCGCATGCTGGTCCACCGCGACCGGTACGACGAGGCGGTCGAGCTGGCGGCGGCCGCCGCCGCCAAGTACGGCGACCGCATCGGCCCGCTGGTCAACGCCAAGCAGCACGAGCGTGTGCGCGGCTACATCGGCAAGGGCGTGGCCGAGGGCGCGCGGCTGGTCGCCGGCGGGGCGGAATCCCCGCGCGAGCGCGGCTACTTCGTCAGCCCCACAGTCTTCGCCGACGTCACGCCCACGATGACCATCGCCCAGGAGGAGATCTTCGGCCCGGTCCTGTCGATCCTGCGCTACGACGACGAGGACGACGCCGTGCGCATCGCCAACGGCACGGTCTACGGCCTGGCCGGCGCGGTCTGGGCGGGCGACGAGGCCGAGGCGGTCGCCTTCGCCCGCCGGATGGACACCGGCCAGGTCGACATCAACGGCGGCCGGTTCAACCCGCTCGCCCCCTTCGGGGGCTACAAGCAGTCCGGCGTCGGCCGGGAACTCGGCCGGCACGGACTCGCCGAATACCTCCAGACCAAGTCCCTCCAGTTCTAAGGGAGTTCCGAGACATGGCCGTACGTGCCGCCGTCCTGCCCGCCATCGGCGCCCCGCTGGAGATCACCGGGATCGAGCTGCCGGAACCCGGGCCCGGCCAGGTCCGGGTGCGGCTGGCCGCCGCCGGGGTCTGCCACTCCGACCTGTCGCTGACCAACGGCACCATGCGGGTCCCGGTGCCCGCCGTCCTCGGCCACGAGGGCGCCGGCACCGTGCTCGCCGTCGGCGAGGGCGTCGCCCATGTCGCGCCCGGCGACCGCGTCGTCCTCAACTGGGCCCCGTCCTGCGGGAGCTGCCACGCCTGCTCGCTCGGCGAGGTGTGGCTGTGCGCCAACGCGCTGAACGGCGCCGCCGGCGTCCACGCCCGCACCACCGACGGCACCGAACTGCACCCCGGGCTGAACGTGGCCGCCTTCGCCGAGGAGACGGTCGTCGCCGCCTCCTGCGTCCTGCCGCTGCCCGAGGGCGTCCCGCTGACCGACGCCGCCCTGCTGGGCTGCGCGGTCCTCACCGGATACGGCGCGATCCACCACTCGGCGAAGGTCCAGCCGGGGGAGACGGTGGCGGTCTTCGGCGTCGGCGGAGTCGGCCTCGCCACCCTGCAGGCGGCGCGCATCGCGGGCGCCGCGCGGATCATCGCCGTGGACGTCTCCCCGCACAAGGAGGAACTGGCGCGCGCGGCGGGCGCCACGGACTACGTCGTCGCCTCCGAGGACACGCCCCGCGAGATCCGCGCGCTCACCGGGAAGCAGGGCGTCGACGTCTCCGTGGAGTGCGTGGGCCGCGCGGTCACCATCCGCGCCGCCTGGGAGTCCACCCGCCGGGGCGGCCGTACGACGGTCGTCGGCATCGGCGGCAAGGAGGAGCGGGTCACCTTCAACGCCCTGGAGATCTTCCACTGGGGCCGCACCCTGACCGGCTGCGTCTACGGCGACTCCGACCCGGCCAGGGACCTCCCGGTCCTCGCGGGCCACGTCCGCGCCGGCCGCCTCGACCTGGGCGCCCTGGTGACCGAGCGCATCGCCCTCGACGGCATCCCCGCGGCTTTCGAGAACATGACCGCCGGCAAGGGAGGCCGGGCCCTGGTCGTCTTCTGACCCCGCCGACGGCACGCCCCCGGCCTTCGGACGCCCGAGTCAGGGTCACCGCGCGGCGCCCCGGTTCTCCGAGCCGGCGAGCCACGGGCGCCTCGGCACCCCGACGACCCGCGGCGCCCGGCCGCCCGCGGGTGGCCGGCCGCCGTGGGGGACCATCGCCCGAGCCCCGGCCCTCGGTCCCGGACCCGCCCCGGCCACGCTCCTCAGGACGCGTGCTCGCGCCGCCGGCGGGCCGTCGGCGCGGCCGGCTCCGTCCCCCGTCGCCGCGGCCGGGAACGCGACACCGCCACGCCCGCCGGCAGCCGCGGCGGCATCGCGTCGCCCGGCAGCCGGGCCCCGAGCGGCGCGATGTGCCGCGTGCGGACTACGCCCCCCGCCCGACCTGCTCGTACTGCTGCGCCAGGCCGTCCAGCAGCGCGGACAGTCCCGCCTCGAAGGCCCGCTCGTCGATCTTCTCCTGCTGGTCGGCCAGCAGATGCGCCTGCCCGAGGTGCGGGTAGTCGGCGGGGTCGTAGGCGCTGGCGTCGTCCACGAAGCCGCCGGCGAAGGAGCCGAGCGCCGAGCCCATGATGAAGTAGCGCATCAGCGCGCCGATGGAGGTCGCCTGGGCCGGCGGCCACCCGGCGTCGACCATCGCGCCGTAGACGGCGTCGGCCAGCCGCAGCGCGGCGGGGCGGCGTCCGGGGCCGCGGGCGAGGACGGGGACGATGTTCGGATGGTCGCGCAGGGCGGCCCGGTAGGAGACGGCCCAGTCGTGCAGCGCGGTCCGCCACTCCCGCCCGTCCTCGAACATCGACAGGTCGACCTGCGCGCTCACCGAGTCCGCGACCGCCTCCAGGATCTCGTCCTTGGTGCGGAAGTGGTTGTAGAGCGAGGGCCCGCTCACCCCGAGTTCGGCGGCGAGCCGCCGGGTGGAGACGGCCGCCAGGCCTTCCGCGTCCACGAGGTCCCGCGCCGTCGTGACGATGCGGTCGGTGCTGAGGAGGGGCTTGCGCGGTCGGGCCATGGCGCACATAGTAGGGCTGCGACATAAAACTAGCAGTGATAATTTAAATGTACGGCTTTCAAGATCTGTCATCTGTGGGGTGATCCGTCATGAACCTCGGACTCAGCGAGGAGCAGACCGCGGTGCGGCAGCTCGCCCGGGACTTCGTCGAGCGGGAGATCACCCCCGACGTCGTCGCCTGGGACCGCGCCGAGGAGGTCGACCGGGCGATCGTGAAGAAGCTCGGCGAGGTCGGCTTCCTCGGCCTCACCGTCGACGAGGAGTACGGCGGCTCCGGCGGCGACCACCTCGCCTACTGCCTGGTCACCGAGGAGCTCGGCCGCGGCGACTCCTCCGTGCGCGGCATCGTCTCCGTCTCCCTCGGCCTGGTCGCCAAGACCATCGCCGCCTGGGGCGACGAGGAGCAGAAGCGGCGCTGGCTGCCGGGCCTGACCTCCGGCGAGTACGTCGGCTGCTTCGGCCTGACCGAACCCGGCACCGGCTCCGACGCGGGCAACCTCGCCACCCGGGCGGTGCGCGACGGCGACGACTACGTGATCAACGGCGCCAAGATGTTCATCACCAACGGCACCTGGGCCGACGTCGTCCTGCTCTTCGCCCGCTCCACCGACGCCCCCGGCCACAAGGGCGTCTCCGCCTTCCTCGTCCCCACCGACACCCCGGGCCTGAGCCGCCGCACCATCCACGGCAAGCTGGGCCTGCGCGGCCAGGCCACCGCCGAACTGGTCCTGGAGGACGTGCGCGTGCCGGCCTCCGCGATGCTCGCCCCGGAGGGCAAGGGCTTCTCCGTCGCGATGTCCGCGCTGGCCAAGGGCCGGATGTCGGTGGCGGCCGGCTGCGTGGGCATAGCCCAGGCCGCGCTGGACGCCGCGGTCCGCTACGCCGGCGAGCGCGAGCAGTTCGGCAAGCCCATCGCCCGGCACCAGCTCGTGCAGGAGCTGATCAGCGACATCGCCGTCGACGTGGACGCCGCCCGGCTGCTGACCTGGCGGGTCGCCGACCTCATCGACCGCGGCCTGCCCTTCACGGTCGAGTCCTCCAAGGCCAAGCTGTTCGCCTCCGAGGCCGCCGTGCGCGCCGCCAACAACGCGCTCCAGGTCTTCGGCGGCTACGGCTACATCGACGAGTACCCGGCGGGCAAGCTGCTGCGCGACGCCCGCGTCATGACCCTCTACGAGGGCACCAGCCAGATCCAGAAGCTGGTCATCGGCCGGGCGCTGACGGGGGTCTCCGCCTTCTGAGCCCGGTGCGCCCGGGCTTATGAGTACCCGGACTGAGTACCGCGGCGGATGTGGTGGGGGCCGCCTTCGCCGATGCTTCCGGCATGAGTGACACACCGGTCAAGCAGCAGAACACGGCCGCCTTCTACGGCCAGGCCGTCGCCTCCTTCGCCGTCGCCCTCGCGGCCACCGCCGTCGGCATCTTCCGCCTCGACACCGACGCCTGGGTGCGGGCCTTCCTGGCGGTCGCCGTGCTGTACCTGGTCACCTCCGCCTTCACGCTCGCCAAGGTGATCAGGGACCGCCAGGAGGCCGGACAGATCGTCAGCCGGGTCGACCAGGCCCGGCTGGAGAAGCTGCTCGCCGAGCACGACCCCTTCGAGAAGCTGTGAAGCGGTCCCGGCGCTCCCGCTCCGCCGACTAAGCGACCGCTCAGCTTCGGCGGTATGGTGGTGCCCAGGACGCAGAGAGGGGCTTGTGAGCGATGAGTACGGCGGAGGAGACGGGCGGCGACGCGCAGCCGTGGGGCGAGGTCACCCCGGACGCGGCCCGGCGGCTGCTCGTGGCGGCCGTGGAGGCCTTCGCCGAGCGGGGCTACCACGCGACGACGACCCGCGACATCGCGGGCCGCGCCGGCATGAGCCCGGCCGCGCTCTACATCCACTACAAGACCAAGGAAGAGCTGCTCCACCGCATCAGCCGGATCGGCCACGAGAAGGCCCTGGACATCCTGCGCACGGCGGCCGGGCGCGAGGGCTCCGCCGCCGACCGGCTCGCCGACGCCGTCAGCTCCTTCGTCCGCTGGCACGCCGGCGGACGCACCACCGCGCGCGTCGTGCAGTACGAGCTGGACTCGCTCGGCCCCGACGCCCGCGCCGAGATCCTCGCGCTGCGCCGCCGGGTCGACGCCGAGGTGCGCGGGATCATCGAGGAGGGCGTGGCCACGGGGGAGTTCGACGTGCCGGACGTGCGCGGCACCACGCTCGCCGTGCTCTCGCTCTGCATCGACGTGGCCCGCTGGTTCAACGTCGACGGGCCCCGCACCCCGGAGGAGGTCGGCGCGCTCTACGCCGACCTCGTCCTGCGGATGGTCGGCGCCGAACGCGCCGGCGCCTCGAAGGGCTGACACCGCGGCGCGGAGGCGGTGTCGCCGCCCGGGAGCGGTGCGGGGGAGGTGTCGCCGCTCAGAGGTAGTACCGCGACACCGACTCCGCCACGCAGACCGGCTTGTCGCCGCCCTCGCGCTCCACGGTGAAGGCGACGGTCACCTGCACACCGCCGGGCACGTCGTCGACCCCGGTGATCACGGCGGTGGCGCGCACCCGCGAGCCGACCGGCACGGGGGCGGGGAAACGCACCTTGTTGGTGCCGTAGTTGACGCCCATCTTCACGCCCTCGACGCCGATCAGCTGCGGGCCGAACAGCGGCAGCAGCGACAGGGTCAGATAGCCGTGGGCGATGGTCGTGCCGAACGGGCCGGCGGCGGCCTTCTCGGGATCCACGTGGATCCACTGGTGGTCGCCGGTCGCCTCCGCGAACAGGTCGATCCGCTTCTGGTCGATCTCCAGCCAGTCGGTGTGACCCAGCTGCTCGCCCACCGCCGCCTTCAGCTCGTCGGCGGAGGTGAAGATCCTCGGCTCTGCCATGTTCCCGGCCTCTCGCATCGCGCGTCATTGTCTAAGCAACTGCTTAGCATGGTCGCGGCGACGGCCCATGTCAACGCGACCCGGGTGTGACACGGTCGGTAGGCTCTGGCGAGTGCCCCAGATTTCCGGCAAGATCCACGAGCTGACCGTCGGCCAGGTCGCCGCGCGCAGCGGCGCCGCCGTCTCCGCCCTGCACTTCTACGAGGCCAAGGGCCTGATCAGCAGCCGCCGCACGAGCGGCAACCAGCGCCGCTACTCCCGCGACACCCTGCGCCGGGTGGCCTTCGTCCGGGCCGCGCAGCGTGTGGGCATCCCGTTGGCCACGATCCGCGAGGCACTGGCCGAACTCCCCGAGGAGCGCACCCCCACCCGGGAGGACTGGGCCCGTCTGTCCGAGGTCTGGCGCTCCGAACTCGACGCCCGCATCGAGCAGCTGAACCGGCTGCGCGACCACCTCACCGACTGCATCGGCTGCGGCTGCCTGTCCCTGGACACCTGTGTGCTCTCCAACCCGGACGACGTCTTCGGCCAGCGGCAGGACGGCTCGCGCCTGATGGTGGGCCGCCGCGGCGGTTCCGGCCCCGCCGCCTCGTGACGCGGTCCCCGCGACCGGACCCCGCGAGCCGGCCCCCGGGCGGGCGCGTCTCCTGCGACGGGAGCCGGTGACGGCCGTCCCCGGGCAGCGCCTCCTTCACCGGCTCGGCGCCGGACGCCGTCCGTCGCCCGTTCGGCAGGCCGCTCGCCGGGGCGCGTTCAGCCGCACCTGCCTCAGGCGCTGGGCCGGTCTCGTAGCTTCCCCCGACGGCGGGGTACGGCAGTGCCGCGCACCCCGGCCTTCCCCGGCGTACCCCGCCGTGCTCAGGCCGACACCAGCAGCCGTTCCCTCCTGGCGTACGCCAGCGCCTCGGGGGTGAGGACGGGGCGCGGGACGAGGATGCCGCAGTCCGCGCAGACCGGCCCCGAGGACGGTTCGTGGTCCAGGCCGTAGCGCCAGACGAGGCGCTCGCCGTCGCACACCGGGCACACCGAGCCCGGTTCGCGCTCCAGCGCGGCGATCAGCCGGCGCAGCACCTCCGCCAGCGGCTCACCGGGGTGGACCCCCGGGTCGTCGCACCAGGCGACCCCGAACCCGCCCCAGGTCAGCCGGTGCCAGTCGTCCACGCTGCCCGGCCGGCGCAGCCCGTCGTGCTTCTCCTTCCTGCGGCGCCCGGCGAACTCGGCCTCGTAGTCGAGCCACACGGAACGCGCCTCCTCCAGCTCCTCCAGCGCGGCCACGAGCCGCACCGGGTCGGGAGACCTGTCCTCGGGACCGAACCCGGCCCGGGAGCACAGATGGTCCCAGGTCGCCCGGTGCCCGTAAGGAGCGAACCGCTCCAGGCACTTGCGCAGCGAGTAACGCCGCAGCGCCAGATCGCACCGCGGGTCCCTCACCTGTCTCGCCAGACTCCGGAAACCGGCCATCGCCCTGCACCTCCGTCACATCTGCACCTGTACTTCGGTCACTTCGGCGGCGTCGTACGGTTCTCCGCACGCAGTCGTCGTACGAGCGTCGCCGTGTAGACGTTCCGGGCCGCGATCCGGCTCCATCCGATTTCCGATGTCCGCCATGACTCCGCCCGGGTTGACCGTCATGTCCACCACGAAGTGCCTCCGCGACTCCAAAAAGTGACGCCTGTTCATCTTCCAACTCGGGGATACCGGCGGTAACGTCCGCGCCACCCCCATCGGGAGGAGCTGCCATGCCACGGCGCACCCCGCACAACGCGCTCGACGAAGTGAGAACTCCCCACAGATTCCACGGGTTCCTGAAGACCGCGTCCGTATGCGTCCTCGTCGCCGGTCTTTTGTCACCCTTTTCCCAAGCGGCGGCCGCCGACACCGCACCGAAGGCGGCCGCGAACGACTACTGCGGCGGCCAGTGCTCGGACATCCTGCCGCCGGGCGAGAACGGCAACGCCACCCTCGCCCAGATCCTGCTCAACCAGGCCTTCGGCACCCAGCCCGGCCACGCCGAGGACCAGCTCGGCCCCTACGCCGACCTCGCCAAGGGCTACCCGGCGCTCACCGACGACAAGATCAACACCTTCTTCGACGACGCCTCGTTCGGAGTTCCCGCCGGACAGGTCGCCTCCACCGAGAAGCCCGCCGGCCGCGGCGACGTCACGATCGTCCGCGACAAGAAGACCGGTGTGCCGCACATCACCGGCACCACCCGCTACGGCACCGAGTTCGGCGCCGGGTACGCAGCCGCCGAGGACCGGCTGTGGCTCATGGACGTCTTCCGGCACGTCGGCCGCGGCCAGTTGACCTCCTTCGCCGGCGGCGCCGCCGCCAACCAGGGCCTGGAGCAGCAGTTCTACCGCAACGCGCCCTACACCGAGGCCGACCTCCAGGCGCAGATCGACAACGCGGTGGCCAAGAGCGGCGCACGCGGCCAGCAGGCCCTCGCCGACGTCAACGCCTACCTGGCCGGCATCAACGCCTACATCGACGCCTCCGACCCGGGCCGCTACTTCCCCGGCGAGTACGTCCTGACCGGCCACAAGGACGCCATCACCAACTCCGGCACCATCGACCACTTCAAGGTCACCGACATGGTCGCCCTGGCCTCCGTGGTCGGCTCGCTCTTCGGCTCGGGCGGCGGCGGCGAGGTCGACAACGCGATGTCCCTGCTGGCCGCCCAGTCCAAGTACGGTGTCGAGGAGGGCACCAAGGTCTGGGAGTCCTTCCGCGAACGCAACGACCCCGAGGCCGTCCTCACCCTCCACGACGGCCAGAGCTTCCCGTACGCCACCCGGCCCGACAGCCCGAAGGGCGAGGCGCTGCCCGACGCCGGCTCGGTGACCGCCGAGCCGCTGGTCTACGACCGCACCGGCAGCGCGGCCACCGCGGCAGCCAGGAGCGCCACCACCACGGCCGCCGAGTCCACCCTCTCCTCGGCGAGGCGGGGCATGTCCAACGCCCTCGTCGTCGGCGGCGAGCACACCGCCGGCGGCCACCCGGTCGCCGTCTTCGGACCGCAGACCGGCTACTTCGCCCCCCAGCTGCTCCTGCTCCAGGAGATCCAGGGCCCGGGCATCAGCGCCCGCGGCGCCTCCTTCGCGGGCCTGAGCATGTACGTCGAACTCGGCCGCGGCCAGGACTACTCGTGGAGCGCCACGACCTCCGGCCAGGACATCATCGACACCTACGCCGTCGAACTGTGCCAGGACGACCACCACTACCTGTACCACGGCGCCTGCACGGCCATGGAGCAGGTGCAGCAGGCCGACTCCTGGAAGCCCACCGTCGCCGACGGCACGGCGGCCGGTTCGTACACGATGCGCGTGTGGCGCACGAAGTACGGTCCCGTCCAGTACCGGGCCACCGTCGGCGGCAAGAAGGTCGCCTACACCACCCTGCGCTCCTCCTACCTGCACGAGGCCGACTCCATCATCGGCTTCCAGATGCTCAACGACCCCGACTTCGTGAAGGGCCCCGACGACTTCCAGAAGGCCGCCCAGCACATCAACTTCACCTTCAACTGGTTCTACGCCGACTCCCGGCACACGGCGTACTACAACAGCGGCGACAACCCGGTGCGGGCGAGCGGCGTGGACGCCGAGTTCCCGGTGTGGGCGCAGCCGGCGTACGAGTGGCGGGGCTGGGACCCGGCCACCAACACCGCCGACTACACCCCCGCCTCCGCCCACCCGAACTCGGTCGACCAGGACTACTACATCTCCTGGAACAACAAACAGGCCGAGGACTACGCGGCGGCGCCCTGGGGCGAGGGCTCGGTGCACCGCGGGAACCTGCTGGAGGACCGGGTGAAGAAGCTCGTCGCGGCGGGCGGAGTGACCCGCTCGGCCCTCACGAAGGCGATGGCCGACGCCGCCCTCGCCGACCTGCGCGCCGAGGACGTCCTGCCCGAGCTCCTGAAGGTGATCGACACCTCGGCGGTCACCGACCCGGCGGCCGCCGCCGCGGTCGCCAAGCTCCGGGCCTGGGTGACCGCGGGCGCCCGGCGCACCGAGACCTCGGCCGGCTCCGGGACGTACGCGAACGCCGACGCGATCCGGATCCTGGACGCCTGGTGGCCGCTGCTGGTGAAGGCCGAGTTCGAACCGGGCCTCGGAAGCGACCTGTACGCCGCCATCGGCGCCGACCTGCCGATCGACGAGTCCCCGTCCGCCGGGCACGGCCCCACCGGCTCGCACGCTGGCAGCGCCTTCCAGTACGGCTGGTGGAGCTATGTCGACAAGGACATCCGGGCGGTGCTCGGTGAGCCGGTGGCGGGCCCGCTGGCCCGGAAGTTCTGCGGCGGCGGCGATCTGAACACCTGCCGGGACAGCCTGATCAGCACCCTCAAGCAGGCGGCCGGTCTCACCGCGGCGCAGGTCTACCCCGGTGACGACCAGTGCTCGGCGGGCGACCAGTGGTGCGCCGACTCGATCGTCCAGCGCGCCCTGGGCGGCATCAAGCACGGAAAGATCAGCTGGCAGAACCGGCCCACCTTCCAGCAGGTGGTGGAGTACACCTCCCACCGGTGACCGCCGCGGCGGCGGGCGCGCGTCAGCGGACGCGGCCCGCCGCCAGCACCAGTCGCGCCAGCTCCGGGTGCACGATGTCGCTGTGCGCCCCGGCCGGCGGCCCGCCGCGCCGGACCACCGCCGACGCGTCGACGTTCACGCACCCGGAGACCGGCAGCGGCGCGCTCAGCGCGGCGGCCAGCGTGCACGCGCGCGTGCCCGGCAGCGCCCGCACGCCGTCGTGCCCCAGCGCGCCCCACCGGGCGCCGAGCAACGCGCCGACGTCGAGGCCGAGCACCGACCGGTCGTCGCCCGCCAGCCGCGACGCCAGCGGGTAGAAGGCGCCCAGCGCCGAGTCGAAGCCGGACCAGCAGCACACCAGGGGGCCGTCGATCCGCTGCTCCTGGCCCCGGAGGACTCCCGCCTCGTGCGGGTCGTCGGGCAGCCGCGGGGCGAACGCGTAGTGGGAGAAGGCCCCTTGGAGCAGGGTCACGGACTTCACCGCCCGGACTCCCGCGGGCAGCCCGCGCAGCGCGAACGACACCAGCCGTCCGCCGAAGCTGTGCCCGACCAGATGGACTCGGATGCCCGGGGCCGCCTGGGCGAGACGGCCGAGGAGCGGGCCCAGTCCGCGCTCGCCGACCGCGCCGGCGCGCCGCTTCATCGCGTAGTACGCCGCCTGCCGCAGCAGTTCCTTCGCGCCCTCCCACGGGTTCGGCAGCGACAGGGACTCCTGCCCGGCCGGGGCCCGCAGCCGTGCGGCGGCGTCGGCGAACTCCGCGCAGACGTCCGCCGCGGGCCGGGTGAACATCCCGGGCCCGCCCTGCGGCGCGCCCGGCGCGAGGGTGTCCGCGGCGAACGGCTCCTGCGGCGCGGCCTCGGCCAGCAGCCGCGCCAGCCGCCCGAACTCCTCCAGCGCCTCCGCACCGGCGGGCCGCTCGTCCAGGGTCCGCGCGAGCCGGTCCACCACCGTGGCCCGGTCCGGGAACGTCGCCAGCAGCGCGGCGCGCGTGTCCTTCTCCAGCACCGGAGCCGGGCCCGGCGCCGAAGCGGCGGCCGTGGCGCGCGGGAAGTCGGGGATCGGCTCGTCGCTGAACCGCATCGACGGCCACACCACGCCCACGTACCCGATCCGCGCGGCGGGCGCGAGCCGCGGGAGCGGGGCGTAGAAGGCGCTGAAGAGCCGGGTCGCCGTCGAGCGGTCGTTGTTCCAGCCGTGCGCGAAGACGATCAGGTCGCGCACCCCGCTCCGGGCGAGAGCGGCGAGCAGCCGGTCCCGCTCGGGGCCGTCCACGTCCCCGTCCGCGTCGAAGGTCAGCTCCCAGTAGGGAGCCACGCTCATTCCCGGATCAGCCACGGCCGGCCTCCTCGTGCCCCGAAGCGGTGCGATGCGTGGTGCATCGTCCTGCCGACGGGGCGCCTTGGCCATACGTCACGGAGCACCCGGAAGGGGGAATTCCCCTCGTCCTCGGCGGCGGAACCGGGCGGCGCGCCTCAGCGGTAGAGCAGGTAACCCTCGCGCACCCGGCGGAACGCGGCCAGCTCGTCGCGCCAGCCGGCCACCACCTCGTCGGTGTCCGCCCCGGCGTCGATCATCGTGCGCACCCGCGTCGAACCGGTGAGCTTGTCGATCCAGTCGTCCGACCGCCAGGCGAAGCCGTCCCAGACGCGTCTGGCGGTCACCAGCAGCGCGATGCCGGTGCGCACCGGGTCGAAGGCGGCCCGGTCGTGGACGTGGATCTGCACCCCGCCGACCGTCACGCCCTGGAACTTGGAGAAGGTGGGCGCGAAGTACGCCTCCCGGAACCGGACGCCGGGCAGGCCCAGGGTGTTCGCCGCGTCCGCCCAGCGGCCGTCGACGCCCTCCGCGCCGAGCAGTTCGAAGGGGCGGGTGGTGCCGCGGCCCTCCGACAGGTTGGTGCCCTCGAACAGGCAGGTGCCCGAGTAGACGAGGGCGGTGTCGGGGGTGGGCATGTTCGGGCTCGGCGGCACCCACGGCAGGCCCGAGGCGTCGTAGAAGTCGGACCGCCGCCAGCCGGTCATCAGGACCGTCTCCAGCGGGACCGGCTTGGCCAGGAACTCGCCGTTGAACAGCCGCGCGAGCTCCGCGACCGTCATGCCGTGCGCCTGCGCGATCGGCCGCCGACCGACGAAGGTGGCGAACTCCTCGTGCAGCACCGGGCCGAGGGCCTGACGGCCGGTCACCGGGTTCGGCCGGTCCAGCACCACGAACCGCTTGCCGGCCAGCGCGGCGGCCTCCATGCAGTCGTACAGGGTCCAGATGTAGGTGTAGAAGCGGGCGCCCGCGTCCTGGATGTCGAAGACGACCGTGTCGACGCCGGAGGCGGTGAAGACGTCGGCCAGCGGCTGTCCGCTCTTGAGGTAGGTGTCGTACACGGGCAGCCCGGTGGCCGGGTCGTCGTAGCGGCCCTCGGAGCCGCCCGCCTGCGCGGTGCCGCGGAAGCCGTGCTCGGGGCCGAAGACGGCGGTGAGCCGCACCCGGCGGTCGGCGTGCATCACGTCGACGATGTGGCGCACGTCCCGGGTGACACCGGTCGGGTTGGTGACGATCCCGACCCGCTGCCCGGCGAGCACGCCGTAGCCGGCGTCGGCCAGCCGCTCGAATCCGGTGCGCAGCGGCCGGCCGCGGCCCGGGGCGGCCGCCTCGGCCTGGGCGGCGGGGACCGTCGCGGCCGCGGCCGCGGCCGTCGTGGCGAGCAGGCTCCGTCGGGACAGCTTCATACGGTGACCTCCGTGATCGCGGCACGTGTCATGCTCACGCACGCTAGCGCGCGGTCGGGCGGCAGGGGAACGAGCCGGACCGCACCGTTGATCGGCGACCGGGCGGAAACCCCTCTTCCGGATGGCATACCGACCGGTTAGTCTGGCGCGGCAGAGCCGATGCGCATGGCGTCGTGATCGTGTCGAAGGAGACCGATGGTGCAAGCCGTTCAGGGTGCGGGAGTGGTCGTCACCGGGGCCGGGGGCGGCATCGGGGCCGCGCTGGCCCGCCGGTTCGCCGCGGGCGGCGCGAGGGTCGTCGTCAACGACCTCGACGCCGTGCGGGCCGCGGCCGTCGCCGAGGAGATAGGCGGCGTCGCCCTCCCGGGCGATGCCTCGGCGGTCGTCGCCGAGGCGCGGGACGCGCTCGGCGGCGCCGTCGACGTGTACTGCGCCAACGCGGGCCTCGCCTCCGGCGGTTCCGAGACGGCCGGCGAGGAGGTCTGGGCGCGTGCCTGGGACGTCAACGTCATGGCCCACGTCCGCGCCGCCGAGGCGCTGCTCCCGGCCTGGCTGGAGCGCGGCGAAGGCCGGTTCGTCTCCACCGTCTCCGCCGCCGGACTGCTCACCATGATCGGCGCCGCCCCCTACAGCGTCACCAAGCACGGCGCGTACGCGTTCGCCGAGTGGCTGTCGCTGACGTACCGGCACCGCGGGATCAAGGTGCACGCGATCTGCCCGCAGGGCGTGCGCACCGACATGCTGGCCGCCACCGGCAGCGCGGGCGACCTGGTGCTGCAGCCGACCGCGATCGAACCGGAGGACGTGGCCGACGCCCTGTTCGCAGGCATCGAGGAGGACCGCTTCCTGATCCTGCCGCATCCGGAGGTCGCCGGCTTCTACCAGGCCAGGGCCACCGACCCCGACCGCTGGCTGACCAACATGAACCACCTCCAGCGCAAGTGGGAGGAGACCCGGTGACCGCCGCCCCCGCCTCCCGCGACGCCGCCAAGCCCTGGCTGGACCTCCTCGACGACGCCCAGCGCGCCCCCGTCCACCCGGCCGACTCGCTCGTGCACGCCCTGCGCCGCTCGGCCGCGACGGCCCCCGACCGCGTCTTCCTCGCCTACTTCGACGCCCGCCTCACCTACCGCGAGGTGGACGAGCTGAGCGACTCGGTCGCCGGTCATCTCGCCGCGCGCGGCCTGGAGCGCGGCGAGCGGGTCGCGGTCCTGCTGCAGAACTCCCCGCACTTCGTGCTCGCCGTCCTCGGCGCCTGGAAGGCGGGCGCCGTCGTCGTCCCGGTCAACCCGATGTACAAGTCCGCCGAGGTCGCCCACGTCCTGACCGACGGCGAGGTGGCCGCGCTGATCTGCTCCGAGAGGGCCTGGGAGTCGTACCTGCGCGAGACGGCCGCCGCCTCGCCGGTGCGTATCGCGCTCACCGGGTGCGAGCGGGACTTCCAGACCCGCGACGACGCCCGCGTGCTCGCCTTCGAACGGCTGCCGCAGGCCCCCGACGCCGACGACCTGGCCACCGTCGCCCGCGCCGGCCGGCCGGCGCCCGCGGACCGCGACCCGGCCCCGGACGACACCGCCCTGATCAGCTACACCTCGGGCACCAGCGGCACCCCCAAGGGCGCCACCAACACGCACGGCAACATCATGTACAACGCCGAGCGGCAGAGCGCCGGCCTCGGCCTGCCCGAGGCGCCGGTGTACTTCGCGATGGCGCCGCTGTTCCACATCACCGGCATGGTCTGCCAGTTCGCCGCCTGTCTGAACAGCGCGGGCACGCTGGTGCTGGCCTACCGCTTCGAGCCCGGCGTGGTGCTGGAGGCGTTCGCCGAGCACCGGCCGCACTACACCGTCGGCCCCTCCACCGCCTTCATGGCGCTGGCCGCCCACCCGTCCGTCACCCCGGACCACTTCTCGTCCTTCCGGGTCATCTCCTCCGGCGGCGCGCCGCTGCCGCCCGCGCTGGTGGAGAAGTTCCGCTCCGCCTTCGGGCCGTACATCCGCAACGGCTACGGGCTCACCGAGTGCACCGCGCCCTGCGCCTCCGTGCCGCCCGGCCGGGAGGCGCCCGTCGACCCGGTCTCCGGGACGCTCGCGGTGGGTGTGCCCGGCCCGGACACGGTGGTGCGGATCGTCGACGACGCGGGCCGGGAGCTGCCCTTCGGCGAGCAGGGCGAGATCGTCGTCAGCGGTCCGCAGGTCGTGCCCGGCTACTGGCGGCGGCCCGACGCCACCGCCGAGACCTTCCCCGGCGGCGAGCTGCGCACCGGCGACATCGGCTTCATGGACGAGCGGGGCTGGCTCTATGTCGTCGACCGCAAGAAGGACATGATCAACGCCTCCGGCTTCAAGGTGTGGCCGCGCGAGGTCGAGGACGTCCTCTACACGCATTCCGCGGTGCGCGAGGCCGCCGTGGTCGGGGTGCCCGACGGGTACCGCGGGGAGACCGTCAGGGCGTACATCAGCCTGCGGCCGGACGCCCGGGTGGACCCGGACGAGCTGGCCGCGTACTGCAAGGAGAGACTGGCCGCCTACAAGTACCCGCGGCAGGTGGAGATCCTGCCCGAGTTGCCGAAGACGGCCAGTGGGAAGATCCTCCGTCGGGAACTGCGTTCCCGTACCCGAGGAAGCCAGCAGGAACAGCAGGACCGGTAGGTCCGAGGAAAGGCAGGTGGCGGCAGTGCCCAGGACGACGGAATCGGCCGGGACCCCTGTGCCCCAGCGGCTTCTGGCCGCCGCCACCCGGCTCTTCGCCGAGCAGGGGTACGACCGCACCTCCGTGCAGGAGATCGTCGAGGCGGCCGGCGTCACCAAGGGCGCGCTCTACCACTACTTCGGCTCCAAGGACGACCTCCTGCACGAGGTGTACGCGCGGATGCTGCGCGTCCAGCAGGAGCGGCTGGACGCCTTCGCCAACGCCGACGAGCCGGTGGAGAAGCGGTTGCGGGACGCCGCCGCCGACGTCGTCGTCACCACGATCGACAACCTCGACGACGCGATGATCTTCTTCCGCTCCATGCACCACCTCAGCCCGGAGAAGAACAAGCAGGTGCGTGCCGAGCGCCGGCGCTACCACGAGCGCTTCCGCGCCCTCGTCGAGGAGGGCCAGGACAAGGGCGTCTTCTCCCGTGCCACTCCGGCCGACCTGGTGGTGGACTACCACTTCGGCTCCGTCCACCACCTCTCCACCTGGTACCGCCCGGGCGGCCCGCTCACCCCCCAGGAGGTCGCCGACCACCTCGCCGACCTGCTGCTGCGGGCGCTGCGGCCGTAGGACTCGAGGGAGCACACGGGTGAGGGGCGGTCGCCATGGCGACCGCCCCTCACCCGTGTCCCGTCACAGGTACTTCTTCAGCTCCCGGCGGGCCAGCGACCGCTGGTGGACCTCGTCCGGGCCGTCGGCGAGCATCAGGGTGCGCGCGCCCGCGTACAGCTCGGCCAGCGGGAAGTCCTGGCTCACCCCGCCCGCGCCGTACAGCTGGATCGCCCGGTCCAGGATGGCGACCACCGCGCGGGGCGTGGCGATCTTGATGGCCTGGATCTCGGTGTGGGCGCCCCGGTTGCCGACGGTGTCCATCAGCCAGGCCGTCTTCAGCACCAGCAGCCGCAGCTGCTCGACCTGGACCCGCGCGTCGGCGATCCAGTTCTGCACCACGCCCTGCTGCGCCAGCGCCTTGCCGAACGCCGTACGGGACACCGCCCGGCGGCACATCAGCTCGATCGCCCGCTCGGCCATGCCGATCAGCCGCATGCAGTGGTGGATCCGGCCGGGGCCGAGCCGGGCCTGCGCGATGGCGAAGCCGCCGCCCTCCTCGCCGATCAGGTGGGACACCGGCACCCGCGCGTGGTCGAAGACCACCTCGGCGTGCCCGCCGTGGTAGTGGTCCTCGTAACCGAACACCTGCATGGCCCGCTTCACTGTGACGCCGGGCGTGTCGCGCGGCACCAGCACCATGGACTGCTGGCGGCGGATGTCCGCGCCGTCCGGGTCGGTCTTGCCCATCACGATGAAGACGGAACAGTCCGGGTGCATCGCCCCGGAGATGTACCACTTGCGGCCGGTGACGACGTACTCGTCGCCGTCCCGCTCGATGCGCGTGGTGATGTTGGTGGCGTCCGAGGAGGCCACCTCCGGCTCGGTCATCGCGAACGCCGAGCGGATCTCACCGGCCAGCAGCGGCTGGAGCCACTGCTTCTTCTGGCGCTCGTCGCCGAACTGGGCCAGCACCTCCATGTTCCCGGTGTCCGGGGCCGCGCAGTTGGTGGCCGTGGGCGCCAGCTGCGGGGAACGGCCGGTGATCTCGGCCAGCGGCGCGTACTGGAGGTTGGTCAGCCCGGCGCCGTGCTCGGCGTCCGGCAGGAACAGGTTCCACAGCCCCTGCCGGCGCGCCTCGGCCTTCAGCTCCTCCACCACCGGCGGGTTCTCCCAGGGGGAGGCGAGCCGTGCGCGCTGCTCGTGGGCCACCTGTTCGGCGGGGTGGACGTACTCGTCCATGAAGGCGAGGAGTTTGGCGCGCAGTTCCTCGGTGCGCGCGTCGAATGCGAAGTCCATGCTGGATCAGCCCTCCTGGAGGCCTTCGTGAAGAGTGGTCAGACCGTGCCGGACGAAGACGGGGACGAGGTCGCCGATGCGGTCGAAGCCGCGGCCGACCGTCTGGCCGAGCGTGTAGCGGTAGTGGATGCCCTCCAGGATCACGGCGAGCTTGAACCAGGCGAACGCCGTGTACCAGGCCACCGACGAGACGTCACGCCCCGAGCGCGCGGCGTACCGCTCGATCAGCTCGGCGGGGGAGGGGTGCCCGGCCGCCTCCGCGGTCGTGGACACCGGCGACTCGGTCAGGCCGAGCGGGGTGCAGTACATCACCAGCAGGCCCAGGTCGGTGAGCGGGTCGCCGAGCGTGGACATCTCCCAGTCGAGGATCGCGTTGATCCGGTCGTCCGGGCCGATCAACACGTTGTCCAGGCGGTAGTCGCCGTGCACGACGGTGGGCGCGGGGGAGGCGGGCAGCGCGCGTCCGAGGGCGGAGTGCAGCTCGTCGATGCCGGCCAGATCGCGGCTGCGGGAGGCGTCCAGCTGCTTGCCCCAGCGGCGCAGCTGCCGGTCCAGGAACCCCTCCGGGCGCCCGAAGTCCGCGAGCCCCACCTCGGCGGGGTCCACCGCGTGCAGCTCCACGAGCGTGTCCACCAGCGACAGCACCGCGTCCCGGGTGCGCTGTGCGCCCAGCGGGGCGAGCTGGTCGGCGGTGCGGTACGGCGTGCCCTCGACGAACTCCATCACGTAGAACGGGGCGCCGAGCACCTCCTCGTCCTCGCACAGCAGCACCGGCCGCGGCACCGGCACGTCCGTCGGGTGCAGCGCGCTGATCACCCGGTGCTCGCGCTTCATGTCGTGTGCGGTGGCCAGCACATGGCCGAGCGGGGGCCGCCGTACCACCCATCTGGCGGTGCCGTCGGAGACCGCGTACGTCAGGTTGGAGCGTCCGCCCTCGATCAGCCGGCCGGTCAGGGGGCCCTGCACCAGGCCGGGCCGCTCCCGGTCGAGCAGGCCGCGCAGGCGGTCGAGATCGAGTCCGGGCGGGTGGTCGGGGCTCATCATTGCTCCTACGGGCTGGTCGGAGGCGAACGGGGACCCACTCATGATGCCGACCGGTCGGTATGTAGTCCAGTGCCTGGTCCGAACGTGATCGGCGCCACCGTCCCGTCCGGGCCCGGCCGCCCCTCTCGGCACACCTTCCTGGACGACCGGCGCCGCCCCTCTCGGCACGCCTTCCTAGACGACCAGCGCCGCCGCGCACACCGCCAGGGCCGCCGTTCCCAGGACCGCCGCCGCGGCGAGCCGGGGCGTGAGCGCCGGCGGGGCCGCCCGGTCGAGGCGGCGGATGCGGAACTGGGCGACGAGCAGGAACCCCAGCCACAGCAGACAGCACAGGGCGGACACGGCGGCGCCGACGGCCGTGGCGCCGCCGTGCAGGGCCGCCCGCACGGCCAGCACGGCGGCCACCGTCGCGGACAGCGTCGTACGCCGCCAGGCCAGCCTCGTCCGCTCCGGCTGCAGCCCCGGGTCCCGGTGCGCGCCCGCCGTCCGGGCGCCGTCCCGGCCGGCCCCGCTCATCCGGCCCGGCCGGCGAGGACGACCACGACCATCACCACGGCGACCACCGCGACGACGACGCTCAGCAGCGCCGGGAAACGCGACGCCGGCAGGTCCTCGCCGCGCCGCATCGCCCGCTCGCAGCGCACCCAGTGGTTGATCGCGCGCAGGGAGCACAGCACGCCCGCGGCGAGCAGCGCCAGCGCGAGGCCGACCCGCCACGCCCAGCGCAGGTGCGGCAGGAACTGGTCCACCGCGAAACCGCCGCCGATCAGGGCGAGCGCGGTGCGCAGCCAGGCCAGGAAGGTCCGCTCGTTCGCCAGCGAGAAGCGGTAGTCGGGGGTACTGCCCTCCTCCCGCACCTCTTCGGGGGCGAACCACAGGCGGACGTTCCTCACGAAGTCGATCACGCCAGGACCCTACCCAGGTCGCCGCGGCGGCACGGGCGGGGCGTCACCGCACCGGTCGGCGGGCTTCGTCACCGCGTCGACCGGTAGGCCTTCAGCCGCTCGTACGCCGCCAGGCCGTCCGGCACCCACTCCCACTCGTGCAGCCGACGCTCCACCTCGTCGGCCGGCAGGAAGTCGTGCCAGGCCACCTCCTCGACCTGCGGGCGCACCGGCGGCTCGCAGCGGACCTGGTAAACCGAAGACCACCAGCCGAAGCCCGCGCCGTCCTCGTACAGGAACTTGAACAGGAACTCCGGGCGGGGCAGGCCGCTCACTCCCAGCTCCTCCTCGGCCTCGCGCAGCGCCGCGTCGTCGTAGCTCTCGCCGGCCCCGACGACGCCGCCCACGAACATGTCGTACAGGGAGGGGAAGGCGAGCTTGGTCGCGGTGCGGCGGTGCACGAAGAGCCGGCCGCCGGCGTCCCGGGCCTCGATGAAGACACAGCGGTGCCGCATCCCGCGGCTGTAGACCTCGCCGCGCGGGGCCTGCCCGATGACCTGGTCGTTCTCGTCGACGATGTCGAGGATCTCGTCCGCAGCGCTCATGCCCCCATCCAATCAGGCGCCCGGCGCCCGGGAACAGGAGGTCAGCGCGTCTGGAGGTTCCGCTCGCCCCGCTCGGTGGGCGAGGTGCCGCAGGGCATCGCCGGGTGCAGACCGAGCAGCACGATCCCCGCCACGATCGCCGCGAGACCGGCCGCCTCCCAGGTCAGCGCGCCGATGTCGGTGCGCAGGCGGTCGCCGAGGAAGCCCACTCCACAGGCGATCCCGGCCAGCGGCTCGGCCGCGGTGAGCGCGGGCAGCGACATGCGCAGCGGCGCCGTCTCGAAGGCGCTCTGCACGAGGACCAGGCCGGTGACGCCGATGACCACCAGGCCGTAGGGCTGCCAGCCGGTGAACAGCTCCGTCCAGCCGCCCGCCGAGAACCGCTGGCCGCTCACCCGGGTCAGCGCGTCCTGCACGCCGTACAGCAGCCCCGCGGCCACCGCGAGCAGGACCGGTCCCCAGCTGAGCCGGGAGCGCTTGGCGTAGGTGGTCAGCACCAGCGCCACGCCCACCATGGTCCCGATGATCAGCCAGTGGCGCAGCGGATCGGTGACGGCGGTGCCGGCCCGCGGCTGGCCGCCGAGGATGAACGCCGTCACCCCGCCGGCCAGCAGCGCGAGGCCCAGCCAGCCCTGGCGGCCCAGCGGCTGCCGGGTCTGTCTGCGGGACAGCGCGAGGGCGAACAGCAGGTTGGTCGCCAGCAGTGGTTCCACCAGTGAGATCTCGCCGCGGCCCAGCGCCATGGCGCCCAGGACCATGCCGACGACCATCAGTCCGAGACCGCCGAGCCAGCGCGGCACCCTCACCAGGTCCAGCAGCAACCGGGGCGAGAGGAAGTCGCTCAGCGGCGCCTGCTGTGCGGCGTTCTGCTGGAGCACGAACCCGAAGCCCAGGCAGCAGGCGGCGCTCACGGCGAGAATCAGAACCAGAACCGACACGCTGCGTACCTCGATCATCCGGCCGGGCCACGGGGTGCGTAATGGCCGACTTTAGCGTCCCAAAGCACTGTTTGCCGCTGGGAGTGCCCGGATCCGGGCAGCCGACCCGGTCACGACGCCCCGCGCGTCGGGGCGAGGGCGGGGCCCCGCGGCCATGGTGGAACGCCCGGCGACGCCGCGCCATGGCGTACGCCACACGAGTGAGGCGCGAGCGGGGACTTGACGGTGGTGTGTCGCCGGGCCTGCCGGTCACGGCAGGATCCCGCGCTCCCGTCACCGCTCGGGCCGGCCGCCCGGGTCCCGGGCGAGCCGGCGGCGTGAGGACGGGGCGGGGCGCGAGTCGAGCCGTCGGCGGGGCGCCGGGCGGCCCCGCGCCGCGCCGCCTGCCCCGCCGCGCCGTCCGCGCGAGCGACCGGACCGTCCACCGCGCAGTCCCCGGACGGCCGGTGCGTCCGCCGCGCCGTCTTCGGCAGCCGGCCCCTCCGCCGTGCGGTCTCCGGACAGCCGGTGCGTCCGTCGTACCGTGCCCGCGCCCAGTCGCCCGCCGTGCCCCCGTGTCGCCGTCGCGCCGGCCGTCGCGCGGAGGGCCGCCACGCCCACGGCCCTCCGGTGGACGGAGAGGCGGCGGCGCGCGGCGGCGACGGTCTCAAATGCCCTTCATGTAACGGCAGTTGACGCGTGTAACGCATCGGCGGCCCTTGACGCGGACTGTTGGCTGAGGGTTTGCTGTGCGTGATCAGTCGACGGTCGGCCGATGACCGCAGGACGAGCCGCGGCGATCGGGGCCGGACGGGGCAGCGTCGCCCCGCGGCGGGCCCGGCCGCGGACCCGGCACGACGGCACGACACAGCACCGACGAAGAGCGCGTGAGGAAGTCCCGCGGTGTCCCCACCCCCGCCTCCCCTCGGCCGCGGCCGCAAGCGTGCGGCCCAGACCTTCGACGCCGCTCTCGACGACACCGAACTCGTCGCCGCCCGCACCGCGTTGGCGCAGGGCAGATGGCAGGCGGTGCGCGCGCTGCTGGCCCGTACGGGCGACGACTGGGACCGGCGCGGGCACCGCGTCACCGTCCTCGCCGAGCCGTCGCACACCGCCGCCTGGGCCGGGGACTGGCTGCTGGCCGAACCCGAGTCCGCCGACGCCCGCGTGCTGCTCGGCATGTCGCTGGTGCGGCGCGCCCTGCGCGGCGAGGAGAAGCCCGACCGCGCCCGCGAGGCGTGCCGGGCCGCGACCGAGCCGGCGCCCGCCGACCCCACTCCGTGGCTCGGCCTGCTCCTGCTGGAGCGCGCCGTGGGCGAAGAGGCGGACGTGGTCCGCCTCTTCGACGAGGTGCGGCTGCGCCACCCGGACCACCACCACGCCCATCACGTGATGGTGGCCGCGCTCGCCGAGCGGCACACCGCGGCCGGCCCCGACCCGCTGCACGAGGTCTACGACTTCGCCAACTGGGCCGCCGAGCAGGCCCCCGCCGACTCGGCGCTCGCCGTCCTGCCCGTGGTCGCGCACGCCGAGCGCTACCGTTCCCTGGCCGCCGCCGATCTCGCCCCCGCCGATCCGGCGGCCTCGGGGCACTGGTCGGGCCGCCGGGCCCGGCAGGTGATGAAGGCGGCCTTCGACTGGTGGCTGGAGTGGGGGCAGGAGGGCCACCCGCGGCACATGGTGGACCTCAACTACCTCGCCCACGCCAAGCACTGCGAGGGCCGGGGCGCCGAGGCCGCGGCCCTGTTCCTGCGTATCGGGGAGCACGCCACTCCGGCGCCGTGGTCGTACCCCGACCGCGACCCGTACGCCGCCTTCCACACCGCCCGCGCCAGCGCGCTCGGCACCGCCTAGCCGGCCGCCGGCCCCGCCCCGGGACCACGAGCCGAGCACGCCCGCCCAGCAGCCCGCCCAGCAGAACGAGTCCGCACGAGGGAGCAGACCCGCACAGGAGGACAAGCCCGCACAAGGGAGCAAGCCCGCACCCGGAACGCCCGCGGGTGAAGCGAGTCGCGAGCCCGCGATCGAGCACGAACCCATCCGGCAAGACCCCCGAGGCCCGAAAGGACGGTCCCCGATGACGACGGGCAGTTCGAGCACCAGCAGACCCACCGCCGGCGGCGACGGCATCAGCACCTTCAAAGGACAGGAGCGGGCGCTGCGCGCCGACCGCCTCGGCACCGGCGGCCTGCTGCTCTCCGTGCTCGCCGCGACCGCCCCGCTCATGGTGGTCGCGGGTGTCATGCCCACCACATTCGCGGTGATGGGCATCGTCGGGCAGCCACTGCTCTTCGTGGTCCTCGGCGTCGTCCTGATCCTCTTCAGCGTCGGCTACGCCGAGATGAGCCGCCACGTGCACAACGCCGGCGCCTTCTACGCGTACATCTCGCGCGGCCTCGGCGGCACGGCCGGCGCCAGTGCCGCCCTCGTCGCCCTGGTGGCCTACAACGCCCTCCAGGCCGGCATCTACGGCATCTTCGGCTTCGAGGTCTCCGACCTGTTCGCCACCTACGCCGACGTCACCGTCGCCTGGTGGATCCCGGCGCTGGCGGCCGTCGCCGCCGTCGGCGCGCTCGGCTGGCTGAAGATCGACGTCAACGCGCGTGTGCTCGGCGTCCTGCTGGTGATCGAGGTGATCCTCGTGGTCGTCTTCGACGTGGCCGCGATCGGCGATCCCGCCAAGGAGGGCCTGTCCCTGCACGCCTTCAACCCCGAGACCCTCTCCGGCGCCGGGATCGGCACCGCGCTGTGCTTCTGCGTCGCCGCCTTCCTCGGCTTCGAACAGGCCCCGGTGTACGCGGAGGAGACCAGCCGCCCGCACGTCCTCGTCCCGCGGGTGATGTTCCTCGCGGTGGCCGGCGTCGCCGTCTTCTTCGCCGTCAGCAGCTGGGCGCTCACCGTGGCCACCGGACCCTCCGCGATCGTCGGCACCGCGGGCAAGGAGAGCGCCGGGCTGCTGTTCACCCTCACCGAGTCCCGGCTCGGCGGGACCTTCACGGACATCCTGCACGTCCTGTTCGTGACGGGCATGTTCGCCGCCATGCTCAGCCTCCACAACGTGGTGGCCCGCTACGCCTTCGCCATGGGCCGCGAGGGCCTGCTGCCCTCGGCGTTCGGCCGCACCTCCAGCGCCAGCGGCGCCCCCGCCGCCGGTTCGCTCTCGCAGACCGTCTTCTCGCTGGTCGTCGTGATCGCCTTCGCGGTCGCGGACGACAAGCCCACCGGCGATCCGACCGCGCCCGTGCTGCACCTGTTCACCTGGGGCGGCAACATCGGGGCCCTCGGCGTGATCGTGCTGATGGCCGCGGCCTCCCTGTCGGTGATCGTCTTCTTCGTACGGCGCGGAGCCGCGGCGGCACAGGCCTGGCGGCTGGTCACCTCCGCGCTGGCCGGCCTCACCCTGCTGGTGATCGCCGTCTACACGGTCAAGGACTTCGACGTCCTGGTCGGCGCCGGCCCCGGCCCCGGCTCGCCGCTCAGCCGGCTCCTGCCCGGTGTCATCGGGCTCGCCGTCGTCGTCGGCCTCGTCCAGGGCGCCGTACTGCGCTCCCGCAGGCCCGAGGCGCACGCCCGCATCGGGCTCGGCAACGAGGCGTTCCAGCTGGACAAGGCGGCCGAGCCGAAGCCGTGACCCCGCGGCGGGGGCGGCCCGTCCCGCAAGAGATGACGGAAGTCTGACGAGCACCCGCGATCCCTGGCCCCGGCCGGGGCGCGGGTGCTCGAATGAAGAGGTGAACCCCGAACCCTCGCAGGAGGAGCGGGGCCGCCCCGTCGGCCGCCGCGTCTTCCTCGCCACCCTCGGCCTCGGCGCCCTCGGCGTGGCCGCCGCGCCCACCCTGCAACGCGGGCTGGAGGGCTTCCTCGGCGCCGCCTCCGACCGGGACCCCACCGGCCTGACCGGCCTGCTCCCGAACGGCGGAGGCTTCCGCTACTACTCCGTCACCGCGTCCGTCCCGCACAGGACCGCCGCCGACTACCGCCTGACCGTCGACGGCCTGGTCGACCGTCCGACGACGTACACGCTGGACGCTCTCAGGAGCCTGCCCCAGACACGCCTGGTCCGCGACGTCCAGTGCGTCACCGGCTGGCGGGTGCCCCGCACCCCCTTCGAGGGAGTGCGGCTGTCCCGGCTGCTGGACGCGGCGGGCCCGCGCCCCTCGGCGAAGGCGGTCCGCTTCACCTGCTTCGACGGCGCCTACAGCGAGAGCCTCACCCTCGCCCAGGCCCGCCGCGCCGACGTCCTGGTCGCGCTGCGCATGCAGGACGAGGACATCGGCCACGACCACGGCGGCCCGGTCCGCCTCTACGTCGCCCCCATGTACTTCTACAAGTCCGCCAAGTGGCTCTCCGGCATCACCGTCACCGACGAGGTGAGGCCCGGCTACTGGGAGGAGCGGGGCTACGACGTAGACGCCTGGGTCGGCCGTTCGAACGGACGCGGCGATGACCCCACCAGCTGAGACCTCCGCGCCGCCCGGCGCCGACGTCCGCCGCTTCGGCCCCGCCCAGCGCTGGGTGCACCGCGTCACGGCCGCGCTGATGGGCGTGTGCGTGGCGACCGCCGCCTGCCTCTACGTCCCCCAGCTCGCCGTCCTCGTCGGCCGCCGCGAACTGGTCGTCCGCGTCCACGAGTGCGCCGGCCTCGCCCTGCCGGTCCCCGTCCTGCTGGGCCTGCTCTCCCGCGCTTTCCGCGCCGACCTGCGCCTGCTCGACCGCTTCGGCCCGCACGACAAGGTCTGGCTGCGGGCCGTGCTGCGCCGCGACGGACGCCGCTCCGCGCGCCCGGCCGGCAAGTTCAACACGGGCCAGAAGATCTACGCCGCCTGGATCGCCGGGGCCGCGCTGGTCATGCTCGGCACCGGCCTGCTCATGTGGTTCACCGGCCTGACCCCGCTGAGGTGGCGCACCAGCGCGACGTTCGTCCACGACTGGCTGGCCCTGACCGTCGGCATCGTGCTGGCCGGCCACATCGGGATGGCCCTCGGCGACCCGGAGGCCCGGCGCGGCCTGCGCACCGGACTGGTCCGGCGCGAGTGGGCCGAGAGCGAACACCCGCTGTGGCGACCGTAGGCACGGCCGCCACAGCGGGTGTCCGCCGCCTTCACGGCGACTTCGGAGAGCGCGGCGGGCTAGAGCACGCTCGTCATGCCGCCGTCGACGTACAGCACCTGCCCGGAGACGAAGTCCGCGGCCGGCGAGGCGAGGAACAGCAGGGCGCCGACCAGGTCACCGGTACGGCCCCAGCGGCCGGCCGGGGTGCGGCGGCGCACCCACGCGCTGAACTCCTCGTCCTCGACGAGCGGGCGGGTCAGCTCGGTTGCGATGTAGCCGGGACCGAGCCCGTTGACCTGCACCCCGTGCGGCCCCCAGTCCGCGCACATGCCCTTGGTCAGCATCTTCAGCGCGCCCTTGGCCGCCGCGTACGGCGCGATGCCGGGACGCGTCACCTCGCTCTGCAGCGAGCAGATGTTGACGATCTTGCCGTGGCCGCGCCCGGTCATCCGCCGGGCCGCCTCCCGCCCGACCAGGAACGCGCTGGTGAGGTTGGTGTCCAGGACCCGGTGCCAGTCCGCGTCGGTGAACTCCAGCAGCGGCGCGCGCAACTGCATGCCCGCGTTGTTGACCAGGATGTCGAGCGGGCCCACCCGCTCCTCGACGTCCGCGATCCCGGCGGCCACCGAGGCGCCGTCGGTCACGTCGAACGCGGCCGTGTGCGCCCGGTCGCCGGGCAGCGCGGCGGCGGCCCGTGCCAGCGTGCCGGCGTCGCGGCCGTTGAGGACGACCGTGCAGCCGGCCTCGGCCAGGCCGCGGGCCAGGGCCAGCCCGATGCCCCGAGAGGAACCGGTGACCAGGGCGGTGCGGCCGCGGATGTCGAAGAGGGGGTGAGCCGTCATCGCCGTACCCCTAGAGGATCAGGGACAGGGCGAGGACCAGCGCGCCGGCCACCACGGACAGGATCGTCTCCATCAAGGACCAGGTCTTGACCGTCTGCCCGACGTCCAGACCGAAGTACTCCTTCACCAGCCAGAAACCGGCGTCGTTGACATGGCTGAAGAAGAGCGAGCCGGCGCCGATCGCGAGGACCAGCAGCGCGGTGTGGGTGGTCGACATGTCGGCCGCCAGCGGGGCGATCAGCCCGGCCGCCGAGACGGTCGCCACGGTCGCCGAACCGGTCGCGAGCCGGATCACCACCGCGATCAGCCAGGCCAGCAGCACCGCCGGGATCGACCAGTCCTTGGAGATGTCCAGGATCATCTGGCCCACACCGCAGTCGATCAGCGTCTGCTTGAAGCCGCCGCCCGCGCCGACGATGAGCATGACGCCCGCGATGGGCATGAGGCCCTTCTCGACGGTGGAGTTGATCCGCTCCTTGCTGAATCCGGCGGGCCGGCCGAGCGTGAAGACGCCGACGATCACCGCGGCGAGCAGCGCGATCAGCGGGGAGCCGATCACGTCGAAGACGCGCTGCGTCTGGTCGGCCGGGTCGTCCACGACGATGTCGACCAGCGCCTTGGCCAGCATCAGCACGACCGGCAGCAGCACGGTGGACAGGGCGGCGCCGAAGCTGGGGCGGCGCTCCAGCTGCTCGGAGGCGCGCTGCGGGAGCATGCGGTCCGGAGCGGGGACGTCCACCCAGCGGGCCGCGACCTTCGAGAACAGCGGGCCGGCGATGATCACCGAGGGGATCGCCACGACGATGCCCAGCGCCAGCGTCACCCCCAGGTTGGCCTTGAGCGCGTCGATCGCGACCAGCGGACCGGGGTGCGGGGGGATCAGACCGTGCATCACGGACAGACCGGCCAGCGCCGGGATGCCGATACGCATCAGGGAGTAGTTGCCCCGCTTGGCGACCATCAGCACCACCGGGATCAGCAGCACGATGCCGACCTCGAAGAACAGCGGCAGGCCGATCACCGAGGCGATCAGCACCATCGCCCACGGCATGGCCCGGCCCTGGGCCTTCGCCAATATGGTGTCGACGACCTGGTCCGCGCCGCCGGAGTCGGCGAGCATCTTGCCGAGGATCGCGCCCAGCGCGATCAGCACGCCGACACCGGCGACCGTCGAGCCGAGCCCGGCGGAAAAGCTGGCGATCGCCTTGTCCAGGGGCGCCCCGGCGACCGCGCCGAGCACGAGCGACCCGATGGTCAGCGACAGGAAGGCATGCAGCTTGAACTTGGTGATGAGCAGGACGATGACGGCGATGCCCGCCAGGACGGCGATGCCCAGCTGGGCGTGTCCGGCCGAGGTGATCGCCGGGGGCGCGTCCGCTGCCAGCATCTCGACGCTGAGTCTGGTCACGGGGGAGTTCCCTTATGGGTGGAGAGGAGATGGGGGTCAGGTGTGCCGCGGCCGGGCACCGTGGGGCAGGGGCGTCACCGAGAGGTCGGTTCGGCCCCGTCGGACCGCGGGGAGCTGTCGAGGCCGTCCAGAGCGGCGACGGCGCGCGCGGTGATCTCCTCGGGAGACCCGGCGACGTCCACCGCCACACCGCGCTCGTCCGCTTCGAGCGGCTGGAGCGTGGCGAACTGGGAGTCCAGCAGCGCGGTCGGCATGAAGTGCCCCTGACGGTGCCCCATACGGTCCTCGATGAGGGCCCGGTCGCCCGTCAGATGGACGAACACGACACCCGGAGCCGCGGCCCTGAGCCGATCGCGGTACGACCGCTTCAGCGCCGAGCTGCTCACCACCCCGCCGAGACCCGCACGCCCGTGCGCCCAGGCGCCGATGGCGTCCAGCCACGGCCACCGGTCCTCGTCGTCGAGCGGCGTCCCGGCCGACATCTTGTCGATGTTGGCCTGCGGATGGAAGTCGTCGCCCTCGGCGTACGGGACGCCGAGCCGGTCGGCGAGCAGGGGACCGATCGTGGTCTTGCCCGTGCCGGCGACGCCCATCACCACGACGACGTGGGGGGTGCGCATCACTGCCTCGCTGTCTTCCTCGACATGCGACGCCGACATCCGGCGTCGCCACACTGAAACCCATTAGGTACGACGAATTCAAGAGTCTGTGACATATAAGTCTGACTTTTTCGTCGCGTGACCCACCCCGTACTCTGAGTCCATGACCACACCGGGCCGGGGGCTGCACGGACGCGTCCTGGACGCCCTCGGCCCCGCCATCACCGCCGGCGAGTACCCCCCGGGCAGTGTCCTGCGCACCGACGAACTCGCACAGCGCTTCGAGGTGTCACGTTCGGTGATGCGCGAGGCGGTCCGCGTCCTGGAGTCCATGCACCTCGTCGAGTCGCGCCGCCGCGTGGGCGTCACCGTGCTCCCCACCGAGGAGTGGAACGTCTACGACCCGCAGGTCATCCGCTGGCGCCTGGCGGGCGCCGACCGCCCCCGGCAACTGCGCTCGCTGACCGTGCTGCGCTCGGCGGTCGAACCGGCCGCGGCCGCGCTCGCCGCCCGCCACGCCACGCCCGAGCAGTGCTCCGAACTCACCGAGTGCGCCCTCGGCATGGTGGCCAACTCCCGCGGCCACCGTCTCGACCGGTACCTCTTCCACGACGTCGCCTTCCACCGGGTGATCCTCTGCGCCTCCGGCAACGAGATGTTCGCCCGCCTCGGCGACGTCGTCGCGGAGGTGCTGACCGGACGCACCGAGCACGAGGTGATGTTCGAGGACCCCGACCCCGCCGCCGTCACCCTGCACGTCCAGGTCGCCGAGGCGGTCCGGGAGGGCGACGCGGAGCGGGCCGAGCGGCTGACCCGCGAGATCACCGTCGGCGCGCTGCAGGAACTGGACATCCTGGCGCCGTAGCGCCCAGCTCACGGCGGGGCGCGCGGGGCACGGCGGAGCGCGGCACGCCGGTCACCCGCGAAGCGGCCCAGCCCGCGCGACCCGCCCTCGCCCGCGCAGGCGGCCCAGCCCGGGCGGGCCGCCCTACTCGGGAAAGTCCCCGTCGACGTACACCCAGGCGCCGTCGGCCCGCTCGAACCGGCTGTGCTCGTGCAGCGAACCGCCCCGGTAGGAGGCGCGGAACGTCACGGTCCCGGTGCCGTGGAAGGCCGAGCCGCCCGTCGTCCCGAGGATCTCCAGCCCCGTCCAGCGCGTCCCCGGGTCCAGGTCCAGCCGCGCGGGCCGGGTCCGCGGATGCCAGGTGCGCAGCAGGTACGCCGCGTCGCCCCGCACGAAGGCGCAGTACCGCGACCGCATCAGCGCCTCGGCGGTCGGCGCGGCGGCGGCGCCGGAGTGGAAACGGCCGCAGCAACTCTCGTACGGCTCGGGCAGCCCGCACGGGCAGGAACGCGTGGTCATGGCCTCATTCTGTCCGCGCCGACGCACCCGCCCGCCACCGGCCGCCCGGCGCCGCCCGCCGCCGCCGTGCCGCCCGCGCGGGTCGGGGGCACAGTGGAAGAGGTGGACGAGCCAAGCGGTGACCACAACGAGGAGGGACGGACGATGACGCGACCCGTCGACAGCCGGCCCCCGTCCGTCAAGGAGTGGCGGCTGAACCTGTACCTGTCCGAACACGACCCGGACACCACGGCCAGGATCGTCCTGGACACCGGCGACAACGTCCTGGAGAGCTGCGCCGAGGCCCGCCGCAACCCCTACGACTCGGCGGTCCCCGACATCGGCGACGAACTCGCCGCCGGGCGCGCCCTGATCGCCCTGGGCCGCGACCTGCTGCGCGCCGCCGCCGGGGACATCGAGGCGGTCGGGGCGCCCGAGGCGACACCGCCCGTCCCGCTCTGGTCGCCCAGGGAATGAGGTCGGCCGTGCTCTTCAGGGACCGCCCGGAGGCGGGCAGGCGGCTCGGCGCCCGGCTGGCCCACCTGAGCGGACAGGACGCGGTGGTGCTCGGACTGCCCCGCGGGGGCGTGCCGGTCGCCGCAGAGGTGGCCGCGGCCCTCGGCGCACCGCTCGACCTCTGCCTGGTGCGCAAGCTCGGGGTGCCCTCGCAGCCCGAACTGGCCATGGGAGCGATCGGCGAGGACGGGGTCCGTGTGATCGACGACGCCGTCATGCGCCGGGCGGGGGTGCCGGCGCACGCGCTGGAGCGCGTCGAGAAGCGCGAGCGCCGCGAGCTGGAGCGGCGTGCCGTCCGCTACCGGGGCGAGCGCCCGCCGCTCGTCGTCGCGGGACGGACGGTCGTGGTGGTCGACGACGGGGTGGCCACCGGCTCGACGGCCCGGGCCGCCTGCCGGACGGTGCGCGCCCGGGGCGCGGCGCGGACCGTGCTGGCGGTGCCCGTGGCTCCCCCGGACTGGACCGCTCGGCTCGCTGGGGAGGCCGACGAACTGATCAGCCTGGACACCCCGCCCGCCTTCTTCGCGGTCGGCCAGTTCTACGACGACTTCACCCAGCTCGACGACGACGACGTGGTCGCCTGCCTGCGGCGGGCGCGCGCCGGCGGGGGCCGCCCGGCCGTGGACCGGGAGACGGAGCTCGCCGTCGGCTCCCTGCGGCTGACCGGACGGCTGACCGTCCCCGCCGGCACGTCCGGCGTCGTCGTCTTCGCCCACGGCAGCGGCAGCGGGCGGCACAGCCCCCGCAACCGGTTCGTCGCCGCCGGACTCAACCGCGCCGGACTCGGCACCCTGCTGTTCGACCTGCTTTCCGAGGAGGAGGCGGACGACCGGACCAAGGTGTTCGACATCGGCCTGCTGGCCGGACGGCTCGCCGCCGTCACCGACCTGCTGCGCACCCTGCCCGAGGCCGAGAACCTGGCCGTCGGCTACTTCGGCGCCAGCACCGGGGCCGCCGCCGCCCTGCGGGCCGCCGCCGAGCCGGACGCGGACATCGCCGCCGTCGTCTCCCGGGGCGGCCGTCCCGATCTGGCCGGAGCGGCGCTCGCGGCCGTGACCGCGCCCACCCTGCTCGTCGTCGGCGGCGCGGACCACACCGTGCTGAACCTCAACCGCCATGCCCAGACCGAGCTGACCTGCGAGAACCGCCTGACCGTCGTCCCCGGGGCCACCCATCTCTTCGAGGAGCCCGGCGCCCTGGAGGCGGTGACCGACCTGGCCCGCGACTGGTTCACGGACCACATGGCGGCGGCGCACGTGCGATGACACACGTGTGACGACACGCGAGTGCCGACGTGTGGGTGACGGGTGTGTGACGGAACAAGAAAGCGGCGCCGATCAGATCGGCGCCGCTTTCTCCTGGTGTCCGAGGGGGGACTTGAACCCCCACGCCCGATAAAGGGCACTAGCACCTCAAGCTAGCGCGTCTGCCATTCCGCCACCCGGACAAGGTGTCTGTCGTGCGGGGCTTCCCCCCGCGGCGACGAAGGAAACATTACCAGGCTTTCGAGCCTGCTCGATCACCCCCGGCCGCCCGCGCCGCCACGCCGCCGGCCGGCCGCGCACGATGTGAACGCGGTGTCACGGGCCCGGGGGCTGTCTTGGGGCGGGACCCGGAGGCGAGGGAGGATGAGTGGACCACCGGCACACGAGGTGGACCACCAGCACACAGCGGGAGGAAGCAGCGTGAGCGAGACGGACACCGCCAGGCGCGTCACCGGCGAGGACGAGGTCGTCGACCTCTGCAGCGAGCTGATCCAGATCGACACCAGCAACTACGGCGACCACTCGGGCCCGGGCGAGCGCAAGGCCGCCGAGTACGTCGCCGAGAAGCTGGCCGAGGTGGGGCTGGAGCCGAGGATCTTCGAGTCGCACCCCGGCCGCGCCTCCACCGTGGCCCGCATCGAGGGCGAGGACCCGTCCCGGCCCGCGCTGCTGATCCACGGCCACACCGACGTCGTACCGGCCAATGCCGACGACTGGACCCACCACCCCTTCTCCGGCGAGATCGCGGACGGGTGCGTGTGGGGCCGCGGCGCGGTCGACATGAAGGACATGGACGCGATGACGCTGGCGGTCGTGCGCGACCGGCTGCGCAGCGGGCGCAGGCCCCCGCGCGACATCGTGCTCGCCTTCCTCGCCGACGAGGAGGCCGGCGGCACCTACGGCGCCCGTCACCTGGTCGACCACCACCCCGACCTCTTCGAGGGGGTCACCGAGGCGATCAGCGAGGTCGGCGGCTTCTCCTTCACGGTCAGCGAGCAGCGGCGGCTCTATCTGATCCAGACGGCCGAGAAGGGCATGCACTGGATGAAGCTGACCGTGGCCGGCACCGCCGGGCACGGCTCCATGATCCACCGGGACAACGCCATCACCGAGCTGTCGGAGGCCGTCGCCCGCCTCGGCCGGCACGAGTTCCCGATCCGCGTGACCAAGACCACCCGGGCCTTCCTCGACGAACTGGGCGACGCGCTCGGCACCGAGCTGGACCCGGAGAACATGGAGGGCACCCTCGCCAAGCTCGGCGGCATCGCCAAGCTCATCGGCGCGACCCTGAGCAACACCGCCAACCCCACGCAGCTGGGCGCCGGTTACAAGGTCAACGTCATTCCGGGCGAGGCCACGGCGCATGTCGACGGCCGGTTCCTGCCGGGCTTCGAGGAGGAGTTCCTGGCCGATCTGGACCGGATCCTCGGCCCCCGGGTCAGGCGGGAGGACGTGCACTCGGACAAGGCCGTGGAGACCACCTTCGACGGCGCCCTGGTGGACGCCATGCAGTCCGCGCTGCTGGCCGAGGACCCGGCCGCCAAGGCCGTGCCGTACATGCTCTCCGGCGGCACCGACGCCAAGTCCTTCGACGACCTCGGCATCCGCGGCTTCGGCTTCGCGCCGCTGAAGCTGCCGCCGGAGCTGGACTTCGCCGGCATGTTCCACGGGGTGGACGAGCGGGTGCCGGTGGACGGTCTGAAGTTCGGCGTGCGGGTGCTCGACCGGTTCCTCGACGCCTCCTGAGACACGACGTTCCGGAGGAGGTTTCCGGGCCTGGAATTCGGGCGCGCGTGCGGGATTAACTGAGAAGGGTGAATGCGACGATAAGCTCGTAGCTCCAATGGTTCAGCCTCGTTACAGGTATTGCGATCGGCAAGGTGAGATCGCTTTTGCCAACGAGGAGGAATAATGATCAAGAAGGTCGTCGCTGCCGCGGTTGCCACCGGTGGACTGGTTCTCGCGGGTGCCGGCATGGCCGCCGCCGACTCCGGTGCCCAGGGCGCCGCCCTGCACTCCCCGGGTGTCGTTTCCGGCAACGTCGTGCAGGTGCCCGTGCACGTGCCGGTGAACGTCTGCGGCAACACGATCTCGGTGATCGGGCTGCTGAACCCCACCTTCGGCAACACCTGCATCAACCACTGACGTCGTGCCCCGCCCCGTGAGGGTCTGACTCCATCAGCTCCGTGGGGGGTCTGAACCCGTCGGCCCCGAGAGCGCGCGCCACGCGCTCCGGGGCCGACCGGTTTTTCCGCGCTTCGCGAGGCACGACGGCGCATTTCCGCCGCGTCGCGAACGCGCGTTCCGGAAGGTTCTGAAAAAGTCGAAGGCAGGGATTCAGTACATGCGACAGGTCACCCGCAAGGGCCTGCTGACCGTGGCCGCCGCCACCGGTGTGATCGCCGCCGCGAGCGGCGCGGCGCACGCCGACGCGGGCGCGTCCGGTTTCTCGTCCGGTTCGCCGGGCGTGCTCTCCGGCAACACGGTGCAGGTGCCGGTGCACATCCCGGTGAACGTCTGCGGCAACACCGTCAACGTCGTCGGGCTGCTCAACCCGGCCGTGGGCAACAAGTGCGCCAACCAGGGCGGCGGCAGTGACTCGTCCGGGGGGAACGGTTCGCGCGGCCACGGCGGTTCGCACGCCGGCGGGCACGCGAGCGACTCGCCGGGCGTCGGCTCCGGCAACCACGTCCAGGTGCCGGTCGACGTCCCCGTGAACGTCTGCGGCAACAGCGTCGACGTCATCGGAGTCGGCAACGCCGCGCTGGGCAACGGCTGCGCCCACAGCGGCGGTTCCGGCGGCCACGGCAACCCGCCCGGCCACCCGGGCACCCCCGGCACTCCGGGACACCCGGGCACTCCCGGTCACCCGGGCACGCCGGGCACCCCCGGCACGCCGGGTAACCCGGGTACTCCCGGGAACCCTGGCACCCCCGGCAACCCCGGTACTCCGGGCAACCCCGGTCACCCGGGCACCCCCGCGCACCCGGGCACCCCCGCGCACCCGGGCACGCCGGCCACGCCGCCCGCTTCGGGCGGCAAGACGCCCGGCGGAGCGGTGCACGTCAACCACCCGGGTACGCAGACCGTCACCACGCCCGGGAGCGGCGCGGAGCTCGCCCACACCGGCAGTGAGCTGCCGATGGGCCTCGTCCTGCCGGTCGGCGCGGGCGCGCTGCTGGCCGGAGCCGTGCTGTACCGCAAGGCGCGGGCCTCGGTCTGATCCGGGCCGGACGGCCCCGAGGCGGCGGCCCACGGACGGCGTCCCCGGGACGGTGTCCCGAGGACGGCGTCCATCGGCCTTCGTGAGGCCGCGCACATGACAGAGCGGGCCCCGTTTCGACGGGGCCCGCTTCGGTGGTGGTCGCGACCGTCTCAGCTCACCACGTGGCGCGCACCTGGCGGATGATCCGCCGGCGCAGCCGCACCCTGCGGCTGCCGTCGCGCAGCAGGCTCAGGCGGTACAGCTCCCAGTGTCCGTACTCGGCGTGGTCCGTCAACAGACGCGTCGTCTCCTTGCGGGAGACCCCGCGCGGCACGTACACGTCGACAAATTCGTATTCCGGCATCGCATCTATTGTGCGGGCTGGGGCCCGGTACGGATAGCGTCTGCACTATGTCTGATGCTGCGCAGCCCACCGCTGCCGAGGTACGCGCCGCCGCCGAGGCGGTCAAGACCGCGCTCGACCGCCACCTGGCCGCGGTCGAACGCAGGTCGGGGGAGGACGACCCGGCCGTCTACGAGGCGTTCAACGCGCTGGCCGCGGCCGCGGAGGCGTACGACGAGCTGCTCTACGACCGCTACGACGAGGTGACCCCCTTCGAGATCCCCGGTGACGACTCGCTGCCGCCGTACACGGGCCCGGAGGAGCCGAACGCGGTCAGCGTGCTGATCCGCCGCGACTACGCGGTGGCCGAGCCGCAGCGGCTGCTGGCCCAGGCCCAGCGGGTGGAGGCGGCGGACGTCGAGGCCGGCACCGGCATCGGCTCGGGCGCCCCCGGGACGGTGCACGGGGCGCTCGGCACCCTCTTCGGCGAGTTCGAGCCCGACGAGATCGCCTCCCGGCACAAGGAGTTCGGCCTGGAGGAGGGCGACTCCACCCTCTGGGTCACGGCCTCGGACGAACCGGCCGACCCGGGCGACTGGCTGGAGGCGCCCTTCGAGCACGTCGATCCGCAGCAGGTGGTGTGCCGGTTCGACGTGAGCACGGTCTTCGACGACGACCTCGACGATGACGAGGACGACGATGAGGACGGTGACGAGATCGAGGATCTCGCCACCGGTCTCGACGAGGACGACGAGGACATCGAACCGCTGGACGCGAACGACCGCTAGGGAGCACCCGCGTCGGCCGCCACCGGGGCCGCGCGCGGTCACGATCCGACGGACGACGAGGGGGCGGTGGTCGCGGGAGATTCCCGCGACCACCGCCCCTCGTCACCGCGCGGCACGGCGGTGCGCCGCCCGGCGCCTCAGGCCTGCCACCGCGCCTGGCTTCTCACCACGCCCGGCTTCTCACCGCGCCCGGCTTCCCAGCGCGGCCGGTCTCGTGGCGCGGCGGGTACCGGGCGCGGCCGGCCTCCGCGAGCCCGGGCCTGGTCCTCGGCGGGCCGCCGCGAGCGCGGGCCCGGTCCTCGGCCGGCCCGCGCGCCTACGCCTGGTTCTGGTCCTCCGCCTGCGCCGCCTGGGCGGCCAGCAGGGCGGGCAGGCGGGTGGTGCGCGGCCTGGACGGCACCTCGGCCACGGCCCGCGGCAGCGCCTGGTCCACACCGTGCACCACGGACAGGTGGCGGCCCGCCCGGCTGAACGCCGTGTAGACCCACGGCCGGCTCAGCGCCTGCGCCGCGTCCCCCGGCAGCACCGCGACCACCGCCGGCCACCGGCCGCCCACGGCCTGGTGCGCCGTCAGCGCCCATCCGTGCCGCACACAGCCCTCCACCCGCTCCCTCGGTACGACCACATGGGCGCCCGAGCACGACAGGTGCAGGCCCTCGGCGTCGGCCGACACCACCCTGCCGGGCAGCGTCCGGCCGGGGACGGGGGAGTAGGCGACCCGGTCGCCCGGGTCGAAGCCGCCGAACCGGCCGGGGCCCGGATTGAGGCGCTCCTTCAGCGCCGCGTTGAGCACGCGCGTGCCCGCCGCGCCGCCGTGTCCCGGGGTGATCACCACGGTCTGCTCGGCCGGCACCCCGATGGCCCGGGGCACCGAGTCCGCGACGAGCTGCACCGTCCGGTGCACGGCCTCGCCGGCGTCCCGCACCGGGACGATCACGACTTCCCTGCCGGGGGCGGCGACCTGGTGCAGCTCGCCGGCACCGATGCCGGAGACCAGCTCGCCGAGTGGACCGAGGTCCGGCACCCGCGAGGCGATGTGCGGGCACGCACGGGCCGCCAGCAGATCCGCGAAGACCCGCCCGGGCCCCACGGACCACAGCACCGCCGGATCCCCGGACAGCACCAGCCGGGCCCGGTCCGGCATCGACTCCACGAGCAGGGCCGCCGTCTCCACGTCCAGCTGGGGGGCGTCGAGCACGACGAGGAGGTCCAGGTCGAGCGCGCCGTCGGCGTCCCGCCCCGGCCCCCGCGCCCCCGACAGCAGATCGGCCACGGTGACGACGGCGGCCTCTTCGGCCAGGTCGCCCCCTTCGGCCACGCGGGCCCCCTCGGCCTCGGCGGTTCTGTCCGCCTGGGCGGTCCGGTGGGCCGCGGTGGCCCCGCCCGTACCGGTGGCCCCGCCCGTACCGGTGGCCCCGCCCGTACCGGCGGTCCCCTCCGCGGCGCCGGGCGTGCCCTCACCGGCGGCCTCCCGGAGCAGCTCGGCGAAGCCGTCCCGGCCCAGGGGACTGTGGGCGGCGCCCCAGGCGCGCAGCCCGAGAGCGCGGGCCGCTGCCAGCAGCCGCGCCGGTTCGACGCGGGACGCCTCCCCGCCCGTGTGCAGCACCAGGCCGTGGCCGGAGACCGCGCGGATCAGCTCGCCCGCAGAGCCCCGGGCGGAGGCGGCGGCCCGGTCCCAGCCCTCGGCCCGGGCGTCCTCCTTCGGCACGGAGTCGACGAGCCGGGCCAGCCCGTCGGCCAGACTCTCCTCGGCCAGCGCGTACCGCTCCAGACCCACGAGGACCCGTACCGGCCGCGCCTCGTCGTCCTCGTCGGCCTCCGCGTCCGTCTCCCGGGCGGGCGGCGCGCCCGGCTCGTCCAGGGCGTCCTGGAACACCAGGGCGTCGCCCTCCGCGAGCGCGCTCTGCAGGGCCGCGTCCGGGTCGGGCACCTTCTGCCGGGCCAGGGCGGCGGTGAGCGCCGGCGCCTCCAGGGACGTGTGCCCGGCCAGGGCGGCCTGCTCCAGCAGCCAGACCGTGAAGGCACGGCCACGGCGCTCGTCGTCGGGCCGGCTCTCCGCGCCGAGCAGCGTCCTGGCGAAGCCGTCGGCCTGTTCCGGCCGCACCCCCGCGATGTGCAGCAGCTGCCACGGGTCGGCGCGCAGCCGGTCCGCCGCGCCCTCGCCGAGCGCCGCCGCGACCGGCGGGGCCAGCGTCTCCGGGGCGCCGCCCTCGGCCAGCACCCGGCGCACCGCCTGGACCGTCTCGGGCGCGGGGGCCGTCGGCACGGCCGCGGCCTCGGTGGAGACGGGGCCCGGCCGCCGGACCGGCGCGGGCGCGGGCTTGCGCCGTGCGGGCTCCGGCTCGGCCGGGGTGAACACGGCCGCCGCCGGCTTCTCGCCGCTCTCCACGGCGCGCACCGCCGCGAGCAGGTCCGCCGCCTTGCCGCTGAGCTTGCCCCCGCTCTCGATCGGCCCCTTCTTCTCGGCCTTCCGCCGCTCGATCCGCTCCCGCTCGGCCCGCTGCGCCGCGAGTTCCGCCTCGGCCTCGGACGGCGCGGCCGCGGAGCCCGAGGCCGGTTCCTCCTGCGCCGGCCCGTCCTTGACCGGGGCGTCCTCCGCCTCCTTTTCTGCGACCGGGGCGTCCTCCGCCCGGACCTCCTCGACCCCGGCCGCCGGATCCCCGGTCTCCGCGCCGTCCCCCGCCGCGTCGTCCCCCGGGGCGGGGCTCCCGGTCACCGCCTCGTCCCCCGGTGCCGCGCTCCCGGTCACGGCGTCGCCCCCCGGTTCGGGGAGGTCCGGGTTCCCCGGCCCGGCCTGCTCCGTGGTCTCCGGCTCGGTGCTCACAGCGTGCTCCAGTCGTGATCGGGATAGCGATGCACGGGCGCCGACACGTCGTCGAGAGCCCGGCAGATCTCGTCAGGAAGACTAAGCGCCTCCACTGACAACGCCGCCGTGAGCTGCTGGGCGTTGCGCGGGCCGATGACCGGGGCGGCCACCCCGGGCCGGTCCCGCACCCAGGCGAGGGCGACCTGGAGCGGTGTCACCGCCAGCCCGTCCGCCGCCGTCGTCACCGCGTCCACGATGCGGCTCGCCGTGTCGTCGAGGTAGGGCTCGACGAACGGCGCCAGATGCTCCGAGGCGCCCCGCGAGTCCTGCGGCGTCGCGGTGCGGTACTTGCCGGTGAGCACCCCGCGGCCCAGCGGCGAGGAGGGCAGCAGACCGATGCCCAGGTCGAGCGCGGCCGGCAGCACCTCCCGCTCGACGCCCCGCTGCAGCAGCGAGTACTCCATCTGCGTGCTCGCCAACCGGGTCCGCGCGCCAGGCGCCGCGAGCTGCCAGGTCGCCGCCTTGGCCAGTTGCCAGCCGCAGAAGTTGGACACCCCGGCGTAGCGCGCCCGGCCGCTGCTGACGGCCAGGTCGAGGGCCTGCAAGGTCTCCTCCAGCGGCGTGTCGGGGTCGTAGGCGTGCACGTGCCACACGTCGACGTAGTCGGTGCCCAGACGGGCGAGCGAGGCGTCCAGGGCCGCCAGCAGATGGCCGCGGGAGCCGTCGAAGGGGCGGTCCGGGTCGGGGACGCTGCCCGCCTTCGTCGAGACGACCAGGTCCCGGCGGGGCACGAGGCCCTCCATGAGCCGCCCGAGCAGGTACTCGGCCTCCCCGTCGCCGTACACGTCCGCCGTGTCGACGAGGGTGCCGCCCGCCTCCCAGAACGCCTTCAGCAAGTCTGCGGCGTCGTGCTCGTCGGTGCCCCGGCCCCAGGTCAGGGTGCCGAGGCCGATGCGGGACACGCGCAGGCCCGTACGGCCGAGATGCCTCTGCTCCATGGACGCCGACATTACTGGCCACGGGGTGGGCGTGGTCACCCTGTGGACAACCCGGTTCCCGGCCCGGAACACCCCGGCGGGAAGCCGGGAAGCGTCCGCGGGACACCCGGGGGGCGGCGCCCCCGACAAGCCCCGGAGGGGCCCGCGCCGAACACGCGCCGAACACGCGAGGCGGCCGTCACACCCGCGCGGTCTGCCGCGCCCCCGCCACCCCGCGCTACTGTCTCCCGCACAGGAACGTTACTCGTCGGTAAGGGGATGCGGCATGCGGCTCGGGATCAACCTCGGCTACTGGGGCTCCGGGATGGACGCGGACAACCTGGCCGTCGCCCAGGAGGCGGACCGGCTCGGTTACGCCGTGTGCTGGGCGGCCGAGGCCTACGGCTCGGACGCGGCCACGGTGCTCTCCTGGGTGGCCGCGCAGACCGAGCGCATCGACGTCGGCTCGGCCATCTTCCAGATCCCGGCCCGCCAGCCCGCGATGACGGCGATGACCGCCGCCACGCTGGACTCGCTCTCCGGCGGCCGGTTCCGCCTCGGTCTCGGCGTCTCCGGCCCGCAGGTCTCCGAGGGCTGGTACGGCGTCCGGTTCGACAAGCCGCTGGCCCGCACCCGCGAGTACGTCGAGATCGTCCGCAAGGCCATGACCCGCGAGCGGCTGACGTACGAGGGCGAGCACTGGACGCTGCCGCTGCCCGACGGCCCCGGCAAGCCCATCAAGCTCACCGTGCACCCGCAGCGCGAGCACATCCCGCTCTACATCGCGGCCATCGGCCCGAAGAACCTGGAGCAGACCGGCGAGATCGCCGACGGCGCGCTGCTCATCTTCCCCTCCGCCGAGCACCTGGAGGAGACCGCGATCAAGCCCCTGCGGGCCGGCCGCGAGAAGGCGGGCCTGACGCTGGACGGCTTCGACGTCTGCCCGACCCTGCCGCTCGCCCTCGGCGAGGACAAGGACGTGGCCGCCCTCGCCGACACCTTCCGCCCCTACACGGCGCTCTACGTCGGCGGCATGGGCAGCCGCCGGCAGAACTTCTACAACCGGCTCGCCCAGCGCATGGGGTACGAGCGGGAAGCGGCCGAGATCCAGGAGAAGTACCTGTCCGGCGACAAGCAGGGCGCCGCGGCCGCCGTTCCGCACGACCTCATCGACAAGACGACACTGCTCGGCTCCGTCGACCGGATCGCGGACCGGATGAAGGCCTACGCGGCGGCCGGCGTCACCACGCTGACCCTCGCCCCCGCCGGCTTCACGCTGGACGAGCGGATCGCCGCCCTCCGCGCCGGCACCGACGCCCTGGAGCGCGCCGGCCTCGCGTGACACGGGCTTCTCGCGGCCGTGGTGGGGGCTCGGGGGACTTCCCCGCCACGGCCGCCGTCATCGGGAACAACGCCCCGCGCCGCGCCCGGTCACGGCCCCGGCGCCGGCGACCGCTGCGCCGTTCCGCCCAGCCGGCCCCCGCACCTGCCGCGGCGCCCCGCCCCCGCACTTGGCTCGACCTCTGCGGCCGGACCCCGGGCGCGCACCGGCCGCTACAGCCACCCCCGCCGCTTGAACAGCCGGTACAGCAGCACCTCCAGCACGGCCATCAGGCCGATCACCGCCGGATACGCCCACACCCAGTGCAGCTCGGGCATGTGCTCGAAGTTCATCCCGTAGATACCGGCGATCATCGTCGGTATCGCGGCCATGGCCGCCCATGCGGAGATCTTCCGCATGTCGTCGTTCTGCTGGACTCCGGTCTGCGCCAGATGGGCCGACAGGATGTCCGACACCAGCCGGTCCAGGCTCTCCACGGACTCGTTGACGCGGGTCAGGTGGTCGCTGACGTCCCGGAAGAAGGGCCGCGCGGCGTCGTCCACGAAGGGCACGGCCGTGGCGAAGGCGCTCTGCCCGGTGCCGCCGAGGCGGGACATCGGCAGCGCCAGCGGGCCCGTGGCGCGCCGGAACTCGGTGATCTGGCGCTTGAAGTTGTAGATCCGCGAGGCGGTGTTGCGCGAGCCGCCGCGCTCCGGGGAGAAGACCTCGGCCTCCAGCTCCTCCAGGTCGGTCTGGAGTTCGGTCGCCACATCCAGGTAGTGGTCGACGACCGTGTCCGCGATCGCGTACAGCACGGCGGTCGGGCCCTTGCCCAGCATCTCCGGCTCCTGCTCCAGGCGGTGCCGCACGGCGGCCAGCCCGTCACCCTCGCCGTGCCGGACCGTCACCACGAACGAGTCGCCCAGGAAGATCATGATCTCGCCGGTCGAGACGGCGTCGCTGTGCGGCTCGTACACCACCGGTTTCAGGACCACGAACAAGGAGTCGTCGTAGACCTCCAGCTTGGGCCGCTGGTGGGCCTTGAGGGCATCCTCCACCGCCAGCGCGTGCAGCGCGAACTCCTCGCTGACCAGCGCGAACTCCTTCTCGCTCGGCTCGTGCAGGCCGACCCACACGAACCCGCCGGCCGCCCGCGCCTCGGCCAGGGCGTCGGAGAAGTCCTCCGGTCCCTCCCTGCGGTGGCCGTCGCGGTAGATGCCACAGTCCACGATCACTGAGCGTGTCCTCCCTTCACCCGGCCGACGTCCGAGTCGCCCGTACGCCTACCCTGGCCGCATGCCCACGTTGATCCTCGTCAGGCACGGACGTTCCACCGCCAACACCGAGGGACTGCTCGCCGGCTGGACGCCCGGCGTCGCCCTCGACGAGCGCGGCGCCGCACAGGCCGCCGCACTGCCCGGCCGGCTCGACGGACTGCCGATCGCCGAGGTCGTCACCAGCCCCCTGCGGCGCTGCCAGGAGACCGTACAGCCACTCCTGGACGCCCGTCCCCACCTGAGCGCGCACGCCGACGAACGGATCGGGGAGTGCCACTACGGCGACTGGTCCGGCCGCAAGCTCGCCGAACTGAAGGACGAACCGCTGATGGAGGTGGTGCAGGCGCACCCCACGGCGGCGGCGTTCCCCGGCGGCGAGTCCATGCGCGCCATGCAGCACCGCGCCGCCGAGGCGGTGCGCGAGTGGAACGCCCGCGTCGAACGCGACCACGGACCCGACGCGGTCTACCTCATGTGCTCGCACGGCGACATCATCAAGTCCCTCGTCGCGGACGCGCTCGGCCTCCACCTCGACCTCTTCCAGCGGATCTCCGTCGAACCCTGCTCCGTCACCGCGATCCGCTACACCCGGCTGCGGCCCTTCCTCGTGCGGCTGGGCGACACCGGCGACTTCGCCTCCCTGGCGCCCCGCGAGGAGTCCGCGGACGGCGACGCACCGGTCGGCGGCGGCGCGGGCGCGCCGTGATCGTCGGCCGCAGTAGGGTGAAGCGGTCGCCGTCGACGACGCGGCCCCACCCCCTTCGCCCATCCAGACGTTCCCCCGAATCCCATGGAGACAGGACGTGTCCCGTCAGGTGTTCCTCTACGACCCCCCGGACCGCTTCGTGGCCGGTACGGTCGGACTGCCCGGGCGCCGTACGTTCTTCCTCCAGGCCACCGCGGGCCCCCGGGTGACCAGCGTGGCCCTGGAGAAGACGCAGGTCGCCGCACTCGCCGAGCGCATGGACGAACTGCTCGACGAAGTGGTGCGGCGCAGCGGCGGCAACGCCCCCGTGCCCGCCATGGCCCCCGCCGAGATCGCCGACACCGCCCCGCTGGAGTCCCCCGTCGAGGAGGAGTTCCGGGTCGGCACCATGGCGCTCGCCTGGGACGGCGAGGAGCAGCGCATGATCGTCGAGGCGCAGGCCCTCGTCGAGCTCGACGCCGACACCGAGGAGGACCTCGCCGAGGCCGAGGAGCGGCTGCTCCAGGACGAGGAGAACGGGCCCCCGATGCTGCGGGTCCGGCTCACCGGCACCCAGGCGCGGGCCTTCGCCAAGCGCGCCCTCGACGTCGTCAACGCCGGGCGGCCGCCGTGCCCGCTGTGCAGCCTGCCCCTGGACCCGGAAGGACACGTATGTCCGCGCCAGAACGGATACCGCCGCGGGGCGTGACGCCCGACTCGGCGGCCGCAGAGCTGCTCGCGCACGGTGAGCTCACCGTGCGCGGACGCATCCGCGAGGCCTCCAACGCGGCGCTGTTCTGCACGGTCGCGCACGACGGCCGGGAGGCGTCCTGCGTCTACAAGCCGGTCGCCGGGGAGCGCCCGCTGTGGGACTTCCCCGACGGCACCCTCGCCGGGCGCGAGGTGGCCGCCTACGAGGTCTCCGAGGCGACCGGCTGGCACCTGGTGCCGCCCACCGTGCTGCGCGAGGGCCCCTACGGCGAGGGCATGGTCCAGCTGTGGATCGACGCGAGCCCGGAGGCCGAGCTGCTCGCGCTCGTCGACGCCGAGGAGCCCGGACCCGGCTGGAAGGCCATCGGCTTCGCCGAGGTCGACGAGGGCCGCACCGCGCTGCTCGTGCACGCCGACGACGAACGGCTGCGCCGCCTCGCCGTGCTGGACGCGGTGCTCAACAACGCCGACCGCAAGGGCGGCCACCTGCTGCCCACGGCCGACGGACGGCTCTACGGCATCGACCACGGCGTCACCTTCAACGTCGAGGACAAGCTGCGCACGCTGCTGTGGGGCTGGGCGGGCGAGCCGCTGCCCGCGGAGGCGGTCGGCGTCCTCAAGGGCCTGCGGGACGCCCTGGCCGAGGGCGGCGCCCTCGCCGCGCGTCTGGCCGGCCTGATCACCCCGGCCGAGACGGACGCCACGCGCGCGCGGGTGGAGGCACTGCTCGCCTCCGGCGTCCACCCGGAGCCCGGCGGCGAGTGGCCGGCGATCCCCTGGCCGCCGGTGTAGCGGCGGCCCGCCCCACGAGCCCGCCCCCCCGCCTCGCGAGCCCGCCCCCGGCCCCGCGAGCCCGCCCCCCCGCCTCGCGAGCCCGCCCCCGGCCCCGCGAGCCCGCCCCCGTCCCGCGGGAGCGGGCCCGGGGTGCGTCGGCGGGCCCGCCGGGTGAGGGCTGCACACTCGCGGGAAAACGGCAAGAGCGCCTATCCGGCCGACTGACCCGGTCCGGTTCGTGGACGGGACCGCGGTCCGGTTACGCTCATGACATGCATGCCTGGCCCGCTTCCGAGGTCCCCGCCCTGCCTGGTCAGGGTCGCGACCTGAGGATCCACGACACCGCGACCGGGGGGCCGGTCACCCTGACCCCCGGCCCCGTCGCCCGCATCTACGTCTGCGGCATCACGCCGTACGACGCGACCCACATGGGTCACGCGGCGACCTACAACGCGTTCGACCTCGTTCAGCGCGTGTGGCTCGACACCAAGCGGCAGGTCCACTACGTCCAGAACGTGACCGACGTCGACGACCCGCTGCTGGAGCGGGCGCAGCGCGACGACGTGGACTGGGTGAAGCTGGCCGAGCAGGAGACGGCCCTGTTCCGCGAGGACATGACCGCCCTGCGGATGCTGCCGCCGCGGCACTACATAGGCGCCGTGGAGGCGATACCCGGCATCGTCCCGCTGGTCGAGCGGCTGCGGGACCTGGGCGCGGCCTACGAGCTCGAGGGGGACGTGTACTTCTCCGTCGAGTCCGACCCGCACTTCGGCGCGGTCTCCGGCCTCGACGCCGCCGCGATGCGCCTGCTGTCCGCCGAACGCGGCGGCGACCCCGACCGCCCGGGCAAGAAGAACCCGCTCGACCCGATGCTGTGGATGGCCGCCCGTGAGGGCGAGCCCAGCTGGGACGGCGGCTCGCTCGGCCGGGGCCGGCCCGGCTGGCACATCGAGTGCGTGGCCATCGCCCTCGACCACCTCGGGATGGGCTTCGACGTCCAGGGCGGCGGCTCCGACCTCGCCTTCCCGCACCACGAGATGGGCGCCTCGCACGCCCAGGTCCTCACAGGCGAGTTCCCCATGGCCAAGGCGTACGTCCACGCCGGCATGGTCGCCCTCGACGGCGAGAAGATGTCCAAGTCCAAGGGCAACCTGGTGTTCGTCTCGCGCCTGCGGCGCGACGGCGTCGACCCGGCGGCCATCCGGCTCTCCCTGCTCGCCCACCACTACCGCTCCGACTGGGAGTGGACCGACCAGGTGCTCCAGGACGCCGTGGCGCGCCTGGACCGCTGGCGCGCGGCGGTCTCGCGGCCGGACGGCCCGGCCGCCGACAAGCTGGTCGAGGAGATCCGCGACGCCCTCGCCGAGGACCTGGACGCCCCGGCCGCGCTCGCCGCGGTCGACCGCTGGGCGGCGCTCCAGGAGGAGCGGGGCGGCACCGACACGGGCGCTCCCGGCCTGGTCTCGCGCGCCGTGGACGCCCTGCTGGGCGTGGCGCTCTGACCCCGCCCGGGACCCGCTGACGCGGCGGGCCGTCACACGACGAGGAGGGGCGGTGCGCCACCGGCGCACCGCCCCTCGATCGTCCGGTTCACTCCCCCGGGGAGTCCTCGTCGTCCGGGCCGCTCTCCGGCCGCGGATCCGCTTCCGGACGCTGCTCCGTCTCCGGACGCTGCTCCGTCTCCGGTTTCGGGGGCATGGGCGGCCGGGTGCGGCCGCCGGGGCCGTCCCGCAGGTACGAACCCGCGTCGCCGCCCTCCGCGGTGGCGTGACCGCCCGAGGCGGGGCCGCCGCCGTCCCGGCGCCGCAGGTACCGCTCGAACTCGCGGGCGATCGCCTCGCCCGACGCCTCCGGCAGCTCGGCGGTGTCGCGGGCCTCCTCCAGCGTCTGCACGTACTCGGCGACCTCGCTGTCCTCGGCGGCCAGCTGGTCCACCCCCACCTGCCAGGCGCGGGCGTCCTCCGGCAGCTCGCCCAGCGGTATCCGCAGGTCGAGCAGGTCCTCCAGCCGGTTGAGGAGGGCCAGCGTGGCCTTCGGGTTGGGCGGCTGCGACACGTAGTGCGGCACCGCCGCCCACAGCGAGACCGCCGGGACGCCGGCGTGCGTGCACGCCTCCTGGAGGACGCCCACGATGCCCGTGGGACCCTCGTACTTGGTCTCCTCCAGGTCCATCCGGCGGGCCAGGTCCGCGTCCGAGGTGGTCCCGCTGATCGGGACCGGGCGGGTGTGCGGGGTGTCGCCGAGCAGGGCGCCCAGGACCACCACCAGTTCCACGCCCAACTCGTGCGCGAAGCCCAGCAGCTCGTTGCAGAACGAGCGCCAGCGCATGGACGGTTCGATCCCGCGGACCAGCACCAGGTCGCGCGGCTTCTCGCCGCCGACCCGCACCACCGAGAGTCTGGTCGTCGGCCAGGTGATCTTGCGCACGCCGCCGTCCATGAACACCGTGGGGCGGTTCACCTGGAAGTCGTAGTAGTCCTCGGCGTCCAGCGCCGCGAACACCTCGCCCTTCCACTCCCGCTCCAGATGCGCGACCGCGGTCGAAGCGGCGTCGCCGGCATCGTTCCAGCCCTCGAACGCGGCCACCATGACCGGGTCGATCAGCTCGGGAACCCCCTCGAGCTCGATCACCCAGCGCCTCCTTCCGACGTGCTCTCGCCTGACCCACCAACCTTACGGCGTTCGGCGGGAGCGCCCGCAGCCCCCGTGCACGGGGGAGTGAACGCATCACTACCCGTGCGGGCCCCTCGAACACCCCATGATCGCCGATCCCGGACACCACGGCCGCCGGCGGTCCGTACCTGTGCCGCCTGACCTGGCGTCACCGCGCCGGGCACGTCCGGCCGAGCACGGCCGAGCGGCCCTCCCGCCCGGCCGGTTGCGGCCGGGCGGCGCGCGTTGCGCGAGATCCGGGGCCCCCTGCCCCGGGCGGCGGCCGCGCGGCCGCGGACCGGTGCGGACGCGCACGGGCATGCCGGAGGACCGGCTCCCCGTGCGGGGGGAGCCGGTCCTCCGGCGCCGCTCGGCGGTCACTTCCCGTCGAGCAGGTCCCGCACCTTCGTCCGCACCTCGTCCGTGGCCAGACCGCGGATCGTCAGCGTCGTACGGCGGCGCAGCACGTCGTCGGCCGTCTCGGCCCACTCGTGGTCCCGGGCCCACACGACCTGCGCCCAGATCTCCGGGGCGTCGGGGTGGACCCGCTCGCCCAGCTCCGGGTTCTCGTTCGCCAGCCGGGCGATGTCGAAGGCGAGCGACCCGTAGTGCGTGGCCAGGTGCCTGGCGGTGTCGGCGGCCATCCGCGGGCCGGGCGCCGGACGGTCCACCAGCAGCCGGTGGGCGACCGCGCGCGGGTTGGCGATGCCCGGCAGCGGCAGCTTCTTCGGCAGCGTCGAGATCGGCTCGAAGTCGTCGCCCAGCGGGTGGCCGGGCAGCTCCTCCAGCTTCTTCATCACGGTGCGGCCGATGTGCCGGAAGGTGGTCCACTTGCCGCCCGCCACGGACAGCATCCCGCCCTTGCCCTCGGTCACCACCGTCTCGCGCTTGGCCTTGGCGGTGTCGCCGGGGCCGCCCGGCAGCACGCGCAGGCCCGCGAAGGCGTAGGTGATCAGGCTCCGGTCGAGCTGCTGGTCGCGCACGGAGAACGCGGCCTCGTCGAGTATCTGGGCGATGTCCTTGTCGTCGACGGCCACGTCCGCCGGGTCGCCCTCGTACTCCTCGTCGGTGGTGCCGAGCAGCAGCATGTCCTCCCAGGGGAGGGCGAAGGTGATGCGGTACTTGTCGATCGGGGTGGCCAGCGCGGCCTTCCACGGCGAGGTCCGCTTCAGGACCAGGTGCGCGCCCTTGGACAGGCGGATGGACGGCGCGGCGTTCGGGTCCTCCAGCCGGCGCAGGTGGTCGACCCACGGGCCGGTGGCGTTCAGCACCAGACGCGCGTTCACGCCGAACTCGTCGCCGGAGAGCCGGTCCTTGAGCTCGGCGCCCGTCACCCGGCCCCTGGTGAACCGGAGTCCGGTCACCTCGGCGTGGTTGAGGACGACCGCGCCCGCCTCGACGGCCGCGCGGACCGTCATCAGCGCCATGCGCGCGTCGTTCATCTGGTCGTCGCCGTAGACGGCCACGGCCCGCAGGTTCTCGGTGCGCAGCTCCGGCACGTCCTGCGCCGCCTTGGCGGGGGAGAGCAGGTGGCCGACGCCGTCGCCGAACGCGGACAGCGCGGAGTAGGCGAACACGCCCGCCCCGAGCTTGGCCGCGCCGTGCGGACCGCCCTTGTACACGGGGAGGTAGAAGGTGAGCGGGTTCGCCAGGTGGGGGGCCACCTGGCGGGAGACCGCACGGCGCTCGAAGTGGTTCTCCGCGACCAGCTTCACCGCGCCGGTCTGCAGGTAGCGCAGACCGCCGTGGAGGAGCTTGGAGGAGGCGGAGGAGGTGGCGCCGGCGAAGTCACCGGCGTCGACCAGGGCCACCCTGAGGCCGGACTGCGCGGCGTGCCAGGCGGTGGAGATGCCCAGGATGCCGCCGCCGATCACGAGGAGGTCGTACGTCGCCTTGGAGAGCTGCTCCCGGGTCTCGGCGCGGCTCGGGTTGGAGCCGGAGGCCGGGCGCGTCCCCAGGGCAGGCACGGACTGCAGGGTGGACTGACTGGTCATTGCGGTTACTTACTCCTCGTCAGCTTTCTTCGGCGATCCAGCCCATGGTCCGCTCGACGGCCTTGAGCCAGTTCTTGTACTCACGGTCGCGGGTGTCCGCGTCCATGCGGGGGGTCCATTCGGCGGCCCGGCGCCAGTTCTGGCGCAGGTCGTCGGTGGAGGCCCAGAAGCCGACGGCGAGGCCGGCGGCGTAGGCCGCGCCGAGGCAGGTGGTCTCGGCGACCATCGGGCGCACCACGGGGGCGTCCAGGAAGTCCGAGAGCGTCTGCATCAGCAGGTTGTTGGAGGTCATGCCGCCGTCGACCTTCAGCGCCGTCAGCTCGACGCCGGAGTCCTTGGTCATGGCGTCGGCGATCTCCCGCGTCTGCCAGGCGGTGGCCTCCAGGACGGCGCGCGCGAGGTGCGCCTTGGTGACGTACCGGGTCAGGCCGGCGATCACACCGCGGGCGTCGGAGCGCCAGTAGGGGGCGAACAGGCCGGAGAAGGCCGGCACGAAGTAGGCGCCGCCGTTGTCCTCGACCGACAGCGCGAGCGTCTCGATCTCGGCGGCGGTGGAGATCAGGCCCATCTGGTCGCGCATCCACTGCACCAGCGAGCCGGTGACGGCGATCGAGCCCTCCAGCGCGTAGACCGGCTTCTGGTCGCCGATCTGGTAGCCGACCGTGGTCAGCAGCCCGCTGTAGGAGTTGATGATCTTGTCGCCGGTGTTCATCACCATGAAGGTGCCGGTGCCGTACGTCGACTTGGTCTCGCCCTCGGAGAAACAGGTCTGGCCGAACAGGGCCGCCTGCTGGTCGCCGAGCGCGGAGGCGACCGGGATGCCGCCGAGCAGGTCGCCGAGGCGGCCGCCCCTGATCTCGCCGTAGACCTCGGCGGAGGAGCGGATCTCGGGCAGGATCCGCGTCGGCACGCCGATCGACTCGGCGATCCGCTCGTCCCACTCCATGGTGTGCAGGTTCATCAGCATGGTGCGGGAGGCGTTGGTGACGTCGGTGACGTGCTCGCCGCCGTCGACACCGCCGGTCAGGTTCCAGATGACCCAGGTGTCCATGGTGCCGAAGAGGATGTCGCCCGCCTCGGCGCGCTCACGCAGGCCCTCGACGTTGTCGAGCAGCCAGCGGGCCTTGGGACCGGCGAAGTAGGAGGCCAGCGGCAGGCCGGTCTCGCGGCGGAAGCGGTCCTGGCCGACGTTGCGGCCCAGCTCCCGGCAGAGGGAGTCGGTGCGGGTGTCCTGCCAGACGATGGCGTTGTGGACGGGCTCACCGGTGTTCCTGTCCCACAGCACGGTGGTCTCGCGCTGGTTGGTGATGCCGATGGCCTTGATGTCGTCGCGGGTGATGCCGGCCTTCTCGACCGCGCCGGCGACGACCTCCTGGACGTTGGTCCAGATCTCCGTGGCGTCGTGCTCGACCCAGCCCGGCTTGGGGAAGATCTGCTCGTGCTCCTTCTGGTCGACGGAGACGATCCGGCCGTCCCGGTCGAAGACGATGCAGCGGCTGGAGGTGGTGCCCTGGTCGATCGCGGCGATGAACGGGCCGGCGGTGTGGGCGTCGGTCACTGTGTGCTCCTGAGGTCCGTGTGGCTGTGGGGCTGTGGGTACGGCGGGGGCCGGTGTCCGCCGCGCCGAGGCGGCGGACACCGTGCTCGTCAGGCGAACGCGACGTTGTAGATGCCCGCGCCGATGGCGCCGCCGATCAGCGGGCCGACCACCGGGATCCAGGCGTAGCCCCAGTCGGAGCCGCCCTTGTTGGGCAGCGGCAGCAGGGCGTGCACGATGCGGGGGCCGAGGTCACGGGCCGGGTTGATGGCGTAGCCCGTGGGACCGCCGAGGGACAGGCCGATCGAGACCACCACGAGCGCGGTGATCAGGCCGCCGAGGGCGCCCAGGCCGTTCCCGTCGGCGTTCAGGCCCTGGGTGAGGACCGCGAGGATCAGCACGACCGTGCCGATGATCTCCGTGGCGAGGTTCTGCACCACGTTGCGGATCTCCGGACCGGTGGAGAAGACGCCGAGGACGGGGCCGGCGCCCTGCTCCTGGGCTTCGACGGCCTTGGACTCGGTGGCCTGCGCGCCCGGACCGCCGACGATCTCCCTGTCGGTCAGGTGCGCGTTGAACTGGCCGTAGTAGGCGACCCAGACCAGCGTCGCGCCGATCAAGGCGCCCAGGAGCTGGCCGCCGAGATAGGTCGGGACGTCGGACCAGTCGTTGTTCTTGATGGCCAGGGCCACCGTCACGGCGGGGTTCAGATGGGCGCCCGAGAGCGGGCTGGAGATGTAGACGGCCGTCATCACGGCGAAACCCCACCCGAAGGCGATGGCGAGCCAGCCGGCGTTACGGGCCTTGGAGGCCTTCAGGGTGACGGCGGCGCAGACGCCGCCGCCGAGCAGGATGAGTATGGCGGTACCGATGGTCTCGCCGATGAAGATGTCGGAGCTGGACACCCGCGACTCCTTTGTCCTTCGTCCAGGGGTAGCCGAACCCCGGGTCCCGCCGGGGGTCTGGCGCCCTCGGGGGTGAGAGCGATGCCGGCCTCTGGCGTTGTCACACTCTAACGCGTATTGCCGGAAGGTGTTCGACAATGCCGACCGATGGACGCGAGTCTCGCCCGCCGCCTCATGGGCGTCAAGAGTTCTGGTGTCGAAAGCGCGATCGTTACTGATCGGCCACCGCGCCCCGATACGGTCCCGGCTCGCCGGACACGCGAAAGGGCCGGTACGGCGACTGCCGTACCGGCCCGGAGAGACGGGGTACCGCCCGGCGGGGGTGGGTGCGGGGCTCCCCGCGACGAGGGCGACGAAGCCGCCGTACGGCCGTGGCGGGGCGGCCGTACGGGCGCTCAGAACCGCCCGGCGCCCAGGTCCCGCGAGACCGCGCGGGCGCAGTCCCGCACCGAGGCGATCAGTTCGTGGCGCAGCTCGCCGTCCCGGCGCACCCGCTCCACGGCACCGGTGATGCCGACCGCGCCGACCGGCATCCGCCGCCGGTCGTGGATGGGCGCGGCGATGGACGCGACGCCCTCCCAGGTCTCCTCCACGTCGGCCGCGTACCCCCGCGCGCGCGTGAGGTCGAGGATGTGCTCGAAGTCCTCGACGCCGCACACGGTGCGGTCGGTGAAGGCCTTGCGGTCGGCCTCCAGCGCCTCGCTGTGCGCCACCGGGTCGTACGCCGACAGGACCTTGCCGAGGGCGGTGGAGTGCAGGGGCTGCATCGCCCCGATCTCCAGCACCTGCCGGCTGTCGTCCGGGCGGAAGACGTGGTGCACGATCAGCACGCCCTGCTGGTGCAGCACCCCCAGGTGGACGCTCTCCCCGCTGGCGCGCGCGAGGTCGTCGGTCCACACGAGGGCGCGGGCGCGCAGTTCGTGCACGTCGAGATAGGTGGTGCCCAGGCGCAGCAGTTCCGCGCCCAGCTGGTAGCGCCCGGAGGCGTCGTCCTGCTCGACGAAACCCTCCTGCTGGAGGGTGCGCAGTATGCCGTGGGCGGTGCCTTTGGCGAGGCCCAGCGACGAGGCGATGTCCGACAGGCCGAGTCGCCGCTCGCCGCCCCCGAGCAGCCGCAGCATCGCGGCCGCCCGTTCGAGCGACTGGATGTTCCGTGCCATCGCCGTCCTGCCCTCCGTCCCCTTCGGCCGCCGGCGGTGATCACGTCCTCCGCCGTTCGGCAATGTCGAACACTACCGGTCGATGCCGACTCCCCGCTAATGGTCGGTCGACACCTGTTACGTCATCCGTCGTCCCGGCGTGACGCGGGAGCCATCCTCGTCCGCCCCGTGGACGCCCTGAACGTCAGGGCCCCGCCCCCGCTAGGCTTGCCGCGTGCACTTCCTCGGCAATCCCCGGGCCCAGCTCCCGGAGAACCCCGGGGAAGCCGCAAAGCCGACAGCCGTCGCACCCAAAGGGAGCCCCTTCATGGCCTCGTTGCCGCCGTCCCCTTCCGCCGACAGCCGGACCCGTGTGTCCGCCCTCCGCGAGGCGCTCGCCACCCGTGTGGTGGTCGCCGACGGGGCGATGGGCACCATGCTCCAGGCCCAGGACCCCACGCTCGAGGACTTCGAGAACCTCGAGGGCTGCAACGAGATCCTGAACGTCACCCGGCCGGACATCGTGCGCTCGGTGCACGCCGCCTACTTCGACGCGGGCGTCGACTGCGTCGAGACCAACACGTTCGGCGCCAACCACACCGCCGCGTCCGAGTACGAGATCGCCGAGCGGGTGCACGAGCTGTCCGAGGCCGGCACGCGCATCGCCCGAGAGGTGGCCGACGAGTACGCGGCCCGGGACGGCCGCACCCGCTGGGTGCTCGGCTCCATCGGCCCCGGCACCAAGCTGCCCACCCTCGGCCACGTCGGCTACGCCACCATCCGCGACGGCTACCAGGCCAACGCGGAGGGCCTGCTGGCCGGCGGCGCCGACGCGCTGATCGTGGAGACCACGCAGGACCTGCTCCAGACCAAGGCCTCCGTCCTCGGCGCCCGGCGCGCCATGGAGGCCACCGGGACGGACGTGCCGCTGCTGGTGTCGATGGCCTTCGAGACCACCGGCACCATGCTGCTGGGCTCGGAGATCGGCGCGGCGCTGACCGCCCTGGAGCCGCTCGGCGTCGACATGATCGGCCTGAACTGCTCCACCGGCCCGGCCGAGATGAGCGAGCACCTGCGCTACCTCACCCGGCACTCCCGCATCCCGCTGCTGTGCATGCCCAACGCCGGCCTGCCCATCCTCACCAAGGACGGCGCGCACTTCCCGCTCGACCCGGAGGGCCTGGCGGACGCCCAGGAGAACTTCGTCCGCGACTACGGACTGTCCCTGGTGGGCGGCTGCTGCGGCACGACGCCCGAACACCTGCGGCAGCTGGTGGAGCGGGTGCGCGGCACGGCTCCGGCGCAGCGGGACCCGCGCCCCGAGCCCGGCGCCGCCTCGCTGTACCAGACGGTGCCCTTCCGCCAGGACACCTCCTACCTCGCGATCGGCGAGCGCACCAACGCCAACGGGTCGAAGAAGTTCCGCGAGGCCATGCTGGAGGGCCGCTGGGACGACTGCGTGGAGATGGCCCGCGACCAGATCCGCGAGGGCGCGCACATGCTCGACCTGTGCGTCGACTACGTCGGCCGCGACGGCGTCGCCGACATGGCGGAGCTGGCCGGCCGCTTCGCCACCGCCTCCACCCTGCCGATCGTCCTGGACTCCACCGAGGTGGAGGTGATCCGGGCGGGCCTGGAGAAGCTCGGCGGCCGCGCCGTGATCAACTCGGTGAACTACGAGGACGGCGACGGCCCCGAGTCGCGGTTCGCGAAGGTCACCGCGCTGGCCCGCGAGCACGGGGCGGCACTGATCGCGCTGACCATCGACGAGGAGGGCCAGGCCCGCACCGCCGAGAAGAAGGTGGAGATCGCCGAGCGGCTGATCGACGACCTGACCGGCAACTGGGGCATCCACGAGGAGGACATCCTCGTCGACTGTCTGACCTTCACCATCTGCACCGGCCAGGAGGAGTCCCGCAAGGACGGCCTCGCCACCATCGAGGGCATCCGCGAGCTCAAGCGGCGCCACCCGAAGGTGCAGACCACCCTGGGCCTGTCGAACATCTCCTTCGGCCTCAACCCGGCCGCCCGGATCCTGCTGAACTCCGTCTTCCTGGACGAGTGCGTCAAGGCAGGCCTGGACTCGGCCATCGTGCACGCCTCCAAGATCCTGCCGATCGCCCGTTTCGACGAGGAGCAGGTCACCACCGCCCTCGACCTGATCCACGACCGCCGCCGCGAGGGCTACGACCCGCTGCAGAAGCTCATGCAGCTGTTCGAGGGCGCCACGGCGAAGTCGCTGAAGGCGGGCAAGGCCGAGGAGCTGGCCGCTCTCCCGCTGGACGAGCGCCTGAAGCGGCGGATCATCGACGGCGAGAAGAACGGCCTGGAGGCCGACCTCGACGAGGCGCTCACCGAGCGGCCCGCGCTCGACATCGTCAACGACACCCTGCTGGACGGCATGAAGGTCGTCGGCGAGCTGTTCGGCTCCGGGCAGATGCAGCTGCCGTTCGTCCTGCAGTCCGCCGAGGTCATGAAGACCGCCGTCGCCCACCTCGAACCGCACATGGAGAAGTCCGACGAGGCCGGCAAGGGCACCATCGTGCTGGCCACCGTGCGCGGCGACGTGCACGACATCGGCAAGAACCTCGTCGACATCATCCTGTCCAACAACGGCTACAACGTCGTCAACCTGGGCATCAAGCAGCCCGTCTCCGCGATCCTGGAGGCCGCCGACGAGCACCGGGCCGACGTCATCGGCATGTCCGGCCTGCTGGTGAAGTCCACGGTGATCATGAAGGAGAACCTGGAGGAGCTGAACCAGCGCGGCCTGGCCGCCGCCTACCCGGTGATCCTCGGCGGCGCCGCCCTGACCAGGGCGTACGTCGAGCAGGACCTGCACGAGATCTACGAGGGCGAGGTCCGCTACGCCCGAGACGCCTTCGAGGGCCTGCGCCTGATGGACGCCCTGATCGGCGTCAAGCGGGGCGTGCCCGGCGCCAAGCTGCCCGAGCTCCGGCAGCGCCGGGTGCGGGCCGCCGCCGTCGAGATCGAGGAGCCGCGGCCGGAGGAGGGCCACGTCCGCTCCGACGTGGCCACCGACAACCCGGTCCCCGAGCCCCCGTTCTGGGGCACCCGGGTGATCAAGGGCATCCAGCTCAAGGAGTACGCGTCCTGGCTGGACGAGGACGCCCTGTTCAAGGGCCAGTGGGGGCTCAGGCAGGCCCGCACCGGCGACGGGCCGACCTACGAGGAGCTCGTCGAGACGGAGGGCCGGCCCCGGCTGCGCGGTCTGCTGGACCGCCTGCAGACCGACAACCTGCTGGAGGCCGCCGTCGTCCACGGCTACTTCCCGTGCGTGTCCAAGGACGACGACCTGATCGTCCTGGACGAACAGGGCAACGAGCGCACCCGGTTCACCTTCCCGCGCCAGCGCCGCGGCCGGCGGCTGTGCCTGGCCGACTTCTTCCGCCCGGAGGAGTCGGGCGAGACGGACGTCGTCGGCTTCCAGGTCGTCACCGTCGGCTCGCGCATCGGCGAGGAGACCGCCCGGCTGTTCGCCTCCGACTCCTACCGCGAGTACCTGGAACTGCACGGCCTGTCGGTCCAGCTGGCCGAGGCCCTGGCCGAGTACTGGCACGCGCGGGTCCGCGCCGAGCTGGGCTTCTCCGGCGAGGACCCGAAGGCCATGCAGGACATGTTCGCCCTGAAGTACCGGGGCGCCCGCTTCTCCCTCGGCTACGGCGCCTGCCCCGACCTGGAGGACCGCGCGAAGATCGCCGAGCTGCTCCGGCCGGAACGCATCGGCGTCCACCTCTCCGAGGAGTTCCAGCTCCACCCGGAGCAGTCCACCGACGCCATCGTCATCCACCACCCCGAGGCGAAGTACTTCAACGCCCGCTGAGGCGCCACGGCGGCGGAGCCGACGCCGCCGCCAGGGCGCCGGAGGGCCGGACACACCCCGCGTCGCCGCGGGGCCCGCGTCCGGCGTCCGCGTGCGGCGCCGGCCTCCACCTCGGCCGGGCGCGCGGCCTCCATGGCGCGCGCCCCGCGACTCCGCGGCGCGCCATGCGACTCGCGTCCGCGTGCCCGACCGGCGTCCGCCGTCCCCGTCCGCCGTGCGGCGAACGGGCGACGCCACGGCACGCCGCGTCCTCGGCGAGCCGTTTGTCGCGGTCACGTCGTACACTGGTCGGTCCACTGCAGGCCGGTTCCCCGCACGGGAACCGGCCTGCGCGTCCCCCAAGGAGGTGCGCCCGGATGACCAGTACGGTCCCCGCGCTCGGAACCCTGCCGTCGGACGGCTCTGCGCTGCAGGCCGTGTTCCTCGACATGGACGGCACCCTGGTGGACACGGAGGGCTTCTGGTGGGACGTCGAGGTGGCGGTCTTCGCCGCCCTCGGCCACACCCTCGACGAGGCCTGGAGACATGTCGTCGTCGGCGGCCCCATGACCCGCAGCGCCGGTTTCCTGATCGAGGCCACCGGCGCCGCCGTCACCCTCGCCGAGCTGACGGTGCTGCTCAACCAGGGTTTCGAGGACCGTATCGACGGTGCCGTCCCGCTGATGCCGGGCGCCGCGCGACTGCTGGCCGAACTGGCCGCGCACGAGATCCCCACCGCCCTGGTCTCCGCCTCCCACCGGCGCATCATCGACCGGGTCCTCGCCTCGCTCGGCCCCCAGCACTTCACCCTGTCGGTCGCCGGCGACGAGGTGGCGCGCACCAAGCCGCACCCCGACCCGTATCTGCTGGCCGCCTCCCGGCTCGGCGTGGACCCGGCCCGGTGCGCGGTCGTCGAGGACACGGCGACCGGCGTCGCCGCGGCCGAGGCGGCCGGCTGCCACGTGGTCGCCGTCCCCTCGGTCGCTCCCATCGCCCCCGCTCCCCGGCGCACGGTGGTCAGCTCGCTCGAAGAGGTCGACCTGCCGTTCCTGCACGGCCTGGTGGCGCACACGTGTTAGCCGCCCGCCCGGCGTGCGAACCGCGCCGGAGCGCCCGTCGGCGCGCCTCGGGAGGAGCGCGAAGGGTGCCGGACGGCTGAAGTCCGCTACGGTTGCAGAGAGTTGTCGAGGTGACGTTCATCACTTGAAATAGGGTCGACAGGGGGCGGGCGATGTGTTTCCCGCCCTCTTTCCGGCGGGGTCACCGTGCCTTTGTGTCCCGTTTGGTAAGACGCTGCACGAATCCTTCCAGTGGCACGTTTTCGGTGTGTCCACACCCGGTTCCGCTGCGTGATGGCGCCCCGCCTCCCGCGGCCGCGAGCCGCCGCGCGGGCGCGGACTAATCTCGTCGCGAGTACATCGGACCCACCCGTGATCCGCCGCGACACACCCTCAGCACGCCGGGTACACGGACCTGACAGCCCTGGAGAAACCCGAGCATGAACCGCAAGACTTTGGTGCTGCCGGCCGTCGTCGGCCTGCTCGCGCCGGTACTCGCCGCGTGCGGCGGGTCCGACAGCGGAAGCGACAGCGGTGACGCCATCGTCGTCGGCACCACGGACCGGTTCACCGCCTCCGAGGACGCACCGGCCCCCGTCGACCCGGCCTACGCCTACGACGTCGGCACCTGGAACGTCCTGCGCCAGACCGTGCAGACCCTGATGATCCAGCCCAAGGGCGACGGCGACCCCGTCCCCGAGGCGGCCGAGAAGTGCGGCTTCACCGACACCGGCAACGAACGCTTCGCCTGCACCCTGCGCTCCGGCCTGGAGTTCGCCAACGGCGACAAGGTCACCGCCGCGGACGTGAAGTACTCCATCGACCGAGCCCGCGCCATCAACGCCGAGACCCAGGTCGCCGGCCTGCTCTCCACCGTCGACACGGTCGAGACCCAGGGCGACAACGAGGTGATCTTCCACCTCAACACCGCCGACGCCACCTTCCCGTACAAGCTGACGACGCCCGTCGCGGGCATCGTCAACCCCAAGGACTACGAGAAGAACAAGCTGCGCGACGGCTTCCAGGTGGACGGCTCCGGCCCGTACACGATGAAGGCGGACGTGAAGAACGACGAGATGGTCGACGCCGTCTTCACCAAGAACCCCAAGTACAAGGGGACGCTGCAGGTCAACAACGACAAGGTGGAGATCCGCTCCTTCCCGGACGCCGACGCCATGGGAGCCGCCCTGGACAAGGGTGACATCGACGTCATGACCCGCGCGATGTCGCCCGAGCAGATCCAGAAGCTCACCAACGCCTCCGGCGGCGACATCGACCTCGTCGAGATGCCCGGCCTGGAGATCCGCTACCTCGGCTTCAACACCGACGCCACCAGCGTCAAGGACAAGGCCGTCCGCAAGGCCATGGCGCAGGTCGTCAACCGCAGCGCGCTGGTCGCCAAGGTCTACGGCACCCAGGCCGAGCCGCTGTACTCGCTGGTCCCGGCCACCATCACCGGCCACTCCAACTCCTTCTTCAACAAGTACGGCGACCCCAGCGACAGCAAGGCGCGCACGCTGCTGAACAAGGCCGGCATCACCACCCCGGTGAAGCTGACGCTGCACTACACGACCGACCACTACGGCTCGGCCACCAAGCAGGAGTTCCAGATCCTGCAGCAGCAGCTCAACGGCAGCGGCCTGTTCGACGTCAATATCGAGGGCACCGAGTGGAAGAAGTTCCACCCGGCCGAGCTGAAGGGCTCCTACGACGTCTACGGCATGGGCTGGTTCCCCGACTTCCCCGACGCCGACAACTTCCTGGCGCCGTTCCTCGACAAGAACAACTTCCTCAACTCGCCCTACGTCAACGACAAGATCCGCAGCCAGCTGATCCCGCAGTCCCGCCGCCAGGCCGACCGGCTCTCCGCCTCCAGCAGCCTGACGGAGATCCAGGACGCCGTCGCCGACGAGGTCCCGGTGCTGCCGCTGTGGCAGGGCAAGCAGTACATCGCCGCCCGCGACGACATCACCGGCGCCGCGTACGCGCTCAACTCCTCCTCCACGCTGCAACTGTGGCAGCTCGGCCGTGGCGTGAGCAGCTGACGCCGCGCCAGGAACCGACACGAGGGCGCCCCTCCCGGATCTCCGGGAGGGGCGCCCTCGTTCCGCGTGCCGCCGGGGCCGCTACTGCGCGCCCGGCCGCACCAGACCGCTCTCGTACGCGTACACCGCCGCCTGCACGCGGTCCCGCAGCCCCAGCTTCGTCAGCACGTGCCCGACATGGGTCTTCACGGTCGTCTCGCTGACGAACAGGTCCGCGGCGATCTCCGCGTTCGACAGCCCGCGCGCCACCAGCTTCAGCACCTCCACCTCACGCTCGGTGAGGGTGTGCAGGGTGTCCGGCACCGGCTCCTCCCCGGACGGCAGATGCGTGGCGTACTTGTCCAGCAGCCGGCGCGTGATGCTCGGCGCCAGCATCGCCTCGCCGCCGGCCACCACGCGGATCGCCTGCACCAGTTCGTTGGCGGGGGCGTCCTTCAGCAGGAAGCCGCTCGCCCCGGCGCGCAGCGCCTCCACCACGTACTCGTCGAGGTCGAAGGTGGTCAGGACCAGCACCTTCGCCGGGCCGTCGCGCTCGGGGCCGGTGATCTGACGGGTCGCCTCCACGCCGTCCATCCGCGGCATGCGGATGTCCATCAGCACCACGTCGGGCTGCAGCGCCCGCACCTGGTCCAGGGCTTGCAGACCGTCTCCGGCCTCGCCCACGACCGCGATGTCCTGCTCCGCCTCCAGGATCATCCGGAATCCGGTGCGCAGCAGTGGCTGGTCGTCGACCAGTAGGACGCGGATGGCCACGTGAGTCTCCTTCGCCGGTTCCCTAGTCCGCGCCCATTCTGCCCTGCACCGGCGACGCGGCTCGTCCCAGGGGCAGCGGGTAGGGCGGGGGAGTGCCGCCGAACTCCGGGCAGTGCGCCCGGTGGTCGCACCAGCCGCACAGCTTGGTGGGGCGCGGCCGCCAGTCGCCGGTCTCGGTGGCCTGCCGGATCGCCTCCCACAGCGCCAGCAGCTTGCGCTCCACCCGCTCCAGATCGGCCAGGACCGGGTCGTACGTCAGTACGTCGCCGCTGCCGAGGTACACCAGCTGGAGCCGCCGCGGGACGACCTTCTTCAGCCGCCACACCACCAGGGCGTAGAACTTCATCTGGAACAGCGCGCCCTCGGCGTACTCGGGCCGGGGCGCCTTGCCCGTCTTGTAGTCGACGATGCGCACCTCGCCCGTGGGGGCCACGTCCACCCGGTCGATGATCCCGCGCAGCCTGAGCCCGGAGGCCAGTTCCGCCTCGACGAACAGCTCCCGCTCGGCCGGCTCCAGCCGGGTCGGGTCCTCCAGCGCGAACCAGCGCTCCACCAGGTGCTCCGCCTCCGACAGCCAGCGCGCCAGCCGCTCGCCGTCCGCGTCGTCGGCGAACAGCTCGACCAGCTCCGGCCGCGACTCGCGCAGCCGGTCCCACTGACCAGGGATCAGCGCCTTGGCCCGGGGCGGCGTCCGCTCCGCGGCCGGCGCGTCGAAAAGCCGTTCGAGCACCGCGTGGACCAGGGTGCCCCGCGTCGCCGCCTCGCTCGGCTTCTCGGGCAGCCGGTCGATCACCCGGAACCGGTAGAGCAACGGGCACTGCATGAAGTCCCCGGCACGCGAGGGCGACAACGAGGACGGCGGCGCGGCCGCACGCCTCGCGACGCCCCCGGCCTCCGCCTCGGGCACGGCCGCGTCGGCCGGCCCCACGGCCCGGGCCGCCGCCCCCGCCTTCGCCGGCACGACGGAGGACCCGGCCGACGCGTCCGCGAGCCCGGCCACGGGCTCGGCCGGGGCGTCTGCCGGTGCGGCCACGGGCTCGGCCGGTGCGCTCGCGGGTGGGGCGGGAGGCTCGGACGGGGTGTCCGCGAGCGCGACCGGAGGCTCGGCCGGGGCGTCCACGGGTCCGGACGGCTGCACGGTCGGCACGTCCGCGGACGGCTGCCCGGCCGGTGCGTCCGTGCCGGGCCCGGCCACGCCGGCCACCGCCGCCCGGGACACGGCCGGCTGCGCGGGCACGGCCGCACCGGGGGCCCCCTCGGGCGCGTCGGTCGTCGCCCCGTCCGCCTCCGCCCCGGCGGCCGTGGCCGGCGCCGACACCGGCGCCTCCGTCCCGGCCGACGGCCGCGCGGCGGCCGTCGGCGCGGGCGTGACCGTCGGCGCGGGCGTGACCGTCGGCGCGGGCGTGACCGCCGGCGCCCCGACCGGTGCGGCCCGGGGCGTCGGGGCCTGCGCCGCCGTGCTCGCCGCCTCGCCGTCGCCCGCCCGCGGCGCGTCCTCGGTGCTCGTCTCCATGCCACAGACCCTACGGCCGGCCACTGACAGCGACCCATTCGTCCGGACTGACCTGCGCGACGACGGGGCAGATGTCAGGGGTGCCAGGCTGAGCCGGAGGCCGTCGCCGCATACCATCGACCCGATACCTCCCGTCCGGCAGGCACGGGACGCGCTTCGAACGAGGGGACACCGTGGACGTGAGCGGCGGAAGCGGGCAGCCGCGGTCCGGCAGTGACGAGTCGGCGCGGTCCCAACCGGACCCCACGGCGCCGGCCACCGGCTCCGCGCACCGCCACGACGCCGGACCGGCCGCCCGGCCTGCCGAGCCCGCCGAGGGCGCGGCCCCGGACGAGCCCCGTACGCCCCAGGCCCCCGACGAGCCGGCCCCGGCCCCCGCACAGGACGCCGACGAGGCCCCCCGGCACGACGCACACGACGCGGACCCGTCCCCGCGGGCCCCCCAGGTCCCGGCGGGACCACCGCAGGACGACGGCGCACCCGAGACATCCGCCGCACCGGCGCCGGCGCCGGACGAGCGTTCCGGCGACGCCCTCGCACCCGCCGAAGGCACAGGCGACGCGGCCCCGCCGCCCCCGCCCGCGCACCCCCCGGCCACGACCGCCCCCGACGCCCACCCCGACCGCGCCCACGCGCAGTCCGGCGCCGGCCGCCCCCGCCCGCCCCGCCGCCCCCGCGAACCCGGCGGCGGCATCCTCATGGGGCGCCCCTTCGGCGTGCCGGTCTACGTCGCGCCCAGCTGGTTCCTGGTCGCCGCGCTGATCACCTGGGTGTTCGGCGGACAGCTCGACCGGGTGCTGCCCGAGCTCGGCGCCGCCCGCTACCTGGTGTCCCTGTTCTTCGCGGTCGCCTTCTACGGCTCCGTCCTCGTCCACGAGCTCGCCCACACCGTCGCCGCCCTCCGCTTCAAGCTCCCCGTCCGCCGCATCCAGCTCCAGTTCTTCGGAGGCGTCTCGGAGATCGAGAAGGAGGCCGAGACCCCCGGCCGCGAGTTCGTCCTCGCCTTCGTCGGCCCCCTGCTCTCCCTGGTCCTCGGCGGCGTCTTCTACCTCGCCCTGCAACCGGTCGAACGCGGCACCGTCCCCGGCGTCCTGCTGGCCGCGCTGATGATCTCCAACTTCATCGTCGCCGCCTTCAACCTGCTGCCCGGCCTGCCCCTGGACGGCGGCCGGATGCTCCGCGCCGTCGTCTGGAAGATCACCGGCAGGCCGATGAGCGGCACCGTGGCCGCCGCCTGGGTCGGCCGTGCCCTCGCCGTGTCCGTCCTCATCGGCCTGCCCCTGCTCAGCCAGTCCGGCGCCCTCGGGGCCACCGCCGAGGACAGCGTCGGCATGGACACCGTCACCGACGCCCTGCTCGCCGCCATCATCGCCGCGATCATCTGGACCGGCGCCGGCAACAGCCTGCGCATGGCCCGGCTGCGCGAACACCTCCCCGAACTGCGCGCCCGCGCCCTCACCCGCCGCGCGGTGCCCGTCGAGACCGCCACCTCCCTCGCCGAGGCCCTGCGCCGCGCCAACGCCGCCGGCGCCCGCGCCCTGGTCGTCGTCGACGGCCACGGCGAGCCCCTCTCCCTCGTCCGCGAGTCCGCCATCGTCGGCGTGCCCGAGCACCGCCGCCCCTGGGTCTCGGCCGGCGAACTCGCCCAGGACCTCACCGAGGGCATGCGGGTCTCCGCGGAGCTGGCCGGCGAAGAACTGCTGGACGTGCTGCGGGCCACCCCGGCGACCGAATACCTGGTGGTGGAGGAGACCGGCGAGATCTACGGCGTGCTCTCCGCCGCCGACGTGGAGCGCGCCTTCGTCAAGGCCATGGCCCGCCCCTCCTGAGCCGCCGGCGGGCGCGGCCCCCGTCCCGCCGGGCACCGCCCGTCCCCCAGGCCCGGCCGTGGTCGGCGGCCCTCCCGGGGGCCGGTAGGCTGGTCACATGTCCGAACCGACCGGTGCCGCCCGCCGCCGCGGGCCCTTCAAGGTCGGGGACCAGGTACAGCTGACCGACCCCAAGGGCCGCCACTACACGTTCACGCTCGAGGCCGGGAAGAACTTCCACACCCACAAGGGTTCCTTCCCGCACGACGAGCTGATCGGCGCACCCGAGGGCAGCGTTGTCCGCACCACCGGCAACGTCGCCTACCTCGCGCTGCGTCCCCTGCTCCCCGACTACGTCCTGTCCATGCCCCGCGGGGCAGCCGTCGTCTACCCGAAGGACGCGGGGCAGATCCTCGCCTTCGCCGACATCTTCCCCGGCGCCCGCGTCGTGGAGGCCGGCGTCGGCTCCGGCTCGCTCAGCAGCTTCCTGCTGCGCGCCATCGGCGACCAGGGCATGCTGCACAGCTACGAGCGCCGCGCCGACTTCGCCGAGATCGCCCAGGCCAACGTCGAGCGCTACTTCGGCGGCCCGCACCCCGCCTGGCAGCTCACCGTCGGCGACCTCCAGGACAACCTGTCCGACACCGACGTCGACCGGGTCATCCTCGACATGCTCGCCCCGTGGGAGTGCCTGGAGGCCGTCTCCAAGGCGCTCGTCCCCGGCGGCATCCTGTGCTGCTACGTCGCCACCACCACCCAGCTCGCCCGGACCGTGGAGTCCATCCGCGAGATCGGCTGCTTCAACGAGCCGACCGCCTGGGAGACGATGATCCGCAACTGGCACATCGAGGGCCTGGCCGTCCGCCCCGACCACCGCATGATCGGGCACACCGGCTTCCTGCTCACCGCCCGTCGCCTCGCCGACGGCGTCGAGCCGCCCATGCGCCGCCGCCGCCCCGCCAAGGGCGCCTACGGCGAGGACTACGAGGGCCCCAACGCCGACGGCGGCGCCGGCCGCTGAGGCGGCCCCACCGCGACCAACGAACGGGCGCCGTGGCGCAGTTCCCCACCCGGACCGGGAACTGCGCCACGGCGCCCCCGCGTTCACCGGCCAAGGATCGCCGCGCCGCGAAGTCGACACCAGTACCCACCCCACCGTTCCCCCGCACTGTGACGTGTGGCACGATGCTGGCCATCCCACCGGCACGGCCCTCACGGGAGACACTCCAGGGTCTTCCGTCTGGATCGGGCCGGATCAGGGAGCGGGGCCTGATGTCGTGCGTCGCAAGGCGGAGGAGGGCGTCATGGCGGAGCCATGGCGACCGACGACAACGCGGCGAGGAGCGGTGCCAGGGTCCGCGAGCCCGGCATGATCCGAACGAGAGGCCCTAGTGCAGCTGCAGCACTCCGCCGTCCCGGAACTGGCACACACGCACACCCGCCCCATCCACTGGGTCGCCACCGCGACCGCCGTAGCCGGTGTGATCGCCTTCTCCTCGGCCCTCCAGCCCGGCTCCGCCACCGCCGCCCAGCCAGCGGCCGGCCAGGCCAGGAGCGCTCCCGCCGCCGTCGCCCCGCCGGCCACCACGGGAGTGGCGTTCCCGATCGCGTGCGGCCCCGTCAAGGCCGTGGTCGCGAAGAAGGCCGCCGGCGACCTCGACGGCGACGGCCGGCCCGAGACCGTGGCCGTCGTCCACTGCGACGCCTCCATGGGCACCCCGCCCGACGGCGTCTACGTGCTCACCCAGGCCCAGGGCGCTAAGGAGCCGCGCGTGGTGGCCACCCTCGTCGACCCCAAGGACCGGTACACGGTCACCGACTTCGCGGTGCGCGCCGGCGCGGTCACCGCCACCCTGCTCGGCTACTCCTCGCCCGACGTGCCCAATTGCTGCCCCGACCTCGAGGACGGCGCGAAGTGGCAGTGGAAGAACGGCGCGTTCGTCCGTTCCGCCCCCGCGCAGGCGCGCAGTATCTGACTCGCTGCCCGCCAGGCGTGTGAGAAATCAGACAGTAGTGACGGTTGGCGCTCGTGCGATCACTCCGCGTCAGGTCCGTACACTTCCACCCTGTCCGAAACCCGACGCACATGGATGCAGTCGCCGGGGCATTCCCGCGCCGAGTCCACGACGTCCGTGAGAAGCGGCAGCGGCACGGGCGTTGCCGCGCCCCTGTCCTGCAGCAGCTCGTCGTCCGCGCCCTTCACGTAGGCCAGACCGTCGATGTCCAGCTCGAACACCTCGGGCGCGTACTGCGCGCAGATGCCGTCACCGGTGCACAGGTCCTGGTCGATCCAGACCTCCAGTGCCTCGTCGCCGTCCGCGGTCCGCTGCTGCACGCTCACATCTCCTGACCTGTCACGTCGAACCGCGCGGGAATCCGGCCAGCTCTGACGGGTGTTGAACGTCTCGACCCTACCTCTGACGGCTTTCCAATCGCGTTCGGTGGGTATCCCCCTGGCGTGAGGGAGAGCGCAAGGGTGAAGATCGGACACACCCCGACAGTCTTTGTGATCTAGGGGTTTCAATCGACACCCACCCAGGTAGGGTCTGGAAGCGTCCAGCTCCCCTTGGAGGAGGTGAGGACCGTGGCAGCCCACGACGACGACATGAACCGCGGCATCCGCCCGGGACGAGGGTCCGACGACCCGGCCGGGCAGATCGCCTACCTTGAGCAGGAGATCGCCGTCCTGCGACGCAAGCTCGCCGACTCTCCGCGGCACACGAGGATTCTCGAAGAGCGGATCGTCGAACTGCAGACCAATCTGGCCGGCGTGTCCGCGCAGAACGAGCGACTGGCGAACACGCTCCGAGAGGCCCGCGACCAGATCGTGGCCCTCAAGGAGGAGGTCGACCGGCTCGCCCAGCCGCCCGCCGGCTTCGGCGTCTTCCTGCAGGCCAACGAGGACGGCACGGCCGACATCTTCACCGGCGGCCGCAAGCTGAGGGTGAACGTCAGCCCCGGCGTCGAACTCGACGAGCTCAGGCGCGGCCAGGAAGTGATGCTCAACGAAGCGCTCAACGTGGTCGAGGCCATGGAGTTCGAGCGCGTCGGCGACATCGTCACCCTCAAGGAGATCCTGGAGGACGGCGAGCGAGCCCTGGTGCTCGGGCACACCGACGAGGAGCGGGTGGTCCGGCTCGCCGAGCCGCTGCTGGACGTCACCATCCGCCCCGGCGACGCCCTGCTGCTCGAACCCAGGTCCGGCTACGTCTACGAGGTCGTGCCCAAGAGCGAGGTCGAGGAACTCGTCCTCGAAGAGGTGCCCGACATCGGATACGAGCAGATCGGCGGCCTCGGCAACCAGATCGAGATGATCCGGGACGCCGTCGAGCTGCCGTACCTCTACCCGGACCTGTTCAAGGAGCACGAACTGCGCCCGCCCAAGGGCGTCCTGCTCTACGGGCCGCCCGGATGCGGCAAGACGCTCATCGCCAAGGCCGTCGCGAACTCGCTGGCCAAGAAGGTCGCCGAAGTGACCGGCCAGGCCGCCGGCAAGAGCTTCTTCCTCAACATCAAGGGCCCCGAGCTCCTGAACAAGTACGTCGGCGAGACCGAGCGGCAGATCCGCCTCGTCTTCCAGCGCGCCCGGGAGAAGGCCAGCGAGGGCACCCCCGTCATCGTCTTCTTCGACGAGATGGAGTCCCTCTTCCGCACCCGCGGCTCCGGCGTCAGCTCGGACGTGGAGAACACCATCGTCCCGCAGCTGCTCGCCGAGATCGACGGCGTGGAAGGCCTGCAGAACGTGGTCGTGATCGGCGCCTCCAACCGCGAGGACATGATCGACCCCGCCATCCTGCGGCCCGGCCGGCTCGACGTGAAGATCAAGATCGAGCGTCCCGACGCCGAGGCGGCCAAGGACATCTTCGCGAAGTACCTCACCGAGCGCCTCCCGCTGCACGCGGACGACCTCACGGAACACGGCGGCGAGAAGGACGCCACGGTCCAGGCCATGATCCAGACCGCGGTCGAGCAGATGTACGCCGAATCCGAGGAGAACCGCTTCCTGGAAGTCACCTACGCCAACGGCGACAAGGAAGTCCTCTACTTCAAGGACTTCAATTCCGGCGCCATGATCGAGAACATCGTGGGCCGCGCCAAGAAAATGGCGATCAAGGACTTCCTGGAGAAGAACCAGAAGGGCCTTCGCGTCTCCCATCTCCTCCAGGCATGCGTGGACGAGTTCAAGGAGAACGAGGACCTGCCGAACACCACCAACCCGGACGACTGGGCCCGGATCTCCGGAAAGAAGGGCGAGCGGATCGTCTACATCCGCACCCTCATCACCGGAAAGCAGGGCGCGGACACCGGACGCTCCATCGACACGGTGGCGAACACCGGTCAGTACCTGTAAAAGCGGGGCGGCTGCGGGTGCCCTCGGCGGGTACCCGCAGCCGGTCTGTTTTCCAGGGCCCACGCATGGAGCAGGCAATGACGCAAATGATCTCCCCACCAGCGCAAAGGCGTTCTAGGCTCTTTCGTACCGCCGCCGGGTCGCGCGGTGCGGGGACGGGCACCGCACAGGCACCCGAGCACCAGCGGTACTTGAGCGCCGCCCTCGACCGAGGGCGCCGCCGGGCAAGGAGGGCCGCATGACCGTACGGCGAGTGATGGGCATCGAGACGGAGTACGGGATCTCCGTCCCCGGTCACCCCAACGCCAATGCCATGCTCACCTCGTCCCAGATCGTCAACGCCTACGCCGCGGCGATGCACCGGGCCCGCCGGGCCCGCTGGGACTTCGAGGAGGAGAATCCGCTGCGGGACGCCCGCGGCTTCGACCTCGCCCGCGAGGCCGCCGACTCCAGCCAGCTCACCGACGAGGACATCGGCCTGGCCAACGTCATCCTGACCAACGGCGCGCGGCTCTACGTCGACCACGCCCACCCGGAGTACAGCGCCCCCGAGGTCACCAACCCGCGCGACGCCGTCCTGTGGGACAAGGCGGGCGAGCGGATCATGGCCGAGGCCGCCGAACGGGCCGCCCAGCTGCCCGGCGCGCAGCCCATCCACCTCTACAAGAACAACACCGACAACAAGGGCGCCTCCTACGGGACGCACGAGAACTACCTGATGAAGCGGGAGACCGCCTTCTCGGACATCGTGCGCCACCTCACGCCCTTCTTCGTCTCCCGCCAGGTCGTCACCGGCGCCGGCCGGGTCGGCATCGGCCAGGACGGCCACGAGCACGGCTTCCAGCTCAGCCAGCGCGCGGACTACTTCGAGGTCGAGGTGGGCCTGGAGACCACCCTCAAGCGCCCGATCATCAACACCCGCGACGAGCCGCACGCGGACGCGGAGAAGTACCGCCGCCTGCACGTGATCATCGGCGACGCGAACCTCTCGGAGATCTCCACCTACCTCAAGCTGGGCACGACCGCCCTGGTCCTGTCCATGATCGAGGACGGTTTCATCGCCGTCGACCTGGCCGTCGACCAGCCCGTGCGCACCCTGCACCAGGTCTCGCACGACCCGTCGCTCAAGCGCCTGATCACGCTGCGCAGCGGCCGGACACTGACCGCGGTGCAGCTCCAGATGGAGTACTTCGAGCTGTCCCGCAAGTACGTCGAGGAGCGCTTCGGGGCCGACGCGGACGACCAGACCAAGGACGTCCTGGCCCGCTGGGAGGACACCCTCAACCGCCTGGAGAACGACCCCATGAGCCTGGCCGGCGAGCTGGACTGGGTCGCCAAGCGGGAGCTCATGGAAGGCTACCGGCGCCGCGACGGCCTCGACTGGGACGCCGCCCGGCTCCACCTGGTGGACCTCCAGTACGCCGACGTGCGCGCCGAGAAGGGCCTGTACAACCGTCTGGCGGCCCGTGGCCGCATGAAGCGCCTGCTGGACGAGGGCGAGGTCGACCGCGCCCGCAGGAAGCCGCCGGAGGACACTCGCGCGTACTTCCGCGGCCGGTGCCTGGAGCAGTACGCCGACGACGTCGCGGCGGCGTCCTGGGACTCGGTCATCTTCGACCTGCCGGGCCGCGACTCCCTCCAGCGCGTCCCAACCCTGGAACCGCTTCGCGGAACGCGTAATCACGTCAAGGAGCTCCTGGACCGCTGCCGCACCGCGGAGGACCTGGTCAGGGTCCTGTCCGGCGGCTGAGTGGGTACCCGGAGGAGGCCGGCGGCCGGGGGTGGAATCCCCGGCGTCCGGGAATCATCGAGACGGCCCCCGCACGTTGCGGAAAGTGCGGGGCCGATGTCGGACCCGGCTTGTAGGGTCTGATCATCACCGATCGGCCGTAATGCCGACCATGTCGGGCGAACCGAACTGAGCGGGGTGAGGGTTATGGCGACCAAGGACACCGGCGGCGGGCAGCAGAAGGCCACGCGCTCGACCGAGGAGGTCGAGGAGCAGGCGCAGGACGCCCAGGCGAGCGACGACCTCAAGGAACGCCACGAGAAGCTGAGCGACGACGTCGACGACGTCCTGGACGAAATCGATGATGTGCTCGAGTCCAACGCTGAGGATTTCGTGAGGTCATTCGTGCAGAAGGGTGGGGAGTAGGGGTCCCGTTGACCGGTTCACCTTCGAAATGAAGGTCGAGGGGGGAAGGTGCGGGGTCAGGACGACGTGAAGCGCTGCGCGCGGTGTCGGAAGGAGAGACCGCGCGCGGACTTCGCGAGCAACAGGGCGATGAGCGACGGCCTCCAGGCGTACTGCCGGGAGTGCTCTGCGGAGTACTACCGGCAGCGCCAGGAGGCCAAGGGCAGGTCTGTGCGGGTCAGGGTGCCGGTTCCGAGGGGGTACAAGCGGTGCCCTCAGTGCGAGACGGTGAAGCCGCACTCCGAGTGGGAGCGCAACAAATCCTCCTCGGACGGCTGGTCGAGCTACTGCCGCGAGTGCCGTGCCGAGCGGAACCGGATCAGCTACTACAAGCGCAAGTACGGTCTCACCCCGGTGGAACGGGACGCCATGATCGCGGCTCAACGGGGCGTCTGTTGCATCTGCCTCGCTGCCCCAGCCGAGCATGTGGATCACTGCCACGAGACGGGTAGGGTCCGTGGCGTACTGTGCTTCAGCTGCAATGCCGCGCTGGGGCAGTTCAAGGATCGGCCCGACGCCATAAGGCGGGCCGCCGCTTACGTGGAAGGAATCGCGTGGAAGCCAACACTCGTAGCACCGGGCGTCTACCGGCTGCCTTCCTGACGCCTGGCTCCTCGTCCTTCATGGACTTCCTCGCCGAGCACCAGCCGGAGCTGCTGCCCGGCAAGCGGCAGCTGCCGCCCACCCAGGGGGTGATCGAGGCGCCGCACGGCACGACGATCGTGGCCGTGACCTTCCCGGGGGGCGTCGTGCTGGCCGGCGACCGGCGGGCGACCATGGGGAACGTCATCGCGCAGCGGGACATCGAGAAGGTGTTCCCGGCCGACGAGTACTCGGCCGTCGGCATCGCCGGCACGGCGGGTCTGGCGGTGGAGATGGTGAAGCTGTTCCAGCTGGAGCTGGAGCACTTCGAGAAGGTGGAGGGGACGCAGCTGTCGCTGGAGGGCAAGGCGAACCGGCTGTCGACCATGATCCGCTCGAACCTGGGCATGGCCATGCAGGGGCTGGCCGTGGTGCCGCTGTTCGCCGGGTTCGACCTGGACCGCGACAAGGGGCGCATCTTCTCCTACGACGTCACCGGCGGCCGCAGCGAGGAGCACGGCTTCGCGGCGACCGGGTCCGGTTCGGTCTTCGCGCGCGGGGCCATGAAGAAGCTGTACCGCGACGACCTGTCCGAGGCCGAGGCGACCACCCTGGTGGTCCAGGCCCTGTACGACGCGGCAGACGACGACTCGGCGACCGGCGGTCCCGATGTCGCCCGCCGGATCTATCCGATCGTCACCGTGATCACCGATGACGGCTTCCGCCGGCTGACCGACGACGAGTCCTCCGAGATCGCCCGATCGGTGCTGCAGCGGCGTCTGGAGCAGCCCGACGGTCCGCGGGCCGCGCTGCTGTAGGCGGCGGCGGTCTCTTGTCCAGGGTGATCCCGTGACCACAACAGAAAGGGACGGATAACCGGTGTCGACGCCGTTCTATGTCTCACCCCAGCAGGCCATGGCCGACCGGGCCGAGTACGCCCGCAAGGGCATCGCCCGCGGCCGCAGCCTGGTCGTGCTGCAGTATGCCGACGGCATCGTGTTCGTCGGCGAGAATCCGTCCCGCGCGCTGCACAAGTTCAGCGAGATCTACGACCGGATCGGCTTCGCCGCGGCCGGCAAGTACAACGAGTACGAGAACCTGCGGATCGGCGGTGTGCGCTACGCCGACCTGCGCGGTTACACCTACGACCGGGACGACGTCACGGCCCGGGGCCTGGCGAACGTCTACGCCCAGACGCTGGGCACGATCTTCTCCAGCGCGGCGGAGAAGCCGTACGAGGTGGAGCTGGTGGTCGCCGAGGTGGGGGAGACCCCGGAGGGCGACCAGATCTACCGGCTGCCGCACGACGGCTCGATCGTGGACGAGCACGGCTCGGTCGCGGTCGGCGGCAACGCCGAGCAGATCAGCGGCTACCTCGACCAGCGTCACCGGGACGGGATGACGCTGGCCGAGGCGCTGAAGCTGGCGGTGCAGGCGCTGTCCCGCGACACCAACGGCAGCGAGCGGGAGATCCCCGCCGAGCGCCTGGAGGTGGCGGTGCTGGACCGCACGCGTCCGCAGAAGCGCAAGTTCAAGCGCATCGTCGGACGTCAGCTGTCCCGGCTGCTGGCGGGCGGGACCGCGGACACCGCCCAGGACTCCGACGACAACGGGGACGCCGAGGAGTAACCCTCGTCCGCTCCCGCACGCCCAGGAAGCCCCGGCCGACGTCACGGCCGGGGCTCCCGGCGTCTCAGGAGGCGCCCGGCGGGGCCGTGGAGCCCCTCACCACGAGTTCGACCGGGATCTGCCCGCCGTCGGGTGTACGGCCGTCCAGGACGGCCAGGAGGGCCCGCATGCCGTGCTCGCCGAACAGCTCGGCGTCCAGCCGGACGGTGGTCAACTCGGGGTCGACGGCGGTGGCGAGGCCCAGGTCGTCGACGCCGGTGACGGAGATGTCGTCGGGAACCCGCAGACCGAGGCGCCGCAGCGCCTTGTAGGCCCCGACGGCCAGCTTGTCGTCGTCGCAGACCACGGCGGTGGGGCGGGGCCCCGGAGCGCTCAGGGCGGCCTCGGTGGCGGCCCGGGCGTCCTCGACGGCGATGGCGGCGCGGGCGGTGCGCAGGGACGCGCCCGGTACGGCGCCCAGGCGTGCCTCGAGTTCCCGCGCCCGTACCTCGAAGGTCCACGACGGCACGTCCGCGGCCAGGTGGAGGAAGCGCCGGTGGCCGAGTCCGAGCAGGTGGGCGGCGACCTGCCGTACGGCGTCGGCGATGTCCAGGTTGACCGTCGCCGCGCCCGGGCTGCCGTCGGGGTCGCTGTCCAGCATGACCAGGGGGAGGCGGTCGCCGCGGATCGCGGTGAGGGCGTCGGCCGCCATGGAGGAGGCGATGACGCCGTCCAGGGCGGCCTGGGCGGAGGCGAAGGGGTTGCGCGCCGGGCCGATGCCCTCGGGGGAGGGGTAGAGGACGACGCCGAAGCCGTGCTCGGCGGCGACGCGGGCGGCGCCGGTGTAGACGCCGGCGAAGAACTCGGTGGTGAGGGCCGGGACGACCAGGAGGACGGTCCGGGTGTGGCCGAGGCGGAGGTTGCGGGCGGCCAGATTGGGCCGGTAGCCGAGGTCGTCGGCGGCCCGGCGCACCCGTTCGGCGGTGGCCTGCGAGACGCGGCCGCGCCATTTGTCGCCCAGGACCAGGGAGACGGCGGCCTGGGAGACCCCGGCGGCCTGGGCGACGTCGCGGCTGGTGGGCCGTGTGCTTTCTCGTGCCACCGTGCGGCCGCTCCTCGTCGTGCGGTCGTGCGCCTTGCGGCCCACTCCCGGTCGTCTGGACTGTGAACAGCGCACATGGTACGTATGGCGGAACACGTTATACGTAACACTTGACCATGGAGGGCCGGCGATGGCGGCGGGACTCGCGGGATACCTGGAGATCCTCAGGACGCGGCACGCCGCCCGGCTGCTGGCCGGCACGCTGGTGGGGCGGCTGCCGAACGCCACGGCGGCGATCGCGATCGTCCTGTTCGTGCGCGCGGAGGGCGGCACCTACAGCCTGGCCGGGGCGCTGGCGGCGGTGTACGGCGTCGCCAACGCGGTCGGGCAGCCCGTGCTGGGACGCCTGGTGGACCTGTACGGGCAGCCGCGGGTGCAGCTGCCCGCGGCGGTCGCGGCGGCCCTGGCGATGACCGCCTTCGCCCTGACCGGCGCCGAGCCGCGCGCGCTCGCCTACCCGGCCGTGGCGGCGGCCGGGCTGTTCACACCGCCCCTGGAGGGCGGTCTGCGCGCCCTGTGGCCCTCCGTCCTGAGCGGGGAGGGCCGGGTGCACACCGCCTACGCCATGGACGCGGTGGCGCAGGAGGTCATGTTCACCGTGGGGCCACTGCTGGTGACCCTGTGCGTGTCGCTGTGGTCGGCGTGCGCGGCGCTGGTGGTGCTGAACGTGCTCGGGGTGCTGGGCGCGCTCTGCGTGGTCCTGTCGCCGCCCTCGCGGGCCTGGCGTTCGGCGCCGCGGGAGGCGCACTGGCTCGGGGCGCTGCGCTCGCCCGGCCTGCTGGCCCTGCTCGCCGCGTTCCTCTTCGTCGGCGTGGCGCTGGGCTCCATCACGGTGGCGGCGGTCCCGTACGCCGACGGCCACGGCGGCGACGCGGTGTACGGGTGGCTGATGGCGGCGCTGGGGCTGGGCGCGCTGGCCGGCGGCACCGTGTACGGGGCGCGGCAGTGGGCGGGCGCGCCCGAGCGGCGACTGCGTGTGCTGGTGGCCCTTCTGGCGGTGTGTTACCTGCCGCTGACGCTGCTGCCGGGCGCGGTGGCGATGGTGGCGCTGACGGCGCTCGCGGGGGTGTTCCTCGCGCCGTGCATCGCCTGCGCGTTCGTCATCGTGGACCGGCACGCGCCGGCCGGGACGGTGACGGAGGCGTTCTCCTGGCTGGTGACGACGTTCACGGTGGGGGCGTCGGTGGGGACGGGGGCCGCGGGTCCGGTGGTCCAGGCCGGCGGCGCGCTGTGGGGGTTCGCGGTGCCGGGGGCGGCCGGGGCCGTGTCGTTGCTGGTGCTCCTGGCGACGGGGCGGGTCCTCGCAGCTCCCGTCGGAGGGGCGGTCGTTGCGGCTTCATCGGAAAATGATCCAAATCGTGCTGCCGAACCCCGTTTCAGCTCGGGGGATCGGGCGTAATGTTCAGTCATGGACCGCCGCATTTTCGGGCTGGAGAACGAGTACGGCGTCACGTGCACGTTCAGGGGACAGCGCCGCCTGTCGCCTGACGAGGTGGCGCGGTACCTCTTCCGCCGTGTCGTGTCATGGGGCCGCAGCAGCAATGTCTTTCTGCGAAACGGCGCCCGGCTCTATCTCGACGTGGGGTCACATCCGGAATATGCGACACCCGAATGTGACAATGTGACCGAACTGGTCACCCACGACAAGGCCGGCGAGCGCATTCTCGAAGGACTCCTGGTAGACGCGGAACGACGCCTGCACGAGGAGGGAATCGCGGGCGACGTCTACCTCTTCAAGAACAACACCGACTCGGCGGGCAACTCCTACGGATGCCACGAGAACTATCTGGTGGCACGGCACGGGGAGTTCTCCCGGCTCGCGGACATCCTCATTCCCTTCCTGGTCACCCGGCAGCTGCTGTGCGGCGCCGGCAAGGTCCTGCAGACACCGCGCGGGGCCGTCTACTGCGTGAGCCAGCGGGCGGAGCACATCTGGGAGGGCGTCTCCTCGGCGACGACCCGTTCGCGGCCGATCATCAACACCCGCGACGAGCCGCACGCGGACGCCGAGCGCTACCGCCGTCTGCACGTCATCGTCGGCGACTCGAACATGTCGGAGACGACGATGCTGCTGAAGGTCGGCGCCACCGACCTGGTGCTGCGCATGATCGAGGCGGGCACGGTGATGCGCGACCTCACCCTGGAGAACCCGATCCGGGCGATCCGCGAGGTCAGCCACGACATCACCGGCCGCCGCAAGGTGCGCCTGGCCAGCGGCCGGGAGGCGTCCGCGCTGGAGGTGCAGCGCGAGTACTACGAGAAGGCGGTGGACTTCTGCGAGCGCCGCGGCATCCGCACCGGCACGGTGGAGCAGGTGCTGGAGCTGTGGGGCCGCACGCTGGACGCGATCGAGGCCGAGGACCTCGACCGCATCGGCACCGAGATCGACTGGGTGATGAAGTACAAGCTCATCGAGCGGTACCGGGCCAAGCACAACATGACCATGTCGCATCCGCGGGTCGCCCAGATAGACCTCGCCTACCACGACATCCACCGCCGTCGCGGCCTGTACTACCTGCTGGAGAAGAAGGGTCAGGCCACCCGGATCTGCAACGACTTGAAGATCTTCGAGGGCAAGTCGGTCCCGCCGCAGACCACTCGGGCCCGGCTGCGCGGCGACTTCATCCGGCGGGCGCAGGAGCAGCGCAGGGACTTCACGGTCGACTGGGTGCACCTGAAGCTCAACGACCAGGCGCAGCGGACCGTGTTGTGCAAGGACCCGTTCCGTTCGGTGGACGACCGGGTGGAGAAGCTCATCGCCGGAATGTGACCGGAAGGTGAGCGGCATGCGGTGAGAGCGGGTTGCCGCGGACCTCGCGGGAAGACCGTACGGGCGTCGTGCGTTTCGCGTACGGCGCCCTTCTCATGCCCCGGCGTCGTTTCGGGAAGGACGCGCCGTCTCCCGGCCGAAACCGGTGCGGGCCGCAGCCGGTATCGGCGTCCGATGGTCAGTAAGGTAGCGCGCACGCCATCCACCGGATCGACCGATTACGAGGCCCCCACAGTGCGCCGACGCTCTCTTCTGCTTTCCGTACCCGCGGGACTGGTCACGCTGGCCGCCTGCGGCAGCGACAAGTCCGATTCGGGCAAGACCAGCGACAGCGCCTCCCCGGCCCCCTCGGCGACGCCGTCGGCCCCGGCCACGTCCGCCGCGCCGCCGCCGAAGATCGTCTCCGGTCCGCTGCCGGCGATCACGGCGGGCACGAAGTTCGGCGAGAAGCCGACCGTGGCCAAGGGCGCCGGGCAGCCCTCGAAGGACCTGGCCGTCAAGACGGTGATCGCGGGCGGTGGCCGCACCCTGGCGGAGAACGACTACGTCCAGGCGCACTACCTCGGCCAGGTCTGGGACACGGCGAAGGTCTTCGACAACTCCTACGACCGCAAGACGCCGCTGCTCATCCAGCTCTCCCAGGGCACGATCATCGACGGCTGGCGCTACGCGCTCACGGGCAAGAAGGTCGGCAGCCGGGTGCAGTTCGCGGTGCCGCCCACCTGGGGGTATGGCTCGCAGGGCAACTCGCAGGCGGGCATCAAGGGCACCGACACGCTGGTGTTCGTCGTCGACGTGCAGGACGCCTTCAACGCCAAGAGCTCGGCCAAGGGCAAGGTGGTGCAGAAGAAGGACGCGAGCCTGCCGACCGTGGGCACCGCCACCGACGGCACCGCCCCGGAGATCACCGTCCCGAAGGGCGCCGCGCCGAAGAAGCTGGCCGCCGAGTACGTCATCGAGGGCGACGGCGCCGTGGTCAAGGCGGACAGCACGGTGCTCGTCCAGTACAAGGGCGTGCTGTGGGACAGCGGCAAGGAGTTCGACTCGACGTACGGCAGGAAGGCGCTGACCTCCTTCTCCCTCCAGCAGGTCGTCCCGGGGTGGGCGAAGGGGCTGACCGGCAAGAAGGTCGGCAGCCGCGTCCTGATCGTGATTCCGCCGGCCGACGGCTACGGCGACAACCCGCCGCCGAACAGCGGCATCAAGAAGGACTCCACGCTGGTCTTCTCGGTGGACATCCTGGCGGCGATGTAGCGGGTCGCTCGACGGGCGGGGGACCGCCACGTGGTTCGATAGGCTGGATACCGTGCGTCGCCGGCCAGGCACGTACGCATTCCTTGCTCTAACGGGCAACCGGGCAGGTTCCGTCCCGGCTGGTGCTGAGAGCGTCAGACTCGTCCGCTCGCCGAGCGGACGAGCTGCTTGAGCCAGGAATCCCCCGCTTTCGGCGGGGGAGGGTTCAAGTGTCGTACACGAGCAGGAGCGTTGAGACGTGAGCATCGACAAGCCCGAGATCGACTTCCCGGGCGGCGAGCCCCCGGCGGACCTCGAGATCAAGGACATCTGGGAGGGCGACGGGCCCGAGGCGCAGGCCGGGCAGACCGTCACCGTCCACTACGTGGGCGTCGCCTTCAGCACCGGTGAGGAGTTCGACGCCAGCTGGAACCGGGGCACTCCGTTCCGCTTCCCGCTGGGCGGCGGCCGTGTCATCCAGGGCTGGGACCAGGGCGTGCAGGGCATGAAGGTCGGCGGCCGTCGCCAGCTGACCATCCCCGCGCACCTCGCCTACGGCGACCAGAGCCCCACCCCGGCGATCAAGCCCGGTGAGACCCTGATCTTCGTGGTGGACCTGCTCGGGGTCTGATCCCTGAGCGGAGTCGGACCGGATCCGATCACCTGGGGCCCATGCCTGTCCGGCGTGGGCCCTCGGCTTTTGCCACCGAGGTGCGGGGCGGTACGGTCAACGGTCGTAAGGACCATCAGAAAGGCGAAGGGCATCGATGGCCATTGCCAAGGCCGAGCGGCTGATGAACCTGGCGCTGTGCCTGCTCGGGACGCGACGGCCGCTCAGCAAGCGCGAGCTGCGCGACTCCATCGAGGCCTACGTCGAGGCCTCCGGGCCGGGCAAGGGGGCGCCGGGCAGCGACGACTCCTTCAACCGCATGTTCGAGCGGGACAAGGACGACCTGCGTGAGCTCGGGCTGGTCATCGAGACCGTGGAGAGCCTGGACGGCGAGATCGGCTACCTGGCCCGCCGGGACAGCAACCGGCTGCCGCCCATCACCCTGGACGCCGAGGAGGCCGCGGCCCTGGGCCTGGCCGCCAAGGTGTGGCAGCAGGCGCGCCTGGCCGGAGCGGCCAGCGGCGCCCTGCAGAAGCTGCGCGCGGCCGGGCTGCTCGAGGACGTCGACCCGTTCGAGGCGCACGGCGCGCTGGAGCCGCGCATCCCGGTGCACGAGGCCGCCTTCGAGCCGCTGATGCTGGCCTGCCGCGACCGCCGTCCGGTCGCCTTCGACTACCGCAAGGCCAACGCCGCGCGCCCCGAGACCCGGCATGTCGAGCCGTGGGCGCTGGAGTGCTGGCGCGGTCACTGGTACCTGGCCGGCTTCGACCGCGACCGCGGCGCCGAGCGGGTGTTCCGGCTGTCGAGGATCACCGGCAAGGTCCGTTCCCGCGGCGCCGCCTTCACCGCCCCGGTGCCCGACGTCGTCACCGTCCGGGAGACCGTGGCGAGCTGGGCCGGCGAGATCGCCGACCGCTCCGCGCGGATCCGGCTGCGCTCCGGCGCCGGCTACCCGCTGCGGGCCAAGGCCACAGCGGTGCGGGAGCTCGGCGACGGCTGGGACGAGCTGGAGATCCCGTACGGGCACGGGCTGGACGCCTGGCTGGTGGAGTTCGGCCCGGACGTGGTGGTCCTGGAACCCGCGGAGCTGCGGGCGGACGTGGTGGACCGGCTGCGCGCCGTGGCCAAGGGCTGAGGGGGAGCGAGCAAACACTGTGGCAGGCAAACCGGTCAGGCACGTGAACGCCATCGACCAGACCCGGCGGATGCTCTCCCTGGTGACCTATCTCAGGGAGCGCCCCGGCGCCCGGATCGAGGACGTGGCGCGCGCCTTCGGCATCACCGAGGACGAGCTGGTCAGCGACCTCGACGTGCTGCCCATGTGCGGCACCAGCTTCCGCGGCGGCGACCTGCTGGACATCGACACCGACGGCGAGCGGATCTGGTGGCACAACCCGGCCGCGCTCGGCGCGGACGCCGCCGAGCCGCTGCGGCTGGCCGCGGACGAGGCGACCGCCCTGCTGGTCGCCGCCCGCGCGGTGGCCACCCTGCCGGGCCTGCGCGAGAGCGACCGGCAGGCGCTGCTGCGGGCGACGGCCAAGGTGGAGACCGCGGCCGGCGAGGCGGCGGGCGCCAGCTCCCGCCTCTCGGTGACCTTCGAGTCGGAGGGCGGCGTCTTCGCCGACGTCGACCGGGCCATCTCCGAGCGCCGCCGGCTGTGGATCCGCTACTACTCGCCCGCCCGGGACGAGGTCACCGAGCGCGAGATCGACCCCATCCGCCTGGTCAGCGTCGGCCACACGTACGTGGAGGCGTGGTGCCGCCGCTCCGAGGCGCGCCGCACCTTCCGGCTGGACCGGGTCGCCGAGATCAGGATCCTCGACGAGCCGTCCGCGCCGCCCGAGGTGGAGCTGCGGGACCTGTCCGAAGCGCTGGTGCAGCCCGCGGCGGAGGACCCGGAGGTCGTCGTGGAGGTCGGCCCGGGAGGCCGCTGGGTCGCCGAGTACTACCCGCACGACAGCGCCGATGAGCTTCCCGACGGCGGTCTGCGTATCACCCTGCGCACACCCGATCCGGCCTCGCTCCGACGGCTGGCGCTGCGCCTGGGCCGCGACGGCCGGATCGTGGCGCCCGGCGAGCTGGCCGACAGCGCCCGGCAGGCGGCCCACGAGGCCCTGGCGGCGTACGACGTCGTCGAGGGGGACACCGGCGTCGGCGGGGACCCGGGACCCGGTTACGGAGCCCAGGACGCCGACCACACGCGGGCGGGGCACGGGGTGCGCGGCGGATCGGCCGGGCCGGTCCCGGGCGGCGACAGACAGGAGCGAGCGCTGTGAACGAGTCGACGGCACCCGGGGACCGGGACATGTCGGTGGCGGCGGCCTTCGCGGGGATGCGGAACGTGGCTCCCGCGGTGTTCCGCGCGTGCTGCCCGGACTGCCGGTCCCGTTTCGAACTCGACGCCGGCGCGCTGCGGCTGGTGGTCGGCGCCACCAGCCGTACCACCTTCTACTCCTTCACCTGCCCGGCGTGCGGGGTCTCGGCCCGCAAGCCGGCCGGGGAACGCATCGTCGAGCTGCTCACCAGCGGCGGGGTCAGGACCCTGCGGCTGCACTGCGCCGTCTGAGCCGCCGCCCGTCGGCCTCCGGGGCGCGCCCGGCAAGCGAAAGGCCGGGTCACGTCACCGTGACCCGGCCGTCCGCACCGCCTCCCGGCGGATCGGCAGCGGCCGCTCCCCGTGGTCGGGGTTGATATCGGATGAAGATCAACACCCGATGCCAAGAATGTCCCTGGACGCCAGGTCCGCTCTCCCGCCGACCGGGGCGGGCCGCCGGCCCCCGCTGCACGCGGGACCGCCCGCGGACCGTCTAGGCTCAGGGCCATGGTGTGGCCGATGTTCGCGGTAGCTGCGGGATTTCTGGGACTAGCCGTCCTCGGTGTGCTGGCGGTCCGGGTCTTCCTGGAGGCGCAACGCCTCGGCAGGCAGGTGTCGGACTCGGCACGGCGTATCAACAGGGCGGCCGAGGACCTGGAACGGGCGGCGGTGAGCGCGGCGCGGGCGGCCGACCCCCGGTGAGCCGGGCCGGGAACTTCTGTGAGGTTCCGAACGTCACGTCCGGTGGGGTGCTCGGGCCTGTACCCGCGGTCGCGCGCCTGGGTACGCTCTACGCGCGGCCCGGGACACGAGGCACGGTCCGCACGGCACGAGTACACGTGGGGATGGTCTCGCGTTCATCCCCGGGCGATACGATCGCTGTCAGCATGATGGCCAGCCCCCTGCCCGTCCCGTCGGGCCGGACCCGCCGCCCCGCCTCAGTGAGAAGGTGAAGACTGATGTTCCGCAACGCACTCGAGCCGTGGCACCTGGTGCTGTTGATTGTCGTGATCGTCCTCGTTTTCGGCTCGAAGAAGCTTCCGGACATGGCGCGCTCGCTCGGCAAGTCCGCGCGCATCCTGAAGAGCGAGGCCAAGGCCATGAAGGGCGACGGCAAGGCGGCCTCCACGTCCGCCCAGCCGGAGGAGGAGCAGCCCCAGCAGGCGCAGCGCACGATCCAGGCATCCCCCGGTGACGTGACCAGCTCCCGGCCGGTCAGCGAGCCGACGAACACGACGACCCAGCGCTGACGCGAGGACCGGGACCTCTCCGGTCCACTTGCACGAGATGAGGAAGTGGGTTGCTCAAGCCTGCCCTTAAGAAGGAGAGGGATCCCGAGGGGCGCATGCCGCTCGCGGACCACCTGCGCGAGCTGCGCAACCGGCTCGCGAAGGGTGTCCTGGCGATCCTCGTCGTGACAGTGGTGGCGGCCTTCTACTACAAGGACATCACCGACTTCGTCACCAGGCCGGTCCTGGACTCCATCGGGTGCCCGCAGACGTTCGGGCAGCTCGCGAAGTCCAAGGACGCCCACTGCGCGCACCTCACCGTCAGCGGCCTGCTGGCGCCCTTCACGCTGGCCCTGAAGGTCGCGCTGACCACCGGCATCGTCCTGGCGGCGCCGGTGTGGCTCTACCAGCTGTGGGCGTTCGTGGCGCCCGGTCTGCACCGCAACGAGAAGAAGTACGCCTACGCCTTCGTGGGCTTCGGCTTCCCGCTCTTCCTGGCCGGCGGCTACCTCGCCTACAACGTGCTGCCGACGACGGCGAAGTTCCTGATCGACCTGACGCCCAGCGGCGCCGAGAACCTGCTGCCGCTGGACGACCTGCTCGACCTGAGCATCCGCATGGTCGTCGTCTTCGGTCTCGCCTTCGAGATGCCGCTGCTGCTGATCATGCTGAACCTCACCGGCATCCTGTCCGGGCGGCGCATGCTCGGCTGGTGGCGCGGCATGATCGTCGGCATCGCGGCCTTCGCGGCCGTGGCCACGCCCAGCCCCGACCCGGGCACGATGCTGGCCCTGGCGGCGCCGATCTGGGCCCTGTTCTTCATCGCCGTGGCGTTCTCCCTGCTCAACGACCGCCGCAGGCGCCGGCGCGAGGGGACGGGCCTGTCCGACGACGAGGCCTCCGAGCTGGACCTCACGCCCGAGGCCATCGGCGAGATCGAGCCGGTCAGCGCCAGCCGCTCGCTGCCCGAGCAGTCCGGTCCGGAACGGGTCAACGGCTACGACGACGTGACCTGAGCCACCCCACGGTCTCCGGCCGGCCGCTCGCCCCGCGAGCGGCCGGCCGTTCCGCGTCCGGGGCCGGGCGAGGAGCACCCCTGCCGGGCCGATCGCGATAATGATCGTCCTGTTGTCAGTGCGGCCCGGTACGCTCGAAAGCACGATGACAGAGGACCTCTCACCGGCCGAGCGGTACGCGGCAGCGCGCAGGCGAGCTGCCGAGCAGGCCACCGCGCTCGCGGGTTTCCGCGAGATGTACGACTTCGGCCTCGACCCCTTCCAGATCGAGGCCTGCCAGGCGCTCGAGGAGGGCAAGGGCGTGCTGGTCGCCGCGCCCACCGGCTCTGGCAAGACGATCGTGGGCGAGTTCGCCGTCCACCTCGCCCTCCAGCAGGGCCGCAAGTGCTTCTACACGACGCCCATCAAGGCGCTGTCCAACCAGAAGTACTCCGACCTGTGCCGTCGCTACGGCAGCGGCAAGGTCGGCCTGCTCACCGGCGACAACAGCCTGAACTCCGACGCCCCCGTGGTCGTGATGACCACCGAGGTGCTGCGGAACATGCTCTACGCCGGCTCCCAGACCCTGCGCGGCCTGGGCTATGTGGTGATGGACGAGGTGCACTACCTCTCGGACCGCTTCCGCGGCGCCGTCTGGGAGGAAGTGATCATCCACCTGCCCGAGTCGGTGACCCTGGTGTCGCTGTCGGCGACCGTGTCCAACGCCGAGGAGTTCGGCGACTGGCTGGACACCGTGCGCGGGGACACCCAGGTGATCGTCTCCGAGCACCGCCCGGTGCCGCTGTTCCAGCACGTGCTGGCCGGGCGCCGGATGTACGACCTGTTCGAGGAGGGCGAGGGTCACCGCAGGGCGGTCAACCCCGACCTGACGCGCATGGCCCGCATGGAGGCCAGCCGCCCCAGCTACCAGGACCGCAGACGGGGCCGCGCCATGCGCGAGGCGGACCGCGAGCGCGAGCGCCGGCAGCGCACCCGCATCTGGACGCCCGGCCGTCCCGAGGTCATCGAGCGGCTGGACGCCGAGGGCCTGCTGCCCGCGATCACCTTCATCTTCAGCCGCGCCGCCTGCGAGGCCGCCGTCCAGCAGTGCCTGTACGCGGGCCTCAGGCTCAACGACGAGGAGGCCCGCGAGGAGGTCCGCGCCCTGGTCGAGGAGCGCACCGCCGCCATCCCGCGCGAGGACCTGCACGTCCTCGGCTACTACGAGTGGCTCGAAGGCCTGGAGCGCGGCATCGCCGCCCACCACGCGGGCATGCTGCCGACCTTCAAGGAGGTCGTCGAGGAGCTGTTCGTGCGGGGCCTGGTCAAGGCGGTCTTCGCCACCGAGACCCTCGCCCTCGGCATCAACATGCCCGCCCGCTCGGTGGTGCTGGAGAAGCTGGTCAAGTGGAACGGCGAGCAGCACGCCGACATCACCCCCGGTGAGTACACGCAGCTCACCGGCCGGGCCGGCCGCCGCGGCATCGACGTCGAGGGCCATGCGGTGGTGCTCTGGCAGCGTGGCATGAACCCCGAGCACCTGGCGGGACTGGCCGGCACCCGCACCTATCCGCTGCGCTCCAGCTTCAAGCCGTCGTACAACATGGCGGTCAACCTGGTCGAGCAGTTCGGCCGGCACCGCTCCCGCGAGCTGCTGGAGACCTCCTTCGCCCAGTTCCAGGCCGACAAGTCGGTGGTCGGGATCTCCCGGCAGGTGCAGCGCAACGAGGAGGGCCTGAGCGGCTACAAGGAGTCGATGACCTGCCACCTCGGCGACTTCGGTGAGTACATGCGGCTGCGCCGGGAGCTGAAGGACCGTGAGACCGAGCTGGCCCGACAGGGCGCCTCCCAGCGGCGCGCCGAGGCCGCCGTCGCCCTGGAGAAGCTCAAGCCCGGCGACGTCATTCACGTCCCCACCGGCAAGTACGCCGGGCTGGCCCTCGTCCTGGACCCGGGTCTGCCGGCCGGCCGCTCGAACGGTCACCGCGGCTTCGACCACCAGGACGGTCCGCGCCCGCTCGTCCTGACCGCCGAGCGGCAGGTGAAGCGGCTCGCGGCGATCGACTTCCCGGTGCCCGTCGAGGCGCTGGAGCGGATGCGGATCCCGAAGTCGTTCAACCCGCGCTCCCCGCAGTCCCGTCGCGACCTGGCCTCCGCGCTGCGCACCAAGGCCGGGCACATCGCACCGGAGCGGCACCGCAAGCGGCGCTCCCAGGCGGCCGACGACCGCGAGATCGCCCGGCTGCGCACGGCGCTGCGCGCCCACCCGTGCCACGGGTGCGACGACCGCGAGGACCACGCTCGCTGGGCCGAGCGCTACCACCGGCTGCTGCGCGACACCAAGCAGCTGGAGCACCGCATCGAGGGCCGCACGAACACCATCGCGCGCACCTTCGACCGCATCGTCGCGCTGCTGACCGAACTCGACTACCTGCGCGGCGACGAGGTGACCGAGCACGGCAAGCGGCTCGCCCGTCTCTACGGCGAACTCGACCTGCTCGCCAGCGAATGCCTGCGCGAACGGGTCTGGGAGGGCCTCGGCCCGGCCGAACTCGCGGCCTGCGTCTCGGCGTTGGTCTACGAGGCCCGGGCGGCCGACGACGCCATGGCGCCCAAGCTGCCCTCCGGCAAGGCGAAGGCGGCGCTCGGGGAGATGGTGCGGATCTGGGGCCGGCTGGACGCCCTGGAGGAGGACTTCCGCATCAGCCAGACCGAGGGCGTCGGCCAGCGCGAGCCCGACCTCGGCTTCGCCTGGGCCGCGTACATGTGGGCCTCGGGCAAGGGGCTCGACGAGGTGCTGCGCGAGGCGGAGATGCCCGCCGGCGACTTCGTGCGCTGGTGCAAGCAGGTCATCGACGTCCTGGGCCAGATCTCGGCGGCGGCGCCCGCCGAGGGCTCGACCGTGGCGAAGAACGCCCGCAAGGCGGTCGAGGGACTGCTGCGGGGAGTGGTCGCCTACTCGTCGGTGGGGTGACCCCGCCGGACGCCGGGGATGGGGCGTGACCGTGTGCGGCGCAGCCGGACACGGTCACGCCCCATCGCGTTTTTCACCTGTCCCGGTGAGCCGCGTTCGCACGCCCGTACGCGATCACGCTCCGCGTTCGAACACCATCGCAGCGTGTAAATCACCAGAGCGTACTCCTGGGGCGCACGGCGATTCAGGTGCTTGCCGAATATGACACGGCGATGATCCGGTCGGACTAGGCTCGCCCGCAGCGCACCGAGTTGAGGTGTATTCGTGCGCTTGTTCCCAAACATCTCAAGGATTCCGAAGATCCCGACTGTTCCATGAGATACCCCACTGGAAGCTGCCCCGAACCCCAGCCGATTCGTCTCAGAGGGCTTACATGGTGAGTGTTCAATCGCCCCCCGGTGGTCGCGAACTTCCCTACGCGCGCGTGCTGTTGCTGCCGACCGTGCTGATGGCGGCCGCCTCCGGCGCCGCCGTCGCGCTGGTGACGGTCCCCGCCCGCCTGGCCGTCGCCTGCTGCGGCGCCGTCGCCACCCTGCTCGTGCTCGCCACCGCCGCCGAAGCGGTGCGCCGCGGACGCGTCATCCGGGACCAGCGGGCGGAACACGCCCAGCGGACCGCGTACCTGGAACGGCGCATCGCCGCCCACGACGAGGAAGTCGCCTACCTCGGCGACGAGATCCTGCCCGCCACGGTCGCCCACCTGCGCGCCGGCCACACCCCGCGGGAGGTGATGCGAGACCTCATCGACGGCGACCCCGAGTGGTGCCGGATCCCGGAGTCGCAGCGCGCGGTGGTGCGCATGATCCTCAAGATCGTGGACCACGAGGAGAACATGCGTGACTCCACGCAGCGCTCCTTCGTCAGCATCGCCCGGCGCGTCCAGGCGATCGTGCACCAACAGGCCAGCGAGCTGCGGGAGATGGAGGAGGACCACGGCCGCAGCCCCGAGGTCTTCGACGACCTGCTGCGCATCGACCACGGCACCGCGCTGATCGGCCGCCTCGCCGACTCCGTCTCCGTCCTCGGCGGCGGCCGGCCCGGCCGCCAGTGGCCCAACCCGGTCACCCTCTACAGCGTGCTGCGCGGCGCGATGTCCCGCATCCTGGAGTACCGCCGCATCGAGCTGCACTCGATCGCCAAGGTCAACATCAAGGGCACCGACGTCGAACCGGTCATCCACGCCGCGGCCGAACTCCTCGACAACGCCACCCGCTACTCCCCGCCGCACACCAAGGTGCACGTCACCGCCATCGAGGTGCAGAGCGGCGTCGCCATCGAGATCGAGGACGGCGGCGTCAGCCTCAACGAGGAGTCCCGCGCCCGCATCGAGCGGATGCTGGAGGCCGCCAAGGCCGGGACCGACCTGCAGGAGCTCGGCGAGATGCCCCGCCTCGGCCTCGCGGTCGTGGGCCGGCTGTGCACGGCGTACAAGATGCAGGTCTCGCTGCGCTCCTCCGCCTACGGCGGCGTGCGCGCCGTCCTCGTCGTGCCCAGCGACATGATGACCACCGACCCCGCGCCCGGCCTCGCCCACGGCATCGGCGCCACCTCCATCCCGCTGCCCGGCGCGGACGCCGTCGAGGGCCCCAAGCGCGCCCCGAAGAAGCGCCGCCCCACCAGCCCGCGCATCCCCGCCTCGGTGTCGATGGAGGACGACGTCCCCGAAGTCACCGAGTGGACCGCGAACGGCCTGCCGCAGCGCCGCAGCAAGGTCACCGTCCCGCTCAGCCGGCGCATCGCCGAGCAGATGGCCGCCGAGCGCGCCGAGGAGGAGGCCCGGACGCACGGGCGGTCCGTGTGGACCCCGCCGGAACCGGAGCCCCGTCCCGCCGACGACGAACCCGAACCGGGCCTGTGGGTCGAGGCCTTCTGGGACGGCTTGAAGAAGGACAACCCGGGCCCCGACCCGACCGCGTTCACACAGGACCCGACCGCTTTCATGCACCTGATCGAGGAGCCGGCCCGCGCCGAGGCCGACGACGAGGGGGACCGCAAGTGATTCAGCAGCGAGCCAACTTCGACTGGATGCTCAAGGAACTCGACGACGGCGTACCGGGCATCGAGATGATCGTGGTGCTGTCGGCCGACGGCCTGCGCATCGCCCGCTACGGCGGCGACCCCGACGCCGCCGACCGGGTCGCCGCGGCCTGCGCGGGACTCCAGAGCCTCGCGACCGCCGTCGCCGGCGAGATCCCGGGCAGCGACGGCCGGATGAAGCTGGTGGTCATCGAGATCAACGGCGGCTACTTCTACCTGATGTCCGCCGGCGCCAACGCCTACCTCGCCGTGCTCGCCGACATCCGGACCGAGCCCGGCATGATGAGCGCCCGCATGCGCGACCTCGTGGTCCGCATCGGCGCCCATCTGACCAGTCCGCCCCGCCGCAACGGGCAGACCGTATGACGCCTCCGCGGCGCCAGAGGCGCTTTCCCGCCCTCGAACCCCCGCCGCCCGGACCCGCCAAGTCCGGCGAGGAGAAGAACCCCGAGCGGCTGTACGTGGTCGCCGGCGCGGGCGAGGACGGCGCCCGCGCCGCCATCGACCTGGTGACGCTGATCGTGGCGCACGCCGATCCGCCCCCGTCCGCCACCCCCGAACAGGCGGCACTGCTGCGGCTGTGCACCGCCCCATTGTCCGTGGCCGAACTCTCGGCCTATCTCAACCTGCCGTTCAGCGCGATGACGGTCCTGATCACCGAACTGCTGACGGCCGAACTGGTACAGGCACGCGCACCCGTCGTCCGCAAGGCGGTGCCCGACCGTTCCCTTCTCGAAGCGGTGATGCATGGACTTCAACGGCTCTGACACCCTCCCCGGCCCCCGGGCCGAGGACCATCTGCCGCACACGGCCCAGGCCGCGGCGAAGATCGTCATCGTCGGCGGTTTCGGGGTCGGCAAGACCACCATGGTGGGCTCGGTCAGCGAGATCAGGCCGCTGACCACCGAGGAGACCATGACCCAGGCCGGCGTCGGCGTCGACGACAACTACGGCTCCGAGTCCAAGACGGCCACCACCGTGGCGATGGACTTCGGCCGCATCAGCATCACCGACCAGCTGGTGCTCTACCTCTTCGGCACCCCCGGCCAGCAGCGCTTCTGGTTCCTGTGGAACGGCCTGTTCGAAGGCGCGCTCGGCGCGGTCGTCCTGGTCGACACCCGCCGCCTGGAGGTCAGCTTCGACGTCATGGGACGGCTGGAGGAGCGCGGCGTGCCGTTCGTCGTCGCCATCAACTCCTTCCCGGACGCGCCCCGTCACCCGATCCCCGAGCTGCGTGCGGCGCTCGACCTGGCCGAGGACATCCCGATGGTCGACTGCGACGTACGGCGCCGGGCCTCCAGCCGGGACGTGCTGCTGACCCTGGTGCGCTTCCTGCACTCCCTCACCCTGACCGGCTCGCCCAGCTGAGCCCCCACGCCTGCCTCTTCCTCTCAGTTCCGAAAGCGACCGCTGTGACGCCTGAACCCCATTCCCTGACCGGTCCGGACGACCTCACCCCCGGACCGCCCCCGGGCTGCCCCGCGCACGCCGTCGGGCCCCAGGGCCTGTACCGGCTCCACGAGGTGCGGGACCTGCGCGCGCTGTACCGCCGGCTTCGCGAGGAGCACGGCCCGGTGGCGCCCGTGCTGCTCCACGACGACGTGCCGATCTGGGTGGTCCTCGGCCACACCGAGAACCTCCACATGGTGCGCACGCCCTCGCAGTTCACCCGGGACAGCCGGATCTGGACCCCGCTCACCGACGGCAGGGTCAAACCCGACCACCCGCTCATGCCGCACTTCGCCTGGCAGCCGGTCTGTTCCTACGCCGAGGGCGAGGAGCACAAGCGGCTGCGCGGCGCGGTCACCGCGGCGGTGGAGACCATCGACCACCGCGGGCTGCGCCGCGACATCGGCCGCGCCACGCAGCGGCTGGTCAACCGGTTCTGCGAGGCGGGCCGCGCCGACCTCGTCGACCAGTTCGCCGAGCACCTGCCGATGGCGGTGATGTGCGAGGTCCTCGGCATGCCCGAGGAGTACAACGACCGGATCGTGCAGGCCGCCCGCGACATGCTCAAGGGCACCGAGACCGCGATCGCCAGCAACGAATACATCATGGGCTGTCTGCGGCGGCTCACCGCGCGTCGCCGGGCCGAGCCCGCGGACGACTTCACCAGCCACCTCATCGGCCATCCGGCGGGCCTGAGCGACGACGAGGTCGGCGCCCACCTGCGGGTCGTCCTCATCGCCTCCTACGAGGCCACCGCCAACCTGCTGGCCAACACCCTCCGCCGGGTGCTCACCGACCCCGGGTTCCGCGCCCAGCTCAACGGCGGGCAGATGACGGTGCCGCAGGCGGTCGAGCAGTCCCTGTGGGACGAGCCGCCGTTCAGCACCATCCTCGGCTACTTCGCCAAGCAGGACACGGAACTGGGCGGCCGGCGCATCCGCCGCGGCGACGGACTGCTGCTCGGCATCGCCCCGGCCAACGTCGACCCGAGGGTGCGCCCCGACCTCGACGCCGACATGCGGGGCAACCGCTCCCACCTCGCCTTCAGCGGCGGTCCGCACGAGTGTCCCGGCCAGGACATCGGCCGTGCCATCGCCGACATCGGCGTCGACAAGCTGCTGACGCGGCTGCCGGACGTCCGGCTCGACTGCCCCGAGGAGGAGCTGCGCTGGACCGAGTCGATGGCCTCGCAGCACCTGGTGGAGCTGCCCGTGCGGTTCACCCCGCGGCCGCAGCAGGACGTACGGTCCCAGCCGAGCCACACCCCGATGCCGCTTCCGCAGCAGCGCGCCGCCTGGGAGATCGGCACCGTGCGCAGGCCCGCCCCGCCCGCCGCGCCCCCGGGCCCGCGGGGGCCGGAGGCCGGTGCCGGGGCGCCCCGGCCGCACACCGGATCCGCGCCGACCGCCGTGAACGCGCCCGCGCCGTCCGCGCCGCCCGTCCCGGAAGCCGCCGCAGGAGCCGGCGCGGCGGACGGCCGGAGCCGTCCGAGCCGGTGGCAGCGCTTCCTTCGCTGGTGGCGCGGTGAGTGAGGGATGAGGTCCGGCCGGTCGGCGTCCCGCGCCCGCGGCGCGGTCACCGGCCGGCCGGCCACTCCCCGGGACCGGACCAGGCCGCGAGCGTCCGCCCGCTGCGGAAGCGGTGCTCCACCCCGGTGACCGGATCGGTGAACTCCAGGACCCGCGCCAGCAGTTGCAGCGGGCGCCGGAAGTCGCCGGGCGGTCCGTCCCCGGTCACCACCGGGTAGAGCGGATCCCCGAGGATCGGCACGCCGAGCGCGTTCATGTGCACCCGCAGCTGATGCGTCTGCCCGGTGTGCGGCACCAGCCGGTAGCGGGCCGGACCGTGCGCCCGGCGCCCGATCAGCTCGACGTCCGTGACTGCGTTCGGCTCGCCCGCCACCTCCACGGCGGTCAGCACCCCGCGCTCCTTCACGATCCGGCTGCGCACCGTCCGGGGCAGACCGAGGTCCGGGTCGTACGGCGCGACGGCCTCGTACTCCTTGCGCACCCGGCGGTCGCGGAAGAGCGTCTGGTAGGCGCCGCGTTCCTCGGGCCGCACCGTGAACAGCACCAGGCCGGCGGTGAGCCGGTCCAGCCGGTGCGCGGCGCCGAGCGCCGGCACTCCCAGCTCGTGGCGGAGCCGGGCCAGCGCGGTCTCGGCGACGTGTGTGCCGCGCGGGGTGGTGGCGAGGAAGTGCGGCTTGTCCACGACGACGATGTGCTCGTCGCGGTGGACCACCTCCAGCGGGAAGGGCACCGGCGTCTCGGCGGGCAGCTCCCGGTGGAACCAGACGAACATCCCCGGCTCGTACGGCGCGTCGGGAGCCACCGCCCGACCGTCGGCCGCGACGATCCGCCCCGCCTCGAACATCTCCTCGACCACTCCGGGCGCCGCCCCCGACAGCCGCTCCACCAGGTGTTCGCGCACGGTGGCCCACGGCCCTTCGGCGGGCAGCCGCACCCGCACCGGGTCCACCCCGCGACGCTGGGGCAGGGGAGCGGGCGGAATCCGGGTCCTACGTCTCACCCGGTGAAGCCTACGAGGCGCCCGAGAGGCGGGGAGAACCGCCGGCCCCTGTCCCTCGGACGCCGGCCCTGATCCCCGCAGGTCTCACGCGGCCGGGGCCGCGCCCTCCTGCTCGGCCTCGATACGGGCGTTCCACTCCCGCTTGGAGGCCTGCCAGCCGTCCTCGTTGTGGCCGAGGCGCCAGTAGCCGGAGATCGACAGGTCCTCGCGCGGGACGGCCCGCTCGACCCGCAGCAGCCGCCGCAGCTCCTTCACGAAGCCCGCCTCGCCGTGCACGAACGCCTGCACCCGGCCCTCGCGCCACCGCAGCGCCCGTACCGCCTCGACCAGCGCCTCGCCGACCGGACGGTCGCCGCGGTGCAGCCAGACCACCGGCACGTCGGAGTCGATCTTCTGCTCCTCCTCGGGGCCGGAGACCTCCACGAAGACGTGTGCCGTGACTCCCCCGGGCATCGCCTCCAGGGAGCGGGCGATCGCCGGCAGGGCGCTCTCGTCGCCGGCGAGCAGATGCCAGTCGGCGCTCGCGTCGGGGGCGTAGGCGCCGCCGGGGCCCATGAAGCGCACGGTCTCGCCCGGCCTGGCCAGCAGCGACCAGGGGCCCGCCAGGCCCTCGTCGCCGTGCACCACGAAGTCCAGGGTCAGCTCGTGCAGATCCGGGTCCCAGGAGCGCACCGTGTAGGTCCGGGTCACCGGCCACTGCTCGCGCGGGAACTCCGCGCGGATGCGCTCCATGTCGAAGGGCTCGGGATAGGTCGCGCCCTCGGCCGGGAACAGCAGCTTCACGTAGTGGTCCGTGCACGTGCCGGCCGAGAACTCGGCCAGCCCCTCGCCCCCGAGCACCACGCGCTGCATGTGCGGGGTCAGCCGCTCGGTGCGGACGACCTGCGCGGTGTGCACCCTTCGCGGCTTGCGCGCCGGACGTTCTGCCATGACGGCCTCCACTCTCCCCATGCTTAGGCTTGCCTAAGTTAGCACCTTCCGCCGGGTGGCACCTCTTCCCTCCGTCTTCCCCGTCTGTGTCAGGTGCGGCCGCCGTGCCCCGGCCGTCGCACCCGCCTCTCACGCCGCCAGCGTGTCGAGCAGCCGCCGCAGGGAGCCGCCGAGGCCCCAGCGGCCGGCCAGCTCCGCCAGCGCGTCCGCGTCGCGGGGGGCCCGCGGCACCGCCGTGTCGACGTCCGGCAGCGGCACGTCGTCGGCCACGCGGACCACTTTCGGCGCCACCGCCAGGTACGGCCGCGCCGCGTCGAGCCGCTTGCGCTGCGAAGGCGTCAGCTTCGCCCTCGGGTCGTCGACGGCCGCCAGGATCCCGGGCAGGTCGCCGAACGCGGCCAGCAGCTTGGCCGCCGTCTTCTCGCCGATGCCGGGCACGCCCGGCAGTCCGTCGCTGGGGTCGCCGCGCAGCAGCGCCAGATCCGCGTACCCGCGGCCGTCGACGCCATACTTCTCGCGCAGCACCGCCTCGTCCGTGCTCTGCAGGGTGCCCACCCCCTTGACGGGGTACAGCACGCGCACGCCGCGCGCGTCGTCCACCAGCTGGTACAGGTCCCGGTCGCCGGTGACGATGTCCACCGGGCCGCTCGAGCGCGCGGTGAACGTGCCGATCACGTCGTCCGCCTCGTACCCGGTGACGCCCACGCGTGCGATGCCCACGGCGTCCAGGACCGCCTCGATGACGGGGACCTGCGGGGACAGGGTGTCCGGCACCTCCTCGGTGTCCGGGCCGCCCGGGTGCTCCTCGGCGACGCGGTGCGCCTTGTACGAGGGGATCAGCTCGACCCGCCACTGCGGCCGCCAGTCGGCGTCCATGCAGGCCACCAGATGGTCGGGCCGGTGGTCCTTGACCAGGCGGTCGATGAAGTCGAGCAGTCCGCGCACCGCGTTCACCGGTGTGCCGTCCGGGGCCCTGACCGAGTCCGGGACGCCGAAGTAGGCGCGGAAGTACAGGGATGCGGTGTCGAGGAGCATCAGTCGTCCGGTCACGCCTCGCATCATGCCGTACACCACTGACAGTCACCGGATCCGGTGTGAGGCAGGCCACTTCTGTGTTTGGCCTTCGGGGGTCTGGGCAGGCGCGCGCCCGAGCCAGAAGTAGTTGCGTTATTCAACTGTTACGGAATCTTTGGCTCCGTCCCTGTCCCCGACGACGAGAGGTGCGCGTGTCATCCAGACTTGAGGCCCACCACCTGTACAAGGTGTTCGGCAGACGACCCGACCAGGCCGTGGAGAAACTCCAACAGGGCGCCGACCGCGAGGAACTGCGCGCCGACGGCACCACCGCCGCCGTGATCGACGCCTCCTTCACGGTGGACCCCGGCCAGATCTTCGTCGTGATGGGACTGTCCGGCTCCGGCAAGTCCACCCTGCTGCGCATGCTCAACGGACTGCTGGAACCGACCGCCGGCCAGGTCCGCTTCGACGGGCAGGACCTGACCGCGCTCACCGGCCGTGAGCTGCGTGAGGTCCGCTCCAGGAAGATCAGCATGGTCTTCCAGCACTTCGCGCTCTTCCCGCACCGCAGCGTCCGCGAGAACGCCGCCTACGGCCTGGAAGTGCAGGGCGTGCCCCGCGCCGAGCGCGGACGCCGCGCCGACGAGGCGCTCGCCCTGTGCGGCCTGGCCGGCTGGGAGGACTCCTGGCCCGACGAGCTCTCCGGCGGCATGCAGCAGCGCGTCGGCCTCGCCCGCGCGCTCGCCACCGACGCCGACCTGCTGCTGATGGACGAGTCCTTCAGCGCCCTGGACCCGCTGATCCGCCGGGACATGCAGGACCAGCTGCTCCAGCTGCAGAAGACCCTGAAGAAGACCATCGTCTTCATCACCCACGACCTCAACGAGGCCATGCGCCTGGGCGACCGCATCGCCGTCATGCGGGACGGCCGGATCGTGCAGACCGGCACCGCCGAGGACATCCTGCTGCGCCCCGCCGACGACTACGTCGCCTCCTTCACCCAGGACGTCGACCGCTCCCGGGTGCTGACCGCCGAGGCGGTCATGGACCGCGAGGTGCGCGGCGACGAGGCGGACTGCGGCTGCGAGACGGCCGCGCCGGACACCCCGTTCACCGAACTGTGCGCGATCAGCGCCCGGGTCTCGCACCCCGTCGCCGTGCTCGACGCACACGACACCCTGGTCGGCGTCGTCCCGCGTCAGCACCTGGTCGGCTTCCTCGGCGACGAGAGCGCCGACGCCCCCGGCCCCTGCGACGCACCGCGCGGCAAGGGCGGACGCAAGGAGGTCGCCCGTGCCTAGGATCCCGCTCGGCGACTGGGTCAACTCCGCCGTCGACTGGCTGCTGGCCCACATGGCCTGGCTGTTCGACTTCTTCAAGACCGTGTTCACCGGCACCTACGACGGGATCGACGCCGTCCTCCAGGCGCCCGAGCCGCTGCTGCTCGCGGGCATCTTCGCGGTGCTCGCCTGGTGGCTGCGCGGCGCCCTCGCCGGTGTCCTCACCTTCGTGGGTTTCGCGTTCATCGACTCCCTGGAGCTGTGGTCGGACGCGATGGTGACGCTGTCGCTCGTCCTGGTCGCCACGCTCATCGCCCTGGTGGTCTCGGTGCCGGTCGGCATCTGGGCGGCGCGGTCCGACCGGGTCAGCGCCGTCGTCCGGCCGGTTCTGGACTTCATGCAGACGCTGCCCGCGATGATCTACCTCATCCCGGCCATCCTGTTCTTCGGCACGGGCGCCTCCGCGGGCATCGTGGCCACCCTGATCTTCGCCCTGGCCCCCGGCGTGCGCATGACCGAGCTGGGCATCCGCCAGGTCGACAAGGAACTGGTGGAGGCCGCCGAGGCGTTCGGCACCACCCCCCGCGACACCCTGCTGCGCGTCCAGCTGCCGCTGGCCCTGCCCACCGTGATGGCCGGCGTCAACCAGGTGATCATGCTCGGGCTCTCCATGGCCGCCATCGCCGGCATGGTCGGCACCGGCGGCCTCGGCGGCGACGTCAACGAGGCCATCGGCCAGCTCAACGTGGGCCTCGGCTCCGAGTCCGGCGTCGCCATCGTGATCCTCGCGATCTACCTCGACCGGATGACCGGCGCGCTGGGCACCCAGGTATCGCCGCTCGGCCGGCGCGCCGCCGCCCGGGCGCGCGCCGTCAAGGGCCTGAAGATCTGGTCCTACCGTCCGCGCCCGCAGATCGCCGTGATCGGCGTCGTCGTCCTCGCCCTCGCCGCCGGCGGCATGGGCGTCCTCGGCGGCGGATCCGGCGCCACGGCCGCCGCCGACGCGCAGGACGTCGGCAAGGGCAAGAAGCTCACCCTCGGCTACATCCCCTGGGACGAGGGCGTCGCCTCCACCTTCCTGTGGAAGGAGATCCTCGAACAGCGCGGCTACCGGGTGGACGCACGGCAGTTCGACGCCGGTCCGCTCTACACCTCGCTCGCCCAGGGCAGCGTCGACTTCGAGACCGACTCCTGGCTGCCGACCACCCACGCCCAGTACTGGAAGAAGTACGGCAAGCAGCTCGACGACCTCGGCTCCTGGTACGACCAGACCTCCCTGGAGCTGACCGTCCCGTCGTACATGAAGGACGTCGACAGCCTCGACGACCTCAAAGGCAAGGCCGCCGAGTTCGGCGGGAGGATCACCGGCATCGAGTCCAGCGCCGGCGAGACGGCCCTGCTCAAGAGCAAGGTCCTCAAGGAGTACGGCCTCGACAAGGAGTACAAGGTCGTCGACAGCTCCACGCCCGCCATGCTGGCCGAGCTCAAGCGCGCCTACAGCAAGAAGGAACCCATCGTCGTCACGCTCTGGTCCCCGCACTGGGCGTACAGCGACTACGGCCTGAAGAAGCTGAAGGACCCCAAGGGCGCCTGGGGCAAGGGCGACGGCGTGCACACCCTGGCCCGCAAGGGCTTCGCGGCCGACAACCCGGTGGTCGGCGCCTGGCTGAAGAACTTCGAGCTGGACGAGAAGCAGCTCACCGGCCTCGAAGCCCAGATCAACAAGGCGGGCAAGGGCCGCCAGCAGGACGCCGTGCGCGCCTGGCTGAAGTCCCACCCCGGCCTCGTCGACAAGCTCGCCCCCGTGCCCGGCGGCTCCGGCGACAAGCCGGCCGAGGCGAAGCGGCCCCTGAACGTCGCCTGGTTCCCCTGGGACGAGGACGTCGCCGTCACCCACCTGTGGAAGAACGTCCTGGAGCGCCGCGGCTACGAGCTGAACCTCAAGCAGATGGACGTCGGCCCCGTCTACACCGGCCTCGCCGGCGGCGACATCGACCTCGACTTCGACGCCTGGCTGCCCTACGCGCAGCAGAACTACTGGGACAGGAACAAGGCGAGACTGAAGGACCTCGGCACCTGGTACCGGCCGACCTCCCTGGAGATCGCCGTGCCGTCCTACGTCAAGGACGTGAAGTCCCTCGCGGACCTCAAGGGCAAGTCGTCCCTGTTCGGCGGGAAGATCATCGGCATCGAGCCGGGCACCGGCGAGATGAACCTGCTCAAGACCAAGGTCCTGCCCGGCTACGGCCTGGACAAGGAGTACAAGGTCGTCGACGGCTCCACGCCGGCGATGCTGGCCGAGCTCAAGCGCGCCTACGCCAGGAAGCAGCCCGTGGCCGTCGTGCTGTGGTCCCCGCACTGGGCCTACAGCCGCTACGACCTCACCAAGCTGACCGACGACAAGAAGCTCTTCGGCGTCGGCAACACGGTGCGCACCATCTCCAGCCTGAAGTTCCCCGAGCGGTACCCGCGGCTCACGAAGTGGATCAGGAACTTCCGGATGAGCGAGGCCGAACTCGGCAGCCTGGAGAGCGAGATCAACCAGCGCGGCCAGGGCCACGAGGACCAGGCGGTCGACGCCTGGCTCAAGCAGCACCCGGACGTCGAGCAGCGGATGACCGCCGGCTGACCGGAACGCCGTACGCCGCCCGAGGGGCGGGCCTCCCCGGCACCGCGGGGGAGGCCCGCCCCTCGGCGCGTTCCGGGCGGCCCCGCCGGGCGCGTACGGGCGCCGTCCGGGGCGCCGGAGCCGACGGCACGAATCAGGCCAACCACGGAGAGCCACCCCCTCGCCCCGGCTCCCCGCACCTCTGGCGGGCGCCGCGGGGACGGCGGCGCCGATCGGGTGACGAGGGCCGCACGGAACGCCGTCCGCCTCGCCGGACCCGTCGCCGCGCCCCCGCGCCGGTCCCGCACGCACCCCCCGGCGGCCCTGATCCACTGGCGCGAACCAGGGGGTCGGTCCTACGGGATCCTTACGTCGATGCGAAGGCCACGTGAAACGGTTTGCCGAACATGCGTAGGGTGCAGAGAAGTCATCAGGACAGGTGCGCCCGGAAGCGGGCCCACGGACAACGGACCGACGAGCGAGGGAAGGAGCCGCAGCGATGGGCGACAACAAAGAGCAGCCCCTTCGCGTGGGCGCCGCCGTACGGCGGCGACGGCGCGCGCTGGACCTCACCCTCGCCGTCGTGGCCCAGCGCAGCGGCCTGTCGGTGCCCTTCCTGAGCCAGGTCGAGAACGACCGGGCCCGCCCCAGCCGGGGATCGCTGGAGAAGGTCGCCGACGCGCTGCGCACCACCGCCGTCGAACTGCTGGCGGCCGCCGACCCGGCGTGCAGCGTCGACGTCGTACGCGGCGAGGCCACCGAGCTGGAGCCCGAACCCCGCGTGCGCTCCCTGGTGCGCGGCCACCACCAGCTGCACGCCTCCGAGTTCACCGGCGACCACGACGCCGGCCGCGAGTTCCAGCACCGCAACGACGAACTGATGTACGTCGCCGACGGCGCGGTGGAGATCGAGGCCGAGGGCCGCGCCTACCGGCTGGCCCGCGGCGACACGATGTACCTGACCGGCGGGGTCCGCCACCGCTGGCGGGCGACCGTCCCCGACACCCGGGTGATCGTGGTGGCCGTGGCCGAGCACATCGAGGCGGTACAGGACCGGACGCGCTGATGCGGGTCGTCTCCCTGGTGCCCTCGCTCACCGAGGCGATCGCCGTGACGCTGCCCGGCGTCCTGGTCGGCGCCACGGACTGGTGCCGCCGTCCGGCGGGCCTCGAGGTCGCCCGGATCGGCGGCACCAAGAACCCGAGGACCGACCGGATCGCGGACCTCGCCCCCGATCTGGTGGTCGCCAACGAGGAGGAGAACCGCGCCCCCGACCTCGGCGCCCTGCGCGCGGCCGGCATCGAGGTGCTGGTCACCGAGGTGCGCGACGTTCCGCAGGCCTTCTCGGAACTGGCGCGGGTGCTGGCCGCGTGCGGCGCGGCCGGCCGGCCGCGCTGGCTGGAGGAGGCGGAGGCCGCCTGGACGTCGCCGCCGGCGGGGCCCCGCAGGAGCGCCGTGGTGCCCGTCTGGCGGCGGCCGTGGATGGTGCTGGGCCGGGACACCTTCGCGGGCGACGTGCTGTCCCGCCTCGGCGTCGACCACCTCTACGCCGACCACGAGGAGCGTTACCCCCGCGTCCCGGCCGAGGAGCTGCGCGCGGCGGCGCCGGACGTCGTCGTCCTGCCCGACGAGCCCTACCGCTTCACCGCCGACGACGGGCCCGAGGCCTTCGCGGGCCTGCCCTGCGCCCTGGTCAGCGGACGGCACCTGACCTGGTACGGGCCGTCGCTGGCCGAGGCTCCGCGGGTGCTGGGCGAGGCGCTGCGAGCAGCGCCCCGCTGACCAGCCCCCGGGCCGTGTGCACGGCCGCGGCGGCCCAGGCGGCGACGAGGACGGCGTACAGGACGAGGGCGAGGCCGTCGTAGACGGCGAGGCGGGTGTGCCGGGCCAGGGCCGAGGCGCCCGTCACGCAGGTGCCGACGGGGAAGGTGAAGGACCACCACGTCATCTCGAAGCCCATGCCCCGCCGGGCGGCGCGCAGCACCTGGGCGGCGGCGAAGGCGAACCAGAGCACCGCGAAGCCCATCACCGGGACCCCGTAGAGCAGGGCGAACGCCGTGAAGCCGGTGTCGTAGGGGGCCGCGACGACACCGCCGGCCGTGTCCGCGAAGGCCCCGGCGGCGGTCGTGGACTGGCCCAGCGGGCCGAGGACCAGGAACAGCGTCGGGGTGAGCGCCAGGGGCAGCGGCCCGGCGATCAGCAGCCGGCCCAGCACCAGCGGCAGCAGGGCCAGCGTCGCCAGCAGACTGAGCCCGAACATCGCCACGCACCCCAGCAGCAGCGTCTCGCGCGCCTGCCCGGCCGGCAGATGCCCGACGAGCGCGGGCCCGAGGGCCGCGGAGACCATCGGCGCGACCACCGGCAGCAGCCACACCGGCGTCACCTGGTGCGGCTCGATCCGGTGGTGCACGGCCATCAGGTACGGCACCGCCACGGCGGCCACGAGACCGACGACGGTGCCCGCCGTGAACAGCACGGTGTCCAGGGCGAGCGCGACCGAGGAGCCGGTCCAGTCCCGTCCCACGGACAGCGCGCCGCCGCCGACCGCCAGCAGCGCCATGGCCAGACAGCCGTAGAACGGGGCCGCGGCCGGATCGAGGAGGTGGGCGCGGGCCTGGTCGCGGTGGTGCGCCCAGTGCAGCGCCCGGGCGGTCAGCAGCACCAGCAGCCAGACGAGCGAGAGGGCCCACACGGCGGTGCACACGGTCCGCAGCCCCGGCACGTGCACGGGCAGCGCCCCTCCCGCGGTGCCGACGGCGGCCGTGCCCATGACGGAGCCGTACCAGTGGGGGCCCAGGTGGCGCAGGGCGGGGAGCCGCGGCCGGGGCGCGGCAGGGACGGACAGGGAATGCGCTGCGGTGACCATGGGTTCAGGCTTTCGCGGGGACCACGCCCCCCACCAGGGGGTTTGTCTCTATCAGGGCATAAGCTGTGTTTATGAGCGGGGCGAGGAGGCCGGAGGTGGAGACAGGCGGCGCTGCGGGACGGCCGGTCCCGGCGACCCTGGCGCACCGCGTCCCGGACCTGGGGGCGCTGGAACTGCTGCTGGCGGTGGCGCGGCTGGGCAGCCTGGGCGGCGCGGCCCGGGAACTGGGCATCACCCAGCCGGCGGCCAGCAGCCGGATCCGCTCCATGGAACGGCAGCTGGGCCTCGCATTGGTGGACCGCTCGCCGCGCGGCTCCCGCCTCACGGACGCGGGCGCGCTGGTGACGGACTGGGCCCGGCGGGTCGTGGAGGCCGCGGAGGCCTTCGACGCGGGGGCGCAGGCGCTGCGCGACCGCCGTGACTCGCGGCTGCGGGTGGCGGCCAGCATGACGATCGCGGAGTACCTGTTGCCCGGCTGGCTGATCGCGCTCAGGGCCCGGCGGCCGGACACGGCGGTGTCGCTGCTCGCCGGGAACTCCGCGATGGTCGCCGAACGGCTGCTGGCCGGCGAGGCGGACCTCGGCTTCGTCGAGGGCGTCTCGGTGCCGGCCGGCCTCGACTCCGTCGTCATCGCCCACGACCGCCTGATCGTGGTGGCCGCCCCCACCCACCCCTGGGCCCGCCGCCGGCGACCGCTGGACGCGGCGGAGCTGGCCGCGACGCCACTGATCCTGCGGGAGACCGGCTCCGGCACCCGGCAGGTGCTGGACGCCGCCCTGGGCGGCCTGGCCCGGCCGCTGATCGAGCTGTCCTCGACGACGGCGGTGAAGGCCGCCGCGGTCAGCGGGGCCGGCCCGGCGGTGCTGAGCGAACTGGCCGTCGGCGACGAGCTGTCCCTGCGCCGCCTGGTCACCGTCCCCGTCGAGGGCGTCGCGCTCAGGCGCGACCTGCGCGCCGTCTGGCCGGCCGGCCACCGCCCGGCGGGCCCGGCCCGCGAGCTGCTGTCCCTGACCCGCTCCGGGGCCGGGTGAGCCGACGGCGACCGGCTCCGGCGGGGCGAGGGGCCTCAGCCCGGTGCGCCCGCGTCCGCCGCGAGGACCAGCGCCCGCATCACGCGCGGGTCGTCGCCCATCTCCGGATGCCACTGCACGCCCAGCACCCAGGCGCCCTCCGGCGCCGGTTCGACGGCCTCGACCGTGCCGTCGGCCGCGTGGGCCGAGGCGATCAGGCCCTCGCCGAGGCGGTCGACGGCCTGATGGTGGTACGTGGGCACGGTCGTCGCCTCGGGGACGGCGGCCGCGTACCGGGTGCCGGGGACCGGCCCGACGGGATGGCCGCCGAACACGCCGGTCACCTCGGCGTGCCCCGCCAGGTGCTGCACCAGGGTGCCGCCCAGGGCGACGTTGAGCAGCTGCATGCCCCGGCAGATCCCCGGCAGCGGGACGCGCGCGTGCAGCGCGGCCTCGATCAGGGCCAGCTCCCAGGCGTCACGGACGGGTGAGGGCGGGTTCGTACGGGGGTCCGGCTCGGCGCCGTAGCGGGCCGGCTCGACGTCCGGGCCGCCCGCGATCACCAGCCCGTCGAGCCGGGCCACCGTCGCCGCCGCCCGCTCCGGCGCGTCCGGCGGCAGCATCGCGGCGAGCCCGCCGGCCCGCTGCACCAGCCGGGGGCAGGCGGCCGGCAGCAGCACCGCCTCCAGCTCCCACACGCCCCAGCGCGCCCCGGCCTCCAGGTACGTACTGACGCCGATCAGCGGTCGTCCGCCCACAGCCCCTCCTCGGCCTCGCGCGTCCGGGGCGATCCCGCGGCCGGGCGGCCCCGCGCCGGAGGCGGCTCTCGCCTGCGCGGCCGGTCCCGCGGTCGCTGAGGTCTCGCCTCCCCGGCGGGCGGACGCCCTACAGGAACGTATGCCCCTCGCCCCGGTACGTCGGCACGGACGCCGTCACCCGGTCTCCCTCGACGAGGTGCAGGGTCTCGAACCGCTCGCACAGCTCGCCCGCCTTGGCGTGCCGGAACCACACCTTGTCACCGATCAGCAGGTCGTCGGCGGGCGAGCCGAGTAGCGGCGTCTGCACCTCGCCGGGTCCCTCCTGCGGGTCGTAGCGCAGCCCCTCGGGCAGATACGGCACCGGCAGCCGGTCCTGGCCGGCCGCGCCGGACGCCGGGTAGCCGCCGCCGAGCACCGTGACGACGCCGACCCCGGGCCGGCGCACCACGGGCTGCGCGAACAGCGCCGCCGGACGGCCCCGGAACGACGTGTAGTTGTCGAACAGGCGCGGCACGTACAGCCCGGAGCCCGCGGCGATCTCGGTGACCGCGTCCTCCCCGGCGGTGTGCTGGACGCTGCCCGTGCCGCCGCCGTTGACGAACTCCAGGTCCGGCACCACCGCCCGGACCGCCCGCACCACGGCCGCCCGCCGCTCCGCCAGCTCCCGCCGGGCGGCCGCCTGCATGAGCCGGATCGCGCGCGAGCGCAGCGGCCGGCCGGCCACCGCGTCGCCGACACCGGCGACGTGCCCCTCGTACGCCATGATCCCCACCAGCTCGAACCCCGGCCGCCGGGCCACCGCGCGGGCCAGCTCGGCGACCTGGGCGGGGGAGAACAGCGGGGAGCGGAGCGCGCCGACGCGCACCCGGCCGCCGAGCAGCCGCAGCGAGGTGTCCAGCTCCAGGCAGACCCGCACGGCCTCGCGTCCGCCCTGGCGGGAGGCGTCGATCAGGTCGAGCTGCGCCGGGTCGTCGACCATCACCGTGACGGCGGCGGCGAGCTTGGGGTCGGCGGCGAGCTCGGCGAAGCCGGCGCGGTCGGCGGAGGGGTAGGCGAGCAGCACGTCCTCGAACCCGGAGCGGGCCAGCCACAGCGACTCCGCCAGGGTGAACGACATGACGCCCGCGAAACCGTCCCGGGCGAGGACGCGTTCGAGCAGCGCCCGGCAGCGCACGGACTTGCTCGCCACCCGGACCGGCTTGCCGCCGGCCCGGCGGACGAGGTCGTCGGCGTTGGCGTCGAACGCCTCCAGGTCGACGATCGCGACGGGGGCGTCGAGGTGGGCGGTGGCCCGGTCGTACCGGGCCCGGTCGGCGGCACGCGCAGTCATGAGCGAAGCCTGCCAGACAGGATTACCGCAGGGTAGGGGGACGTTCCGGGCAGATGCCCCGGGCCCGCGGACCGGGTTCCCGTCCACCCGGATTCAGCCCGTAGAGTGACGCGCACGTCCGGCGGAACGGCGCGCCTGTCCGGGCCGCGCGGTTGAGCCGGGATGGCACTTCGTTCGTACGGGTATGCGTGCCCGGTGACGACGAGTCGGCGTCGGGCGGGGCGACGAGGACCGCCGCTCGCCACGAAGCGGCCCGGGCACGAGGAAACGGGGGGTGCATGAGCACGGAAGCGCGCCACACCCCCATACCCCCGCGCCCCTCCGACCCGCCGCCCCCGCCCCCCGCCTCCGCCCGCTTCCCCGACGCCCCGCCGACGGTGGGCCGGGACATCCCGCCCGCCCCGCCGACGCGGCCCCCGACCCCACCGAACGCCACAGGCCGCCCCGCCGCGCCCGACGCGGCCCCCGACGGCGCCCGGAGCACCGCCGGCCCGGCCCCGGCCGATCCGACAGGGCGCCGCGCCCCGGGCGGGCCCCGCCTCCCGGGCGGGACGGCCGGGCCCGGCCCGGCGGCCCCCCGCCAGGCCCCCGCACGCCCGCACCAGGCCCCCGCACGCCCCGCGTCCGAGACCACCACCGCCCCACCCCGCCCGGCACACCGCCCGTCCGCCGCGGGACGCCCCGCCGGTGCACCGCCCGCCCGCCCCGGCGACGCGACGGCGAGCGCTACCGGTACGCCGTCGGCGCCGCCCGGCGAGCCCGCGGCCGATCGCCGGAGCGGCGGGCCGTTCGCGCGGCCGGGTGCCGTGGGACCCCTCACGCGGCCGGGTGCCGCATCCGCGGCCCCGCCCGCCGGCGGACCGACGCCGCGACCCGCCGACGCGCCGACCGGGTGGCCCGGCGGCACGACGGCGACGGGGCCCGCGGGCGCACCGACGGCGGCCGAAGGCGCCGACGCGTTCGCCGGGTGGGGCGCCGACGCCGCGCGGCCGGCGGCGACCGACTCGGAGACGACCCGGCTGCGCCCCGTATCCCCGCACCGGACGCCCGCGCCCGCGGCACCGCCCCGGTCCGCCGCCTCTCCGGGCCGCGTCTGCACGGCATCGCCCGACCCCGCCCTGTCCTGGAGCGCGGCCGGCGCTCGCGGCCCCGTACTCGACGCCCCACGGGCGTACTTCGCGCTCGGGGAGCCGGAGGGCTACGACGAGCGCGGACGGGGGCGGGCCCTCGGCGCGCGGTTGCGGCCGCGCACCGCGGTTGCGGCCGCGTGCGTCGTCCTCGGCCTCGGGCTCATCGGCGGCGCCGCGACCGGGAGCTGGCTCACCGGGGGCTCCGCGGGCGGCGGCCCGGCCGGCGCCTTCGCCGCCGCCGGGGCGCTGTGGCACGACGTGCCCGTCGACCAGCTGTTCCCGCCCACCGTGCTGGGCGCCGGCGCCGGGCCCGGTGGAGCGGACCGCACCTGGACCCGCGTGGCCGTCGCACCGGACGGCGGCTGCGCGGACGCCTTCGACCCCCTGCTCCGCAAGGCCCTCGCCCCGGTCGGCTGCGCCCGCCTGCTGCGCGCCACCTACACCGACGCCACCCAGAGCTACGTCACCACCGTCGGCCTGCTCTTCACCGACGCCGACGCCACCGACATGGCCGCGCTGGCCGCCCGGTTCGAGAACGAGGGCCTCGCCCGGCGCACCGACCTCATGCCCCGCCCCTACGCCGCCGAGGGCACCGTCGCCGCCGCCTTCGGCGACAAGCAGCGCGCGTCCTGGACCGTCTCGGTGCTGACCGAGGCCCCGGTGGTCGTCTACGCCGTCTCCGGCTGGGCCGACGGCCGCACCGTGGACGCCCCGCAGCCCGCCGCCGACGCGATGCGCTCCGGCGCCACCGCGGCACCCGCCCAGGCGGGCCTCGGCAACGAGGCGCAGGGCCTCGCCGACCGCGTCGAACGGGGCTTCCGCAAGACCGCCGCACCGGCCACGGAGAAGCCCTCGTGAAAGCCGCCGCCGCACCGGCCCCCGCCGCGCCCGCCGCCGCGCCGGCCGTTCCCGCCGCGCCCGTGGTCAGCCGCCGCGGCGCGGCCCTGAGCGTGCTCCTCGCCGCCTCCCTGGCCCTCGTACCGGCCGCCGCCGCGCACGCCGACGGCATCCGCGCCAAGCAGTGGGCCCTGGACGCCCTGCACACCCCGCAGCTGTGGCGGACCACCAAGGGCAAGGGCGTCACCGTCGCCGTCCTGGACACCGGCGTGGAGGCCGACCACCCCGACCTCGCCGGCAACGTCCTGCCCGCCAAGGACCTGATCGGCTTCGGCGCCGGGCCCGGCGACCGCGACTGGGCCCGGCACGGCACCGCCATGGCCGGCATCATCGCCGGGCACGGTCACGGCCCCGGCGACGCCGACGGCGTCATGGGCCTCGCCCCGGAGGCGAAGATCCTGCCCGTCCGGGTGATCCTGGAGGACGGCGACCCGGCCCGGGCCCGCGCCCGCACCACCCGGGGCAGCGCCCTCGCCGACGGCATCCGCTGGGCCGCCGACCACGGCGCCGACGTCATCAACCTCTCCCTCGGCGACGACTCCGACTCCGCGCACCCGGAGCCCGCCGAGGACGAGGCCGTCCAGTACGCGCTGAAGAAGGGCACCGTCGTCGTCGCCTCCGCCGGCAACGGCGGCGACAAGGGCGACCACATCTCCTACCCGGCCGCCTACCCGGGCGTGATCGCCGCGACCGCCGTCGACCGCTACGGCACCCGGGCCGCCTTCTCCACCCGCCGCTGGTACGCCGCGGTCAGCGCACCGGGCGTCGACATCGTCATCGCCGACCCGGACCACAGGTACTACGAGGGCTGGGGCACCAGCGCGGCCTCCGCCTTCGTCTCCGGCGCCGTCGCCCTGATCGAGGCCGCGCACCCGGGCCTGACGCCCGCGCAGATCAAGAAGCTCCTGGAGGACACGGCCCGCGACGCCCCCGTGGGCGGCCGGGACGACTCGCGCGGCTTCGGCATGATCGACCCCGTCGCCGCCATCGACGCCGCCGGCCGCCTGAAGCCGCGGGGCCTGCGCGCGGCGGCCTACGGCGACGAGTACTTCGGCCCCGGTCCCGACACCCACGAGACCCACGACGACACGTCCGGCTGGGCCGGCCCGCTCGCCGGCGGCGCCGGGGGAGTCCTCCTGGCCGTCGCGGCCGTGCTGTGGCGCCGCGGCCGCCGGGAGAACGTCTTCCGTTCCCGAGCTTGACGAGCAGGGGGCCCCCGTCGAGGACGCTTCGGCGCCTCGCGATCGCACGCACCGGACGCCGCGAGGCCCGACCTACGGGCGAACGACGGGGTTCTGTCAGAAACGACGGGCTCTTGTCGGACAGGCCCTGGGAGGCGTCCTTCCGCGCGGGACCGCCCGCGCCGCGGGACCCGCGCGATGTGGGCCCAGGGACCCTGGGTGAGCCGTGACCGGCCCGGATAGGCTCGGGGGCGTGGCGAACAAGAACATCCCCGACCCCGGCTTCTCCGACGACGACGGCTCCGCCGACCCCCGGCTGAGCGCCGCGCTCGCCGCCTGGGCCGAGGACCGCACCGCCGTGGACCCGGTGCTCCAGGCCCTGAAGGGCGCCCGGCTGCTGGTCCCCGTCGTCGCCGTGCTCGGCGAGGTGGAGGAGGCCAGTCAGGAGGAGCGCGAAGCTCCTTGGAAGGGCGGCGGCGGGAGCCGGGGGGGCGGGCTGCGCCGCGAGAAGACCAGCGACATGGCCGTGCCCACGCTGAAGGCCGGCGACCGCACCGCCCTGCCCGCCTTCACCTCCACCGGCTCCCTGGCCCGCTGGGACCCGGCCGCCCGCCCCGTCGCCGTACCCCTGCACCAGGCCCTCCAGGCCGCCGCGCACGAGAGGGCGGACACGGTCGTGCTGGACATGGCCGGGCCGGTGCCGTTCGAACTGACCGGGTCCGCGCTGCTCGCGCTCGCCGAGGGCCGTACGACGGCCGACCCGCTGGCCGACCCGGCGGTCGTGGCGGCCGTACGGGAGGCGGTGGCCGCCGAGCCGGCCGTGCTGCGCGCCCACCTCGGTCCCGGGCGCGCCGACGGCACCCTCGCCCTGGTCCTCGACCCGGCCGCCGCCCCCGACCCGGCCGAGGCCGCCCGCGCCGTCGCCGGCCGCCTGGCGGCCAGCGACACGCTGAGGGCCCGCCTGGTGCGCGGCCTCGACCTGGCACTGCTGCCGGCCGGGGCGACGCCGCCGGGCGAGCCCTTGTACGTGCGGGGATAGCTCAGCCGTAGACCGGCCCGGTGTACTTCTCGCCCGGGCCCTGCCCCGGCTCGTCCGGGACGACGGACGCCTCGCGGAACGCCAGCTGCAGCGACTTCAGTCCGTCGCGCAGCGGCGCCGCGTGGAAGGAGCTGATCTCGGTCGCGCTCGCGTCCAGCAGCCCGGCGAGCGCGGTCACCAGCTTGCGGGCCTCGTCGAGGTCCTTGTACTTGTCGCCCTCCTCGGTCAGACCGAGCTTCACGGCGGCGGCGCTCATCAGGTTGACGGCGACCGTCACGATCACCTCGACCGCGGGGACCTCCGCGATGTCGCGGGTCATGGCGTCGAAGTCGGCGACGCCGGGGTTCTCGGTGCTCTCGGTGCTCTCCGCGGGGTTCCCGGAGGGCTTCTCAGAGGGGGTCTCACTCATGCCCCACACGATAGGTGCAGCGCGGTCCCGCGCCGCACCGCGGCCCTTGCGGCCCGATTGGCCCTGCCCGTCCGATCCTGCTAACCTTGTGTAACGACCGGTCGGACACGTATGCCTCACGGCTAGCGTTCCGGCCCACAAGTGGAGGCTTTCGAACTCCCACCTGACCGCCCCTCGGGCGGCGGGTCACCGGTCAGACGGCCCCCGTCCCGGCGACGGCGGTCCGTCCGAACAGCGCGCCCCGTGGCATCACGGCGGTCGCTCCGGTAGTTCGAGGAGCCCCGCATGTGATCGTCCGGGGCATTTTTCGTGTCTCGGCGCGGTTAGGTCTGTCGAACAGAGACGTACGCGGCCGTCCGCCAGACCGCCGTGTGGTGCTACCGAGGAGGATCCATCAGCGCCGAGCCCCGCATCAACGACCGGATTCGCGTTCCCGAGGTGCGACTTGTCGGTCCCAGTGGCGAGCAGGTGGGCATCGTCCCGCTGGCCAAGGCACTGGAGCTTGCGCAGGAGTACGACCTGGACCTGGTCGAGGTCGCGGCGAACGCCCGTCCGCCCGTGTGCAAGCTCATGGACTACGGGAAGTTCAAGTACGAGTCGGCCATGAAGGCCCGTGAGGCGCGCAAGAACCAGGCGCACACGGTCATCAAGGAGATGAAGCTCCGGCCGAAGATCGACCCGCACGACTATGACACCAAGAAGGGTCACGTCGTCCGGTTCCTCAAGCAGGGCGACAAGGTCAAGATCACGATCATGTTCCGTGGTCGCGAGCAGTCCCGGCCGGAGCTGGGTTACCGGCTGCTGCAGCGCCTCGCGGAGGACGTCCAGGACCTCGGTTTCGTCGAGTCGAACCCGAAGCAGGACGGCCGCAACATGATCATGGTTCTCGGTCCGCACAAGAAGAAGACCGAGGCGATGGCCGAGGCCCGCCAGGCGCAGGAGGCCCGCAAGGCCGACGCGAAGGCCAACCCGGGCCGCTCGCAGAACGCCGCGGACACCCAGGCGCAGGCCGAGGAGCCGGCCGAGGAGCACGCCGAGGCGTGACCCCCGGGACGCCTGTCCCAGGATGTAACCGAAACAAGAGCGACGCTCCACCGTGCCCGGTTCTCGCGACCGGGCACCGGAGCGCCACCGACGAGGAGAGAACGGCGCTATGCCGAAGAACAAGTCGCACAGCGGTGCCAGCAAGCGCTTCAAGGTCACCGGCTCCGGCAAGGTGCTCCGTGAGCGCGCCGGCAAGCGCCACCTGCTCGAGCACAAGTCGTCCCGCGTGACGCGTCGCCTCACCGGCAACGCCGAGATGGCCCCGGGCGACGCCGCGAAGATCAAGAAGCTTCTCGGCAAGTGACGCCGCGGCGCGCGATCGACTGATCCGGCGCGCCGTCCGTCTGGACCGGGACCCAATCGTTTCCGGGCCGTGTGAGCACAACCACGGCCCCGCTACAAGGAGTTAATCAAGTGGCACGCGTCAAGCGGGCAGTCAACGCCCACAAGAAGCGCCGGGCGATCCTCGAGCAGGCCTCCGGCTACCGCGGTCAGCGCTCGCGTCTGTACCGCAAGGCCAAGGAGCAGGTCACCCACTCGCTGGTCTACAACTACAACGACCGCAAGAAGCGCAAGGGTGACTTCCGCCAGCTGTGGATCCAGCGCATCAACGCCGCTGCCCGCGCCAACGGCATCACGTACAACCGCTTCATCCAGGGTCTGAAGGCCGCGAACGTCGAGGTCGACCGCAAGATCCTGGCCGAGCTGGCCGTCAACGACGCGAACGCGTTCGCCGCGCTCGTCGAGGTCGCCCAGAAGGCTCTGCCGAGCGACGTCAACGCGCCGAAGGCCGCGTGACGCCGCGCCGGCCTTGAGCCGGCGACTGTAGGACCCGCAGGCTTCAGGGCTTGCGGGTCCTGTCGTTGGGGGCGGCTGCGGTGTGTTGCCGACCGCGGCCCGGTGGGGGCTGTTCGCGCAGTTCCCCGCGCCCTCGAGGGCTGCGTCCGCACGTCGGCCGACCGCGGGTTCGTCGTGGCCGGCCGCCCCGGTTCCCCGCGCCCCTTCGCCTCGACCTCGCTGTGGGCGCTCGTGCCCCCAGGGCGGCACGGGTGGGCGCAGCGGCACCCCGTCAGCGCCGGTGAGCGACGATCCCCCGCCACCACGAGTCCCGAAAGCAAGAGGATGCCCCCCGCCACTCCCGAGCTCATCTCGCCCCGCTCCCCCCGCGTGAGCGCCGCCCGCCGGCTGGCCAAGCGGAACTTCCGGGGGAAGGACCGGCTGTTCCTCGCGGAGGGACCGCAGTCCGTGCGGGAGGCCGCCGGGCACCGGGCCGCGGACGGGACGGCCACCCTCATGGAGCTGTTCGCCACCGTCGAGGCCGCCGAGCGCTACGCCGACATCGTCGGCGAGGCCCGCGCCGTCGGCGCCCGCGTCCACCTGGCCGCCGACGAGGTCATCGCCGACATCTCCACCACGGTCACCCCGCAGGGCCTGGTCGGCGTCTGCCGGTTCCTCGACACGCCGTTCGAGGACATCCTCACCGCCCGCCCCCGCCTCGTCGCCGTCCTCGCGCACGTGCGCGACCCCGGCAACGCCGGCACCGTGCTGCGCTGCGCCGACGCCGCCGGGGCCGACGCGGTCGTCCTCACCGACGCCTCCGTCGACCTGTACAACCCGAAGGCCGTACGCGCCTCGGTCGGATCGCTCTTCCACCTGCCCGTCGCCGTCGGCGTCCCCGTGGAGCAGGCCGTCGCCGGGCTCAAGGACGCCGGGGTGCGCGTCCTCGCCGCCGACGGCGCCGGCGCGCACGACCTCGACGACGAGCTGGACAAGGGCACCATGGGCGGCCCCACCGCCTGGGTGTTCGGCAACGAGGCCTGGGGGCTGCCGGAGGAGACCCGCGCCCTCGCCGACGCCGTCGTGCGCGTCCCGATCCACGGAAAGGCCGAGAGCCTGAACCTGGCCACCGCCGCCGCCGTATGTCTCTACGCTTCGGCCCGCGCCCAGCGCGCCGTCCAAGGATGCCGCTCCGCCGCCCGGAACTAGTAGGGTGACCGGCTCGGGGGCCTGCTGCACCGGCTGAGAGGTGGGGTACGGGATGAGTGTCGGCACGAGCGGTGCACCGGACACGGACGCCGCACGCCAGCCCTCCGTGCCCCGGCCCGGCGGCCCCGTCCCCTCCCGAGGCCACGACCCCGGCCCCGCGGGCCCGGGCGTCGACCCCGACGACCTGCCCGACGGGCTGGTCGTCGCCGACGCGGACGGACGGGTCGTCCGCTTCAACGCCGCCGCCGCCCGGATCACCGCCACCCCCGCCGAGCGGGCCCTCGGCCGGCCGCTGGAGGAGGCGCTGCCGCTGGAGGACCTGGAGGGCCGGCGCTGGTGGCAGCTGACCGACCCCTACGGCGGCCTCGCCATCCGCGTCGGCCAGCCCGAACGCAACCTCCTGCTGCCCGGCGGCCGGGAGGTCCTCGTCTCGGCGAGCTACGTCCGCGTCCGCCCCACCGGCCCCGTGCGCCGGGTGGTGGTCTGTCTGCGGGACACCGAGGCCCGCCGCCGCACCGAGCGCAGCCACGCCGAGCTGATCGCCACCGTGGCGCACGAACTGCGCTCGCCGCTGACCTCCGTCAAGGGCTTCACCGCCACCCTGCTGGCCAAGTGGGAGAGGTTCACCGACGACCAGAAGCGGCTCATGCTGGAGACCGTCGACGCCGACGCCGACCGCGTCACCCGGCTCATCGCCGAACTGCTCGACATCTCCCGCATCGACTCCGGCCGCCTGGAGGTGCGCCGCCAGCTCGTCGACATCGGCGCCGCCGTCGGCCGGCACGTCCAGGCCTACGTCGCCGCCGGCCAGCCCGCCGACCGGTTCCTCGTCCGGGTGGAGCAACCGCTGCCCGAACTGTGGGCCGACCCCGACAAGATCGACCAGGTGCTGAGCAACCTCATCGAAAACGCGGTGCGCCACGGCGAGGGAACCGTCACCATAGACGTCACGCCCGCGGCGTCCCTGAGAGAAGGGGACGACGCGGAGAACGCAGCCACGTCGGTCACGGTGAGCGACGAGGGGCCCGGCATCCCGGAGGAGTCCATGAACCGCGTCTTCACCCGCTTCTGGCGGGGCAGCAAGCGCGGCGGCACCGGCCTCGGGCTCTACATCGTCAAGGGCATCGTCGAGGCCCACGGCGGCGCCATCACGGTCGGACGCGCCCCCGGCGGCGGCGCGCAGTTCCGATTTACCCTGCCCGTGGGCACCCCGGCGCACCTGCTCTGAGCACCCGCCGAGGGCCCACGGGCGCTTTCCCTCCCCTCACCCCCGTTAGACTCGGCCTTTGGCACCTTTGTGTCCCACCACTGGAGACGACACGTCCACGAGTCGGTGACGGGGACCGTCAGCCAGCCAATCGGAAGCACGGGAAGAGATGTCGGCACCGAATAAGTCGTACGACCCTGTCGAGGTCGAGACGTTGAAACCGGAAGAGATCGAGCGCATGCGGGACGAGGCGCTCGCCGCCTTCGCCGCCGCGGACTCGCTCGACGCGCTCCACGAGGCCAAGGTCGCCCACACCGGCCCGGCCTCCCCGCTGGCCCTCGCCAACCGCGAGATCGGCGCCCTGCCCCCGCACGCCAAGGCCGAGGCCGGCAAGCGCGTCGGCATGGCCCGCGGCGCGGTGAACAAGGCCCTCGCCGCCCGCCAGGGCGAGCTGGAGGCCGAGCGCGACGCCCGCGTCCTGGTCGAGGAGGCCGTGGACGTCACGCTGCCCTACGACCGCGTACCGGCCGGTGCCCGGCACCCGCTGACCACGCTCTCGGAGCGCATCGAGGACGTCTTCGTCGCCATGGGCTACGAGGTGGCCGAGGGCCCCGAGGCCGAGGCGGAGTGGTTCAACTTCGACGCCCTGAACATCGGCCCGGACCACCCGGCGCGCAGCGAGCACGACACCTTCTTCGTGCGCGGCGCCGAGGGCGCGGACTCCGGTGTCGTCCTGCGCACCCACACCTCGCCCGTGCAGGCGCGTTCCATGCTGACGCGCGAGCTGCCGATCTACGTGATCTGCCCCGGCCGCGTGTACCGCACGGACGAGCTGGACGCCACCCACACCCCGGTGTTCCACCAGGTCGAGCTGCTCGCCATCGACGAGGGCCTGACCATGGCCGACCTCAAGGGCACCCTGGACCACATGGTGCAGATGCTGTTCGGCGAGGGCATGAAGACCCGGCTGCGGCCGAACTTCTTCCCGTTCACCGAGCCGTCCGCCGAGATGGACATGGTGTGCTACGTCTGCCGCGGCGCGTCCGTCGGCAACCCCGACCGCCCCTGCCGCACCTGCTCGTCCGAGGGCTGGATCGAGCTGGGCGGCTGCGGCATGGTCAACCGCCGGGTGCTCATCGCCTGCGGCGTCGACCCGGAGAAGTACAGCGGATTCGCCTTCGGGTTCGGCATCGAACGGATGCTGATGTTCCGCCACAACGTCGAAGACATGCGAGACATGGTCGAGGGTGACGTCCGGTTCACCCGGCCGTTCGGGATGGAGATCTGATGCGGGTCCCGCTTTCTTGGCTGCGGGAGTACGTCGACCTGCCGGCGACGGAGACCGGGCGCGACGTCCAGGCCAAGCTCATCCCGGCCGGCCTCGAGGTCGAGACGGTCGAGCAGCTCGGCGCCGACCTCAAGGGGCCGCTCGTCGTCGGCCAGGTGCTCACCATCGAGGAGCTGGAGGGCTTCAAGAAGCCGATCCGGTTCTGCACCGTGGACGTCGGCCGGGCCAACGGCACCGGCGAGCCGCAGGAGATCGTCTGCGGCGCCCGCAACTTCGCCGTCGGCGACAAGGTCGTCGTGGTCCTGCCCGGCGCCACCCTGCCCGGCGGCTTCTCGATCAGCGCCCGCAAGACGTACGGCAAGACCTCCCACGGCATGATCTGCTCCGCCGACGAGCTGGGCATGGGCGACGACGGCACGCACGGCATCATCGTGCTGCCGCCCGAGCACGAGGTCGGCACCGACGCCATCGAGCTGCTCCAGCTCGTCGACGAGGTCCTCGACATCGCCGTCACCGCCAACCGCGGCGACTGCCTGTCGATCCGCGGCGTCGCCCGCGAGGCCGCCATCGCCTACGGCCGCCCGCTGCTCGACCCCGCCCTGCTCGACGTGCCGGCGCCCAATGCCTACGGGCACCCGGTGAAGATCTCCGACCCGTTCGGCTGCGACCGCTTCACCGCCCGCACGGTCACCGGCCTGGACCCCGAGGCACGCTCCCCGATCTGGCTCCAGCGCCGGCTGCAGAAGGCGGGCATGCGCCCGATCTCGCTCGCCGTCGACATCACCAACTACGTGATGCTCGAACTCGGCCAGCCGCTGCACGCCTACGACCGCACCCGCGTCCAGGGCGCCATCGGCGTGCGCCGGGCCGAGCGCGGCGAGCAGCTCACCACCCTCGACGGCGTCACCCGCACGCTGTCCACCGAGGACCTGGTCATCACCGACGACCGCGGCCCCATCGGCCTCGCGGGCGTCATGGGCGGCGCCGACACCGAGATCGACGACACCGACGGCACCACCACCGAGGTCGTCATCGAGGCCGCCCACTTCGACCCGGTCGCCATCGCGCGCACCGCCCGCCGGCACAAGCTGCCCTCCGAGGCCTCCCGCCGCTTCGAGCGCGGTGTCGACCCGCAGGCCGCCTCCGCCGCCGCGCAGCGCACCGTCGACCTGCTGGTCCTGCTCGCCGGCGGCACCGCCGACGCGGGCGTCACCGAGATCGTCGCGCCGTCCGCGCCGCGCACCATCACCATCCCGGCCGACCACCCCGACAAGGTCGCGGGCGTCACCTACGGCCGGGAGACCGTCGTGCGGCGGCTCCAGCAGATCGGCTGCGACGTCTACGGCGCCGACGAGCTGATCGTCACCGTCCCGTCCTGGCGGCCCGACCTGGCCGACCCGAACGACCTGGCCGAAGAGGTCATCCGCCTGGAGGGCTACGAGAACCTGCCCTCCACGCTGCCCCGGCCGCTGCCCGGCCACGGCCTGACCGGCCGGCAGCGCCTGCACCGCCGGGTCGGCCGCGCGCTGGCCGGCGCGGGCTACGTCGAGGCGCTGAACTACCCGTTCCTCGGCGAGGCCGCCTTCGACCAGCTCGGCCTGGACGCCGACGACCCGCGCCGCACCGTCGTCACCCTCGTCAACCCGCTCTCCGACGAGGAGCCCGCCCTGCGCACGACGCTGCTGCCGGGCCTGCTCGGCGCGCTGCGCCGCAACGACGGGCGCGGCGGCCACGACCTGGCGCTGTTCGAGACCGGCCTGGTCTTCCGGCCCACCGGCCAGGAGGAGGTCCCGGCCCGGCTGCCCGCCGACCGCCGGCCCACCGAGGAGCAGCTGGCCGCCCTCGACGCCGCGCTGCCGCGCCAGCCGCGCCGGGTCGCCGTCGTCCTGGCCGGCGCCCGTGAGCAGGCCGGCTGGTGGGGCAAGGGCCGGCCGGCCGACTGGGCCGACGCCGTCGAGGCGGCGCGGACCGTGGCCCGCGAGGCCGGCGCGGAGCTGATCGTCCGCGCCGACCAGTACGCCCCGTGGCACCCCGGCCGGTGCGCCGCGCTCTACGCGCGGGTGGACGGCGTCGAGACCCTCGTCGGCCACGCCGGAGAGCTGCACCCGCGTGTGGTGAAGGCGATGCACCTGCCGGAGCGCACCTGCGCCATGGAGGTCGAGCTCGACCTGCTGGAGCAGGCCGGCGACGGCATCGTGCGGGCGCCGCGGATCTCCTCCTTCCCGGTCGCCACGCAGGACGTGGCCCTCGTCGTCGACAAGCCGGTCCCGGCCGCCGACGTCGAGGCCGCACTGCGCGAGGGCGCCGGTGAACTCCTGGAGTCCATCCGCCTGTTCGACGTCTACGAGAACGCCGAGCAGCTCGGCGACGGCCGCAAGTCGCTGGCCTACGCGCTGCGCTTCCGCGCCCCCGACCGCACCCTGACGGTCGACGAGGCGTCCGCCGCGCGCGACGCCGCGGTGGCGCTGGCCGCCGAGCGCACCGGAGCGGCACTGCGCAGCTGAGCGGTTCACCAGCGGTGTGCGAGGGGCGGGACCGGACCACCGGACCCGCCCCTCCGCCGTGACCTGCGTAAATGCACTCCGCAGCTGCTCACTCGATCGGGTGAGAAGGCTCCTGATCCGGCCTTTCAGGGGTATGCGGTGGACACAATCGGACCGGCCCCGCGGGGCTGGTCCGCGCCGTCAGCGCCTTTTCCGGGGGTCCATGGACATGATCCGCCTCAGGGCCGGTACGCAGCGCGGGATGCGGCCGGGAGCCGTGTTCCTCGCCGTGGGCACCGGCATCGTCCTGCACGCCCGGCGCGCCATGCTGCACGAGCTGCGGCAGGCCCAGGCGGTCGCCGGCGCCGCCCAGAGCGCGCTGCTGCGCCCGCTGCCGCCGGACATCGCGGGGCTCGGTCTCGCGGCGGCCCAGCTGTCCGCCGACCGGGGCGCGGCCGTCGGCGGGGACCTGTACGAGGTGATCGCCACCGAGCACGGCGTACGGGTGGTCATGGGCGATGTGCGGGGCCACGGCCTCGGCGCCCTCGGCACCGCGGCGGCCGTGCTCGGCAGCTTCCGCGAGGCCGCCCACGACGAGCCCGAACTCGGAGGCGTGCTGCGCCGGTTGGGCCGCGCGCTCGCCCGCCACCTGCGCACCCGGGAACCCGGGCACCCGGCCGACGAGGACTTCGTCACCGTCCTGCTCCTGGAGATCGCCGACGACGGCCGCACGAAGGCGCTGAACTGCGGCCACCCGTGGCCGTACCGGCTGCGCGGCCAGGACATGGGACCGGTCTCCCGCGTAGGCCCGCTGCCCCCGCTGGGCGCCTTCCCCCTGCCGTACGACCTGCCCGTCGAGGAGCTGGGCCGCCTCCTGCCGGGGGACACGCTCGTCCTGCACACCGACGGCGTGGCGGACGCCCGGGACGCCCGGGGCCGCTTCTTCCCGCTGGCGTCGGTCCTCGGGGACGTGGCCCGCGCCGGCCCGCTCTCCTCCCGGTCGGTCCTGCGCGCCGTGTTCGCCTCGCTCCTGCGGCACACCGGACACCGCCGCGCCGACGACGCGGCGGTCCTGGTGATCCGCAACGACCGGAAGGCGTCGGTCCGCGTCCGGCCTCCCAGGGGAGCGGGGCGCTGCCCGTAGCGGCTCCGCCGCGCGCGGGCGCGACGGGCCCCTGAGGTGGTGGCGGGCCCCTGAGGTGGTGGCGGGCCCCTGAGGTGGTGGCGGGCCCCTGAGGCGGTGGCGGGCCCCTGAGGTGGTCGCGGGCCCGCCCCTGAAGCGGTGGCGGTCTCCCGCGCGGTCCGGGCCCGCCGCGCGCGGGCGTGACCGGCCCCGGCCGGCGACCGGCGGCCACGTAGCCCCCTGCCCGGCGAGGCCGCCCGTCCCGCCACGGAGTGTCGGGCAGGCGGCGGGACGGGCGGCGTGGCAGCGGGCCGCCGCACTGTACGAGGGGGAGCCGGCGGCCCGGCCGGCCTCTTGACGAGGCACCTCAGTCAACCGGCCGCCCACGCACCGCGACAGCGCGCACACGGTGCGGATGCGCGCACTGCGTTCACACCCCGTGTGAACCGGGCCCCACTACGCTGTGCGCACCGAGCCACCGGGGGCCCGACATGCAGCCCAACACTCTGCTCGACGCGATCCTGGACGAGGCGGGGATCTCGCACGCCGGCCTCGCCGCACACGTCAACCAGGCGGGCCGCGCCCGCGGTCTGACGCTGCGCTACGAGCACACCGCCGTGGCCAGGTGGCTCAAGGGCCAGCGGCCCCGCGGCCAGGTGCCCGACCTGATCTGCGAGGTGCTGGCCGCCCGGCTGCGCCGGCCCGTCACCCTCGACGACATCGGCCTCGGCGTGCCCGGAGAACCGTCCGCCCCGCACACCACCTCCCTGTCCGGCTTCGTGGAACGGGCCACCGCCCTGTGGCGCTCCGACGAGCAGCAGCGCCCGCACGTCCTGGGGGCGCCCGCGGTGACCGGCACCCCGGCCGTCATGCCGGTGTGGGAGTGGGAGAACCCGCCCGAGGACGCGGACGTCTCCCGGGGCGGGCGGCACCGGGTCACCCCGGCGGACGTCGAGATGCTGCGCGCGGCCCGCACGCACTACGAGCAGATGTACCGCAAGGCCGGCGGCGTGGCCACCCGCAGCCGGGTCGTGGGCTTCCTGAACGCGGAGACGGCCCCGCTGCTGCGCGGCGGCTACACCGACGCCACCGGCCGCCAACTGCACCGGGCGACGGGTGCGTTGGTGGCGATCGCGGGCATCTGCGCCTACGACTCCGACGCGCACGGGCTCGCCCAGCGCTACTTCCACCAGGCGCTGCGGCTCGCCAAGGCCAGCGGGGACCGCGGACTGGGGGCCTACGTCATAGCGCTGCTGGTCAACCAGTCGCTGTTCATGCGGGAGTACCGCCAGGCCGTCGCCTTCGCCGAGGCCGCGCTGCGCGCCGCGGGCCGCGACATCACCCCGGCGCTCGCCTCCGACCTGTACGCGATGCAGGCCAAGGCGTACGCCCACCTCGGCGACGGCACGAGCGCGCTGTCGCGCATCCGGCGCGCGGAGCAGGCCGCCGAGCGCATCCACCGCGGCTACGAGCCCGAGGAGACCGGCTATGTCGAGCCGGGCCTGGTCAACGTCCAGGTGGCGGAGGCGCTGCTCAGCCTCGGTGATCTGGCGGCCGCAGAGGAGCACGCCGCGGCGGCCGTGGACAGCCCGGCGCACGACCGCGGCCGGGTGCACCGCCTCGCGATGCTCAGCACGATCGAACTGCGCCGGGGCAACGCCGACAGCGCGGTGGCGACCGCCGTGCGGATGGCCGAGCAGGCCCGCGGGATGGAGTCCCAGCGGCTGCGGGACCGGCTGCGCGCGGTGCGCGAGCACCTGGTGCGCAGCGGGTGCGCCGGTACGACGGAGGCGGCCGAACTCATCGACGGCGCCCTGCGCGTGCCCCTGTGAGGGCTTCCCGGCCCGCCGCGCGCCGCCCGCTGCCCCGTACGCGGCTCATGTGCGCCTGCTGCCTGGCCGTCGCGGCTGCGATATTGCCACTGACCTGACGGAAGGTGGCAGAACCGTGCAGTGGACGAAACAGAACGAACAAACTGTGTACGCAAACCGCTGGTTCACCGTCAACCTCGCGGATGTCGAGCTGCCGGACGGCCGGCATCTGGACCACTTCCTGATCCGGCTGCGGCCCGTCGCCGTGGCCACCGTGGTCAACGAGGCCGACGAGGTGCTGCTGCTGTGGCGGCACCGCTTCATCACCGACAGCTGGGGCTGGGAACTGGCGGCGGGCGTCGTCGAGGACGGCGAGGACGTCGTCCGCGCCGCGGCCCGGGAGCTGGAGGAGGAGACGGGCTGGCGCCCCGGCCCCCTGCGCCACCTCATGAGCGTCGAGCCGTCCAACGGCCTCACCGACGCCCGGCACCACGTCTACTGGACCGACCGCGCCGAGTACATCGGCGATCCCGTGGACGACTTCGAGTCCGACCGCCGCGCCTGGGTCCCGCTCAAGATCGTCCCCGACCTGATCGCCCGGGGCGAGATCCCGGCCGCCAACATGGCGGCGGCCCTGCTCCTCCTCCACCACCAGAGGCTGACCGACCACACATGACAGATCTGCCCCGCGCCCGCTTCTCAAGGGGCGCGGGGAACTGCGCGAAGGGGGTCCGGGGGCAACGCCCCCGGGGTGGGACGGGAAGGGGCGGTCGGGGGTGGAAAACCTCGGCCCCCGACCGCCCCACGCCCCTCGGCCTCGTTCAGCCGTACGTGTAGAACCCCGACCCGGACTTCCGCCCCAGCCGCCCCGCGTCCACCATCCGCTGCAACAGCGGCGGCGCCGCGTACAGCGGCTCCTTGTACTCCTCGTACATCGAGTACGCGACGGAGGCGACCGTGTCCAGCCCGATCAGGTCGGACAGCTTCAGCGGCCCCATGGGGTGCGCGCACCCCAGCTCCATGCCGTTGTCGATGTCCTCACGGCTGGCGATCCCCGACTCGAACATCCGGATCGCGGAGAGCAGGTACGGGATGAGCAGCGCGTTCACCACGAACCCGGACCGGTCCTGGGCGCGGATCGCGTGCTTGCCGAGCACCTTCTCGGTGAACAGCTGGGCCCGGCTCAGCGTGCCCTCGGACGTGGTCAGCGCCGGGATCAGCTCGACGAGCCTCTGCACCGGGGCCGGGTTGAAGAAGTGGATGCCGATCACGTGGTCGGGCCGCGAGGTGGCGACCGCGAGCTTCACCAGCGGGATCGAGGAGGTGTTGGAGGCCAGGATCGCGTCCGGCCGGGTCACCACCTGGTCGAGGACCTGGAAGATCTCGGTCTTGACCTGCTCGTTCTCCACGACGGCCTCGATCACGAGGTCGCGGTCGGAGAACTCGCCGAGGTCGGTGGTGAAGCTCAGGCGCGCCTGCGTGGCGTCCCGCTCCTCGTCGCTGATCTTGCCGCGCTCGGCCGCCTTGCCCAGAGAGTTGAACAGCCGGGTGCGGCCGATCTCCAGGGCCTCGCCGGTGGTCTCGGCGACCTTCACGTCCAGGCCGGCCCGGGCGCACACCTCGGCGATGCCCGCGCCCATCTGGCCGCAGCCCACCACACCGACGCGTGCAATGTCTGCCGAAATGCCGGTCACATCGTCCCTTTCGCAGATCCAACGGGTGGGCAGGCGGCCCATGTGTGCGGTGCCTGCTCCGAACGTGCACGTTACCCCTGTCATAACGATGATCGATCGCCCGGGTCGTGCATGCTGACCCGGTACACGATCCGTGACGGCGCGGATCCGGAACGTACCGGGAGTGTCCGGATGAGCCGAGTGACCCGACGCGCGTTCACCGTGGCCGCCCTGTCGACGCTGGCGGTGACGCACGGGGCGAGCGCGGCGCCGGCCGCGCCCCAGCCGCCGGGCGGGGCCGCCGGCGCGCGCCGGGAGCAGGTCACCGAGATGCGGGGCATGTGGCTGGCGACCGTGAGCAACCGCGACTGGCCCTCGCGCACCGGACTGAGCGTCGCCCGCCAGCGCGGCGAGCTGACCGCCCTCCTCGACGCGGCGGTGCGCCGCCGGCTCAACACGGTCTTCCTCCAGGTCCGCCCCGCCGCCGACGCCCTGTGGCCGTCGTCGTACGAGCCGTGGTCGCGGTACCTCACCGGCACCCAGGGCAAGGACCCCGGCTGGGACCCGCTGGGCACCGCCGTCGCGGAGGCGCACGCGCGCGGCCTGAAGCTGCACGCCTGGTTCAACCCCTACCGCGTCGCCCTGAGCACCGACCGGACCCAGCTCGTCTCCTCGCACCCGGCCCGCAGGCACCCCGACTGGGTGGTGGCCTACGCGGGCAAGCTGTACTACGACCCGGGCCTGCCCGAGGTGCGCGCCTTCGTACAGGAGGCGATGCTCGACGCGGTGCGCAAGTACCCCGTGGACGGCGTGCACTTCGACGACTACTTCTACCCCTATCCGGAGGCGGGCCAGACCTTCGACGACGACGCCGCCTACGACCGGCACGGCGGCGGCTTCGCGAGCCGGGCGGCCTGGCGGCGGGACAACATCGACAAGCTGGTGCGCGAGACGGCCGCCGCCCTCGCCCGGGTCCGGCCCGGCGCCCAGTTCGGGATCAGCCCCTTCGGCGTGTGGCGCAACGCCGCCACCGACCCGCGCGGCTCCGCCACCAAGGCGGGCGCGCAGACGTACGACGACCTGTACGCGGACACCCGCAAGTGGGTGCGGGAGGGCTGGATCGACTACGTCGTCCCGCAGCTGTACTGGACCATCGGCCTGGCCGCCGCCGACTATGCCGAGCTGGTGCCCTGGTGGGCCGAGGTGGCGCGCGGCAGCCGCACCCGGCTGTACGTGGGGGAGGCGCTGTACCGGGCGGGGGAGAAGGACTCCGCCTGGCGGGACCCCGACGAGCTGTCCCGGCACCTCACCCTGGCGAAGAAGTACCCGGAGGTGCGCGGGCACGTCTTCTTCGCCGCCAAGGACGTCGCCGCGGACCCGACCGGCGCGATGGCACGGGTGGTCGCCGACCACTACCGGCAGCCGGCGAAGTCCCCGCGCTGAGCCCCGGTTCACGTCCCGTCCGGCCCGGGGCCGCGTCCCGGGCGGTGCAGCGCCCCGCGGGGGCCGGCACCGCCCCGGGCCGAGGCCTCAGCGTCGTTGCTGTTGTTCCTCGTGATGACGGATCTGGCAGTCGGGGCCGGGTGACATGACGGCCTCGTGCCCGTCCGGGAAGCGGACGCGGTAGGGCGGATTGCCCTCCGATCCCATGACCTCGACGACTTCGGTGATCTGGTCGTGCTGGCCGACCACCCTGCCGTGCTGGACGAGCTTGTCGCCCACGGTTGCGCGCATCTGCGGGGCCTCCTCACCGGGTGCGGGAGCAGCGGTCCTCGGCTTTCGAGTCTACGGCGCGGAGCACGGCCGGCCGGTGTGCGGCGGAACCGGGATGTGCGGTCGGAACCGGAGGTCTCCGGTCAGCCGCGCGCCCGCTGGGTGACGGCGATGCAGACGAGCACGGCGGCGGCCGTCACGGGGGCGGCCGGCGTCAGCCGCTCGCCGAGCAGCAGCACCGACCACACCAGTGTGAGCAGCGGCTGCGCCAGCTGCAACTGGCTGGCCTTGGGGATGCCGATCGCCGCCATCCCCCGGTACCAGACGACCATTCCGAAGAACTGCGAGCCCGCGGCCAGCCACAGCAGCCCGGCCACGCTGTGCGCGCCCAGGTGCACCGGCTCGTACGACAGGGCGACCACCGCGCCCGGCACGGTGACCGGCAGGCACAGCACCAGCGCCCAGCCGATCACCTGCCAGCCGGGCATGATCCGGGCCAGCCGGCCGCCCTCGGTGTACCCCGCCGCGCACACGAGCAGCGCGGCGAAGAGGAGGCCGTCGGCCGCGGTCAGCGCGCCCCCGCTCTGCTGCACGGTGAAGGCGAGCACCGCCGCCGCGCCCGCCAGCGCCGCCGCCCAGAACGTCCGCGAGGGGCGGACGCCGACGCGCAGCGCGGACAGCAGCGCCGTGGTGAGCGGAAGCAGGCCCACGACGACGGCGGCGTGCGCCGTGGTCGACGTCTGGAGGGCGAGCGTGGTGAGCAGGGGGAAGCCGAGGACGACGCCGAGGGCCACGACCGCGAGCCCGGGCCAGTGCCGGCGTGCGGGCGGCGGCACGCGCAGCGCCAGGAGAGCGCCGCCCGCGATGACGGCGGCGAGCACGCTGCGCACGGCGACCAGCGACCAGGGCCCGAAGCCCTCCAGACCCCAGGCGGTGGCCGGGAAGGTGAGGGAGAAGGCGACGACCCCGAGGCCCGCCTGGACCAGCCCGGGGCCGGTCCGGTCGGAGGCGCCGCCGCCCGGTGCGTCGGCGTTCCGCGCGCGGGAGCCGGTGCCCGTGCCGGGTCCGGTGCCCGTTGGGAGGGTGCCGGTGTCCGGCACGCGGGTGCCCGGCGCGCCCGTGTCCGGGTCGCCGCCGGTCGTCGGCGGGCTGTCCACCGCTATCCTGCCCGCCTCGGTAGCGCTACTCTTGGCTCTCATGCAAGAGCGTAGCAGTGTGGGTGAACTCGTCCAAGAGCTGCGGCGGGAGCTGAAGCGCTACTCGGAAGGTGAGAAGCTTCCCTCCAGTCGAGCCCTCGTGGAGCGCCACCGGGTCAGCCCGGTGACCGTCTCCCGGGCCCTCGCGCAACTGGCCGCCGAGGGTCTGGTGGTGACCCGGCCCGGCGCGGGCGCCTTCCGTGCCGCACCGCACGCGCCGGCCGCGCCCACGGGCGACACCTCCTGGCAGGCGGTGGCGCTGAGCGCCGACGGCGCCGCCGACCTCGTGCCGCGCACGGTGGACGCCTCCGGTGTCACGGTCTCGCTGGCCGTGCCACCGCCGGGCGTGATCGAGTTCAGCGGCGGCTACCCGCACCCCTCCCTCCAGCCGGAGCGGGCCATGGCCGCCGCGCTCGCCCGCGCGGGCCGCCGCCCCGGCGCCTGGGGGCGCCCGCCGCTGGAGGGGCTGCCGGAACTGCGCGAGTGGTTCGCGCGCCACATCGGCGGCCCCGCCGGCGCGGTCACCGCCGCCGAGGTCCTGATCGCCGCCGGCGGCCAGTCCGCGCTGACCACGGCGCTGCGCGCCCTGGCCCCGCCCGGCGCCCCGGTGCTCGTCGAGTCGCCGACCTACCCCGGCATGCTGGCCATCGCACGGGCCTCCGGGCTGCGGCCCGTGCCGGTGCCGGTCGACGCCGACGGCGTGCGGCCGCACCTGCTGGCCGACGCGTTCCGGGCGAGCGGCGCCCGGGTGTTCGTCTGCCAGCCCCTGTTCCAGAACCCCACCGGCGCCGTGCTCGCCCCGGAACGCCGCGCCGAGGTGCTGCGGATCGCCCGCGAGGCGGGCGCGTTCGTCGTCGAGGACGACTTCGTGCGCCGCCTCGCGCACGAGGACGCCGGGCCGCTGCCGCCCCCGCTGGCCGCCGACGACCCCGACGGCGTCGTCGTGCACGTGAGCTCGCTGACCAAGGCCACCTCGCCCAGCTTCCGGGTGTGCGCGCTCGCCGCCCGCGGACCGGCGCTGGAACGGCTGCGCGCCATCCAGGTCGTCGACACCTTCTTCGTGCCCAGGCCGCTGCAGGAAGCGGCGCTCGAACTGGTCGGCTCGCCCGCCTGGCCGCGCCATCTGCGCTCCCTGGCCACCGAGTTGAAGACCCGCCGCGACGTCATGACGAGCGCGCTGCGCCGATGGCTGCCGGAACTCGCCCTCCCGCACATCCCCTCCGGCGGTTACCACCTGTGGCTGCGCCTGCCCGACGGCGCCGGGGGCTCCGCCTTCGGGTCCGGGGGAGAGTCCGCCCTGGCCACCGCCGCCCTGCGCGCGGGCGTCGCCCTCACCCCGGGCCGACCCTATTTCAGCGCCGAACCCCCCGCCGCCCACGTGCGGCTGAGCTTCGCCGCGGTCGCCGGCACCGCCGAGATCACCGAGGGCGTACGCCGGCTCCGGGCGGCCTGCGACGAAGTGCTCGGGCCGGGACGGGAAAACGGTTCGACACCGCGGCCCGCGGTTGCCACCCTCCTGCCATGACCGACACCCCACGGCTCGCCGACGGCTACGAGATCTCCACCGACACCGACCGCATCGACGTCGCACGCGTCCACCACTGGCTGTCCACGGACGCCTACTGGGCGCTCGGCCGCACCCGCGACAAGCAGGAGCTGGCCGTCGCCGGGTCGCTGAACTTCGGGGTGTTCGACACCGCCTCCGGCGCGCAGGTGGCGTACGCGCGGGTGGTCACCGACCGGGCGACCTTCGCCTGGCTGTGCGACGTGTACGTCGAGCCGGCCGTGCGCGGCAAGGGGATCGGCACGGCGCTCGTGGCCGCCGTACGCGACCACCTGCGGCCGCACGGACTGCGCAGGATCCTGCTCGCCACCGCCGACGCGCACGGCGTCTACGAGAAGATCGGCTTCCGGCCGCTGGAGCGCCCCGGGCGGTGGATGGCACTCGTTCTCGACCGACACCCGTGTGACACCCCTTGACCCGCGCACCCGCGCGGCCCACGATCGCCGCATGGCACTACGGGTCACGTTCGTCGCCGCCGCGCGCGACTCCCCGCTGCTCGCCGAACGGTTCGACGACGACCGGCCGCTCGACCAGGCGGGCTGGGAGGAGGTGCGCCGCGTGGCCCCCGACCTGCTGCCGCTGGCCGCCGCCGACCTGCGCTACTGCTCGCCGACCCCGCGCAGCCGCGCCACCGGCGACGCGCTCGGCTACGCCCCCCTCGCCCAACTCGCCCTGCGTGACTGCGACATGGGGCGGTGGCGCGGTCTCACGCTGGGGGAGGCGATGGCGCGCGAACCGCAGGCGGTGGACTTCTGGCTCGCCGATCCGCGAGCCACCCCGCACGGCGGCGAGTCGCTGCTGTCCTTCATCGGCCGGGTCGGCGGCTGGCTGGACACCCGGCCCGTCGAGGACGGCGGCAGCGTGGTCGCCGTGGCCGAGCCCTCGGTGATCCGCGCCGCCCTCGTCCACGCGCTGAAGGCGCCGCCGGCGACGTACTGGAACATCGACGTCCGCCCCCTGTCGACGGCCACCGTCACCGGCCGGGCGGGCCGCTGGAACCTGCGTCTCGAGGGGCCGCGGGCTCAGCCCTCGCGGGTGTAGCCGGTGACGAGCACCAGGTCCTTCGCCGGACCGCCCACCCGCCACACCGACCGCCAGTGGTCCGCGTCCCGGACGGTGAACTCACCGCGGTAGAGGTCGGCCGCGCACGGATGACCGGCCACGTGCCGTCCCGAGCGCAGGTCCAGGTCGTGAAAGGGCCGCCCGTCCGCGAAGCGCACGTCGGCCGTGCCCGGCACGCCCCCCGGCAGGAACCGCAGGGTGCGCGTCGCCGGCCGGGTCACGCCCTGCCAGGTGAAGTCCCCCGACTCCTCGTGCAGCAGCCCGCCGCCCTCCAGCGGGCCGAAGACCGTCACACCGGCGAACTCCCCTTCGTCACCGCTCGCCAGGTCCCGCACGCTCCGCTCCACGCGCCAGCGCCCGGCCAGGTGCGCCAGCACGTCCGTCACGGGCCACCACGCGTCCATCGTCGTCCCTTCCCGCACACCCGCACGGCCCCGGCCGCGACCTCGGTGGGCGGCCCGCGCCCGGCGTGGGCCCGGATCGCGCGGCGGGCGGCGTGCGCATCCGTGGCACCGAGCTTACGAGGCACTCGCGGCCGTGCCGACACCGTGGTCCCGCCCACCGCCCACCGCCCACCGCCCGCAGACGGACTCGGCGCCGGGCTGCGCGGACCGCGGGAGTGCGCGGCTACGAGGAGTGCGCGGACTGCGAGCACCGCGCGGACTGCGCTATGAGCAGCGCGCGGACCGCGCGCGCCGCTCGCCCAGCGGCAGCAGACCCCGCTCGGCGAAGACCTTCTTCGCGGCGAACGTGGCGTTCAGCGCCTTCGGCATGCCGCAGTAGACCGCCGAGTGCAGCAGCGCCTCCGTGATCTGCTCGGGCGTGAGGCCCACGTTCAGCGCCGCGTTGACGTGCACGTCGAGCTGGGCCTCGCAGCCGCCCAGCGCGGTGAGCATGCCCAGGGTGACCAACTGCCGGTCGCGAGGGGCGAGCCCGGGACGGTCGTAGACCTCGCCGAAGGCCCAGGCGACGACCTGGTGGCCCAGTTCCGGGCTGATGTCGGCGAGCGAGTCGACGACCCGCTGCCCGGCCTCGCCGTCGACCCGCCTCAGGACCTCCAGGCCGTGGGCGAAGCGCTCCTCGCGGGTGGTGGTCTCGCTCATGGGGCATCTCCCGTTCCCGGCTGCTCGGGCATGGTGTCGAGCAGCCCTTCGTAATGTCGGATCTTGTCGTCCAGCGCGCCCGCGCTGCGCCGCAACGCCCGCATGCGTGCGGCCAGTTCGGCGCGGTGCTCGCGCAGCATCGCCAGCCGGCCGGCGACCGTCGCGTCCCCCGCCGCCCGCAGCCGCGCGAAGCGCTGCATGTCGGCGATCGACATGCCGGTCTCGCGCAGCCGCAGCAGGAACTCCAGCCACGCCAGGTCCGCGGCCTCGTAGCGCCGCTGGTTGCCGGTGGTGCGGCCGACCCGCGCGATGAGGCCGGCCTTCTCGTAGTAGCGCAGGGTGTCGTGCGTGAGACCGGTGCGCTCGGCCACCTGGGCGATGGTCAACGTCGCTTCCGGGTCCCGCGGGAGGGGCTGTCCGCTGGTCATGAGAAGACCGTAGAACCTGGAGCGTGCTCCAGGTCAAGCCGCGCCCGTGATCTTCTTCCGGAGGCGGCAGGCGACCTCGCCGGCGACCGGCCCGAAACGGCCGCGGACATCATTAACCACGGCATCATTCAAGGGACGGGACGCGTTTCCCCGGGCGTCATGGAATTCATCGAAATTCCACTCTACGCATTCCATGTACGCGGCATTTTCTCGGGCGACGGCACGCACTTTCCGCGAGGACCGCCCGCCCGCGCCGGCGAATGGACCGCGTCCGGGGAGCCACTTCCCCGGCCGAGACACCCCGTGTCCCGAATCGCCTGGGAGCCCGCCGGAAATGCAACGCCCGACCCTGCGCGGAAAACCGCGGCAGGCCGCCGCCCTGCTCGCCGCGGCGATCACCGTCACCGCTTTCTGCGCGGCCGACGCCGTCGCCGGCAGCTACCCCTTCGGCCCGCGCACCCGCGCCGTCAACGACCTGGGCAACCAGTACGTGCCGTTCCACGCCCACCTGTGGGACCTGCTGCACGGCAGGGCCGACGGCGGACTCCTCGTCAACTGGCAGTCGGGCTACGGCTCCAGTTTCCTGCCCGACCTCGGGACGTACCTCAGCAGCCCGTTCGCCCTGCTCGTGGCGCTCTTCCCGCGCGACGAGATCGACCTCGCCGTGTACGCGGTCACCGTGCTGAAGACGGCGTGCGCCGGAGCCGCCATGGCCTGGCTGCTGCTGCGGCTGCGCCCGGGCCGCTGGTGGGCGGCCGGCCTGCTCGGCGCCGCCTACGCCCTGTGCGGCTGGTCCGTGGCGGACGCCTCCTACAACCCGATGTGGCTCGACGGGCTCGTCGCCCTGCCCCTGCTGTGCCTGGTCGGCGAGTGGACGCTGGCCGGGCGGCACAGGCTGCTGGGCGTGGTGGTCGTCGCGTTCGCCTGGATCGCGAACTTCTACACCGCCTACATGGCCACCATCGGCGCCGCCCTGGTGCTGCTGCTGCGGATGTGGCTCCTGGGGCTGCCGCGCCGGCGCGCCCTCACGACGGCCGGCCGGGCAGCGGCCACCGTCGTCCTAGGCATCGGCCTGTCCGCGCCGCTGGTCACGGTGATCTACCTCGGCACCCAGCACGCCTACCCGGGCCGGGTCACGCACTTCGCGCCGGTGGACACCCAGGACCTGCTGGCCCGCCTGCTGCCGACCACCTACGGCTTCGGCTCCCCGGCCCTCTTCGTCGGCACCACGGCCCTGCTGCTCGCCCTCGCCCTGCCCTTCCACCGCGGGGCCCCCCGCCGGGTGCGCGCCGGATGGCCGCTGCTGGTGCTCGCGGTGACGCTGTCGATGCAGTGGACGCCCACCCACCTTGCCTGGCACGCCTTCGCCACCCCGAACGGCAGCCCGTACCGCCAGGCCTTCGTGTTGTGCGCGCTGCTGGTGATCGCCGCCTGGCACTCCCTCTCCCACGGCGTGCCCGACCGGCGCGCACTCGCCGCCGCCGGCGCGCTGCTCGCGCTCGTCGCGGCCGTCGCGAGCGGCAGCGGCCTGGTGCGCCCCTTCGCCTGGCCGGTGCTGCTCCTGGGGGCGGCGGGCGCCCTGGGCGGGCTGCTCCTGCTGGCCCGTACGGAAACGGGGGACGCCCCGGCGGCGGGAGCCACCGCGGCGCCGGGCGGCACCGCGACTCCCGCGCCGACGGGCGCCGAGCCGACGAGCCACGAGCCGACGAGCCACGAGCCGACGGGTCGCGCACCACTGGCGGGCCTGACACCCGGAGCGGCCCCCACGCCCGAAGCGAGCCCCGCGCCGGCGTCCCCCGCACCCGGGGCGGCCCCGGGACGCGGCCCCGCCCTCCGCCGCCGCCGCGCCCTGCTCACCGCGCTCGCCGTCGTCCTGCTGACCGGCGCGCAGCTGGGCGAGGCCACCGCCACCTCCGCCGTGGCCACCCGGCTGCGGCTGGCCCACCTGGACGACTACGCGCCCTGGGGGACACGCCAGCGGCAGCAGGCCGACCTGATCGCCGAGGCCGACGGCTGGCCCCGCTACCGCACCGACCCGGGCCGGGAACAGACGGTGGGCAACGACCCGATGGTGGTCGGCGGCCAGGGCGCCCAGTACTACAGCAGCCTCACCGCCGACGTCCTCAGCCGCCTGCTCACCGCCCTCGGCGACGGCTGGACCTCACGCGGCCGCAATCTGCAGAGCCTGGACAACGCCGTCACCGACGCGGTCTTCTCCGTCGGCGCCCGGGTGCACTCACCGCCCGACCAGCACCAGCGGTGGAACCCGCGGGACCACAGCCCCGCCACCGTGTCCCGGCAGGAGGCGCCGCCGCTGGTCACCGTGCGGTCCGCGGACGACGCCGCGCGGGCGGCGCGCGGTGTCGCGGCCCTCGGCCCGTCGCCGTACCGCAACCAGGAGCTGCTGCTCGGCGCGCGCGTCTACACCGTGCCCGGCCTCACCGTGCGCACCGCCGACGGGCAGCGGCCGGAGCCGAGCCGCGACGACCGGCGCAGCCTGACGATCGACGCCCCGCGCCGCGCGGGGGACGGCTCGCACGGGCCCACGATCACGGCGCTGTGCCCGGCCGGCAGCGAGGTCTACCTGTGGGCGCCGCACTACTCGGGCACCGCGCGGCTCACCGCCGAACCGGCGGACGGCTCCCGCGGCGGCCCGTACGGCCCGACCGGTCGGTTCACCTCGGACGCGGCCAAGATCGCCGCCATGCAGCGGCTGGGCACGGTCCCGGCCTCCGGCCGGCTGCGGATCGAGCTGTCGCCCAGCCGCGCCGGCGCCGTCCCGGACCAGGCGGTCGGCTGCCTCGACACCGCCCGGCTGCGCGCCGCCGTCCAGCGGCTCAGGACCGCCGGAGCGACGAAGGTGAGCGTCTCGGACGGCACCCTCCGGGCCCAGCTCCCGGCCGGCAGCAAGGGCACCGCCGTCGTCGCGGCCCCCCGGATCGCCGGCTGGCGGTGCGCGGCCGGCGACGGCCCCGCCGCGCCCGCCCGGCAGTACTACGGCCTGATCGCCGTCCCCCTCGACGGCACCGCCACCAGTGTCACCTGCACCTTCCACCCGCCGGGCCTGCGCCTGGGCGGCGCCGTCGGCGGCGCGTCGCTGCTGGCCCTCGCCGTGCTCGGCGCCGTCGGAACGGTCCGCCGCCGGCGGGCCGCCGACCGCCCCGCGACACCGACGACCACACCACCGCGCGAGCGCACGACCGCCGCGCTCTGACCGCGCACCGGGGAGAACCATGCTCATCTCGATCGTCGCACCCTGCTACAACGAGGAAGACGTCGTCGACCGTTTCCACGAAGCGGTCCAGAAGGTCGCCGACGACCTGCTGCCGCTCGGCCACGACATGGAGTTCGTGTACGTCGACGACGGCAGCCGCGACCGCACCCTGACCCTGCTGGAGCGACTGGCGGACCGCGACCCGCGGGTGCGCTACGTCTCCTTCAGCCGCAACTTCGGCAAGGAGGCCGCCCTGCTCGCCGGGCTGCGGCACGCCACCGGCGACTGCGTGGTCGTCATGGACGCCGACCTCCAGCACCCGCCGGAGCTGATCCGGCGCATGGTCGAACTGCGCGGCGAGGGCTACGACCAGGTGCTCGCCCGGCGCAGCCGGGCCGGCGACCGCTTCACCCGCACCCTCACCGCCCGCCTGTACTACCGGCTGGTCAACCGGCTCGTCGACGTGGAACTCAAGGACGGCGTCGGGGACTTCCGGCTGCTGTCACGCCGTGTGGTGGACGCGGTGCTGGCCCTGACCGAGTACAACCGCTTCTCCAAGGGCCTGTTCGCCTGGGTGGGCTTCCCCACCACCACCTTCGAGTACGAGAACGCGGTGCGCGAGCACGGCCGCAGCTCCTGGACCCTGAAGTCCCTGCTCAACTACGGCCTGGACGGGCTGCTGTCGTTCAACAACCGGCCGCTGCGGGCCGCCCTGCACCTCGGCATGGGCCTGCTGCTGTGCGCCGGGCTCTACACTGCCTGGATCGTGGGCGCCGCGCTCGTCAACGGAGTCGAGACACCCGGCTATGTCACGATCATCACCGCCGTCACCGCGCTCGCCGGGGTGCAGATGGTGATGCTCGGCGTCATCGGGGAGTACACCGGCCGGATCTACTACGAGGTCAAGGGCCGCCCGCACTTCCTGGTGAAGGCGAGCAACGTGGAAGCGACGGACGGCCGTGCGCCGCGCGGCACGAAGAAGGACCTCATTCCCTGATGCACTCGACGCTCGCACGCCCGGTGACGAGGCAGATCGTCACCTTCGCCGTGGTCGGCGTGGTGAACACCCTCACGTACTACCTGCTCTACCTGCTGTTCCTCATGCGTCTTCCCTATCTGGCCGCGCACGTTCTCGCCTTCGCGATCAGCATGGTCGGCTCGTTCTTCCTCAACGCGCGGTTCACCTACCGGATCCGGCCGACCTGGCGGAAGTTCCTGCTGTTCCCGCTGACGAACGCCACCAATTTCGTGATCACCACGGTGGGCGTGTACGTGATCGTCGACGTGCTGCACGCCGGGAGCCGCTTCGCCCCGCTGCTGGCCTCGGCCGCGGCGATCCCGGTGACCTTCGTCGTCTCGCGCATGATCATGCTGCCCAAGGTGGACGCGGCACTGGCCGGGCCGGGAGAGGGAGACCCCGCATAGGATTGCATAAACGTGCATCGATACGTATAGTCATGCCATCGAGGAGGAGGGTTCATGGCTGTACGTGTGGCGGTCGCCGGAGCGAGTGGGTACGCGGGCGGAGAGGCGCTGCGCCTGCTCCTGGCGCACCCCGAGGTCGAGATCGGCGCCGTGACCGGCAACTCCAACGCCGGGCAGCGGCTCGGCGCACTCCAGCCGCACCTGCTGCCGCTGGCCGACCGGGTGCTCGCCGAGACCACCCCCGAGGCGCTCGCCGGCCATGACGTGGTCTTCCTCGCCCTGCCGCACGGTCAGTCCGCGGCCGTGGCCGAGCGGCTCGGCCCCGACGTCCTCGTCATCGACATGGGCGCCGACTTCCGGCTCGTGGACCCGGCAGACTGGGAGCGGTTCTACGGCTCCCCCCACGCCGGCACCTGGCCCTACGGCCTTCCCGAACTGCCGGGCGCCCGCGCCGCGCTGGAGGGGTCCAAGCGCATCGCGGTGCCCGGTTGCTACCCGACCGCCGCCTCCCTCGCGCTCGTCCCGGCCTACGCCGCCTCCCTCACCGAGAACGAGGCCGTGATCGTCGCCGCCTCCGGCACCTCCGGCGCCGGCAAGGCCGCCAAGCCCCACCTGCTCGGCTCCGAGGTCATGGGCTCCATGTCCCCGTACGGCGTCGGCGGCGGCCACCGGCACACCCCCGAGATGATCCAGAACCTGAGCGCGGCGGCGGGCGAGCCGGTCACCGTCTCCTTCACGCCCACCCTCGCCCCGATGCCCCGCGGCATCCTCGCCACGTGCAGCGCGAAGGCCAAGGACGGCGTCACCGCCGAATCGGTGCGCGCCGCCTACGAGAAGGCGTACGCCGACGAGCCGTTCGTCCACCTGCTGCCCGAGGGGCGGTGGCCCGCCACCGCCTCCGTGTACGGCTCCAACGCCGTCCAGATCCAGGTGGCCTACGACCCGGCCGCGCACCGCGTCATCGCGATCAGCGCCATCGACAACCTGACCAAGGGCACCGCGGGCGGCGCCGTGCAGAGCATGAACATCGCCCTCGGACTCGACGAGACCACCGGACTTTCCACGATCGGAGTCGCACCGTGAGCGTCACGGCCGCCAAGGGATTCCAAGCGGCGGGCATCGCCGCCGGGATCAAGGAGAACGGCAACCCGGACCTGGCCCTCGTGGTCAACACCGGTCCCCGCCGCGCCGCCGCGGGCGTCTTCACCTCCAACCGCGTCAAGGCCGCCCCGGTGCAGTGGTCCGAGCAGGTCCTGAAGTCCGGCCGGCTCTCGGCCGTCGTCCTCAACTCCGGCGGCGCCAACGCCTGTACCGGCCCCAAGGGCTTCCAGGACACCCACGCCACCGCCGAGAAGGCCGCCGAGGTGCTCGGCACGGGCGCCGTCGAGGTCGCCGTCTGCTCCACCGGCCTCATCGGCGTCCCGCTCCCGATGGACAAGCTGCTGCCCGGCATCGAGACCGCCGCGGCCCGGCTGTCCGAGCACGGCGGCGAGAAGGCCGCCATCGCCATCAAGACCACCGACACCGTCCACAAGACCTCCGTCGTCACCCGGGACGGCTGGACGGTCGGCGGCATGGCCAAGGGCGCGGGCATGCTCGCCCCGGGCCTGGCCACCATGCTCGTCGTCCTCACCACCGACGCCGACCTCGACAGCGACGCCCTGGACGGGGCGCTGCGCGCCGCCACGAAGGTCACCTTCGACCGGGTCGACTCCGACGGCTGCATGTCCACCAACGACACCGTGCTGCTGCTCGCCTCCGGCGCCTCCGGGGTCACCCCCGGCGCCGAGGAGTTCGCGGCCGCCGTGCGCACGGTCTGCGACGACCTCGGCCAGCAGCTCATCCGGGACGCCGAGGGCGCCAGCAAGGACATCAAGGTCGAGGTGGTGGGCGCCGCGACCGAGGACGACGCCGTCGAGGTGGGCCGCTCCATCGCCCGCAACAACCTCCTCAAGTGCGCCATCCACGGCGAGGACCCCAACTGGGGCCGCGTCCTGTCCGCGATCGGCACCACGAAGGCCGCCTTCGAGCCCGACCAGCTCAACGTCGCGATCAACGGCGTCTGGGTGTGCAAGAACGGCGGGGTGGGAGAGGACCGGGATTTGGTCGACATGCGCTACCGCGAGGTGCACATCGTCGCCGACCTCGCCGCCGGCTCCGAGACCGCCACCATCTGGACCAACGACCTCACCGCCGACTACGTCCACGAGAACAGCGCGTACTCGTCATGAGCAACGGATCCACGCGGAAGCACACCGCGCTCCCCAAGGCCCAGATCCTCGTCGAGGCGCTGCCCTGGCTGACCCGCCACCACGGCAGGACCGTCGTCATCAAGTTCGGCGGCAACGCCATGGTGAACGAGGACCTGAAGGCGGCCTTCGCCCAGGACGTCGTCTTCCTGCACCACGCGGGCCTCAGGCCCGTCGTCGTGCACGGCGGCGGCCCGCAGATCAGCGCCGCCCTGGACAAGCACGGCATCGTCAGCGAGTTCAAGGCGGGCCTGCGCGTCACCACCGAGGACGCCATGGACGTCGTACGGATGGTGCTGGCCGGGCAGGTCCAGCGGGAGCTGGTCGGGCTGCTCAACCAGCACGGCCCGCTCGCCGTCGGCCTCACCGGCGAGGACGCGCACACCATCACCGCCATCAAGCACACCCCCGAGATCGACGGCGAGCCGGTCGACATCGGCCGGGTGGGCGAGATCACCGACATCGACACGGGCGCCATCGAGGCCCTGCTCGCCGACGGCCGCATCCCGGTCGTCTCCTCGATCGCCCGCTCCCAGGACGATCATCATGTCTACAACGTCAATGCTGATACGGCGGCTGCGGCACTCGCTGCGGCACTGGGCGCCGAGACCCTCATGGTCCTCACCGACGTGGAGGGCCTCTACGAGGACTGGCCGAACTCCGACGAGGTGATCAGCCGGCTCACCGCCAGCCAGCTGGAGAAACTGCTGCCGGACCTGTCCGCCGGCATGGTGCCGAAGATGGAGGGCTGCCTGCACGCCGTCCGCAACGGCGTCACCACCGCCCGCGTCATCGACGGCCGGGTCCAGCACTCGATCCTGCTGGAGATCTTCACCGACGAGGGCATCGGCACCATGGTCGTGCCCGACGAGAAGCCGGACGAACAGCAGAAACAGGGGAAGTCATGAGCAACGACGAACTGACCGCGCGGTGGCAGGGCGCCCTCATGAACAACTACGGCACCCCGCGCCTGCCGCTCGTGCGCGGCGCCGGCACCCGGGTGTGGGACACCGAGGGCAACGAGTACCTGGACTTCGTCGGCGGCATCGCCACCAACGCCCTCGGCCACGCCCACCCGGCGATCGTGGAGGCGGTCAGCCGCCAGATCGGCTCGCTCGGCCACATCTCCAACTTCTTCATGGCCGAGCCGACCGTGGCCCTCGCCGAGCGGCTGCTGCGGCTCTTCGGCCGCGAGGGCCGCGTCTTCTTCTGCAACTCCGGCGCCGAGGCCAACGAGGCCGCCTTCAAGATCGGCCGGCTGACCGGGCGCACCCACATGGTCGCCACCGACGGCGGCTTCCACGGCCGTACGATGGGCGCCCTCGCGCTCACCGGCCAGCCCGGCAAGCGCGAGCCGTTCCAGCCGATGCCCGGCGACGTCACCCACGTCCCCTACGGCGACGCACACGCGCTGGCCGCCGCGGTCACCGAGGAGACCGCGCTCGTCGTCATCGAGCCCGTCCAGGGCGAGAACGGCGTCGTGGTCCCCCCGGCCGGCTATCTGAAGGCGGCCAGGGCGATCACCGCCGCGTCCGGCGCTCTGCTGGTCCTCGACGAGGTGCAGACCGGCATCGGCCGCACCGGCAACTGGTTCGAGTACCAGGCCCACGAGGGTGTGCTGCCCGACGTCGTCACCCTCGCCAAGCAGCTCGGCGGCGGGCTGCCGCTCGGCGCGACCGTCGCCTTCGGGCGGGCGGCCGACCTGCTCCGGCCCGGCCACCACGGCACCACCTTCGGCGGCAACCCGGTCGCCTGCGCCGCCGGACTCGCCGTGCTCGACACCATCGAGGACGAGGGCCTGCTGGAGAACGTCAAGCGGCAGAGCGAGAAACTGCGCGAGGGGATCGAGTCCCTCGGCCACCCGCTGGTCGACCGTGTCCGGGGCGCGGGGCTGCTCCTGGGTATCGTGCTCACCGGACCGCACGCGCAACAGGCGCAGCAGGCGGCCCAGGAGGCCGGCTTCCTCGTGAACGCGCCCGCCGCCGACGTCATCCGGCTCATGCCGCCGCTGAACCTGGGCGACGACGACGTGGACGCGTTCCTCGGGGCGCTGCCCGGCATCCTGGACGCGGCCGACGGGGACGGACGATCCGGAGAATGAGACGACGATGAGCCAGGCGCCAGACCACGGGCAGACCGATGCCGATGCGGGGGCCGCCGGACCGGCGCTGCCGCAGACCCGCACGGCACGCCACCGCCGGATCGTGGACATCCTGAACCGGCAACCGGTGCGCTCGCAGAGCCAGTTGGCGAAGCTCCTGGCCGACGACGGGCTGAGCGTCACCCAGGCGACGCTCTCCCGCGACCTGGACGAGCTGAACGCGGTGAAGATCCGCAACGCCGACGGCGACCTGATCTACGCGGTGCCGAGCGAGGGCGGCTTCCGCACGCCGCGCGCGCCGCTGGGCGGATCGGTCAAGGAGGAGCGGATGCGGCGGCTCTCCCAGGAGCTGCTGATCTCCGCGGAGGCGTCCGCCAACCTCGTGGTCCTTCGCACCCCGCCGGGCGCCGCGCAGTTCCTCGCCTCGGCCATCGACCAGGCGGAGCTGCACGACATCCTCGGCACGATCGCCGGCGACGACACGCTCCTGCTGATCAGCCGGCATCCGACCGGCGGCCAGGCCCTGGCGGACCACCTCCTCCGCCTGGCCCAGAACGGAGGCTGAGGCGGCCCCGGCCTCCCGCCCAGCCCGGACACCGCGCCTCGAGCCACCCAGCCGCGCGTAGTCGAGCCACCCAGCCGCGGACAGCCGTGCCAGCCAGCCGCGGGCAGCCGCGCGCGGTCAAGCCACCCAGCCGCGGGCAGCCGTGCCAGCCAGCCGCGGGCAGCCGCGCCGCCCAGCCGCGGGCAGCCGCGCCGCCCAGCTGCGGGCAGTCGTGCCGCCCAGCTGCGGGCAGTCGTGCCGCAGGGCGGCACGGGTGGGCGCAGCGGCACCCCCCGAGCGGGATGAGCGCCCCCACCCCCGCCCGGCCCCACCGCCGCGCACCCCTTCCCCCCGGCAGCACCGCCGCCGCAGACGCCCTCGCCCAGGCAGCACCGCCGCCGCACCGCCGCCGCAGGCGCCCCTCACCCCAGCCGACCGCCCAGCCCGGCGGTACACCGCACCTCGTCCCCCGCGGTGATCAGCAGCGCCTCCACGTCCGGCAACGACTCCAGCCAGGCCAGCCCCTCCCGCGACCCCATCGCGAACGCGGCCGTGGCCCAGCAGTCCGCCCAGACCAGCCGCGGCGCGACCACCGTGACCGCCACCAGATCGGTCACCGCCGCCCGGCCCGTGCGCGGATCGACGATGTGCGCGCCGCGCTCCGCCGTCCCGGAGGTGGCGACCGCCAGCTCCGCCGTCCCCGCCGCCGAGACCACCGCCGCCAGGGCGCCCGGCCGCAGCGGATCCGACACCCCGACCCGCCACGGCCGGTCCGCCCCGGGCGCCCCCAGCAGCTGCACGTCGCCGCCGCCGTTCACGCTGACCCCGCTCGCGCCCGCCGCCGCGACCAGGCGGGCCGCCCGCTCGGCCGCCCAGCCCTTGACGACGCCGGTGGGATCCAGCCTCCCCTGGTAACGCAGGCTGAACCAGCCCTCGCTCACCCGCTCGGCCTCGGCGCCCAGCGCGAGCACCTCGGCGACCTCCGGATCGCACTGCGCCACCGTGAGCTCACCGCGCGCCAGGCGGGACACCTCGCTGTCGGCCCGGTAGGTGCTGAACCGCTCGTCGACCCGGTGCAGCCCGGCCACCGCCTCGTGCAGCGCCGCCCGCACCGCGCCGGGTTCCCCGCCGCGGACGTCGAAGGAGAAGACCGTCCCCATGACCTCCTCCGCGTGACGCACCGCGGCGGGAGCCTCCGCCGACCCGGCCACGGCCTCAGCCACGGGCCTGGTCGAGGGCCGACTGCAGCGACGTCCGGTAGCCGCCGCTGGTGTACGTGGCCCCGGACACCGCGTCGATGTCCGCGCTCTGCGCGGCGACCGCCTCCTGGTTGAGCTTGGGGACGGCCATGGCGGTCTTCTGCCCGCTGAGGCCGCCCTCGGGCGCCCGTACCGCCGCCGCCTCGACGACCTTCCCGTCCTTGACCGTGATCCGCACCTGCACCGGCCCGTACTGGGTCCGGGCGGCCTTCCCCGTGACCGTACGGGCCGCACCCGCCCCGAAGGCGCCGCCCGCACCGGAGGCCGGAGCGGTTCCGGCGGACCCCGCGCCCGCCGCCTTCACCTTGTCCAGCGCCGACTGGAGGGACTTGCGGTAGCCGCCGCTGGTGTACGTGGCCCCGGACACCGCGTCGATGTCCGCGCTCTGCGCGGCGACGGCCTCCTGGTTGAGTGTGGGGACGGCCATGGCGGTCTTCTGGTCGCTGAGGCCGCCCTCGGGCGCCCGTACCGCCGCCGCCTCGACGACCTTCCCGCCGCTCACGGTCAGCCGGACCTGTACGTCCCCGTACTGCGTCGGCGCTGCGTCGCCGGTGACGGTCGTCGTGCCGCTCTGCCGGGCTCCGGCGCCGCCCTGCGGCGACTCCTGCGCCGCCGAGGTCCGCTGCGGCGCCGCGCCGGCCGCCGACGCCGAGGCCGGGTCGGCGGCCGGCTTGAGCGACAGCAGCAGCACGATGCCGGACACGGTGGCGGCGCCGGCGAGTACCGCGCGCCGGACGGGGTGGCTCTTCCTCATCGCTTGGAGATCTCCTGACGTCCCGTCGCTCACATCTCGAACGACTCGTGATGGATACGGCGGGCGGGGACCCCCGCGCCGCGCAGCGCCTCGTACACCGACTGCGCGAAACCGGGCGGGCCGCACATGAAGACGTCGTGGCGGTCGATGTCGGCGATCTTGCGGCGCAGCGACTCTGCGGAGATGTCGGGCCGCTCGCCGTCCGGGCTGTTGACCGCGTACATCAGCCGCGCGCCGCGCTCGTCGGCGATCTTCGCCAGCTCGCCCCACAGCGCCAGGTCCTGGGTGCTGTTGGCCCGGTAGAGCAGCGTGATGTCCCCGGCCGCGCCGGGCAGCGTCTCGAACAGCGCCCGCATCGGCGTGATCCCGACCCCGCCGGCCACCAGCAGCACCTTGCCGCGGCTGCGCCGGGCGGCGGTCAGCGCCCCGTACGGGCCTTCCGCCCACACCCGGGTGCCCGGCTCCAGCTCGCGCAGCCGCGCGCTGTGGTCGCCGATCGCCTTGACGGTGATGCGCAGCAGGCCCGGGCGGGGCGCCGCCGACAGCGAGTACGGGTGCGAGCTGAACCGCATGCCGGGGGCCAGGAACCGCCAGCGGAAGAACTGCCCGGCCTCCGCGCCCATCCGGTGCAGTTTCCGGCCGGCGATCAGCACCGACACGATCCCCGGGGTCTCCTCGATGACGGCCTCGACGCGCATCCGGTGCTTCAGGTTCAGCCGGACCGGGGTGAGGATCCGGTACCAGACCACCAGCGCGGTCACCACGCCGTACAGGCCGTACCAGAAGGTCTTGGCGGCCGGCTGGACGGCGAAGTCGTTCCCCGTGGTGATCTGGTGCCAGAACGTAAGGAACACCGCCGCGTAGGTGAGCAGATGGACGTGGTACCAGGTGTCGTAGGGCAGCCGGCGGCGGATCCCGCCGACCGACGACAGTCCGATGAGCACGAACAGGCCCGTGCCGATCGCCGCCTTGCCCATGTCCGGCAGCTGCTCGACGGAGTCGACCGTCTGCCGGACGACGTCCCCGAGCGACCGGCCCGCCTGCAGCGCGTACCCCCACATGGTGAGGAACACGTGCGCGAGGACCAGGCAGAGCGTGTACCGGCCGCTCATGGCGTGCCAGCGGGCCACCCGGTCCGAGCCCACCCGCCGCTCCAGGGCCGGCACCCGGGCCATCTGCAGCACGACGAGCGCCATCAGGTACCCGGCGAGCAGTCCGGTGATCCGGCCCGCGTTGAGGATACTGCCGCCGTCCCCGGCGACGGACGGGGTGTTCGTCCACCACAGCCAGATGACGCCCGCCGCGCCCGCCCAGACGGCGAGCAGCAGCAGGGCGGCGGGGGAGCGGCGGGGCCGGATGCGGCGCATCGTCTGGCGCCGGGCGGCACGGCCGCCTGCGAGCGTGGTGGTCACGGTTCCTCCGTGGCGATTCGACCCTTGGCCCACAGATACGCGGCCCGCCCGCCCGGTGTTCAGCGGCCCGCCGAGTCCAGGGCGGACTGCAGCGAGCTGCGGTAGCCCTCACTGGTGTACGTGGCCCCCGACACGGAGTCGACGTCCGCGCTCTGCGCGGCCAGCACCTCCCTCCTGAGCTGGGGCAGGGCGTAGCTGTTGATCTCCTGGTCGCGCGGGTTCTCGGTGGGGTAGACGACCGCGGTCACCTCGGTGATCCGGCCGCCCTCCAGCGTGATCCGCACCTGGACGGGTCCCCAACGCGTCTGCACGCTCTCCCCGGTGACGGTCCTCGTGCCGGTGGAGCCGCTCGTGCCGCCGGCCCCCGTGGCGCCGCCGGAGGCGCTCGCGCCGCTCGACGCGGCCGGGGCGGGCGCGGCGGCGATGGTGGGCGGGGTGTGCGGCTTCAGCGCCAGCAGCATCACCAGCCCGGACACGGTGGCGGCGCTCGCCAGCACGACCCGGCGCAGCGGACGGTTCTTCCTCAGCGCGTGCACGACGGCCTCATCTCTTCCTCGACTCCCTTCACGGACATGGTCCTCACCACTGGAACGACTCGTGGTGGATGCGCCGGTCCGGCACCCCGGCGGCCCGCAGCACCGCGTAGAGGTCCTGGGCGAAGGCGTGCGGCCCGCAGAGGTACACGTCGTGCCCCGCGAGGTCGGTGACCGCCGCGCGCAGCGACTCGACGGTGAGGGCGGGACGTTCGCCGTGCGGTCCGTTGAGCGCGTACAGCACCCGCGCTCCGCGCCAGCGGGCTATGGCCTCCAGCTCACCGCCCAGGGCGAGGTCCTCCGCCGTGCGCGCCCGGTACAGGAGGGTGACCTCACCGGGCAGCGTCTCGAACAGCGCCCGCAGCGGGGTGACGCCGACCCCGGCCGCGATCAGCAGCGACCGGTGCGAGGCGCGCCGGTCGGCGGTCATCGACCCGTAGGGCCCCTCCGCCCACACCCGGGTGCCCGGCCGCAGCAGCGGCACGGCCGCGCTGTGGTCGCCGAGCGCCTTCACCGTGATCCGCAGCCGGTCCGGACGGGGCGGCGCGGACAGCGAGTACGGCGTCGAGGTCCGGCCCATGCCCTGGGCGAGGAACCGCCAGCGGAAGAACTGCCCCGGCTGTGCGCCCAGTTCGTCCAGCCGGTGGCCTCGTACGACGACCGAGTACACCCCGGGCGCCTCCTGGTGCACCGACTCCACCCGCATCCGGTGCCGCCGGTTGAGCCGTACCGGCGCGAGGATCCGGAACCACAGCACCAGCGCCGCGACCCCCAGGTACAGCGCGTACCAGGCGGCGGTGGCCGCGCTCCGGCCGTGGAACTCGTTGCCCAGCGTGATCTGGTGGAAGAAGGCGAGGAACACGGCGGCGTAGGTGAGCAGGTGCGTGTAGTACCAGAACTCGTGGCTGGTGCGGCGGCGCACCGCACGCGCCGAGGTGACGCCGACGGCGAGGAGGAGCAGGGTGCCGGCGGTCGCCTTCAGCATGTCCGGGTAGTCCAGGACCACCGTGACCGCCTCGTGCACGAGGGAGGCGTGGTCCTGCGCGGCGTAGCCGGCGAGGACCAGCACGACGTGCGCGACGAGCAGGCACACCGTGTAGCGGCCGGCCATCGCGTGCCAGCGGGCCACCCGGTCCGAGCCCACCCGCCGCTCCAGCAGCGGCACCCGGGCCATCAGGCCGACGAGCACCGCGCAGGAGTAGCCGCACAGCAGCCCCGCTATCCGCCCGGCGCCGGTCAGCCAGCCCGCCGTCCCGACGACCGTGGCCGTGCCGTCCCACCACAGCGCCACCACCGCAGCGGCGCCGGCCCACACCAGGGCGAGCACGCCCGGCGCCGGGGAGCGCCGGGGCGCCCGCGGCACGGCCGGCGCCGTTTGTCGCTCGTACACCGCGGTCATGTCTTCCACGTCCTCTCGCCGGTCCAGGACGCCACTGTGCGGGGCGAACCTCTGAGAGCGCTCTGAAACCGGTGGCCGGGCGGCACACTCACAGGGAACTCAGAGCACCCCCCGGTCCCCGCCCCGGCCGGCGACCGGCGATGCTGGAGGGGCCATGAACACACTCCGCCCGGGTCGCTCCGGCCCGCCCGCGCTGACCCGCCCCGACGGCACACCCGTCCGGGTCCTCGTCGTCGACGACGACCCGGACCTCGCCGAGGTCCTCTCCGGCGCCCTGCGTTACCAGGGCTGGGAGGTCCGCACCGCCGGGGACGGCGCCACCGCGGTCGCCGAGGCCCGTGCTCTCCGGCCCGACGCCGTCGTCCTCGACGTGATGCTCCCGGACACCGACGGCTTCGCCGTGCTGCGGCGACTGCACTCCGTGCGGCCGGACGTCTGTGTGCTCTTCCTCACCGCGCGGGACGCGGTGGAGGACCGCATCGCGGGCATCACCGCGGGCGGCGACGACTACGTCACCAAGCCGTTCAGCCTGGAGGAGGTCGTCGCCCGGCTGCGCGGGCTGCTGCGCCGTGCCGGGATGGCCCGGCAGCCGGCGGACGGCCCGCGGCTGACCGTGGGCGACCTGGTCATGGACGAGGACGCCCGCGAGGTCACCCGGGCCGGCGAGCTGATCGAGCTGTCGCCGACCGAGTACGAGCTGCTGCGCTTCCTGATGCGCAACCCGCGCCGGGTGCTCAGCAAGGCGCAGATCCTGGACCGCGTCTGGTCCTACGACTTCGGCGGGCAGGCGCACGTGGTCGAGCTGTACATCTCCTACCTGCGCAAGAAGGTGGACTCGGGCCGCGAGCCCATGATCCACACGGTGCGCGGGGCCGGGTACGTCCTGAAGCCGGCCCTGCCGTGACGGCGCCCGCGCGCACCCCTCGGCGGTGGGCCGGGCGGCTGCCGTGGCCGCGCACCCTGCGCGCCCGGCTGACCACCGGCCTGCTCGTGCTGCTCGCGCTGAGCTGCGCGGCCGTCGGGGTGGCAGCGGTCGTCGAGCTGAACGGCTTCCTCACCGGCCGGCTCGACGAGCAGTTGCGGCAGACGGGCACCGGCTTCCCGCAGAGCCTCGAACACGGCACCGCCGGGCGCGTGGAGAAGACCAAGCCGTCCGACCACGACGGCGACGAGCACGGCGACACCCGCCGCCAGGCCGCGGCGACCTTCGGCGCCCGGCTGGTGGGAGGCCGGATCACCAACGCGGCGGTGGTGCCCTCCCGCTCCCACCCCGGCTTCGCCGTCACCCTCAGCGCCGCCGACCGCACCGCTCTAGCGGCGCTCCCGACGGACGGCGCCGGGCACACCGTGTGCCTGTCGGAACTGGGCGGCTACCGGCTCGCGGCGTGGTCGGGCCGGGACGGCGACGTCCTGGTCACCGGGCTGCCGACGGAGCCCGTACGGGCCGCGGTCCACCGGCTGGAACTGGTCGCCGGCTGCGTCTTCGGCCTCGCGTCGGCCGCCGCCGGGGTCGCCGGGGCCCTGTGGGTGCGCTGGTCGCTGCGCCCGCTGAGCCGGGTCGCCGCGACCGCCGCCAGGGTCAGCGAGCTGCCGCTGGCCAGCGGCGAGGTGGCGCTGCCGCCCCGCACGGGCGAGGCCGACCCGCGCAGTGAGGTGGGCCGGCTCGCCGCCGCCTTCGACCGGATGCTCCACCACGTCGAGGACGCGCTGACGAAGCGGCACGCCGGCGAGGAACGGCTGCGCGGCTTCGCCGCCGACGCCAGCCACGAGCTGCGCACCCCGGTGGCCACGGTGCGCGGCCACGCGGAGCTGGCGCTGCTGCACCCGGGGCCGGTGCCGCCCGAGGTGACGCGGGCCCTGGAACGGATCGCCGCCGAGTCCGCCCGGATGGGCGAGATGGTCGACGAGATGCTGCTCCTGGCCCGCCTGGACGCCGGCCGCCCGCTGGAGCGCCGTCCCGTCGATCTCACCCGCCTGGTCCTGGACGCGGTGACGGACGCCCGGGCCGCCGGACCCGGGCACCGGTGGGCGATGGACCTGCCCGAGGAACCGGTGACGGTGACCGGCGACGCCCACCGGCTGCACCAGGTGCTGGCCAACCTGCTGGCCAACGCCCGTCTGCACACCCCGGCGGGCACCGCGGTGACGGTGTCCCTGGCCGAGGCCTCGGCCGCCGACGGCGCCACGACCGTCCTGCGGGTCCACGACGACGGCCCCGGTGTCCCGGCGGAGATCCAGCCGGGCGTCTTCGAGCGCTTCACCCGCGCCGACCGCCGCCGCGCCGACCCCTCGGGCGGCGCCGGCGCCGGGCTGGGCCTGTCGATCGTGGCGGCGGTGACGCAGGCGCACGGCGGAGGCGTGGAGCTGGACAGCCGTCCGGGCGCCACGACGTTCACGGTACGGCTGCCGTCCGGCGGGGCGGGCGCCGGAACGTAGGGCCCCCGCCCGGGTCACGCCGGGCCGGCGGGTTCGGCCGCAGGTGCCCGGACCGGTGACGGAGGCAGCGGAAGGGGCAGTCCCGGGAGGCCGTCCAGGCTGGTGGCCACGTGCTCCTTCTTCGTGAAGTAGTCGCTCAGCGAGGCGTCGTCCTCGCGCGCGAAGCGCCTGCCGTGCAGGTCGCGATCCTCCTCGTACGTCATGAAGGGCACCGCGTAGCCGCAGGTGTCGCGGATCAGCTCGGCGTGGACGACGATGACCGCGCGCAGCCCGTGCGCGGTGTGGTCGATGTCGGGGAAGCGGGCGAGGAGTTCGGTGAAGCGCGGGTCGTCGCGGAAGACCGGCTCTCCGCGCCCGTGGACGCGCACGATGTCGGGCGGGCCCTGGAAGGCGCACCACATCAGGGTGATCCGGCCGTTCTCGCGCAGGTGCGCGATGGTCTCGGCGTTCGAGCCGGCGAAGTCGAGATAGGCCACGGTCAGCTCGTCGAGCACCGCGAAGGAGCCCTTGAGGCCCTTGGGGGAGAGGTTGACCGTGCCGTCGCCGGACAGGGGAGCGGTCGCGGTGAAGAAGAGGGGCTGCTCCTCGATGAACGTACGCAGCCTGCCGTCAATGCGCTCATAGGTCTTTCCCATGTCCGACGATTATCCGGTGAGTTCTTTCGACTGTCTAAGGAATTGCGGGTTGTCTCGCCTGCCGGGCACTCCCCGGGGTGCATTGACGAATCATGCAGTCCAATGCATACTCATGCATGTCGGGGGGCGCGCCGTGGAGGAGGAGCACCGCGTCCTGACCCGTACGGATCCCTCCCACGCATCAGCCCGACGGCCGCCTCCCCGCCCCGCACGGCGGGGAGGCGGCCGTACAGAGACAACTCTCCGAGGAGCAACGCAAGTGAGCAGCAACAGCGGTGACGTACGGCTCTGGGGCGGCCGCTTCGCCGACGGCCCCGCCGAGGCCCTGGCGAAGCTGTCCGCGTCCGTCCACTTCGACTGGCGGCTCGCGCCCTACGACATCGCCGGCTCACGCGCCCACGCACGTGTGCTGCACACGGCGGGCCTGCTCACCGAGGACGAGCTGACCCGGATGATCGCCGGCCTGGACCAGCTCGAAGCCGACGTCGCCGCCGGCGAGTTCACGGGCACCATCGCCGACGAGGACGTGCACACCGCCCTGGAGCGCGGCCTGCTCGAACGCCTCGGCCCCGACCTGGGCGGCAAGCTGCGCGCCGGCCGCTCCCGCAACGACCAGATCGCCACCCTCTTCCGCATGTACCTGCGCGACCACGCCCGGATCGTCGGGGGCCTGATCGCCGACCTCCAGGACGCGCTGACCGGCCTCGCCGAGGCCCACCCGGACGTGGCGATGCCCGGCCGCACCCACCTCCAGCACGCCCAGCCCGTCCTGTTCGCCCACCACGTCCTCGCCCACGTCCAGTCCCTGTCCCGGGACGCCGAGCGGCTGCGCCAGTGGGACGAGCGGACCGCCGTGTCGCCGTACGGCTCCGGGGCGCTGGCCGGCTCCTCCCTCGGCCTGGACCCCGAGGCGGTCGCCCGCGACCTCGGCTTCGAGCACGGCAGCGTCGGCAACTCCATCGACGGCACGGCCTCCCGCGACTTCGTCGCCGAGTTCGCCTTCATCACCGCGATGATCGGCGTCAACCTCTCCCGGATCGCCGAGGAGGTCATCATCTGGAACACGAAGGAGTTCTCCTTCGTGACCCTGCACGACGCCTTCTCCACCGGCTCCTCGATCATGCCGCAGAAGAAGAACCCGGACATCGCGGAACTGGCGCGCGGCAAGTCCGGCCGCCTGATCGGCAACCTAACCGGACTGATGGCCACCCTCAAGGCTCTCCCGCTCGCCTACAACCGCGACCTCCAGGAGGACAAGGAGCCGGTCTTCGACTCCATCGACCAGCTGGAGGTCCTGCTGCCCGCCTTCACCGGCATGATGGCCACCCTCACCGTGCACCGCGAGCGGATGGAGGAGCTGGCCCCGGCCGGCTTCTCGCTCGCCACCGACATCGCCGAGTGGCTGGTCAAGCAGGGCGTGCCGTTCCGCGTCGCGCACGAGGTCGCCGGCGAGTGCGTCAAGGCCGCCGAGGCCGAGGGCAAGGAGCTCGACGAGCTGAGCGACGAGCAGTTCGCGAAGATCTCCGCGCACCTCACCCCCGAGGTGCGCACCGTCCTCAACGTCCCCGGCGCCCTCGCCTCCCGCAACGCGCGCGGCGGCACCGCCCCGAGCGCGGTCGCCGTCCAGCTCGCCGAGGTCAAGGCGGACGTGGCGGCGCAGCACGAGTGGGCGGACGCCAGGAAGTAGCCGTCCCCGTCCGGGACCGGATCACTCCCACCGCGCGGGGCGTCGCGGGTTACGTTGGTCGGCAGCCGCAAGGAACCGACCGAACGGAGCCCGCGATGCCCTTCGCCAGGCTGGCCACCGCCACCACCCCCACCTGCCACCTCGGCCTCGGTCTCGCGGCGGTCGGACGCCCCGGCTACATCAACCTCGGCCGGGACCGAGACCTGCCCGCCGACCGCACCGTGGACGCCCTGCGCGCCCGGACCCACGAACTGCTGGACGCCGCCTACGCCCAGGGCGTCCGCTACCTCGACGCCGCCCGCTCCTACGGGCGCTCCGAGGAGTTCCTCGCCGACTGGCTGCGCGCCCGACCCGAGATCGACGACGTGGTGATCGGCAGCAAGTGGGGCTACACCTACACCGCCGACTGGCGCACCGACGCCGACCGGCACGAGGTCAAGGACCACGGCCCCGCCACCTACGAACGGCAGCGGGCCGAGAGCGCCGCACTGCTCGGCGACCGACTCGACCTCTACCAGATCCACTCGGTCACCCCGGACAGTGCGGCCCTCACCGACAAGGACCTGCACGCCCGGCTCGCCGATGCCGCCGCCCACGGCCTCACCATCGGCTTCTCCACCAGCGGCCCCGCCCAGGCCGACGCCGTCCGCGCCGCCCTCGACGTGACCGTCGACGGCTCCCCCCTCTTCCGCACCGTCCAGTCGACGTACAACGCCCTGGAGACCTCCGCCGGCCCCGCCCTCGCCGAGGCCCACGACGCCGGACTCACGGTGATCGTCAAGGAGGGCATGGCGAACGGGCGGCTGGCCGGGCCGGACGCTCCCGAGGCGCTGCGCGCCGTGGCCCGGGAGACCGGTCTGGGCTGCGACGCGGTCGCCCTCGCCCTGATCCTGCGCCGCCCCTGGGCGGGCGTCGTCCTGTCCGGCGCGGCCACCGTCGACCAGCTCGCCTCCAACCTGCACGCCGCCGCGGTCGACCTCGACGACGAGCAGGCGGCCCGCCTCGACGCCCTGGCCGAGGAACCGCACGCCTACTGGGAGCGGCGCGGCCGGCTGCCCTGGCACTGACCCATCCGGCTGGGCGCCGCACTGTGAGACGCACACGCTCCGGATGAGACATTCACGTCTCACATGGGTTACTCTTGTCTCATGGCTGTCGATCGTGACCACGTGCTGCGCACCGCCGCGGCCCTGCTGACCCGCAAGTCCACCGCGACGATGGACGAGGTCGCCAAGGCGGCCGGGATCAGCCGGGCCACGCTGCACCGGCACTTCGCCGGGCGCGACGCGCTCGTCCGGGCGCTGGAGGCGCTGGGCATCGCGGAGTGCGAGGCCGCGCTGGACGCCGCCCGGCCGCACGAGGGACCGGCGCGCGACGCCGTGCACCGGCTCGTCCGCGAGATCGAGCCCGCGGCCGGCCTGCTGGCCTTCCTCTACACCGAGAACCAGCTGTTCGAGGGCGAGGAGCAGAACGCGGGCTGGGCGCGGATCGACGAGCGGATCGAGGCCCTGTTCCGGCGCGGACAGCACGGCGGCGAGTTCCGCATCGACCTCACCCCCGCCTGGCTGACCGAGGCGCTGTACGGCCTGATGGCCTCCGGCGCCTGGGCCGTGAGCGAGGGCCGCGTGGCGGCCAAGGACTTCACCTACATGATCGTCGAGCTGCTGCTCGGCGGCGCACTACGGAGAGAGGAACCATGACCAGCACCCTGCGGCCGGCGTACGCGGCGGAGACGGAGAGGCGTCCGGGCCGCTGGCTCGCGCTCTGCGTCCTCGTCCTCGCCGTGCTGCTGGTGGCCGTCGACGCGACCGTCCTCGGTCTCGCGACCCCTTACATCAGCGAGGACCTGAAGCCTTCCGGCACCCAACTGCTGTGGATAGGCGACGTCTACTCGTTCGTCATCGCCGGTCTGCTCGTCTCCATGGGCAGCCTCGGCGACCGCATCGGCCGCAAGCGCATCCTGCTCGTCGGCTCCGCGGCGTTCGGGGCGCTGTCCGTGCTCAACGCCTACGCGACCACGCCCGAGATGATGATCGCGGCCCGGGCCCTGCTCGGCGTCGCCGGCGCGACCCTGATGCCCGCCACCCTGGCCCTGATCCGCAACCTCTTCCACGACCCGCGCGAGCGCAGCCTCGCCGTCGGCATCTGGGGCGCCACCGCCTCCGCGGGCATGGCGGTCGGCCCGATCGCCGGCGGATTCCTGCTGGAGCACTTCTGGTGGGGCTCGGTCTTCCTCATCAACCTGCCCGTCATGGCGGTGCTGGTCCTGGTCGGCGTCCGGCTGCTGCCCGAGTCCCGCGACCCGGACCCGGGCCCGTGGGACCTCACGAGCGTCCTGCTCTCGCTGGTCGGCGTGATCGGCGTGGTCTACGCGATCAAGGAGGCGGCCGCGCACGGCTTCACCTGGGCCGTCCTCGGCACCGGGCTGCTGGGCGCCGCCGCGCTGTACCGGTTCGTCCACCGCCAGCTGACCCTGCCCGCACCGCTGCTGGACGTCCGGCTCTTCCGTGACCGGGGCTTCAGCGGCGCGGTCCTCGCCGATCTGCTGACCGTCCTCGGCATGTCCGGACTGGTGTTCTTCCTGTCCCAGTTCCTGCAACTGGTGCAGGGCAGGCACCCGTTCGAGGCGGGTCTGGCCGAACTGCCCGCCGCCGTCGGCGCGGTCGCGGCCGGTCTGGTGGCCGGCCGGGCGGCCCGCCGGTTCTCGGTACGGGCCGTCGTCTCCGGCGGTCTGGCCGCCGTGGGCGTCGCCCTGGCCGCGCTGACCACGCTCAGTGCCTCGACCGGCTATCCGCTGCTGGGCACGGCCCTGCTGGTGGTCGGCGTGGGCGCCGGCTTCTCGTTCACGGTGACCGCCGACGTGATCCTCGCCGGCGTCCCCAAGGAGCAGGCGGGCGCGGCCTCGGCGGTCTCCGAGACGGCGTACGAGCTCGGCGCGGCCCTCGGCATCGCCCTGCTCGGCTCGATCGTGACCGCCGCCTACCGCGGCTTCACCGGCCCGGCCGGCACCCCGTCCCAGGCGCACGAGTCACTGGGCGGCGCGGTGCAGGCGGCCCAGGGGCTCCCGGCCCGTACGGCCGAGGAGATGCTCACCGCGGCCCAGGACGCCTTCGTCCACGGCCTTCACCTGGCCTCGGGCGCGGGTGCGGCGGTCCTGCTGGCGGCGGCGGGAGCGGCCTGGGTCCTGCTGAAGGGACAGAGGCTGTGAGAATCCCCCTGTGCGGAACGCCCCCGAAGGGGCGCGGGGCGGTATCGGCATGGGTCTTCGCCGCGTGGGCGCGACCAGCCACGGGAGACCCGCACCCAGGTGCCGTCCCGAACGCGAACGGCGCCCGGGTGCGGAACCGCCGGAGGCCTACGCGGCCTTCGCCTTGGTGGCGTACATGTCCACGTACTCCTGACCGGACAGGTGCATGACCTCGGCCATCACGGAGTCCGTCACCGCCCGCAGCACGTACCGGTCGCGGTCCATGCCCTCGTAGCGGGAGAACTCCATCGGCTCGCCGAAGCGCACGGTGACCTTGCCCGGCCGGGGCAGGCCCGCGCCGCCCGGCTGGAGCTTGTCGGTGCCGATCATGGCGAACGGGACGACGGGGGCGCCGGTCATCAGGGTGAGCCGGGCGATGCCGGTGCGACCGCGGTACAGGCGGCCGTCGGGGGAGCGGGTGCCCTCGGGGTAGATGCCGAAGATCTTGTTCTCCTCCAGGATCCGGCGCCCGGTCATCAGCGCCGCCACCCCGCCCCGGCCGCCGTCGCGGTCGACCGGGATCATCCCGACTCCGGTGAAGAACCAGGCCATCAGCCGGCCCTTGAAGCCCTTGCCGGTGACGTACTCGTCCTTGCCGATGAAGAAGACCTGGCGGTCGCAGACCAGCGGAAGGATCATCGAGTCGATGAACGTCAGGTGGTTGCCCGCCAGGATGACCGGGCCGTCGCCGGGGATCCGCTCCGCGCCCTCCACCTGTGGGCGGAACATCAGGCGCATGATCGGACCGAGCACTGCCTTGATGAGCGCGAAGCGGGACAACGGGCCCTCCGGTGTCAAGGGATTGTCTGAGGATCTGTATGAGTCTGTGCAGGTGAGGACGATACTCGTGGCCGGGCCCCGAATGCACATCGGGCTCACCACCTCTTACGTACTGTTGACATACGTTTACCTGCGTCAAGGGCCCGACGCACCCCGGTGACCGGCAGGTGACGATGTGACGCAGGTCGCGCCCTTCACGGCGCCGGCGCCGGGCCCCGCCGGGCACGGCACCGGCCGGACGGGGCCGGGGCGGGCCCCTGAACGCGGCTTCCCCCCGGGCCGCCGCTCATGCCGACGCACCGTCACCCGGCCTCTCCCGTACGACATCCGGTGTCACCTCCGTGTTCGGCACGCGGTCTCCCGCACGTCATTCGTACGCACCTACGATCGCGCTCACGGACCACACGAGAGCAGGAGGCGGTCATGGGGACGCTGCGGCCGGACGAGCTGGGCGGCACACCGGAGTCCGACGAGCGGGGCGCGACGCACGGGCCCGGCGGGCCGGGGCGCGGCACCGGACGCCGGGCGTTGCTGGGAGCGGCGGTGCTCGGCGCCGGCGGAGCGGTCCTCGGGCTGCCCGGCGCGGCCGCGGCGGCGCAGGGCGGCGGCGCGGGACGTCACCGCGGCGGCCTCGCGAGCCTGCCGGCGCCCACGGTCATCGGCCACCGGGGCGCGAGCGGCTACCGCCCCGAGCACACCTTCGGCTCCTACGAGCTGGCCCTCGACCTCGGCGCGCACGTCGTCGAGGCGGGCGACCTGGTGCCCACCAGGGACGGCCACCTGGTGTGCCGGCACGAGCCGGAGATCGGCGGCACCACGGACGTCGCCGACCACCCCGAGTTCGCCGGCCGCAGGACCACCAAGACCCTCGACGGGGTGCCCACCACCGGCTGGTTCACCGAGGACTTCACCCTCGCCGAACTGAAACGGCTGCGCGCGGTCGAACGCATCCCGGCCAACCGCCCGCACAACACGCTCTTCGACGGCCGCTGGGGGATCCCCACCTTCGAGGAGGTCCTGAAGTGGCAGGACGAACAGACCCGCAGGCGCGGCCGGCAGGTCTGGATCTACCCCGAGACCAAGCACCCCACCTACTTCCGCGCGCTCGGGCTCGGCCTGGAGGAGCGGGTCGCGAAGCTGCTGCGCGAGCACGGCAAGGACCGCAGGGACTCGCCGGTCATCCTGCAGTCCTTCGAGCCCACCAGCATCCAGCGGCTGAACCGGCTCGTGGACAACCCGCTCGTCGTACTGCTGTCCGACGCCGGCTCCCGCCCCTACGACTTCGTCGCCACGGGAGACCCGCGCACCGTCGCCGACCTCATCACCCCCGAGGGCCTCAAGGAGATCGCCTCCTACGCCCAGGGCATCGGCCCGACCCTCGACCTGATCGTCCCCAAGGACGCGGGCGGCGACCTCACCGCGCCGAGCGCCCTGGTCCGCGACGCCCACGCGGCAGGCCTGATCCTGCACCCCTACACCGTCCGCCCGGAGAACCCCTTCCTGCCGCCGAAGCTGCGCAAGGGCGCCGCCAAGGACGCCTACGGAGACGTCTTCAGCCTCTACCGGGCCTACTTCGAGACCGGCATCGACGGCCTCTTCACCGACACCGCCGACCTCGGACTGCTCGCCCGTGAGGACTTCCTGAACCACCGGTCCTGAAGCACGGAACCTGAACTACAGGACCTGAACCGCTGGTCCTGAACTTGAGGGCCTGAACTTCAGGGCCTGAACCGTCGGCCCTGAATTGTGAGCCCTGACCCACAGGTCCTGAATCACCGGTCCGTCAACCGCTGACCCGACCCGCCCCCGTCCCGGTGAACCGCCCCCGCCGCGGCAACCCCCGCCGGGGGCGGCCGCGTCGTGCCGCATATGACGCACGAGATGCTCACCGCCCTGCGCCCCCTGCTCCTGGCCGAGGTCTCGGCGGAGGCACATGCCGCCGGAACCGAGCCGGGCGATCTGGAGCAGGCCGTCTGGCTGCGGCTCCTGGAGCGCCTGGAGGCGGACGGCCCGCCGCACGACCCGCAGGGCTGGCTGCGCAAGGCCGTCCGCTCCGAGGCCCGTCGCACCCGACGCACCCTCAGCATCGAACGTCCCTACGACCGGGAGCCCGCCGACGACGGCGAACGCGGGCCCGAGCAGCTCGCCCTGGCCGGCGCCCGCGAGCGCGCCCTGCGCGAGGCGGTGCGCAGGCTGCCCGGCCGCTGCCCCCGGCTGCTGGAGGCGCTGCTGTCGCCGCGGGACCTCACCTACCGGGAGATCGCCGGGGAGTTGGGTATCTCACAGGGCAGTCTCGGGCCGGAACGCTCCAGATGTCTGGGATGTCTGCGGCGTTTGCTGGCGCCGGAGGTTGCGGCCCGCGAAGCGCGGGGATAGGTGTGGGGGACGACAGGTGATCAGGTGAGCGGGAGGCGTGCGCACATGGGCATGAGCGTGACCATCTCTGCGGCGACCGAGCAGGACGCGGAGCAGATCTTCAGGCTGCAGTACCTCTGCTTCCAGAGTGAGGCCGCGCTGTACGGCAACTACCGCATCGATCCGCTCGTGCAGAGCCTGGACTCCGTCCGCCGGGAGGTCGCCGGGGACTGCGTCTTCGTGGCCCGGCTCGGCGAGGAGGTGGTCGGCTCGGTGCGGGGCCGTGTGACCGAGGACGGCGCCGCCGCCATCGGCAAGCTCTGCGTCCACCCCCGTCTCCAGGGCCACGGCATCGGCGCCCGGCTGCTGCGCGCGGCCGAGACCGCGCTGGCCGACGAGCGCGGCGCGACCAGGTTCCGCCTGTTCACCGGCCACCGCAGCGAGGGCAGCCTGCGGCTGTACCGGCGCGTGGGCTACCAGGCGGTGGGCACCTCGCAGGGCGAGGACGGCGTACCGCAGATCATCCTGGAGAAGCCGGCCGGGACGTACGTGGCGACCGCCTGACGCGGCATCGGGAGGACCGCCCGGCGCGGAGGCGTACGGGGCCGGCGCTCCGAGGGCGGGTGACGGCGGCTCAGCCGGCCGCCGGCGCCTGCTCGCGCGTCCGGCGCAGCCAGTACAGCGCCGACAGCGGCAGCAGCACCGGGATGAAGAGGTACTCCATGCCGTAGTCCGACCACACGGTCGAGTCCGCGAACGCGGACGGCTCGACCAGCGTCCAGGTCCCGACCCCCAGCACGCCCACCAGTTCGGCGGCGCAGCACACCAGCGCCGCCTTGCGGGCCGTCTCCCCGCCGCGCACCAGCGAGTACGTGATGAAGCCGTAGACCACGCCCGCCACCGCCGACAGCGAGTACGCGAGCGGCGCCCGGCCGAAGTCGGTGGCGATCTGGTAGACCGAGCGCGACACCGCGCCGACGACCATCACGCCGTACAGCCACACGAGCAGGGTGCCCGGCCCGCTGATGAGCCGGTTGCGGTCGCCCGCGGGCTTCTCCTCGACGGCGGTCATCTCAGCCTCCCCAGATGTCATAGAGCCGCACCTCCAGAACGGCCAGGACGACACCGCCGGCCGCGACCGTCACCGAACCCCAGCGCGTGCGCTCGCCCAGCGACATGAACCCGGCCGCCGGGACGCAGGCGAAGGCGCCCAGAAGATACGCCACGAAGATGGTCGTCCCCTGGTCCGGCTTCTCGCCCCGCGCCAGCGCCACGATCCCGATCACCAGCTGGATCAGGGCCAGCAGCGAGACCACGGCCATGCCGATGAAGTGCCAGTCCTTCGTCGGCTGGTCACGGTAGGCCGCCCAGCCGCACCAGGCGGCGAGCAGCAGCGCGGCGACACCGGTCACCAGCGTCAGGGCAGAAAGCATGCTGCCGACCCTATTACGGCCCGGACCCCACCCGGCTCCCGGCCCGGGGGTCGGGGAGCGGCCCCGACCGCCCGCCGCGCCGGGCCTCGCCGTGGGGCGTTCCCCGGCCGAACCGGCGGGCCCCCTCCCGGCCGGTCGTGCCCACCGGGGTCGCGGGCGGCGGAACGCGTCGGTCCGGCCGACCGGGGGCGAGTGGCCGGTCGGCGGCGGGGACGGGTGGCCGGTCGGTGCCGTGGTGTTGGCCACACCCGGCCCGGCGCCGTCGCCGTCCCCGTCCGCCGGCCGGGTGCCCCGTGTGCCGTCCGTGCTGGTCACCGCCGCGTGGACCCGGCGCCCGTCCCGACGGCGGGCCGCGTCCATGGGCGTCCACTATCCGGACAGCGGTGTCCTGTCAGCGGCCCGGGTCTGGTTTACTGACCGCATGACCACGACGAGCTGCCGCATCCCTGCGACCGAGGCGACGATGACGCCCGGTGCTCGTTGTATGTGTCCTACGCGTCGAATGTGCGCCTTCTAGAGGGCCCCCGCACCACCTGAGCCTCGCGCCCCGAAGCGAGAGCCCGCTCGTCCCCGCGTCCGGTCCGCCCGGCCTGCGCGCGGCCGAGCCCACCCCGCCGCCCGAACCGGCGCGGGGACGCCCCCGGCGCGCACGTTCCTCCTTCCGCCCCCGGCTCATCCACGGGAAGCGCGTCGCGCGACGGCCGCACCCGACCATGAACGCCGTGCCCGGCGCCCACGACGCGCCGTGCACTCGACAGTGACGGAAACCCACGTGATCACCACATCGGGCCTCACCAAGGTCTACCGCTCGCGCGGCCGCGAGGTCACCGCCCTCGACGGCGTCGACCTGCACGTACGCGAAGGCGAGGTGTACGGCGTCATCGGCCAGTCCGGCGCCGGCAAGTCCTCGCTCATCCGCTGCGTCAACCTGCTGGAGCGGCCCACCTCCGGCACGGTCACCGTCGCCGGACAGGACCTCACCGCGCTCGCCGGCCGCGGACCGCGCGCCGGCAAGGAGCTGCGGCAGGCGCGCAGCCGGATCGGCATGGTCTTCCAGCACTTCAACCTGCTGTCCTCGCGCACCGTCAAGGACAACGTCGAGCTGCCCCTGGAGATCCTCGGCAAGTCGGGGAAGGAACGTTCCCGCAAGGCGCTCGAACTGCTCGACCTCGTCGGTCTGGCCGACAAGGCCGGCGCCTACCCCGCCCAGCTCTCCGGCGGCCAGAAGCAGCGCGTCGGCATCGCCCGCGCCCTGGCCGGCGACCCCAAGGTGCTGCTCTCCGACGAGGCCACCAGCGCCCTCGACCCGGAGACCACCCGCTCCATCCTCCAGCTGCTGCGGGACCTCAACCGGCAGCTCGGACTGACCGTCCTGCTCATCACGCACGAGATGGACGTCGTGAAGTCGATCTGCGACTCCGCGGCGCTCATGGAGAGGGGCCGCGTCGTGGAATCCGGCACCGTCAGCGAACTCCTCGCCACCCCCGGCTCCCAGCTGGCCGCCGCGCTCTTCCCGGTCGGCGGCGACGCCACCGGCGAGGACCGCACGGTCGTCGACGTCACCTTCCACGGCGACGCCGCCACCCAGCCCGTCGTCTCCCAGCTGGCCCGTACCTACAACATCGACATATCGATCCTCGGCGCGGCCATCGACACCGTCGGCGGCCTCCAGGTCGGCCGGATGCGCATCGAACTGCCCGGCCGCTACGAGGACAACGTCGTGCCCATCGGCTTCCTGCGCGAGCAGGGCCTGCAGATCGACGTCGTGGACCACGCCGTGAACGCCCCCGCGGACCAGTCCCCGCTGGTGAAGGAAGGTGCCAAGTGAGCTGGTCCGAGATGCAGCCGCTGCTGTCCCAGGCATGTTGGGACACCCTCTACATGGTCGGCTGGTCCACCCTCGTCGCGGTCGTCGCCGGGCTTCCGCTCGGCGTCCTGCTGGTCCTCACCGACCGCGGCGGCCTGCTGCAGAACGTCCTCGCCAACAAGGTCCTCGGGCAGCTGGTGAACATCGCCCGCTCGATGCCGTTCATCATCCTGATGGTCGCCCTGATGAGCTTCACCCGCTGGGTGACGGGCACCACGATCGGCCGGGACGCCGCCATCGTGCCGCTGGCCATCGGCGCCATCCCGTTCTTCGCGCGCCTGGTCGAGACGGCCGTGCGCGAGGTCGACGGCGGACTCGTCGAGGCCGTGCAGGCGATGGGCGGCAACACCTGGACCGTCGTGCGCAAGGTCCTCGTCCCCGAGTCCCTGCCCTCGCTGATCGCCGGCACCACCACCACGATCGTCGCCCTCATCGGCTACTCCGCCATGGCCGGCACGGTCGGCGCGGGCGGCCTCGGCGACATCGCCATCCGCTACGGCTACCAGCGCTTCGAGACCCAGCTGATGTGGATCACCGTGGCGATCCTCGCCGTGGTCATCTCCCTCATCCAGTTCGCCGGCGACTTCGCGGCCCGCGCCCTGCACCGGCGCGGCGGCCATCGCGGCCCCGCCCCGAAGCTGCGACTGCTCAAGGCCAAGGAGCCCGCGGCCGCCGACGCGGTCCGGGCGGGCGCCGCCTCCGCGGACGCCACTCCCGCGGACGCCACCCCGGCCGAGGCGAGCAAGGTCGCCTGAGGCTCCCTCCGCCGCGACACCACGACGCCCCCGACTCCCCGTCCACCCGAGACGGGGCCGCACCACCCCTAGGAAAGGCACTTTTCGTGCGTAACACCGCCAAGATCACCACCGCCGTCCTGGCTGCCGGAGCCCTCACCTTCGGGCTCTCCGCCTGCGGCGGGTCCGACTCCGACTCCGGCAAGGCCGACCCGAACGCCACGCTGACGGTCGCCGCCACGCCCACCCCGCAGGGCGAGATCCTCACCTACGTGAAGGACCACCTGGCCAAGAAGGCCGGCCTCAAGCTGGAGGTCAAGGAGTTCACCGACTACGTGACCCCCAACACGGCCGTCCAGCAGGGCCAGGTCGACGCCAACTACTTCCAGCACAAGCCGTACCTCGACGACTTCAACAAGAAGAACGGCACGGACATCGTGCCGGTGCCCGGCGGCACCGTGCACCTGGAGCCGCTCGGCGTCTACTCCAAGAGCCTCAAGAAGCTCACGGACCTCAAGAAGGGCGACACCGTCGCCCTGCCCAACGACACCACCAACGAGGCCCGCGCGCTGAAGCTGCTGGAGGCCAACGGCGTCATCGAGCTGAAGTCGGGCGCCGGTTACGACGCCACCCCCAAGGACGTCACCGGCAACCCCAAGGACCTCAAGTTCAAGGAGCTGGAGGCGGCCCAGCTGCCCCGCTCGCTCGGTGACGTCGACGCCGCGGTGATCAACGGCAACTACGCCCTGGAGGCCAAGCTCAGCCCGGCCAAGGACGCCCTGGCCGCCGAGTCCGCCCAGGGCAACCCGTACGCCAACTTCCTCGCCGTGAAGAAGGGCAACGAGAAGGACCCGCGCGTCGTGAAGCTCGCCAAGCTGCTCACCTCGCCCGAGGTGAAGAAGTTCATCGAGGACAAGTACGACGGCGCGGTCGTGCCCGCGTTCTGATCCGCCCGCGCCGCCGCGCCCGCTGACGCGCGCCCACGCGGCACCACGCCCGGGGTCCTCCCATGCCGTCCGACCGGCGGGGGAGGACCCCGTGGTGCGTCCGGCCGCCGCGATACTGCATGCTGGACAGTTCAGCAGCCCTGACGGTATTTCCGAAGGTTACGGAGCGGCGCATGACGAGCACCTTCCCCAACATCTCCATCAGCACGGAGCGGTTGGTGCTGCGTCCCCTCGACGAGGACGACGTCGCGGCCCTGACCGAGATGATGAACGACGAACAGGTCGCGGCCTGGACCGACGTCCCCCAGCCCTTCACCGAGGAGGGCGCCCGCACCTGGATCACCGAGTACGCCCCGGCCGAACGCGCGGCGGGCCGCGGCCTCGGCCTCGCGGTCACCGAGTTCCTCACCCAGCGCCTGGTCGGCATCGTCCAGCTCACCCGGACCGACTGGCACATACGGTCGACCGAGCTGTCGTACGTCATAGCCCCCTGGGCCCGCGGCGAGGGCTACGCCTCCGAGGCCGCCCTGGCCACCGCTCAATGGCTCTTCGGCGACCAGAGGTTCGAGCGGATCGAACTGCGCACCGCCGCCGGCAACACCGCCTCCCAGCAGGTCGCGCAGAAGATCGGCTGCATCAGCGAGGGCGTCCTGCGCAACGCCTGCATAGCCCATGTGCGGGCGGAGGACGGCGCCTGGACCGACGTGCGCACCGACTTCATCGTGTGGAGCCTGCTGCCCGAGGACCTCGACGGCGCCGCCGAGGAACTCGCCGACGCGAACGGATTCACCTCCTTCGCCGACTGGAACTGACGGCACGGACCGTCCGGCGGCCGGGCCCCGCCGCGCGTCCCGCGCCCGCACCGGGTAATCTCACGGAGCCCGGCAGTGGGCGCCCGCCACCCTGACGACCTGCTACATCCCTGGAGACTGACGACGATGGCCGACCGGGTCACGGTGATCGGCTGGGACGGTTCGCCGCTGACCGACGCGGCGCGCGGCGCACTGGGCGCCGCCACCCTCGTCGCGGGCGCGGCCCACCACCTGGCGCTGCCCGAGGTGCCCCCCACCGCCGAGCGCATCCGCCTCGGCAGCGTCGCCCTCGCCGCCCGCCGCATCGCCGGCCACCGGGGCACCGCCGTGGTGCTCGCCGACGGCGACCCCGGCTTCTTCGGCGTCGTACGCACCCTGCGCGCACCCGAGTTCGGCCTGGAGGTCGAGGTCGTCCCCGCGGTCTCCTCGGTGGCCGCCGCCTTCGCCCGCGCCGGCATGCCCTGGGACGACGCCCAGGTGGTCGTCGCGCACAAACGCACCCTGCGCCGCGCCGTGAACGTGTGCCGCGCCCACACCAAGGTCGCCGTACTGACCGCGCCCGGCGCCGGACCGGCCGAACTGGGACTGCTCCTCGACGGCGTCCACCGCACCTTCGTCATCTGCGAGGAACTCGGCACCGACCGCGAACAGGTCACCGTCGTCACCTCCGACAAGGCCGCCGACCACACCTGGCGCGACCCCAACGTCGTCATCGTCGTCGGCGGCAGGCCCGGCGCCGCCGAGGACGGCGGCTGGATCGCCGGACGCGACCCGGCCGCCGGACCGCGCGGCTGGACCCAGCCCGCCGAGGCCTACGGCGGCGGACTCGGCGAGGGGGAGACGGACCTGCTCCGTGCCGCCCAACTCGCCCGCCTGGGCCCGCGCGTCGGCGACCTCGTGTGGGACATCGGCTGCGGCAGCGGCGCGTTCACCGCCGAGGCCGCCCGCGCCGGAGCCGCCGTCATCGCCGTCGACCGCGACCCGCGGGCCTGCGCCCGCACGGAGAGCGCCGTACGCCGCTTCGGCGTGCAGGCTCACGTGGTGCACGGCGCCGCCCCGCACGTCCTGGAGAACCTGCCGGAACCGGACGTCGTCCGCGTCGGCGGCGGGGGAGCGGCCGTGGTCGACGCGGTCGCCGACCGGCGTCCGCAGCGCATCGTCACGCACGCCGCCACCCGCGACGCGGCCGAACTCGTCGGCCGTGAACTCACCGAGCACGGCTACCGCGTCGAGTGCGCCCTGGTGCAGTCCGTCGAACTCGACACCCGCGCCTGGACGGAGACGGAGCGGAGCGTCGCGTTCCTGCTCACCGGGGAACTCCCGCGCGGCGAAGCCGCTCGCTGACCGGCCGCGGGGAGGGCCGCCGGACCCCGCCCCGTGATCGGTTTGTCGTACCGCGCGCGGTAGGCTGGCCGATCGTTGTACCGCACTGGGTGGCCCGGAGCTTCGTTCGTCAATGTCCGGAAAACCCGCCCGTTTTGCGGTGGGTGTGGTACGGCAGAACCGGAGGACGCGCAACGTGGCGCAGTCCACAGCGGGCCGTGGCAGATCACGCTGTCGCGGCGGCCGAACGACCGCGACAATGCCACTCAATGGCTTTGTCGCCTTTTTTGGGCGCGTCGTTCGTGCCGCTGGGCACGGACGCTCGTTCTTCACTGCGGGACGGTCGGTGCGCCGCTCCCGGTGAGCTGGTCGTAGGAGCACTAACCGATGGGCGAGGGGTACGCATGACCGACACCGGCCAGATCCCGGGCGAGGGGCTGCCGGAGAGCGCAGGCATGGTGGAGCAGCCGGGCGTCCCCGCGCACGGCGTGTACACCTACCTCTCCGAGTCTCCCGCAGAGGACCAAGACCTGCTGCTCCCGGGCTCCCACGGCGCATGGGGCAACGAAGTGCCCCCGCCCGCCCCGGAGCCGGTCGTCGAGGCCGTCCACCAGCCCGGCCCGCACGAGCTGTCGGGCCGCGACAGCGGCTCCGTCGACGTGAGCGGCGTCCTGCACCCCGATCCGATGGGCGGCCCCGTCGCGCCGGCGGCGGCCTCCCCGCGCCGTCCGCTGCACCTCGGCCCGCCGATCCCCGACGCCTCCGCGAGCCCGGTGCGCTCCCTGGCCGACCGCGGCCCCGCGGACGCGCCGGTCAGGCCCTCGGGGCCGCCGGCCGGCGGCCCCGAGTACCTCGACGCCGCGCAGGCGCGCGAGGCGGCCCCGCAGGCCGCCGCCCCCTGGGGCCCGCAGGCCGCGCAGCCGGACGTGACGGCTCCGGTGGCCGCCGCGGAGACGGCCGCCCCGGCCGGCGCGGAGCCCGTGGACGCGGCCCAGGCCGCCGTGGCCCGCCTCACCGCCCAGGCGGGCGCCCCCGCCCCCGCCGTCGCGTACGCCCAGGAGGCCGCCGCCCCGGCTCCGTACGAGCAGACCGACGAGCAGGCCGACGCACCGGCCGACCACCAGCCGGAAGCCGCTCGGCAGCCGCTCGCGGACGAGACGCCCGAGGGCGGCTCCGCGCCCGAGGGCGCGGACGCCCCCGTGACCGGCCCGGCACCGCAGACCGCCCCCGCCGCCCCCGCCGGCCGGGCGCCCGAGGCGGCGCTCGTGCCCGAGGCGGCGCTCGTGCCCGAGGCCCAGCCCGCCGGTGACCCCGCCGAGACCGCGCCCGCCGCGGCGCCCGCACCCGAGGCCGCGGAAGCGGCGGGCCTCGCCGCCCCGGAGGCAGCACCGGTCCCGGAGGCCGCGCCCGAGGCCGTCCAGGCCCCGGAGACGGCCACCGCCGAGGCCGCCCACGGTCCGCAGGCCGCGCCCGCCCCGGGCACCGCCCAGGGGCCGGAGGACGTCCAGGCGCCCCAGGCCGCCGCCGAGGTCGCGCGGGAGGCCCAGGTTCCGGAGGCGGCGGCCGCCGAAGACGTTCAGGCCACGGACGGCGTGCGGACCGCGGCCGAGACCCAGCCCACGGAGGACGTTCAGGCCGCGGGCGACGCCCAGGCCGCGGAGGGCGTCCAGACCGCCGTGGGTGTCGAGGCCCCGGAGGATCCGTCCGCGGTCGACACGGCCGGGGCTCCCGAGGCCGGACAGGCGGCCGCAGCCGTCGCGGCGCCCGTTCCCGCCCCCGCCCCTGCCGCGGACCAGGTCGCCCAGCCTGACGAGACCCCCGCCCAGGCGCAGAGCGCCCCCGCCGAGCGGGCCCCCGCAGCCGGCCAGGTCCCCGCGCCCGAGGAGGACCCCGCCCCCGAGGCGGCCGCCCTGCCCCAGCAGGCCGGCGCTGCCCCGCGGATCACCGAGGCCTCGCAGACCACCGAGACCCCGCAGCCGCTCGAAGAGGCTCCCGCGCCCGCCGTCGAAGCCGCCGAGCAGGAGGCGTCGGCCGCCACGGCACCCGAGGCCGCCCCCGCCGCGGACCCCGAGGCCGCCCTCACCCCGCGCCCCGAGGCCGTCGACGCCGCACCGCAGCCCGAGGCCACCCCCGCACCGGAGGCGACGGCCACCGGCCCCGTCGCCCCCGCCGAGGCATCCGGGCAGGTCCACCCGGCGGCGCCCGCGCCGACGCAGGCCGCGGAAGCCGACCCGCAGCCTCCGGTGGCCACCCCCGCGGATCCCGCCGCCCCGCAGCCGGTCGATCCGCAGACCGCCCCCCAGGCCGCCGCGACGCCCGAGACCGCTGGCGTCCCCACCGCCGCCGCTCCCGCGGACACCGTCCCCGAGACGCCCGAGGCAGCCCCCGCCGCCGGTGCGGAGCAGCCGGCCCAGGCGCCCCGGCCGGGCGACGCCGCCCAGGAGCCGACCGCCTCGCAGGCCGCGGCCGGAACGCCGCAGCCCCAGGAGCAGCCCGCCCCCGCCGTGGACGGCGTCCAGGACGAGCGGGGCGAGGCCGCGCCCGTCGACGTCCCGGCGCACCACCGCCCCGACCTGATCGTTGGGCACTTCGTGCCGGTCGAGGGCTCCGCGCCGATCACCCCGCACCAGGCCCCGGTCCCGCAGCAGCAGCCGTCCGTCCCGTCGGCGGAGCAGCCCGCCGGGCAGGCGCACCCGGAGGTCCAGCGGCAGCCGGGTCCCGCGGCGCAGGAGGAGCCGGAGCCCCTCGTCGTCGTTCCCGCGCCCCGCGACGGCGACAGCGTGCCCGCCGCCCCCGGCGAGGAGCACGGACCCCGGGCGGTCCGGCACCCGGACGCCCCGGACACCCGGGCCGCCGACCAGGAAGAGCACCAGGAAGAGAGCACGGCCGCAGTGGCAGAAGCACGACAGTCCACCGGTCCGGCCGCGCCCGGCTACGACGAGGCCGAGCGCGAGGCCGTGCTCAAGGTGATGCGCGAGCGCCGTGACATCCGCAACGGCTTCCGCGACGACCCGATCCCGCACGAGGTGCTGCTGCGCGTCCTGGAGGCCGCCCACACCGCGCCGTCCGTGGGCCACTCCCAGCCGTGGGACTTCGTCGTCATCCGCTCCGCCGAGACCCGCCGCACCATGCACGAGCTGGCCATGCGGCAGCGCGACGCCTACGCCCGGTCGCTGCCCAAGGGCCGTGCCAAGCAGTTCAAGGCGCTGAAGATCGAGGCCATCCTCGAGACCCCGGTGAACATCGTCGTCACCGCCGACCCGACTCGCGGCGGCCGGCACACCCTCGGCCGCCACACCCAGCCGCAGATGGCGCCGTACTCCGCCGCCCTCGCCGTCGAGAACCTGTGGCTCGCCGCCCGCGCCGAGGGTCTCGGCGTCGGCTGGGTCAGCTTCTTCGACGAGCGCGAGATGGTCCGCGCCCTCGGCCTGCCCGAGCACCTGGAGGTCATCGCCTACCTGTGCGTCGGCTACGTCGACGAGTTCCCGGACGAGCCCGAGCTGATGCGGGCCGGCTGGTCCAAGCGGCGCCCGCTGTCCTGGGTCGTGCACGAGGAGACGTACGGCCGTCGCGCCCTGCCCGGCGAGGACCCGCACGACCTGCTCGCCGAGACCGTCGCCGGGATCCGGCCGCTGGACGCCAAGGCGCTCGGCGAGGCCTGGGAGCGGCAGAAGCGGATGACCAAGCCGGCCGGCGCGCTCGGCATGCTGGAGATCATCTCCGCCCAGCTGTCCGGGCTGTCCCGGCAGTGCCCGCCGCCGATCCCGGAACCCGCGGCCGTCGCGATCTTCGCCGGCGACCACGGCGTGCACGCCCAGGGCGTCACCCCGTGGCCGCAGGAGGTCACCGCGCAGATGGTGGCCAACTTCCTCGGCGGGGGAGCGGTCTGCAACGCCTTCGCCACCCAGGTCGGCGCCGAGGTCTGCGTCGTCGACGTGGGCGTCATCGCCGACCTGCCGGCCAGCCCTGGTCTGCTGCCCCGCAAGATCCGCGGCGGCACCTCCGACATGACCGCAGGCCCCGCGATGACCCGCGAGGAGGCCAAGAAGGCCATCGAGGTCGGCATCGAGACCGCCCGCGACCTGGTGGCCGCCGGCAACAAGGCGCTGCTCACCGGCGAGATGGGCATCGCCAACACCACCGCGTCCGCCGCCCTCATCTCCGTCTACACCGGCGCCGACCCCGCCGAGGTCACCGGCCGTGGCACCGGCATCAACGACGAGACGCTGGCCCGCAAGACCGAGGTGGTCCGCCGCGCCCTCGAACTGCACCAGCCGGACCCGGCCGACCCCATCGGCGTCCTCGCCGCGGTCGGCGGCTTCGAGCACGCCGCCATGGTCGGCCTGCTCCTCGGCGGCGCCTCGCTGCGTACGCCGGTGATCCTGGACGGCGTCAGCGCCGGCGCCGCCGCGCTGGTCGCCCGCGCGATCGCCCCCGAGGTCCTGGCCGCCTGCATCGCCGGCCACCGCAGCGCCGAACCCGGGCACGTCGCCGCCCTCAACAAGCTCGGCCTGCGCCCCCTGGTCGACCTCGACCTGCGCCTGGGCGAGGGCACCGGCGCGCTGCTCGCCCTGCCGCTGGTGCAGAGCACGGCGCGGGCCATGCACGAGGTGGCGACGTTCGACTCGGCGGGCGTCACCGAGAAGTAGCCGAGCCGCCGCCCGGACCGGGGGAACGCGCTCCTGCGCGCACCCCCGGCCCGGCCGTACGCTGAAGCCACGTCTAGAATCCGCACGTCAGGGCCGCTCCGGAGCCGTAGCGCCCGTCCCCACCGCTTCGACCGCTGCCACGGCGTCGCGCCGCCGCGACCGCCCGGACGAGGAGTCGCACCCCCATGGCCGTACACCCCGCCTATCCCGTAGGCCTCCGTCTGACCGGCCGTCGTGTGGTCGTCCTCGGCGGCGGCCAGGTCGCCCAGCGCCGCCTGCCGGCGCTCATCGCGGCCGGCGCGGACATCGTGCTGGTGTCACCGGAGGCGACCCCGTCCGTCGAGGCCATGGCGGACACGGGCGAGATCGCCTGGCAGCGGCGCCCGTACCGGGAGGGCGACCTCGCCCATGCCTGGTACGCGCTGATCGCCACCAGCGACCACGACGCGAACACCCGTGCCTCCGCCGAGGCGGAGGCCCACCGCGTGTGGTGCGTGCGCTCCGACGACGCCGACGCGGCGACCGCCTGGACCCCGGCCACCGGCCACAGCGAGGGCGTCACGGTCGCCGTGCTCACCACCGACGCGCGCGGCCGCGACCCCCGGCACACCGCCGCCGTCCGGGACGCGGTCGTCGAGGGCCTGCGCGACGGCACCCTCGTCGCCCCGCACCACCGCACCCGCACCCCCGGCGTCGCCCTGGTCGGCGGCGGCCCCGGCGACCCGGACCTGATCACGGTGCGCGGGCGGCGGCTGCTCGCCGAGGCCGACGTCGTCATCGCCGACCGGCTCGGCCCGCGCGACCTGCTCGCCGAACTCCCGCCGCACGTCGAGGTGATCGACGCGGCGAAGATCCCCTACGGCCGGTACATGGCCCAGGAGGCCATCAACAACGCGCTCATCGAGCACGCCAAGCAGGGCAGGTCGGTGGTCCGGCTCAAGGGCGGCGACCCCTATGTCTTCGGCCGCGGCATGGAGGAGCTCCAGGCGCTCGCCGAGGCCGGCATCCCGTGCACCGTCGTCCCCGGCATCTCCAGCTCCATCTCGGTGCCGGGCGCGGCCGGCATCCCGGTCACCCACCGTGGGGTGGCGCACGAGTTCACCGTGGTCAGCGGGCACGTGGCCCCGGACGACGAGCGCTCCCTGGTCGACTGGCCGAGCCTCGCCAAGCTCACCGGCACCCTCGTGATCCTCATGGGCGTCGACAAGATAGGCAGGATCGCCGAGACGCTCGTGGCCCACGGCAAGTCCCCGGACACCCCCGTCGCCCTGGTCCAGGAGGGCACGACGGCCGCCCAGCGCCGCGTCGACGCCACCCTCGCGACCGTCGCCGAGACCGTGCGCGCCCAGGACGTGAAGCCGCCCGCCGTCATCGTCGTCGGCCCCGTCGTCGCGGTGGGCCCGCCCGCCGCCGGGTGACCCGCGCCGACCGAGCCATCGCACCGTTCCGAGGACAAGGCAGTACCACCCCCGTGGCCGATCTCATCACCGTGGACGACCCCGCCGATCCGCGTCTGCACGACTACACGAACCTGACCGACGTCGAGCTGCGCCGCCGCCGCGAACCCGCCGAGGGCCTGTTCATCGCCGAGGGCGAGAAGGTCATCCGCCGCGCCCGCGACGCCGGTTACGCGACGCGCTCCATGCTGCTGTCAGCCAAGTGGGTCGACACCATGCGCGACGTCATCGACGAACTCACCGCCCCGGTCTACGTCGCCGCGCCCGAGGTGGCCGAACAGGTCACCGGCTATCACGTGCACCGCGGCGCGCTCGCCGCCATGCAGCGCAGACCGCTGCCCACGGCCACCGAGGTGCTGCGCACCGCCCGCCGGGTCGTGGTCATGGAGTCGGTCAACGACCACACCAACATCGGCGCCGTCTTCCGGTCGGCCGCGGCCCTCGGCATGGACGCCGTCCTGCTCTCCCCGGACTGCGCCGACCCGCTGTACCGGCGCAGCGTCAAGGTCTCCATGGGCGCCGTCTTCTCCGTGCCCTACGCCCGCCTCGACAGTTGGCCGGGCGACCTGGAGCCGGTCCGCGAGGCCGGCTTCGCCCTCCTCGCCCTCACCCCGCACGAGAAGGCGAAGACCCTCGACGAGGTCGCCCCGCACACGATGGACCGGGTCGCCCTGATGCTCGGCGCCGAAGGGACCGGCCTGTCCCGCCGGGCGCTGTCCGCCGCCGACGAGTGGGTCCGCATCCCCATGTCCCACGGCGTCGACTCCCTCAACGTCGGCGCGGCCGCGGCGGTCGCCTTCTACGCCGTCGCCACCGGCCGTCCAACGGCGTAACCGGTCCGGCCCTCGCGTCGGCGGGCGCTACCGCCCGGCGGGAGCGCCCTGGTCCGGTGCGTACGGCCGGCCGGCCGGGGCCGCCGCCACGTGCCCGCGCCCCGCCCCGCCGTCGCCGCCCAGGCCGCGTGAGGGGCCCTGGCAGCCCTGCGCCGCCGCGATGCCGAGCGCCACCAGGAGCGTCACGACCACGAACACGAACAGCCGCTGCCGCAGCAGCCGGGGATTGGCGGGCCGCCTGCCGGTCGAGGTGTTGCGCGGACGCGGCCGGGCGGCGCCGCCGCGCGGAGCGGGACGGCCGCCGCCCGCCGGACGCGAACCGCCGCGGGAGGCCGGGATCGGCCGCCCGCCCCCGGCACGGGAGGACCCGCCGGTGCCGCGCGGCACGCCGCCGCCCCGGGGCGAGCCGCCCGTGCGCGGCGAGCCGCCGCGCGAGGGGGGCACCGAACCGCGCGGGGGGGCGGTCGCGGAGGAGGAGCCCTGCGGCCGCCGCCGGCCCCGCTGCTGCTCGGCGTGGCCGGGGCGCGGTTGCTCGGGACGGCCGACCCGCTGCTGCTCGGGGTAGGTGGCGCGCTGCTGGTCGGGATAGGTGTCGGCGAGCCGGCCGGTCGGCCGGTCGGCCTCGGCGGCACGAGGCGCGGGCGGGCGCAGATCGCCCAGCCCCTGTGCCTCGCGGGCCGCGATCTCCTTCAGCCGCAGCGACAACTGCAGTGTGCTGGGCCGTTCCTCGGGGTCCTTCGCCAGGCAGGCCCGCACCAGCGGGGCCAGCGCGTCGGGCACGCCGTGCAGTTGGGGCTCCTCGTGCACCACCCGGTACAGCATCACCTCGGAACTGCCGTGGCCGAACGGCGAGTCGCCCGTCGACGCGTACGCCAGGGTGGCCCCCAGCGAGAACACGTCGGTGGCCGGGGTGACGGCGGCGCCGCGCACCTGCTCGGGGGCGAGGAAGCCGGGGGAGCCGACCGCGGTGCCGACGTGCGTGAGCGTCGAGGCGCCGGTCGCCCAGGCGATGCCGAAGTCGATGATCCGCGGCCCCTTGGGGGACAGCAGGATGTTGGAGGGCTTGAGGTCGCGGTGCACCACCCCGGCCTCATGGACGGCGACCAGTCCCTCGGACAGCGCGGCCCCGATCGACGCCGCCTCCGCGGCGCCCAGCGCGCCCTCGTCGGCCACCTTGTCGTGCAGGGAGGGGCCGGGCACGTACTGCGTGGCGAACCACGGCCGGTCCGCCTCCAGGTCCGCCGCCACCAGCCGTGCCGTGCACCCGCCCCGGATCCGCCGGGCCGCGGAGACCTCGCGCGCGAACCGGGAGCGGAACTCCTGGTCCTCCGCGAGATCCGGCCGGATGACCTTCAGCGCGACCCGCTGGCCCTTGCGGTCGGAGCCGAGGTAGACCACGCCCATCCCGCCCGCGCCGAGCCGTCGGTGAAGCCTGAACGAGCCGACGACGCGCGGGTCCTCGCGCCTCAGGCGCATCATCGCCATGTTCATCCCCGCTGCCCGGTCCCTGTGACGAGCCACAGCTTACGTTTCCGGGGCCGTTCCCGCGCAGAGGCCGCGCCCTCTCTACCCGATCGATTGTCATTGCCCCACGGGCCACTTGAGGGGCGGTCAGCGAACCGGAGCCCCCGCCGCCCGGGCGCCACGGCCACCCCCAACCACCGGACGCGGTAGGGGCGTTGGCCGACCGAGGGGCGTCCTGGGGGCGAGGGCCGCGGATACGGCGGGCGGGTACGGGAGCGCGACGGACGCGGCGGACCGGCCGGCACGGACGCCGGTCCACCCGGACTTGACGGGAGTGAGCGAAGTCACGGGGTGAAGCGGTGGAAGTCGGACACTTCGGGTGCCGCCTCAGGGAAGACCCCGAGACCCGCGACCACGTCTCCACCCAGGGGAGTACGCGCCGCGCCACGGCTCATCCTCCCGGAGGCCCGGCAAGGGGTACGAGGGCATGACGCCCGGCCGCCGCCCCGCGCCTAGATTTGAGGACAAGCGGCGGGTGCAGCACTCGTCCCCCGAGGTCAGGCACCCGCCGCTGCCAGCGACAACTGAGACGGTCAGGAGAGGGACCATGGCCCACACGGCACCGCGGACACTGTTCCACGGTCAGGGACGCCGCACGCGCCCGCGTCGTACGGGCCGTCGCCACCCCTTGGTGGCGACGGTGATGGCCCTTCCCCTGGCGGCCCTGCTCCTGCTCGTCTTCGACGGCTGGGAGACGGTGGCCACACAGGCGTCGTCCGTGGGAGTGATGCTGGGGCGCTGAGCGGCGACCCCAGGCCCGGATGAGCGGTCCGGGCGGGGACATCCACCCATGAAACCCCGTGGGGACGGGGGTGCGGCGGACGGCAGAATGCCGGCGCAGCTGGGGAGCTGCGCCGGCATTGACCTTTTCCGGAACGCCGGCCGCGGCGGACGCCGCCGCGACACGCACCGCCCCTCCACGGCGGCCCTGCTCCAGGACCCTCCCCACCCCGCGACTCCCTGAGGCACTGTCCACTCCCGCCGCCCGCGGACCACCCCCTCCGGCTCCCTCTCCACCCCCGTCAACCGCTGCCTCCGGGTCCCCTCGCACTCCCGGCCGCCCGCGGGCCGCTCCCTCCACGCTCCCGTGGCCCGCCCCGTAAGCTCACGGTCGCCGCCTTACCCGAGGGAGCCCCGTGACCGCCGACGCCCTGCTGCCCGAGCTGACCGCGCAGGCCGCCAGGGCCGCCCACCGCGAGGCCACCGGCTGCCCCTGCGAAGCGGGCGTCCTCGCCGTCCGCCCCGACGCCACCGTCGTCCGGCACGCCGGCGCCGTCGCCAAGGCCCACGCCCCCGGCACCGATCCCGAGCGGCTCGCCCGCCTCCTCACCACCGCCGCGGGCCTGCCCGGCGTCCTGCTGCCGCCGCTCGCCCCGCGGCCCCTCCCGCTCCACGACCGCCTCGTCACCCTGTGGCCCTACGGCACGCCCGTGGACCCCGACGACCCGGACGCCGCCCCCTGGGAAGCCGCCGCCACGCTCCTGGCCCGGCTCCACCGCAGCCCCGCCCCGCCGGGGCTGGCGCCGATGCGCGGCCCCGCCAAGGCCGCGCAGGCCGTCGCCCGGCTCCGCGCCGCCGCCCCCGGCCACCCGGCGACACCTCCCGTCCTGCGCGCCTGGGCCACGCTCCCCGCCTGGGCCCGCGCCGAGGAGCCCATGCCGGGCCCCGGCCGCCTCTGCCACGGCGACCTCCACCTCGGCCAGCTCGTGCGTCACCCCGCGCCGGACGGCCCCTGGCTGCTGATCGACGTCGACGACCTCGGAACCGGCGTGCCGGCCTGGGACCTGGGGCGGCCCGCGGCCTGGTTCGCCTGCGGGCTGCTGCCGCCCGAGGCCTGGACGCGTTTCCTCGGCGCCTACCGCGCCGCGGGCGGACCGGCCGTCCCGGCGGCCGGCGATCCCTGGGCCGCGCTGGACACCGCGGCCCGCGCCCTGACCGTGCAGACCGCCGCGCTGGCCGTCGCCAAGGCGACCGAGGCGGGGCGCCCGGTGGACGAGGTCGAGCGGACCGTGGTGGACGCCTGCGACCGAATGAGCCGCATCCCGGCCCAGTTGGCCGGCGGTCCGCGGAAGTAGGGTGCAACCGACCGCGGTCGGACGGAGTCTGTCCTGGCGGTACCCGAAGCAGAACCCACCGGCGAGGAGTTGAGCCGAGCATGCAGTGTCCGAAGTGCCATGCGCCGATGCACACCTACAACCGCAACGGCGTCCAGATCGAGCAGTGCAGCGGCTGCCGCGGCATCTTCCTCGACTACGGCGAGCTGGAGGCGCTGACCCGCCTGGAGTCCCAGTGGACCCAGCCCATGCCTCCCCCGCCCGCCCCGCAGGCCTACCCGGCCGCGCCCGCTCCCGCCTGGGGCGCGCCGCACGGCGGCGGCCACTACGGCCACGGCCACCACCACAAGAAGAGCTTCGGCCGCATGCTGTTCTCCAGCTGACCGACGACGAAGCCCCCGGCCGTACGAGACGGCCGGGGGCTTCGCGATGTGTGGACGATACTGGGATTGAACCAGTGACCTCTTCCGTGTCAGGGAAGCGCTCTCCCGCTGAGCTAATCGTCCTCTGGACCGTGATCGTACGCCGACGAACACGGGCACTGCGTGCGCGATACTGGGATTGAACCAGTGACCTCTTCCGTGTCAGGGAAGCGCTCTCCCGCTGAGCTAATCGCGCGGGTGGAAGCCCTGAGGCTTCAGTGGACGATACTGGGATTGAACCAGTGACCTCTTCCGTGTCAGGGAAGCGCTCTCCCGCTGAGCTAATCGTCCTTGGAGGTGGAGACGGGATTTGAACCCGTGTAGACGGCTTTGCAGGCCGTTGCCTCGCCTCTCGGCCACTCCACCAGGAGTGCAGGGGACCGGGAGTCCCCTTCTTCCTACGAGCGGACGACGAGGCTCGAACTCGCGACCTCAACCTTGGCAAGGTTGCGCTCTACCAACTGAGCTACGTCCGCCTGTCGGTTCGGTCCGCTTCCGCGTCCCGGCGACGTGTTGAACTCTAGCGGATTCCCGGGCCAGCACAAAAACGCGTTTGCGCAGCGTGCGCCGGTGCCTGCCGGCGAGCACCCCGTCACGCCCCCCGGCCGGGCCCCCGCAGGTCACGCCCGGGTCACCCGCCCGACACCCGCCATAGACTCGACCGCGTGTCCGACCTGCCTCCCCTCGCCCGCTTCGGCGACCGTCTCGCCACCGGCCTGGCCGACGTCACCAGCGACCCCGCGGCCCTGGACTCCAGCGGCTTCTGGGCCGTCGCCGCCGACTACGAGGGCCGGCTGACCTGCGCCCGCTTCCGCGACGTGCGGGAGGAGGCCGTGCCCGCCCCCGCGCCGGGGCGCTGGCGCGGCCCGGCCGCCGGCGACTGGACGTCGTCCCTGGACCGCGCCGCGTACACGGCGGGCGTACGGCGGATCCGCGAGCACATCGCGGCCGGCGAGGTCTATCAGGTGAACCTCTGCCGGGTGCTGTCCGCGCCCGTCGCGACCGGCGCCGACGTGGACGCCCTGACCGCCGTGCTGGCCCGCGGCAACCCGGCGCCGTACGCCGGAACGATTCGCCTGCCGGGGCACGGCGTGGAGATCGCCACCGCCTCCCCGGAACTGTTCCTGCGCCGCGCCGGGCGTGTCGTGGAGTCCGGACCGATCAAGGGCACCGCCCCCACCGAGGCGGAACTCCTGGACAAGGACCACGCCGAGAACGTGATGATCGTGGACCTGGTCCGCAACGACCTCGGGCGCGTCTGCGTCACCGGCAGCGTCACCGTCCCCGACCTGTGCGCCGTGGAGAAGCATCCCGGCCTGGTCCACCTCGTCTCCACGGTCCGCGGCGAGCTGCGGTCCGGCGCCGGCTGGCCCGAGCTGCTGACCGCCGCCTTCCCGGCCGGCTCGATCACCGGCGCCCCCAAGTCGAGCTCCCTGCGGATCATCGACGCCCTGGAGACCGCGCCCCGCGGCCCGTACTGCGGCGGCATCGGCTGGGTCGACGCCGACCGCGGCACCGGCGAGCTGGCCGTGGGGATCCGCACCTTCTGGATCGACCGCGGCCCCGGCGGCGCGGCCGTGCTGCGGTTCGGCGCCGGCGCCGGCATCACCTGGGACTCCGACCCCGAGGGGGAGTGGCGGGAGACCGAGCTGAAGGCCGCCCGGCTGCTCGCGGTAGCGTCGGGGACGTACGCGGAGACCGGACTGTGACACCGGCGGCGGCGCACCCGGCCGGTCGGACGGCACGGGCGGGCGGGCGGCCGCCGCGACACACCCGGCACGGACTTGTGAGGTAGGGAAACAGTGAGGATCTGGCTCGACGGCGGGCTGCGGGACATCGAGTCCGCGCGCGTCTCCGTCCTCGACCACGGACTGACCGTGGGCGACGGCATCTTCGAGACGGTCAAGGCGGTCGACGGGAAGCCCTTCGCGCTCACCCGCCACCTGGACCGGCTGACCCGCTCGGCGCGCGGCCTCGGCCTGCCCGACCCCGATCAGGACGAGGTCCGCCGCGCCTGCGCCGCCGTCCTGGAGGCCAACCCCATGCCGCTCGGCCGGCTGCGCGTCACCTACACCGGGGGCCACGGCCCGCTCGGCTCCGACCGCGGCGACCAGGGCGCCACCCTGGTGGTGGCCCTCGGCGCGACCAGCCGCCGCCCCGACTCCACCGCCGCCGTCACGGTCCCCTGGACCCGCAACGAACGCGGCGCGCTCACCGGCCTGAAGACCACCTCGTACGCCGAGAACGTCGTCGCCCTCGCCCACGCCCACCGGCACGGCGCCTCCGAGGCCCTGTTCGGCAACACGGTCGGACAGCTCTGCGAGGGCACCGGGTCCAACGTCTTCGTCGTCCTGGACGGAGAGATCCACACCCCGCCGCTCGCCTCCGGCTGCCTCGCCGGCGTCACCCGCGCGCTCGCCGTCGAGTGGACGGGCGCCAAGGAGACCGACCTGCCGCTGGACGTGCTCGACCGGGCCGAGGAGGTCTTCCTCACCTCCACCCTGCGCGACGTCCAGGCCGTCCACCGCGTCGACGACCGCCAACTGCCCGGCACGGCGGGCCCGGTGACCGCCAAGGCGATGCGGATCTTCGACGAGCGCTCGGGCGACGACCTCGACCCGTGACGACGGGCCGGGCCCGTCCGGCGGATCGGGCGGCAGACGCCGGGCAGACCCCTAATTGGGCTGACCCGGAGCCCGACAGGGGGTAGAACACCTCTGATGACCACGACCCTGCGGCCCGCCGAGCCGCTCCAGCAGCACGCCGACGGCACCCGTTCACGCCGCTACCAGGTGTGCGTGAACAGCCGTCCCGTCGGCGCGGTACACCTCGCGACGCACCCCGTCTTCGGGCCGACCGTCGCCCGCGTCCTCGATCTGCGCATCGACGAGCCGGACCGCCGGCGGGGCCGGGCCACGGTCGCCGCGCTGGCCGCCGAGGAGGTGGTGCGCGGATGGGGCTGCGAGCGGATCGAGGCCACCGTGCCCGCCGACGTGCCGGCCGCCGTCCGGCTCGCCACCGCGCTCGGCTACGTCCAGCGCAACCGCGGCCTGAGCAAGCAGCTCGGCGCCGTCCCGCCGGAACTGCCCGCGGGCACCCGCGGCAGGGACCTGACGGAGGCCGAGTACGGGCCGTGGCTCGACGAGGGCAGAGCCGGCTACGCCCAGAGCTGGATCGACCGAGGCGTTCCCGCCGAGCAGGCCCGGGCGAAGTCGGAGAGCGACCACGCCCGGCTGCTGCCGCAGGGCGCCGCCACCCCCGGCGTGCGGCTCAGCGTCCTGGAGCACGAGGGCACACCGGTCGGCACCCTGTGGGTGGCCATCGAGGAGGACCGCGCCTACGTCTACGACGTCGAGGCCGACGAACGCTTCCGCGGCCGGGGCCACGGCCGTTCGCTGATGCTCCTGGCCGAGCGGCACGCCGTGGCCGCCGGGAAGACCGTCATCGCTCTGAACGTCTTCGCGGGCAACACCCCGGCCGAGCGGCTCTACGAGTCCCTCGGCTACGAACCGACGATGTACGCCATGTACAAGCCGCTGCTGTAGGAGCGCCCCCCTCGTCCGGACGGTGCCGGAACGGGTCCGGACGGTGCCGACCGCGCACGGTCCGGACGCGCACGGGGCGGACGAGCGCCGGGGGAGATCGGCGGGCCGGGACGCGGGAACCCCGGTGCGGACGCGGCGCGGGGCGCCGGGGATCAGGAGTCGCCGGACCGGTCGACCGGTCCGGACGGCCGGCCGGTTCGGACGTTCAGTCGGTCTGCCCGGCCTCGGCCAGCAGCCGGTCCACGATCTCCTCGACGCGCTCGCGCAGCCCCTCCTGGCTCTTGCCGCCGTCCAGGCGCTCACCGCCGACCACGTACGTCGGGGTGCCGGTCACGCCGATCGCCTTGCCCTCGGCCTGGTCGGCGTCGACGATCAGGATGTGCCGGCCGTCGATGAGCGCGGTGTCGAACTCCTCCGCGTCCAGGCCCAGTTCCCGGGCCGTGTCGATCAGGAAGGACTCGCCCCGACGGTCCAGCTCCTCGACCCGGTCGAGCACCGCCTCGACGTACGGCCACAGCCGGCCCTGCTCGGCGGCCTCCTCGGCGGCCTGGGCGGCGGCGAAGGAGTGCTTGTGCTTCTCCAGCGGGAAGTGCCGCAGCCGCAGCTCCAGCCGGTCGCCGTAACGGGCGCGCAGGGCGCGCAGGTCGTCCAGGGCGGTGCGGCAGTCGGGGCACTGCAGCTCGCACCAGACCTCGAGAACCGGGACGGCGGGTGCGGGGGAGGAGTCGCTCATGCGCCCAGTCTTCCAGGCCCGGGGCACCGGACCCAATCCGGACCGCACGGCTCCGCGCGCTCCCCGGGCGATGCCGCTCGGCCCCGCACGCCCCCGCACGACCGCGTACGGTCCCGTGCGGCTCGGCGCGTGCCGGGACCGCGACCGGCACCTGCGGAGGAGACGACCCGGAGATGTCCCTGATGTGCGGCGGGAACGTGGCCCCGGGGGGATCGGTCGGTGCAGGATGGAAGGGACGAACCGCCCGACCGCTCAGCTCCGCCTGGAGGACCGGATGATTGCCGAGACCGTCTGCTCCGCCGTCTCCGCGGCAGGCCTGGGCATCGCCGCGGTCACCGCCTACCGCAGGCGCTTCCTCGCGGCGACCCGCATCGCCGCCTACTCCCTCGTGCCGGTCGCCCTGGTGATGACCGGGATCGTCGGCTGGCTGGCCGACACGGCCTTCAGTCCCACGGCCTGGGCCGGCTTCGGCCTGCTGGGCTGCGCCTGGGTGCTCTTCGCGACGACCCGCGCGGTGGAGCGCCGCCGCGGCGGCACCCGCAAGGAGCGCAGGGCGGCGGCCCGCGCCGAGGCCCAGGACGCGGTGGCCCCGGCCGCGTCCGCGCCGTCCCTGGGCCCCGCCGCCCGCCCGGCCGCCCGGCCCGCCGCCCGTCCGGAGGCGAAGGCGAAGCCCCGCGGCGAGGACGACTTCAGCGACATCGAGGCCATTCTCAAGAAGCACGGCATATGAGGAAGCGCGACTGAAGGAGCGCGGCGCGGGACGGAGGTCCGGCCGGGCACGACCGTCCGGGCCGGCCACAGCCGACCGGCCCGGAGGACGGTCCTGGTCAAACGCACGATGTCGAGGGCGGCCACGGAAGTGATCAGTACCTGGGCCGATTCGAAACGAAGATCACGGAAATCGGCGAACTCCCGGACATTCCGTGCGTGTTGATCGCGTCGGTGTCGCCGCCTGCGTCATCATCGCCGCGAGATGGTGGACACGACACAGAGCGAGGCCGCGCCGCCGAAGGACAAGCCGCGCGGCTGCCTCTTCGCCCTATCCCAGCCACCGCTGATGATCTTCCTTGCGGTGATCGGGAGTCTGCTGCTCATGGCTGCCCTGCACGACCTGCTGTTGCTGTGAGCCGTACCCGTGGCCCTCGGCGTCACCCGCCGAGGGCCACGACACCACCGACGGCACGTGCCCGTCACCGGCACGGCACACGACCGGCACGGCACCCCACCGGCGCGGCGCTCATCGGCACGACGCCGCGGCCCGTCGGCGCGGTACCGGATCCGTCAGCCCGTGGCCTCCTTGCGGCGCGCCCGGTACGCCGCCACGTGCAGCCGGTTCCCGCAGGTCCGGCTGTCGCAGTACCGCCGCGACCGGTTGCGGGAGAGATCGACGAAGGCACGCCGGCAGTCGGGGGCCTCGCAGCGCCGCAGCCGCTCCTGCTCCCCGGCGACCACGAAGAAGGCGAGCGCCATGCCGCAGTCCGCCGCCAGGTGATCGGCCACGGAGGCGCCGGGGGCGAAGTAGTGGACGTGCCAGTCGTAGCCGTCGTGGTCGGTCAGCCGCGGCGTGGTGCCGGCCGCGGCCACCAGCTCGTTGATCAGCTGGGCGGCCGTACGGGAGTCCGGGGCGGCGAAGATCTGCGCGAACCGGCCGCGGATCCGGCGCACCGCCGAGAGGTCGAACTCCGAGAGCACCCCGACGTCGCTCATCTTGTGGCTTCGCACGAAATCCGCGAGTGCCGTGACGTCCGCCAGCCCGTCCGGCGCCGCGTCGTCCTCCGGTGCGGTGTTCACCAGATCCACCACGGTGTCCAGCGCGCACCGGGTGTCGTGGGTGATCAGCACGTTTCGCTCCCTGGCCTGGGGATCGGGCAGACGCCCGCCGATGCAGGCCGATGGTAGTGGCTCCGCCGTCACCCGAGCGGCGCCGACGGCGCGCGCACCCGGCCACGGCGTCGCGCGGCTGCTCCGGCCGCCCCCGAGGCGGCCGGCGGTCACCGTGCGTCACCGTGGCCGGTGGCGTGCGCGGGCGCGCCGGAACCGGTCCCCCGCGGGGAACCGGTACCAGTGCTTCCCTATGCGGTTGTCCTGGCCCGAGCCGTCTCCCCGAGTGGACGGCGACGGGCAGCTCGAAGGGGCTGCCGCTAACTCTCCGCGAGGATGTGCGAGAGCTCCTGATCGAGATCGAAGTGCCGGTGTTCCGTGCCGGGAGGCACGGCGGCGTCGGTTCGCTTCAGGAAGGACTCCAGGGCCCGCGCCGGGGCCTCGAGAAGGGCCTCGCCCTCCGGAGAGCTCAGGGCGATGCACACGACGCCCTGACCATGACTGCGCGACGGCCAGACACGGACGTCGCCGGTTCCAGTGGGACGGTGAAGCCCCTCGGCGAGGAGGTCGCGGGCGAACACCCACTCGACGGTCTCCTCGGCTCCGGTGTGGAAGGTGGCGTGCACGGCGTAGGGGTCGGCCGTGTCGTACCGCAGGCCTGCGGGGACAGGCAGGGATGACTCGCTCGACACAACGAGGCGCAGGTGCAGCTCGCAGCTGACCGTGGTGTTCATAAGCGCCAGGGCCTTTCGCTCAGTGTGCGCTCGGGGATTCGCACGTCGGCGAAATCGACATGCCACCTACGGTGCCGTTGTAAACCCCTCTGAGTGTTTTGCCTGGCTTTACGTAACTCTTCCGGCCGAGAACCGGTTCGGGCGGTACGGCCATTCCGGTGACTTGTTTCTCTCCGGTAGGGTTTCGGCATATGAATACGGGGAGTGACGAGCCGGGTGAGGTTGCCGCGGCGTCGGACGGAGTGACGATGGAGGGGCAGGCGAAGGACGCGGACGAGGACGGCGACCGCCGCGGGCTGGGTTCGCGGGCGCCGGAGTTCGTCCGGTCCCGGCGGGCGCTGCACCTGAGCTGGCAGGTCGGTGTCTTCGTCGTGGGCCTCGCGGTCGTCGCCGCCGGTGTGGTCATGCTGCCGCTGCCCGGACCGGGCTGGGTGGTGATCTTCGGCGGCATGGCGATCTGGGCGACGGAGTTCGTCTGGGCCCAGCTGGTGCTGCGCTGGACCAAGCGCAAGGTCACCGAGGCGGCGCATAAGGCCCTCGACCCCAAGGTGCGTCGCCGCAACATCATCCTGACGGCGACCGGCCTGGTGATCGTCGGGGTGCTGGTCGGGGTCTACGTGTGGAAGTTCGGCCTGGTCCTGCCCTGGAACATCCGGAACCAGTGACCTGTCCCCGGCGGGGGCAGGGGGCGGCTGGGGGCCTCACGGGGCCCCTGGTCCCGAGCACCGGCTGACATGCGGTAATGTTCTTCCTGTGCCCGGGCGATTAGCTCAGTGGGAGAGCGCTTCGTTCACACCGAAGAGGTCACTGGTTCGAACCCAGTATCGCCCACCCGGAAACCACGGCCCGTCCGCGATCAAGCGGACGGGCCGTGGTCGTGTCCGCGGCCGCCGTCGCGTCCGGCCGCGACGGGCGGGACGGCCTCCGGCGTGCCGTGATGACGAACCGTCACCCACGGCGGACCGTCGGCCGCCGACCGAAGGATCAATCAGACCATTGCGCCTTCCGAGAAGAACTTCTCACCGACCGAGCAGATCAAGGTGAAGGCGGACTTTCAGACGTATCGGTCTCTCCGGGGGAACTCCCGGAGCGGCTCCCGCCGAAAATCCGGGGGCGTTTTCCGAAAGGCCGTCACTTTCCTTGCGGAGCAGGCGGCGAGAAGAATCCGCGATCGCCGCGCACGACCGGGCACACTGGACCGCCATGGATTGGACCCACTACCGCTTCCGCAGCCTGTGGCACCTGAGCGCGCCGCCCGCGACCGTGTACGGCGCGCTGGAACGGGTCGAGGACTACCCGAGATGGTGGCGACAGGTGCGCGAGGTGCGGCGCACCGGCGAGAGCGGCGCGGCCCTGCGGATCCGCTCCCTGCTGCCGTACGACCTGGTCCTCACCGTGCGCGAGACGCGCCGGGACCCGGCGGCCGGCGTCCTGGAGGCGGTGGTCTCCGGTGACATCGAGGGCTGGGCCCGCTGGACGCTCACCGCGCACGACGCGGGCACGCTGGCCCGCTACGACCAGGTCGTCGACGTGGACAAGCCGCTGCTCAGACGGTTCGCCGTGCCCGGCCGGCCCGTCTTCCGGCTGAACCACCGGCTGATGATGCGGTCCGGACGGCGGGGCCTGGCGGCCCACCTCGAAGCGGTTTGAAGGAAGGCCGCCGGGACCTGTATTGTTCAGTGCGTTCCCGGGCGATTAGCTCAGCGGGAGAGCGCTTCGTTCACACCGAAGAGGTCACTGGTTCGATCCCAGTATCGCCCACCACCGCGAGAGCGGCGTGGTCAGCACGGAGTGCGGACCACGCCGCTCTCGTCATGTCCCGCGCGCCGCGTGCGGCGGGGGCTCTGTCGCCCGCTCCCCACCGGCCGGGGCCGCCGGGCCCCACACCGGGCCCGGTCGCCACCGGAGCGGCGGCTCACGCCGCTGCCGGGAGCTCCGGCCGCAACGGCCAGGACGGATCCACGACCTCCTCCGTGCCGCTGCGCGCGAACCACGCCTGCAGACCGCGGGCCTGCGCCGCGTGCCACCCCGTCTGCAGGGTGTGCAGCTCCGCGGGCGACAGACGCTCCAGCCGGGTCGAGAAACGCCGGCCGAGCGCGCGCACGACCTCCAGCGCGGCCAGCGCGTCCGCCGCCGCGTCGTGCGCGTCCGCCAGCGTCACCTCGTAGTGCGCGCACAGATCGGTCAGGGTCCGCCGGCCCTTGCGGTAGCGGTCCAGGTGCTTGTCCAGGACCCGCGGGTCCAGCACCCGCAGCGGCGTCGCCTCGAACCAGCGCTCCAGCGAGGACGCCCGGTGGCGGCGCAACTCCCGGTCCAGCAGCGTCAGATCGAACGGCGCGTTCATCACCACCAGCGGGCGGCCCCGCGCCGCGTGCTCCGCCAGCTCCTCGGCTATCTCGTACATCACGGGGGCCGGCCAGCGCCCGTTGCGCTGCAACTGGTCCTCCGTCAGCCCGTGCACGGCCGTCGCCTCCCGCGGCACCGGAACCCCCGGGTTCACCAGCCAGCGGGACACCCGCGGCCGTGAACCCGGGGCGTCCTGGACGACGACGGAGGCCGACACGATGCGGTCGGTCTCGACGTCGACGCCCGTGGTCTCGGTGTCGAAGGCGGCCAGCGGCCCCTCGTACCAGCAGCACGTCATGTCGACCACAACTCCTCGCTCACCTCGGGCAGCTGACGCGCCGTCTTCCGCCCGTTCGGTGATACCCGCCCTGTTTGCGCCGTACGCCGGAAGGAGACAACAGGAGTACGGGTCTTTGCAGTTCACGGACCCGCCGCGGGGACGTCCCCCACTGACTCTTTCCACTCATCCGGTCAGGAAGGCTGTCGGCCATGGCGATAGCGCAGCCCGAGCGGGGCGGGCTGCTGCCCGAGCGTGCGGGCACCCTGCGCGGCACACTCGCCACCACCGCCTGCATGGAGACCCTGCAGGTGGGCTATCTGCACGCGGTCGCCGCGGCGGCCGGCTGCTCGCTGTCCCAGCCCTTCCCGGACAACGGCATCGACTGGCACGTCAGCCACAGCGCCCCCGGACACACCGTCGACGACGAGGTGACCATCAAGGTGCAGCTCAAATGCACCTACCAGCTGCCGCCGAACCCCCCGGGCCGGTTCTTCTCCTTCACCCTGGACAACGCCCACCTGGCGAAGCTCGCCCGCACCCCGGTCTCGGTGCACAAGATCCTCGTCGTGATGATCGTGCCCCGCTCCCAGGACCAGTGGCTGCGGGCCGGGCACGACCGGCTCGACCTCCGGCACTGCTGCTACTGGGTCAACCTCGCCGGCCACCCGATCACCGGCCGGACCCGCACCACCGTGCGGATACCGACCTCGCGCATCTTCGACGACCGGGCCCTGTGCGAGATCATGACGCGGGTCGGGACGGGAGGCAGACCATGACGCACCGCCCCCTCGGCGACCCGGCGCACCGTCCCCCGGGCGAAGGCGCGCACCGGTCCGTCGGCGACCCGCAGCGGCCCGCACGGCCGCACCCCGCCGACCAGCCCTGGAACCGCTCGCCGCTCCCCGCCGACGTCGACCCGGCCGTGCTCGGCGCGCTGCTGCGCCGGCACGGCTGGCAGCGGCGCGGCGGCGCCGCCGGACGCTACGGCCGCTGGACCCCGCCCGGCCCCGGCGCCGCCGCGACCAGCCTGCTGGTGCCCGAGAGCCGCGCCTTCCCCGACAGCGACGACCTGCTCGGCGAGGCGCTCGACGCCCTCGCCCGCAGTCACACGCCCGCCGCCCGGGAGGTGCTGGTCGCGCTGACCGTGCCCAGCGACGAGATCCACTGGTGGCGCGACGTGCCGGGCGGACCGGCCGGCGCCGCGCCCTGGACGGTCCAGGAACGGCTGCGTTCCGCCGCCCGCCAGACACTGCTCGCCGCCGCGCTCGCCACCCGCGCCCGGGCCGGCTACCACGGCGCCCGGCACCGCCGCTCGGCCGCCGCGGCCCTGGAACACGTCCTCGTCGGCTCCGCCACCGACGGCAGCGGCCTGACCGCCTTCGTGCCCGTCACCCCCGGCCGCGCCCTCGCCGTACGCCTCCACCAGGCCCTCTACGCCGTGCGGGAGGCCGTCGACTACCGGCGGGCCACCGGCGCCATGGACGCCTTCGACGGCGCCGTCCGGGCGGGCGCCAGCCGAGAGCTCACCGAGGCCCTGGTCGCGTTGGTGCGCGGCACCGAGGGCGCCCGCGTCTCGGTGGACTGGGCGCCCGCCGCCGGCGTCCCCGCGGACTGCGCCGCCGGGGCGGTCGAGTTCTCGCCCGGCGACCTGCCCGTGCTGCGCGAGGCCGGCGCCCGCTATCTGCGCGCCGAACCGTCCGTGCCCGCGCGGATCACCGGCGCGGTGGTCCGTATGCGAAGGCCGCAGCCGCACGGCGAGGGCACGGTACGGCTGCGGGTGATCTCCGGCGCGGAGGTGCCGTACGTCCGTGTCGCCCTGGACGAGGAGGACTACCGCACCGCCGGGCACGCTCACCTGGTCGGCCTGCCGGTGCGGGTTCTCGGGCGGCTGGAGAGCCGCGGCGGATTCCGCCGGCTCACCGGCGCCTGCGAGGTCGCGCCCGTGCCGGTGGACGAGGAGGAACGAGAGCGGCTGATGAAGTGGCTGCGGGAGGAATCGGCGGACCCGGACTTCTTCGGCGGGGCGTGCCCGCCCGGGGACTGACGGTAACCGTTTCGCGATCGACGGGCCCGGGTCGGTACGATCCCGTCATGCGCGCGCTCCCGGTATGGCGCCGCATTCCACCTGCAGTCAGGAGAGACCGGTGTCAGACGTCCGTGTGATCATCCAACGCGATTCCGAGCGGGAAGAGCGCACGGTGACGACGGGCACCACGGCCGCCGACCTCTTCGCCGGCGAGCGCTCGATCGTCGCCGCCCGCGTCGACGGCGAGCTGAGGGACCTGGCGTACGAGCCGCGGGACGGCGAGACCGTCGAGGGCGTCGAGATCTCCTCCGAGGACGGTCTGGGCATCCTGCGCCACTCCACCGCGCACGTCATGGCGCAGGCCGTGCAGGAGATCTTCCCCGAGGCCAAGCTGGGCATCGGCCCGCCGGTCCGCGACGGCTTCTACTACGACTTCGACGTCGAGAAGCCGTTCACGCCCGAGGATCTCAAGGCCGTCGAGAAGAAGATGCAGGAGATCCAGAAGCGCGGGCAGAAGTTCTCCCGCCGCGTCGTCACCGACGACGAGGCCCGCGCCGAGCTGGCCGACGAGCCCTACAAGCTGGAGCTGATCGGCCTCAAGGGAAGCGCCTCCCACGACGACGGCGCGGACGTCGAGGTCGGCGCCGGCGAGCTGACCATCTACGACAACCTGGACGCCAAGACCGGCGAGCTGTGCTGGAAGGACCTCTGCCGCGGTCCCCACCTGCCCTCCACCCGCCTCATCCCGGCGTTCAAGCTGATGCGCAACGCGGCCGCCTACTGGCGCGGCAGCGAGAAGAACCCGATGCTCCAGCGCATCTACGGCACCGCCTGGCCGTCCAAGGACGAGCTGAAGCAGTACCTCGACTTCCTCGCCGAGGCCGAGAAGCGCGACCACCGCAAGCTGGGCAACGAGCTGGACCTGTTCTCCATCTCCGACCAGATCGGCTCCGGCCTCGCCGTCTTCCACCCCAAGGGCGGCACGATCCGCCGCGTCATGGAGGACTACTCGCGCCGCCGCCACGAGGAGGAGGGCTACGAGTTCGTCTACACCCCGCACGCGACGAAGGGGAAGCTCTTCGAGACCTCGGGCCACCTGGACTGGTACGCCGACGGCATGTACCCGCCCATGCAGCTCGACGAGGGCGTGGACTACTACCTCAAGCCCATGAACTGCCCGATGCACAACCTGATCTTCGACGCGCGCGGTCGCTCCTACCGCGAACTGCCGCTGCGCCTGTTCGAGTTCGGCACCGTGTACCGGTACGAGAAGTCGGGCGTCGTGCACGGCCTGACCCGCTCGCGCGGCTTCACCCAGGACGACGCGCACATCTACTGCACCCGTGAGCAGATGGCCGAGGAGCTCGACAAGACGCTCACCTTCGTGCTGAACCTGCTGCGCGACTACGGTCTGACCGACTTCTACCTGGAGCTGTCCACCAAGGACCCGGAGAAGTTCGTCGGCTCCGACGAGGTGTGGGAGGAGGCCACCGAGACCCTGCGCCAGGTCGGCGAGAAGCAGGGACTCGAACTGGTCCCCGACCCGGGCGGCGCCGCGTTCTACGGCCCGAAGATCTCCGTCCAGGTCAAGGACGCGATCGGGCGCACCTGGCAGATGTCGACCGTCCAGCTCGACTTCAACCTGCCCGAGCGGTTCAACCTGGAGTACACCGCGGCCGACGGCTCCAAGCAGCGGCCGGTCATGATCCACCGCGCGCTGTTCGGCTCCATCGAGCGGTTCTTCGCGGTGCTCCTGGAGCACTACGCGGGCGCGTTCCCGGCGTGGCTGGCGCCGGTGCAGGCGATCGGCATCCCGATCGGCGACGCGCACGTGGAGTACCTGGAGAAGTTCACGGCGGCGGCCCGCAAGAAGGGGCTGCGCGTCGAGGTCGACTCCTCCTCGGACCGCATGCAGAAGAAGATCAGGAACGCCCAGAAGCAGAAGGTGCCCTTCATGGTCATCGCCGGCGACGAGGACATGGCCAACAACGCCGTCTCCTTCCGCTACCGCGACGGCTCCCAGGAGAACGGCATCCCCTTCGACGACGCCATCGCCAAGATCGCGAAGGTCGTCGAGGAGCGCGCCCAGGTCTGAGCGACGGGCACGACGGCAGCGGGCGGCCCCCGGTGAAGCACCTCTCACCGGGGGCCTTGCCCTGCGCCCCGGTCCGAAGCCATATGCTGACTGGCATGACGAGTGAGCCGGAGCAGCAGATCGGAGTGGGGACGCAGGACGCGTTCCAGCGCCTGTGGACGCCCCACCGGATGGCCTACATCCAGGGCGAGAACAAGCCGACCGGCCCGGGGTCCGGCGACGGCTGCCCCTTCTGCGCCATCCCGGCCAAGTCCGACGAGGACGGACTGATCGTCAAGCGCGGCGAGCAGGTGTACGCGGTGCTCAACCTCTACCCGTACAACGGCGGCCACCTGATGACCGTGCCCTACCGGCACGTCGCCGACTACACCGACCTCACCGCGGCCGAGACCGCCGAGCTCGGGGAGCTGACCAAGCAGGCGATGCGGGCCCTGCGCGCCGCCTCCGGTGCGCAAGGCTTCAACATCGGCATGAACCAGGGCTCCGTCGCCGGCGCCGGCATCGCCGCCCACCTCCACCAGCACATCGTGCCCCGCTGGGGCGGCGACACGAACTTCATGCCGGTGGTCGGACACACCCGGGTGCTGCCCCAACTGCTCGCCGACACCCGCAAGATGCTCGCCGAGGCCTGGCCGGCGTAGCCCGGGACCCTACGCGTCGTACAGGTCGGCCTTCTTGGGCGACGCGTCCTGGACGGCTCCGCTGAGGACCGACGAACGGCTGCCGAACTTCTCCACGTCCACGCCGTTGTCCCGAAGCGTCTTGAGCGCCGCCGCGTGCACCACTCGCAGCACCGGAGTGGCGGCGCGCAGCGCGTCGTCGGCCATGAAGCGGTGCCGCCAGGGCTGGTCGGCCCAGGCGTGCCGCAGACCGAACGGCTCGGGCAGGGTGAGGCTGCCGCCGAGCCAGTTCAGCAGCGGCGGGTACCAGGTCAGGGGGGCGCGGGCGGCCAGCCGTACCACCTCGTCGGTCTCGATCAGGGGCAGCTTCACCTTGCGCGTCTCCCAGAACCGGAACGCCTTCTGCACCTCCTTCTCCTTGGCCGCGGGCTTCTCGTTGAACAGGGGGTTGACCGGGCCCAGGGCGTGGCCGGTGACCTCGATGCGCAGGGTCTCGTGCAGCACCGTCACGGTGATGAGCATGGTGATCACCAGGTGGCCGTCCCACAGCGTCCACTGCACCCCGAGGTAGTGCCGGTCGCCGCCGCCGAACTGCTGCTTGTTGCAGATGTCCTGCACGGCGTGGGTGCGGACGGTGTACGCGTCCACGTCGGTGCCGCTGGGCCGGGAGACCTCCTTGGCGTTCTCCCCGATCGGTGTGACGATCCAGTGCGTGATCGACGGCTTGGTGAAGCCGCCGGTGTTGATGGGCGTGCGCTCCAGCATCCCCAGACCGCCCTGGATGGCGGTGATCACGTCCCAGCTGCGGAACGGGTGGAAGTCCTTGCCCGGCTCGGCGGAGACCAGGTCCTCGGCCAGCTGCCAGCTGCCCCACCGGGTGCCCATGCCGAGTATGCCCTTGGGGCCGGCGTAGAAGACCGAGTTGGAGCGCTGCTCGGCGCCGAGCCGGGCCAGTTCCTTGCGCACCTGCTCGGCCGCGTCCCCGGGGCTGCCGGGGACCGCCTCGGGGATCTTCGCCCCGACGCCGCCACCGGTCAGCAGGGCCGACCAGCGGTCCCTGAGGTCGCGCGCGGTGCGCTCACAGATCTGCTTGGCCCAGAACCAGCCGATGACCGGCATGACGACCGCCGCCCGCGCGTACCAGGCCCAGAACCCGTGGAAGGGCATCTTGACCAGGAACAGCACCGCGAGCGCCCCCATGGCCGTCAGCAGCGCCGTGCCCATCGCGCCGGCCCGCTTGTCCTCGCGCCGGCTGACGGTGGTGCGCAGGGTGAACACCAGCAGCCACACCAGGAACCCGGGCAGGAAGAGGACCCCGCACAGCACGGTCACGGCGGACAGCCAGTTGTCGCGCTCCCGCCGGATGCGGTGCGCCGCCAGGCAATGCTCGACCACCACCTGCGGTTCGATGCCGAAGGACTGGATGAGCGGCTTGCGTCCGGCGCCCAGCATGCGGTCGATCACCGCGCGCGAGAACGCCTCGCCGAACTTGGGACGGAGGATCTTCGCCCAGGGGCGGGGAGGCGTGACCGTGGACTGGTGCCACTCGTTGTCGGCGTCCTTGATCTTGACCAGCTCGTCGTCCCGGTAGGCCGCCGAGGCCAGGGCGTAGGTCGCCGCCGTCTGCCCCGCCGTGCCCGAGAGGGGCACCTGCGCCCCGGGACTGAAATCGAATCCGTCCGTCACTGCCGCCCCCACTGCCGCCGAGTCTGCTCCTGCGGCCTTCCCGACTTCCCTGCCCCGCACACCTGTTGATCAGGTCATCAGCGTATCCGCACCCGCGTGCGCGCGGAGGTGGACGGCCGAAGCCGCCCACCTTTTCGCAGCGAAGCGTTCCGTGCCCTTGCGCGGACGCCCGGTCGTGCGCCGGGCGCGTCGACTAGGAGGCTTCGCGCTCCTGTTGACGGATCCGCTCGGCGACCTGCGGCGGCATCGGCTCGTGCCGCACGTAGCGGCGGTCGAAGCGGGCCGTGCCGTGCGAGAGGGACCGCAGGTCGACCGCGTACCGGCCGATCTCGATCTCGGGCACCTCGGCGCGCACCAGCGTGCGTCCGCCGGCCACCTGCTCGGTGCCCAGCACCCGGCCGCGCCGCCCGGACAGATCGCTCATCACGGCGCCCACGTAGTCGTCGCCGACCAGGACGCCCACCTCGGCCACCGGCTCCAGCAGATGGATCCTCGCCTCGGCCGCGGCCTCCCGCAGCGCGAGGGCGCCCGCCGTCTGGAACGCGGCGTCGGAGGAGTCCACCGAGTGCGCCTTGCCGTCGAGCAGCGTGATCCGCACGTCGATCAGCGGATGCCCGGCGGCGACCCCCTTGGCGGCCTGCGCCCGTACGCCCTTCTCCACCGAGGGGATGAACTGCCGGGGCACCGCGCCGCCGACCACCTTGTCGACGAACTCGATGCCGGAGCCGCCCGGCAGCGGCTCCACCTCGATCTCGCAGATGGCGTACTGCCCGTGCCCGCCCGACTGCTTGACGTGCCGGCCGCGCCCGGCGGACCGGCCGGCGAACGTCTCCCGCAGACGGACCCGGTGCGGCACCACGTCGACCTGGACGCCGTAGCGGCTGCGCAGCCGCTCCAGGACGACGTCGGCGTGGGCCTCGCCCAGACACCACAGCACCACCTGGTGGGTGTCCTGGTTGTGCTCCAGGCGCATCGTCGGATCCTCGGCGACCAGCCGGGCCAGCCCCTGGGACAGCTTGTCCTCGTCCGCCTTGCTGTGTGCCTGGACGGCCAGCGGCAGCAGCGGGTCGGGCATCCGCCACGGCTCCATCAGCAGCGGGTCGTCCTTGGCGGAGAGCGTGTCGCCGGTCTCGGCGCGGGACAGCTTGGCCACCGAGACCAGGTCGCCGGCGACGGCGTGGCTCACGGGACGCTGCTGCTTGCCGAACGGCGTCGACAGCGCGCCGACACGCTCGTCGACGTCGTGGTCCTCGTGGCCCCGGTCGGCGAGCCCGTGCCCGGAGACGTGCACCGTCTCGTCGGGACGCAGGGTGCCGGAGAAGACGCGGACCAGGGAGACCCGGCCTACGTAGGGGTCGGAAGAGGTCTTCACGACCTCGGCGACCAGCGGTCCGTCCGGATCGCACGGCTTCAGCTCGCGCGGTGCGCCGTCGACCGCGGTGACCCCGGGCGCCTCCCGCTCCAGCGGTGTCGGGAAGCCGCGTACGACCAGGTCGAGCAGCTCCACGGTGCCGATGCCCTGCTTCGCGCCCTCGGCCGCCGGCGCGGCGGCCAGCACCGGGAAGAAGGAGCCGCGCGCGACGGCCCGCTCCAGGTCCCCGACGAGCGTGTCGAGGTCGACCTGCTCACCGGCGAGGTAGCGGTCCATGAGGGTCTCGTCCTCGCTCTCGGCGATGATCCCCTCGATGAGCCGGTCGCGGGCCTCCTCCATCTCCGGCAGCTGGTCCGCGCCCGGCTCGGACTCCTTGCGCTCGCCGGTCGAGTAGTCGAACAGCTTGCGGGTCAGCAGCCCCACCAGGCCGGTCACGGGCGCGTGCCCGTCGGGGCCCTCGGGTCCGCGCAGCGGCAGGTACAGCGGCAGCACGGCGTCCGGGTCGTCCGCGCCGAACGCCTCGGCGCACACCCGCGTCATCTCCTCGAAGTCCGCGCGCGCCGACTCCAGGTGCGTGATCACGATGGCCCGCGGCATGCCGACGGCCGCGCACTCCTCCCACACCATGCGGGTCGAGCCGTCCACGCCGTCGGAGGCCGAGACGACGAACAGGGCCGCGTCCGCCGCCCGCAGACCGGCCCTGAGCTCCCCGACGAAGTCCGCGTAGCCGGGGGTGTCCAGCACATTGATCTTGACGCCCTCCCACTCGACGGGCACCAGGGACAGCTGCACCGAGCGCTGCTGGCGGTGCTCGATCTCGTCGTAGTCCGAGACGCAGCCGCCGTCCTCGACGCGGCCCGCCCGGTTCACCGCTCCCGCCGTCAGCGCGAGAGCCTCCACCAATGTCGTCTTGCCCGATCCGGAGTGGCCGACCAGCACCACATTCCGTATGGACGCGGGTCGGTCGGCCGCCATTGCCCTGCCGGCGGCTCCGGGGTGTGTGTGCGCCTTGTCGCCCATGATCCTGCCTCCCGTTGACGGTGAGGTCACTGTGGGCGCGGACACGCGGCACCGCGTGCACTGGCGGCTCCTGCGACGCCCGCGGTCCTTCGAGCTTTCCACTCCCGTCATGCCGCGTCCATACGAAGGACCCCGCAGGCCCCGTACGCGTTCACCGCGGGGTGATCGCGTACGGCGGGCGCCGCCGTCCCCGGAGCCCCCGGAGGGGCCCGGGAGCACCGGGGCCCGGTGCCCGGGCGTCACGCACCCGCGCGCGTGGCTACGATGGGCCAGCCGGGGGCCACCAGGGGCCGCCCGGCCACACCGACCGTCGGGAAGGCCATGCTGAACAAGTACGCGCGTGCATTCTTCACGCGTGTCCTCACACCGTTCGCCGCGTTTCTCATCCGCCGGGGCGTGAGCCCCGACACGGTCACGCTCCTCGGCACCGCCGGAGTGGTCGCGGGCGCGCTGGTCTTCTACCCCCGGGGCGAGTTCTTCTGGGGCACGGTCGTGATCACGCTGTTCGTCTTCTCCGACCTCGTCGACGGCAACATGGCCCGCCAGCTCGGCCGCTCCAGCCGCTGGGGCGCCTTCCTGGACTCCACCCTCGACCGGGTGGCCGACGGCGCCATCTTCGGCGGCTTCGCCCTCTGGTACGCCGGGCAGGGCGACGACAACGTACTGTGCGCCGTGTCGATCTTCTGTCTGGCCAGCGGCCAGGTCGTCTCGTACACCAAGGCGCGCGGCGAGTCGATCGGCCTGCCGGTCGCGGTCAACGGGCTGGTCGAGCGCGCCGAGCGCCTGGTGATCTCCCTGGTCGCGGCCGGGTTCGCCGGCCTGCACAAGTTCGGTGTGCCCGGCATCCAGTACCTGCTTCCGATCGCCCTGTGGATCGTCGCCGCCGGCAGCCTCGTCACGCTGATCCAGCGTGTCGTCACCGTCCGCCGCGAGTCCGCGGAGGCCGAGGCCCAGGCCGCCGGGCAGGAGAGCCAGGGGAGCGGAGCGGCGACGTGAGGGCCCAGGAGCGCCTCACCGACGCCCTCTACGGCCTCGGCTGGAGCACCGTGAAGAAGCTCCCCGAACCGGCCGCCGTACGGCTGGGCCGCACCATCGCCGACCTCGCGTGGAAACGGCGCGGCAAGGGCGTGGAGCGGCTGGAGCGCAACTACGCGCGCGTGCTGCCCGACGCGAGCCCCGAGCGGCTGGCCGAGCTGTCCCGCGCGGGCATGCGGTCCTACCTGCGCTACTGGATGGAGTCCTTCCGGCTGCCCGCCTGGAGCCCCGAGCGGATCCGCACCGGTTTCGCGCCCAAGGACGTCCACCACCTCACCGACGGCCTGGCCTCGGGCCGGGGCGTCGTCCTCGCCCTGCCCCACCTGGCCAACTGGGACCTGGCCGGCGCCTGGGTCACCACCGAGCTGGACACGCCGTTCACCACGGTCGCCGAGCGACTGAGGCCCGAGACGCTCTACGACCGCTTCGTCGCCTACCGCGAGGGCCTCGGCATGGAGGTCCTGCCGCACAGCGGCGGCACCGCCTTCGGCACCCTCGCCCGGCGGCTGCGCGACGGCGGCCTGGTCTGCCTGGTCGCCGACCGCGACCTGTCCGCCTCCGGCGTCGAGGTGGACTTCTTCGGCGCGACGGCCCGCATGCCGGCCGGCCCGGCCCTGCTCGCCCAGCAGACCGGCGCGCTGCTGCTGCCCGTCACCCTCTGGTACGACGACTCGCCCGTCATGCAGGGCCGTGTCCACCCCCCGATCGAGGTACCGGAGGAGGGGACGCGGAGAGAGCGGACGTCCGTGATGACCCAGGCGCTGGCCGACGCCTTCGCCACGGGGATCGCCGAGCACCCGGAGGACTGGCACATGCTCCAGCGGCTGTGGCTCGCCGACCTCGACCCCGCGAAGGGACCCTCGTGAGAATCGGGATCGTCTGCCCGTACTCCTGGGACGTCCCCGGCGGCGTCCAGTTCCACATCCGCGACCTCGCCGAGTACTTCATCCGCCTCGACCACGAGGTGTCCGTCCTCGCACCCGCCGACGACGACACCCCGCTGCCGCCGTACGTCGTCTCGGCCGGCCGCGCGGTGCCGGTGCCCTACAACGGCTCGGTGGCCCGGCTGAACTTCGGCTTCCTGTCGGCCGCCCGGGTACGGCGCTGGCTGCACGAGGGCCGCTTCGACGTCATCCACATCCACGAGCCGACCTCGCCGTCGCTGGGCCTGCTCACCTGCTGGGCGGCGCAGGGCCCGATCGTCGCCACCTTCCACACCTCCAACCCGCGCTCGCGCGCGATGGTCGCCGCCTACGCCATCCTCCAGGCCGCCCTGGAGAAGATCAGCGCCCGGATCGCGGTGAGCGAGTACGCCCGGCGCACCCTCGTCGAGCACCTGGGCGGCGACGCGGTCGTCATCCCCAACGGCGTCGACGTGGACTTCTTCGCCCGGGCCGAGCCGCGCCCCGAGTGGCAGGGCGACACGATCGGCTTCATAGGGCGCATCGACGAGCCCCGCAAGGGCCTGCCGGTGCTGATGCGGGCGCTGCCGAAGATCCTCGCCGCCCGTCCCGGCGCCCGGCTGCTGGTGGCCGGGCGCGGCGACGAGGAGGAGGCCGTCGCCTCGCTCCCGGCGGACCTGCGCTCCCGCGTCGAGTTCCTCGGCATGGTCAGCGACGAGGACAAGGCGCGCTTCCTGCGCAGCATCGACCTGTACGTGGCGCCCAACACCGGCGGCGAGAGCTTCGGCATCATCCTGGTCGAGGCCATGTCCGCCGGCGCGCCGGTCCTCGCCTCCGACCTGGACGCCTTCGCGCAGGTGCTCGACCAGGGCAAGGCGGGCGAGCTCTTCGCCAACGAGGACGCCGACGCGCTCGCCGACGCCGCGGTGCGCCTGCTCGCGGACCCGGAGCGGCGCGGTGAACTGCGCGAGCGCGGCAGCGCCCACGTCCGCCGCTTCGACTGGTCGACGGTCGGCGCGGACATCCTGTCGGTCTACGAGACGGTGACGGCGGGAGCGGCGGCGGTGGCCGCCGACGACCGGGCGACGGGCCTGCGCGCCCGACTGGGGCTGGCCCGGGACTGAGACGGGCGCTCTGGCCGGGGTGCGGCTCGGAGTCAGGGCCGGTGCTGGGGCCGGTGGTCGGCGGGGTGTGGCCCGGGACCTCGAGGCGGTGCCCGGCCGGGGCGTGACCGGGGCCGGCATCCGGCCGGTGTGGGGCCCGGGCCGGTGCCCGGCAGGGCCGTGACCGGGGCCGGAGGCGACGCCGGCCGACGTGTGGCCCCAGGGCCGGAGGCCGGTGCTCGGCCGGGCCGGGCACCGGCCCCGGGCCGGTGCCTGGTCCGGGCGTGACCGGGGCCGCAGGCCGGAGCCCGGCCGGGGCGTGGCCCTCGACCGGCGCCCGGGGTCGCCCGCCCGGGCCTGACGGCCCGTCTCCGCCCGCGGGCGGCCGTCCCGCCGCGCACCGGTAGCCTTGCCGCCCGTGACCGCAACGCTCATCTGGATCCTTGTCGCCTTCGTCGCCGTCGGGCTGTACCTGAGCTGGACGGCGGGGCGCCTGGACCGGCTGCACGCCCGGATCGACGCCGCCCGTGCCGCGCTCGACGCCCAGCTGCTGCGCCGCGCCTCCGTGGCCCAGGAGCTGGCGACCTCCTCGGTGCTCGACCCGGCCGCCTCGATCGTGCTCTACGAGGCCGCGCACGCCGCCCGGCAGTCCGAGGAGGACCAGCGGGAGGTCGCCGAGAGCGAGCTGAGCCAGGCGCTCAGGGCGGTGTTCGCCGAGGCGCAGCAGGTGGAGGCGGTCCGCGAGGCGCCCGGGGGAGAGGAGGCGGCGCGCGAGCTGACCGAGGCCGTGCGCAGAGTCCCGATGGCCCGCCGTTTCCACAACGACGCCGTGGGCGCGGCGCGCAGGCTGCGCGAACACCGCAAGGTGCGCTGGTTCCGGCTGGCCGGCCACGCCCCCTTCCCACTGGCCTTCGAGATGGACGACGAACCGCCGGCCGCGCTGGTGGACCGGGCGGCGTAGAGCGCGGCCACGGGTTCTCGAACGGACGGCGTCCTGCGCCGGCCCGCGCCCGAGCCGACCCGGTGCGTGCCGACCCGGTGCGTGCCGCTGACACCGCGTCCGAGCACGTCCGGTGGGGTCGCTGACACCCCGCGGAGCCGGCACCGCGCACCGCGCCCGCCCGGCACCGGCCGTCGGCACCCCGCCCGCGCCCGCCCCTCGCCGGCACCGCGCCCGTCCCCCGCCCGGCGCCCGGAGGCGAAAAGGATCCACCGGCTCGCCATTGGCCCTTGCCGTGGACTGGTCCAATCGCGTTTCCTCACCTGTGCATCAACCCCCTCTTTTCCCCCGAGTGAGGTCACCCGTGTCCACCACGCTTTCCGACTCCGCCCAGACCCCCGAGACCGGCACCGCCCGGGTGAAGCGCGGCATGGCCGAGCAGCTCAAGGGCGGCGTGATCATGGACGTCGTCACGCCGGAGCAGGCGAAGATCGCCGAGGACGCGGGCGCCGTCGCCGTCATGGCCCTGGAGCGGGTCCCGGCCGACATCCGCAAGGACGGCGGTGTGGCCCGCATGTCCGACCCGGACATGATCGAGGGCATCATCGACGCCGTCTCCATCCCGGTGATGGCCAAGTCCCGCATCGGCCACTTCGTCGAGGCCCAGGTCCTGCAGTCCCTCGGCGTGGACTACATCGACGAGTCCGAGGTCCTCACCCCGGCCGACGAGGTCAACCACTCCGACAAGTGGGCCTTCACCACCCCCTTCGTGTGCGGCGCCACCAACCTCGGTGAGGCCCTGCGCCGCATCGCCGAGGGCGCCGCGATGATCCGCTCCAAGGGCGAGGCCGGCACCGGCAACGTCGTCGAGGCCGTCCGTCACCTGCGCCAGATCAAGAACGAGATCGCCAAGCTGCGCGGCTTCGACAACAACGAGCTGTACGCCGCCGCCAAGGACCTGCGCGCCCCCTACGAGCTGGTCAAGGAGGTCGCCGAGCTGGGCAAGCTGCCGGTCGTGCTGTTCTCCGCCGGCGGTGTGGCCACCCCGGCCGACGCCGCGCTGATGCGCCAGCTCGGCGCCGAGGGCGTCTTCGTCGGCTCCGGCATCTTCAAGTCCGGCGACCCGGCCAAGCGCGCCGCGGCCATCGTCAAGGCCACCACCTTCTACGACGACCCGAAGATCATCGCGGACGCGTCCCGCAACCTCGGCGAGGCCATGGTCGGCATCAACTGCGACACCCTCCCCGAGACCGAGCGCTACGCCAACCGCGGCTGGTGATCACCCCATGAGCGACGAAGCCCCTGTCATCGGCGTCCTGGCCCTCCAGGGCGACGTACGGGAGCACCTCATCGCCCTGGCCGCGGCCGACGCCGTGGCCAGGCCGGTCAGGCGCCCCGAGGAACTCGCCGAGGTGGACGGACTCGTCCTGCCCGGCGGCGAGTCCACCACCATCTCCAAGCTCGCCGTCCTCTTCGGCGTGATGGACCCCCTGCGCGCGCGGGTGCGCGACGGCATGCCCGTCTACGGCACCTGCGCCGGCATGATCATGCTGGCCGACAAGATCCTCGACCCGCGCTCGGGCCAGGAGACCGTCGGCGGCATCGACATGATCGTGCGCCGCAACGCCTTCGGCCGGCAGAACGAGTCCTTCGAGGCCGCCGTGGACGTCAAGGGCGTCGACGGCGAGCCCGTGGAGGGCGTCTTCATCCGCGCCCCCTGGGTCGAGTCCGTCGGCGCGGACGCCGAGGTGCTCGCCGAGCACGACGGCCACATCGTGGCGGTCCGCCAGGGCAACGCGCTGGCCACGTCGTTCCACCCGGAACTGACCGGCGACCACCGTGTGCACGCCCTGTTCGTCGACATGGTGCGCGCGATACGGGCGGCGGAGTCCTTGTAGGATCTGCGGGGGTGCCTCGGCTGCTGAGCCCGGGGACGTTCGTACAGGATGGGTTTACGCGAAGGAGACAGGCAGATGTCCGGCCACTCTAAATGGGCCACGACGAAGCACAAGAAGGCCGTCATCGATGCCAAGCGCGGCAAGCTCTTCGCGAAGCTGATCAAGAACATCGAGGTCGCGGCTCGCATGGGCGGCGTCGACCTGGACGGCAACCCGACGCTCTACGACGCCGTGCAGAAGGCCAAGAAGCAGTCGGTTCCCAACAAGAACATCGACTCGGCCATCAAGCGCGGCGGCGGCCTCGAGGCCGGCGGCGCCGACTACGAGACGATCATGTACGAGGGCTACGGTCCGAACGGTGTCGCGGTGCTCATCGAGTGCCTCACCGACAACCGCAACCGCGCCGCCTCCGACGTCCGCGTCGCCATGACCCGCAACGGCGGCTCCATGGCCGACCCGGGCTCGGTGTCGTACCTGTTCAACCGCAAGGGCGTGGTGATCGTCCCCAAGGGCGAGCTGACCGAGGACGACGTCCTGGGCGCCGTCCTGGACGCCGGCGCCGAGGAGGTCAACGACCTCGGCGAGACCTTCGAGGTCATCAGCGAGGCCACCGACCTGGTCGCGGTCCGTACCGCCCTGCAGGACGCCGGGATCGACTACGACTCCGCCGACGCCAACTTCGTCCCGACCATGCAGGTCGAGCTGGACGAGGAGGGCGCCAAGAAGATCTTCAAGCTGATCGACGCGCTCGAGGACAGCGACGACGTGCAGAACGTCTTCGCCAACTTCGACGTCAGCGACGAGGTCATGGAGAAGGTCGACGCGTAACGCCCGCGCGAACGGCGACCCAGGCGGGCCGGAGGGACACGTCCCCCGGCCCGCCGCCGTTGTCAGTGGCACCCGATAGCCTGCACGAACAGCGGAGCGAAGGGACGGCACGTGCGCGTACTGGGGGTGGACCCGGGCCTGACCCGGTGCGGCGTCGGCGTCGTGGAGGGCGTCGCGGGCCGGCCGTTGACCATGATCGGCGTCGGCGTCGTCCGCACGCCGGCCGACGCCGACCTCGGCCACCGCCTGGTCGCCGTCGAGCAGGGCATCGAACAGTGGCTCGACGAACACCGGCCGCAGTACGTCGCCGTGGAGCGCGTCTTCAGCCAGCACAACGTGCGCACCGTCATGGGCACCGCCCAGGCCAGCGCCGTCGCCATCCTGTGCGCCTCCCGCCGCGGCATCCCCGTCGCCCTGCACACCCCCAGCGAGGTCAAGGCCGCCGTCACCGGCAGCGGACGCGCGGACAAGGCCCAGGTGGGCGCCATGGTCACCCGGCTGCTGCGGCTGGCCGCGCCCCCGAAGCCCGCCGACGCCGCCGACGCCCTCGCGCTCGCCATCTGCCACATCTGGCGGGCCCCCGCCCAGAACCGGCTCCAGCAGGCCGTCGCCCTGCACACGGCCCGGGCGCCGAAGACACCGAAGACACCGAAAGGCCGTACGGCATGATCGCCTTCGTCAGCGGCACCGTCGCCGCACTCGCCCCCGACACCGCGGTCGTCGAGGTGGGCGGCGTCGGCATGGCCGTCCAGTGCACCCCGAACACCCTGTCGACGCTGCGGCTCGGACAGCCCGCCAAGCTGCACACCTCCCTGGTCGTCCGCGAGGACTCGCTCACCCTGTACGGCTTCGCCGACGACGACGAGCGCCAGGTCTTCGAGCTCCTGCAGACCGCGAGCGGCGTCGGCCCCCGCCTCGCGCAGGCGATGCTCGCCGTGCACAGCCCGGACGCCCTGCGCCGTGCGGTCGCCACCGGTGACGAGAAGGCGCTGACCGCGGTGCCCGGCATCGGCAAGAAGGGCGCCCAGAAACTCCTGCTGGAGCTGAAGGACCGGCTCGGCGAGCCGGTCGGCGCCCCCGCGGTCGGCGCCCCCGTCACCCAGGGCTGGCGCGACCAGCTGCACGCCGCCCTCATCGGCCTGGGCTACGCCACCCGGGAGGCCGACGAGGCCGTCACCGCCGTGACGCCGCAGGCCGAGGCCGGCGACGGCCCGCCCCAGGTCGGGCAGCTGCTGAAGGCGGCCCTGCAGACCCTGAACCGGGCCCGCTGACCCGGACGCAGCCGAGCCCGACCCACCACTTCCCCGAGGCAGAGCAGACATGAACTGGGACGACACGACCGACACCCCCGCCGCCGAACGGCTGGTCGGCTCGGTCGCCGACCGCGAGGACCAGGCCGTCGAGGCCGCCCTGCGCCCCAAGGACCTGGGCGAGTTCATCGGCCAGGAGAAGGTCCGCGAACAGCTCGACCTCGTGCTGCGCGCCGCCCGCGCGCGCGGCGCCACCGCCGACCACGTGCTGCTCTCCGGCGCCCCCGGCCTCGGCAAGACCACCCTGTCGATGATCATCGCGGCCGAGATGGGCGCCCCCATCCGCATCACCTCCGGCCCCGCCATCCAGCACGCCGGCGACCTCGCCGCCATCCTCTCCTCCCTCCAGGAGGGCGAGGTCCTCTTCCTCGACGAGATCCACCGCATGTCCCGCCCCGCCGAGGAGATGCTGTACATGGCGATGGAGGACTTCCGCGTCGACGTCATCGTCGGCAAGGGCCCCGGCGCCACCGCCATCCCGCTCGAACTGCCCCCCTTCACCCTGGTCGGCGCCACCACCCGGGCCGGCCTGCTGCCGCCCCCGCTGCGCGACCGGTTCGGCTTCACCGCGCACATGGAGTTCTACGAGCCCGGCGAGCTGGAGCGCGTCGTGCACCGCTCGGCGAGCCTCCTCGACGTCGAGATCGACACCGACGGAGCCGCCGAGATCGCCGGCCGCTCCCGCGGCACGCCCCGCATCGCCAACCGCCTGCTGCGCCGGGTGCGCGACTACGCGCAGGTCAAGGCGGACGGAGTGATCACCCGCGAGATCGCCGCCGCGGCCCTCGCCGTCTACGAGGTCGACCCCCGGGGCCTGGACCGGCTCGACCGCGCCGTCCTGCAGGCGCTGCTGAAGCTGTTCGGCGGCGGCCCCGTCGGCCTGTCGACACTCGCGGTGGCGGTGGGGGAGGAACGTGAGACCGTGGAGGAGGTCGCCGAGCCCTTCCTCGTGCGCGAGGGCCTGCTCGCCCGCACCCCCCGCGGGCGGGTCGCCACCCCGGCGGCCTGGGCGCACCTCGGACTGACGCCGCCGCGCTCGCAGACCGCGGGAAACGGACAAGGGGACCTGTTCGGGGCGTGATGCGTGCGGCATTGGCCCGACCAGGAACCCAGGTGCCATGCTGAGCGTTGTTCCCCACGCGCGGACTCGCTTAGACTCCGCCGATGCCGCCGTTGCCGACGGCACGCATACCCCCAACCATCAGGCCGCTCCCCATCGCGGTCGTGTGAAGGAAGTTCCGACCCGTGAAGCTCGTGACCCTCCTCCCGTTCATCGTGCTCATCGGGGCCATGTTCCTGATGACCCGGTCGGCCAAGCGCAAGCAGGCTCAGGCCGCCGACATGCGGAACCAGATGCAGCCCGGCAGCGGAATCCGCACCATCGGGGGCATGTACGCCACGGTCAAGGAGGTCAACGACGACACGGTCCTTCTTGACGCCGGTCCGGGCGTGGAACTGCTGTTCGCCAAGAACGCGATCGCGACCGTCCTGTCCGACGACGAGTACAACCGCATCGTCCACGGCATCGAGCACGACCTGAAGTCCGACGCCGACCTCGTTCCCGACGACGCCTCCTCCCTCACCGAGCCCGACGAGCCCGCCGCCGACGCCTCCGACGACAAGCCCATCGACCTCGGGAAGAAGGACACGGCGGCCGAGGAGCCGGCCGACACCGCCACCGAGGCGAAGGCGGACGCAGAGCCGAAGAAGACCGACGGCGACTCCGAGGCGAAGTAGTCACCACCCAGGGCGCACGGCACGGCCCGTGCGCCCTGGGACGTGTTCACTTCGCGCGGGATCCCGACACCATGTCATGGCCGCCACCGGGCTCACCCGGCGCGGAGCGGCCCGAGAGGGAGTACGAGAAGGTGGCAGCACCTAAGAAGGGCCGGAGCGCGAGCGCCCAGAGCAAGCCATGGCGCTCGCTGGCCCTCATCCTGATCGCCATCGTGGCGCTCACCGGCGGCATGTTCGCCTCGGGGAACACCACTCCGCGTCTCGGCATCGACCTGGCCGGCGGTACGAGCATCACACTGCGGGCGGTCCCCGAGCGCGGTCAGGAATCCGCGATCAACAAGACCAACATGAACACGGCCGTGAACATCATGGAACGCCGTGTCAATGGTCTTGGCGTCTCGGAGGCCGAGGTCCAGACCCAGGGCAACGACAACATCATCGTCAACATCCCCAAGGGCACGAACTCCAAGCAGGCCCGGGAGCAGGTCGGCACCACCGCGAAGCTGTACTTCCGTCCGGTCCTCACCACCGAGGTCTCCGCCGGCGCTGCCACGGCCACCCCGTCGCCGAGCGCGTCCCCCAGCGCCTCCGGCAAGGCGACGGACAAGTCCGGCGAGAAGGCGACCTCGAGCTCCGCCACCCCGTCGGCGACCGCGACCAAGCAGGGCCGCGCCGTCACCGACGCCCTGAAGGCCGACGCCACGGCGTCCGCCGGCGCCACGGCGTCCGCCAAGGCCTCCGGCGCCCCTAAGGCCTCCACCAGCGCCTCCCCGTCCCCGAGTGGCAGCGCCGACGACGCCACCGCCAAGCTCCAGGCCCAGTACACCGCGCTGGACTGCTCCAAGGAGAGCGACCGCGCCACCGCCGGCAAGGGCGTCCTGCCCACCGAGCCGACCGTGGCCTGCGGCAAGAACTCCTCGGGCGTCTGGCAGAAGTACGTCCTCGGCCCCGCCGCGGTGGCCGGCACGGACGTCAAGAAGGGCCAGGCGGTCTTCGACACGCAGGGCGCCGCCGGCTGGATCGTCCAGCTCGACTTCACCAGCTCGGGCGCCAAGAAGTTCGCCGACGTCACCGGCAAGCTGGCGCAGAACCAGGAGCCGCAGAACCAGTTCGCCATCGTCCTGGACGGCGAAGTGGTCTCCGACCCCCGGGTCTCGTCCGCGATCACCGGCGGCAACGCCGAGATCTCCGGCAACTTCGACCAGCAGTCCGCGCAGAGCCTGGCCAACATGCTGTCCTACGGCGCGCTGCCGCTGACCTTCAAGGAGGACAGCGTCACCACCGTGACGGCCGCGCTTGGCGGCGACCAGCTGCACGCCGGCCTGATCGCGGGCGCCATCGGCCTCGCCCTGGTCGTCATCTACCTGCTGGTCTTCTACCGAGGCCTGTCGCTGATCGCGATCCCCTCGCTGCTGGTGTCGGCGATCCTCGCCTATGTGATCATGTCGCTGCTCGGCCCGGCCATCGGCTTCGCGCTGAACCTGCCGGCCGTGTGCGGCGCCATCGTCGCCATCGGCATCACCGCGGACTCGTTCATCGTGTTCTTCGAACGCATCCGGGACGAGATCCGCGAGGGCCGCACGCTGCGACCCGCCGTCGAGCGCGCCTGGCCGCGGGCCCGGCGCACCATCCTGGTCTCCGACTTCGTCTCGTTCCTGGCCGCCGCGGTGCTGTTCATCGTCACCGTCGGCAAGGTGCAGGGCTTCGCGTTCACCCTCGGTCTGACCACCCTGCTCGACGTGGTCGTCGTCTTCCTCTTCACCAAGCCGCTGATGACGATCCTCGCCCGCAGGAAGTTCTACGCGAACGGCCACAAGTGGTCCGGCCTCGACCCGAAGGCCCTCGGCGCCAAGCCGCCGCTGCGCCGTACCCGCCGCCCCGCCCGCCCCGTCGACACGAAGGAGGCGTGAGCGATGTCCAAGATCGGCAGCCTCGGCGCCCGGCTCCACCGTGGCGAGGTCGGCTACGACTTCGTCAAGAACCGCAAGATCTGGTACGGCATCTCCATCCTGATCACCATCACGGCCATCCTCGGCCTGGCGGTGCGCGGCCTGAACATGGGCATCGAGTTCCAGGGCGGAGCGGTCTTCACCACACCGAAGCACATGAGCACCTCGGTCAGCCAGGCCGAGACGTACGCCGAAGAGGCCTCCGGTCACGACGCGATCGTGCAGAAGCTCGGTGACGGCAGCCTGCGCATCCAGATCGCCGGCATCGAGACCGGCAAGTCCGACCAGATCAAGGACGCGCTGGCCAAGGACCTGAAGGTCAACTCCGAGCAGATCAACGCCGACCTGGTCGGCCCCAGCTGGGGCAAGCAGATCGCCAACAAGGCCTGGGAGGGCCTGGCGATCTTCATGGTCCTGGTCGTGATCTACCTGGCGATCGCCTTCGAGTGGCGGATGGCGGTGGCGGCCCTGGTCGCCCTGATCCACGACATCACGATCACCACCGGCATCTACGCCCTCGTCGGCTTCGAGGTCACGCCGGGCACCGTGATCGGTCTGCTGACCATCCTCGGTTACTCGCTCTACGACACGGTCGTCGTCTTCGACAGCCTCAAGGAGCAGACGAAGGACATCACCAAGCAGACCCGCTGGACCTACAGCGACATCGCCAACCAGTCGATCAACGGCACGCTGATGCGCTCCATCAACACCACCGTGGTCGCCCTGCTGCCGGTGGCGGGCCTGCTGTTCATCGGCGGCGGCGTCCTCGGCGCGGGCATGCTCAACGACATCTCGCTGTCGCTGTTCGTCGGCCTCGCGGCCGGCGCGTACTCCTCGATCTTCATCGCCACGCCGCTCGTCGCCGACCTCAAGGAGCGCGAGCCGCAGATGAAGGCCCTCAGGAAGCGCGTCCTCGCCAAGCGGGCGCAGGCCGGCGCGCAGGGCGAGCCGTCGCAGGCGGAGCCCGCCGGGACGTCGTTCGACGACGACCCCGAGGACGCGGCGCCCGCGGTCGTCGGCCCCCGCGACCAGGGCGCCTCCCGCGGCCGGGGCCGCGGCCGCCCCTCCGGGAAGCGCCGGTGACCGCGATGACCGACGTCCAGGAGCTGCTGCTCAGCCGCATCCGCGACGTGGAGGACTACCCGGAGCAGGGCGTGATGTTCAAGGACATCACGCCGCTCCTGGCGGACCCGGCGGCGTTCGCCGCCCTCACCGACGCGTTCGCCGAGACCGCAAGGCGCACCGGCGCCACGAAGATCGTCGGCCTGGAGGCCCGCGGCTTCATCCTCGGCGCCCCGGTCGCCGTCCGCGCGGGCCTCGGCTTCATCCCCGTGCGCAAGGCGGGCAAGCTCCCCGGAGCCACCCTCCGCCAGGCCTACGACCTGGAGTACGGCTCGGCGGAGATCGAGGTGCACGCCGAGGACCTGAGCGCCGGCGACCGGATCCTGGTCGTCGACGACGTCCTCGCCACCGGCGGCACCGCCGAGGCCTCCCTCCAGCTCGTCCGCCGGGCGGGCGCCGAGATCGCCGGCGTCGCGGTCCTGATGGAACTGGGCTTCCTGGGCGGCCGCGCCCGCCTGGAACCGGCCCTGGCCGGAGCACCGCTGGAGGCGCTCCTCCAGGTCTGACCCCCGCACGGGGGACGGCGCGAACGCCGCCGCCACCCGCCGAGCACACGCAGACGGGCCCGGAGGAATCCGGCGCCCGTCCCGTGTGTTCGCACATTCGAACAGCCCGGACACCGGACTGGAGGCGATCCCGGAGCCCGGGCTCGCTACGATGGGGTTTCCGGAGCCTGACCGGGGGACCCGGAACGCGCACGAGGAGTCCTCTTGCCAGACGAGGCCCAGCCACTGACCGCCGCCAAGCCCGAGTCCGCCTCGGCGTCCGCGGCGAAGCCCGCGCCGAAGGTGTCGAACGCGAAGAACGACACCCGCACGGCGGTCGAGCACGCCCAGTCCGCGCCCGTCGAGAAGACCGCCGAGGCCTCGCGTCCCAAACCCGCACCGCCGGTGCGCTCCGCCACCTCCTCCAGCGCCCGCTCCGGCTCCTCCAACCGCGTCCGCGCCCGTCTCGCCCGGCTCGGCGTGCAGCGCGCCAACCCCTACAACCCGGTCCTGGAGCCCCTGCTGCGGATAGTGCGCAGCAACGACCCCAAGATCGAGAACTCCACGCTGCGCCAGATCGAGCGCGCCTACCAGGTCGCCGAGCGCTGGCACCGCGGCCAGAAGCGCAAGAGCGGCGACCCGTACATCACCCACCCGCTCGCCGTCACCACCATCCTCGCCGAGCTGGGCATGGACCCGGCCACGCTCATGGCCGGGCTGCTGCACGACACCGTCGAGGACACCGAGTACGGCCTGGAGGACCTGCGCCGCGACTTCGGCGACGTGGTCGCCCTGCTCGTCGACGGCGTCACCAAGCTGGACAAGGTCAAGTTCGGCGAGGCCGCGCAGGCCGAGACCGTGCGCAAGATGGTCGTCGCCATGGCCAAGGACCCCCGCGTCCTGGTCATCAAGCTCGCCGACCGCCTGCACAACATGCGCACCATGCGCTACCTCAAGCGGGAGAAGCAGGAGAAGAAGGCGCGCGAGACCCTGGAGATCTACGCGCCGCTCGCCCACCGCCTGGGCATGAACACCATCAAGTGGGAGCTGGAGGACCTCGCCTTCGCGATCCTCTACCCCAAGATGTACGACGAGATCGTCCGCCTCGTCGCCGAACGCGCGCCCAAGCGCGACGAGTACCTCGCCGTCGTCACCGACGAGGTCCAGGCCGACCTGCGCGCCGCCCGCATCAAGGCGACCGTCACCGGCCGCCCCAAGCACTACTACAGCGTCTACCAGAAGATGATCGTCCGCGGCCGCGACTTCGCGGAGATCTACGACCTGGTGGGCATCCGCGTCCTGGTCGACACCGTCCGCGACTGCTACGCCGCCCTCGGCACCGTGCACGCGCGATGGAACCCGGTCCCCGGCCGGTTCAAGGACTACATCGCGATGCCCAAGTTCAACATGTACCAGTCGCTGCACACCACGGTCATCGGCCCCAACGGCAAGCCCGTCGAGCTGCAGATCCGCACCTTCGACATGCACCGCCGCGCCGAGTACGGCATCGCCGCGCACTGGAAGTACAAGCAGGAGGCCGTCGCAGGCGCCTCCAAGGTCCGCACCGACGCGCCGAAGTCGTCCGCGAAGGACAAGGACGCCATCAACGACATGGCGTGGCTCAGGCAGCTGCTGGACTGGCAGAAGGAGACCGAGGACCCCGGCGAGTTCCTGGAGTCGCTGCGCTTCGACCTCTCCCGCAACGAGGTCTTCGTCTTCACGCCCAAGGGCGACGTCATAGCGCTACCGGCCGGCGCCACCCCCGTCGACTTCGCCTACGCCGTGCACACCGAGGTCGGCCACCGCACCATAGGGGCCCGGGTCAACGGGCGCCTCGTACCGCTGGAGTCCACCCTGGACAACGGCGACCTGGTGGAGGTCTTCACCTCCAAGGCGACCGGCGCCGGACCCTCCCGGGACTGGCTCGGCTTCGTCAAGTCACCGCGCGCCCGCAACAAGATCCGCGGCTGGTTCTCCAAGGAGCGCCGCGACGAGGCGATCGAGCAGGGCAAGGACGCCATCGTCCGCGCCATGCGCAAGCAGAACCTGCCGATCCAGCGGATCCTGACCGGCGACTCCCTGGTCACCCTCGCCCACGAGATGCGCTACTCCGACATCTCCGCGCTCTACGCGGCGATCGGCGAGGGCCATGTCTCGGCGCAGAACATCGTCCAGAAGCTCGTGCAGGCCCTCGGCGGCGAGGAGGCGGCCACCGAGGAGATCGACGAGGCGATGCCGCCCGCGCGCGGGCGCGGCCGCAAGCGCCGCTCCAGCGCCGACCCGGGCGTGGTGGTCAAGGGCGTCGACGACGTGTGGGTCAAGCTCGCCCGCTGCTGCACCCCGGTGCCCGGCGACCCGATCATCGGCTTCGTCACCCGGGGCAGCGGTGTCTCGGTGCACCGCAACGACTGCGTCAACGTGGAGTCGCTGTCCCGCGAACCCGAGCGCATCCTCGACGTCGAGTGGGCGCCCACCCAGTCCTCGGTCTTCCTGGTCGCTATCCAGGTCGAGGCGCTGGACCGCTCCCGGCTGCTGTCGGACGTCACCCGCGTGCTGTCCGACCAGCACGTCAACATCCTCTCCGCGGCCGTCCAGACCTCCCGCGACCGCGTCGCCACCTCCCGCTTCACCTTCGAGATGGGCGACCCCAAGCACCTGGGCCACGTCCTGCGGGCCGTGCGCGGCGTGGAGGGCGTCTACGACGTCTACCGGGTGACGTCGGCGCGCAACCGCTCGTAGGACGCCACGGGCACACGCGAGAGGGCTCCCGTACGCGCCGTACGGGAGCCCTCAGCACATCATCGCAAGGGTGTCAGCCGCCGAACTCCTGCAGACCCTTCAGGGCCTGGTCCAGGAGCGCCTGGCGGCCCTCCAGCTCCTTCTCGAGCTTGTCGGCCCGGGCGGTGTTGCCCTGGGCGCGCGCCTGCTCGATCTGGCTCCGGAGCTTGTCCACGGCGGCCTGCAGCTGACCGGTCAGACCCGCGGCACGCGCGCGTGCCTCCGGGTTCGTCCGGCGCCACTCGGCCTCCTCGGCCTCCTGGAGGGCCCGCTCCACCGCGTGCATCCGGCCCTCGACCTTCGGCCGGGCGTCCCGCGGCACATGGCCGATGGCCTCCCAGCGCTCGTTGACCGAGCGGAAGGCGGCCCGGGCGGCCTTCAGGTCGGTGACCGGCAGCAGCCGCTCGGCCTCCTCGGCCAGCTCCTCCTTCAGCTTCAGGTTCTCCGCCTGCTCGGCGTCGCGCTCGGCGAACACCGAACCGCGCGCGGCGAAGAACACGTCCTGGGCGCCGCGGAAACGGTTCCACAGATCGTCCTCGTGCTCCCGCTGGGCGCGGCCCGCGGCCTTCCACTCGGCCATCAGGTCGCGGTAGCGGGCCGCCGTCGGACCCCAGTCCGTCGAACCGGACAGCGCCTCGGCCTCGGCGACCAGCCGCTCCTTGATCCGGCGGGCGTCCTCGCGCTGCGCGTCCAGCTGCGCGAAGTGCGCCTTGCGCCGCTTGGAGAACGCCGACCGCGCGTGCGAGAAGCGGTGCCACAGCTCGTCGTCGGACTTGCGGTCCAGGCGCGGCAGCCCCTTCCAGGTGTCCACCAGCGCCCGCAGCCGCTCACCGGCCACCCGCCACTGGTCCGACCGGGCCAGCTCCTCCGCCTCGGCGACCAGCGACTCCTTGGCGTGCCGGGCCTCGTCCGTCTGCCGGGCGCGCTGGGCCTTGCGCTCCTCGCGGCGCGCCTCGACGGTCTCGACCAGCTTGTCCAGGCGGGCGCGCAGCGCCTGCAGATCACCGACCGCGTGGTGCGCGTCGACCTGCTCCCGGAGGTGGTCGACGGCGGCCTGCGCGTCCTTCGACGACAGGTCGGTGGTCCGCACTCGCTTCTCGAGGAGGCCGATCTCGACAACCAGGCCCTCGTACTTGCGCTCGAAGTAGGCCAGCGCCTCCTCGGGGGAGCCGGCCTGCCAGGAACCGACGACCTGCTCGCCATCGGCCGTCCGCACGTACACGGTCCCCGTCTCGTCGACGCGGCCCCACGGGTCGCTGCTCACAGCGCCTCCTCCACATGATGCCCGCGAGGGGGCTTCGAGGCTCCCCCGGGCATCGTCCACAGTTTCGTCACGGCCAACATAGGCGACCGGCGGGTTGCCTGTCCGCATCCAGCACGACCGAAATTACGCAGTTGACGATCAGGATTTCGTGACCGTCGCCTTGTTGATCACGACCGTCGCGTTGGGGGCCCCGTCGCCGGCGCCCGTGTTCTCACCCGCGGCGGCGATCTTCTTCAGCACCTTCAGTCCCGACTCGGAAATCGTACCGAAGGGGGTGTAGTTGGGCGGAAGCTGGCTGTCCTGGTACACGAGGAAGAACTGGCTGCCGCCGGAGTTGCGGCCCTGCCCGCTGGAGGCGTCGTACTGGTTCGCCATCGCCACCGTGCCCGCCGGGTACACGTTGCCCTTGAGGGTCGCGTCCTTCAGGTTCTCGTCCGGGATCGTGTAGCCGGGGCCGCCGGTGCCCTGGGCGGTCGGGTCGCCGCACTGCAGCACGTAGATGCCGTTGGTGGTGAGTCGGTGGCACTTGGTGTGGTCGAAGAAGCCCTTGCCCGCCAGGAAGTCGAACGAGTTGACCGTGTGCGGCGCGGCGGACGACTTCAGCGCGATGTCTATGTCGCCGCACGTCGTGGCGAGTTTCATCGTGTACTTCGCCGACGTGTCGATCGCCATCGCCGGCTCCTTCTTCCAGCTCAGCTTCTTCACCGAGCCCGCGGCCGGCTTCGCGCACGGGTCGGGAGCCTTGCTGGTGGCCGAGGCGCTCGGGGTGACGTCCGCACCGGCGTTGGCCTTGTCGTCGCCCGAGCCGTTCTTCATGACCCCGGTCGTGTACAGCGCCACGCTGCCGATGACGACCACGCCGAGCACCGACGCGATCACCGAGTTGCGCGTGCGCGCCTTGCGCCGTGCGGCGGTGCGCCGCTGCTGCTGCCGCAAGAACTTCTCCCGGGCGAGCTGACGCCGCCGCTGCTCCTGGCTGACCACCGGGTTCTCTCCTCATGCGTCTCGTGTGTCGACCGGTACGCCCGTGTCCCGAGGGCCGAGCGCCCGCGTGTGCCCCGTACCGTATATGGGTTGGCTGAGGATCCGGCAGCGCCGGTAGGCTCGGATCACAGGCGTAGCCGCCCGATGCCCTCCCTTATCGACACAAACGAAGGACGATCGTGCTCATTGCCGGGTTCCCCGCCGGTGCCTGGGGGACGAACTGTTATCTCGTCGCCCCCGCCGCCGGCGAGGAGTGCGTGATCATCGACCCCGGCCACCAGGCCGCCCAAGGCGTCGAGGAAGCACTCAGGAAGCATCGGCTCAAGCCCGTGGCCGTCGTCCTCACCCACGGCCACATCGACCACGTGGCCTCGGTCGTCCCGGTGTGCGGAGCACACGGCGTACCGGCCTGGATCCACCCGGCCGACCGGTACATGATGAGCGACCCCGAGAAGGGCATCGGCCGCTCCATCGGCATGCCGCTGATGGGCGAGCTGACCGTGGGGGAGCCCGACGACGTCGAGGAACTGACCGACGGCGCGAGGCTGGACCTGGCCGGCCTGGAGTTCTCCGTCGCGCACGCGCCCGGCCATACCAAGGGGTCGGTGACGTTCCGGATGCCCGAGACCGCGGACATCCCGCAGGTCTTCTTCTCCGGGGATCTGCTGTTCGCCGGCTCCATCGGACGCACCGACCTGCCCGGCGGCGACATGGCCGAGATGCTCGACTCGCTGGCCCGCGTGTGCCTGCCGCTCGACGACTCGACCGTGGTGCTGTCCGGCCACGGCCCCCAGACGACCATCGGCCAGGAGCGCGCCACCAATCCGTATCTGCGGCAGGTGGCCGCCGGCCAGGGAGCCGCCGACGCTCCCCGACGAGGAATGTGACGAGAGACTTCGTGAGCACCTTCAAGGCCCCCAAGGGCACGTACGACCTGCTGCCGCCCGACTCCGCCAAGTACCTGGCGGTCCGCGAGGCGATCGCCGCCCCGCTGCGCGACTCCGGTTACGGCTACATCGAGACGCCCGGCTTCGAGAACGTCGAGCTGTTCGCCCGCGGTGTGGGTGAGTCCACCGACATCGTGACCAAGGAGATGTACACGCTGCAGACCAAGGGCGGCGACCGGCTCGCGCTGCGCCCCGAGGGCACCGCCTCCGTACTGCGCGCCGCCCTGGAGGCCAACCTCCACAAGGCCGGCAACCTGCCGGTCAAGCTCTGGTACTCGGGTTCCTACTACCGCTACGAGCGCCCCCAGAAGGGCCGCTACCGCCACTTCTCGCAGGTGGGCGCCGAGGCGATCGGCGCGGAGGACCCGGCGCTCGACGCCGAGCTGATCATCCTGGCCGACCAGGCCTACCGCTCGCTGGGCCTCAGGAACTTCCGCATCCTGCTCAACAGCCTGGGCGACAAGGAGTGCCGTCCGCTCTACCGCGCGGCCCTCCAGGACTTCCTGCGCGGCCTGGACCTCGACGAGGACACCCTGCGCCGCGCGGAGATCAACCCGCTGCGCGTGCTCGACGACAAGCGTCCGGAGGTGCAGAAGCAGCTCACCGACGCCCCGCTGCTGCGCGACTACCTGTGCGACGCGTGCAAGGCGTACCACGAGGAGGTCCGCGAGCTGATCACCGCCGCGGGCGTCTCCTTCGAGGACGACCCCAGGCTGGTCCGCGGCCTGGACTACTACACGCGCACCACCTTCGAGTTCGTGCACGACGGTCTCGGCTCGCAGTCCGCGGTCGGTGGCGGCGGCCGCTACGACGGCCTGTCGGAGATGATCGGCGGCCCCGCGCTGCCCTCGGTGGGCTGGGCGCTGGGCGTCGACCGGACCGTCCTGGCCCTGGAGGCGGAGGGCATCGAACTGCAACTGCCCGCCACCACCAGCGTGTTCGCGGTCCCGCTCGGCGAGGAGGCGCGCCGCGTCCTGTTCGCCAAGGTCACCGAACTGCGCAAGAACGGCGTCGCGGCCGACTTCTCCTACGGCGGCAAGGGCCTGAAGGGCGCCATGAAGAACGCCAACCGCAGCGGCGCCCGCTACACGATCGTGGCCGGCGAGCGCGACCTCGCCGAGGGCGTCGTCCAGCTCAAGGACATGGAGTCCGGCGAGCAGGTGGCCATCGGCGTGAACGAGATCGTGGCGGAGCTGGAGTCGCGGCTCGGCTGAAGCGGGCGGAAATGAGGCCTGGCGGCTTTGCGCCGCCAGGCCTCATTTCCGCATCGGTGGGGAGCAGGCTCCGCTCCGGTTCGCGCTTTTCATCGCGCCCGGGCCGTCCCCGCGGCCGCGGGGAACATTGCGCGGAGCACCGAGTTCAACCGGCGCGAGGTCACTGCTCACCAGGCCGTCAACTTCGTGAGCACCGGTTCATCACGTCGGGCGGTTTCGGGGGACGGGTGTGAACACCGCTCCTGGCCGGGGGCGCCGCTCACGCCCACGGCGACCGCCTCCCCGGCGGTCGTTTCCTTATCTCCATCGAACGGTGAACACCGAGGCGCGTACGGCACAATGGCCCTGCCCGAAGCACCTCCGACTCTCAAGCGACGGAATCGGCGTGATGAGCAAGACGACAGTCAAGGACGTCTCCATGGAGCCCGAGTCGGACCGCGCGGTCCCCGGACCGCGGACGGCCGGCGGCAGCCGCGCCTTCGCCCTGCTGCTGGTGATCTGCGGCGCGGCGGGACTGCTGGCCGCGTGGGTCATCACGATCGACAAGCAGAAGATCCTCGAGGCGAAGCTCGCCGGCAAGACCTTCACGCCGAGCTGCAGCATCAATCCGATCATCTCCTGCGGCAGCGTCATGGAGAGCAAGCAGGCCTCCGTCTTCGGGTTCCCCAACCCCATGCTCGGCCTGGTCGCCTACGGCATCGTCGTCTGCGTCGGCATGAGCCTGCTGGGCCGCGCCCGCTTCCCGCGCTGGTACTGGCTGACCTTCAACGCCGGCACGCTCTTCGGCGTCTGCTTCGTCACCTGGCTCCAGTTCGAGTCGCTGTACCGGATCAACGCGCTGTGCCTGTGGTGCTCGCTGGCCTGGGTCGCCACCCTCACCGCGTTCTGGTACGTCACCTCCTTCAACATCCGCAACGACTTCCTGCCCGCCCCGCGCGCGGTGAAGTCCTTCCTGGCCGAGTTCACCTGGGTGCTCCCGCTCACCCACACCGGCGTCATCGCCATGCTCATCCTCACCCGCTGGGGCAGCACCCTCTGGGCCTGAGCCGGGCCCGGGTCCGGCGGCCCGACGGCGTTGTCAGCGGCGTGCCATAGGGTTTCCGTGTGGAGCCCGACCTGTTCACCGCCGCAGCAGAAGAACACCAGGAGAAGGACCCGGCCGCCAGCCCCCTGGCCGTCCGGATGCGCCCGCGCACGCTCGACGAGGTGGTGGGCCAGCAGCATCTGCTCAAGCCCGGCTCGCCGCTGCGCCGGCTGGTCGGCGAGGGCGCAGACCAGAGGGGCGGGGCCGCAGGCCCCTCCGGCAAGGGCGGTGATGGGAGACGGGTGGGACCGGCGGGACCCTCCTCGGTGATCCTGTGGGGCCCGCCCGGCACCGGCAAGACCACCCTGGCCTACGTGGTCTCCAAGGCCACCAACAAGCGCTTCGTGGAACTGTCGGCGATCACCGCGGGCGTCAAGGAGGTCCGCGCGGTCATCGACGGCGCCCGCCGCGCCTCCGGCGGCTACGGCCAGGAGACCGTCCTCTTCCTCGACGAGATCCACCGCTTCAGCAAGGCCCAGCAGGACTCCCTGCTCCCGGCGGTGGAGAACCGCTGGGTGACCCTGATCGCCGCCACCACCGAGAACCCGTACTTCTCGGTGATCTCCCCGCTGCTGTCCCGCTCCCTGCTGCTCACCCTCGAACCCCTCGTCGACGACGACGTGCGGGGCCTGCTGCGCCGCGCCCTCACCGACGAGCGCGGCCTGAAGTCGGCCGTCGCCCTCCCCGAGGACACCGAGGACCACCTGCTGCGCATCGCCGGCGGCGACGCCCGCCGGGCCCTGACCGCGCTGGAGGCCGCCGCCGGCGCCGCGCTCGACAAGGGCGAGGGCGAGATCTCCCTGACCACGCTGGAGGAGACGGTCGACCGGGCCGCGGTGAAGTACGACCGCGACGGCGACCAGCACTACGACGTCGCCAGCGCCCTGATCAAGTCCATCCGCGGCTCCGACGTCGACGCCGCCCTGCACTACCTGGCCCGGATGATCGAGGCGGGGGAGGACCCCCGGTTCATCGCCCGCCGGCTGATGATCTCCGCCAGTGAGGACATCGGCCTCGCCGACCTGAACGCGCTGCCCATAGCCGTCGCCGCCGCCCAGGCCGTCGCCATGATCGGCTTCCCCGAGGCCGCCCTCACCCTCAGCCACGCCACCATCGCGCTCGCGCTCGCCCCCAAGTCCAACGCGGCGACCACGGCGATCGGCGCGGCCCTGGAGGACGTGCGCAAGGGGCTGGCCGGATCCGTGCCGCCGCACCTGAGGGACGGGCACTACAAGGGCGCCGCCAAGCTCGGCCACGCCCAGGGGTACGTCTACCCGCACGACCTGCCCGAAGGCATCGCCGCCCAGCAGTACGCGCCGGACGTCCTCAAGGACCGCGAGTACTACAGCCCGAGCAGGCACGGCGCCGAGGCGCGCTACGCGGACGCGGTGGAGTGGACCCGCAAGCACCTCGGTCGGAAGCGGTCCTGAGCACCCTGTAGACTGCCTCGAAGCGCTGTGTCCCGCGTCCGGCGCCTCGCAAGAGGAACCGGCACCACCAGAGCGGGACGTCCAGCCGGAACCCCACCGCCTTTCGGCAGGCGGGGATCCAGGAGCGTCGCGCACCGTCGAACGGTGTCGCGGGCAGCCCACCACCACCCGGGATCCCGGGAGCGGTCGGTGGGCCACTCGCGTGCTGCACGTATGTGCCCAGACAAGGGAGCGGCTGCCCCGCAGGTCCCCCGGACCCGCAGGGTTTCCCCGGCTGCGGATGCGACCTCCCCTAACCCTGGTGAAGCCGTATTCGCACAGAAGACATAGAGGTGTTTGGTTCATGGCGAACCAGTCCCGCCCCAAGGTCAAGAAGTCGCGTGCCCTCGGCATCGCGCTGACCCCGAAGGCCGTCAAGTACTTCGAGGCCCGCCCCTACCCGCCGGGCGAGCACGGCCGCGGCCGCAAGCAGAACTCGGACTACAAGGTCCGTCTGCTCGAGAAGCAGCGTCTGCGCGCGCAGTACGACGTGTCCGAGCGCCAGCTCGTCCGCGCCTACGAGCGTGCCTCCAAGGTGCAGGGCAAGACCGGTGAGGCCCTGATCGTCGAGCTGGAGCGCCGTCTCGACGCGCTGGTCCTGCGTTCGGGCATCGCCCGCACGATCTACCAGGCCCGCCAGATGGTCGTCCACGGCCACATCCAGGTCAACGGCCAGAAGGTCGACAAGCCGTCCTTCCGCGTCCGTCCGGACGACGTCGTGCAGGTCCGCGACCGCTCCAAGGAGAAGACGCTCTTCACGATCGCCCGTGAGGGTGGCTTCGCCCCCGAGGGCGAGACCCCGCGCTACCTGCAGGTGAACCTCAAGGCCCTGGCGTTCCGCCTGGACCGTGAGCCGAACCGCAAGGAGATCCCGGTGATCTGCGACGAGCAGCTCGTCGTCGAGTACTACGCCCGCTGACCTTCAGCAGGCCGTATCGCCTCCTGGACCCGCCGTCTCCCCGCCCCTCCCGGGCGGACGAGGCGGCGGGTCCGCGCATTCCCGGCCCTCGCGTCAGTCGCCGTTCGACAGCTGTGATCTGAGCCGCCGGACGGGGCCCGGTCCGCGCGGCGCCGGCAGGGCCCGCAGCGACCGCGTCCGCGACCCCCGCAGCGCCCGCGCCACCGCCGCCTCCCGGCCCAGCCCCGCCCCCTGGCGCACACACTCCTCGTACCGCTGGTCGCCCAGCAGCTCCCGGGCCGTCGCCTCGCACAGCTCGTGCGGGGCGTTGTAGTGCGCCGACCCGAACAGCCGCAGTCCCACCGCCGGCCACATGCCCGCCGCCGCGCCCTGCAGCACCGCCGCCTCCGCCGCGTCGCCCTCGGCCACCGTCACCAGGGCCAGCAGCTCCACCGCCAGCACCGACCCCAGCAGGTCGCGGAAGCCGTGCGCGCTGCCCAGGCAGTCGACCAGCAGCTCCCGGGCGCAGACGAGGTCCCCCTCGCGCCAGGCCGCGTACGCCAGCACGTACAGCGCGTAGGCGCGCGTCCAGCGCTCACCGTGGTCCTCGCACACCCGGCGGACGTCCTCGCACAGCCGCACCGCGTCCGGCAGGTCCCCCTGGAAGGCCCGGGCCATCGCCAGTTCCACCTGGCCCATCAGCACGGTGCTGTTGAGCTCGCCCAGCTCCTGATAGCGCACCAGGGCCGAGCGCAGCAACGCCTCCGCGCGCTCCACGTCGTCCGTGATCAGCGCCAGGCACCCCGTGCGGTGCTCCGCGTACGCCAGCGCCGTCGCGCTCGCCGAGCGCTCCGCGCTCTCCCGGCACTCCCGCAGCGCGGCCAGCGCCGGCACCGTGTCGCCCTGCAGGATCGCCACGTAGCCGAGCGTCGCCAGCGCCCGCAGCCGGGACTGCTCGTGCCCGCCGTCCAGCTCCACCGCGCGCCCCAGCCAGTGCCGGCCCTCCGACAGCCGTCCGCACCCGGCCCAGCAGAACCACAGACAGCCCGCCAGATACTGGCCGAGGTGCGCCTCGTCCGGGCCCGTCATGCAGTACTCCAGGGCGGCGCGCAGATTCGGCAGCTCCGCCTCGATCCGCGCGGCCACCTCCCGCTGCCGGGGCGAGAACCACTCCAGCTCGCACCAGGTGGCCAGACCGACGTACCAGTCGCGGTGGCGCCGCCGCAGCCGCTCCGCGTCCCCGGCCGCCGCCAGCCACTGCGCGCCGTAGGCGCGGACGGTGTCCAGCATCCGGTACCGCACCCCCGCCGCCGTCTCCTCGCGCGCCACCACGGACTGCGCGAGCAGCTCGCCCAGCACGTCGAGGACGTCGTCGGCGGGCAGCCCGCCGCCGCTGCACACGTACTCGGCGGACTCCAGGTCGAACGGTCCGGCGAACACCGACAGCCGCGCCCACAGCAGCCGCTCCCCGGGCGTGCACAGCTCATGGCTCCAGCCGATCGCCGTGCGCAGCGTCCGGTGCCGGGGCAGCGCGTCCCGGCCGCCGCCGGTCAGCAGCCGGAACCGGTCGTCCAGCCGCTCCAGCAGCCGCCCCGGCGACAGCGCCCGCAGCCGCCCCGCGGCCAGTTCGATCGCCAGCGGGATCCCGTCCAGGCGCCGGCACAGCTCGCGCACCGCCGGATCGCCGCCGTCCACCGTGACGTCCTGCTGCGCGGCCCGCGCCACCAGCAGCTCCGCCGCGTCCTCCGCGCCCAGCGGGGCCAGCGGGAACAGCCGTTCGCCCGCCACCCCCAGCGGCCGCCGCCCCGCGGCCAGCACCGTCAGCCCGGGCGCCCGCCGCAGCAGGTCGGCCACCAGCCCGGCGCAGGCCTCCGCCAGATGTTCGAACCCGTCCAGGACCAGCAGCAGCCGGCGCCCGGCTAGATGCCCGAGCAGGGCATCGCGCGGCGGCCGTGTCGTGTGGTCGGTGAGCCCCAGCGCCTCCACGACGGCGTGGTCGAGGAACTCCGGATCCCTCAGCGGCGCCAGCTCCACCCGCCACACGCCGCCCGGCGGCGCGGAGCGGGCCGCCACCCGCGCCGCCAGCCGCGACTTGCCGACCCCGCCCACCCCGGTCACCGTCACCAGCCGCGCGCCGCCGAGCGCCCGCGCCAGCGCGTCGAGTTCGGCCGCGCGGCCGACGAACGCGTCGAGTTCGGCGGGCAGGTTGCCCGTCGCTCCGCCGTCCGCCGGCCGGCCGGCCGGTGTGGAATCACGCTTGGGATCTCGCATGGGACACGGAGCGTACTGAACCGTAATCGGTCCGTACAATCGCCTGTCCCGGCCGCGCGGCGCACCGGCGGTAATCCGGTACGGAGCGCCGCCCTGGGCGCGATAGGCTCGGGGCACGACTTTCTCGATGTTCAGGCACGTTTCAGGGAGCGGGTGCGCACAGTGTCCGGTGGTGAGGTGGCCGGGATCCTGGTGGCCGTCTTCTGGGCGATCCTGGTCTCCTTCCTCGCCGTCGCGCTGGCGAGGGTGGCCCAGACGCTCAAGGCGACCACCAAGCTCGTGGCGGACGTGACCGACCAGGCCGTTCCGCTGCTGGCGGACGCCTCCCAGGCGGTGCGCTCCGCGCAGACCCAGATCGACCGCGTCGACGCGATCGCCTCCGACGTCCAGGAGGTCACGTCCAACGCGTCCGCGCTGTCGACGACCGTCGCCTCCACCTTCGGCGGCCCCCTGGTCAAGGTCGCGGCCTTCGGCTACGGCGTGCGCCGCGCGCTGGGCGGCCGCAAGGAGGACGTGCCCGTCAAGGCGTCGAGGCGTACCGTGATCGTGGGCCGCACCGTCCCGGCCGCGCGGCGGGGGAAGCGGAACAACCGGGAGAAGTAAGGACTAGCGATGTTCCGCCGTACGTTCTGGTTCGGCACCGGTGTCGCCGCCGGTGTGTGGGCCACCACCAAGGTCAACCGCAAGCTGAGGCAGCTGACCCCCGAGTCCCTCGCCGTCACCGCGGCGAACAAGGCGCTCGAGACCGGTCACCGGCTCAAGGACCGCGCGGTCGGCTTCGCGCTCGACGTCCGCGACAACATGGCCCAGCGGGAGGCCGAACTCGGCGCGGCACTCGGTATCGACGCCGCCGCCGATCCCGAACTCCCCGCGCCCCGGCGGATCGCCGCCATCGAGAACCACTACAGCCCGAAGTACGTCGACGGCTCGCCGTACCCGACGTACTCGAACAACCGGAATGAGGACCACTGATGGAGTCGGCTGAGATCCGCCGCCGCTGGCTGAGCTTCTTCGAGGAGCGCGGGCACACCGTCGTCCCTTCGGCGTCGCTCATCGCGGACGACCCGACTCTGCTCCTCGTCCCGGCCGGCATGGTGCCCTTCAAGCCCTACTTCCTGGGCGAGGTCAAGCCGCCGTTCCCGCGCGCCACCAGCGTGCAGAAGTGCGTGCGCACGCCCGACATCGAAGAGGTCGGCAAGACCACGCGGCACGGCACGTTCTTCCAGATGTGCGGCAACTTCTCCTTCGGCGACTACTTCAAGGAAGGCGCCATCGAGCTCGCCTGGGAGCTGCTCACCGGCTCCCAGGACAAGGGCGGTTACGGCCTCGACCCCGAGCGCCTGTGGATCACCGTCTACAAGGACGACGACGAGGCCGAGCGCATCTGGCACGAGGTCGTCGGCGTGCCCAAGGAGCGCATCCAGCGCCTGGGCATGAAGGACAACTACTGGTCCATGGGCGTGCCCGGCCCGTGCGGCCCCTGCTCCGAGATCAACTACGACCGCGGCCCCGAGTTCGGCGTCGAGGGCGGCCCCGCCGTCAACGACGAGCGGTACGTGGAGATCTGGAACCTCGTCTTCATGCAGTACGAGCGTGGCGAGGGCATCGGCAAGGACAACTTCGAGATCCTCGGCGACCTGCCGAGCAAGAACATCGACACCGGTCTCGGTCTCGAACGCCTCGCCATGATCCTGCAGGGCGTGCAGAACATGTACGAGATCGACACCTCGATGGCCGTCATCAAGAAGGCCACCGAGCTGACCGGCGTGGCCTACGGCGACGCCCACGCCTCGGACGTCTCCCTGCGCGTGGTCACCGACCACATGCGCACCTCCGTGATGCTGATCGGCGACGGCGTCACCCCGGGCAACGAGGGCCGAGGCTACGTGCTGCGCCGCATCATGCGCCGCGCCATCCGCAACATGCGCCTGCTCGGCGCCACCGGCCCGGTCGTCCAGGACCTTATCGACGTCGTCATCGGCATGATGGGGCAGCAGTACCCGGAGCTGGTCACCGACCGCGAGCGCATCGAGAAGGTCGCCCTCGCCGAGGAGAACGCCTTCCTGAAGACGCTGAAGGCCGGCACCAACATCCTCGACACCGCCGTCACCGAGACCAAGCAGTCCGGCGGCAAGGTCCTCTCCGGCGACAAGGCCTTCCTGCTCCACGACACCTGGGGCTTCCCCATCGACCTCACCCTGGAGATGGCCGCCGAGCAGGGCCTTTCGGTGGACGAGGAGGGCTTCCGCCGCCTGATGAAGGAGCAGCGGGAGCGCGCCAAGGCCGACGCCCAGGCCAAGAAGACCGGGCACGCCGACATGGGCGCCTACCGTGAGATCGCCGACACCGCCGGCGAGACCGACTTCATCGGCTACAGCGACACCGAGGGGGAGTCCACGATCGTCGGCCTCCTCGTCGACGGCGTGTCCTCCCCGGCCGCCACCGAGGGCGACGAGGTCGAGGTCGTCCTCGACCGCACCCCGTTCTACGCCGAGGGCGGCGGCCAGATCGGCGACACCGGCCGCATCAAGGTCGACTCCGGCGCCGTCATCGAGATCCGCGACTGCCAGAAGCCGGTCCCGGGCGTCTACGTCCACAAGGGCGTCGTGCAGTTCGGCGAGGTCACCGTCGGAGCCAAGGCCCACGCCGCGATCGACTCCCGCCGCCGCAAGGCCATCGCCCGCGCCCACTCGGCCACCCACCTCACCCACCAGGCGCTGCGCGACGCCCTCGGCCCGACGGCCGCCCAGGCCGGTTCCGAGAACCAGCCCGGCCGTTTCCGCTTCGACTTCGGCTCCCCGGCCGCCGTGCCGACGGCCGTGATGACCGACGTCGAGCAGAAGATCAACGAGGTGCTCGCCCGCGACCTGGACGTGCGCGCCGAGGTCATGGGCATCGACGACGCCAAGAAGCAGGGCGCCATCGCCGAGTTCGGCGAGAAGTACGGCGAGCGGGTCCGGGTCGTCACCATCGGCGACTTCTCCAAGGAGCTGTGCGGCGGCACCCACGTGCACAACACCGCCCAGCTGGGCCTGGTGAAGCTGCTCGGCGAGTCGTCGATCGGCTCGGGCGTACGCCGTATCGAGGCCCTGGTCGGCGTGGACGCCTACAACTTCCTCGCCCGTGAGCACACGGTCGTCGCCCAGCTCCAGGAGCTGGTCAAGGGCCGCGCTGAGGAGCTCCCGGAGAAGGTCTCCGCCATGCTCGGCAAGCTGAAGGACGCCGAGAAGGAGATCGAGAGGTTCCGCGCCGAGAAGGTGCTCCAGGCCGCCGCCGGTCTCGCCGAGTCCGCCAAGGACGTGCGGGGCGTGGCCGTCGTCACCGGCCGGGTCCCGGACGGCACGACCCCGGACGACCTGCGCAAGCTGGTCCTGGACGTGCGCGGCCGCATCCAGGGCGGCCGGGCCGCCGTGGTCGCCCTGTTCACGGTGAACAACGGCAAGCCGCTCACGGTCATCGCCACCAACGAGGCCGCCCGCGAGCGCGGCCTGAAGGCCGGCGACCTGGTCCGCACCGCCGCCAAGACCCTCGGCGGCGGCGGTGGCGGCAAGCCGGACGTCGCCCAGGGCGGCGGTCAGAACCCGGCCGCCGTCGGCGACGCGGTCGACGCCGTCGAGCGCCTGGTCGCCGAGACCGCCAAGTAGGACGAGCGGCGAGCGAGTAAGAAACGGTCGAGAAGATGCGCAGAGGACGTCGGCTCGCGATCGACGTCGGGGACGCCCGGATCGGGGTCGCCTCGTGCGACCCCGACGGGATCCTCGCCACCCCGGTCGAGACCGTCCCCGGCCGGGACGTCCAGGCGGCGCACCGCCGCCTCGGGCAGCTCGTCGAGGAGTACGAGCCGATCGAGGTCGTCGTCGGTCTCCCTCGTTCCCTCAAGGGGGGCGAGGGCCCGGCCGCCGTCAAGGTCCGCGCGTTCGCGGGGGAGCTGGCCAAGGGCGTCGCCCCGGTGCCGGTCCGCCTGGTGGACGAGCGGATGACCACGGTGACGGCCAGTCAGGGGCTGCGGGCCTCCGGAGTGAAGTCCAAGAAGGGACGCTCCGTGATCGACCAGGCCGCGGCCGTCATCATCCTGCAGCAGGCCCTGGAATCCGAACGGGTGTCAGGCGAGCCGCCCGGCGAGGGCGTCGAAGTGGTCATCTGATCGCGATACGGTAACGTTCCGCGCGATGCGCCGGTGTTCGAACAGCCGGCGCACAGCAAGAGGCGAGACGGTGCCGGGCGATACGCCGCGTGACCGCTGCCTCGCGGCTCTAGGGGATCGATGACTGAGTATGGCCGGGGCCCAGGTCCCGAACCGTGGCATCCCGAGGACCCGTTGTACGGGGACGGCGGATGGGGAGGACAGCAGGGCCAGACGAGCCCGCAGTCCCCTTACGGCGGCCTGCCGCAGCACCACCCGCAGCAGCCGCACCAGCAGCAGTACGGCGAGTGGGACCATGGCCGGCAGCCCGGCTACGGCGCCCAGTACCCGCACCACGACGAGCAGGGCGGCCACCACCAGTACGACCAGCAGCCCGGGTACGACCAGCAGCACCCGTACGACCAGCAGTACGGCGCCCACCTCCAGGACCAGCACCAGCAGCAGGGCGGCTGGGACGGCGCCCCGGGACAGCAGCAGCCGCAGCACCCTCAGCCGCAGCACCAGCAGTACGTCACCGGCCCGGCGGATCCGTACGGACAGCAGGCACTGGCCTACGGCGCCGAGCAGCCCGACCTGTACAGCACCCCCGAGGCATACCCCCCGCCGGAGCCTCCCCACCGCAGGACCGCGGAACCCGAGCCGCGGCCGGACGGGGACCCGGAGACGGGCCCGGACGAGGACGAGGAACACGCCTTCTTCGCGGGCGGCGACGACGACGGGGACGACGACGCGCCCGACGCCGACGAGCCGGGCGCTCGCCGGGGGCGCGCCGACCGCAAAGGGCGGGGCGGCAAGAACAAGGGCGGCAAGAAGCGCCGCAACGGCTGCGCCTGCCTGGTCGTCGTACTGGTGTTCGGCGGTGGCGCGGCGGGCGTCGGCTACTACGGCTACCAGTTCTACCAAAATCGTTTCGGCGCGGCCCCGGACTACGCGGGCAACGGCACCAGCGAGACCGTCACCGTCCAGATCGACCAGGGCGCCGGCGGCTATGACATCGGCCGCGCGCTGAAGAAGGCGGGCGTCGTCAAGAGCGTCGACGCGTTCGTCGCCGCCCAGTCGCAGAATCCCAAGGGGAAGCAGATCCAGGCGGGCGCCTATCTGCTGAAGAAGGAGATGTCGGCGGCGAGCGCCGTCGCGATGATGCTCGACCCCGCCAGCCAGAGCAACGTCCTGGTGAAGCCGGGGGAGCGCAACGTCGAGGTCTACAAGGCGATCGACAAGCAGCTCGACCTGTCCGCGGGGACGACCAAGAACATCGCGGCCAAGCAGTACAAGACCCTCGGCCTGCCGTCCTGGGCGAACAGCCACGGCCAGATCATGGACCCGCTGGAGGGATTCCTCTACCCGGGCACCTATCCGGCGGCCAAGGGCATGAAGCCCGACGCGATCCTGAAGGCAATGGTCAAGCGGGCCGGCGAGGCCTACGGGAACTACGACGTCACGGCCAAGGCGAAGGAATTCGGTCTCGCCGACCCGCTGGAGTTCGTCACGGTCGCGAGCCTCGTGCAGGCCGAGGGCAAGACGCACGACGACTTCCGCGCGATGGCCGAGGTGATCTACAACCGCCTCAAGCCGACGAACACCGAGACCAACCAGAAGCTCCAGTTCGACTCGACCTTCAACTACCTGATGGGGCAGAGCAAGATCCACATCAGTACGAAGGAAGTCAACAGCAACCCGAACCCGTACAACACCTATTACCACAAGGGACTTCCGCCCGGACCGATCGGCAACCCCGGCGACGACGCCCTGAAGGCGGCGATGAACCCGACCGACGAGGGCTGGCTCTACTTCGTGGCGACCGACGGTATGAACAAGACCGAGTTCGCCAAGAACCTGGCCGACTTCACCAAGCTCAAGGACAAGTTCGATGCCAGCTCGGGCCAGTGACGCCCGCCGGGCCGCCGTGCTCGGTTCGCCCATCGCCCACTCCCTCTCCCCGGTGCTGCACCGCGCGGCCTACCGGGAGCTGGGGCTCACCGACTGGACGTACGACCGGTTCGAGGTCGACGAGGCCGCACTGCCCGGCTTCTTCGGGAACCTCGGTCCCGAATGGGCGGGACTGTCGCTGACCATGCCGCTGAAGCGGGCGGTGATCCCCCTACTCGACGGGATCAGCGACACGGCCGCCTCCGTCGAGGCGGTCAACACGGTCGTCCTCACCGACGACGGCCGCCGTACCGGCGACAACACGGACATCCCCGGCATGATCGCCGCCCTGCGCGAGCACGGCATCGAACAGGTCGACTCGGCGGCCGTCCTCGGCGCCGGCGCCACCGCCTCCTCCGCGCTCGCGGCGCTCGCCCGCGTCTGCTCCGGCGAGGTCGTCGTCTACGTCCGCAGCCGGGAGCGCGCCGCCGAGATGCGCCAGTGGGGCGAGCGGCTCGACGTGGAGGTCCGCACCGCCGACTGGGCCGACGCCGAGCAGGCCCTGCGGGCCCCGCTGGTGTTCGCCACCACGCCCGCCGGCACCACCGACTTCCTCGCCACGGCGGTGCCCGAGCGGCCCGCCACCCTCTTCGACGTGCTCTACGACCCCTGGCCCACCGCTCTCGCGGCCCGCTGGTCCCTGGCCGGCGGCGCCGTCGTCAGCGGCCTGGACCTCCTGGTCCACCAGGCCGTCCTCCAGGTCGAGCAGATGACGGGCCGCGCACCGGCCCCGCTGGAGGCCATGCGCAGGGCGGGGGAGAGGGCGCTCGCGGAGCGCTGACCTCCCCCGGGACCGTCCACCGCGCGTCCGCCTGCTGGACCGGCGGCCGGATCCGGTTGCCGGACGTGGGAGGATCGGAGGTGGCGGGCCAGGGCCGCGCACCCGGTCGCGCCACCGCAGTTCCAGGCGCGATTGTGAGGAGCACCGTTGAGCAGGTTGCGTTGGCTGACCGCGGGGGAGTCGCACGGACCCGCACTCGTCGCCACGCTGGAGGGTCTTCCCGCCGGCGTGCCGATCACCACGGAGATGGTGGCGGACCACCTCGCCCGGCGGCGGCTCGGCTACGGCCGCGGCGCGCGGATGAAGTTCGAGCGTGACGAGGTCACCTTCCTCGGCGGTGTCCGGCACGGCCTCACCCTCGGCTCCCCGGTGGCGGTCATGGTGGGCAACACCGAATGGCCGAAGTGGGAGCAGGTCATGGCGGCCGACCCGGTCGACCCGGCCAAGCTCGCCGAGCTGGCGCGCAACGCGCCGCTGACCCGGCCCCGCCCCGGCCACGCCGACCTGGCCGGCATGCAGAAGTACGGCTTCGACGAGGCCCGGCCGATCCTGGAGCGGGCCTCCGCGCGCGAGACCGCGGCGCGCGTGGCGCTGGGCGCCGTGGCGCGGTCGTACCTGAAGGAGACCGCCGGCATCGAGATCGTCAGCCATGTCGTCGAGCTCGCGGCGGCGAAGGCGCCCTACGGCGTGTACCCGACCCCGGCGGACGTCGACAAGCTGGACGCCGACCCGGTGCGCTGCCTGGACGCGGACGCCTCCGAGGCGATGGTCGCCGAGATCGACCAGGCCCACAAGGACGGTGACACCCTCGGCGGCGTCGTCGAGGTGCTGGCCTACGGCGTGCCGGTGGGCCTGGGCTCCCACGTGCACTGGGACCGGCGCCTGGACGCGCGCCTGGCGGCCGCCCTCATGGGCATCCAGGCCATCAAGGGCGTCGAGGTCGGCGACGGCTTCGACCTGGCCCGCGTGCCCGGCTCGCAGGCCCACGACGAGATCCTCGCCACCGACGAGGGCATCAAGCGGGCCACGGGCCGCTCCGGCGGCACCGAGGGCGGACTGAGCACGGGCGAGCTGCTGCGGGTGCGGGCGGCGATGAAGCCGATCGCGACCGTGCCGCGCGCCCTGCAGACGGTGGACGTGTCCACCGGCGAGGCCACGCAGGCCCACCACCAGCGTTCCGACGTGTGCGCGGTCCCCGCGGCCGGCATCGTCGCCGAGGCCATGGTCGCCCTCGTCCTCGCCGACGCTCTCGCCGAGAAGTTCGGCGGCGACAGCGTGGCCGAGACCCGCCGCAACGTCCGCTCCTACCTCGACCACCTGGCGATCCGGTGACCGGCTCGCCCCTCGTCGTGCTGGTCGGGCCGATGGGCGTGGGCAAGTCCACCGTCGGCCGCCTGCTGGCCGAACGCCTTCAGGCCGGCTACCGGGACACCGACGACGACATCGTCGCCGAGCAGGGCCGCGCCATCGCGGACATCTTCGTGGAGGACGGCGAGCCGGCCTTCCGCGCCGTCGAGAAGCGGGCGGTGCGGCGGGCGGTCGCCGAGCACGAGGGCGTCCTCGCGCTCGGCGGCGGCGCGATCCTCGACCCGGACACCCGCGCGCTCCTCGCCGGCCTGCCCGTGGTCTATCTGTCGATGGACGTCGAGGAGGCCGTGAAGCGCACGGGGCTGAACGTGGCCCGCCCGCTGCTCGCGGTCAACCCGCGCAAGCAGTGGCGCGAACTGATGGAGGCGCGGCGGCACCTGTACGAGGAGGTCGCCACCGCCGTGGTGGCCACCGACGGACGCAGCCCCGAGGAAGTCGCCGGGGCCGTCCTCGACGCAGTGGAGTGGAAAGAAGCATGAGCGAGGCAGTGACGCGGATCCCTGTCGGCGGCACCGCCGGCAGCGAGCCCTACGACGTCCTGGTGGGCCGTCAACTGCTCGGCGAACTGGCCGGGTTGGTCGGCGAGAAGGCCCAGCGGGTCGCGGTGATCCACCCGGAGGCGCTCGCCGAGACCGGTGACGCGCTGCGCGCGGACCTGGCCGAGCAGGGCTTCGAGGCCGTCGCCATCCAGGTGCCCAACGCGGAGGAGGCCAAGACCGCCGAGGTCGCCGCCTACTGCTGGAAGGCGCTCGGCCAGTCCGGTTTCACCCGCTCCGACGTCATCGTCGGCGTGGGCGGCGGCGCGACCACGGACCTCGCAGGCTTCGTGGCCGCGACCTGGCTGCGCGGCGTGCGCTGGGTGGCCGTCCCGACCACGGTGCTGGCCATGGTGGACGCGGCCGTCGGCGGCAAGACCGGCATCAACACCGCCGAGGGCAAGAACCTCGTGGGCGCCTTCCACCCGCCCGCGGGCGTCCTGTGCGACCTGGCCGCCCTCGACTCCCTCCCGGTCAACGACTACGTCTCCGGGCTCGCGGAGGTCATCAAGGCCGGCTTCATCGCCGACCCGGTGATCCTCGACCTCGTCGAGTCCGACCCCGAGGCCGCCCGCACCCCGGCCGGCCCGCACACCGCCGAACTCATCGAGCGGTCCATCCGGGTCAAGGCCGAGGTCGTCTCCGCCGACCTGAAGGAGTCGGGCCTGCGGGAGATCCTGAACTACGGTCACACGCTGGGCCACGCCATCGAGAAGAACGAGCGCTACAAGTGGCGGCACGGCGCGGCCGTCGCGGTCGGCATGCACTTCGCCGCCGAACTCGGCCGTCTCGCGGGCCGGCTGGACGACGCGACGGCCGACCGCCACCGCACCGTCCTTAAGTCGGTGGGCCTGCCCCTGCACTACCGCTACGACCAGTGGCCCAAGCTGCTGGAGAACATGAAGGTCGACAAGAAGTCACGCGGCAACCTGCTGCGCTTCATCGTCCTCGACGGCCTCGCCAAGCCCACCGTCCTGGAGGGCCCGGACCCGGCCGTGCTCCTCGCCGCCTACGGCGAAGTGGGGCAGTAGGTCCCGCGGAGCGCCATCCGTCCGATTCGCCTCGCGGCGCGGGCACTTCGCGCCGTCCCCGGCCGTTCACCACATGGCGGCCGGGGACGGTACCGTTCGGTGCAGAGCGGGGTTCGGGCCCGCCGCCAGCGCCCATTGCCTTGTACGAGACGGAGTGGCACCGGATGCAGCACGCAGTGGGTTCTCCGCTGCCGCCGCCCCACCAGCCGGGGCACGGACCGGCCGCCGGCTGGTCGCAGGCCGCACATCACCCGGGTCCCTACCACCCGGGCCCGCACCAGGGCTCCGGCCCCGTTCCACCGCCCCCGCCCGCCGCGGGCCGTCCCGGAGCGCAGCCCCCGGCACCGCACCAGCCGCCCGCCCCGGGACACCACCCGGGCGCGCAGCCGCAGCCGGGCCTCGGCGCGCAGTCCGTGCCGCCCCCCGCTCCGGGCCGTCCCGGCGCGCAGTCCCCGTCGCCGCATGCTCCGGCGCAGCCCGCGCCGGGGTATCCCGGCGCGCGGCCCTCGCCGCCGCAGCAGCCGTCGGCGCCCCCGGCGCAGCCCGCCGCGACGCCGGCGCCCCCCGCGCCGGACGCCACCGGACACGTCCGGCTGCCGCCCGGCGGGCCGGTCGCGATGCCCAGTTTCCCGCCCGCCCAGGCGGCCCCCGACCCGACGACCACCACCCTCGCGGTGCTGCTGATCGGCCCGGCCGGCGCCGGCAAGACGAGCGTGGCCAAGCACTGGGCCGAGCGCCGCCGGGTGCCCACCGCGCACATCAGCCTGGACGACGTCCGCGAGTGGGTCCGCTCCGGTTTCGCCAACCCGCAGTCGGGGTGGAACGACAACTCCGAGGCGCAGTACCGCCTCGCCCGCCGCACCTGCGGCTTCGCCGCGCGCAACTTCCTCGCCAACGGCATCTCGTGCATCCTGGACGACGCCGTCTTCCCCGACCGCCCGGTCGTCGGCCTCGGTGGCTGGAAACGCCATGTGGGACCCGGCCTGCTGCCGGTCGTCCTCCTGCCCGGCCTGGACGTCGTCCTGGAGCGCAACGCCGAGCGCTCGGGCAACCGCCGGCTCACCGACGAGGAGGTCGCCCGCATCCACGGCCGCATGGCCGGCTGGTACGGCTCCGGCCTCCCCATCATCGACAACTCCCAACTGGACATACCGGCCACCGCCCAGGTCCTCGACGAAGTCCTCACCAGGGCCCTGACCAGCCCCCCGACCTGGTGACCACGTGATCTCGGGCACGCGCGCCGGCCGCCTTCGCTTCCCGGCGCACCACTGCCCACCCGGCGGACCCGCCCGATCCGCACCGGCCCTCGCGCGGCGCGCCCACCCAGTCGCCCCCGCGCGGCGCGCACCGCACCGCACCCACCGGGCACGAACCTCGCCCGACGGCCGCGGGCCAACCCACTCGGCCCCTCCCGACCGGCGATTTCCGGCCACCCCTCTTACGCTCGGTTCATGTCAGAGGTGTACGCGGCCCGCCGAACCCGGCTACGGGAGCGCTGCAACGCGGGCGGCAGCGCGGCGGCGCTGGTGACTCGTCCCGCCAATGTGCGGTACCTCGCGGGCGCGGCCCCGCACGGTGCCGTCCTGCTCCTCGGAAAGCGCGAGGACCTGCTGGTGTGCCAGAGCCCACCGGACGACCGGCCCTGCGAAGGGCGCCCCGACGACAACCTGAGGGTGCAGATCCTGCCCCAGCCCGGCGGCGACCCGGCCGTCGCCGCCGCGGGCCTCGCCCAGGCCCAGGACGCCGACTCCCTGGCCGTGGAGGAACACCACCTCACCGTGGCCCGCCACCGTGCCCTGTCCTCGGTGACGCCCCGGCTGCGCCTGACCGACCTCGGCAGCGCGGTCGAGCAGCTCAGGGTCGTCAAGGACGAGGAGGAGATCTCCTGTCTGAGGATCGGCGCCGAGATCGCCGACCAGGCCCTCGGCGAACTCCTGGAGTCGATCCTGGTCGGCCGCACCGAGCGGCACCTGGCCCTGGAACTGGAACGCCGCCTCGTCGACCACGGCGCCGACGGCCCCGCCTTCCCGACCTCGGTCGCCACCGGACCGAACTCCGGCCGCCGCGGCCACCGCCCCACCGACCGCCGCGTGGAGGAGGGCGACTTCCTCTCCGTGTGCCTGGGCGCCGCCTACCGCGGCTACCGCTGCGAGATCGGCCGTACGTTCGTGATCGGCACGTCCCCGGCGGACTGGCAGATCCAGCTCTACGAGCTGGTCTTCGCCGCCCAGCGGGCCGGCCGCGAGGCGCTGACGCCCGGCGCCGCGTACCGCGACGTGGACCGCGCCGCACGGCAGGTCCTGGACTCGGCCGGCTACGCGGAGGGCCTGCAGTCGCTCACCGGGCACGGCGTCGGACTCGAAATCGACGAGGACCCGCAGCTGGCCCCCGCGGCCATGGGTAAACTGGACGCTTGCGTGCCGGTCACCGTCGAACCGGGGGTTCACCTCCCGGGCCGGGGCGGTGTCCGGATCGATGACACGCTCGTCGTACGCCCCGAGGCGGACGGCGGACCCGAGCTACTCACCATCACGACCAAGGAGCTGCTCGCGCTGTAGCGACCCCAGGGAAGTGCAGGCACGTCCACCCGCCCTGCCCTGGAGCCGCCCGGCGCGTGTCCCGGGGTCGTCCACGTCAGTCCAGGAGATTCCGCAACCGTGGCTTCCACGAACGACCTCAAGAACGGCCTGGTGCTCAAGCTCGAAGGCGGCCAGCTCTGGTCCGTCGTCGAGTTCCAGCACGTCAAGCCCGGCAAGGGCCCGGCCTTCGTGCGCACCAAGCTCAAGAACGTGCTCTCCGGCAAGGTCGTCGACAAGACCTTCAACGCCGGTGTCAAGGTCGAGACGGCCACCGTCGACAAGCGCGACATGCAGTTCTCGTACATGGACGGCGAGTACTTCGTCTTCATGGACATGGAGACCTACGACCAGCTGATGGTCGACCGCAAGGCCGTCGGCGACGCCGCCAACTTCCTGATCGAGGGCTTCACCGCCACCGTCGCCCAGCACGAGGGCGAGGTGCTCTTCGTCGAGCTGCCCGCCGCCGTCGAGCTGGTCGTCCAGGAGACCGAGCCCGGCGTCCAGGGCGACCGCTCCACCGGCGGCACCAAGCCCGCCACGCTGGAGACCGGCCACCAGATCCAGGTCCCGCTCTTCATCACCACCGGTGAGAAGATCAAGGTCGACACCCGCACGAGCGACTACCTCGGCCGGGTGAACAGCTAACCGTGGCTGCCCGCAACACGGCCCGCAAGCGCGCCTTCCAGATCCTCTTCGAGGGCGACCAGCGTGGCGTCGGAGTCCTCACGGTCCTCGCGGACTGGGTCCGGCTGTCCCGGTCCGACACCCGGCAGCCGCCGGTCAGCGAGTACACCATGCAGCTGGTCGAGGGCTACGCCGAGCACGCGACCCGGATCGACGAGCTGATCGCGCAGTACGCGGTCGGCTGGACGCTGGACCGCATGCCGGTGGTCGACCGCAACATCCTGCGGCTCGGCGCCTACGAGCTGATCTGGGTCGACGAGACCCCGGACGCCGTCGTGCTGGACGAGATGGTGCAGCTGGCGAAGGAGTTCTCCACGGACGAGTCGCCCTCGTTCGTCAACGGCCTGCTGGGCCGGCTGAAGGACCTCAAGCCCTCGCTGCGCCGCGACACGAGCACCGAGGCCTGACAGGCGACCAGGCACGCACACGCCGAAGGGCCCGCAGCGTCCGCTGCGGGCCCTTCGGCGTACGGTCCGTCTCCCTGTGCCCCGAGGCCCGTCCAGGCCCGCAGAAAGCCGCCGGGGGGGGGGGGCCCCCGGGGGGGGGGGGCCCCCCCCGGGCCCGGTGATGGCTTGTGTGGCCCTGTGCGGGGCCACCGGGGGGGGGGAGCCCACCCAGGGGGGGGGCCCCCCCCGGGG
>NZ_JBISAL010000008.1:317873-341457 GCF_044391765.1 Streptomyces sp. NPDC018610
GGGGGGGGGGGGGGGTGGGGTTCGGGGCTGGAGCCTGGGCCCGGGGGCCGGGCGCGGGGCGGATCATCGGGGGGGGGGGGGGGGTCGGGGGGGGGGCCCCCCCCCCCGGGCGGCACGTTTCTGCTGATGTCTTCCGAGACCTGCCGAAAGCGGCGGGACTCAGCTCTCCTCGTGGGCCGCCACCGCGCGTCGCGCGTCCGCGTCCAGCACGCCCCAGCTGATCAGCTGCTCGGTCAGGACCGAGGGCGACTGGTCGTAGATGACGGCGAGCGTGCGCAGGTCGTCCTGGCGGATCGAGAGCACCTTGCCGTTGTAGTCACCGCGCTGCGACTGGATGGTCGCCGCGTACCGCTGCAGCGGGCCGGCCTTCTCGGCCGGCACCGTGGCCAGCCGCTCCAGGTCCAGGACCAGCTTCGGCGGGGGCTCGGCGGCACCGCCGGGGGTGGTGCCCGGCAGCAGCTCCTGCACCGGGACCCCGTAGAAATCCGCCAGCTCGGCGAGACGCTGCACGGTCACGGCACGGTCGCCGCGCTCGTACGAGCCGACCACGACCGCCTTCCAGCGTCCCTGGCTCTTCTCCTCGACACCGTGGAGGGAAAGGCCCTGCTGGGTGCGGATGGCCCGGAGCTTGGCCCCGAGCTGTTTGGCGTATTCGCTGGACATATGGCTCCCCGGAACACTGTGTCGACGCGACTGGACGGGATTCCAGGCCGCGCGGCTGGTAACTCACTGTGAGGTTACGCAGCGTTACTCTGCCGCGTCAAGCCGAATGGTCCGGCCCGCCGCTTCCGTGCTATCGGTGGCCGGTTACGCCGAGGGGGTGAGCGGAGCGGTCCGCGGTACCTGCTACCGTGGATGGCGCAAATCCGACGTCCTTTAAGGTCCGTCCCGTGAGGCGGAGAAGGAGGTCCGTTTCGTATGGACAAGCAGAACACGCACGCGACAGAGCGAGCGTCCGATCCGCGGCCCGTTCTCGAGGGCCCCGACATCGCCCGGGTCGTGACCCGCATCGCCCACGAGATCGTCGAGCGCGCCAAGGGCGCGGACGACGTGGTGCTCCTCGGCATTCCGACCCGCGGCGTCTTCCTCGCCCAGCGGCTCGCCGCCAAGCTCGAGCAGATCACCGAGCGCAAGGTCCCGGTCGGCTCGCTGGACATCACCATGTACCGCGACGACCTGCGCATGCACCCGCCGCGTGCGCTGGCCCGCACCGAGATCCCCGGTGACGGCATCGACGGCCGTCTGGTCGTCCTCGTCGACGACGTGCTCTTCTCCGGCCGCACCATCCGCGCCGCCCTCGACGCGCTGAACGACATCGGCCGCCCCCGGGCGGTGCAGCTCGCCGTGCTCGTCGACCGCGGTCACCGCGAACTGCCCATCCGCGCCGACTACGTCGGCAAGAACCTCCCCACGTCGCTGCGGGAGACGGTCAAGGTCCAGCTCGCCGAGGAGGACGGTCGCGACACCGTGCTGCTCGGCGCCAAGCCGGCCGCCGCGGGCGAGTCCCAGCACTAGCCCACGCGCGCGTACCCGCCGACGCGCGCCCCACGCGTGTGCCCGCACGCGCGTCCGCGCCCGGTCATGCCTTGCGGGGGCGCGCCACGAGCCGCCTGCGCGGCCCTGGCCCCCCGCCTCCCGAATGAACTGCCCTTACGGAGCCTGACAGATGCAGCGTCATCTCATCTCGGCCGCCGACCTCACCCGCGACGACGCCGTCCTGATCCTCGACACCGCCGAGGAGATGGCCCGGGTCGCCGACCGGCCGATCAAGAAACTGCCGACCCTGCGCGGCCGTACCGTCGTCAACCTCTTCTTCGAGGACTCCACCCGTACCCGGATCTCCTTCGAGGCCGCCGAGAAGCGGCTGTCCGCGGACGTCATCAACTTCACCGCCAAGGGCTCCAGCGTCTCCAAGGGCGAGTCCCTGAAGGACACCGCGCAGACCCTGGAGGCCATGGGCGTCGACGCCGTGGTCATCCGGCACGGCGCCTCCGGAGCCCCCTACCGCCTGGCCACCTCCGGCTGGATCGACGCCGTCGTCATCAACGCCGGCGACGGCACCCACCAGCACCCCACCCAGGCCCTGCTCGACGCCTTCACCATGCGCCGCCGCCTGATCGGCCGGGACGCCGGGCTCGGGCGGGACCTGTCCGGCCGGCGGGTCACCATCGTCGGCGACGTGCTGCACAGCCGGGTCGCCCGCTCCAACGTCGACCTGCTGCATACCCTGGGCGCCGAGGTCACCCTGGTCGCTCCGCCGACCCTGCTGCCGGTCGGCGTCGAGACCTGGCCCTGCGAGGTCTCCTACGACCTCGACGCCACCCTGCCCAAGACCGACGCGGTGATGATGCTCCGCGTCCAGCGCGAGCGGATGAACGCCGCCTTCTTCCCCACCGAGCGCGAGTACTCGCGCCGCTACGGCCTCGACGGCGACCGCATGGCGCGGATGCCCGAGCACGCCGTCGTGATGCACCCCGGCCCGATGGTCCGCGGCATGGAGATCACCGCCGAGGTCGCCGACTCCCCGCGCTGCACCGTCGTCGAGCAGGTCGCCAACGGCGTCTCCATCCGGATGGCCGCCCTCTACCTGCTGCTCGGCGGCAACGAGCCCGCCGTCACCCACACCCGCACCGAGGAGAAGTAAGAAGATGAGCAAGATCCTTATCCGTGGTGCGAAGGTGCTCGGCGGCGAGCCGCAGGACGTCCTGATCGACGGCGAGACCATCGCCCAGGTCGGTACCGGTCTCAGCGCCGAGGGCGCCGAGGTCGTGGAGGCCGGCGGCAAGGTCCTCCTGCCGGGCCTGGTCGACCTGCACACCCATCTGCGCGAGCCCGGCCGCGAGGACTCCGAGACCGTCCTCACCGGCACCCGTGCCGCCGCGTCCGGCGGTTACACCGCCGTGTTCGCCATGGCCAACACCTTCCCCGTCGCCGACACCGCCGGCGTGGTCGAGCAGGTCTGGCGGCTCGGCCGCGAGCACGGCTACTGCGACGTGCAGCCCATCGGCGCCGTCACCGTCGGCCTGGAGGGCAGGAAGCTCGCCGAGCTCGGCGCCATGCACGAGTCCGCCGCCGGCGTCACCGTCTTCTCCGACGACGGCAAGTGCGTCGACGACGCGGTGATCATGCGCCGGGCGCTGGAGTACGTGAAGGCCTTCGGCGGCGTCGTCGCCCAGCACGCGCAGGAGCCCCGGCTGACCGAGGGCGCCCAGATGAACGAGGGCGTCGTCTCCGCCGAACTGGGCCTGGGCGGCTGGCCCGCCGTCGCCGAGGAGTCGATCATCGCCCGGGACGTGCTGCTCGCCGAGCACGTCGGCTCCCGCGTCCACATCTGCCACCTGTCCACCGCCGGCAGCGTCGAGATCGTCCGCTGGGCCAAGTCCCGCGGCATCGACGTCACCGCCGAGGTCACCCCGCACCACCTGCTCCTGACCGACGAGCTGGTGCGCACGTACGACCCGGTCTACAAGGTCAACCCGCCGCTGCGCACCGAGCGCGACGTCCGGGCCCTGCGCGAGGCGCTCGCCGACGGCACCATCGACATCGTCGCCACCGACCACGCTCCCCACCCGCACGAGGACAAGGACTGCGAGTGGGCCGCCGCCGCCATGGGCATGGTCGGCCTGGAGACCGCCCTGTCCGTGGTCCAGGCGACCATGGTCGACACCGGACTGCTGGACTGGGCCGGCGTCGCCGACCGCATGTCCGCCGCCCCGGCCCGGATCGGCCGCGCCACCGGCCATGGACGCCCCGTCTCGGCAGGTGAGCCCGCCAACCTCACCCTCCTCGACACGGCATACCGTGGGCAGGTGGACCCCGCGGGCTTCGCCTCGCGCAGCCGCAACACTCCCTACGAGGGGCGCGAGCTGCCGGGCCGTGTCACCCACACGTGGCTCCGGGGCAAGGCCACGCTCGTCGACGGGAAGCTCACGTGACACCTGCAACACTGCTCGCAGCCGGGTACGCCACTCGGATCGCGGCCGGGGAGAAGTCGGCCACGGTCACCGACTGGGGCGCCCGCATCGGCTGGCTGGTCGGCCTCGCCCTCTTCGTCGCCCTCGTCTACTGGCTGATGCGCGAGGGCTGGAAGTGGCGCGGCACCCTCCAGAGCGACCTGCCCGAGCTGCCCGGCGCGCCGGAAGAGCCCGGCGAGGCGAGACTGACCATGACGGGCCGCTACCACGGCTCCACCACCGCCGGCCAATGGCTGGACCGCATCGTGGCGCACGGCCTGGGCACCCGCAGCCGCGTCGAGCTCACGCTCACCGACGCGGGCCTGGACGTGGTGCGCCCGGGGGCGAAGGACTTCTTCGTCCCGGCCGAGCGGCTGCGCGGGGCCCGGCTCGACAAGGGCATCGCCGGCAAGGTACTCACCGAGGGCGGCCTGCTGATCGTCACCTGGGCGCACGGCGACCGGCTGATCGACTCCGGCTTCCGCTCCGACCGGGCGGCCGAGCACTCCGCGTGGGTCGCGGCCCTCAACTCCATGATCGAAACCAACACCACGGAAGGCGTCGAACGATGACCACCTCCACCAGGGGAACCGAGAGGGTTCCCGCCGTACTCGTCCTGGAGGACGGCCGGGTCTTCCGCGGCCGCGCCTACGGGGCCGTGGGGGAGACGTTCGGCGAAGCCGTGTTCTCCACCGGCATGACCGGCTACCAGGAGACCCTCACCGACCCGTCGTATCACCGCCAGGTCGTCGTCATGACGGCCCCGCACGTCGGCAACACCGGCGTCAACGACGAGGACCCCGAGTCCCGGCGCATCTGGGTCGCCGGCTACGTGGTGCGCGACCCCGCGCGCGTCCCGTCCAACTGGCGCTCCAGGCGCTCCCTGGACGAGGAGCTCGCGGCGCAGGGCGTCGTCGGCATCAGCGGCATCGACACCCGCGCCCTCACCCGCCACCTGCGCGAACGCGGCGCCATGCGGGTCGGCATCTTCAGCGGCGACGCCGTCCGGGACGACGCCACGCTGCTGGCCCGCGTCCAGGAGGCACCCGAGATGGTCGGCGCCGACCTGTCCGCGGAGGTCGCCACCCAGGAGGCGTACGTCGTCCCGGCGATCGGCGACAAGAAGTTCACCGTCGCCGCCGTCGACCTCGGCATCAAGGGCATGACCCCGCACCGCATGGCCGAGCGCGGCATCGAGGTGCACGTGCTGCCCGCCACCGCCACCGTCGAGGACGTCTACGCCGTCCGGCCCGACGGCGTGTTCTTCTCCAACGGCCCCGGCGACCCGGCCACCGCCGACCACGCCGTCTCCGTGATGCGGGGCGTCCTGGAGCGGGACACCCCGCTGTTCGGCATCTGCTTCGGCAACCAGATCCTCGGCCGCGCCCTCGGCTTCGGCACCTACAAGCTGAAGTACGGCCACCGCGGCATCAACCAGCCCGTGCAGGACCGCACCACCGGCAAGGTCGAGGTCACCGCGCACAACCACGGCTTCGCCGTCGACGCCCCGACCGACCAAGTGTCCGAGACCCCCTTCGGCCGGGCCGAGGTCTCCCACGTCTGCCTGAACGACAACGTGGTGGAGGGCCTCCAACTGCTCGACAAGCCGGCCTTCAGCGTCCAGTACCACCCCGAAGCGGCCGCCGGCCCGCACGACGCCGCCTACCTGTTCGACCGCTTCGTTTCCCTGATGGAGGGCCAGCGTGCCTAAGCGCACCGATATCCAGTCCGTCCTGGTCATCGGCTCCGGCCCGATCGTCATCGGCCAGGCCGCCGAGTTCGACTACTCCGGCACCCAGGCGTGCCGCGTCCTCAGGTCCGAGGGCCTGCGCGTCGTCCTGGTGAACTCCAACCCGGCGACGATCATGACCGACCCGGAGATCGCCGACGCCACCTACGTCGAGCCGATCACCCCCGAGTTCGTCGAGAAGATCATCGCCAAGGAGCGCCCCGCCGCCCTCCTGCCCACCCTGGGCGGCCAGACGGCCCTGAACACCGCCATCTCCCTGCACGAGAACGGCGTCCTGGACAAGTACGGCGTCGAGCTGATCGGCGCCAACGTCGAGGCGATCCACAAGGGCGAGGACCGCGACCAGTTCAAGCTGGTCGTCGAGGAGGTCCGCAAGAAGATCGGGCACGGCGAGTCCGCCCGCTCCGTGATCTGCCACACCATGGACGACGTCCTGAGGGGCGTCGACGAGCTCGGCGGCTACCCGGTCGTCGTCCGCCCCTCCTTCACCATGGGCGGCGCCGGCTCCGGCTTCGCCCACGACGAGGAGGAGCTGCGCCGCATCGCCGGCACCGGCCTCACGCTCTCCCCGACCACCGAGGTGCTCCTGGAGGAGTCCATCCTCGGCTGGAAGGAGTACGAGCTGGAGCTGATGCGCGACAAGAACGACAACGTCGTGGTCGTCTGCTCCATCGAGAACTTCGACCCGATGGGCGTGCACACCGGCGACTCGATCACCGTGGCGCCCGCGATGACGCTGACCGACCGCGAGTACCAGGTGCTGCGCGACGTCGGCATCGCGATCATCCGCGAGGTCGGCGTCGACACCGGCGGCTGCAACATCCAGTTCGCGGTCGACCCCGTGGACGGTCGCGTGATCGTCATCGAGATGAACCCGCGCGTGTCGCGCTCCTCGGCGCTCGCCTCCAAGGCGACCGGCTTCCCGATCGCCAAGATCGCCGCCAAGCTCGCCGTCGGCTACACCCTCGACGAGATCCCCAACGACATCACGCGGGAGACCCCGGCCTCCTTCGAGCCCACGCTCGACTACGTGGTCGTCAAGGCCCCGCGGTTCGCCTTCGAGAAGTTCCCGAGCGCCGACTCCACCCTCACCACCACCATGAAGTCGGTCGGCGAGGCCATGGCCATCGGCCGCAACTTCACCGAGGCCTTCCAGAAGGCGCTGCGCTCGCTGGAGAAGAAGGGCAGCCAGTTCGCCTTCACCGGCGAGCCGGGCGACAAGACCGCGCTGCTCGAAGAGGCCGTACGCCCCACCGACGGCCGGATCAACACCGTCATGCAGGCCATCCGCGCGGGCGCCACCCCCGAGGAGGTCTTCGCGTACACGAAGATCGACCCCTGGTTCGTCGACCAGCTCTTCCTGATCAAGGAGATCGCCGACGAGCTGGCCGAGGCCCCCGAGCTCACCCGCGAGCTGCTGGCCGAGGCCAAGCGGCACGGCTTCTCCGACCAGCAGATCGCCGAGATCCGCGGCCTGCGCGAGGACGTGGTCCGCGAGGTCCGGCACACGCTCGGCATCCGCCCGGTCTACAAGACCGTCGACACCTGCGCCGCCGAGTTCGCCGCGAAGACGCCGTACTTCTACTCCTCCTACGACGAGGAGAGCGAGGTCGCGCCCCGCGAGAAGCCCGCGGTGATCATCCTGGGCTCCGGCCCCAACCGCATCGGCCAGGGCATCGAGTTCGACTACTCCTGCGTCCACGCCTCCTTCGCGCTGTCCGACGCCGGGTACGAGACCGTGATGGTCAACTGCAACCCGGAGACGGTCTCCACCGACTACGACACCTCCGACCGGCTCTACTTCGAGCCGCTCACCCTGGAGGACGTCCTGGAGATCGTCCACGCCGAGCGGCAGGCCGGCCCCGTCGCCGGCGTCGTCGTCCAGCTCGGCGGCCAGACTCCGCTGGGCCTGTCCCAGGCGCTCAAGGACAACGGCGTGCCGATCGTCGGCACCTCGCCGGAGGCCATCCACGCCGCCGAGGACCGCGGCGCCTTCGGCCGGGTGCTCGCCGAGGCGGGCCTGCCCGCCCCCAAGCACGGCACCGCCACCACCTTCGCCCAGGCCAAGACCATCGCCGACGAGATCGGCTACCCGGTCCTGGTGCGTCCCTCCTACGTCCTGGGCGGCCGGGGCATGGAAATCGTCTACGACGAGGCGCGCCTGCAGGCCTACATCGCCGAGTCCACCGAGATCAGCCCCTCCCGCCCGGTCCTCGTCGACCGGTTCCTCGACGACGCCATAGAGATCGACGTCGACGCCCTCTACGACGGCGAGGAGCTGTACCTCGGCGGCGTCATGGAGCACATCGAGGAGGCCGGCATCCATTCCGGCGACTCGGCGTGCGCCCTGCCGCCGATCACGCTCGGCGGCCACGACATCAAGCGGCTGCGCGCCTCCACGGAGGCCATCGCGCGCGGTGTCGGGGTGCGCGGTCTGATCAACATCCAGTTCGCGCTGGCCGGCGACATCCTCTACGTCCTGGAGGCCAACCCGCGCGCCTCCCGCACCGTCCCCTTCACCTCGAAGGCGACCGCGGTGCCGCTGGCCAAGGCCGCCGCCCGCATCTCGCTCGGCGCGAAGGTCGCCGAACTGCGCGAGGAGGGCCTGCTGCCGAGGAACGGCGACGGCGGCACCATCCCGCTGGACGCGCCGATCTCCGTCAAGGAGGCCGTCATGCCGTGGTCGCGCTTCCGCGACATCCACGGCCGCGGCGTCGACACCGTCCTCGGCCCGGAGATGCGCTCCACCGGCGAGGTCATGGGCATCGACTCGGTCTTCGGCACGGCCTACGCCAAGTCGCAGGCCGGCGCCTACGGTCCGCTGCCCACCAAGGGCCGCGCCTTCATCTCGGTCGCCAACCGGGACAAGCGCTCGATGATCTTCCCCGCCCGTGAGCTGGTCGCCCACGGCTTCGAACTGCTCGCCACCTCCGGCACCGCCGAGGTCCTCAAGCGCAACGGCATCAACGCCACGCTCGTGCGCAAGCAGTCCGAGGGCACCGGCCCGAACGGCGAGAAGACCATCGTCCAGCTCATCCACGACGGCGAGGTCGACCTCATCGTCAACACCCCCTACGGCACCGGCGGCCGCCTCGACGGCTGGGAGATCCGTACGGCCGCCGTGGCGCGCTCCGTGCCGTGCCTGACGACGGTCCAGGCGCTCGCCGCCGCGGTCCAGGGCATCGACGCCCTCAACCACGGCGACGTGGGCGTCCGCTCGCTCCAGGAACACGCGGAGTTCCTGACCGCGGCCCGCGACTAGCAGCCCCGAGGGGGACACCGGAAACGGTGTCCCCCTCTTCATGAGCCCCCTCATGGACAACACCGAGGACTTCTCCCAGATGTACAAGCTCTTCTTCCGCCTCGTCTTCCGGCGGATGGACCCGGAAGCCGCCCACCACCTCGCCTTCCGCTGGATCCGGCTCGCCGCCCGCGTCCCGGTGCTGCGCACCTTCCTCGCCGCCGCCCTGGCCCCCCGCCACAAGGAGCTGCGCACCGAGGCCCTGGGCCTGCGCATGCACGGCCCCTTCGGGCTCGCCGCCGGCTTCGACAAGAACGCCGTCGCCATCGACGGCATGTCCATGCTGGGCTTCGACCACGTCGAGATCGGGACCGTCACCGGCGAGCCCCAGCCCGGCAACCCCAGGAAGCGGCTGTTCCGGCTCGTGGCCGACCGCGCGCTGATCAACCGCATGGGCTTCAACAACGACGGCTCCCTGGCCGTCGCCGCCCGCCTGGCCTCGCGCACGCCCGTCTTCAGGACCGTGGTCGGCGTCAACATCGGCAAGACCAAGGTCGTTCCCGAACAGGAGGCCGTCGGCGACTACGTGAAGTCCGCCGAGCGCCTCGCACCGTACGCCGACTACCTCGTCGTCAACGTCTCCTCGCCCAACACCCCCGGCCTGCGCGACCTCCAGGCCACCGAGGCGCTGCGCCCGCTGCTGAGCGCGGTGCGCGAGGCCGCCGACCGGGCCGTGCCGGGGCGCCGGGTGCCGCTGCTGGTCAAGATCGCCCCGGACCTCGCCGACGAGGACGTGGACGCGGTCGCCGACCTCGCCGTGGAACTGGGCCTGGACGGCATCATCGCCACCAACACCACCATCGCGCGCGACGGACTCGGCCTGAGGTCGGACCCGGCCCTCGTCAAGGAGACCGGCGGACTGTCCGGGGCGCCGCTCAAGGCGCGCTCCCTGGAGGTGCTGCGCCGCCTGTACGCGCGCGTGGGCGACCGTCTCACCCTCGTGGGCGTCGGCGGCGTGGAGAGCGCCGAGGACGCCTGGCAGCGCATCCTGGCCGGAGCCACGCTCGTCCAGGGCTACAGCGCCTTCATCTACGAGGGCCCGTTCTGGGGCCGCGCCGTCCACAAGGGCCTCGCCGCGCGCCTGCGCGACAGCCCCTACGCCACCCTCGCCGACGCGGTCGGCGCCGATGTGAAGAAGGCGGAAGAGTCCGTATGAGCCCGATGGAACCCTTCGGCGCGCGCCTGCGCCACGCCATGGACGAGCGCGGCCCGCTGTGCGTCGGCATCGACCCGCACGCGTCCCTGCTCACCGAGTGGGGCCTGAACGACGACGTGGCCGGGCTGGAGCGCTTCAGCCGCACCGTCGTGGAGGCGGTGGCCGACCGGGTCGCCGTGCTCAAGCCGCAGAGCGCCTTCTTCGAACGCTTCGGCTCGCGCGGGATCGCCGTGCTGGAGAAGTCGGTGGCCGAGGCCCGGGCGGCCGGCGCGCTGGTCGTCATGGACGCCAAGCGGGGCGACATCGGCTCGACCATGGCCGCCTACGCCGAGTCGTTCCTGCGCAAGGACGCGCCGCTGTTCTCCGACGCGCTGACCGTCTCGCCCTACCTCGGCTACGGCTCGCTGCGGCCCGCGGTCGAGTTGGCGCGGGAGAGCGGCGCGGGCCTGTTCGTGCTGGCGCTGACCTCCAACCCGGAGGGCGGCGAGGTGCAGCACGCCGTACGGCCCGACGGGAGGGGCGTCGGCGCGACCGTGCTCGCGCACCTGGCCCGGGAGAACGCCGGGCAGGAGCCGCTGGGCTCCTTCGGCGCGGTGGTGGGTGCCACGCTCGGCGATCTGTCCTCCTACGACCTGGACATCAACGGGCCGCTGCTCGCGCCCGGGATCGGGGCGCAGGGGGCCACGCCGGCCGACCTGCCGGCCGTCTTCGGCGCCGCCGTGCGCAACGTCGTCCCGAACGTCAGCCGGGGTGTTCTGCGTCACGGTCCGGACGTCGCCGCGCTGCGGGGCGCCGCGGGTCGCTTCGCGGAGGAGATCAGGGCGGCGGTGGCCGCCGGCTGAGTCACGGACCGGGCGGTCGGGAGCCCGCTTCAGTCTGGATACATGCTGAAAACCAGGGCAGTATGTCCTAAATGTCCGGCCTGGCAGAGGCTGACCAGGACTTTTCCGCTGTTCTCGCTGACTCTTGGGCCCTTGACCGCTAGTCTCCGTCGAGAGTGGACGGGCGAGAGCCTCGCCTGTCTCTCCCCTGGTGTGGGGCGAAAAGCCTCCTCACCGGTCCGTATCCGACAGTTCGACATCCGAGGTGACGTAGGCGTGGCTCTTCCGCCCCTTACCCCTGAACAGCGCGCAGCCGCGCTCGAAAAGGCCGCCGCGGCTCGCCGGGAGCGGGCCGAGGTCAAGAATCGACTCAAGCACTCCGGCGCCTCCCTGCACGAGGTCATCAAGCAGGGCCAGGAAAACGACGTCATCGGCAAGATGAAGGTGTCGGCCCTCCTTGAGTCCCTGCCGGGCGTGGGCAAGGTCCGCGCCAAGCAGATCATGGAGCGACTCGGCATCTCCGAGAGCCGTCGTGTGCGCGGCCTCGGCTCCAACCAGATCGCTTCCCTGGAGCGTGAGTTCGGCAGCACCGGTTCCTGAGTCCCGGGCCCCCGGGGCGCGAGTCCCGGGCACCCCGCGATTGCTGGAATAATCGCTGCATGGCTGTAACACCCCGGGGGACGACCCCCGTACCCCCGGACGCACGTCCGCGGCTGACCGTGCTCTCCGGCCCCTCCGGGGTCGGCAAGAGCACGGTCGTCGCCCATATGCGCAAGGCGCATCCCGAGGTCTGGCTCTCGGTGTCGGCGACGACCCGCAAGCCCCGCCCCGGCGAGCAGCACGGCGTCCACTACTTCTTCGTCACCGACGAGGAGATGGACAAGCTGATCGCCAACGGCGAGCTGCTGGAGTGGGCCGAGTTCGCGGGCAACCGCTACGGCACGCCGCGCGCCGCCGTGCTGGAGCACCTGGAGGCCGGTGTGCCGGTCCTGCTGGAGATCGACCTCCAGGGCGCCCGGCAGGTCCGCGAGACCATGCCGGAGGGCCGTCTGGTGTTCCTCGCCCCGCCCTCCTGGGAGGAGCTCGTGCGCAGGCTCACCGGCCGGGGCACCGAGCCGCCCGAGGTGATCGAGCGCCGGCTGAAGGCCGCGAAGGTCGAGCTGGCCGCCGAGCCCGAGTTCGACGAGACCCTGGTCAACACCTCCGTCGAGGACGTGGCGCGCGAGCTGCTAGCCTTGATGGACGTCGTGTGATCGTCACCGTTCACGCTGACTGAATCTTTCCCATCCATCGGAAGGTAGAGCGTGTCCTCTTCCATCTCCGCGCCCGAGGGCATCATCAACCCGCCGATCGACGAGCTCCTCGAGGCCACCGACTCGAAGTACAGCCTCGTGATCTACGCGGCCAAGCGGGCGCGTCAGATCAACGCGTACTACTCGCAGCTCGGCGAGGGCCTCCTCGAGTACGTCGGTCCGCTCGTCGACACCCACGTCCACGAGAAGCCGCTCTCCATCGCCCTGCGCGAGATCAACGCGGGCCTGCTGACGTCCGAGGCCATCGAGGGTCCGGCGCAGTAAGTCGGTCGTATCCGCGTACCGCAGCAGTTCTCTCCACAGGCCCGGCAGCACGGCTGCCGGGCCTGTGGTGTGTCATAGAAGGCGTGCGCCGCACGGGGCGCACCGGAGCCGCATCCGGGAGAGACGGTGGACAAGCCGAAGGTCGTACTGGGCGTCAGCGGTGGCATCGCCGCGTACAAGGCGTGCGAGCTGCTGCGCAGACTGACCGAGTCCGGACACGACGTCCGGGTGGTGCCGACCGCCTCCGCGCTGCACTTCGTCGGCGCCGCCACCTGGTCCGCGCTGTCGGGGAACCCCGTCGCCACCGAGGTCTGGGACGACGTCCACGAGGTGCCGCACGTCCGCATCGGCCAGCACGCCGATCTGGTCGTCGTGGCCCCGGCCACCGCCGACATGCTCGCCAAGGCGGCCCACGGCCTCGCCGACGACCTCCTGACCAACACCCTGCTCACCGCCCGCTGCCCGGTGGTCTTCGCCCCGGCCATGCACACCGAGATGTGGGAGCACCCGGCCACCCAGGAGAACGTGGCGACGCTGCGCCGCCGCGGCGCCGTCGTCGTCGAGCCGGCGGTGGGCCGGCTGACCGGCGTCGACACCGGCAAGGGCCGGCTGCCCGACCCGGGGGAGATCTTCGAGGTCTGCCGCCGTGTCCTGGCCCGGGGCGCGAGCGAGCCGGACCTCGCAGGGCGGCACGTAGTGGTCAGCGCCGGCGGCACCCGCGAACCCCTCGACCCCGTCCGCTTCCTCGGCAACCGCTCCTCCGGCAAGCAGGGCTACGCGCTGGCGCGCACGGCCGCCGCCCGGGGCGCCCGGGTCACGCTGGTCGCCGCGAACACCGGTCTGCCCGACCCGGCGGGCGTGGACGTCGTCCCGGTCGGGACGGCCGTACAGCTGCGCGAGGCGGTCCTGAAGGCCGCCGCGGACGCCGACGCGGTCGTCATGGCCGCCGCCGTCGCCGATTTCCGCCCCGCGGTCTACGCCTCGGGGAAGATCAAGAAGAAGGACGACCAGGAGCCCGAGCCCGTCGCCCTGGTGCGGAATCCAGACATTCTCGCGGAGATCTCGGCCGGCCGGGCGCGGACCGGACAGGTGATCGTGGGCTTCGCCGCCGAGACCGACGACGTCCTCGCCAACGGGCGCGGGAAGCTCGCCCGCAAGGGCTGCGACCTGCTGGTGGTGAACGAGGTGGGGGAGAGCCGGACGTTCGGTTCCGAGGAGAACGAGGCCGTGGTGCTGGCCGCCGACGGCGGCGAGACCCAGGTGCCGCACGGCCCCAAGGAGGCCCTGGCCGAAATCGTATGGGACCTGGTGGCCGCCAGGCTCGACTGAACGGCTCACTCCTTCCCGTCGCCCGCTCCCACCCCGCGCTTTGCCGCGTGGCGGCTCTGGCCAAGGCCGCCGTGCATTGGGCAGAATGCCCGTGCCGCAGGTCACAGCGTTCTTGAGAGGCGAGACGGTGGGCCGGTGGCCGAGCGCGACCGATAAACTGTTTCTCGGACGGCCGGGCGCAGCCCCGCGCCGTCCGCCAATGATCAGCCAGCAGCCGCTGCAACCCCAGGGAGCGTTGTGTCCCGTCGCCTGTTCACCTCGGAGTCCGTGACCGAGGGTCACCCCGACAAGATCGCTGACCAGATCAGCGACACCATTCTCGACGCGCTCCTGCGCGAGGACCCGACCTCCCGGGTCGCCGTGGAGACGTTGATCACCACCGGCCTGGTGCACGTGGCCGGCGAGGTCACGACCAAGACCTACGCGGACATCGCGACCCTGGTCCGCAACAAGATCCTCGAGATCGGCTACGACTCCTCCAAGAAGGGCTTCGACGGCGCCTCCTGCGGCGTGTCGGTGTCGATCGGCGCGCAGTCCCCGGACATCGCGCAGGGTGTCGACACGGCGTACGAGTCCCGGGTCGAGGGCGACGAGGACGAGCTGGACCGCCAGGGCGCCGGCGACCAGGGCCTGATGTTCGGCTACGCCACCGACGAGACGCCGACCCTCATGCCGCTGCCGATCTTCCTGGCGCACCGCCTGTCCAAGCGCCTGTCGGACGTGCGCAAGAACGGCACGATCCCCTACCTGCGCCCGGACGGCAAGACGCAGGTCACCATCGAGTACGACGGCGACAAGGCGGTCCGCCTGGACACCGTGGTCGTCTCCTCGCAGCACGCCTCCGACATCGACCTGGAGTCGCTGCTCGCCCCCGACATCCGCGAGTTCGTCGTCGAGCCGGAGCTGAAGGCGCTCCTGGAGGACGGCATCAAGCTGGAGACCGAGGACTACCGCCTGCTGGTCAACCCGACCGGCCGCTTCGAGGTCGGCGGCCCGATGGGCGACGCGGGCCTGACCGGCCGCAAGATCATCATCGACACCTACGGCGGCATGGCCCGCCACGGCGGCGGCGCCTTCTCCGGCAAGGACCCGTCCAAGGTGGACCGCTCGGCCGCGTACGCCATGCGCTGGGTCGCGAAGAACGTCGTCGCGGCGGGCCTGGCAGCCCGTTGCGAGGTCCAGGTCGCGTACGCGATCGGCAAGGCCGAGCCGGTGGGCCTCTTCGTCGAGACCTTCGGCACCCACAAGGTGGAGCCGGAGAAGATCGAGAAGGCGATCGACGACGTCTTCGACCTGCGTCCGGCCGCGATCATCCGCGACCTCGACCTGCTCCGCCCGATCTACGCCCAGACCGCCGCCTACGGCCACTTCGGCCGTGAGCTGCCCGACTTCACCTGGGAGCGCACCGACCGCGTCGACGCCCTGCGTGAGGCGGCGGGGCTCTAGGCCCCGACAGGCTGATCCGAGGCCCGGCTCCCCCGAGGGGAGCCGGGCCTCGCCCGTCCCCGCGGACGAGAGGCCGTGCGTCCGCACCGCGTCGGTTGTCAGTGCCGTTTGGTAAGAATGCAAGCGTGAGCAGCGAGAACGGGCAGGGGGACGACGGGGGCGCCGGGGCGCCGCCGGAGCAGCTCGCGCTCATCCGGGAGACCGTGCGCAAGGCCAAGGCGCCCCGCGCCAGGCCGCGGACCTGGCGCGGGGCCGCGCTCGCCGGGGAACTGCCGGTGGCCCGGGTGCTGGTCGACAAGGGAGTGCTCCACCTCGACCGGTACTTCGACTACGCCGTGCCCGCCGAACTCGACGCGGACGCCCAGCCGGGCGTGCGGGTGCGGGTGCGGTTCGGGGCCGGCCGGCACCGGGTCCGGGAGGGCCGCCGCGAGGGCGGCGGGCTCATCGACGGATTCCTGATCGAACGCCGGGCCGAGTCCGACTACTCCGGGCCGCTCGCCGCGCTCGCCCAGGTTGTCTCGCCCGAGCCCGTCCTCGGCCCCGAGCTGCTGGGCCTGGCCCGGGCCGTCGCCGACCGGTACGCGGGCAGCGTCGCCGACGTGCTCCAGCTCGCCGTCCCGCCGCGCAACGCCCGCGCCGAGCAGCGCCCCTCGCCCGACCCCCTCCCGCCGCCCCCGGCCCCCGCCGCGGGCTCCTGGGCGCGCTACGAGCGGGGGGCCGGGTTCGTCGGGACGCTGGCCGCGGGCGGCTCCCCCCGCGCCGTGTGGAACGCGCTGCCCGGCCCCGGGTGGAGCGAGGAACTGGCCCGCGCCGTGGCCGCCACGCTCGCCTCCGGCCGGGGCGCCCTCGTGGTCGTGCCCGACGGGCGGGCCGCCGCCCGCGTCGACACCGCGCTGACCGCCCTCCTCGGCGAGGGACGGCACGCGCTGCTCACCGCCGACGCCGGCCCCGAGAAGCGCTACCGGCAGTGGCTCGCGGTGAGCAGGGGCTCCGTACGGGCCGTCGTCGGGACCCGGGCCGCCATGTTCGCGCCGGTGCGCGACCTCGGGCTGGTCGCCCTCTGGGACGACGGCGACGACAGCCACAGCGAGCCGCACGCGCCGCAGCCGCACGCCCGCGAGGTGCTGCTGCTGCGCGCCGCGCTGGACAAGTGCGCCTTCCTGCTCGGCAGCCGCGCCTGCACCGTGGAGGCGGCACAGCTCGTCGAGAGCGGCTGGGCGCGGCCCCTCGTGGCGTCCCGCGAGCAGGTGCGGCGGGCGGCCCCGCTGGTGCGCACCGTGGGCGACCTCGATCTCGCCCGGGACGAGGCCGCCCGCGCGGCACGGCTGCCCTCCCTGGCGTGGCAGGCGGCCAGGGACGGGCTGCGGCACGGTCCCGTGCTGGTGCAGGTGCCCCGGCGCGGCTACGTGCCGCGGCTGGCCTGCGCCCAGTGCCGGACGCCCGCCCGCTGTCGGCACTGCTCGGGCCCCCTGCAGGGGCAGGACGCCCAGGTGCTCCGCTGCGAGTGGTGCGGACGCGACGAGACCGGCCGGCACTGCCCGGAGTGCGGCGCCTTCCGGCTGCGCGCCCAGGTCGTCGGGGCCCGGCGGACCGCCGAGGAGCTGGGGCGGGCCTTTCCCGCCGTGCCGGTGCGCACCTCGGGGCGCGAACACGTGCTGGACACGGTGCCGGGCGCGCCCGCCCTGGTCGTGAGCACGCCGGGCGCCGAGCCGGTCGCCGAGGGCGGGTACGCGGCGGCGCTGCTCCTGGACGGCTGGGCCATGCTGGGCCGGCCCGACCTGAGGGCGGGCGAGGACGCGCTGCGCCGCTGGATCGCCGCCGCCGCCCTCGTCCGGCCGCAGGAGGCGGGCGGCACGGTGGTCGTGGTGGCCGAGCCGACCCTGAGACCGGTGCAGGCCCTGGTGCGCTGGGACCCGGTGGGACACGCGGTGCGGGAACTCGCCGAGCGCGCCGAGCTGGGGTTCCCGCCGGTGTCCCGGATGGCGGCCGTGACGGGTCCGCCGGAGGCGGTCGCGGAGTTCCTCGGCACGGTCGGGCTGCCGCGCGAGGCCGAGGTGCTCGGCCCCGTACCGCTGCCGGTCACGCCGGCCGGCCGGCCGCGCCGGGCGGGCGCGCCCCCGCCCGGGGAGCAGTGGGAGCGGGCGCTGATCCGGGTGCCGCCGGGCAGCGGAGCCGCGCTGGCGGCCGCCCTGAAGGCCGCGCAGGCGGCCCGGACGGCCCGGGGGAGCGGCGAAGGGGTGTGGGTGCGGATCGATCCGCCGGACATCGGGTGACGGCCGAGGGCCTGTGACCGCGGTGCGGCCCGGGCGTGTGGTGCGGCTCGGGCGTGTGGTGCGGGGGCGCGGCGCGGGGTGCGGTGTCGCGTGGGGCCCCGGACACACCGGCGCCCTCCCGAACGCGGCAGGGAGGGCGGCGTGGTGGAGACCGGGGAGTCAGCCGTTGCGTGGCCCCGGGAAGGCGGTCGGCCTGACGTCCTCGCGCAGGGACGGGCTGCCGGCCGTCGGCTGGGTCGGCATGGAGCGGGCCGCGGGGACCGTCGGCACCACGGGGAGGCCGGCGCCCACGTTGACCGTGCGGGTGCCCGCGGGCTCGGCGGCCCGCTCGGTCTCGGCCGCCTGGGCGGCGGCGCGGCGCGCGCCGTAGCGGCGGTGCACCGCCTGCTTGGTGACCCCGAGGGCCGAGCCCACGGCGTCCCACGAGAAGCCGAGCGAGCGGTCGAAGTCCACGGCCGCCGTGACCAGGGTCTCGACGCTGTCCCGCAGTTCCTGCGCCAGGCGGACGGTCGGGGCGGGGGCGCGTCCGTAGACGACGAAGCCCGTGGAGGGGCCGGAGCGGCGCGGGCGGTAGACGTTGCCCAGCTGGGCGGTGAGCGTGCGCAGTGCGTCCACCTGCCGGCGGACCCGCTCGATGTCCCGCACCAGCAAGTGCAGGCTGGCCCGGGCCTGGGCGTCGTGGGTTGCGTGGTCGGCCATGAACAAGCCTCTCGAACCGGCGTTGAAAGGAACCGGGCCGCGCGAGCGGCCCGCTGTGGTCAACTCTGTCTTGACCAACGCCTTTTCGGTCCGCTGGTCACGGTGTGGGGGCGTAAGGGCATATGCGTACGCCCCCGGGGGCGGCCGGGCGACATGGCGCACGCCCATCCGTCGCGGCGCACGCCCGGGGCAAGGGGCGTACGCCCCGGCACGAGGGCGTACGCCGCCGCAGCACGGCCTTCGGCCGCTTCCCGTCCATGGTCATAGACTGGTGCGCTGCCCGCGTTCCCGCCCCGACCGAGAGGCCCGCATCCGCCCATGAAGCTCGTCTTCGCCGGTACCCCCGAGGTCGCCGTTCCCGCCCTGGACGCTCTCATCGCCTCCGGCCGGCACGAGGTCGCCGCCGTCGTCACCCGCCCCGACGCCCCGGCCGGCCGCGGGCGCCGACTGGTCGCGAGCCCGGTCGCCGAACGGGCCCAGGAGGCCGGGATCGAGGTGCTCAAACCGGCCAGGCCGCGCGACGCGGAGTTCCAGGAGCGGCTCAGGGAGATCGCCCCCGACTGCTGTCCCGTCGTCGCCTACGGCGCCCTGCTGCCCAGGACCGCGCTGGACATCCCCGCCCAGGGCTGGGTCAACCTGCACTTCTCCCTGCTGCCCGCCTGGCGCGGCGCCGCCCCCGTCCAGCACAGCCTGATGGCGGGCGACGAGATCACCGGCGCCTCCACCTTCCTCATCGAGGAGGGGCTGGACTCCGGCCCGGTCTACGGCACGATCACCGAGGAGATCCGGCCCACCGACACCAGCGGCGACCTGCTCACCCGGCTCGCCCTGGCGGGCGCGGGGCTGCTCGCCGCGACCATGGACGGCATCGAGGACGGCACGCTGAAGGCGGTGCCGCAGCCGGCCGAGGGCGTCACGCTCGCGCCGAAGATCACGGTGGAGGACGCCCGCGTCGACTGGACCACGCCCGCCCTGCGCGTCGACCGGGTGGTGCGCGGCTGCACCCCGGCGCCCGGCGCGTGGACCACGTTCCGCGGGGAGCGGCTCAAGCTGATCCAGGTCGCCCCCGCGCCCGCGCGGACCGACCTCGCCCCGGGCGCGCTCGCCGTCGGCAAGAACAGCGTCCACGTCGGCACCGGCTCGTACGCCGTCGAGTTGCTGTGGGTGCAGGCCCAGGGCAAGAAGCCGATGCGCGCCGCGGACTGGGCGCGCGGGGTGCGGATCGGCGAGGGCGAGGCCCTGGGGGGCTGAGAGCGGCCGGAACGGCCGGTCCGTCCGCGGCCTGCTCGTGCGCGGCGGGCGGGCGGCCGGGCGGGTGGGGCCGGTGGGAGCCGGGTTCCTGGTCGGTCGGCCCGGGTTTCCGTGCCGGGCGGCCCGGTGGTGCCAGGGCCGGGGCGCCGGGCGGCCCTCGGGAAGGGCGTGGGCGCGCGGGACGGCGGGCGTGGGGCGGTTCCGGAGCGTGCGGGGCGGGCCGTCGCGCGCGTGCGGGATCAGGGCGGCGGCCGGGGTGTCCCGGGCGGCCGGGGGAGCGCACGGGAGCGTGCGCCGGTCCACGCGCACGCCTGAGCCACCGGTCGGCGCGGTCCGGGCCGGTCCCCGGGGTCCGGGGACGGGCGGTCCGCAGGGGCGCGGCGGCCGGGCGAAGACGTCCGGAACGACCGTTCCCGAGGGGCGGAACCGGAGCACCGGCCCCTCCCGCACGGGACGTAGGCTGGACGCACGGCGCATCTCCGCGCAGCGCACCCACACATCCGGAGCACCTTTTTCGTGAGCGACACCTCCCGTCGGCCCCGCAGGCCCGCCAAGCCCTACCGCAGGCCCCAGAAGGACCCCGTCCGCATCCTCGCCTTCGACGCGCTGCGCGCGGTGGACGAACGGGACGCGTACGCCAACCTCGTGCTGCCGCCGCTGCTGCGCAAGGCGCGCGAGAAGGGCGACTTCGACGCACGGGACGCCGCGCTCGCCACCGAGCTGGTCTACGGCACGCTGCGCCGCCAGGGGACGTACGACGCGATCATCGCCGCCTGTGTCGACCGGCCGCTCCGGGAGGTCGACCCGCCCGTCCTGGACGTGCTCGGCCTCGGCGCCCACCAGCTGCTCGGCACCCGTATCCCCACCCACGCCGCCGTCTCGGCCACCGTCGAGCTGGCCCGGGTCGTGCTCGGCGACGGACGGGCCAAGTTCGTCAACGCCGTGCTGCGCAAGGTCGCGCAGAACGACCTCGACGGCTGGCTGGAGAAGGTCGCCCCGCCCTACGACGAGGACCCCGAGGACCACCTCGCCGTCGTCCACTCGCACCCGCGCTGGGTCGTCTCCGCCCTGTGGGACTCCCTGGGCGGCGGCCGCGCCGGCATCGAGGACCTGCTGGAGGCCGACAACGAACGGCCCGAGGTCACCCTCGTCGCCCGGCCGGGCCGCGCCACCACCGAGGAACTCCTCGGCGAGGAGGCCGCTCTGCCGGGCCGCTGGTCGCCGTACGCGGTGCGGCTCACCGAGGGCGGCGAACCGGGCGCCGTGGACGCCGTACGGGAGGGCCGGGCCGGCGTCCAGGACGAGGGCAGCCAGCTCGTCGCCCTCGCGCTGGCCGGAGCGCCCCTCGACGGCCCCGACGAGAAGTGGCTCGACGCCTGCGCCGGACCCGGCGGCAAGGCGGCCCTGCTCGCGGCGCTCGCCGCGGAACGCGGCGCCGTCCTGCTGGCCTCCGAGAAGCAGCCGCACCGGGCCGGTCTCGTCGCCAGGGCCCTCGACGGCAATCCCGGCCCGTACCAGGTCGTCGCCGCCGACGGGACCCGCCCGCCGTGGCGGCCCGGCAGCTTCGACCGGGTCCTCGTCGACGTGCCGTGCACCGGTCTCGGCGCGCTGCGCCGACGCCCCGAGGCACGGTGGCGGCGCCGTCCGGAGGACCTGGACGGCTTCGCCCCCCTCCAGCGCGGCCTGCTGCGCACCGCCCTGGAATCCGTGCGCGTCGGCGGCGTCGTCGGCTACGCCACCTGCTCGCCGCACCTCGCCGAGACCCGGGCCGTCGTCGCCGACCTGCTCAAGCAGTTCCCCGGGGCCGAGCTGATCGACGCCCGGCCCCTGCTCCCCGGCGTCCCGGCCCTCGGCGACGGTCCCGACGTCCAACTGTGGCCCCACCTGCACGGAACCGACGCGATGTACCTGGCCCTCATCCGCCGCACCGGCTGACCGGGGCGCGGCCGGGCCCGGCCACGCGCCGCCTCGGGGCGCGGTCACGGCCGGCCCCCCGCCCCGCCGCCGGGCCCGGCCACGGTCGGTCCGCCCCGTCGCGGGCCCGGCGGGCCGCCCTGCCGGCGGGGCCCGCCGGGTACCGACGCGAACAACCGTGCCCCGGCATGGCAGGCTTGGGTCATGGCCGCGCAGATCAACCCCAGCATCCTCTCCGCCGACTTCGCCCGTCTCGCCGATGAGGCGAAGGCGGTCCAGGGGGCCGACTGGCTCCACGTCGACGTCATGGACAACCACTTCGTCCCGAACCTGACCCTCGGCGTACCGGTCGTGGAATCCCTGGCCAGGGCGACGGACACCCCGCTGGACTGCCACCTGATGATCGAGGACCCCGACCGGTGGGCCCCGCGGTACGTCGAGGCCGGCGCCTCCTCGGTCACCTTCCACGTCGAGGCCGCCGCCGCGCCGGTGCGCCTGGCGCGCGAGATCCGCGCGAAGGGGGCCCGGGCGGCGATGGCGCTCAAGCCCGCCACCCCCGTCGAGCCCTACGAGGACCTGCTCCCCGAGCTCGACATGCTGCTGATCATGACCGTGGAACCCGGCTTCGGCGGCCAGGCGTTCCTCGACATCATGCTGCCCAAGATCCGCCGCACCAGGGAGCTGATCGCCCGGCACGGACTGCAGCTGTGGCTCCAGGTGGACGGCGGTGTGTCGGCCTCGACGATCGAGCGCTGCGCGGAGGCCGGCGCCGACGTCTTCGTCGCCGGATCGGCGGTCTACGGCGCCCAGGACCCCGCCGAGGCGGTGCGTGCCCTGCGCGCGCGGGCGGACGCCGCCACCGCCGGGGCGTCGTGGGCGTGCGGCCACTGAGCGTCAGGTATGTGAACGGCTCTCTTCAGGGCTGATCGAGCGCGCCGGATCTGCAAGGATGAACGGCGAATCCAGAGTGTGAACAGCAGTGAGGAGATCGCCGTGTCGGGTATGTCGGCGGGCCGGTCAGCAGTGCGGATGGGACCCGCTGAGCTGGTGCAGGCGGCGGCCATGGCCCGCCGTTTCTACCTCGAGGGGAAGTCGAAGATCCAGATCGCCGAGGAGTTCGGCGTCAGCCGCTTCAAGGTGGCCAGGGTCCTGGAGACCGCTCTCGAACGGGATCTGGTGCGCATCGAGATCCGTGTGCCGGCCGAGCTGGACGCCGAGCGCTCCGACGCGCTCCGCGCCCGCTACGGCCTCAGGCACGCCGTCGTCGTGGAGTCCCCGGCCGACGCCGAGGAGACTCCCGACCCGGAGAACCTCGGCGAGGTCGCCGCCGACCTGCTCGGCGAGCTCGTCAACGAGGGGGACGTACTGGGCCTGGCCTGGGGCCGCTCCACCATCCACATGGCGGCGGCCCTGGACCGGCTGCCCCCGTGCACGGTGGTGCAGCTGACCGGTGTCTACGACGCCGGGACCGCCGAGCGCGGTTCGGTGGAGGCCGTCCGCCGCGCCGCGCAGGTGTCCGGCGGCGACGCCCACCCCATCTACGCGCCGATGCTGCTGCCGGACGCGGCCACCGCCGTGGCGCTGCGCAACCAGACCGGCATCGCGCGAGCCTTCGAGTACTTCGACAAGGTCACCGTCGCCTGTGTGTCCATCGGCTCCTGGGAGCCGGGCATCTCCACGGTGCACGACATGCTCAGCGACGAGGAGCGCGCCCACTACGCCTCGCTCGGCGTCGCCGCCGAGATGTCCGCGCACCTGTTCGACGCCGAGGGGCGCCGGATCGGCCGCGACCTGGGGGAGCGCTGCATCACGGTCAAGGCGGACCAGCTGCGCCGCATCCCCGAGGTGGTCGCGATAGCGGGCGGGCAGCGCAAGGCGCCCGCGATCGACGCGGTGCTGCGTTCCGGGCTGGTCACCAGCCTGGTCACGGACACCTCGGCCGCCGACTACCTGATGACGGCCGGCACCACCCCCAAGCCCGCCCTCAACCGGGCGGACCCGGACGGTTCCTGACCGCCCCCGGGGGCGGCCCCGGGGGGGGGGGGGGGGGGGGGGGGGGCCGCCCGGGGCGGAGCATCCCCCCCCCCCGCCGGCCCGCCGGGGGGGGCGGGCGG
>NZ_JBISAL010000008.1:341467-424312 GCF_044391765.1 Streptomyces sp. NPDC018610
GGCCCCGCCCCCCGCCGCCCCCGCCTCCGGGGGCCGGGCCGCCACCCCCCCCCCCCCCCCCCCGGGGGGGGGGCCCCGGGGGGGCCCCCCCCCGCCCCCGCGCATTCCCCCCGCCCGTCGTGCCGCGGCCGTCGCAGACGCGCTTGGAGGATCCTCCCAGGAGACCGCTGACCAGCCTGGATGTTCTGTCGGGAGCCGACCGCGCCCGGGGCATGGGACAATGAAGTACGTGCTCTTTCCCCCTGGCGGTCCTGCCAGGGGGTCACCTCTGATCGACTGGGATGTGCAGCACGTGCGTTTCCTCAACGACATCCAGCCCGCGTACGACCTGACGTACGACGACGTCTTCATGGTGCCGAGCCGCAGCGCGGTCGGCTCGCGTCAGGGCGTGGACCTCAGCTCCCCGGACGGCACGGGCACCACCATCCCGCTGGTCGTCGCCAACATGACCGCGATCGCCGGCCGCCGCATGGCCGAGACCGTGGCCCGCCGCGGCGGAATGGTGGTCATTCCGCAGGACATCCCGATCGACGTCGTCACCGACGTGGTCACCTGGGTCAAGGGCCGCCACCACGTCCTCGACACCCCCATCGTGCTCGCACCGCACCAGACGGTCGCCGACGCCCTCGCCCTGCTGCCCAAGCGCGCGCACAACGCCGGCGTGGTCGTCGACGAGGACCACCGGCCCGTCGGCGTGGTCACCGACCGGGACCTCACCGGCGTCGACCGCTTCACCCAGCTCGAAGTGGTCATGAGCAAGGACCTGCTGCTCCTGGACGCGGACATCGACCCGCGCGAGGCCTTCAACACCCTCGACCACCACAACCGGCGCTACGCGCCCGCCGTCGACGAGAACGGCCGCCTGGCCGGCATCCTCACCCGCAACGGCGCCCTGCGCGCCACGCTCTACACCCCCGCCACCGACGACCGGGGCGGGCTCCGCATCGCCGCCGCCGTGGGCATCAACGGCGACGTGGCGGGCAAGGCCAAGCAGCTCCTCGACGCCGGCGTGGACACCCTCGTCATCGACACCGCGCACGGCCACCAGGAGTCGATGATCAGCGCGGTCAAGCTGGTCCGCGCCCTCGACCCGCAGGTCCCGATCGTCGCCGGCAACATCGTCTCCGCCGAGGGCGTCAAGGACCTGATCGACGCGGGCGCCGACATCATCAAGGTCGGCGTCGGCCCCGGCGCGATGTGCACCACGCGGATGATGACCGGCGTGGGCCGGCCGCAGTTCTCCGCCGTCCTGGAGTGCGCCGCCGAGGCGAGGAAGTACGGCAAGCACGTGTGGGCCGACGGCGGCGTCCGCCACCCGCGCGACGTGGCCATGGCGCTCGCGGCAGGCGCGTCCAACGTGATGATCGGCTCCTGGTTCGCGGGCACCTACGAGTCGCCGGGCGACCTCCAGCAGGACGCGAGCGGCCGCCTCTACAAGGAGTCGTTCGGCATGGCCTCCGCGCGCGCGGTCGCCAACCGCACCTCGGAGGAGTCGGCGTACGACCGCGCCCGCAAGGCGCTGTTCGAGGAGGGCATCTCCACCTCGCGGATGTTCCTCGACCCGGCCCGCCCGGGCGTCGAGGACCTGATCGACGCGATCATCGCGGGCGTCCGCTCCTCCTGCACCTACGCCGGCGCCGCCTCCCTGGAGGAGTTCGCCGACAAGGCCATCGTCGGCATCCAGAGCGCGGCCGGTTACGCCGAGGGCAAGCCGCTGCACGCCAGCTGGAACTGAGCCGGACGCTTTCCCCAGCACGGCCCCCGCTGTCCCGGTGACGGGTGAGCGGGGGCCGTGCCGCGTTCCGGTGACGGGTGAGCGGGGGCCGTGCCGCGTTCCTGGCCGCCGAGGCGAAAGGGACGGTCCCCCATGTCCCGTGCGCAACGGTCGAAAGCGCCCGCGCAACGAACACCCGCCCCGCGCCGAGGAACGCAACGATCATGCGGAGATGCGCAAGGTTGCTGCATTACAAGTGCGATGCTCTGACTCATAGGGTCTGCTGCTGTACGTGGCGCGGCAGGGACCCCGCTCGGTGGGTCCCCGCGGGACGGGCGCCACCGGTCCCCGCCGCTGAAGACCCGCAGCGACAAGGAGCCGCGCGTGCTGGACCAAAGCGCACCGCCGCACGACCGCACCACCACCGTCCCCCCGTCCGTCGGTGCGCGCCTGATGCGTCGCAAGCCCGTGGAACGCCTGGTCGCCGAGGGTGGCCAGGGCGAGGGAGGAACCCTCAGGCGGTCCCTGGGCCTGTGGCAGCTCACCATGATCAGCATCGGCGCCACCCTCGGCACCGGTATCTTCGTGGTCCTCGGCGAGGCCGTGCCCAAGGCGGGCCCCGCCGTCACGCTCTCCTTCGTGATCGCCGGCCTCACCGCGCTGTTCTCGGCCCTGTCGTACGCCGAACTGGCCGGCACCATCCCGGTCTCCGGCTCCTCCTACTCGTACGCATACGCAACCATGGGCGAGCTGATCGCCTGGGTGTGCGGCTGGTGCCTGCTGCTGGAGTACGGCGTGTCGGTGGCCGCCGTGGCCGTCGGCTGGGGCGAGTACCTCAACGAACTGCTCAAGGGCACCATCGGCGTCACCATTCCGGCCGCGCTGTCCGCGCCGCCCGGCGACGGCGGCGTCTTCAACCTGCCGGCGCTGATCGTCGTCCTGCTGGCGATGGCCTTCCTGATGGGCGGCGCCAAGGAGTCCGCGCGCGCCAACACCATCATGGTGTGCGTGAAGATCGCCTCGCTGGTGCTGTTCTGCGCCATCGGCGTCCAGGGCTTCCGCTCGGGCAACTACTCCCACTTCATGCCGCTCGGCATGGGCGGCGTCAGCGCGGCGGGCGCGACGCTGTTCTTCTCCTACATCGGCTTCGACGCCGCCTCCACCGCCGGCGAGGAGGCCAAGAACGCCCAGCGCGACCTGCCCCGCGCGATCATGCTCTCGCTGGTCATCGTCACCGCCCTGTACGTCCTCGTCGCCGCCGTCGCCGTGGGCGCGAAGCCCTGGCGCCAGTTCGGCGACTCGGAGGCGGCCCTCGCCCAGATCATGCGCGAGGTCACCGGCCAGACCTTCTGGGGCACCCTGCTGGCCGCCTGCGCGGTCGTCGCCATCGCCAGCGTCGTCCTCACCGTGCTCTACGGCCAGACCCGCATCCTGTTCGCGATGTCCCGCGACGGCCTGGTGCCCAAGGTCTTCTCCCGCGTCCACCCGAAGACGGGCGCGCCGCGCGTCAACACCGTGATCGTGTCCCTGTTCTGCGGCGTGCTGGCCGCCGCCGTACCGCTGGGCCAGCTCGCCGACGCCACCAGCATCGGCACGCTCTTCGCCTTCGCGCTCGTCAACGTGGCCGTCGTGGTGCTGCGCCGGACCCGTCCCGGTATGCGCCGCACCTTCCGCGTGCCGCTGTCCCCGCTGCTGCCGGCCGTGGGCTTCGTCCTGTGCGTGTGGATGATGGGCAGCCTGTCCGCCGTCACCTGGGTGGTCTTCGGAATCTGGATGGCGGTCGGGCTCGTGTTCTACTTCGGGTACGGCTACCGCCGCTCCCGACTCGCCCCATCATCCGAGAAGTGAACCACCGACTGTGCTGAACGATCTCGACGAACGCATCGTGCACGCCCTCGCCGAGGACGCCCGCCGCTCCTACGCGGACATCGGGCAGCTCGTCGGCCTGTCGGCGCCCGCCGTGAAGCGGCGCGTGGACAGGCTGCGGGCCACCGGGGCCATCACCGGCTTCACCGTCCGCGTCGACCCCGCCGCACTGGGCTGGGAGACCGAGGGCTACGTCGAGATCCACTGCCGGCGCAACACCTCCCCGGAGACCATCCAGCGGGGCCTGGAGCGCTACCAGGAGGTCGTGTCCGCGTCCACCGTCACCGGTGACGCGGACGCCATCGCCCAGGTCTTCGCCGCCGACATGCGCCACTTCGAACGAGTCCTCGAACGCATCGCGGGCGAGCCGTTCGTGGAACGCACCAAGTCGGTCCTGGTCCTCTCCCCGCTCCTGCGCCGCTACTCGTCGGGCTCCCCGACATGACCCCTCGGCACGGCCGCCAGGGCCTCTGGTTCGGATCATGCCGGGCTCGCGTGTCCTGGCACCCGATCCGGCCTGATCCGGCCTGATCCGGCTGCTCCGGCTGATCCGAACGAAAGACCCGGGCCGTCCCGCCCACCCGCACCGCCCCCGGCCCGCCGATGACAGGCACGGGGGCGGAGGCATGCCCGGGCGGCGCCCGCGGCCGGCTCCGGCAGGCAGACGGCCCGCCGACGGGGCAGCAGGGGCAGGCGCCGCGCCGGGTCACAACGGCGAGCAGGTCCCCGCACCCGTGGGGGTCGGGGGCGCGAACCCCGCCGGATCCGGGGCGGAGCCTTAAGGGCCGGTGACCCTTCACGCGACCGAGGCCGAGCGGTCGGGCGGCGAAAACCGCGGGCACGACCCGCCGCGCAACGAATCGCCGTACGCCCGCTCCCGTACGCAACGAACCCCGCACTCCCGCGCAACGGCGACCGCTTGTACCCCCCATCCACCTGCCCGTACCGTCTAACCGCCCCCCGAAGAACCCCCTCACCGCGAGGAACGCATGCGCACCGCCCTGCTCCAGAGCTCCGGCCGCCCCGGCTCCATCGCCGAGAACCTCGAGGTCCTCGACGCGGCGGCCGCCCGTGCCGCAGCCGCGGGCGCCGCGCTCCTCCTCGCCCCCGAGATGTTCCTGACCGGCTACGCCATCGGCGACGAGGTCGCCCGCCTCGCCGAGCCCGCCGACGGCGAGGCCGCCGACGCGATCGCCGAGCTGGCGACGCGGCACGGCCTCGCGGTCGCCTACGGCTACCCGGAGCGCGCCGGCGCGTCCGTCTTCAACTCCGCCCAGCTGATCTCCGCCGACGGCGTCCGCCTCGCCAACCACCGCAAGACCCACCTCTTCGGCGACTTCGAGCAGGGCCACTTCACCCCCGGCGAGCAGCCGGTCGTCCAGGCCGAGTTGAACGGCCTGACCGTGGGCATCCTGATCTGCTACGACGTGGAGTTCCCGGAGAACGTGCGCGGCCACGCCCTGGCCGGCACCGACCTCCTGCTCGTCCCGACGGCGCTGATGCACCCCTTCCAGTTCGTCGCCGAGTCCCTCGTGCCGGTGCGCGCCTTCGAGAACCAGATGTACGTCGCGTACGCCAACCGCACCGGCCAGGAGGGCGAGTTCGAGTTCGCCGGACTGTCCGCGCTCGCCGGGCCCGACGGCATCGCCCGCGCCCGCGCCGGACGCGGCGAGGAGCTGGTCCTCGCCGACGTGGACCCGGCCTTCCTCGCCGCCTCCCGCGAGACCAACCCGTACCTGAAGGACCGCCGCCCCGGCCTGTACGGGTCCCTCGTCTGAACCCCCCTCAGCCTCCCCCCAGTTCTTCCCGCGCAAGGAGTCCGTACCCCATGACGTCCACGGTGCCCAACGCCGTCGAGCACGCCGACGAGCAGCAGCCGCCGATCACCATGTTCGGCCCGGACTTCCCCTACGCCTACGACGACTTCCTCGCCCACCCGGCCGGCCTCGGCCAGATACCCGCCACCGAACTCGGCACCGAGGTAGCGGTCGTCGGCGGCGGCCTCTCCGGCATCGTCGCCGCCTACGAGCTGATGAAGATGGGCCTGAAGCCCGTCGTCTACGAGGCCGACCGGATCGGCGGCCGGCTGCGCACCGTCGGCTTCGAGGGCTGCGACGAGTCGCTGACCGCCGAGATGGGCGCCATGCGCTTCCCGCCCTCCTCCACCGCCCTTCAGCACTACATCGACCTGGTCGGCCTGACCACCCGCCCCTTCCCCAACCCGCTCGCGGAGGCGACCCCGTCGACCGTCGTCGACCTCAAGGGCGAGTCGCACTACGCCGAGACGATCGACGACCTGCCGCAGGTCTACCGGGACGTCGCCGACGCCTGGAACAAGTGCCTCGAAGAGGGCGCGGACTTCTCCGACATGAACCGCGCCATGCGCGAGCGGGACGTCCCGCGCATCCGCGAGATCTGGGCGAAGCTGGTCGAGAAGCTGGACAACCAGACCTTCTACGGCTTCCTCTGCGACTCGGACGCGTTCAAGTCCTTCCGGCACCGCGAGATCTTCGGCCAGGTCGGCTTCGGCACCGGCGGCTGGGACACCGACTTCCCCAACTCCATCCTGGAGATCCTGCGCGTCGTCTACACCGAGGCCGACGACCACCACCGCGGCATCGTCGGCGGCTCCCAGCAGCTGCCGCTGCGCCTGTGGGAGCGCGAGCCGGAGAAGATCGTCCACTGGCCGTACGGCACCTCGCTGAAGTCGCTGCACGTGGCCGGCGAGCCGCGCCCGGCCGTGACCCGGCTGAACCGGACCGCGGGCAACCGGATCACCGTGACGGACGCCGACGGCGACATCCGCACCTACCGGGCGGCGATCTTCACCGCGCAGTCCTGGATGCTGCTGTCGAAGATCCAGTGCGACGACGAGCTGTTCCCGATCGACCACTGGACGGCGATCGAGCGCACCCACTACATGGAGTCCAGCAAGCTCTTCGTGCCCGTGGACCGGCCGTTCTGGCTGGACAAGGCCGTCGACGACCGCGGGAACCCGACCGGCCGGGACGTCATGTCGATGACGCTCACCGACCGGATGACCCGCGGCACGTACCTGCTCGACGACGGCCCGGACAAGCCCGCCGTCATCTGCCTCTCCTACACCTGGTGCGACGACAGCCTCAAGTGGCTGCCGCTGTCCGCGAAGGAGCGGATGGAGGTCATGCTGAAGTCGCTCGGCGAGATCTACCCGGACGTCGACATCCGGGGGCACATCATCGGCAACCCGGTGACGGTCTCCTGGGAGAACGAGCCCTACTTCATGGGCGCGTTCAAGGCCAACCTGCCCGGCCACTACCGCTACCAGCGGCGCCTGTTCACGCACTTCATGCAGGACCGGCTGCCCGAGGACAAGCGGGGTATCTTCCTGGCCGGCGACGACATCTCCTGGACGGCTGGCTGGGCCGAGGGGGCCGTGCAGACCGCGCTGAACGCGGTGTGGGGCGTCATGCACCACCTCGGCGGGAACACCGACGCCACCAACCCCGGCCCGGGCGACGTCTACGACGAGATCGCGCCCGTCGAACTACCCGAGGACTGACGCCCGTCGCGGGCGGTCACAGTCCGGCCGCCCGCGCCGTCTCGTACACCTGAGCGGCGACGTCCTTCAGTTCCTCCGCGTCGCGCGGGGTGCTCTGCAGGTCGACCAGGATCTCCTGGAGGCCCAGTTCCGCGTAGGGGAGGAGATCCTCGACGATCTGCTCCGCGTCGCCGTGGAAGGGACGCCGGCCGGCGCCTTCGAGGGCCTTGGCCGAGTGGCGGGCGTTCGTCCTGAGCACCGTGCGCAACGGCTGCTGCCGGCCGCGCTCGGCGGCCAGGTCCTGGAGCGCGTGCCACTGGTCGGCGACCTGCTCCAGGCCGGTGGCGGTGGGCAGCCAGCCGTCGGCGTGCTCGACCAGCCGCTCGCGCGCCCTGCCGGTGCCGGCGGCCAGCAGGATCGGGACGGGCCGGGCGGGCTTGGGGCCGACCACGGCCGAGTCGATCGTGGTGAGCCGGCCGTTGTGCCGCACCGGGTCCGGGCCCCACACCGCGCGGCAGACGTCGATCACCTCGTCCAGCACCCGCCCGCGCTCCTTGATCGGCCGGATCCCCGAGGCCGCGTACTCGTCGAGGGACCAGCCGGTGCCGAAGCCGGCGATCACCCGGCCGCCGCTGGCCGCGTCGAGCGAGGCGAGGGCCTTGGCGAGCTGGAAGGGCGCGTGCAGCGGGGCGACGAGGACGCTGCTGCCCAGCTCGACGCGTTCGGTGGCCGCCGCGGCCAGGGTGAGCGTGACGAGCGGGTCGGCCACATGCCGGTACGAGTCGGGCCATGGCAGGCCCTCGACGCCGTACAGCCCCTGGGTGGCGGGCTCGGGGAACAGGGCCCGCTCGTACACCCACACGCTGTCGTAGCCGATGCGCTCGGCGGCGCATGCCACGTCGGGCACGTCCCTGCCGAGGTCGTACTGGCGGTTCTGCGGGAGGCCCAGCCCCAGCCGTGTCGCCATGCCGGTGTGCTCCTTCGTGATCGACGGTGCCCACCGGTCAACGTACAGTGATCGCGCGGGAGTTCCCGGCAGGTCAGGTCAGGAAGGGCCCGGCGCGTCAGTCGACGGCGCGGGCGGGCCGGTCCGGCAGCGGGGTGAGCATCATGCGTCCGGCGAAGCCGACCGCCGCGTCCAGCCGCTGGGTGAACTCCTCGGCCACCTCGGGCAGCCGGCGCAGCGCCCACAGGGCCCGCGCGGCCGACCAGGCGGCCTCCCGGGCCCGCTCCAGGCTCCAGGCGCCCAGCAGATGGGTGAGCGGGTCGGCGATCTGCAGCAGGTCGGGGCCCGGCATCAGATCCTCGCGGACCTGTTCCTCCAGCGCTGCCAGGAGGTCGCCCACGCGGTCGAAGTCGGCCTCCAGGTCGGCCGGTTCGCACTCCAGGACGTGGCAGGCGTCCACGACGGCCAGGGCCAGGTCGTGCCCGATGTGCGCGTTGACGCCGGCCAGCGCGAACTGCAGCGGGCGTACCCCGGGATGCCGGCGGAACTGGAACAGCGGCCGCCAGCAGGCGGGCGGGCGCCGCCCCTCGGCCGCCGCGTCCACGGCGGCGAGGTACCGCTCGGCGAACCGGACGTCGAGCGTGGCGGCGGCCCGCGGGTCCGCGAAGCGGCCCGCCGTCAGGCGGTGGCCGACCGCCTCGGTGACGGCGAGGTAGACCCGGTTGAAGACCGCGATCCCGTCCCGCTCCGGCAGCGCGGCGGCCAGGCCGCGCATCCGGGCGAGGGCCGCGTCCACGGTGTCCGGGTGGCGGGTGAGTCGTGCCGATTGCCCCATGGGGGCAGCGTCCCAGGCCCGCCCCGGCCGGGGCGCCGACGGGCCCGGCGCTTCCCCGGAACGGGGGAACCGGCACACCGCCCCGGGGCGCCCGGGACCGGCTCCGACCGTCGCCGCACGCGCCACGGCGCCCGTCCCCTGGATCCGGGGACGGGCGCCGTGGCGCGTGCGGGAGCCGCCGGCGAGCCTGCCGCGAGCCGCCCGGGGGCGGTCTGTGCGGCCGGTCTCCTCTCCGGCTACGGCTCGGTCCGCGGCGGGGCCGCCTTCCCCGGCGCGTCGTACGTGGACGTGCCCTCGTCCAGGAGCGGTTCCTGCTTCTTCAGGTGCGCGGGCGCGAAGGCGCGCAGCGCGTGGTAGCCGGTGATGACGACGATCGTGCCGAGCGCGATGCCGCTAAGGGAGAAGGTGTCGGTGAACTTCATGCTGACGTTGCCGACGCCGATGATGATGCCCGCCGCGGCCGGCACCAGGTTCAGCGGATTGCGCAGGTCGACCTTGGCGTTGATCCAGATCTGCGCGCCGAGCAGGCCGATCATGCCGTACAGGATGACGGTGATGCCGCCGAGGACGCCGCCGGGGATCGCGGCGACGACGGCGCCGAACTTCGGGCAGATGCCGAACAGCAGCGCGAAGCCGGCGGCGGCCCAGTAGGCGGCGGTGGAGTAGACGCGGGTGGCGGCCATCACGCCGATGTTCTCGGAGTACGTGGTGTTGGGCGGTCCGCCGACCGCCGTCGACAGCACCGAGGCGACGCCGTCCGCCGAGATGGCCGTGCCGAGCTTGTCGTCGAGCGGGTCGCCGGTCATCTCGCCGACCGCCTTCACGTGCCCGGCGTTCTCCGCGACCAGCGCGATGACGACGGGCAGCGCCACCAGGATCGCCGACCAGTGGAAGGCCGGTCCGTGGAAGGTCGGCAGCCCGATCCAGTCGGCCTTGCCGACGCCGGAGAGGTCCAGGCGCCAGTGGTCGGTGACCTTGCCCGCCCCGTCCACGGAGTGGATCCTGCCGAAGATCCGGTCCAGGGCCCAGGACAGGGCGTACCCGAAGACCAGGCCGAGGAAGATCGCGATGCGGGACCAGAAGCCGCGCAGGCAGACGACGGCCAGTCCGGTGAACAGCATCACCAGCAGCGCCGTCCACTGGTCCTGCGGCCAGTAGGTGGAGGCGGTCACCGGGGCGAGGTTGAAGCCGATCAGCATCACCACCGCACCGGTGACGATCGGCGGCATCGCGGCGTGGATGATCCGCGCCCCGAATCGCTGGACGGCGAGACCGACCAGGAACAGCACGGCTCCGACGACGAGCACGGCGCCGGTCACGGTCGCGCTCGTGCCGCCCTGGGCCCGGATCACCGCCGCGACGCCCACGAACGACAGTGAGCAGCCCAGGTAGCTGGGCACCCGGCCGCGGGTGGCGAGCAGGAAGATCACGGTCGCGACGCCCGACATCATGATCGCGAGGTTGGGGTCGAGACCCATGAGCACGGGGGCCACGAAGGAGGCGCCGAACATGGCCACGACGTGCTGGGCGCCGAGCCCGATCGTGCGGGGCCAGGAGAGCCGTTCGTCGGGCCGGACCACCGCTCCGGGTGCGGGCGTGCGCCCGTCACCGTGCAGTTTCCAGCGCACGCCGAGGTCCATGGTGGGGTTTCGCTTTCTCTGTGCGTGAGGTTGTCCGAAAACCATTGTCGGGGGTGCCCGGCGATGCTCCGTCCGGCGCTCCGCCCGGGGACCGTGCTGAGCGACCGCTTAGGATGGCCGTGTACCACCGCACCACCGCACCCCAGGAGTACCGCCGTGACCGTCGAAGCACCCGCCGCCCCCGCCCTGTCGCATGGTCGGCTGATCCCCGTCGAGGTGCACTTCGACGACCTGGACGCGCTCGGCCTGCTGCACAACGCGCGCTGTCCGGTGCTGGTGGAGCGCGCCTGGTCGGAGCTGTGGAGCGGGCACGGTTTCCGCTTCGAGGGCGACTGGGCCGCCGCCGGGGACGCCTGCAACGCGGTCAAGGAACTGCGGATCACCTACGAGGCGCCGGTGACGCGGCCCGGCGGGTACGCCGTCCACCTGTGGCTGGAACGGCTCGGCACCACCGGCCTGACGTACGGCTTCCGGTTCTGCTCGGCCGACGGCGCGGTGACGTACGCCCACGGCACCCGCGTCCTGGTCCGGCTGGACTCGGCGACCCTGTGCCCCGCCCCGTGGAGCGAGCGGTTCAGGGCCGCGGGCCGGGAACTGCTGCGGCCGGCGGACTGACCCTCGGGCGGTCCCGGTCGCCCGCCCGCAGCACCCCGGCGAAGGCGGCGAGCCCGCACGCCAGCACCGTCACCAGGCCGAACGACACCACCAGGCTCGTCGCCTGGGCGAGCCCGCCGATCGCGCTCGGCGCGACCAGCCCGGAGGTGTAGGTGATGGTCGCGACACCGGCGATGGCCTGGCTCGGGTTCGGCCCGCTGCGCCCGGCCGCCGCGAAGCACAGCGGCACGACGACCGCGATGCCGAGACCCATCAGCGCGAACCCGGTCATCGCCACCGCCGGATGGCCCGCCAGGACGACCAGCAGACCGCCGAGGACGGCCAGGACGCCGCTCGCCCGCACCGTGCGCACCGAGCCGAACCGGTCCACCACCCGGTCGCCGGCGATCCGGGCGACGGCCATGGTCAGGGTGAAACCCGTGGTGCAGGCCGCGGCGAGCCCCGCCGAGGTGTCCAGCTGGTGGCGCAGGTAGACCGCCGACCAGTCCAGGCTCGCGCCCTCCGCGAACACCGCGCAGAATCCGATCGCGCCGATCAGCAGCGCCGACTTCGGCGGCAGCGCGAACCGCGGCGGCGGCTCCTCGTCCTCGGCCGGCTGGAGGTCCAGGACCCAGGTGCAGGCCACCTGGCCCAGCACGGTGAGGACCCCGGCCGCGAGGACGTGGTGCAGGCGGGCGTCCGCGCCCAGGTGCGCGGCGAGCGTCCCGGCCGCCGAGCCGATCAGGGCGCCGGCGCTCCACATGCCGTGCAGCCCGGACATGATCGAGCGGCCGAGCCGGTTCTCCACCTCCACGCCCAGGGCGTTCATCGCGACGTCCGACATGCCCGCCGAGGCGCCGTAGACGAACAGCGCCAGGCACAGGGTGGGGAGGTCGGGGGAGAGGGCGGGCAGGGCCAGCGACAGCGTCCACAGGGCGAGCAGTCCGCGCAGGGCGGCGCGGGCGCCGAAGCGGTGACTGACGCGGCCCGCCAGCGGCATCGCGAGGGACGCGCCGAGCGCCGGGAACGCGAGTGCGAGGCCCAACTGCCCGGCGCTGACCGAGGCGTGCTCCTGGATCCACGGCACCCGGGTCGCGAACGAGCCGGTGACGGCGCCGTGCGCGGCGAAGACGGCCGCCACGGCGTACCGGGCGCGCCGCACCTCGCGCTGTTCGTAGACCACTGCTGTCATTCTCCGGCCCCTTCTGGGCGCTGAGCCGTTCCCCGGAGGAACGGCGGGTGTGCTGAACGCGACGTAAACTATCAGGGACCCTTCCTGATGGATAGGGGAAGCGCGGCCGCCCCCGGGGCGGCCCAGTCGATCTGGGAGGATTCCCGGCATGCCCGCATCCCCGAGCACCGCCCGGGCCATCAACGACCGGCTCGCCCTGCGGCTGCTGCAGCAGGAAGGGCCGTTGACGGCAGGACAGTTGAAGCAGCTCACCGGCCTGTCCCGGCCGACGGTCGCCGATCTGGTGGACCGCCTGGCGGTCTCCGGCCTGATCACCGTGGTGGGGGAGTCCGGCGAGCAGCGGCGCGGCCCGAACGCACGGCTGTACGGCATCGTCGCCGACCGCGCCCACCTCGCCGCCCTCGACGTGCGCACCGAGAGCGTCTCCGTGACGGTGACCGACCTGCTCGGGCGGGAGCTGGCCGAGGCGGCCGTGCCGATCGGCGGGGACACCGGGACCGGACCGGCCGTGGAGCAGGCGGTCGCCCTGGTGGAGCGGGCCGCGAAGGAGGCGGGCGCCGAGCGGCTGCACACGGTCGCCATCGGCGCGCCCGGCCTCATCGACCCGGTCACCGGCGAGCTGCGCGACTCCACGGGCCTGCCCGAGTGGCACCGCCGGCTGGTCGCCGCCCTCCAGGAACGGCTGCCGCACGCCGCCGTCATCGTCGAGAACGAGACCAACCTCGCCGCGCTGGCCGAGCAGCGCGAAGGCGCCGCCCGGGGGCGGGACACCTTCGTCCTGCTCTGGCTCGGCAACGGCACGGGCGCGGCCGTGGTCCTGGACGGCGTGCTGCGCCGCGGGGCGTCCGGCGGCACCGGCGAGATCGGATTCCTGCCCGTGCCGGGCACCCGGGGCCTGCCCTCGGCGACGGACTGCGCGGGCGGCTTCCACTCCCTGGCCGGCGCGGCGGCCGTGACCGAACTGGCCTCGGAGCACGGGCTCGTGGGGGCCCCGGCGGCGGAACTGGTACGGCGGGCGGCCGCCGACACCGCCGGGGCCGCGTCCTTCCTGGACGCCCTCGCCGACCGCGTCGCCCTCGGCGCCGCCTCGGTGGCGGCCGTCCTGGATCCCGGGTGCGTGGTCCTGGGCGGCGAGGTCGGCCGGGCCGGCGGCGCGGCGCTCGCCGGGCGCGTGGCCGACCGCGTGCGGCGGATGTCGCCGCTGCCCCTGGAGGTACGACCGGGGGAACTCGGCGGCGGCGCGGTGCTGCGCGGAGCGCTCATCACGGCCCGGGACCGTGCCCAGGACTCCTTGTTCACGCCCCCCGCCCACGCGCTCGCCTGACCGCTCGACGCCCCCGCTCATGCGCTCGCCTGACCGGTCGACGCCCTGCGGCGGCCCGCGTCGGACCGGCCGCCCGTCCCGCCCCCGCCGAGCCCGCCGTGCCCTGCCCAGCCCCTGTCAGGGGGGCGCGGGAGGGGCGTCGCCTCAGTCGTGCAGTGCCGTGCCGAACCGCGCCGTCAGGTACTCCTCGAACGTCCGCTTCCCCGCCGCGTGGCCCGGGGCGAGGTGACCGCCCTCCCGGAACGCCCGGTACGTCCTCCCCGGGAGCGGCAGGTTCAGGATCGGGCGGTGGCGGCCCACGGCCCGGAGATAGGCGCGGGCGAGGGACTCCAGGGAGCGCACCTCGGGACCGCCCATGTCCGGGACCCGGCCCGCCGGTCCGGCCTGCGCCAGTTCGGCGAGCCGGCCGGCGACCTCCGCCACCTCGACCGGCTGATCGCCCACGCCGGCCGGGAGCAGCATCACCGGCGGCTTGGCGAGCGGTTCGAAGACGCTCACCAGCAGGTCGTGGAACTGGGTGGCGCGCAGCACGGTCCAGCCCAGGCCCGACTCCTCGACCAGCCGCTCCACGGCGTGCTTGGTCTGGTAGTAGCCGTACGGCACCCGGTCGACGCCCACGATGGAGATGTAGAGCAGATGGGGCACCCGCGCCCGGCGCGCCGCGGCGATCAGGTGGGCGGCGGCCTCCTCGTCGCCGCCGCGGGTCGAACTCGCGCAGTGCACGACCGTGTCCACGCCCGTGACGGCCTCCTCCAGCGCGGGCCCGCCCTCGCGGAGGTCGACGGCGTGGGGCCGACTGTGCCGGCTGAGCACCCGTGCCTCGTGCCCGTCCGCGCGCAGCCGCTCCGCGACGAGCCGGCCGAGTGTTCCGGTGCCGCCGGTCACCAGGATCGTGGTCATGTCGTTCAGCCCTCCGGACATCGGCGCTCCCCGGTGGAACGCCTCTCACGGACCAGGACGGCGCGGCGCCGCGCGAGGTGACGTCGGGCCGTCGCCGACGAGCGTGCCGACGCCGTACGAGGTCCAGCTTGTCCGTGTTCGCCGGTGTCCGCACCTGCTCCGCCGGCGCGGCGGGCGCGGCTCGGTGGCGCCCGCCGCGCCGGCGGGCCGCCCGCCCGCGCGGCCGCCGCCACCGCCCCGTCGGCCCCCGTGTCCGCACTCCCGGCCACCGCGAGCCGGCCGCCCCCGTCTGCGGCGCGGCGTCGAACTCTCGGCGGCCGCACGCCTGTTGACCGCTGTGGTCTAGTCCTTTTAGGGTCTGACTCCTGCACAGGCCGGTCCGGCGGCGGTGACGACGGCCCTTGCCCGCCGCCGGACCTTTCAGGCCCTCGTGCGCGTCCCCGTGCGCGGCGACGTGGCCGGATGGCGTCGGCCCCCGCCGGTGCTGCGCTCTGTGAGCGAGCCCACACCGATCGTCCGTATGGACGTCGATCGGGCGTGGCACACTGGGCCTGTACCAGTAGCAGCGCACTCCGGGGTCGGTGAAAGTCCGAACCGGCGGTTACAGTCCGCGACCCGGTCGCTTCCAGCGGCCGGTTGACCAGGTGAAATTCCTGGACCGACGGTTAAAGTCCGGATGGGAGGCAGTGCGCGGCGGGCGAGCATGCACGCGTGCGCGCCGCCGTCCTCGGGCTCGCCCTCACAGGCGTGGCCCCGTCCGGCGTCGCCCCGAGTGCTCTTCGTCCGTGTCTTCTGTCGTCATCGCGACAGCCCCGGAGTCCGTGCCCGAAGAGGCAGGAGGACCCGGGAAGTGTTCACCGGAATCGTCGAAGAGCTGGGTGAGGTCACCGCCGTCGAGAACCTCGGCGACGCGGCTCGCTTCCGGCTCCGCGGCCCCGTCGTGACCCAGGGCGCGCAGCACGGCGACTCCATCGCCGTGAACGGGGTCTGTCTCACCGTCGTCGAGCACGAGGGCGACGAGTTCACCGCCGACGTGATGGCGGAGACCCTCAAACGCTCCAGCCTCGGCGTCCTCACCACCGGCTCCCGCGTCAACCTCGAACGCCCCACCGCCGTGGGCGCCCGCCTCGGCGGCCACATCGTCCAGGGCCACGTCGACGGCACCGGCACGATCCTCGCGCGCACCCCCTCCGAGCACTGGGAGATCGTGAAGGTCTCGCTGCCGGCGGACCTCGCGCGCTACGTCGTGGAGAAGGGCTCCATCACGGTCGACGGCATCAGCCTCACCGTGGTCGAGGCCGGCGCCGACCACTTCACGGTCAGCCTCATCCCCACCACCCTCGCCCTGACCACCCTCGGCCTCAAGAAGCCCGGCGACCCGGTCAACCTCGAGGTGGACGTCGTCGCCAAGTACGTCGAGCGCCTGCTCGGCGACCGCGCGCGGCGGACCGGCGACGACACGCGGGGGGCCGGCGAGTGAACTGGCTCAACTCCGAGGCCTTCACCCTCCTCGGCCAGCAGATCAAGTGGTCCGACATGATCGGCAACGTCATCGGCCTGATCGGCCTGGCGTTCGGCTGGCGGCGCTCCATATGGAGCTGGCCCACCCAGTTCCTGTCCGGACTGATCCTCTTCGCCGCCTTCTCCACCGCCCACCTCTCCGGCAGCGCCGGCAAGCAGATCGTCGTCATGGTCGTCGCGGTCTACGGCTGGTGGCAGTGGAACCGCGGCAAGGGCCAGGGCGGGGACGGCCACATCGCCGTACGCTTCGCCACCTGGCGCGAGCGCGCCGCCCTGCTCGGCGCCGCGGCCCTCGGCACCCTCGCCGTCGCCGCACTCTTCGAGGCCTACCCGTCCCTCTCCTGGGACCCCTGGCCGGACGCCTACATCTTCGTCGGCACCATCGTCGCCATGTACGCCCAGGCGCGCGGCATGGTGGAGTTCTGGTTCGCCTGGCTGCTCGTCGACGCCGTCGGCGTCCCGCTCAACTTCGCCAACGGCTTCGCCTTCTCCGGCTTCGTCTACGTCATCTACGGCGCGCTCGTCCTGTGGGGCATGCGCGACTGGTGGCTGCGCTCCCGCAGGACCGCGCGGCCCGTCCCGGAAGGAGCGCCCGCATGAGCGCCCACCCGTCCCCCGCCACCGCCCCGACGGAGGCGCTTCGCGCCGTCCCTTCGATCCCGCCCGTCCTCTACGGCTCCGACGACGTCGAGGACTTCACCCTCGACCCGATCGAGCAGGCCGTCGCGGACATCGCCGCCGGCCGCCCGGTCGTGGTCGTCGACGACGAGGACCGGGAGAACGAGGGCGACCTCGTCATCGCCGCCGAGAAGGCGACCCCCGAGATCGTCGCCTTCATGATGAGCGAGTGCCGCGGCCTGATCTGCGCCCCCATGGAGGGCGAGGAACTGGACCGGCTCGAACTGCCGCAGATGGTGGAGCAGAACACCGAGTCGATGAAGACCGCCTTCACGGTCTCCGTCGACGCCTCCGCCGCCCACGGCGTCACCACCGGCATCTCCGCCGTCGACCGCGCCACCACCCTCCGGCTCCTGGCCGGCGGCGCCGCCGAGCCAACCGAGCTGGTCCGCCCCGGCCACGTCTTCCCGCTGCGCGCCCGTCCCGGCGGCGTGCTCGCCCGCGACGGCCACACCGAGGCCGCCGTCGACCTCGCCCGGCTCGCGGGGCTGCGCCCGGCCGGCGCCATCGTGGAGATCGCCGGCGAGGACGGCCGGATGCTCCGCCTGCCCGAACTGCTCCTCTTCGCCCGCAAGCACGGCCTGACGATCATCTCCATCGAGGACCTGATCGCCTACCGCCGGAGCAGCGAGCCCACCGTCCGCCGCGAGGCCGAGGTCCGCCTGCCCACCGCGCACGGCGCCTTCACCGCCTACGGCTACCGCTCCACCGTCGACGGCGTCGAGCACGTCGCCCTCGTCCACGGCGAGATCGGCGACGGCGAGGACGTCCTGGTCCGCGTCCACTCCGAATGCCTGACCGGAGACGTCTTCGGCTCCCTGCGCTGCGACTGCGGCCCCCAGCTGGACGCCTCCCTCGCACGCATCCAGGAGGAAGGCCGGGGCGTGGTGGTCTACCTGCGCGGCCACGAGGGACGCGGCATCGGACTGATGTCCAAGCTGCGGGCGTACGAACTCCAGGAGCGGGGCCGCGACACGCTCGACGCCAACCTCGAACTCGGCCTGCCCGCCGACGCCCGCGACTACGGCGCCGGCGCGCAGATCCTCGCCGACCTCGGGGTGCGCGGCGTCCGTCTGATGACCAACAACCCCGACAAGAGCGACGCGTTGCTGCGCCACGGCATCAAGGTCACCGGCCGCGAGCCGATGCCCGTCCAGGCCGGCGAGCACAACCTCCGCTACCTGCGCACCAAGCGGGACCGGATGGGCCACGACCTGCCCTGGCTGGACACGCCCGCCGTGTCCGGCTGCGCCAACCAGTAAGTACCAGGAACCGAGGAGACACGTGAGCGGCAAGGGTGCACCGGAACTGTCCGTCCGCAACGTCGGGGACCTCAGGGTCGCCGTCATCGCGGCACAGTGGCACGAGAAGGTGATGGACGGACTGGTGGACGGCGCGCTGCGCGCCCTGCACGAACTCGGCATCGACGAGCCGACCCTCCTCAGGGTCCCCGGCAGCTTCGAGCTTCCGGTGGTGGCCAAGGTGCTGGCCGGCCGCGGCTACGACGCGATCGTCGCCCTCGGCGTCGTCATCCGCGGCGGCACGCCGCACTTCGACTACGTCTGCCAGGGCGTCACCCAGGGCCTGACCCAGGTGTCGGTCGACACCGGCGTCCCCGTCGGTTTCGGCGTGCTCACCTGCGACACCGAGGAACAGGCCCTGGACCGGGCCGGCCTGGAGGGCTCCACCGAGGACAAGGGCCACGAGGCGGTCACCGCGGCCGTCTCGACCGCGGCCACGCTCCGTTCAGTATCCGAACCCTGGCGGTGAGTCGCCCCCGACAACGGCTAGGGTGGGGGACACCATGTCCAAGAAGACGTTCGAGGAGCTCTTCACCGAGCTCCAGCACAAGGCCGCAGCAGGCGACCCCGCCACCTCCCGCACCGCCGAGCTGGTCGGCAAGGGAGTCCATGCCATCGGCAAGAAGGTCGTCGAAGAGGCCGCCGAGGTCTGGATGGCCGCCGAGTACGAGGGCAAGGAGGCGGCCGCCGAGGAGATCTCGCAGCTGCTGTACCACGTCCAGGTGATGATGGTCGCCCGGGGCATCTCCCTGGACGACGTCTACGCCCACCTCTGAGAACCAGCACCCCCCCCGTCACCGCACGCACGAACAAAGGAAGCCGACCTCATGCTGCGCATCGCCGTCCCCAACAAGGGTTCACTCTCCGGCCCTGCGGCGGACATGCTGCATGAGGCCGGCTACCAGCAGCGCCGCGAGTCCAAGGAACTGCGGATCGTCGACCCGAACAACGAGGTCGAGTTCTTCTACCTCCGCCCCCGCGACATCGCGATCTACGTCTCCTCCGGCCGCCTCGACATCGGCATCACCGGCCGCGACCTGCTCGTCGACTCCGGCGCCGGCGCCGAGGAGATCCTCCCGCTCGGCTTCGCCCGCTCCACCTTCCGCTTCGCCGCCAAGCCCGGCACCGCGAGCGGCATCGAGGACCTCAAGGGCAAGACCGTCGCCACCTCCTACGAGGGCATCGTCGCGGGGCACCTCGCCGACAGCGGCGTCGACGCCTCCGTCGTCCACCTGGACGGCGCCGTGGAGACCGCGATCGAGCTGGGCGTCGCCGAGGTCATCGCCGACGTCGTGGAGACCGGCACCAGCCTGCGCAACGCCGGCCTGGAGGTCTTCGGCGAGCCGATCATGAAGTCCGAGGCGATCGTCATCCGCCGCACCGGCGCGGACGCCGAGGACCCCAAGGTGCAGCAGTTCCTGCGCCGCCTGCAAGGCGTCCTGGTCGCCCGGACGTACGTCATGATGGACTACGACTGCCGGGTCGAGCAGCTGGAGAAGGCCGTCGCGCTGACCCCGGGCCTGGAATCCCCGACCGTCTCCCCCCTGCACAACGAGGGCTGGGTCGCCGTGCGCGCCATGGTCCCGGCCAAGGAGGCGCAGCGGATCATGGACGACCTGTACTCCATCGGCGCCCGCGCCATCCTGACCACGGCCATCCACGCCTGCCGTCTGTAAGGGGGCCGAGAGATGTCCGACCTGCCCGAGCTTCCCGTCACCTTCCGCCCCGCGATCACCCGTGTGGTGTTGCTCACGGCCGGCGTCGCGATCTTCGCGGTGATCACGGCCGTGGCGGTCCTGCTGGAACCGCTCACCCCGGGCGAGCGCGTCAGCTTCGTCTTCACCGGCGCACTGCTGTTCGGGGTGCTGCTGATGCTCTCCCGGCCCAAGGTCGTCGCCGACGACTCGGGCGTCACCGTCGTCAACATCGCCGGCCGACGCCGCCTGGAATGGGCGGAGATCCTCCAGGTGAACCTGCGTCCCGGCGACCCGTGGGTCTTCCTCAACCTGAGCGACGGCACCAGCCTGCCCGCGCTCGGCATCCAGCCCGGTATCGCCAAGCGGCGCGCCATCGCCGACGCCCGTGCCCTGCGCGCCCTCGTCGAGGCCCGCTCCCTCCACGACCCGGAGCACTCTCAGGGTGGGCCTCAGGGCTGACTCGGGACGTCCGCCCTGACGCACCGGGCCCGGTCTTGACTAATCTGGTGGCGGAGACGTTTTTCGCTGCGTCTCCGCCCCTGGGCCCCGATCGGTGCCAGGGGCTCCTGCTACCCGAGGAGTGACTCCCTCCGGCGATGGACGGATCGTCCTGCAGTACCTGCGCCGCCCCCTGCCGACATAGCGCGCACCGCGACATCGCGGCCCCCGCGCGCGCGGAGGCGGCGGCATCATGACCATCCCCCTGCTGCTCCTCGCAGCGGCCTTCCTGCTCATCCTCGCCAACGGCTTCTTCGTCGCCGCCGAGTTCGGACTGGTGACCGTCGAACGCCCGGACGCCGAGAAGGCCGCCGCCGACGGCGACCGACGGGCCCGTACGGTCGTCGACTCGCTCGGCGAGCTGTCCTTCCAGCTCTCAGGCACCCAGCTCGGCATCACCATCACCTCGCTCGTCGTCGGCATGCTCGCCGAGCCCGCGCTCGCCGAGCTGCTGCGCGGCCCCTTCACCGCCGTCGGACTGCCCGGGGGCGTCGTCCCCGGGGCCGCCGTGCTCGTCGGCATGCTGCTCGCCTCCGCCGTCCAGATGGTGGTCGGCGAGCTGGTGCCCAAGAACTGGGCGGTCTCCCGGCCGCTGCAGGTCGCGCGTTTCGTCGCCGGCCCGCAGCACGCCTTCTCCCGCCTGTTCCGCCCGGTGATCGCCGCGCTGAACACGGTGGCCAACCGGCTGGTGCGCGCGCTCGGGGTCGAGCCCGCCGAGGAGCTGGCCTCCGCCCGCACCCCCGGCGAGCTGGTCTCCCTGGCCCGCCACTCGGCCCGGGCCGGCGCCCTCGAACAGGACACGGCCGACCTCTTCGTCCGCACCCTGTCCCTGGGCGACCTGACCGCGCAGCACGTGATGACGCCGCGCGTGAAGGTCAGCGCCCTTCAGGTCTCGGCGACCGCCGAGGACGTGGTCAACCTGACCCGCGCCACCGGCCTGTCCCGCTTCCCCGTCTACCAGGAGAAGATCGACGAGATCGTCGGCATGGCCCACCTCAAGGACGCCCTCGCCGTCCCCGCGCAGCAGCGGCTGCGCACCCCCGTCGGCCGGATCGCCCGCCCGGCGCTGCTGGTCCCCGAGACCCTGCCCGTACAGCCGCTGCTGGCCCAGCTGCGCAGCGAGCAGCCCATCGCGGTCGTCGTCGACGAGTACGGCGGCACGGCCGGCGTCGTGACCCTGGAGGACATCGTCGAGGAACTCGTCGGCGAGGTCCGCGACGAGCACGACGCCAAGGACGTGCCCGAGCTCGCGCCCGCCCCGCCCGAGGACGGCCGGCCCGCCTGGGACGTCGACGGCGGCTGCCGCGTCGACCTGCTCCGGCGCATCGGCCTCGAGGCCCCCGAAGGCCCCTACGAGACCGTCGCCGGCCTGGTCGCCGACCTGCTCGGCCGGATCCCGGCCCCCGGCGACCGCGCGGAGCTGCCCGGCTGGCGGCTGTCCGTGCGCGAGGTCGGGCACTACCGCGCGGAGCGGGTCCGCCTGGTGCGGACGGCCCGTACGGGCGACCTCGTCGTGGCCGAGGCGGAGGCGGTCCGATGAGCGTGCTCCAACTGTTCTTCGCCGCGCTGCTCGTGCTCGTCAACGGATTCTTCGTCGGCGCCGAGTTCGCGCTCGTCTCCGTCCGCCGCAGCCAGATCGAACCGCTCGGCACCGCCCGTGCCCGGCAGGTCCTGCACGGCCTCGAACGGCTGCCGCAGATGATGGCCGCCGCGCAGTTCGGCATCACCGTCTGCTCGCTGACGCTCGGCGCCGTCGCCGAACCCACGGTGGCGCACCTGCTCGAACCGGTGTTCACCTGGATGCGGCTGCCCGAGGGCATGGTCCACCCCCTCGGCTACGCCATCGCGCTCGCCGGGGTGGTCTTCTTCCACCTGGTCATCGGCGAGATGGTGCCGAAGAACCTGGCGATGGCCGCGCCGGAGAAGGCCGCGCTCTGGCTCGGCCCCGGGCTGGTGGCCTTCGCCCGCGTGTGCAGGCCCGTCACGGTGGCGCTCGGCGCCTGCGCCCAGGGCATCCTGCGGCTGTTCCGCGTCGAGCCCAAGGACGAGGTCGAGGCCGTCTTCACCAGCGTGCAGCTGGGCCGGCTGGTGGAGGACGCCGGCCAGGCGGGTCTGCTGGACCCCGAGGAGCAGGAGCGGCTGGAGGACGCGCTGGAGCTGGGCTCCCGCCCGGTGCTCGACGTGCTGCTGCCGCGCGAGAGGCTGGTGACCGTCAGGCCGTCGGTCACCCCCGGCGAGATCGTCGCGCTCACCGCCCGCACCGGCTACTCCCGCTTTCCGGTCGCCGCCGAGAACGGCGCGTTCATGGGCTTCCTGCACGTCAAGGACGTCCTGGACGCGGAGGACTCGGACCGGGCCGTGCCGCAGCGGATATGGCGCCCGATGCCGACGCTCCGCTCGGAGCTCCCGCTGGACGACGCGCTGACGGTCATGCGGCGGGCCGCCACCCATCTGGCGCAGGTCGCGGACGCGTCCGGACGGGTGCTGGGCGTGGTGGCGCTGGAGGACGTACTGGAACTCCTCGTCGGCGAGGTCCGCGACCCCGCCCACCGGATCGCCACCGAGATCCGCCTCACCGAACCGCGGGGAAGCGGCGAGCCGGAAGAAGTCCTGGCGACCTAGCCGGGCCCCTCGTTCGGATCAGGCCGGGTCAGGGAGCGGGTCGACCGCTTCCGGCCCGGCCGCGCCGAGGCAGGCGTGGGACCGCGGGATCCGTCACAGTGCCGACGGATCCTGCGGCCCCCGCCCCGACAGCACCTCCCCGTACGCCTGCATCAGGTCCGGCAGCCGCAGCGTCGCCAGGTCGTCCCGCGACAGCGCGCCGGGATACGCCGACAGCCGCAGGTCCCGGTAGGCGCAGCTCTTCTCGTACAGCGTCCGCAGGAAGCGCCCGTTGCCGAGCTCGTCGATCCAGTCCTGGTCGACCACGTGCCCGGCGATCGAGCGCAGCTCGTCCAGCGCCTCCTCGTCCCACACGTCGCCGTTCTCCGCGGCCAGGACCTTGCCGATCTCGGTGAGTTCCAGCGGTCGGTACGACGGGAAGTCCACCCGCGTGGTGAAGCGGGACGACAGCCCGGGGTTGGCGGCCAGCAGCCGGTCCATCCCCTCCGGATAGCCGGCCAGGATCACCACGAGGTGGTCGCGGTTGTCCTCGGCCCGCTTGAGCAGCACCTGGAGCGCCTCGTCGCCGTAGGCGTCGCCCTTGCCGTACCCGGAGTTGGACAGGGAGTAGGCCTCGTCGACGAAGAGGACCCCGCCGATCGCGGAGTCGATGAGCTCGTTGGCCTTGACCGCCGTCTGGCCCAGGTACTCCCCGACCAGGTCGGCCCGCTGCGCCTCCACCAGATGGTCGCCGCCGAGCAGCCCGAGCGCGTAGAAGACCCGGCCCAGGATGCGGGCGACCGTGGTCTTGCCGGTGCCCGAGGGGCCAGAGAAGACGAAATGCCGTTTCGGCGGCTGCACCGGCAGCCCCTGCCCGGCCCGCAGCCGGGCCATGTTGAGCTGTGCGGACAACGCCTTGACCTGGCGCTTCACCGGCTCCAGACCCACCATGCGCTCCAGTTCGGCGAGCGCCTGCTCCAACAACGCCGGATCGGTAGGACCGCTGGGCAGCGGCCCGGCGGCGACCGAGGCCCGCTCGCGCACCGCCGGATCGGCCACCGGGGGGAACACGGCGGAGGGCGGGGGATCGGGCTCGCCGCCGAGCTTGAGGTCGCGGCCCTCGCCGCCGAAGACCGGGTCCAAGTAGTCCGGCCCGTCCACGGTGTCCTGGCCGGCGCCGGAGAGCGTGATCGCCGCGAGACCGGCCGCGTCGTCGAACCCGTCGCCCTCGGCTATCGCCGCCAGCCGCGCCGAGGTGTCCATGAAGGCCGGGTCGATCCGGTGCACCGCCCGGTACAGCGGGAGCGCCGCGGCGCTGCGGCCGGTGCCCTCGTGCGCCCGGGCCAGCCAGTACCGCAGCTCCTTGCGCTGCGGCTGCTCGCTGCGGCACCGCATCAGCGCAGCCGACAGCAGCGGCTCGGCCTGCCCGAACATCTCCAGCCGCACCCGGGCCATGCCGCCGAACAGCCCGGCCTCGATGCCCAGCATCGGGTCGTCGACCAGCGGATCGGTGTGGCGTACGAGCTGCTCCCAGTCCTTGACCAGGTAGGCGCGGCAGGCGTGCAGGAAACGTACCTGGGGGTCGGCGTCCACGGGCGGCAGACCGGCCAGGGCCCGGTCCAGCTCGGGCACATGGCGCCCGTCCAGCCAGTGCGAGGCGTGCGCCAGCAGCAGGTCCCGGGGGCTCTCCAGCACGGGCTGCACCCACCAGCCCAGCCAGTACCAGGAGTTGAGGGACCGGCGGTGCCGGGAGCGCTGCTCGCCGAAGCGGTCACGGTGCCGGAACATGCGCAGCAGCGCGGTCGTCGTGTCGACGCGCAGCGCGTGCAGGCCGAGCCAGGCGTCGGCCATCGAGGGATCCATCCCCACCGCGGCCCGGAACTCCTCCTCCGCCTGCGGATAGGCGCCCAGGGTGTAGGCGTCCACGCCGCGCAGCCAGGCGAGGTCGGCCGGGGCCTTCGGGCCCTGCGTGCCGAAGTCCATCACGTCCCCCACAAACCGTGCCCCCGTAGGTTCGCCGCCGGACCGTCGTCCGGCGGCTGCCTCTGGTCGAACCGCTGTTCCGCGGAAGGGAGTTGCAGGTGCGCGAAGCAGCCGTTCGAAGGTCGCACCGAGGGCATCGTACCCGTGGGGCCACCGCCCGCCGAAGGGTGCCGCAGGGGGCGTTCGGCGAGGTGGGAGCACGACGCGCGCCCCCAGCCGGTGACCCTGGGTGATCGAATGGCGTCGCGTGGCGTCCGGAAATCGGAATCCGGGCAGAACGAAGCCCCCGGTCACGGGGGAACAACCGGGGGCTTCGTGTCAGTGGGCGGTCCTCGATGACCGCTCCTTGAGAACGTAAGACCTGTACGGTCCCCCGGTCAAGCGGAGTTGGGGCACTGTGCCGAGATCCCCGGCGGGGATCTTCACAGGTTCAACACATTGCCGACGGCCCGTCACGCTGAGTGATCTTCCGGGCTGCCCCAGGGGGCGCGGCCGGGCCCGGAAGCAGCTCGTACCCGGCCGGCGTCTGCCGGACCAGCGCCTCGGCGAACGGCCGGGAGGGGTCGGCGGCGAAGTGACGGCGCTCCGCCGCCACCCACCCGGTCCAGAACTCCCGCTGCTCGGCCCCGTCCCGGGCCCGCCCCCGCGCCCAGGACTCCTGGCGGGGCAGCTCCATCCACAGCAGCCGGGCCAGGTGCGGGCGCAGCGCCCGGCGACCGGCCCCCACGCCCTCGACCAGGATCACGGGCGCGGGCGGCAGCGCGCGGGCGCGGCCGAAGCGCCGGGTGTGCCAGTCATAGGGGGCGTAGCGCGCGGTCGCGCCGCGGCTGAGCGGCTCGATCACCTCGGCCAGCAGCCGGCCGTCCCAGGCGAACAGTTCCTCGTGGCTCGCGATGTCGTCCAGGTGCAGCACCGGGGCGCCGTCCAGCGCCGCGGCCAGACGCCCGGCGAACGTGGACTTGCCCGACCCCGCGTGTCCGTCCACGCCGATCAGGCGGACCGGGCCGCAGGACGGCGGAAGGCGGCGGAGCTGGGCGGCGAGGGCGCGGATGTCGGTTCCCCCAAGGACGGGTGCTGAGCGGATGGCATATCTCGCGGGAACATTCTAGTGGCGTGTGGGACGGGTGATGTAGGGCGGCCGAATTAGTGCCGCATTGAACCATCGAGTGAGAGGCCGTCGGCGTTCGCCGAAACCCCTGCCCGTGACCGGTGAACATGTCGAAAACCGCGTTCCGGTTGTGCCCGGTGGTGAGTAAAGTTTCTCCGGCGCAACCATGAGGTGCCGTACGGGGACGGACGGGGGACGATGGCAGCCGGGTTGTTCGAGGGGCAGTACGTCTGGCATCCGGCGGCGGACGACCGGACGCTCGCGAGTGTCTGCGTCGACGTGCGGGCCGGCCGCTGGGCCAGCGCCCGGGCGGCCCTCGCCGAGACCCGCGGCGACTTCGCGCTGCGGGCCCACCGCTCCCTGGTGCTCGCCTCGGAGGCGGCCGACTCCGACCTCGCCGAACGCTGGCTGGCCGAGGAGCCGTCGCCCGAGGCCGCGCTGCTGTGGGCGAGGGTGGCGGTGCTGCGGGCGCTGCGCGCGGCCGACGACCACGACGGGCGGGCCGAGCCGCTGGAGCGCATAGCGCTCTCCGCCTGCGAACGGGCCTCGGCGGCCGGTCCTGGCGATCCCACGCCCTGGGTCGCCAAACTGGCCATGGCCCGGCTGCACCGGCTGCGCGACCCGGCGCCGCGGGGCCTGCTCACCGCACCGCCGGGGCCCTGGCGGCTGTTCGCGCACGTCCTGTCGCTCGACCCCTGGCACCGTGAGGCCCACCATCGCTTCCTGGCCTTCTTCTTCACCCGGCACGGCGGCTCCGTCAACGCCGCCTGGGACGTCGCCGCCTTCCTGGCGCAGCGGGCCCCGGTCGACTCCGCGCTGCGGCTGCTGCCGCTGGTAGCCCTCGTGGAGAGCTACGACCCGGCGCGACTGCTCGCCGACCGGCTCTGGGAGCAGCCGCAGTGGCGCGCCACCGCGCTCGCCATCCACCGCGACTGGCTCCCGACGGTGGCCGCGCACCGCTTCACACCGGTGCTCGACCTGGCCTATCTCGCCCACGCGCTGGTTCTGGCCGGGCGCGAGCCGGAGGCCCGCGCGGCCCTCACCGCCATGGGGCCCTACGCCTCACGGATGCCGTGGTGCGCCTTCGGCGATCCCGTCGAACAGCTCTCCCGGGCCCGGCGAGCCTGCGGCCTGCCGGTGCCGCCCTGAACCGTCGCCCACCGAGAGAAAGGCCGAACCGTGCCGTACAGCAGACCGGCCCCGCGCGTCAGGACCGCCGGAGCCCACCGGGCCCGCGCCCGGACGGAGGTGAACACGCTCGACGACGACGCGACCCTGCACGCCATGGGATATCCGAGAAAACTCACCCGGCGTTTCAAGGCGTTCGACAATTTCGCGATCTCCTTCACCATCATCAACGTCCTGTCGGGCATTTTCTCGTCCTTCGGTTTCGGAATGAACGCGGGCGGTCCGCGCGTTCTCGTCTTCGGCTGGTTGGGCGTCTCCGTGATGGTGCTGTTCGTCGGCGCGGCGATGGCGGAAGTCGCCTCCGCCTATCCGACGAGCGGGGCGCTGTATTTCTCGGCGGGCAAACTCGCCAAACGGCACAAGGGCGCCTGGTCCTGGTTCACCGGCTGGCTGAACTTCGTCGGCCAGATCGGCGGCACCGCCGCCACCGGCTACGCGGCCGCCACCTTCGTCCAGGCCTTCCTGGCGCTCCAGTGGACCTCGTACCGGCCCACCACCCACCAGACGGTCCTGATCACCGCGTTGATCATCGTGCTCCAGGGCCTGGCCAACACCCGCGCCGTCCAGCTGGTCGCCGTCCTCAACCGGATCTCCGTGTGGTGGCTGCTGATCGGGCTGGTGGTGATCGTGACCGCCCTCGTCGCCGTGCCCGACCAGCACCGGCCGGTCTCCTTCGTGACGCATTTCGCCAACAACACCGGCTTCACGAACGGCCTCTACGGCGGCATGCTCGGCCTGCTCGTCACCAGCTGGACCTTCACCGGCTTCGACGGCAGCTTCCACATGTCCGAGGAGACCGTCCGCGCGACCCTCAACGCCCCCAGGGGCATCACCCGTGCCATCGGCTGGTCCGCGCTGACCGGGCTGGTCCTCATGCTCGCCCTCGTCGCCGCCATCGGCGACTACGGCCGCCAGGCGAGCGCGGACGCACCGCCCGTCCAGATCCTCATCGACGCCCTCGGCCAGGGCACCGCGAAGGCGCTGCTCCTGATCGTCATCGGGGCGATGCTCTTCTGCGGCCTCGCCAACCTGACCAGCAACACCCGGCAGATCTTCGCCTTCTCCCGGGACGGCGCCATGCCCGGCTCCCGCTGGTGGCACTCGGTCTCCCCGCGCACCCGCACCCCCGTCAAGGCGGTCTGGCTGGCGGTCGGCTGCTCGCTCGCCCTCGTCCTGCCCGGCTGGTGGTCGCACACGGCGTTCACCGCCATCGTCAGCGTCAATGTCGTCGGGCTCTTCCTCGCCTACGCCGTCCCGATCCTGCTCCGGCTGCGGCTCGGCGACGAGTTCCGGCCCGGCCCCTGGCACCTGGGCCGCTGGGGCCGGCCGGTCGGCGTGGTCGCGGTCACCTGGATCGCGCTCAGCAGCGTGCTGTTCATGCTGCCGCAGGCCGCGCCGTTCACCGTCGCCTCCTTCAACTACGCCCCCGTCGCCCTCGCCGCCGTGCTCCTGATCGCGACCGTGTGGTGGTTCGCCACCGCCCGCCGCCGCTTCCGGGGACCGGTGAGCTACGGCCGCCCGGACGAGGTGGCCGCGATGGACCTGATCTGACCCGCACGGGCTCGGGGGGCCGACCGCGGCGGGACGCGCCCCGGGCGGCCCCGCGGGTCGGGCAGACGAGCCGGACGGGTACGCAACCGCTGGTCATGCCAGTGGTCGAGACCAATATTGGTGGGCGTGGCGTGTGCCGTAGTGCTGGCAGGAGCCGGTCGCCGCGGCCATAGTGGGCGCAGCGCCGTGCACGGACCCGCCACCCGCCCCGACTCGGACACCCGGGGGTCTTCCACCCATGAGCAGATCCGAACAACCGTCCCGCAGAACCGTGCTGACCGCCGCGATGGCCGCCGCCACCGTCGTGGCCGGCAGCACGGCGCCGGCGGTCGCCGCCGACGCCCACCGCGGCCACGGCGGCGCCCACCACGGCCAAGCCGACGCCGCCCGCCCGGTCGACTACCGCGCCTGGACCACGTACACCGACTGGCGCGGCGGCGCCTTCCGGGGCACCCGCGCGGTCGCGGGCGCGCGCCCCGCCCTGGAGATCGCCGCCCCGGCCGGCACCACCGATTACACCGACCCGCATACCGGCACCACCGCCCGTTGGGAGTACGCCACCTGGACCGGCCCGGTGCACCGCCTCGCCGTCCCGGCCACCGAGGCCATCGCCTCCTGGAACGCGAACACCCCGGCCGGCACCTGGCTCCAGGTGGAGCTGCGGGGCACGTACTCCGACGGCTCCGACACCCCCTGGTACGTGATGGGCCGCTGGGCGGCGGGGGACCAGGACATCAGGCGGACCTCCGTCGACGACCAGAGCGACGGCCGCAGCACGGTGTGGACGGACACCTTCGCCGTCGACGACCCGGCCTCCGGGCTGCGCCTCGCCTCGTACCGGCTGCGCCTCACCCTCTACCGCAGGCCCGGCACCGCGCTCAGCCCCGCCGTCTGGCGGGCCGGCGTCATGGGCTCCGACATCCCCGACCGCTTCACCGTCCCCGCCTCCGCACCCGGCGGCGTGGCCCGGGAACTGGCCGTGCCCCGGTACTCGCAGGAGATCCACGCCGGCCAGTACCCCCAGTACGACAACGGCGGCGAGGCCTGGTGCAGCCCCACCTCCTCGCAGATGATCATCGAGTACTGGGGCGGCCGGCTCACCCCCGAGCAGCTCTCCTGGGTCGACCCGTCCTACGCCGATCCACAGGTCTGCCACGCGGCCCGCTCCACCTACGACTACCAGTACGCGGGCTGCGGCAACTGGCCGTTCAACGCGGCCTACGCGGCGACCTTCGAGGACCTGCGGGGCGTGGTCACCCGGCTCACCTCGCTCACCGACCTGGAGACGCTGATCGAGGCCGGCATCCCGGCCATAACGTCGCAGTCGTTCCTCAAGACGGAGCTGACCGGCGCCGGTTACGGCACCTCCGGCCACCTGATGACGGTCATCGGCTTCACCGCGGGCGGCGACGTGATCGCCAACGACCCGGCCTCACCGGGCGACGACGCGGTACGGCGCGTGTACGCCCGCCGTGAGTTCGAGAACATCTGGCTGCGGACCAAGCGGTACAACGCCGCCGGCCAGGTCGCCTCCGGCAGCGGCGGCGTCTGTTACCTGTACTTCCCGGCGCACCCCGCCCCCCAGCAGTGCCGTGCGCTGGCGGCGGTGGGCGTGCGCTGACCGGGCCGACCGCACCGGGCGGAGACTCGGCGGAGGCTCCCGGGCGCCGGGTGGGCTCCCGGAAGACGGCAGGAGCCGTCGGGACCCGGGAGCCGTCGGTGACCGGCGTGACCGGCCCCGGGGCCTGCCCGCGCCGCAGGGCCCCGGGGGCCGCCTGTGACCAAGCTCTCCGCCGCGAGAGTGCGCGCAAGTGGCAAGGTGGACAGCGGGACGAGGGGAGAAGTCCCGGAGCGGGGGAGCCCACCCGCACGTCCGACCCCTGCGAGAAGTCATGACCGCTCACTCGGCCACCGCCGCTCCCGTCCGCGCCCGCACCGGCGGCCCCCAGGACGACGGCGACGGCCCGAAGATCCTGGAGCACGTGCTCGGCTGGACCCTCGTCGTCGTGATCGCGATGCTCGTCACCCAGCTCGGGCTGCTGTGATCCGACCTCCTCCGGAGCTGCCATACTGCGGCTGTCCGACCGCAGTTGGAGACCGGGGCCGAATTGAATACGAGTCAGCAGCGCGAGACCGTCCTTCACCGCACGCTCGGCTCCCCCCGGCCGCCGGGGACGCCCGACCGGGCGCGCGGCACCGAACGATCCGCGGCCCGCCGTGCCGAACTCATAGCCACCGGACGGCGGTTGTTCGCCGACACCTCCTACGACGCCCTCTCCATGGACGACATCGCCCGGCAGGCGCAGGTCGCCAAGGGGCTGATCTACTACTACTTCCGCTCCAAGCGCGGCTACTACCTCGCGATCGTCGAGGACTCGGTCGCCGACCTCGTCTCCTTCGCGGCGAGCGGCCGGGAACTGCCGGCCGTGGACCGGGTGCACCGCACCGTCGACGGCTACCTGCGCTACGCCGAGCACAACCAGGCCGCCTACCGCACCATCGTCAGCGGCGGCGTCGGCTTCGACACCGAGGTGCAGGCCCTCCGCGACGGCGTGCGCGAGGCCATCGTCGCGACCATCGCCGAGGGCGCCTACGGGCGCACCGCCGTCGCCCCGCTCGCCCGCATGGGCCTGCTCGCCTGGGTGTGCGGCGTCGAGGGCGCCACCCTCGACTGGATCGCCCGCCCCGGGCTCTCCCGCGACGCCATGCGCGATCTGCTCGTCAGGACCCTCGGCGGCGCGCTGCGCGCCATCGAGGAACTCGACCCGTCCCACCCGGCCCCGCCGCCCGCCCGCCGGGACGTCTGACCTGCCCCGCCGGAGCCGGGCCCGGCCGGCCCGGCCCCGCGAGCACTCCGCCGGTCCGGCGTCCCTCCGCGACGCCCCCGGCGTCCCTCCGCGACGCCCCCCGGCAGCCGGCCGGACCGGCCCGCGGCGGCGGACGGTCGAACCCACCCGAACCGGACACCCGCAGCGGTCGTGGGCCGGCTCCGGAAAGGACGTCGGCCATTTCTCGAAGTAAGCGGTCGTTAACCGGTGACTCCGTGCCTCCGATCGGGCATACTCACAGCGCACAGCCGCTGGTCAGCCGCTTCCGCGACCCGGGAGTGCGAGCATCGACCGGCCCGAGGAAGACCGGCGGAGCCGCCCCACGAAGGTGCTGTCCGCCAGTGCCCGACAGGGAGGAGAGCGTCGCCATGCCCGACCGCGCCCCGCAGCCGGTGGACCGGCAACTGCCCACGGAGGAGGCCCGGGACCTGATCTCGCTCGTCCGCGACATCGCACAGCACGAGATCGCCCCGAAGGCGGCCGAGGAGGAGGACGCCGGACGGTTCCCGCGCGAGGTCTTCACCCTCCTGTCCCGCTCCGGCCTGCTCGGCCTGCCCTACGACTCCGAGTACGGCGGCGGCGACCAGCCCTACGAGGTCTACCTCCAGGTGCTGGAGGAGCTGGCCGCGGCCCGCCTCACCGTCGGTCTCGGCCTCAGCGTGCACACGCTGGCCGCCTACGGCCTCGCCGCCTACGGCACCAAGGCGCAGCAGGTCGAGCACCTGCCCGCGATGCTCGGCGGCGGCCTGCTCGGCGCCTACGCCCTCTCCGAGCCCTCCTCCGGCTCCGACGCCGCCTCGCTGCGCACCAAGGCGGTGCGGGACGGCGACGACTGGGTGATCACCGGCACCAAGTCCTGGATCACCCACGGCGGCATCGCCGACTTCTACACGGTCATGGCGCGTACCGGCGGGGAGGGTCCGCGCGGGATCACCGCCTTCCTGGTCCCCGGTGACGCCGAGGGACTGAGCGCGGCGGCGCCGGAGAAGAAGATGGGCCTGAAGGGCTCGCCGACCGCCCAGATCCACCTCGACGGCGTGCGCGTCGGCGACGAGAGGCGGCTCGGTGAGGAGGGCCAGGGCTTCGCCATCGCCCTGTCCGCGCTCGACTCCGGGCGGCTCGGCATCGCGGCCTGCGCGATCGGCGTCGCCCAGGGCGCGCTCGACGAGGCGGTCGGCTACGCCACCGACCGCCGGCAGTTCGGGCGGCCGATCGCCGACTTCCAGGGCCTGCGCTTCATGCTCGCCGACATGGCCACCCAGATCGAGGCGGGCCGCGCCCTGTACCTGGCGGCGGCGCGGCTGCGCGACGCGGGCCGGCCCTTCGCGCGGCAGGCCGCCATGGCCAAGCTGTTCTGCACGGACACGGCGATGAAAGTGACCACCGACGCCGTCCAGATCCTCGGCGGCTACGGCTACACCGCCGACTTCCCGGCCGAGCGCTACATGCGCGAGGCCAAGGTGCTGCAGATCGTCGAGGGCACCAACCAGATCCAGCGGATGGTCATCGCCCGTCACGTCGCGGGTCCCGAGTCCCGCTGAACTGGGCGAGGCCGAGGAAGGGCGCCGCCAGCCGGACCCACTCCGGGTCGTGGCGCCCCGGCAGGGTCCGGCCCCGGTCGGCCCAGGCGCGCATCAGATCACGGTAGATCGGCGGGTCCGGGGGCGGCGGCGCGGACGGAAGCGACACCGCCGGTGGCGGCACGAGGACGCGACGCCGGCGCCCGGCCGCCGGCTCGATGGAGGTCATGCCTGGGCAACGCGCGGCCGTGCGGACAGGTCACCCGGCCCCGAAATCGAGCGTGAGTCCAGCGGTGTCCCGGGCGGCACCGCGCGCCGGGCCGGCCGCCGGCTCCGAGGCATGCCGGTCCCACCGCACCACGGTGACGGTCTGCGCGCCGTGGTGCGGGCGGATGCGTGTGCGGGGGTGCCGGTCAGGCGGCGTCGCGGCGCATCGCCGGGACGCGCATCGGGCGGGAGCCCGGGCCGCCGACGTGCGAGAAGGGCTGCGTGCGCCAGTCGAGCCCCTGCGGGAGCGTCAACAGCAGGGCGGTGTCCTGCTCCTGCGGCTCGGCCGACTCGTCGGCGGGCCTGGCATCGCGGGCGCCGCGGCCCGTGCCGGGGCAGACCGTGAGCCCGAACGGGTTCCACGGCGAGGCGCACAGCGCGTGCTCCGGCAGGACTTCCTCGTCCGCCAGGAGCGCGATGGGCTGGGCGCAGTCCGGGCAGATCACCCGGTACATCTCGAACGTGTCGTAGGCGTCGAGTTCGTCGTCGAAGTCGTCGGGTTCGACGCCCTCCGGCTCGGGCTCGACGTTCGGCTGCTGTCGCCTGGGCGCGGATCGACCAGGGCGCTTGAGACTCTGCATGGGATTCTCCCCCTAAGGCTGGGCCGTGAAGGCACTGCGGCCTCGACCACAGCAAGCACTTCCCGTCCGCTCTCGCGGGTAATCACGAGAACATCACGGAGCGCGTTCCGGGGCTGTGGCGTTCGTCACATGCCGCGCGCGCGTGCCCGTCGCGACTGATTTGTCCCCCGCGGCGCCGGCCGGCCACCGTCCCCGTCGGCGCCCACGGGCCCGGCCCGGGCCGCCGAGGTATCCGAGGAGATCGACCGCACTGTAGGTTCTTGCGCCATGGAGGAGCTGGACCGACAGATCGTGCAGCTGCTCGTCAAGGACGGGCGGATGAGCTACACCGACCTGGGCAAGGCCACGGGCCTGTCCACGTCGGCCGTGCACCAGCGGGTGCGGCGGCTGGAGCAGCGTGGCGTCATCCGCGGGTACGCCGCGGTCGTCGACCCCGAGGCCGTGGGGCTGCCCATGACCGCCTTCATCTCGGTCAAACCCTTCGACCCCAGCGCCCCCGACGACATCGCGGACCGCCTGGCGGGCGTCCCGGAGATCGAGGCGTGCCACAGCGTGGCCGGTGACGAGAACTACATCCTCAAGGTGCGTGTGGCCACCCCGCACGAGCTGGAGGAGCTGCTCGCCCGGGTGCGGACCCTGGCGGGCGTCTCCACCCGGACGACGGTGGTCCTGTCCACCCCGTACGAGGCCCGCCCGCCCCGCATCTGACCGGCGGCCCCGCATCTGACCGGCGGCCCCGCACGCGTCTGACCGGCCCGCGGCCGACCGGCTCCCCGGCCGTACCGCCAGACTGAGCCGTCCCGTCCGGTCGTCCGTGCGTACCGCCGAGCCGCGCCGTCCGGGCGCTGCTCCAGCCGCGGGGCCGGACGCGTGGTCCGGCCGCGACGGGTCCCGTCCGCCGCCGGCCGCCCGCCGGGGCGACCTGCGTGCCGGGCCCGCGGGCGCAGGCGGGAGACTGGTCCCCATGAGTGAGCGCACCGCCGAACCGCAGACCGTCCTTCTCCGCCGCGGCGAGGTCCACAGCCCCGCCGACCCGTTCGCGACCGCCATGGTCGTCGAGGCCGGGCAAGTCGCCTGGGTCGGCTCGGAGGGCGCGGCGGACGCGTTCGCCGACGGCGTCGACGAGGTGGTCGACCTGGACGGCGCCCTCGTCACCCCGGCGTTCACCGACGCCCACGTGCACACCACCGCCACCGGCCTCGCGCTCACCGGCCTCGACCTGTCGGACGCCCCCTCCCTGGAGGCGGCCCTCGCGCGGGTCCGGGAGTTCGCCGCCGCCCGCCCGGGCGACAGGGTGCTGCTCGGCCACGGCTGGGACGCGGCCCGCTGGCCCGGCGGCCGTCCTCCGACGCGCGCGGAACTCGACGAGGTCACCGGCGGCCGTCCCCTCTACCTCAGCCGGATCGACGTCCACTCCGCGGTCGTCAGCACCGCCCTGCTCGACCTGGTGCCCGGCCGTCCCGGCCCCGTCGACGGTCCGCTGACCGCCGACGCCCACCACGCCGTGCGCGCCGCCGCGTTCGGCGCTGTCACCGCCGCCCAGCGCACGGAGGCGCAGCGCGCCGCGCTCGCCCACGCCGCCTCCCTGGGCATCGGGTCCGTGCACGAGTGCGGCGGGCCGGACATCTCCTCCAAGGACGACTTCACCGGTCTGCTGCGGCTCGCCGCCGCGGAACCGGGCCCGCGGGTCGTCGGCTACTGGGCGGAACAGGACGTGGACGAGGCACGGGAGCTGGGCGCGGCCGGCGCCGCCGGCGACCTCTTCGTCGACGGCTCCATCGGCTCGCACACCGCCTGCCTGCACGCGCCGTACTCCGACGCCGGCCACACGGGTACCGCCTACATGGACGCCGCCGCCGTCGCCGCCCATGTCGTCGCCTGCACCGAGGCGGGCCTGCAGGCCGGCTTCCACGCCATCGGCGACGCCGCCGTCACCGCCGTCGTCGAGGGTGTGCGCGCCGCCGCCGAGAAGATCGGCCTCGCCCGCGTCCGCGCGGCCCGGCACCGGGTCGAGCACGCCGAGATGCTCACCCCGGCGACGATCGCCGCCTTCGCCGAGCTGGGGCTCACCGCCTCCGTGCAGCCCGCGTTCGACGCGCTGTGGGGCGGCGAGGAGGGGATGTACGCCGAGCGCCTGGGCGTGGAGCGGGCCCGCACGCTGAACCCGTTCGCGGCGCTGCTGCGCGGCGGCGTCCCGCTCGCCTTCGGCTCCGACAGCCCCGTCACGCCGCTCGACCCGTGGGGCACGGTCCGGGCCGCCGCCTTCCACCGCACTCCCGGGCACCGGATCTCCGTCCGCGCCGCCTTCACCGCGCACACGCGCGGCGGCTGGCGGGCGATCGGACGGGACGACGCGGGCGTCCTCGTGCCCGGCGCGCCCGCCGACTACGCGGTGTGGCACACCGGTGATCTCGTCGTCCAGGCCCCCGACGACCGGGTCGCGCGCTGGTCGACCGACCCGCGTTCCGGCACCCCCGGCCTGCCCGACCTCGCCCCGGGCCGTGACCTGCCCGTCTGCCTGCGGACCGTGGTGGGCGGCCGGACGGTCTTCGTACGGCCGGGCGAGTGATCTCCGGGCGCGGCGCGATCACCGTCGCCGTCCGCCGCCGCGCAGTGCGACCTGGGCATCCTCGGCGGCGGTCGGGTGGCGGCGCTCGCCGCGGCGGCCCGGCGGGCTGTTTGACAGGCGACGGCGCGGGGCCGGTAGGTTCTGCCGGGTCCACCACCGGACGCCCGACCGGGGGACTTCCGTACCCGCGTCGCAGTGCCGCTGGGTCAGGGACGGTGTGCCGCACCGGGTCACCGTCACTGGGAGCCAGGCTCAGCGACCGCGTCGGCGGGGGAACGTCCCGGACGGTCGGCAGGGTGTGACCCGGGTGGGGCCCGGTCGCTCAGTAGACAACGGCTTCAGGCCGATCCGCAGCCAGCGGGTCCCAGGTCGGCCCGAAGGGCGCCGGGTCCCCTCCGCAGAACGGCGGCCCGGCCGGTCCGGTGCGGCGGCAGGCACGTCGTGTCGCGTCACCCCAGGCCGTGGCCACTATGGTGGTCCTGTGCGTATGGACATGAAGGGGCAGTAGTGAACCACGGCGACGGCACCCCCGCGGCGGGTGCCCAGGAGAGGCGGTTCGGTCCGCTCGGCACGGCGCTCGTGATCATCCCGACCTACAACGAGTCGGAGAACATCAAGGCGATCGTGGGCCGGGTGCGCGAGGCCGTCCCCGAGGCGCATGTCCTCGTGGCCGACGACAACAGCCCCGACGGCACGGGCAAGCTCGCCGACGAGCTGGCCGCCGAGGACGAGCAGGTCCACGTGCTGCACCGCGAGGGCAAGGAGGGCCTCGGCGCCGCCTACCTCGCGGGCTTCCGCTGGGGCCTGGCGCGCGACTACGGCGTGCTGGTCGAGATGGACGCCGACGGCTCCCACCGGCCCGAGGAGCTGCCCCGCCTGCTGACCGCCCTCAAGGGCGCCGATCTGGTGCTGGGCTCCCGCTGGGTGCCGGGCGGCCGCGTGGTGAACTGGCCGAAGGGCCGCGAGTTCATCTCCCGGGGCGGCAGCCTGTACTCGCGCCTCGCGCTGGACCTGCCCCTGCGGGACATCACCGGCGGCTACCGCGCCTTCCGTCGCGAGACGCTGGAGGGCCTGGGCCTGGACGAGGTCGCCTCGCAGGGCTACTGCTTCCAGGTCGACCTGGCGCGCCGCGCGGTGAAGGCCGGTTTCCACGTCGTCGAGGTGCCCATCACCTTCGTGGAGCGGGAGCTCGGCGACTCCAAGATGAGCCGCGACATCCTCGTGGAAGCGCTGTGGCGCGTCACCGCGTGGGGCGTGGGGGAGCGGGTGACCAAGCTCACCGGCCGTGGCGGCAAGCCCCAGGACTAGGGAAGTCCGGTCTGGCTCGCGACGCCTGGCACGGCGCTCCCCAGCTTTCGGCCGGGGGTGCCCCCAGGCCGCGTTGCCGGGATCGTCCGCGTACGCCCGGTACGCGGACGTCCCTCCGTCTTGCGACGCGCCCCCACTGCCTGAACGGCGTGGGAGGGGCCCCACCGCCGGACGCCGCGAGCCCCGCCCTCCGGGCGGACGACGCTGCTTTCGAAACCCGTTCCGGCCCCGCCGGTGCCCCGAGGGCCGGCCCTTATCCGGCACTGAGACGGTCCCAGGCACACTGGAAGCATGACGACAGGCGCCCCGACCTCTCCCCGCCCCGCCCGGCCGCAGCGTTCCCGGCTGCGCAGGTACCTGCCGCTGGGTCTCGCGGCGTGGCTGGTGCTGGAGATCTGGCTGCTGACCGTGGTCGCGGGCGCGGCGGGCGGCTTCACGGTCTTCCTGCTGCTGCTCGCCGGGATCGTGCTCGGCGCCGTGGTGATCAAGCGAGCGGGCCGCCGCGCCTTCCAGAACCTCAACGAGGCGCTGCAGCGCGGCGGCACCCCGTCGGCGCGCCGCGGCGGCAACGGCCTGATGATGCTGGGCGGCCTGCTGCTGATCATCCCCGGCATGATCTCGGACGTCGCCGGGCTGCTCCTGCTGCTCCCGCCCGTCCAGCGGGCCGTGAGCCGCCTCACGGAGCGGACGGTGGAGCGCAAGCTCCGCGCGGCCGCGCCCGGCACCCTCGGTGACGCCTTCCGGCAGGTCCGCATCCACCGCCCCGACGGCAAGGTCGTCCAGGGTGAGGTGATCAGGGACGACGAGCCGGGCGGCGCCACCCGCGAGCAGCACCCGCCGCTGACCCGGTGAGCGCGGCCGGCCCGCCCGGCGCCGCGACCGAGCCGCCCCGGCGGACGCGAAAGAAGCGGACGCCAGGGAACGAGGACGGGCGCCGTACGTGACTCATCACGTACGGCGCCCGTCCTCGTTTCCCACGTGCACCGCGACCGGACCGAAGCCCGCCGGGGACTACGCGCTCTTGCGGCTGTCCCGAGGATGAACGGCGATGTTCATCGCGCCCGACCGCAGTACGGCCAGACGCTCCTCGAGGACCTCTTCGAGTTCCTCACGGGTACGCCGCTCCATCAGCATGTCCCAGTGCGTACGGGCCGGCTTCGCCTTCTTCTCCTCCGGGCCGTCGCCGTCCACCAGGAGTGCCGGGGCCCCGCAGACCTTGCACTCCCACTCCGGCGGGATCTCCGCCTCGACCGAGAAGGGCATCTCGAAGCGGTGCCCCTTCTCGCATGCGTACTCCACGGCCTGGCGCGGAGCCAAGTCGATGCCGCGGTCCGTCTCGTAGCTGGTCACCACGAGGCGCGTGCCGCGAAGAGCTCGCTCACTCATGAATCGTGCCTCCCGGGCTTGTCGCCCACAGGACAGGTGTCGCTGTCGTCGTCATCCGGTCAACGTCCGGTCGGCGGTAAAGATTCCCGTTCCGATGTCCCGTTCCGGGTCATGTGTCGCCGTCGTAGCCGCAGCCTTGTCAACCAGTGCAGTACCCACCGGCGCCCGGTTTGTCACATCTGCAACGAGATGTCACCCAGCGTTTCGGCATCTTTGACGCGCAGTAACGGTACGCCTGGCAGGCCAAACGCGTACACTACAGCCCTTTCGCCGCGAGTGCTAAATCCGGTCGGGAACCGGATTGCCCGCGTCCTGGATAGCCCGCCCCACCGGCACCCGCGCCAGCAGCACGAAGCCGATCACGAAGAACGCCACCAGCGAGAGGATCGCGTCCCGGTAGCTCCCGGTCAGCTGGTAGGTCATCCCGAACAGCAGCGGCCCCAGCCAGCTCATGCCGCGGTCGCTCATCTCGTACGCGGAGAAGTACTCGGCCTCCTTGCCGGGCGGGACGAGATGCGAGAACAGCGACCGGGACAGCGCCTGGCTGCCGCCCAGGACCAGCCCGATCCCCGCCGCCAGCACGAAGAACCACACCGGCGCGCCCGCCGGCAGGAAGAACCCGGCCCCGAGGGTCGCCGTCCACGCGACCAGCGACCCGAGGATCGTCCGCTTCGCCCCGTACGTCCGCGCCAGCCGTCCCATGCCCAGCGCCCCCGCCACGGCCAGCACCTGCACCATCAGCACCGCCGTGATCAGCGTGGACTGCCCCAGGCCCAGTTCCTCCGAGCCGTACACCGAGGCCTGGGAGATCACCGTCTGGATGCCGTCGTTGTAGATCAGGTACGCCAGCAGGAAGGCCAGGGTGAGCGGCCGGTCGCGCATGTCCCGCACGGTGGCCGCCAGCTGGCGCCAGCCCCGTACCGGCGGCGCGGCGGCGGCCGGCACCCGGCGGTCGCGCAGCCGCCGGAGCGGCACCAGGGTGAACACGCCCCACCACAGGCCCGCCGAGGCCAGGCAGACGCGCACCGCCATCGTCTCGGACACGCCGAAGGAGTCGTGGGCGGTGAACAGCACCAGATTCGCCACCAGCACCAGCGAGCCGGCCGCGTAGCCGAAGGCCCAGCCGCGGGAGGAGACCGCGTCGCGTTCCTCGGGCGGCGCGATCTGCGGCAGGTAGGAGTTGTAGAGGACCATCGAGACGGCCACCGACGCGTTGGCGACGATCAGCAGGAGACCGCCCAACAGATAGCGGTGGCCGTCCAGGAAGAACAGTCCCGCGGTGGCGGCGGCCCCCGTGTAGGCGGCCGCCGCCAGCAGCGGCTTGCGGCGGCCGGTGCGGTCGGCCGCCGCGCCCGCCGCCGGCATCACCAGGATCGCCACGACCACGGACGCCGAGACGCAGTAGGCGAAGAACGACCCCGCCCGCACCGGGACCCCGAGCGGGTGCACGTACCCGTCCGGGTCCGCCGCCGCCCGGGCCACCGAGGTCAGATAGGGGCCCAGGAACACGGTGAGCACACTGGTCGAGTAGACGGAGCACGCCCAGTCGTAGAAGTACCAGCCGCGCTGCTCGCGCCGCCGGCCGGCGATGTCCTCGTCGCCCGCCCCCGCCTGTGCCCGCACGGTGTCGGTGCCCACCCGTGCCCTCGCTTCCCCGCCTCGGATGCCGCGCCCCCCACGGGCCGGGGCGTCTCAGAACCAGACGCCCCGCTCCCGCAAGACCTCGCGCAGCGTGTCGATGTGATCGGTCATGATGCCATCGACACCGAGATCCAGGAGCCGGTGCATCCGCTCCGGCTCGTTGACGGTCCACACGTGCACCTGGAGCCCCCGCGCGTGCGCCGCGCGCAGGAACGCGCGGTCGACCACCGGGACACCCGACTGCGCCACCGGCACCTGTGCGGCGACCGCCGACCGCCGCAGCGCCGCCGGCACTCCCCAGGAGCGCAGCCTCAGCCCCAGCACCCCGCGGGTGCCGTACGACGTCGCCAGGCGCGGCCCGGCCAGCCGCTGGGCCCGCACCACGCGCGCCTCGGAGAAGGAGCCGACGCACACCCGCGACCAGGCGTCCATGCGCTCGATCGTCTCCAGCAGCGGACGCAGCGCCGGTTCCGCCTTCACGTCGACGTTCCAGCGCACCTCGGGGAAGGTCTCCAGCAGCTCCTCGAAGAGCGGCACCGGCTCCCGGCCCGCCACGCGCGCCCGCGCCACCTCCGCCCACGGCAGGTCGGCGATCCGGCCCGCGCCGTCGGTCACCCGGTCCAGCGTCGCGTCGTGGAAGGCCACGAGCCGGCCGTCCGCCGTGGTGTGCACATCGGTCTCGATGTACCGGTAACCGTGCTCGACCGCTCGCCGGAACTGCGCCACGGTGTTCTCCAGGCCGTCGGCGGCCCCGCCGCGATGGGCGAACGGGATGGGCCCCGGATGGTCGAGGTACGGGTGGCGTACGAGCGTGGTCACGGACGCAGTATCACCCCTTCGGGTGACGCGGCGGCAACGGCCGCGCCGCCGCCGGCCGCCGCCGGAACGGCGAACAGGCGCAGGAAGAGCTGAGCCAGCGGACCGATCGACACGGCGTACAGCAGGGTGCCGACGCCGATGGTGCCGCCGAGGGCGAATCCGGTGGCGACGACCGCCACCTCGACGACCGTCCGCATCAGGCGGACCGAGCGCCCGGTGCGCCGGTGCAGCCCGGTCATCAGCCCGTCGCGCGGGCCGGGACCCAGCCGGGCGGCGATGTAGAGGCCGGTGGCCAGCCCGTTCAGCAGGACGCCCGCCAGCAGCAACGGGACGCGGATGGCCAGGGAGCGGACGTCGGGCAGCGCCGCGAGGGTGCCGTCCATCGCGACGCCGACCAGGAAGACGTTGGAGACCGTCCCGAGGCCGGGCCGCTGGCGCAGCGGTATCCACAGCAGCAGCACCGCGGCGCCCACGATGATCGACACGACCCCGATCGTCAGGCCGGTCAGCTCGGCCAGACCCTGGTGCAGCACGTTCCACGGCTCCAGACCCAGACCCGCCTCGACCAGCAGGCCGGAACTGACGCCGTACAGCACGAGGCCGGCGTAGAGCTGGATCAGCCGCCGGCCGAGACGGTCCCGCATGGACAAGATGCCCCCCTGGTTGGTGGAAGTGGCCCGGTGCGTGACACTCTGTGGCTTGAGGACGAATCCCATCCATGGCCAATTCGGGGAAGGTGGACTGGTAATCATGGCGCAGTGGACCTCGGCGATGGGTGCGGCGCAACTCGCCCGGCTGCTCAACTCGCAGCAGGACCGCCCGGCGGCGCCCGGCGCCCGCCGCCCGCCCGCCTACCGGGCGCTGGCCGACGGCGTCCGGCTGCTGGTCCTGGAGGGCCGCGTGCCGGTGGCCGCCCGGTTGCCCGCCGAACGCGAACTGGCCCTGGCCCTGTCCGTCAGCCGCACCACGGTCGCCGCCGCCTACGAGGCGCTGCGCACCGAGGGCTTCCTGGAGTCCCGGCGCGGGGCCGGCAGCTGGACCGCCGTGCCCGCCGGGAACCCGCTGCCGGCGCAGGGGCTGGAACCGCTGCCGCCGGAGGCGCTGGGTTCCATGATCGACCTGGGCACCGCGGCGCTGCCCGCCCCCGAGCCGTGGCTCACCCGCGCGGTGCGGGGCGCGCTGGAGGAGCTGCCGCCCTACGCCCACACGCACGGCGACTACCCGGCCGGTCTGCCCGCGCTGCGGTCGATGATCGCCGAGCGGTACACCGCGCGCGGCATCCCCACGATGCCCGAGCAGATCATGGTGACGACCGGTGCCATGGGCGCCATCGACGCCATCTGCCACCTCTTCGGCGGCCGGGGCGAGCGCATCGCCGTCGAGTCGCCCTCGTACGCCAACATCCTCCAGCTGATGCGGGAGGCGGGCGCCCGGCTGGTGCCCGTGGCGATGGCCGAGGGACTCACCGGGTGGGACCTGGACCGCTGGCGCCAGGTGCTGCGGGAGGCCGCGCCCCGGATCGCCTACGTCGTCGCCGACTTCCACAACCCGACCGGCGCGCTCGCCGACGAGGACCAGCGACGCCGTCTGGTGGAGGCGGCGCGCTCGGCCGGGACGGTGCTCGTCGTCGACGAGACGATGAGCGAGCTGTACCTGGACGCGGGCCTGGAGATGCCGCGGCGGGTGTGCGGCTTCGACCCCGCGGGCTCCACGGTGATCACCGTCGGGTCCGCCAGCAAGGCCTTCTGGGCCGGGATGCGCATCGGCTGGGTCCGGGCCGCCCCCGATGTGATCCGCAGCCTGGTCGCCGCCCGCGCCTACGCCGACCTGGGCACGCCCGTGCTGGAGCAGCTCGCGGTGAACTGGCTGTTCAGCACCGGCGGCTGGGAGCAGGCGGTGGAGCTTCGGCGCGGCCAGGCCCGGGACAACCGGGACGCGCTGATCGCGGCCGTCCGGCGCGAGCTGCCCGACTGGGAGTTCGAGGTGCCGCAGGGCGGTCTCACCCTGTGGGTGCGCACCGGCGGGCTCTCGGGCTCGCGCATCGCCGAGGCGGGCGAGCGCGTGGGCGTACGGGTCCCCTCCGGCCCCCGGTTCGGCGTCGACGGCGCCTTCGAGGGATATGTCCGGCTGCCGTTCACCGTCACCGGAGCGGTGGCGGAGGAAGCGGCGGCCCGGCTAGCGGCGGCGGCCCGTCTGGTGGAGACGGGCGCTCCGGGCGGCGGCGACTCCCCGAGAACCTTCGTGGCCTAGGGTCCTTCGTTCGGGTCAGGCCGGGTCAGGGGCGGTGCCAGGGCCCGTCCGGCATGATCCGTACGAGGGGTGGGCCGGGGGTCCTCCCTGCTCGAAGTGAGCGCGGGGAGGGCGCTCCCCGCGTCCCGCAGCCGTGACGGCACCTCACCGTTCTGTCCCGCGACCGTGGCGGCACCCCACCGTTCTCACGAAGGCTCGCCCACCGCCTTCGCCGCCTCGGCCACGGCCTCCTCGGCCTCGGCCACGGCCTCCGCCTCCACCTCGGCCTTCGTGCCCGGCGCCGCGCGGCCCGCCGAAGGCTCCGGCACCGTCTCCCCGTCCGCCGGCGTCGTCTTCGGCGGCAGCAGTTCCTCCACCGCCCTCCGCAGCGCCGCACTCGTGGAGTCGTCGTACGGATCGGGCGTCGCCGGCACCTGGAGCCGGTGCACCGGCCCCGTGCCCAGTCGCGCGTAGCCGCGCCCGGGCGGAACGGCCGGCAGCGGCGTGGTGTGCGGCGGCGCCCCCAGCACCGCCTTGAGCTGCTCCGGCGTCGCCGGCCCGAGCACCACCCGCGCGCGCGTGTGCTGGCGCAACGCGTCGCCGAGCACGTCCGCGCTGTCGAACTGCTCGGCCACCACGACCGTCACGTTGACCGCGCGACCGTGCCGCAGGGGCACCTGGAGCAGGGCCTGCGGATCCTTGCGGCCGTCCGCGGCGGCCAGATGGGTGAAGGAGGCGGGCCGGTCCAGCAGCAGCCACAGCGGTCGCCTGGTGTCGTCCGGCGGCGCCTGGCCGGCCTGCCGGGCGCGGTTGACCGCGATCAGCCGCCGCTCGGTCTCGGTGGCCGCCCACTCCAGGCTCGCCGCCGCCCCGGCGGGCCCGCACTCGACCGCGAGGACACCGTCGCGTCCGACCAGGCAGGCGTACTCCCCGGTGCCGCCCCCGTCGACGATCACCACGTCGCCGTGCTGGAGCGCCTGCAGCGCGACGGAGCGCAGCAGCGTGGAGGTGCCGCTGCCCGGCTGGCCGATGACCAGCAGGTGCGGCTCGGTGGAGCGCGGGCCGGTGCGCCAGACGACCGGCGGCACGTCGCGCTGCTCGGCGCCGTAGGTGAGGGGGAGGGTGCGCTGGACCTCGCTGGGGTCGGTGAAGCCGAGCACGGTCTCGCCCGGCGCGGTGACGAAGCGCTGGGCGGGGACCCCGGTCGGCAGCGGGGCCAGCGCGGTGACCGTGAGCTCGTTGCTCTCCTCGTCCCAGGTGAAGAGGTACTCGCGGCCGCGGCCGGCCTTGGCGGTCAGCAGGTGCTCGATCCGCGCGCGGGCCTCGGGCTCCCCGTCGGTGAAGTAGGCCGGGTAGCGGATCAGCAGATGGCAGACGCGGCCCGAGTCGTCGAACTCGTAGGCGGGGAAGGCCTTCTCCCACCCGCCGCCGTGCGCGTACAGCGGATCCGGGTCGTCGGCGGCCGAGAAGTACGGGACCAGTGCCTCGTACAGCGACGCCAGGCGCACGGTGCGCGGTTCGGCGGGGTCCGCCGGTTCGGCCGGGGCGCGGTCGCGGCCCTGCCAGGCCGCCGCCGTCGTCACCACGACGGCGGCGAGCAGCGGACCGTACGGCACCAGTGCCACGACCAGGAACAGTGAGGCCACCACGAACAGCAGGGGCCCGCGCCGGTCCTTGGGGGTGTCCGCCCATCTGCGCCGGCCGGCGGCGGCGAGCCGGCGCAGACCCCGGGCGATCGTGATCAGCGGGTGGAGGACGTCCGTGGCGCTGTCGGCCGCCGTCCGGGCCAGCTCCCGGCCACGGGTCAGCTGCGCGCCGCCTGTGCTCAGAATGCGGGGGAGGGGGCGCCGGGCCACTGTTGCCTCCTGCGGGGTCGGACGGTCGGTGAGGGTGTCCCCCGGACGGCGACTGCCGAAGTCCTCGGGGGAGGGCGGCGTCAGAACCTCATGCCGCCCAGCAGGCTCGCGAGGCTCTCGCCGCCGGCTCTGATGCTGGGCGCGATGGCCGTGCTGGCGAGGTAGAAGCCGAACAGGGTCGACACGCACGCGTGGGAGGGCTTGAGCCCGTCCTTGCGGAAGAAGATGAAGCCGATGACGCCGAACAGGACGACGCCTGAGATGGAGAGGATCATGTGAATCTCCTGGTGTCGAAGGGGGACAGTCACCCTGAGTCCTTCCAGGATCACAGCATGTATCCATATGACAAAAGGTGCAAGCGGGTGAAAATCGCTGAATTTGCCCCGCGCGGCGCAGCTGCCGGGCGTGGCGGCCGGGCGGCCCCGCCGCGCGCGGCCGGATCGGTACCGATCTTTGCCTCCGGCACGTCGGGTGATGTGCCGCACGAGCCAGTACTCTGGCGATTCACCCGTACGGCCGAGCACCGCTCGCGCGGCCGTACGCTTGCTCCCCGCAGTCCCCAGCAGTCCCGAAGCAGTCCCCAACGCTCGCAGTGAGAGGCGGTCCGGCCGATGAGTGAAGCCCCCGACCCCGAGGTCGTGGAGCTGGCGACCAAGATCTTCGATCTGGCCCGGCAGGGACCGGCCGACGCGCTCGTCGCCTACGTCGACGCCGGCGTCCCGGCCGACCTCACCAACGACCGCGGCGACTCCCTCGTGATGCTGGCCGCCTACCACGGCCACGCCGACGCCGTCCGCGCGCTGCTGGCCCGCGGCGCCGACGCCGACCGCGTCAACGACCGGGGCCAGACGCCCCTCGCCGGAGCGGTCTTCAAGGGTGAACGAGAGGTCATCGAGGCCCTGCTGGAGGCCGGCGCGGACCCGTCCGCGGGCACCCCGTCGGCCCTCGACACGGCCCGGATGTTCGGCCGGACGGAGCTGCTGCGGCTGTTCGGCGAGCAGTGAGCCCAAGGGCCGTGGCCGGCATGCCGTGAGCTGCTGAAACGGCCCGCCGACCAGGCATGACACACAAAACGGGGGAGGCGGTACCAGGCCGCCGGAAATTTCGGTCGCGGCGGCGCGGACACCGGGCCATCATGACGTCGTGATTCACGGACGCGACGGCTGGGCAGAGGTTGCCGCACCGCGCGGACCGTGACGCGGTCCGCATGGGCCACCGACGAGAGGCAGAGGAAGATGGTCTACAGCAAGCAAGAGACGGCGGGCGCCCCGACGTGTTGTCACGTGGCCAGGTAGTGCTGTTCCCCGGTTGCGTCGACGCTTGATGTGAGGCTGTTTCCCATGTTCGATCCGGTCATAGCGCCCAGCGGCACGCTGCTCGGCCTGCTCCAGCGGGGCCGCGGCGACGGCACACTGCACGCGCTCACCGCCCCCCGCGCCGAGGCGCTCGCGGCACTCGACCACTGCGTGCTGGACGACCCCCGGCACGACTGGCAGGTGGAGAACCGCTCCCTGTACTACGCCCGTCTCTACCTCGACCTGAACGGCGAGCTGGACGCGATCGAGGCGCACCTCTTCGACCCCGAGGACGCCCTCGACACCGACGAGGCCCGCACCGGACTCGCCCTCGCCGTCCTCGGACACCTGGCCTCCTACGGCAGGCTCGACGCCCTCGCACTGCTGCGCCGGTACGCCGCCGGCGGAGCCAACTGGGCGTGGGCGCTGGACGAGCTGGCGCTGCGCGACGACGACGCCGGACTGCGCTCGCTGGCCGCCCCCGTCCTCGCGCGCTTCGCCACCGACGCCGAGGGCGAGGCGGAACTCGCCGCCGCCGTGCGCGACGCCTTCGAGCCACGGCCCTGGCGGCTGTGGGCCGAGGATCCGCGCGAATCGATCGCCACGCGCGTGCGCGCCGCCCACGAGGCCGGCTCCTTCGACCGCTGGCAGCGGCAGATGCGCCCCACCGGGCCCCGCCCGGGCTGGAGCGTGCAGGCCGTGTTCGACTGGGCCCAGCAGGGCCTGGAGCGCGGCGCCGCCCTCCATGTACCGGCCGCGCGCTGCCTGAGCGCCGTCGCGGGCCCCGAGGACCGCCCGGAGATCCTCCGGGCCGCCCGGCAGGGCGGCGACGGCGCCCGCTGCACCGCCCTGCGCTACCTCGCCGACGGCGACGACCCCGACATCCTCGACCTGATCGAGGCCGCGGTGTCGGACGGCTCGACCGTCGTGGTGGAGGCCGCCGTCGACGCCTTCGAACGCATGCGCGGCGAGGCGGCCGTGGATCGCGCACGCGGCTGGGCCCACCGCCCCGACCCGCTGGGCGCGGCCGCTGGACGCGTGCTGGCCTGCCGCGGCGAGACCCGGGACCGCGAGCTCGTGCTCGCCGCCCTCCGGGAGGCCGTCCGGGGCGAGGGTCCCGACGCGGCCACCCTGTGGACGCTGGTCGACGGCGCCGGACGGCTCGGCATCGCCTGCGCCGCGCCCGTGCTGCGCCACGTCTACCGCGAGACCGCCTCCTCCCATCTGCGCGGCCGCGCCGCCCGCGCGCTGGCGGCCACCGACCCCTCCTTCCCGGCGGGATTCGCCGTCGAGTGCCTGTGGGACTGCGAGGAGACCACCCGCGAACTCGCCGCCCGGTACGCCGAGACCGGCGACACCAGGGTCGTCGAGCAACTGCGCCGGCTCGCCGCCGATCCGGCCGAGGAGGCCGAGGTCCAGACCGCCGTACGCAGCCGGATCGGACCGGAACCGGACATGCCGGCCGTGTGAGACGCGAAGGACGCCCGCCCCTCCCGCGGCCGCCCGCCGACAGCCGGCGCGCGGTGGCGGAGGAGCCGGCGGGCGCGGGGCGGGCCCCCTCAGCGACGCCGCCGTACGGGCACGAACCGGACGGGGACGCCGGGTGCCGCCTGGGCGGCGGCGGCCAGGTCGGCGACGTGGACGACTCCGATCACCGGATAGCCCCCGGTGGTCGGGTGGTCGGCGAGGAAGACCACCGGCCGGCCGTCGGGCGGGACCTGGACCGCGCCCAGGACCATGCCCTCGCTGGGCAGCTCGCCGGGCCGGGCCCGCTCCAGGGCGGGCCCCTCGGTACGCAGGCCGATGCGGTTGCTCGCCGACGACACGCGGTACGGGCGTGAGGCGAGCACCCGCAGGGCCGTCGCCGTGAACCAGTCGTCGCGCGGCCCGAGGGCGATCCGCAGGACCAGCTCGGCCGGAGGCCGCGGCTGCGGGGCGACGTCCACGCGCCCGGGGGCGGCGGCCGGCCGGCCCAGGGGGAGCACCGTGCCGTCCCTGAGCGGCGAGGGACCGAGCCCGGACAGCAGGTCGGTCGAGCGGCTGCCCAGCACCGGCTCGACGGCCACGCCCCCGGCGACGCCGACGTAGCCGCGTACCCCGCGGACGGCCGCCCCGACCTCCAGCAGCGACCCCGCGGGGACCCGTACCGGCGCTCCCCAGGCGGCGGGACGGCCGTCCAGCCGGACGGAGCAGTGGGCGCCCGCGACCGCGACGGTGACCTCCGAACGCGGCCGCAGGGCGCAGCCGTCGAGCGTGGTCTCCAGGACGGCCGCACCGCGCGGATTACCGACCAGCCGGTTGACCAGCGCGGCGGCCGGCGCGTCCAGCGCCCCGGAGCGGGGCACCCCGAGGTGCGCGTGCCCGGGACGTCCCTCGTCCTGGACGGTGGTCAGGGCGCCGGCGCGTACGACGGCGAGCGCGGGGTCGCTCATGACGCCCCCGCCGTTCCGCCCGGCCCCGGCCCCGGCCCCGCCTGCTGTCCCGGCCCCGCCTGTTCGGGGACGAAGCGCACGCGGGTGCCCGGGGACAACAGGGCGGCCGGCACGCGCGCGTGGTCCCACAGCACCGCGTCGGTGGTGCCGATCAGCTGCCAGCCACCCGGCGACGAGCGCGGATAGACCCCCGTGTACGGCCCCGCCAGGGCCACCGCGCCGGCCGGGACCGCCGTACGCGGGGTGGCCCGGCGCGGCACGTCGAAGCGCTCGGGCAGGCCGGTGAGGTAGCCGAAGCCGGGCGCGAACCCGCAGAAGGCGACACGGAACTCGGTGGCCGCGTGGACGCGGGCGACCTCCCGCTCGGCGACGCCCCAGTGGGCGGCCACGGCGGCCAGGTCCGGGCCGTCGTAACGCACGGGCAGCTCCACGATCCGCTTCTCGCCCCCGGACGTCACGGGCACCTCGGCGGCGACCAGTTCGCGGGCCACCCGGTCCGGATCGGCGAGGCCGTCGAGCAGGACCGTACGGGCCGCCGGGACGATCTCCTCCACCGGCAGCAGGCCCGCCGCGCGGCGGCGCAGCAGCTCGGAGTGCAGGGCCTGGGCCTCCTGCCCGCAGGAGACCTCGACGAGCAGCGCGTCCGAGCCGACCGGCAGCACCCTCATGCGAAGGCCTCCACCCGCAGCCCCGCCGCCTCCAGCCGCCCGCGCACCCGCCGGGCCAGTTCCACCGCGCCCGGCGTGTCGCCGTGCAGGCACAGCGAACGCGCCCGTACGCCGATGACCGCGCCCCGGTGGGAGACGACCGTCCCGGAGCGGGCCAGGCCCACCGAACGCTCCAGCACCGCGACGGGATCGGTGATCACCGCGCCCTCCAGGCCGCGCGGCACCAGCGTGCCCTCCTCGGTGTAGGCGCGGTCCGCGAACGCCTCGGTGACGGCGGGCAGTCCGGCCTTGTCCGCCAGCTCCAGCAGCCGCGAACCCGGCAGCCCCAGCACCGGCAGCGCGGCGTCGGCCAGCCGCACGCCCTCGACGACCGCGCCCGCCTGCTCCTCGTCCGCCACGACCCGGTTGTAGAGGGCGCCGTGCGGCTTGACGTACGACACGCGCGTGCCCGCCGCCCGCGCGAAGACCTCCAGGGCGCCGATCTGGTAGGCGACCTCGGCCGCCAGCTCGGCGGGCGGCACGTCCATCGCGCGCCGCCCGAACCCGGCGAGGTCCCGGTAGGAGACCTGCGCGCCGATCCGCACCCCGCGTTCGGCCGCCAGCTCGCACACCCTGCGCATGGTGACCGCGTCCCCGGCGTGGAAGCCGCAGGCCACGTTGGCGCTGGTGACGACGGACAGCAGCTGCTCGTCGTCGGTCAGCCGCCAGCGGCCGAAGCCCTCGCCGAGGTCGGCGTTCAGATCGATCGGGGTCATGTGTCGCTCGCGTTTCTCTCAGGCCACGCGGTACTGCTCGTCGCGGGCGTCGGTCAGGAACATCTGCCCCGGCGCGTGGGTGATGGCGAACGGCGGCCGGGACGCCATCACCGCCGCCTGCGGGGTCACACCGCAGGCCCAGAACACCGGTATGTCGCCGGGTCCGGCGTCCACCGGGTCGCCGAAGTCGGGCCGGCCGAGGTCCTCGATGCCGAGCCCGGACGGGACGCCGCAGTGCACGGGGGCGCCGTGCACCGCCGGGAGCAGACTGCTCTCCCGGATCGCCGCCGACAGGTGTTCGGGCGGCACCGGGCGCATGGACACCACCAGGGGACCGTGCAGCCGCCCGGCCGGACGGCACTGACGGCTCGTCACGTACATCGGCACGTTGCGGCCCTGCTCCACGTGGCGGATCGGGACGCCCGCCGACGCCAGCGCCCACTCGAAGGTGAAGCTGCAGCCGATCAGGAACGTGACCAGGTCGGCGCGCCAGTGGCCGCGCACGTCGGTCGGCTCCGCCACCAGTTCGCCGTGCCGCCACACCCGGTAGCGCGGCAGATCGGTGCGCAGGTCGGCGCCCTCGGCGAGGACGGTCGTGGCGGAACCGGCGTCGGTGACGTCCAGGACCGGGCAGGGCTTCGGATTGCGCTGGCAGAACAGCAGCATGTCGTAGGCCCAGTCGGCCGGGACCGAGATCATGTTCACCTGGGTGTGGCCCGCGGCCACGCCGGCCGTCGGACCCGCCAGCCCGTCCCGGAAGCGCCTGCGGGCCGCACGCGGACTCCACGCGCCCGCGTGCTCGTCGACGAGCACCACGGGACGGTCCCGGACGGGGGAGACGGCTCTGTCCTGGAGGGGGAACAGGGTTTCGGGGACGGGCGTGCCGGGGCTCCCGTGGGAGGGGACGCCGGGTCCGTCATGGACGGGGGACACGCCGTCCCGCGCGGGGGACACGCGTTCGTCCCGGGCGGCGGGCGTGGGTCGGGTCTCGGGCGGCAACGCGTTCTGAGGGGACGTCGTGCTCATGGGCACCTCGCGACTGAGAGGAGGGAGAGTGCTGGAACCGAGCCGTGCGATGGGCAGCAACGTAGAGGATCGTTGAACGATTCTTCAATACCCCTGTTGTCCCATCCTTCTGTCTGCGGTTCAATTCCGGGCATGGCTGAGCAGCTGACGCCACTGGCCGACGACCGGGCCCTGCTGGGCCGCACCAGTACCGCCGAGCGTGTCTCCGACATCCTCAGGAGCCGTATCGCCGAGGGCTACTTCGCGCCCGGCGTCCGGCTGTCGGAGGACAACATCGGCGGCGCGCTCGGCGTCTCCCGCAACACCCTGCGCGAGGCGTTCCGGCTGCTCACGCACGAGCGGCTGCTCGTCCACGAGTTGAACCGCGGCGTCTTCGTGCGGGTGCTGGCCGTCGAGGACGTCGAGGACATCTACCGCACCCGCCGCCTCGTCGAGTGCGCCGTCGTACGGGGGCTGGGCGAGCCGCCGTACGCGCTGGACGGGCTGTCCGCGGCCGTCGACGAGGGCAGGCGGGCCGTGCGCGAGGGCGACTGGAAGGGGCTGGGCACCGCCAACATCCACTTCCACCGCGAACTGGTCGCGCTCGCGGGCAGCGACCGCACCGACGAGCTGATGCGCAGCGTCTTCGCCGAACTCCGGCTTGCCTTCCACGTCGTGGACGACCCGCGCCGGCTGCACGAGCCCTACCTCGTGCGCAACGAGCGGATCCTCAGGGCGCTCTCGGAGGGGAAGCCGCGCGAGGCGGAGCGACTGCTCGCCGTCTACCTCGACGACTCCCTGGAGGGAATCGTCGAGGTGTACCGGCGCAGGGTGAGCGAGGACACATGACGGACGGTCGGCCCGCCCGCCTGCCTGCCGTACCGGAGGGGGCGCCCCTTGCCCGCGCGCGGCGGCTGCCGTGGATCCCGCCGCGCCGGTCGTGCTTCCGCGGGCCCTCGGCGGTGGCCTAGGATCCGCGGCGGCCGCCGTCGCGCGGATCGGGACGGGAGCGGGGCGACTGCCGCGCCGATCGACGGCCGCCGTGCGCTGCGCCCCGGCGTCAGGCCTGCCGGGGCGGGGCGGCCGAAGTGATCCGGGCCGGGCCCGCCGAGGCGGGCGGCGCGAAATCCGGGGCGGGACGCCGCGGCGTCGGGTGCGGGTCTGCGCCGTTTGGGTCGTTGTCAGACCGAGGACCTAGTCTGTGCACCGTGACTTCGCCTGCATCGACGGACAGCGCTCCGCCCCAGCTCAGCGCGGGGCCGCGCCCTGCCCCGGGCCCGGCCGCCGACGAGGGGCTGGCGCGGCGGCTGCGCGCGCTCGCCTGCACGGCGCCGCTGCACGACCTCGACGCGCGCAAGGCGAACCTCGCGGGCGAATACTCGGTGTACGGCATGGCCGAGATCGCGCTCGCCGGTATCGACCTCGTCACACTCAACATGGACTTCGACACCGGCGCCGACCACGACCAGATCGTGGCCCGGCTGATCCCGCGCGTCGCCGCCCAGGCCCCGGGCCGGCCGGCCGCCGAGCACGAGCGGGTGGCCCGCTGGGTCCTGGAGAACCTGATCAACGTCGGCAGCGTGGACCGCGGCTTCCGCGCCGTGTACGGCACGTTCGCCCCGGACGGCACCTATGTGCGCCGCGACTACGACTTCAAGCTCATCGAGGAGGTGCCCGGCCCCGGCGGCAGCGTCTACCTGCGCACCACCGACGAGGCGGTCAACGTCCTCGTGGGCGCCCTCGACACCGATGTCACCAGCGCGCAGATCGCCGCCGAGGTCAAGCTCGAGGTGCTCATCAACCGAGGCCGCCTCGCCGACGCCCAGCTCGCCGCCGAGCAGGCCCGCTACCGCACCGTGCAGTACTCCGAGACCCTGCGCAGAGCCCTGGAGGCGACCCGGCGCAACGTGCGCGCGGTGGACTGGCTGAGCGCCGTGCCCGACATGATCGCCGAGGCCCTGGACCACGTCGCCGACCGCTACCGGCACGAGAACGCGATCCTGACGAACATCCGCAAGGCGCGCGACGAGACCGAGGAGCCCGAGCACAAGCGGCGCGCCGCCGAACTCGTCGACATCGTCAAGGACTGCATCCGCCGCCACACGCAGCTGCAGTCCCGGCTGCTGGAGGCCGGCCCCCTCTTCCGCGCCGAACAGGACCGCCAGGCCTTCGCCACGCCCCTGACCACATCGGGCACCGACCTCTACGGCCACCTGCTCGCCCCCACCCTCCCGCTGCCGCTGGAACGGGCGACCCGCGTCACGGACGCCTTCTTCGCCCACGGGACCGGCCTGCGCACACCGGTGTCCGTCCGGGTCGCCGACCTCGTGGACATCCTGCTGAGCCCGCCCGTGGAGCGCGAGCACCTCGGCGCGGAGATGCCCGAGCCGGACCTGATCGCCACGCCGGACGACAGCCGGTTCAGCGAGGAGCAGCTGGCCGCCGCCATGGAGCTGCTGGACCTGCCCGCCGACGCACCGCGACGGCTGTCGGGCCTGCTCGCCGAGGCGCGCCGCAAGGACGCAGACCTTCCCTACCTCGTCGCCCTGCTCGCCGTGCACGCGGCCAGCCCGCCGGTCGGCACCGCCTACCGGCAGGGTGAGGAGAAGCTGCTGTTCGCGGTGGACGACGGCACCGAGCTGGACGACCCCGAGTTCGGCGGCGCCGACCTCGTCGTCGGCACTGCGCTGCTGGACGCCGCCGGGATGGCCGCGGACCGGACGGAGGCCGCGTGAACGCACCGCCGCCCCCACCCGGCGGCCACGGCGCGCCGCCCGGCCCGGCCCGGGACGGCGCGCCGCGGCCGGCCGCCCCCGCCACCATGCCCCCGCCGGGACGTCCGTCCCCGGCCCCCTGCGCGAGACCCGCCCCCAGCCCCGTACCGAAGACCGAGGAGTTGTGTGTCCGTGACCGAGCACGTCGACCGGAGTGAGCCGGACACCGACGGCGCGCCCACGTCGGCCGCCGTCACGCCCGCCGACGCCGCCGACGCGGCCCGGCTCGTCGCCTTCGGCCTGCAGCCCAAACTGCAGCCCGCCCGCGACCAGGAGTACGCCGAACTGCTGCGCCGCCACCGCGAGGACCCGGCGTTCGCCCGGCTCGCCGACGCCGTGGCCGCCGGCCTCGGACTGGTCGTCCTGGAGGTGTCCCCGCGCGCGGGCATGGCGGTGACCGCCGCCGAGGACTCGGTGTTCGCCGTCCGCATGGGCGACTACGCGCGCCGGGCCGCCACCGACTCCGGGGACCGGTTCCTGCACGGCCTCGCCCACCTCGCCGTGGCGGCACTGGCCTTCCCGCGCCCCGAGGACCTCGCCGACGACGGCTACATCGGCCGCGTCACCGTCAACGGCGTCGACGCCTTCGTCCGCCAGGCCTGCCGCCGCCTGGAGGAACGCGCCGAAGAACAGGGCGAGAACACCGACCCGGCCACCGACGCGCCCGGCCTGGAGGCCGCCTGGCGGATCTGGGCCAGACGCAGCGCCACCGGCGCCACCAAGGACGCGCGCCGGCCCGCCGCCTCCACCACCGGCATCGTCGCCAAGGCCCTGGCCTTCCTCACCGACTCCGGATTCCTGCAGCGCACCGGCGACGAGAGCGGCGGCACCTACCGCACCACCGCCCGCTACCAGCTCCAGGTGCGCGACATGGCGGGCTCCGCCGCCTTGGCCGAACTCCTCGAACTGGGCGTCGTCCCCGTCACCGACGGCACGCCGAGCCTGCTGCCCGCCGACCACACCGACGACCTGGAACTGGTCGCCGACGCCGGGCTGCCGTTCCACGCGCCCACCCAGTCCTGAACCCTGCCGAACTGCACGAAGACTGACGAGAGTCCGCCATGTACGAGCTGTCCCGGGTCCGCCTCTACTCCATCGGGCCCGCCGGCGCACGCTACGCCGACACCGTGCTTGACCTGCGGGGCGTGGGCGAACCGGTGCCCGACCCCGCGCCCGCCCAGGCGGAGTTCTTCGAGGAGGAGCCGGTCGGCCCGCCGCGCCGTCCCGCGCCCGCCGGAGTGCTCTTCCTGGAGAACGGCGGCGGCAAGTCGGTGCTGCTCAAGCTGATCTTCTCCGTGATGCTGCCCGGCCACCGCAACACCCTCGGCGGCGCCAGCTCCGGCGTGCTGCGCAAGTTCCTGCTCGCCGACGACTGCGGGCACGTGGCGCTGGAGTGGCAACACGTGCGGACCGGCGAGTGCGTGGTCGTGGGCAAGGTCAGCGAGTGGCGCGGGCGCCAGGTCTCCAACGACCCCCGCAAGTTCGCCGAGGCCTGGTACTCCTTCAGGCCCGGCCCCGGCCTCAGCCTGGACAACCTGCCCGTCGCCGAGGCCACCTCCGTACGGCCGCCCGCCGAGGGCGCCTCCGGAGCCCGGGGCCGGCGCCGCACCATGAAGGGCTTCCGGGACGCGCTCACCGAGGCGGGCAAGGCCTACCCCCACCTGGAGGTGCACTGGGAGGAGATCCACGACCGCTGGATCGAACACCTCGGCGACCTCGGTCTCGACCCCGAACTCTTCCGCTATCAGCGCGAGATGAACGCCGACGAGGGCGAGGCGGCCGGACTGTTCGCGGTGAAGAAGGACTCCGACTTCACCGACCTGCTGCTGCGCGCCGTCACCGACACCCGCGACACCGACGGCCTCGCCGACCTCGTCAGCGGCTTCGGCAACAAGCTCGGCCGACGCTCCGAACTCATCGCCGAACGCGACTTCACCGCCGGTTCGGTGGACCTGCTCGGCCGGATCGTCGAGGCCGCCGGGGCCCGCGCCCGAGCCCGCGACATCCACGCCGGAGCCGAACGCCGTACGCGCACGCTCGCCCGGCGGCTGTCCGCCCGGGCCGTCCAGGAGCGGGCCCGGTCCGCCGACCTCGCCCAGCGCGTCACCGCCGCGGCCCACACCGTCACGCACTGCGAGGGCGCCCGTGAGCGCAGCGCCCTGATCGCCGCCGAACTCGCCTACCGGCACGCTTCGCTGGCACTGGCCGCCGCCGAGAAGTCGGCCGCCGCGCAGAAGCGGGAACTCGCCGACGCGCGCACCCTGCACTCCGCCTGGCAGGCCGCGGAGGCCGTCCTGCGCCACCGCGCCGCCGCGGACCGGGTGACGCGCGTCTCCGCCGCCATCCAGGAGGCCGAACGGGACGCCGCCCCCGCGCTCGCCGCCCGCGCCAAGGCCGCCGTGGATCTCCAACGGGCGCTGCACGCGGCGGCGGAGAGCGCCGAAGCCCTCGCCGACGAGGGAGAGGAGCGGTCCGCGCTGCTCCAGGAGGCCGGCGAGGCCGCCCACCGGGACGCCACCGCCGCCGCCACCGAGGCCCAGCGCGCCCGCAGCGAGGCCGGCCATCTGCGCCAGCGGCTGACCGAGGTCGAGCAGGAGACCGCCGAGGCCGTGCGGGCGGGCTGGCTGGACGACAGCACCCCCGACGCCGACCCGGCACGCGCGGCCCTCGCCGCCAGCGACGCCGAGAAGAGGGCCGTCGCCGCCTGGGACCAGAGCCGTGAGAGCTCCCGCAAGGCCACCGAGCACGCCCGCGAGGCGGCCTCGGCCGAGTCCCGCGCGGAACTCACGGCCGCCCGCGCGGCCGACGCGGCCGCCGGAGCACAGCGGGCGTACGAGGCCGAGCGGCGCATCGCCGAGGCCCTGGCGGCCGAGGAACGGCTCGCCGAACTGCTGAGCCTGCCGGGCGCCGCCCCGGCGGGACGCGCCGCGGTCCCCGGGCCCCGGACGGCGGCCGACAGCGCGGGGACCGGCCCCGCGAACACGACGAACGGGACTCCGGGCGCCACCACCGCCTCCCACGCGGACGGCCCCGTCGGCGCGCCGGCCGAGGACACGCCGCGCCCGCTCGGCGAAGGCCCCCTCACCGTGGAGGACCTGGACCGCTTCGCGGACGAACTGCGCGCACTCCTCGACACCGCCGTCTCCTCCGCCGAGCGGCACCTGTTCGAGCTGCGCACCGACGCGGCCGACGACGCCCGCATCCTCGGCGCGCTCGGCGACGGTGGACTGCTCCCGCCCGGGCCCGACGTCCTGGCCACCGTCGAGTTCCTCGGCGAACACGGCATCCCCGCGCTGCCCGGCTGGCGCTACCTCGCCCAGGCCGTCGACCCCGCCGACCACGCGCGCGTCCTGGCCGCCCGCCCCGAACTCGTCGACGGCGTGATCATCACCGACCCGGACACGCACGCACGGGCCCGCGCGGCCCTCGCCGACGCCGCCCTGCTGCCCCGGTCCGCGGTGGCCGTCGGCACCGCCGCCGCCCTGCTCGCCCCCACCCCGGCCGGCGACCTCACCGACGGTGCGATCTTCCTAGTCACCCCCAACCCGGCCATGCACGACGAGCACGCCGCCGACGAGGAACGCCAGGCGCTGCGCGCGCGGGCGACCGAGCGCGACGAGGAGATCCGCCGGCTCGCCGCCCGGCTCGGCAAGGACCGGGAACTGGCCGCCCGGCTCGCCTCCTGGCGCACCGGCTGCCCCGCCGGACACCTGACCGAACTGTCCCGGGCCGCCCACGACGCCCGCGCGTTCGCCGAGGAGGCCGAAGCCGAGCTCGCCGAGGCCCGGACCGCCCGCGCGGAGGCCGAGGAGGCCGCCGCCGAGGCCGGACAGCTGCGCGATGAACGCCAGGAGGCCGCGCAGAGGGCCCGCCGCGCCGCCGACGCCCTCGCCGGCCTCGCCTTCCGGCTGCGCGAGCGCGCCGGCTGGCAGGTCAGACTGCGTGAACTGGCCGACGAGGCCGCCGAGTCGGAGGCCCGCGCCCAGGCCTGCCTGGAACGCGCCCGCGCCGCGGACGAGGACCGGCGCGCCGCCCAGCGCGCCGCCGACGACGCCCGCCGAACCGCCCGCGCGCTGCGCGCCGAGCGCTCCGAGATCGCCGGCGCCCCCGACGACGTGCCCGAGGCCGACGGCGACGAGCCCAAGGCGTCCCTGCCCGCCCTGCGCGAGGCCTACCGCGCCGCCTCCCAGGTCTACGAGAAGGTCGGTGTCGGCGCCGACCTGCGCGCCGAGCAGGCGCGCGCCGAGAGCGACGAGAGCGCGGCCCGCGCCGAACTCGACCGGCTCAGCAACAAGGTCCGCACCCGGGCCGAACAGCTGCTCCAGTCACCCGACGGATCCGACGGGCCGTCCCGACAGGCCGCCGGTGCCCGCGCCGAGGAACTGGTGCAGCTGCTGGAGACCCGCATGTCGTCCGCGAGCGAACAGCTGGGACGGCTGCGCGGCGAGGCCGAGCGCCTCGCCCCCGAGGACGGCGCGGCGCACACCGAACTCCCCGAGGAACTGCACCCGCGCGACGCCGAGCACGCTCAGGCCCTGCTGCGCACCGCCACCACCGAACTCGCCTCCCGCACCGAGGCGTTGACCCAGGCCCGCGACGCGCACGCCGAACTCCTCGACGCCCACCGCGCCGCCGAGGACGCCGCGGGCGGTTTCGACGAGATCGCCGCCATGCTCCGCGACCTGTTGCGCGAGCACCCCGCCGAGGACGAGCAGGAGGAGCCGGAGCCGTACCCCGGCAGCCCGGAGGCGGCCCGGCAGGCCGCCGCCGAGGCACGCCGTTCGCTGCGCGGCTGCGCCGCCGACCTGTCCGCCGCCGAGGCGTCCGTCCGCGAGGCGAGCGACGTCCTGGTGCGGCATGCCAACGCCACCCGCTACGAGCAGGTGCGCACCCCGGCCCGGCAGCAGATCCGCGAGCTGCCCGCCTCCGCCCTGCCCGAGCACGCCCAGAAGTGGGCCGACGCCTTCGCGCCCCGGCTGCGCGTCCTCACCGACGAACTGGCGCAGCTGGAGCGCAACCGCGACTCGATCGTGGACCGGCTGCGCGGCCTGGTCGAGTCCGCCCTCGCCACGCTCAGGTCCGCCCAGCGCCTGTCCCGGTTGCCGGAAGGCCTCGGCGAGTGGTCCGGTCGGGAGTTCCTGCGCATCCGCTTCGAGGAGCCCGACCAGGCGACGCTCACCGAGCGTCTCGGCGAGGTCGTCGACGAGGCGACCCGGGCCGCCGTGAGGAAGAACTCCGATCTGCGCCGCGACGGCATGTCCCTGCTGCTGCGCGGCGTGGCCGCCGCGCTCCAGCCCAGGGGTGTCGCGGTGGAGATCCTCAAGCCGGACGCGGTGCTGCGCGCCGAACGCGTCCCGGTCGGCCAGATGGGCGACGTGTTCTCCGGCGGCCAGCTGCTCACCGCGGCCATCGCCCTGTACTGCACCATGGCGGCCCTCCGGAGCAACGACCGCGGCCACGACAAGCACCGCCACGCGGGCACGCTGTTCCTGGACAACCCCATCGGCCGCGCCAACGCCACCTATCTGCTGGAGCTCCAGCGGGCCGTCTCCGACGCGCTCGGCGTTCAGCTCCTCTACACCACCGGACTGTTCGACACGACGGCACTGGCGGAGTTCCCGCTGGTCATCCGGTTGCGCAACGACGCCGACCTGAGGGCCGGCCTCAAGTACATCAGCGTGGAGGAGCATCTGAGGCCAGGACTGCCGCAGGAGGCCTCCACCGGGGAGGCCGGGCACAGCGAGATCACCGCGACGCGGATGTTCAAGAGGCCGGCGCCCAGCGCTTCGTGAGCGCGAGCCGCGCCGACGTCACGGACGCGGGGCGGCGGTGTGCGGGCGCACGCCCGTGACATCGGCGCGCACGCGCCACCACCGCCGACGCGCCGCCGTCAGGGGTGCGAGAGCCGTCCCGCCGCGCTCCGGCGGCGTATGCGCTCCTGCGCCCGCTCGGCGGCCCGCTCCTCCCGCCGGACCCGGCGCCGCTCGCGGCGCAGGGAGCGCGCGGTGCTGCTCGGCGCGGAGACCACGCCATGGCGCTGGCTCCACACCTGACGGGTCACCCATACGTCGAGCGCCGCCCAGGTGGCGACCACGGTGCTCGCCACACTGCTGAGGACCATCGGGAAGGCCAGCCAGGACCCGGCCATCGTGCACAGGAACGCCACCACGGCCTGGATGAGCGTCACAGAGATGATCAGGACCGCCCGCACCGCGGCCTCGCGCACCGGATCGGGCAGCCTGCGCCGCCGGGCCGGCTCCTCCACCCACAACGGCCGACAGGAGGACTGCCCCGCCGGATCGTCCCCGACCGCGGTCGGCCCTCTCCGCCCGCCCGCCGACCCCGGGTCGCTCCGGGCCGCCGGAATGTCGTGATCAGGTGCCCCCTGCCTCCGCCGGACCGCCGTCGGCCGCGTGCCGCCACCGCCGACGGCCTTCTCGTGCCGCTCCGCCGTGTCCATCAAAGTGTCACTCCCCACCGCCAGCAGACCGCTCGCCCCGGCGTCCGAAGAACCGGCTTTCCAGTGGGCTGCCCGGCTTGCGCTGTTTTACGCCGCCCGGGTGCGGGACGCGGCTCCAGTGACCCCTTCCGCCCCCGTACCCCCTGGAAGAAGGACGAACACGACACCGTGAAGATTCCCGGGAGACGCAAAATATCGGCCAACGCGCCAGGCCGGCCGACCCGTTCCCGCGCGCCCGCCACCCTCGCATTCCGGGCAGTCATCTCACGCCATGACCGGACAACTCGCCATCTCTCGCCGCTGGTGCGGAAGTTCGGACTCCGGTCGTGCCTTCGAGATACCTGTGTGTCGGTAGTAGGCTCGCGCCGTTTGTTGACGCACATGTGTACCCCCGGCCGGTGGGGGTCGAGCTGGGGGAGGCCATGCGCTTTCGCGGGAAGTCCATCCGCCGGAAGATCGTGGCGCTGCTTCTCGTGCCGCTGCTGTCCCTGACCGCGATCTGGGCCTTCGCCACCGTGCTCACGGGCCGGCAGGCGACCCGGATGTTCGACACCTCGTCCGTGGTGGAGAAGATCGCCTACCCCACCGAGGACGCCGTCCGCGTGCTGCAGCAGGAGCGCCGCCAGACCCTGGTCTACCTCGCCGACCCGCGCGCCGTCGACGGCCTGGCCGCCCTGCGCCGCAGCCGTACCGCCACCGACGAGGCCATCGCCGAACTCCGCAGGAACGCGCGCGACTCCGGTGTCCGCGACGCGCTGGGCACGGCCTCCGACGGACGGCTGACCGCCACGCTGGAGGCCTTCGACGGGATCGCCTCCCTCCGGCGCAGCGTCGAGGACGGCACCGTCCACCGTGCCCAGGCGCTCGACCTCTACGACCGCCTGGTCGATCCCTGCTACGCCATGCTCGCCGACCTCCACGTCGTCGACGACGTCGCCCTGGACAAGCAGTACCGCGCCCTGGTCAACATCGCCCGCGCCCGCGAACTCCTCTCCCGCGAGGACGCGCTGCTCGGCTCCTCCCTGGTCGTCGGCACACTCACCCGGGACGAGAGCCGCGACATCGCAGAGCTCGTGGCCCAGCGGACCCTGCTGTACGACATCAGCCTGCCGCTGTTGCCGGCCGACGAACGCGGCCGCTACCAGCGCTTCTGGGCCAACGCCGCGTCCGCCCCGCTGCGGGCGGCCGAGCAGGCCACCGCCGCGACCACCTCGGGCATGCCCCGCGCGGTGACCGCGAAGAGCTGGGACACCGCCGCAGGCGCGGCCCTCGACCGCCTCGGCACCCTCGGCGACGAGGCGGACGACCGCTACCAGGACCGCGTCCACCCGGTCGCGATGAGCGTCATCCTCCAGGCCGCCGTCGCGGGCGTCCTCGGTCTGATCGCCGTGCTCGTCTCCCTCTTCCTGTCCGTGCGCATCGGCCGCGGCCTCATCCGCGACCTGCGCCAACTGCGCACGGAGGCGCACGAGGCGTCCGGCGTCCGCCTGCCCAGCGTGATGCGCCGCCTCTCGGTGGGCGAGCAGGTCGACGTGGAGACCGAGGTGCCCCGCCTCGAATACGACAGGAACGAGATCGGCGAGGTCGGCCAGGCCCTCAACACCCTGCAGCGCGCCGCCGTCGAGGCCGCCGTCAAACAGGCCGAACTCCGCGCCGGCGTCTCCGAGGTCTTCGTCAACCTCGCCCGCCGCAGCCAGGTCCTGCTGCACAAACAGCTCACCCTCCTCGACACCATGGAACGCCGGACCGACGACACCGAGGAACTCGCCGACCTGTTCCGCCTCGACCACCTGACCACCCGCATGCGCCGGCACGCCGAGGGTCTGGTGATCCTCTCCGGCGCGGCCCCCTCCCGGCAATGGCGCAAACCCGTGCAGCTGATGGACGTCGTCCGCGCGGCCGTCGCCGAGGTCGAGGACTACGAGCGCGTCGAGGTCCGCCGGCTGCCACGTGTCGCGCTCACCGGTCCCGCGGTCGCCGACATCACCCACCTCGTCGCCGAACTCCTGGAGAACGCCACCGTGTTCTCCCCGCCGCACACCGCGGTCCAGGTCATCGGCGAACGCGTCGCCAACGGCTTCACCCTGGAGATCCACGACCGCGGTCTGGGCATGTCCGCCGAGACGCTGCTGGACGCCAATCTCCGGCTCGCCGAGACGCCCGAGTTCGAGCTCTCCGACACCGACCGGCTCGGCCTCTTCGTGATCAGCCGGCTCGCCCAGCGGCAGAACGTCCGCGTCTCGCTCCAGCCCTCCCCGTACGGCGGCACCACCGCGGTCGTCTTCCTGCCCGACGCGCTCCTGACGGACGACGTGCCCGACACCAACGGCGTCGGATTCCGTCTGGACCGGCAGCGGCCCGTGGACCGGAGCGACCGGGACGACGGCCGCGCCGGCGCCCTCTCCCGGACGGCCGTCCAACTGCCGGGTCTGCCGGTCTCGGTCCTGGACGGGCCGGTGGAGCTGGAGGCCTCGGTCGACCTGGACACCAGGTTCCCGGACGCCCTGGACGACGAGGACCACGAAGGCGGCGGCCTGTTCCGCTCCCACCGCCCGGTGTCCCGGCCGCAGTCGGCCGACACCCCCCGCGACCTGGCCGAGCACCGGCAGGGGCTCGGCCCGCGGTCCGCCCCGGCCCGCGCCGACGAGGACGCGGCGAAGGACCGCCCGACAGCGCTGCCGCAGCGCCGGACGCCCAAGCTGGTCAGTTCCCACGGCCGCCCGGTCACCGAACAGCGGACCCGGCGTGAGCGGGCCGACGGCAAGGGCGGCGCCGGACGGCCGGAGCCGCGCTCCGAGGCGGCCCCGCCCGCCCGCCGCGGTCGCACCCCCCTGCGGGGGCCCGACGACGCGACGGACCGGCCCGGCGGACACGGCGCCCCCGGGGCACAGCCGTCCGAGGACGAGGGGACGCGACAGCCCCCCGCCCTTCCCCAGCGCACCCGCCGGGCCGCGCTCGCCGCGACACGCACCGACGACGCCGCCGAACGGACCCCCGAGACCGCCGAACGCACCGACGACATTGGCCCCGCCCAAGCGCCTCCTTCCGGCGCGCCGGAAACCGGCGCCGGGGCGCTGCCCCGCCGTGTGCGGCAGGCGAGCCTCGCCCCGCAACTCAAGCAGACACCCGCGCGGCCCACCGAGGACGGCGCACAGCCCGTCGAACGGGACGCCGACGAGGTACGCAGCCGGATGGCCTCGCTCCAGCGGGGCTGGCAACGCGGCCGCGAGGAGAACGCCGCGGGCGACGACGCCCGCGACGGCAGCACAGCACCAGGAACGACAGAGGGGGACGGTCGATGACCGCACCGAAGGCGACCGGCCACACCGCGACCGACAAGAGGCAGCTGAACTGGCTCCTCGACGACCTCGTGGACCGGGTCGCCAGTATCCGCAAGGCCATCGTGCTCTCCGGGGACGGCCTGCCGACCGGGGTGTCGAAGGACCTGACCCGGGAGGACAGCGAGCACCTCGCCGCCGTCGCCTCCGGCTTCCACAGCCTGGCCAAGGGCGTGGGCCGGCACTTCGAGGCCGGCAACGTCCGGCAGACGGTCGTCGAGCTGGACGGCGCCTTCCTGTTCGTGACCGCCGCCGGGGACGGCAGCTGCCTGGCCGTCCTGTCGGACGCCGACTCCGACGTCGGCCAGGTCGCCTACGAGATGACGCTCCTCGTCAAGAGGGTCGGCGTGCATCTGGGCGCCGCCCCGCGCACCGATCTGCCCTCCGGCGGGTAGTGGGATGACATGAGCGCAGACGGTCAGGCAGGAAGCCACTGGTTCGACGACGACGCCGGGCCGGTGGTCCGTCCCTACGCCATGACGCGGGGCCGCACCAGCCACGCGGCCCAGCACCGCCTCGACCTGATCGCGGTCGTCGTCACCGAACCCCACGTCGACGACCCGGAGGCGGACCACTCGCTGTCCCCGGAACACGTGGACATCGTGGAACTGTGCCGCGACACACCGCAGTCCGTCGCCGAACTCGCCGCGGAACTGGACCTGCCCGTCGGCGTGGTCCGCGTCCTCGTCGGCGACCTCGTGGACGAGGAGTACGTCCACGTGAGCCGCCCGGTGCCCCCGGCCGAGCTGCCGGACGAGAGTATTCTGCGCGACGTGATCGACGGCCTGCGGGCGCTGTGACCGGCGTGGAAGCGGAGTAGCGACGTGACGGGCTGGCAGTTCTGGGTCGACCGAGGCGGCACCTTCACCGACATCGTCGCGCGGCGCCCGGACGGCGGTCTGGTCACCCGCAAGCTCCTGTCCGACGACCCCTCCCGGTACGCCGACGCGGCGGTCGCCGGCGTGCGCGAGATCCTCGCCGGCTCGACCGGTCCCGTCGAATCCGTCCGCATGGGCACCACGGTCGCCACCAACGCGCTGCTCGAACGCCGCGGGGAGCGCACCGTCCTCGTCATCACCCGGGGCTTCGGCGACGCCCTGCGCATCGCCTACCAGGACCGGCCGCACCTCTTCGCCCGCCGCATCGACCTGCCCGAACTGCTGCACGAACGGGTCGTCGAGGTCGACGAGCGCGTCGCCGCCGACGGCGCCGTCCTGCGCGCACCCGACCTGGACTCCCTCGCCGGACCCCTCCAGGAGGCCTACGACGACGGGATCCGCGCCGTCGCCGTGGTCTGCCTGCACAGCCATCAGCACCCGGCGCACGAACGCGCCGTCGGCGAGCTGGCCGCACGCATCGGCTTCCCCCAGATCTCGCTGTCCAGCGAGGTCAGCCCACTGATGAGGCTCGTCCCGCGTGGGGACACCGCCGTCGTCGACGCCTACCTGTCGCCCGTACTGCGCCGCTACGTCCGGCACGTCGCCGACGCCCTGCACGGCGTACGGCTGATGTTCATGCAGTCCAACGGCGGGCTCACCGCAGCAGGACGGTTCCGCGGCAAGGACGCCATCCTGTCCGGGCCCGCGGGCGGCATCGTCGGCATGGCACGCATGTCCCGGCTCGCCGGGTACGAACGGGTCATCGGCTTCGACATGGGCGGCACCTCCACCGACGTCTCCCACTTCGCGGGCGCCTACGAACGGGTCCTCACCACGCGGATCGCGGGCGTCCGGCTGCGCGCCCCCATGCTCGACATCCACACCGTCGCCGCCGGCGGCGGTTCCGTGCTGCACTTCGACGGCTCCCGCTACCGGGTGGGCCCCGACTCCGCCGGAGCCGACCCGGGACCGGTCTGCTACCGCGGCGGCGGCCCCCTCGCCGTCACCGACGCCAACGTCATGCTCGGCCGCATCCAGCCGGCCCACTTCCCCGAGGTCTTCGGGCCCGGCGGCGACCAGGCGCTCGATCAGGCACTCGTCCGCGACCGGTTCACCGCGCTCGCCCGCGACATCCGTGAGCGGACCGGCGACGACCGCACACCCGAGCAGGTCGCCGAGGGCTACCTCCGGATCGCCGTCGCCCACATCGCGAGCGCCGTCAAGCGCATCTCCGTGCAGAAGGGGCACGACGTCACCCGCTACGCCCTCACCACCTTCGGCGGGGCGGGCGGACAGCACGCCTGCATGGTCGCCGACTCGCTCGGTATCCGCACCGTCCTCGTCCCGCCCATGGCGGGCCTCCTGTCCGCGCTCGGCATCGGACTCGCCGACACCACGGCCATGCGCGAACAGTCCGTCGAAGCGCCACTGGAGCCCGCCGCCATGCCGGGCATCCGCGAGACGGCCGCGGGCCTCGAAGCCGCCGCCCGCGCCGAACTGCTCGGCGAGGGCGTCCCCGAGCAGCGCCTCCGCGTCACCCGGCGCGCCCAACTGCGCTACGACGGGACGGACACCACCCTCACCGTCGAGCTCACCGAGCCCGACGTCATGCTGCGCGCCTTCGAAGACCTTCATCGCCGCACGTACTCCTTCACGCTCGACCGCCGCGTCGTCGTCGAATCCCTCTCCGTGGAAGCCACCGGCGTCACCGAACCCCCCGATCTCTCCGCCCTCGCCCCGTACCGGTCCGCCCTCGCGGGACGGACCGCCGCGCCCCGGACCGTCCGGCTGCACACCGGCGGTGCCTGGCGCGACGTACCCCTCCACCGCCGTGAGGACCTGCCCCCGGGCGGCACCGTCACCGGACCCGCGATCATCACCGAGTCCGGCGCGACGACCGTCGTCGACGAGGGCTGGCGAGCCGCTGCCACCGACCACGGGCATCTGGTGCTGGAACGGGCGGCGGTCACGGAGAGTTCCCGACCCGACACGGAAGTGGACCCGGTTCTGCTCGAGGTCTTCAACAACCTCTTCATGTCCATCGCCGAACAGATGGGCGCCCGGCTGCAGTCCACGGCGCAGTCGGTCAACATCAAAGAACGCCTCGACTTCTCCTGCGCCCTGTTCGACCCGGACGGAAACCTGGTGGCCAACGCCCCGCACATCCCCGTCCACCTGGGTTCGATGGGCACCGGCGTCAAAGAGGTCGTCCGGCGCCGCGGTCCCCGGATGCGGCCGGGCGACACCTACGCGGTCAACGACCCGTACCACGGCGGCACGCACCTGCCCGACGTCACCGTCATCACCCCGGTGTTCGGGCCGCGGGACACAGACGGTGACCGCGTCCTCTTCTACGTCGCCTCCCGCGGCCACCACGCCGAGATCGGCGGCATCGCCCCGGGCTCCATGCCCGCCGCGAGCCGCACCATCGACGAGGAAGGCGTCCTCTTCGACAACTGGCTGCTCGCCGAGGACGGGCGTCTGCGCGAGACCGAGACCCGCCGCCTGCTGACCTCGGGCCCCTGCCCCTCCCGCGCCCCGGACACCAACCTCGCCGACCTGCGCGCCCAGATCGCCGCCAACCAGAAGGGCGTCGACGAAGTCGGGCACATGATCGAGGAGTTCGGCCTCGACGTCGTCCAGGCCTACATGCGGCACGTCCAGGACAACGCCGAGGAGGCCGTCCGCCGCGTCATCGACGCACTGGACGACGGGGAGTACGCCTACGAGACCGACTCGGGGGCCGTCATCCGCGTCCGGCTCCGGGTGGACCGTGCGCGACGGTCGGCGACGATCGACTTCACCGGCACCTCACCGCAGCAGGCCACCAACTTCAACGCGCCCCGCTCCGTCGTCGACGCCGCCGTCCTGTACGTCTTCCGCACCCTGGTCGCCGACGACATCCCGCTCAACGACGGCTGCCTGCGGCCCTTGCGGATCGTCGTCCCGGCCGGCTCGATGCTGAGCCCCGAACCGCCGGCCGCCGTCGTCGCCGGCAACGTGGAGACCTCACAGGCCGTCACCGGTGCCCTGTACGCGGCGCTCGGCGTCCAGGCGGAGGGGTCCGGCACGATGAACAACGTCACCTTCGGCAACGAACGGCACCAGTACTACGAGACCGTCGCCTCCGGTTCCGGCGCCGGCGACGGCTTCCCCGGCGCGAGCGCCGTACAGACCCACATGACCAACTCCCGGCTCACCGATCCGGAAGTCCTCGAATGGCGGCTGCCCGTGCGGCTGGAGGAGTTCGCGATCCGGCGCGGCAGCGGAGGCGCCGGCCGGTGGCCCGGCGGAGACGGTGCCGTGCGCCGCATCCGGTTCCTGGAGCCCATGACCGTCTCCACGCTGTCCCAGCACCGCAGGATCCCGCCGTACGGCATGGCCGGAGGTCGGCCCGGAGCCCTCGGCGCGGGCCGGGTGGAGCGTCCGGACGGAACGGTCGTCGAACTCGGCTCCAGCGGCTCGGCGGACGTCGGCCCCGGCGACGTCCTCGTCGTCGTAACCCCCGGTGGCGGAGGCTACGGCCCACCGCCGCCCCACCCCTCGAGCAGGAGAAGTGATCGATGATCTTCGGGCGTTCTGAGCGCGGCAAGCCCCCGGTCGAGCCCGTCACGCTCAAGATCCTGGTGGCCGGCGGTTTCGGTGCGGGCAAGACGACCCTCGTCGGCGCGGTCAGCGAGATCAGACCGCTGCGGACCGAGGAACTGCTCACCGAGGCGGGCCGTCCGGTCGACGACCTCAGCGGTGTGGAGCGCAAGCACACCACCACCGTGGCCATGGACTTCGGCAGGATCACACTGCGCGAGGACCTGGTGCTGTACCTCTTCGGCACCCCCGGGCAGGAACGGTTCTGGTTCATGTGGGACGAACTGTCCGAGGGCGCGCTCGGCGCGGTCGTCCTGGCCGACACGCGCCGCCTGGAGGACTCTTTCGCCGCGATCGACTACTTCGAGCGGCGCGGCATCCCGTTCCTCGTCGGCGTCAACTGCTTCGAGGGCGCCGTCCGCCACCCCGCGCAGGACGTCCGCCGCGCCCTCGACCTCGACGACGACGTCCCGGTGACGCTGTGCGACGCCCGTGACCGCGAGTCGGCGAAGGAGGTCCTCATCGGCGTCGTCCAGCACGCGATGGCGTACGCCGCGGACCGCCGCCGCGCCCTCACCACCTGACCCGCGTGCCCGCACGGCGCCCACGCACCCCCGCGCGCCGGTCGGCGTCCACGCGCGCGTGCGCGACGAACGACGTCCCCGCGCGCGTGCCGCACGACCGGCACCCGCGCGGGGACATCGCCGGTGCGCGCGGTCTAGTCCTCGCCGTCCTCCAGCCAGCCGAAGCTCTTCTCCACGGCCTTGTGCCAGTTGTGGTGCTCGCGCTCACGGACCGCCGGTTCCATCGACGGAGTCCACTCGGCGTCCTTCTTCCAGTGCGACTTCAGCTCGTCGAGGTCGTTCCACACGCCCGTGGCGAGCCCGGCCGCGTAGGCGGCGCCCAGGCAGGTGGTCTCGGAGACCCGGGGGCGGATCACCGGGACGCCGAGCACGTCCGCCTGGTGCTGCATGAGCAGGTTGTTCTTCGTCATGCCGCCGTCGACCTTCAGGGTCGTCAGCTCCACGCCCGAGTCCTGGTACATCGCGTCCACCACCTCGCGCGTCTGCCAGCTGGTCGCCTCCAGCACGGCCCGCGCGAGGTGCGCCTTGGTGACGTAGCGGGTCAGGCCGGTGACCACCCCGCGTGCGTCCGAACGCCAGTACGGGGCGAACAGGCCGGAGAAGGCGGGCACGATGTAGGCGCCGCCGTTGTCCGCCACGCTCGCCGCCAGAGACTCGATCTCGTCCGCGGTGCGGATGATGCCGAGCTGGTCGCGGAACCACTGCACCAGCGCGCCCGTGATCGCGATCGCTCCCTCCAGGCAGTAGACCGGCGCCTCGTCGCCGATCTTGTAACCCATGGTGGTCAGCAGACCGCTCTTCGACGGCACGGGCCGGTTGCCGGTGTTCAGAAGCAGGAAGCTGCCCGTGCCGTAGGTGTTCTTGGCGTCTCCCACGTCGTAGCAGGCCTGCCCGAAAACGGCCGCCTGCTGGTCGCCCAGGGCCGACGCCACCGGCACGCCGGCCAGGGGACCCACGGCGGTCCCGTACACCTCGGAGGAGGAGCGGATCTCGGGCAGGACCGCCTCGGGGATGTTCATCGCGGACAGGATGGCCGGGTCCCACTGGAGGGTCTGGAGGTTCATCAGCATGGTGCGGCCGGCGTTGGTGACGTCGGTGACGTGCCGGCCGCCGTTCGTGCCGCCGGTCAGGTTCCAGATGAGCCAGGAGTCGATCGTGCCGAAGGCGATCTCGCCGCGCTCGGCGCGGTCGCGCAGGCCGGGCACGTGGTCCAGCAGCCAGGCGGCCTTCGGGCCGGAGAAGTAGCTGGCCAGCGGCAGGCCGGTCTGCTCGCGGAAACGATCCTGCCCCTGGTCGCCGCCCAGTTCGTTGCACAGTGCCGCGGTGCGGGTGTCCTGCCAGACGATCGCGTTGTGCACGGGCTTGCCGGTCGCCCGGTCCCACAGGACCGTCGTCTCCCGCTGGTTGGTGATGCCGAGGGCGCTGACCTGATCGGCGCGCAGCCCCGCCTTGGCCGTCGCGCCCGCCACCACCGCCTGGGTCTTCGACCAGATCTCCGTGGCGTCGTGCTCGACCCAGCCGGGCTTGGGGAAGATCTGCCGGTGCTCGCGCTGGTCCACCGCGACGATCGAGCCGCTGTGGTCGAAGACGATGCAGCGGCTCGAGGTGGTGCCCTGGTCGATAGCGGCCACGTACTTCTCGGCGTTGTCCGTCATGGCTACCCCTAGGTGGCGAGGGCCGGAGGGCCGCGCCGCGGTCGGCGCCCGCGCCCCTCCGGTCAGCGGAGTCTCCGGCTCTCACTGGTGTCATTTTGTCCCACATTGACATGAATCTGTGCGGGATGGGCGACGAGCGCGTCCACTCGACGTGGACCGGGCCCGGCGCGTGACGGAGGCGCTCGCGTTCCTGCCCCTCGGCGCCGGACGCGTACGCGGTGCGGCACGGAAAGTGTTGTCCCGGACACGGAGAGCGTCAAGGTGGCCGTCGACGCCGCCGGCCGCACACGGCACACGCCCGCCGGCGGGAGTCCGGCGGATGGAGCCGGGACGCTTGTCGTCTCATCGGATACAGTCCGCGCGTGTCCGAGAATCCGCACCTGATCGCCGACTCCGCGCCGGGCTCCCACTGTTCGAGCTGCGGAACGCCCTACGTGGAGGGCGTCTCCGGCTGGCCCCGCACCTGCCCGGCCTGCGGGACCGCGGCCTACCGCAACCCGCTGCCGGTCGCGGTGGCCCTCCAGCCCGTGTACGACACCAGGGGCACCGCCCTGGTCGTGATCACCCGCACCATCGCCCCCGCGCGCGGCGGAACGGCGCTCCCGGGCGGCTACATCGACGACCGGGAGGACTGGCGGCACGCCGTGGTCCGCGAGCTCCGGGAGGAGACGGGGATCGTCGCGGCCGGCCGCGACGTGCGGCTCATCGACGCCATGAGCTCGCCCGACGGCCACCTGCTCCTCTTCGGCCTGCTGCCGGAGCGCCCGGCCGACTCACTGCCGCGGTCCGCCGCCACGGACGAGACGGAGGGCTGGCACCTGCTGCGCCGGCCCGAGGAGCTCGCTTTCCCGCTGCACACCCTCGCCGTACGCGCCTGGTTCGAGGGCCGGTACGTCTGACCCCGGCCCCGCCCCGCGGTACCTCCGACCTCATCCCTCGCCCAGTCCTCGCACGCGCACCGGGCGGGAGGGCACGTCCGCGCCGTCCTCCCGCTCGCCCTCCACCACCACCCGCCGGCCCCGAAGACGCACTGTGTACCGCTCGATCCGCGCATCGGCCCATCCGTCGCCGGGGTCCGGGACCACCAGCCCGCCCCCGGTACGCCCGGGAGCCGGGGCCCACACCTCCAGCTCCAGCCCGCCCCGGTCACCCAGCACGGGGATCACGGCGCCCGCACGCGCGAAGACCGGGACGCGTCCCAGGGGCGCGTCCACGAGCACCTGCCCCGGCCCCTCGTACGCCCGTTCCGTGGCGGTGTCGTACCACCGGCCGTGCGGCAGCCGCACCGTGCGCCGGTCCGCCCCCGGGTGCAGGACCGGAGCCACCAGCAGACCGTCGCCCAGCAGGAAGGCGTCCTCGCAGTCGCGCAGCGCGCGGTCCTCCGGGGCGGACCACCACACCGGGCGCGCGTAGGGCGCCCCCGTACGCCGCGCCAGCTGCGCCAGCGTCACGAAGTACGGCAGCAGACGGCGGCGTTCGAGGAGTGCCGCGCGCGCGTGCCGCAGCACCTCCCCGCCGAACTCCCAGGGCTCCCGGCGCCCCGCCCGCAGACTCGCGTGCGTCCGGAACAGCGGCAGGTACGCCGCCAGCTGGAACCAGCGCAGATACAGCTCCGGCGACGGGCTGCCGTCGAACCCGCCGACGTCCGGCCCCGAGTAGGGCACCCCGCACAGGCCCAGTCCGAGCGCCAGCGACAGCGACGCCCGCAGCCCGGGCCAGCCGGTGGCCACGTCTCCCGACCACGTCCCGCCGTAGCGCTGCATCCCGGCCCACCCCGAACGGGAGAACACGAACGGACGTCCCTCGGGTACCAGTTCGCGCAGCCCCTCGTACCCGGCCCGCGCCATGCACAGCGCGTACACGTTGTGCGCCTCGCGATGGTCGCCGTCCCGCCCCTCCAGGGCATGGCGCGCCGAGCGGGGCAGCGTCGTCTCGCCGAAGGCCGCGAACGAGGTCGGCTCGTTCATGTCGTGCCAGAAGCCCGCGAACCCCTGGGCGAGCCGTTCCCTGTACAGCGCGCCCCACCACTGCCGCACGCCGGGGTGCGTGAAGTCCGGGAAGGCCGTCTCCCCGGGCCACACCACGCCCCGCACCACGGCGCCCGAGGCGTCCCGCACGAAGGCGTCCTCGGCCGCGCCCGCCTCGTACACGGCGTTGCCCGGCGCCGCCCGCACCGCGGGGTCGACGATCGACACCAGCCGGATCCCGTCCCGGCGCAGCTCCTCGGCCAGGACGGGCAGCTTCGGAAAACGGTCGTGGTCGACGGTGAACACCTGGTGGGCGTCGAAGTGGTCGATGTCGAGGTGCACCGCGTCCAGGGGCAGTCCGTGCTCCTGGTAGCCCGCGACGATCCGCCGCACCTCCTGCTCGGAGCCGAAGCCCCAGCGGGCGTGATGGTGGCCGAGGGCCCACGCGGGCGGCACCGCCGGCGCACCGGTGAGCGAGGCCCAGGCGTGCGCCACGCGCGCGGGGGTGCCGGCGACGACCCAGCAGCGCAGCGGGCCGCCGTCCATCCGCAGCTCGCTCGTCCCCGCTCTGTCATGGCCGGAGCCGGCGCCCTCCGCGCCCTCCCGCAGCGTGACCGTGCCGTCCCACGAGTTGTCGTGGAACACCAGATGCGTGCCCGCGTCGGCGACGACCACCTGCACCGGCATGGTGATGTACAACGGGTCCGTGTCGGGGCCGAACGCGCGACCGGGATCGGTGTTCCACAGACGGTAGGTGCCGTCGCGCAGCCGTGGCCCCGACGGCCGTCCGCCGAGCCCGAAAAACCGTGCGTCGGCCGCCACCTCGGAGCACTGCCTCCAGCGCGCGGGGCCGCCGTCGGCCGGCTCCCACCACCGCGGTGGCAGGTCGCGGCGCAGCGGCACTCCTCCGGGCGTGCACACCTGGACGGCGCCGTGCCGTGACACGGTGACAGTGACCCGCTCGGCCACCACCCGCCAGCCGCCCTCCTTGTCCGGCTCCAGCACGGCTCGCGGGTCCGGCTGCGGGCAGGGCCCGGCGAGGGCGTACGACGGCTCGGGACCGGCCCCGTCCCAGCCCCAGAACACGGCGCCCCCCACGGCGACCAGGACACGCAGCCGCGACCGGCTGAACCGCAGGACCCCGCCCCCGGGCAGGGGCTCCACGTCCCGGACCACGCCGGGCACCCGAGCGCGCTCCGCGCCACGCCGCGGCAGCCCCCTGGCGTCGGCGCGCCGCCTGCGCCAGGCGGCCCGCACGGTGCGCATCCCCTGGGCCGCTCCCACCGAGCCGACCGCCTTCACCGAACGCACCAGGTCACGACCTTCCATGCCGCTCACCCTGCCACCGACCGCTCGCCCCGCGGGCGTCGTTCAACTGTCGTTCACCGGAGCCCGGACCACATCTTCACGACACGGACCGTGTGAGGTGGACCCTGGTGCGCGAGTCGATCACATGGCATCGTCCCTGTCAGCCGCGTCACGCGCACACCCCAGCACGTGCGCGGACCGACGCACACGACGCGCACAGTCCGGGAGCCGCCCATGTCGACCGTGAATCCCCAGCCGCTCTGGCAGCCCGATCCGCAGCGGATCGGCCAGGCACAGATCACGAAGTTCCAGACCTGGGCGGCCGAGCGCCACGGAGCGCCCGCCGAGGGCGGGTACGCGGCCCTGCACCGCTGGTCCGTCGACCAGCTGGACAGCTTCTGGAAGGCCGTCACGGAGTGGTTCGACGTCCGCTTCTCCACCCCGAGCGCGCGCGTGCTGGGCGACCGCTCGATGCCCGGGGCCCAGTGGTTCCCGGGCGCGACCCTGAACTACGCCGAACACGCACTGCGCGCGGCCGACGCCCGCGCGGACGAACCCGCCCTCCTGCACGTCGACGAGACCCATGAACCGCGCCCCGTGACCTGGTCCGAGCTGCGCCGCCAGGTCGGCTCCCTGGCCGCCGAACTGCGGGCCCTGGGAGTGCGGCCCGGGGACCGGGTCAGCGGCTACCTGCCGAACGTCCCCCAGGCCGTCGTCGCCCTCCTGGCCACGGCAGCCGTCGGCGCCGTCTGGACGTCCTGCGCGCCCGACTTCGGCGCCCGCAGCGTCCTGGACCGCTTCCAGCAGGTCGAACCGGTCGTGCTGTTCACCGTCGACGGCTACCGCTACGGCGGCAAGGAACACGACCGCCGCGACGTCGTCGCCGAGCTGCGCCGCGAGCTGCCCACCCTGCGCGCCGTCGTCCACGTCCCGCTCCTCGGCACCCCGGCCCCGGAGGGCGTCCTGGAGTGGTCCTCCCTGACCTCCGCCGAGGTGGCGCCCGTCTTCGAGCAGGTGCCGTTCGACCACCCCCTGTGGGTGCTGTACTCGTCCGGCACCACCGGCCTGCCCAAGGCGATCGTGCAGTCCCAGGGCGGCATCCTGGTCGAGCACCTCAAGCAGCTCGGCCTGCACTGCGACCTCGGCCCGGACGACCGCTTCTTCTGGTACACGTCGACCGGCTGGATGATGTGGAACTTCCTCGTCTCCGGACTGCTGACCGGCACGACGATCGTCCTGTACGACGGCAGCCCGGGCCACCCCGACACCGGCGCCCAGTGGCGGGTCGCCGAGCGGACCGGGGCCACCCTCTTCGGCACCTCCGCCGCGTACGTCATGGCCTGCCGCAAGGCGGAGGTGCACCCCTCCCGCGACTTCGACCTGTCCACGGTGCGCTGCGTCGCCACCACCGGCTCCCCGCTGCCGCCCGACGGCTTCCGCTGGCTGCACGACGAGGTCGGCGACGGCGTGTGGATCGCCTCCGTCAGCGGCGGCACCGACGTCTGCTCCTGCTTCGCGGGCGCCGTGCCCACGCTCCCGGTGTACATCGGCGAACTCCAGGCCCCCTCCCTCGGCACCGACCTGCGGTCCTGGGACCCGAGCGGCGCCCCGCTGGTCGACGAGGTCGGCGAGCTGGTGGTCACCAACCCCATGCCGTCCATGCCGATCCACTTCTGGAACGACCCTGACGGCAGCCGCTACCACGACAGCTACTTCGCCATGTACCCCGGCGTCTGGCGGCACGGCGACTGGATCACCCTCACCTCACGCGGCTCGGTGATCATCCACGGCCGCTCCGACTCCACGCTCAACCGCCAGGGCGTACGCATGGGGTCCGCCGACATCTACGAAGCCGTCGAACGGCTGCCCGAGATCAAGGAATCCCTCGTCATCGGCGTCGAACAGCCCGATGGCGGCTACTGGATGCCCCTCTTCGTCCACCTCGCCCCGGGGGCCGTCCTCGACGACGCCCTCCTGGACCGCGTCAAACGGACCATCCGCGAACAGCTCTCACCTCGACACGTCCCCGACGAGATCATCGAGGTCCCCGGCATCCCGCACACCCTGACCGGCAAGCGCATCGAGGTCCCGGTCAAGCGCCTTCTCCAGGGCACCCCCCTGGAGAAGGCCGTCAACCCGGGCTCCATCGACGACCTCGGCCTCCTGCGCTTCTACGAGGACCTGGCTCGCGAACGCGCCTGACGGACCCGGTCAGCCGCCGTAGGTGGCCTCGGACTCGCCCAGCACGGCGGCGAAGTCCGAGGCCAGCCTCGCGGCGTCGGCCGGTTCCAGCTCGGCGACCGAGATCCGCACGCCCGGCCCGGCCGACAGCCGGAACCTGGCCCCCGCCGCGACCCACCAGCCGTGTGACCGCAACCCGTTCACCACGGCGGACTCGTCCGCCACCGGCGCCCACACGTTCATCCCGCTCGCCCCGTGCGCGGCCAGCCCCCTCGCCCCCAACTCCCCGAGCAGGGAGTCGCGGCGTGCGGCGTACACCTCGCGCGCGCGGCACACCAGCGCGCGCGTGCCGTCGTCCACCAGCAGCCCGTGGACCGTCTCCTGGAGGAGATGGCTGACCCATCCGGACGTCAGCAGCAACCGCCCGTCGTGCCGGGCGAGGGTGACGGCGTCGCAGGCCGCCGCCGCCCAGCGCAGGTCGGCCCCCAGGAACTTGCTCACCGTCCGCACGTGCACCCAGCGCGCCGGACCGTCGGCCGTCAGGGTGTGCAGCGGGACGTCCGCCACGGCCGAGGCGTGGTCGTTCTCCACGACCAGCACGTCCGGCTCCTGGCGCAGGACACCGGCCAGCGCGTCACGGCGCTGCGCCGAGAAGCACCCGCCGTAGGGGTTCTGCGCGCGCGGGCTGTACACCACCGCCCGCGCACCCGCGCGCAGGGCCGCGCGCAGGGCCTCCGGGCGCATCCCCGCGTCGTCCACCGCCACCGGCACGGCGCGCAGCCCCAGTGCGGTCACCAGGTCCAGCAGATGGTGGTAGCCGGGATCCTCCATCGCCACCGCGTCACCGGGCCGCAGCTCCACGGACAGGAGCCGGCCGATGAGATCCAGCGCGCCGTGCGCGAACGTCACGTGCTCCACCGGCACCCCGTCGGGCCGCAGCCAGTCGCGCACGGCATCCTCCAGCCGCGCCAGCCGCGGCGTGGACCGGTGCGAGCGGGCGGCGGGGGAGAGCCGCGACGGCGGCACCAGGCCCGGCAGGAACGCCGGGTCCGGGTGACCACCGGCCAGGTCCCGCAGTCCCGCGGGGACCTTCGGGGGACGGCGCGACGCGACGGCGGGGGCCGGCGCCACCACGGTCCCGCCCCGGCCGCGGGTGACCACGATGCCCCGCGAGCGCAGCTCCTTGTACGCGGTGGCGACCGTCCCCGGACTCACCCCCAGCTCGTCCGCGAGCCGGCGCACCGGCGGCAGCGCCGCGCCCGGCGCCAGTCCGCCCTCCGCCACGCCACGCTCCACCGACGCGGAAATCGCCTTGGCCGTCGTACCGCTGATCCCATATTGTGTTGCCACGTTAGTAAGTATGTACCAGTACATAACTTCACGCAAGGGGGAGCAGTGGGGACCACCCGCCGCGCACGGACACGGACGGCACGCATACCCGGGGGACAGGACGGCCGCAGAATGCTCGCCGTCGCCCTGGTGGACCGCACCGGCAGCGGACTGTGGGCCTCCGTCTCCGTCCTCTACTTCACCTACGTCTCCGGCCTCACCATCGCCCAGATCGGCACCCTCGCCGCCCTCGCCGGAGCGGCCGGAATCGCCGGCGCCCCCATCGGCGGCCGCATCGCCGACCGCTTCCCCCTCACCCGGGTCCTGGTCGTCCTCCAACTCCTGCGCGCCGTCGCCTCCCTCGGACTCCTCACCACCGACGACTACGCGCTGCTGCTCGCCTTCTCCGCCCTCGGCAGCCTCGGTGAACGCGCCGCGAACGTCCTCACCAAGCTCTACGCCACCCGCGTCGCAGGCCCCGACCGCGTCCGCTACCAAGCCCTCAACCGCACCGTCGCCAACGCCGGCTGGGCCCTCGGCGGCCTCGCCGCGGCCGCCGCACTCACACTCGGCACCGCCGGCGCCTACCGATGGCTGCTCCTCGGTGACGCCCTCTCCTTCGTCGGCGTCGCCCTCCTCACCTTGCGCTGCGGAGAGCCCGCCCCACCCTCCCGCGTCGTCGCCGCCTCCCACACCCCGGCGCCCGCCGGCAGGCCGGCCAACCCCTGGCGCGACCGCCTCTACCTCGGCTACGTCGCCACGGAGACCGTCCTCTTCCTCGACGACGCCGTCTTCAAAGTCGGCCTGCCCCTGTGGATCGCGCACGCCGCCGACGTCCCCCACGGCCTCGCGCCCCTGCTGCTGGTGCTGAACAACGTCATGGTGGTGGCCCTCCAGGTCCCCGTGTCACGATTCGGCGCGACCACCGCGGCAGCCGGCGGCCTGCTCCTCCCGCTCTCCCTCGCCTACGCCCTCGGCGGCCTGACGATGGCTCTCTCGGCGACCGGCGGCACCCTCACGGCCACCGCGTTCCTCATCGCCGCGGCCGTCTCCTTCACCCTGGCCGAGATGGTCCACTCCACCGTCTCCTGGGAACTCTCCGTCGCCCTCGCCCCCGACACCGCGCAGGGCGCCTACCTCGGCGTGCACGGCCTCGCCCAGTCCGCACAGCGCGGCATCGGCCCGCTGGCGGTCACAGCGGCCATCGCCGCCGGCCCCGCCGGCTGGACCGTCTTCGGCGCCGGCATCGCCCTGACCTGCCTCGTCCAGCACCGCACCGTCCGCTCCCGCCTCGCCCAGCCCTCGTTGTCAGTGCCTCCGATTACTTTGAGTGAGCACTGACCGACCCTGCGCACAGGGGAGAACGACATGGGGGAGAACATGGCGCACACCGACGACCACACGATGCGAAGCGTCCTGCGCCGGGAGATCGCCGGCACCATCGGCCTGCTCACCGACGAACACGACTTCCGCGCCATGCGGCGCTACCGCAGCTTCACCTTCGACGACCACACCACCTACCTCCGGCAGGTCGAGGCGCTCCTCAGGACCAGGGCCGCGGAGGGCGGCCACACCACGCTCGCCCTCTTCGACCCCGAGGAGTACGCCGCGTACTGCGCGGACGTCGGCCTGGACCCCGACGCCCCCGCGAGCCGCGCCCGCTACACCGCCGAACTCGCGGCCACCGGGCCGAACCTCCCCTACGACGGCCGGGCCCTCGCCGAACTCGTCCCCGACCTCGTCGACGAAGCCGTCCGTCAGGCCACCTGGGAGTACGCCTCCACCCTCCTCTCCCGCCTCGGCCCCTGCGCGTCCTGCGGCGAGGACATCGGCCGGGCCGCCTTCGCACGGGCCGCCGCACTGGTCGCCCGCGTCCTCGACACGGCACCCCCCGGGGACCGCCACCTGGTGTGCAGCGCCTCGACCACACCGGAGACACTCGTCGCCGTCCTCCACGCAGACGACGAGGAGAACGGCGCCACCCGGCTGGACGAGGCGGAAGCCCTCGAATTCACCACGGTCCTCGCCCTCGGCATCGCCACCCGCAGCCCGGGCGGACTCGTCATGCGCACCAGCGCCGCCGGAGTCCCGGACCGGATCTACGGCTGGCGCCTGCGCGGCGACGGCCTGGAACCCCTCACCGCGGGCGAGGTCTTCGACGCCTACTGCACCGACGTCGAATCCGGCGACCTCGTCGCCCCGGAGTCCGGCGTCGACTACTGCGTGCCGCCCGACCTCGGCGAGGACGGACCGGCCCCGCGGCACCACCACTGAACACGCCAGGGGCGCCCCACCGGCAGGTGGGGCGCCCCTGACGAACCGGCCGGAGAGCGGCCGGCGGTCCGGTCACTCGCCGGACAGCACCGCCTGAGCGGCTTGCCGCGCCTCCTCGGCGCTGTCCGCCGCACGAGCCGCCGCCGCGGCACGTTCGCACTGCGCGAGCGTGTACTTCGCCAGCGTCGCCCGGACGTAGGGCAGCGACGCCGCACCCATCGACAGGGAGGTGACACCCAGACCGGTCAGCACACACGCGAGCAGCGGGTCGGAGGCGGCCTCACCGCAGACACCGCAGCTCTTGCCCTCGGCCCCGGCCGCCTCGGCGGCCATCGCGACCAGGTCGAGCAGCGCGGGCTGCCACGGGTCCTGCAGCCGGGACACCGCACCCACCTGCCGGTCGGCGGCGAAGGTGTACTGCGCGAGGTCGTTGGTCCCCAGCGAGAGGAACTCGACCTCCTGGAGCACCGAGCGCGCTCGCAGCGCCGCCGAGGGGATCTCGACCATCGCGCCGAACTTCGCCCGCAGCCCCGCCGCACGGCAGGCGTCCGCGAACGCCTTGGCGTCCGCCCGGTCCGCCACCATCGGAGCCATGACCTCGAGGTGCACCGGCAGCCCCTCGGCGGCCGTGGCGAGCGCCGTCAGCTGCGTGCGCAGCACCTCGGGGTGGTCGAGCAGCGTGCGCAGGCCGCGCACACCGAGGGCGGGGTTCGGCTCGTCGGCCGGCGTCAGGAACTCGAGCGGCTTGTCCGCACCCGCGTCCAGCACGCGCACCACGACACGGCCCTCGGGGAAGGCCTCCAGCACCTGCCGGTAGGCCTCGACCTGCTTCTCCTCGGACGGCGCCCTCTTGTCGTCGTCCAGGAAGAGGAACTCGGTCCGGAACAGCCCCACGCCCTCGGCGCCGGCCTCGACCGCCGCCGCCACGTCGGCGGGACCGCCGATGTTGGCGAGCAGCGGCACCCTGTGACCGTCGGAGGTGGCACCCGGCCCCGTCGAGGCGGCCAGTGCGGCCTTGCGCTCGGCGGCCGCGGCCTCCAGCTGCGCCTTCTTCTCGTCACTGGGGTTCACGAAGATCTCGCCGCTGCTGCCGTCCACCGCGATAACCGTGCCCTCGGCCAGTTCACCGGCGCCGGGAAGGGCCACGACGGCCGGCACGCCGAGCGCCCGCGCCAGGATCGCGCTGTGGCTCGTCGGCCCGCCCTCCTCGGTCACGAAACCCAGGACCAGCGTCGGGTCGAGCAGCGCCGTGTCGGCGGGTGCGAGGTCACGGGCGACCAGGACGTAGGGCTCCTCGCTGTCCGGCACACCTGGCATAGGCACGCCGAGCAGGCGCGCGACGATCCGGTTGCGCACGTCGTCGAGGTCGGCCACGCGGCCCGCGAGGTACTCACCGGCGCCGGCGAGCAGGTCCCGGTAGGCGGCGAAGGCGTCGTAGACGGCGCGTTCCGCGGTGCTGCCGACGGCGATGCGCCGGTCCACGTCGGCGATCAGCTCGGGGTCCTGAGCCATCAGGGCCTGGGCCTCGAGCACCGCCTGGGCCTCGCCTCCCGCCAGGTTGCCGCGGGCGGTCAGGTCGGCCGCCACAGCTTCCACAGCCTGGCGGGCACGCCCCTGTTCGCGCTCCGCCTCCTGTGCCGGTATCTGCTTGGCGGGCGGCTCCAGGACCGCCGTGCCCATGTGCCGAACCTCGCCGATGGCCACGCCGTGGCTCACACCGACGCCTCGCAGCGTTGTCTCCATCTCACCCGTCTCCGGTAGTGCGGCGGCTGGGCCACCGCGGTGGTTGTTCTGGTCGCCGTGCCCGGCACGGCGCGGTGTCACTTCCAGGTGAAGAGACTGTCGCCGGTCTTCACGTCACCGCTGTCGCGGAGCTCGGAGAGCGACTCGGCGGTGGCCTCCAGGGCCACGACGGGGCAGACGGGGGACTTGCCGGCGGCCTCGACGGCGGCGGGGTCCCAGCGCACCACGGCCTGGCCGCGCGTCACCGTGTCGCCCTTGTTCACGAGCAGCTCGAAGCCCTCGCCGTTGAGCTGAACGGTGTCGATGCCGAGGTGGGTGAGTACGCCGTGCCCCTGTTCGTCGACGACGACGAAGGCATGCGGGTGCAGCGAGACGATGACGCCGTCCACCGGAGCCACCGCCTCGGACGGCTCACGCACGGGGTCGATCGCGGTGCCAGGGCCGACCATGGCGCCGGAGAAGACGGGGTCCGGCACGCCGGCCAGTCCGATGGCGCGTCCGGCGAGCGGGGACGTCACGGTGGTCATGGGAAGCCTCCCAGGGGTGGAGATTCGATGGGCCGTCCCTGCTTGTCCTGGACGGCCGCACTGTGCAGCAGGGTATGTCACGGTAAGTACCGGTTCCGGGCGAGAGCTTACGACAGCTCCGGTTAGTGGTCTAGACCACCAATCCAATGGATTTGCACCCGCTCGGCCGACCCCTGTACAGTCGTAGACCTGCTGGGGGCGAGCGACGCGATCAAGTGTGCTCACCTGGCAGCACCCAACTTGTCAGATCAGATCCTATCTCGGGATCACCTTCCGCATGTCTGCGGGACGGTGGTCAGAGAGACCGGAAAAGCCTGATAGAGTTTGGATCACCGAAGGGAAGCGCCCGGAGGAAAGCCCGAGAGGGTGAGTACAAAGGAAGCGTCCGTTCCTTGAGAACTCAACAGCGTGCCAAAAGTCAACGCC
>NZ_JBISAL010000009.1:0-122491 GCF_044391765.1 Streptomyces sp. NPDC018610
GATGTGTACAAGCTGGCGGAGGAGGTCACGGCGGGTCTGACGGGCATGGAGGTGCCGTTGCGGGTCGCGGTGATGGGCTGTGTGGTGAACGGTCCGGGTGAGGCCCGTGAGGCGGACCTGGGTGTGGCGTCGGGCAACGGCAAGGGGCAGATCTTCGTGAAGGGCGAGGTCATCAAGACCGTGCCGGAGTCGAAGATCGTTCAGACCCTGATCGAGGAGGCCATGAAGCTCGCCGAGCAGATGGAGGAGGACAGCGGCGTCACGGCAGACGCCTCCGCCACCGGAACACCGACGGTGACGGTGAGTTGACGTACGGAACGGACCGAGAGGGGGACCGGCGTGAGCATTCTGGAGAGGATCCGGGGACCACGCGACCTGAAGGCGCTGTCCGAGGCGGAACTCGGCGAACTGAGCGACGAGATACGTGACTTCCTGATCCATGCGGTCGCCAGGACCGGTGGTCACCTCGGTCCCAACCTGGGGGTGGTGGAACTCACCGTCGCCCTGCACCGGGTCTTCGACTCGCCCACCGACCGGATCCTGTGGGACACCGGTCACCAGAGCTATGTGCACAAACTGCTGACCGGGCGCCAGGACTTCTCCAAGCTGCGCGGCAAGGGCGGGCTGTCCGGCTACCCCTCGCGCGAGGAGTCCGAGCACGACGTCATCGAGAACAGCCACGCCTCCACCGCGCTCGGCTGGGCCGACGGCCTCGCCAAGGCGCGCGACGTACGCGGGGAGAGCGGACACGTCGTCGCCGTCATCGGCGACGGCGCGCTGACCGGCGGCATGGCCTGGGAGGCCCTGAACAACATCGCGGCCGCCCGCGACCGGCCCCTGATCATCGTCGTCAACGACAACGAGCGCTCCTACGCGCCCACCATCGGCGGCCTCGCCAACCACCTGGCCACCCTGCGCACCACCGACGGCTACGAGAAGTTCCTCGCCTGGGGCAAGGAGGTGCTCCAGCGCACCCCCGTCGTCGGCGGCACCCTCTACGAGTCGCTGCACGGCGCGAAGAAGGGCTTCAAGGACGCCTTCGCACCCCAGGGCATGTTCGAGGACCTGGGACTGAAGTACCTCGGCCCGATCGACGGGCACGACCCGCGCGCCCTGGAGTCCGCGCTGCGCCGCGCCAAACGCTTCCACGGCCCCGTCCTCGTCCACTGCCTCACCGAGAAGGGCCGCGGCTACGAACCGGCTCTCGCGAACGAGGAGGACCACTTCCACACCGTCGGCGCGATGGACCCGCTCACCTGCGCCCCGCTCACCCCCTCCGGGGGACCGTCCTGGACCTCCGTGTTCGGCGACGAGATCGTGCGCATCGGCGAGGAGCGCGAGGACGTCGTGGCGATCACGGCCGCCATGCTGCACCCGGTGGGCCTGGCGAAGTTCGCCGAGCGCTTCCCGGACCGGGTGTGGGACGTCGGCATCGCCGAGCAGCACGCGGCCGTCTCCGCGGCGGGCCTCGCCACCGGCGGCCTGCACCCGGTCGTCGCCGTCTACGCCACCTTCCTCAACCGCGCCTTCGACCAGCTGCTCATGGACGTCGCCCTGCACAGGTGCGGCGTCACCTTCGTCCTGGACCGGGCCGGCGTCACCGGCGTCGACGGCGCCTCCCACAACGGCATGTGGGACATGTCCGTCCTCCAGGTCGTCCCCGGCCTCCGGATCGCCGCGCCGCGCGACGCCGCCCAACTGCGCGCCCAGCTGCGCGAGGCGGTCGCCGTGGACGACGCGCCCACCCTCGTGCGCTTCCCCAAGGAGTCCGTCGGACCGGAGATCCCGGCCGTCGGCCGGGTGGGCGGCATGGACGTCCTGCACCGGGCGGAGCGGCCCGAGGTGCTGCTCGTCGCCGTCGGCGTGATGGCGCCGGTGTGCCTCCAGGCCGCCGAACTGCTCGGGGCGCGCGGCATCGGCTGCACGGTCGTCGACCCGCGCTGGGTCAAACCCGTCGACCCGGCGCTGCCCGGCCTCGCCGCCGAACACCGGCTGGTGGCCGTCGTGGAGGACAACAGCCGGGCGGCCGGTGTGGGCGCAGCGGTCTCCGTGGCCCTCGGCGACGCCGACGTGGACGTGCCCGTGAGGCACTTCGGCATCCCGGAACAGTTCCTCGCCCATGCCAAGCGCGGCGAGGTGCTCGCCGACATCGGCCTCACGCCGGTCGAGATCGCCGGCCGGATCGGCGCGAGCCCGGCCGTGCGGAAGCGGACCGGGGACGTACCGGCCCAGCGACCCGCCGGCGCCGCCGGGACCCCCATGCCAGTCAAGGAGACAACTGAATGACCACGGAGTTCGACCTCGGCGCTCTGCTGGCCGAGCGTGGAGCCGAGCGCTACGAGCTGCACACCAGGCACCTCAACCACCAGCTGCCGCGCATGCTGCACACCATCGGCTTCGACAAGGTGTACGAGCGGGCCGAGGGCGCGTACTTCTGGGACGCGGACGGCAACGACTACCTGGACATGCTCGCCGGGTTCGGGGTGATGGGCCTGGGCCGCCACCACCCGGTCGTCCGCAAGGCCCTGCACGACGTGCTGGACGCCCGGCTCGCCGACCTGACCCGCTTCGACTGCCAGCCGCTGCCCGGCCTGCTGGCGGAGCGGCTGCTCGCCCACAGCCCGCACCTGGACCGGGTCTTCTTCGGCAACAGCGGCACCGAGGCGGTGGAGACCGCGCTGAAGTTCGCCCGCCGCGCCACCGGGAAGCCGCGGATCCTCTACTGCGAGCACTCCTTCCACGGCCTGACCACCGGCTCGCTGTCCGTCAACGGCGAGGACGGCTTCCGCGAGGGCTTCGCCCCCCTGCTGCCCGACACCGCCGTCCCGCTCGGCGACCTCGACGCGCTCGCCCGCGAGCTGAAGAAGGGCGACGTGGCCGCCCTGATCGTCGAGCCGATCCAGGGCAAGGGCGTGCACGAGACCCCGCCCGGCTATCTGCGCGCCGCCCAGGAGCTGCTGCACCGGCACAAGGCGCTGCTCATCGCCGACGAGGTGCAGACCGGCCTCGGCCGCACCGGCGACTTCTACGCCTACCAGCACGAGGACGGCGTCGAACCGGACCTGGTGTGCGTCGCCAAGGCCCTCTCCGGCGGCTATGTGCCGGTCAGCGCCACCCTCGGCAAGGACTGGATCTTCAAGAAGGTCTACTCCTCGATCGACCGGGTCCTCGTCCACTCGGCGAGTTTCGGGTCAAACGCCCAGGCGATGGCCGCCGGCCTGGCCGTGCTGGCGGTCATGGAGAACGAGCAGATCGTCGCGAACGCCCGGGCCACCGGCGAGCTGCTGAAGTCCCGGCTGGCGGCGCTGAAGGACAAGTACGAGCTGCTCGCGGACGTGCGCGGCCGGGGCCTGATGATCGGCATCGAGTTCGGCCGGCCCAGGTCGCTGAAGCTGCGCGGCCGGTGGACCATGCTCCAGGCCGCCCGCAAGGGCCTGTTCGCGCAGATGGTGGTCGTCCCGCTGCTGCAGCGGCACAGGATCCTCACCCAGGTCTCCGGCGACCACCTGGAAGTGATCAAGCTGATCCCGCCGCTGGTCGTCGGAGAGAAGGAGGTGGACCGCTTCGTGGACGCCTTCACCGCCGTGATGGACGACGCACACGGCGGCGGACTGATGTGGGACTTCGGCAAGACGCTGGTCAAACAGGCCGTCGCCAACCGGTGAGCGCAGGCTGCCGCGGCCGGTGAGAGACTCTCGCCCGGTCGTGAGCGGGGTCCTCGGGCTTTTGCCTCTGAGGCAACAAATTTGCCGCAGAGGCAAGGCTGCGGCTGAATGGAGGCATGAGCTCCCCCGAGTCCGAGCCCTCGGCGAGGCCGGCCGAAAGCCTGCCCGCCGTCGCGCCCCAGCTGCGCTCGCTGCGCCGCCGCGCCTCCCTCACCCTGGAGACCGCGGCCCGCGCGGCGGGGCTGTCGCCCGCCCATCTCTCCCGTCTGGAGACCGGGCAGCGCCAGCCCTCGCTGCCGATGCTGCTCGCACTGGCACGCGTCTACGGTACGACGGTCTCCGAGCTGCTCGGCGAGACGGTCGCCGACCGGGACGCGATCGTCCGCGCCCCGGACATGGAACCCACCCGGGCCGGCGGCTGGACGTACTGGCAGGCCGGCGCGTCCGGCCGCGGGATGCAGGCCCTGCGGGTCCGCGTCCCGCACGGCTCCCAGGGTGACATCGTGCGCGTCCACCCCGGCGAGGAGTGGCTGTACGTCCTCAAGGGGCGGCTGCGGTTGCGCCTCGGGGACACCGCGCACCTGCTCGCACCGGGCGACAGCGCGCACTTCGACTCGCTGACCCCGCACCGCATCAGCGCCGAGGACCCGGACGGGCTCGAACTCCTTTTCGTCCACACCCTGCTGCAGAGTCCCACGGCCGCGATGTGCCTGGGCCCCCTCACCGGAGACATGCCATGAGCGACATGGAAGAGAAGTTCCCCCGCGCCCTGTGGGTCCGGCTGATCATCTACATCGCCGTCGGGCACCTCTTCGCCGCCTTCATCTGGCTGCTGTTCGAGGTCGGCGCCAAGTAGCCGACGGCGCACTCCGCCCGGTCCGGCCCCGCGTCGGTCCGCCCGGTCAGTCCAGCAGGCGCTCGCGCAGCCGCTCCCGGGTCTCGGGAGCCAGCCGCAGACCCCGCTCCAGATAGGCGTCGACGCCGCCCCAGGTCTCCTCGATGGTCTCCAGCGCCGCCGTCAGGTACTCGGCGCGCGCGTCGAACAGGGGGCTCAGCAGCTCCATGACCTCGGGGGAGTAGGCCGAGGCGGAGGTGCCGCTGCGGTGCACCTTGTAGCGGCGGTGCCTGGCGTTCGACTCCAGGTAGTCCGCGACGATCGCGTCCCGCTCCACGCCGAGCGCGAGGAGGGTCACGGCGATCGACAGTCCGGCGCGGTCCTTGCCCGCGGCACAGTGCATCAGCGCCGGGACGCTGTCCCGCGCCACGGCGTGCAGCACCCGCGAGTGCTCATCGGTGCGCTCCGTGACGATCGCGCGGTAGGAGGCGATCATCCGGGCCGCGCCCTTGCCGTCGTCCAGGATCGCCCGCAGCTGGTCGAGGTCGCCGTCGCGGACCATCTTCCAGAACTCCGCGCCGTCCGCCGGGTCGCTCAGCGGCAGGTTGACGTTGCGCACGCCGGGCAGCTCGACGTCCGGGCCCTCCAGCCTGCGGTCGGCCGCGTTGCGGAAGTCGAAGATCGTGTGCAGTCCCAGGGAGGCCAGGAACACCGCGTCCTCGGCGGTCGCGTGCGCGAGGTGGCCGCTGCGGAACAGCACCCCCTGCCGCACCCGCCGTCCGTCCACCGTGGGCAGTCCGCCCACATCGCGGAAATTGCGCACTCCGGCCAGCTCGGGCTCGGTCGACGGGACCTGCTGCGTCACGGGAACTCCTCCCTGTCGGCCCCGCTCCACGGCTCGTCGGCGGGCGCGCTACGACGATACGACATGGGTTCCCGGGGCAACGATGTGTCCTCGGGCACCCGCCCCACCTGCCGTACCGTCGCCTCGTGCCACGCGTATTCCCGGGTGATCGACAAACTTGGAGTGGCTTTTCTCACCGACCGTCAACCCCTGCCTACGGTCGCGTAAGTCACATTCGAAGGTGAATCATGGCCCGACGTGGCAGACGATTCGAAGAGTGACAGCAGAGCAGTGATCGGGTCGTACGTGGCGGTGGGGGACAGCTTCACCGAGGGCGTCGGCGACCCCGGCCCCGACGGAGCCTTCGTCGGCTGGGCCGACCGGTTCGCCGTACTGCTCGCCGACCGGCGCCCCGAGGGCGACTTCCAGTACACGAACCTCGCCGTGCGGGGGAAGCTCCTCGACCAGATCGTGGCGAACCAGGTGCCGCGGGCCGTGGAACTCGCCCCGGACCTGGTCTCGTTCTGTGCGGGCGGCAACGACATCATCCGTCCCGGCACCGACCCCGACGACGTGGCCGAGCGGTTCGAGAAGGCGGTGGCCCAGCTCGCCGCGGTGGCCGGCACCGTCATGGTGACCACCGGCTTCGACACCCGCGGCGTGCCCCTGCTCAAGCACCTGCGGGGCAAGATCGCCACGTACAACGGACATGTACGGGCCGTCGCCGACCGCTACGGCTGCCCGGTGCTGGACCTGTGGTCCCTGCGGGCCGTCCAGGACCGCCGGGCCTGGGACCACGACCGCCTGCACCTGTCTCCCGAGGGACACACCCGAGTGGCGCTGCGCGCCGGGCAGGCGCTCGGCCTGGAGATCCCGGCCGACCCGGAGCAGCCCTGGCCGCCGCTGCCGCCCCGCGGCACCCTGGAGGTCCGCCGGGACGACGTCCACTGGGCGAGGGAGTACCTGGTCCCGTGGATCGGCCGCCGCCTGCGGGGCGAGTCCTCGGGCGACCACGTGACGGCCAAGGGGACGCTCTCCCCGGACGACATCAAGTCCCGGATCGCCGCGGTCGCCTGACGGCTCGTCAGGCCGGTGGGGAGGGGTACGTAGGGCTGGGCGGATCGCCGTACGGGGGATGCGGCGGATCACGACGGGCCCGGCGTGGCAAGCGGCAGGGCCCGCGCACACGTGTGGCAGGGCCGGACCGTGCGGGCGGTGCGGTGGGCTCGGCGGCGCCCCGCGCGGGCGGTGCGGCGGGGGCGCTCCACCGCCTCGGTTCGGTGCGGTCCCGCCGGCCGCCCTTGACGCGGTCCCGCCGCCCCGGTCGTGCGGCCGCGCCCCGGTGGCGCGGTACCGCCCCGGGGCGGAAGTCACCGCGCGGCGGTCAACGCCTCCCGCTCCAGGCCCAGTTCCCGGACGAGGGCCTCGTCGACCCACTCCTGGGCCCGGGCGCGCGAGACCGTGCCGCCGTACGAGGTGAGCTGCACGGCGAGCCCGTCCAGGAGGGCGGTCAGCCGCAGGGCGGTGCCGGCGGGGTCCGGGCACCGGAACTCGCCCGCCGCCACACCCTCAGCCAGGACCTCGATGAGGGCCGCCTTCCACTCCCGGTCCAGGTCTCGCGCGACCTCGCGGAGAGCGGGCTCGCGCAGCGCCGCCGCCCATCCCTCGATCCACAGCCGCCAGCCCTTGGCCGTGCCGGTGGGCGCGTACCAGCGCACGGCCGCCCGCAGCCGGCGCAGCGCGGTCGTGCGCCGGCCGAGCAGCTTGCGCAGGTGCGTGAGGTCGTCCTCCGCCGCATGGGCGAACGCGGCGGCGACCAGCTTCTCCTTCGTGGAGAAGTGGTAGAGGACCAACGCGTTGCTCACCCCGAGCACCGAGGCCACATCGGCGATCCGCAGCGCCGCCACGCCCCGCGCCTCGATCTGCCCGATGGCGGCCCGCAGCAACTCCTCGCGCCGCTCCGCCACGCTCAACCGCAATCTCGCCACGCCGTCACCCTAACGGGTGTTGCCCAGGAGGCAATCGGGTTTGCCGCCCGGACGCGGGGACCGCGAACCCCAGTCGGCGGCGGGCGGAGGTCGGCCGTAAACGGAGGGGCCGCCCGGTTCCCGGAAGCCGCCCTCATAATGGAAAACCTGACCGACTCCTACTGGAGGTACCGTGGCCGGCTTCCGTCCTTCCAGCACCGGGCTGCGCGCACTGCGGCCCGAGGCCTTCGGCGCGGACCCCGACGGAGAGCGCATGGCGCGCATCCGCCGTTCACCCCACTTCAAGGACGGCGTCTTCCAGAACCCCGGGGGCGAGGCACGCATCCGGCCCTCCGGTTCGATGCTCGACTTCGCCAAGCTCTACTTCGACAAGGAGCAGCGCCCCCGCCGCTCCCCCCAGGGCAATGTGCCGGTGCACTCCACGACCTTCGCCGACCTCTCCCGGCCCGCGGCCACCGGCCTGCGGCTGACCTGGCTCGGGCACTCCAGCGTGCTCGTGGAGATCGACGGCCGGCGGGTGCTGTTCGACCCGGTGTGGGGCGAGCGCTGCTCACCCTTCCCGTTCGCAGGTCCCGCCCGCCTCCACCCGGTGCCGCTGCCGCTGGCCGCGCTGGGGCCGGTCGACGTGGTCGTCATCTCGCACGACCACTACGACCACCTGGACATGCCCACGATCAAGGCACTGGCGGGCACGGACACCCTCTTCGCCGTCCCGCTCGGGGTCGGCGCCCACCTCGAACGCTGGGGGGTGTCCGCCGACCGCCTGCGCGAACTGGACTGGCACGAGACCACCCGGGTCGGCGGCCTCACCCTGACCGCCACCCCGGCCCGGCACTTCTGCGGCCGCGGCCTGCGCAACACGCAGCACACGCTGTGGGCCTCCTGGGTCGTCGCGGGCGAGCGGCACCGCGTCTACCACAGCGGCGACACCGGCTACTTCGAGGGCTTCGAGGAGATCGGCGCCGACCATGGCCCGTTCGACGCCACGATGATCCAGATCGGCGCGTACTCCGAGTTCTGGCCCAAGGGCCACACGGACCACAGGCCGCTGCCCGGAGCCTGGCCGGACATCCACATGTCCCCGGCCCAGGGGGTGCGGGCCCATCTCGACCTGCAGGGAGGCAGCCCGGGCGGGGTGCTGCTGCCGATCCACTGGGGGACGTTCAACCTGGCGCTGCACGCGTGGGCGGAGCCGGGGGAGTGGACGAAGGACGCGGCCGAGGAGGCCGGGCAGGCGGCGGCGTTCCCGCGGCCGGGCGAGCCGTTCGAGCCGGCGGGGACGCTGCCGGCCGAGCCGTGGTGGCGGGCGGTCTCCGGTCCCATCGCCCGCCCCTGGCGGCGTCCCCGGAGTGCCGAGGACGCGGCGGAGTCGAGCAAGGGGGATTTCGACCTCGCCGGTGAGCGGTGACGTCGGTGCCCACAGGCGCCGAGGCCCGCGGTGGGGGCGTCCCCACAGACCGTCGATCGATGGGATCACGTCCGGCGGAGGCGGGAGCCGGGTGACGTCGGCCGGCTGGCGGACAGCGGGGGCCTCACGCGTGTGACGCGTCGGCGGGAACGTCCTCAGGCGCCGAACGGCGACGACCCGTCGCCCGGCGTCCACACGGCGCCCGGGGCGGGCATGCGGCCCGCCTCGGCTCGCGTCCCTCGTGCGAGCGGCCGCGGCGCCGGCGATCGGTGCCGCGGCCGCTCGCACGAGGCCGGAGCCGGGCGCGGGGGCGTCAGACCGTCCCGTCCTGCCACCACCAGGCCCGGCCGAGGTCGGCCCGGCTGTCGACGTGCTGGTGATCGGCGGTGTACGTCTCCAGCCCGGAGAAGCCGCAGGTCTCGGCTTTCTGGTAGACGGTCCGGTTGGACACGCCGGGGACGTCGAGGTCGGCCGCGGTGCCGTAGAGATGCATGCTGTCGGAGGCGCCGCCGACCTCGGCGTTGTGCGCGATGCTGCGGAAACCGGAGTTGACCGTGATGGGGACGTCGCCGAGCTTCTTGCGCAGGGCTTCGAGTTTGTACATCGCGCGCCGGGCGTTCTCCTTGGTGGCGGCGGCGCTCAGCTTGCCGCCGGCGAAGGTGCCGCTGACCCGGTCGGTGAACTCGCTGAAGTCGAAGTGCGCGGTCGACCCGTCCGCCTGTTCGAGGGAGTTGAGCTTCGCTTGCGTGGCAGGGCCCGCCACGCCGTCGGCGCCCAGACCGTAGGCCGCCTGGAACCGGCGCACCGCGGCGGCGGTGGCGGGACCGAAGTCGCCGTCGATGCCGACGATGCTGTGGCTCGGGCTGTCCGCGGCCCAGCCCGCGACCCTGATCTGCAGTTCGGTCACGTCCGCGCCGGTGGCCCCCTGGCTGAGCGTGCGCGACCAGCCGTACGCCTGGGCGTCGCCCGACAGCACCGTCGGGACGAGCACGGCGCCGGCGCCGGCGGCCAGCGCGCCGCGGATGAGGGTACGGCGGTCGAAGGGGCGGGAAGAGTTCATCTTCGTCCTCTCACGAGCAGGGCCATCGGGTCATCGAGGGATCACGGTTCGCTGGAACGTGACCTTGGACAGTGTCATGGACACGCAGCCCGTACGGAAGGGAGTGGTCGGGGCCCGGCGGGCAGCCGCGGCGAACGCACCGCCCGGCCCTCGCTCACGCGCACGGCCGCGCCGCCTCGTGAACGACCGTCATGACCCGTTCACCGCGCGGGTGTTCGAGTTCGTCCAGGACGGCGACCGCCAGGTCCTCGACGCTGATCCACGACCGGCCGTCGGCGGCGGTGAGCAAGGTGTCGGTGCCGCGCCGGTAACGGCCGGTCCGTTCACCGGGTTCCAGCAGGGCCGGCGGGCACAGGAAGACCCAGTCGGTGTGGGCGTGCCCCCGGCAGGTGTCCAACTGGGCGACTCCGGCCAGGGCGACGGGCCGCACCTCGGCGGGCACGTACGACGGGTCATCGGCGACGAGGAGTCCGCCGTCACCGGGACTGCGCAACGCCCCGGCCCCGCCGACCACGAGCACACGGATCCCGAGCCGTGCCGCCGCGTCCAGCACCGTACGGGTGGCGCCGACCAGGAAGTCCCGGTCGGCCGGAGTGGTCCGCACGGTCAGGACGACGGCGTCGGCGGCACCGTGCGGGGCGGAGCCCGTGAGCGCCGTGTGCACGGCGTGCGGGTCGCGCGCGTCGACCGCGAGGGGCGTCACGCCCGGATCCCCGCTCGCCGGCTTGCGGGACAGGGCGAGCGCCCGGTGACCCCGCGCACGGGCCTCGGTGATCACCCGGCTGCCGACCATGCCGGTGGCGCCGAGCACGGCGATCGTCATGCGCTTCATCGCATCCGTCCTTCTCGCATCGTGTCTTCTCGCGTCGCGTCTCTCCGCGTCGCGTCTTCTCGTGCCGCTCGTACCGCGTCTTCTAGCGGGGCGTTCTGCCGTACCGCGTCTTCGCCCGCGCCGTCCGTTCGCGGGCGGGTGGCCGGGGCGCGGCCGGGCGGGACGCGGGTGAACACGGCCGGGGGCGCCAGCTGCGCGGCGAGCATCGCGGCCAGCGCCAGGGCGAAACCGAGGGTCTGCGGCAGACTCGGGGACTCGCCCAGCGCGACGCCGACGACGGCCGCGACCAGCGGCGACAGCAGCACCAGCGGTGCGGACGCCCCGACCGGCAGCCTTCCGATCCCGCGGAACCACACCGTGTACGCGATCAGCCCACCCATGCTGCCGAGCCACAGATAGCCGCCGACCGCACCGCCGTCGATCCGCTGCGGCACCCCTTCGATCACCAGGGTGAGCGGCAGCAACAGCAGTCCGCCCGCGGTCAGTTGCCAGCCGGCCAGGGTCAGCGGGCCGACGCCCGCGGGCCGGCCCCAGCGCTTGGTGAGGACGACCCCCGCGGCCATGGTGGCCGTCCCCCCCAGCCCGGCCAGCACGCCGGTGACGTCCAGCCGGGCCCCCGGCCCGAGCACCACGAGCCCGACGCCCGCCACACCGGCCACGCTCCACGACAGGCGCCAGAGGGTGGGCCGCTCGCCGAGCACCGCGACGGCCAGGGCGGCGACCAGCAGCGGCTGGGCCGCGCCGAGGGTGGCCGCCACGCCGCCCGGAAGCCGTTCGGCCGCGAGGAACAGCAGCGGGAAGAAGACGCCGATGTTGAGAGCGCCGAGGACGGCGGCCTTCCACCACCAGTCGCCGCGCGGGAGGACGCGGGCGGCCGCCAGCCCGGCCAGCCCGGCGGGCAGCGCGCGCATCAGTGAGGCGAACAGCGGATGCCCCGGCGGCAGCAGCTCCGTGGTCACCGCGTACGTGGTGCCCCAGGAGGCCGGGGCGAGTGCGGTCAGTGCGACGGTCGCCGCCCGCGGTGCGGAGGAGGTCCGCGACGGACCGGGCGACCGTTCGGTCGAGGTGTGCATGACGGGAGTCTCGGCCCGCGCAGGCCATGAATCCAAAGCATGCTTTTCATGGCAGCGATGAACCGCCACGATGGATCGATGGACCTCCAGCAGATGCGGTACGTCGTCGCCGTCGCCGAGACCCGCAACTTCACGCGCGCCGCGGAGCGCTGCTCCGTGGTGCAGTCCTCGCTCAGTCACCGGATCGCCGGACTGGAACGGGAGCTGGGCGTGCGGCTGTTCGCCCGCTCCAGCCGCCGGGTCGAGCTGACCGGTGCGGGAGCGGCGTTCCTCGCCGGGGCGCGGGAGTGCCTGGCGGCCGCCGACCGGGCCGCCGCCGACGCCGCCGCGGCGGCGGGCGTGGTGCGCGGCCGGCTCGCCGTCGGGGTGATCGTGACGACGGCCGCCGTCGACGTCCCCGAACTGCTGCAGCGGTACCGCGCCCGGCATCCCGACGTCCGGGTCGTGCTGCGCTCCGGGCGCAGCGACGAGCTGGCGGCGGCGATCCGCGAAGGCGACCTGGACATCGCCTTCCTCGGCCTGCCGCAGGACCAGCCCCCGTCCGGTGTGGAGACACTCGTGCTCGATCACGACGAGCACGTGCTGGTGGTGCCGGCCGGGCACCGGCTCGCGGGCGCCGCCCGGGTCACGCTGCGCCAGATCGCCGGCGAGACGTTCGTGGACTTCGCCGGGGGGACGCCTGCCCGCGCCCAGTCCGATCAGGCGTTCGCCGCCGCGGGCCTGACCCGGGACGTCGCGTACGAGGCCGCCATCATCGAATTGATGACCGGGCTGATCTCGCGCGGGCTGGGCGTCGGGCTGCTGCCGTCGGCGTTCGTCCGGCCGCTCGCCTCCCACAGTCCCGGGCTGGCGCTGGTCCCGGTGGTCGACGGGCCGCGCCGCATCGAGTACCTGGCCTGGAGCCGCTTCAACCCGAGCCCGGCCACCCGGGCGCTCCTCGACGTCCTCGGGGTCAGGGGGAGGGCGTAGCACCCCCCCCGACACGGCGGAGCGGCCCGGGGCCCGCGCCGGGTGGCGCGGTCCGGACCGCTCGCGGGCCGTGTGGGGGTCAGGGCCCGGGGAGAGGGCCGTGGGTCAGCAGGCGCCGAGGTCCTGCCAGACGCCCCACTCGCCGGTGGTGCCGGGCTCCTCGCCCGTCGTCCACCACTTGGCCTTCCAGTTGTGGCCCTTGTAGGAGACCTGCTGGCCGCCGGTGTAGACCGCGCTCTTGTTCCACGGGGCGGCGGTGCACTGGTGGCCGCTGCCGCCGGTGATCGTCAGGGCGTACGTCGCCGAGTGGCTGCCGGAGGCGTTCGAGCCGGTGACCGTGATGGTGTAGGTGCCCGAAGCGGCCGCCGAGGTGGTGGCGAGGGTGAGCGTCGAGGAGCCGCCCGCCGTGACCGAGGTGGGGCTGAGGGAGGCGGTGACGCCGGCCGGGGCGCCGCTGACGCTCAGGTTCACCGTCTGCGCCTGACCGGCCGTCACGGCGGTCTTCACCGTCGTGGTCGCGGACTGGCCCGCCGTCACCGAGCCGGAGGAGGAACCGAGCGCGACGGAGAAGTCGTTGCTCGGCTGGGTGCTGCCGCCGCCGGTGAAGGGCGCGAAGATGTGGGTGAAGTCCCAGGTGTTCTGCTGGATGCCCGAGCAGTTGTCCGCGGCGGCGCCGCCCGCACAACCGCCGTTGTCCCGCTGCAGCGCCCAGAAGGACAGGGTGTTGATGCCCTTGGAGACCGCCCAGTTGTAGACCGTGGTGGCGTTGGCCAGGCTGAAGGTCTCGGCCGGGCCGAAGTCGTCGACGCCGGGCATCTCGGTGACGCCGACCATGTTCCACAGCTGCGCGGAGGTCTTGGTCGGGTACAGCTGGGTGAGGGTGTCGACCAGGCCCTGGGCGGCGGTCTGGGTGTCCTTCGCCATGTCGTGGGACTGGTTGTCGTAGTAGTCGAACGTCATCAGGTTCACGACGTCGATCCGGGTGCCGTTGCTCACGGCGTTGCGCAGCAGCGCCACGCCGTTGTCCGCGAGGCCGTGCGTGGTGGTCGGCAGGGTGTAGGAGATCTCCACCTTGCGCCCGTTGGCCGCCGCCCAGTCCTCGACCAGCTTGATCGCCTTGTTGCGGCGGTCGATGCCCGCGGAGTTGTCCAGCGAGTCGACCTCGATGTCCATGTCGAGCCGCGAGATGTCGTAGGTCGTGATGACCTTCTCGTACGCGGCGGCGATCTGCTGGACGTCGGTGCAGCTGTCGGCGATCTCGGTGCCGGTGGTGTCGGCCGTGTACCCGCCGAACGAGGGGATGACGTCGCCGCCGTTCGCCTGGATGGTCTTGATGTCGCTGCCGAAGGTCGACGCGGCGATCGGCATTCCGGTGTCGCCGTTCCAGTACGGGGTGCAGGACCCCTTGGAGGCGGTCTGGAGGAACGCCATCGTCAGGTGCTTCGCGCCGGACTGGGCGGCCAGCGCGGCGGGGCTCTCGCCCGTCCAGGCCTCGAAGTAGGGGGCGAAGACGTGCGCCGGCAGCGGTGTCGCCGCCTGGGCGTCGCCGGTGGCCGAGAGGGCGAGGCCCACCGAGGCCGCCGTGGTGACGGCCGCGGTGAGTGCCGCGCGGAAGGAACGCATGAGTCTCATGTCAGTCCCGGTGTGAGGAGTCGGGGGTTCTTCATTTCCCGTACGCAGGGAGGGTGTTGATGCGTATGGGATAGTGCGCTCGCTCACCGGGCGGGTCAATGGTCTGGACCAAAAAGGGACTAGACCAATTTTGTGGCCACACGGCTCATCCCCCTGCGCAGCACCCCCGGAGTTGGACTAGACCATGCGGCAGGAATTTCGGGACCGGCGGACGGGAGGGCGTTCAGCGCCGCGCGGTGTGGGCGGCGCCGAGGGCCTTGAGCCGGTCGTGGACGCCGTCGTAGGCGCGGGCGGCTCCGAGCAGTCGCTTGGGGAGCTTGGCGACCATCGTGTACAGCGTGTCGCACACGTTGGCCGCGGGCGCCAGCCCGGTCTGGCTCACCAGTTGGTACGCGTCCAGCCGGTCGAGCCCCAGCAGGTCCGCCGTCCAGCCCACCAGGTCGTGCTGGCTGACGCGGAAGGCGTCCTCCAGCGGGCGCGCGTGGCCCGTGCTCAGCAGGAAGTCGTCGCTCTCCAGCCGGGGCACCGCGGGTGCCCCGCCCTTGACGACGTCCACGGCCACCACCGTGTTCATGGCGGTCTCCACCGCCGTCCCGCACACCTCGCCCTCGCCCTGACGGGCATGGCCGTCCCCGATCGCGAGCATCGCGCCCGCCACGTTGACCGGGAGGTAGACCGTGGTACCGGCCCGCAGTTCGGGAGTGTCCATGTTGCCCCCGTGCACACCGGGGGAGATGGACATCAGCCGCTCGCCCGCGGCCGGGGCCACCCCCACCGTGCCGTGCATCGGATCGAGCGGCAGGTCCACCGCGAAGTCGCCGCGGGCGGCCTCGAACCGGCAGGTGCCGGCCTTGGCGTCGATGGCGTACACCCAGACCCGCTCCTCCAGCGGGGGGTGCAGCATGGCCGTGGCGTGCGTGGCCGTCAGCGCGCCGAAGTGCGGGAAGGTGCTGGACACGCCCCAGTCGCGGGCCGGCGCGATCTCCACGAAGTGCACAGCGAGCGCGTCACCGGGTTCCGCGCCGGCCACGGCGATGGGGCCGGTGACCGGGTTCAGATACGGGAAGGCGCACACCTGGCTGGGCAGATCGGCCGGCCCGCGCACCCGCCCGCCGAAGCAGTCCTCCGTGAACAACTCCACGACGCTGCCCGGCTGGACCGTCACCACCGGCGACCCGCCGCCGAAGGAGTAGGCGTACCGGTCGGGGTCGGCCGGGACGGTGATCACCTGGACGGGCTCGGGCATGGGGACACTCCTTGGGGCGACGGGTGACGGGTGACGGGTGACGGGTGACCGGCGACGAGTGGCGGGTGGCGGGTGACGGACCAACGCGGGGAGGAAGACCAGGAGGAGCGGGCGCGGCGCCGCTGCCGTGCGCGCGGCGCGCGAGGGTCATCCGTCCTGCCGCGGACCGGCCGGCGGGTCGCCGTGCGGCGGCGCGGCCGGCCGTCCGGCCGAGGGGCCGTCCGTCCGGCCGTTCGTCGGGCTGTCCGCCGGCTCGTCCGTGGACCCCACCGCGGCCAGTCGCGGGCGGCGGCCGCTCAGCAGCAGCCCGGCGAGCACCACCACGCCGACACCGAGCCAGACGAACCCGAGCCGCTGTGCGGCGATGTCGGCGTTGACCACGACGTACGCCAGGACGGCGAAGCCGATGGCCGGAGCGATCAGGTGCCGCCAGTAGTCCCTGCTGCGCCCCCGGATCAGGTAGTGCACGACCACCGACACGTGCAGGACCAGGAACGTGGTCAGGGCGCCGAAGTTGACGAGGCTGCTCAGCAACGTCACGCCGTCGTCACGGGAGTTCATGTAGAGGCCCAGCCCCAGGGACACGGCCGCCGTGAGCAGCGTGGCGTTGACCGGGACCCGGTGACGCGGGTGAACCCGGGCCAGGAAGGAGGGCAGTCGGCGGTCCCGGGCCATCGCGTAGAGCAGTCGTGAGGTGGCGGCCTGCGCCACCAGCGAGTTGGCGAACCCCCACGCGACCGCCGTCGCCGCGGCGGTCAGGGTGGCCAGCCACTCGCCCGAGGCCACCCGGGCGGCGTCGTAGAAGGCCGTGCCACCGGGGTCGCCCTCGCCGACGAGCCCGTCCGGGTCGGGCACCAGCAGCGAGGCCAGCCACGTCTGGACGATGAACAGCGCGCCGGCCAGCAGCAGCGCCGCCACCATCGAACGGCCGATGGCGCGCGCGGAGTCCTTGTTCTCCTCGGCCAGCGTCGAGATGCCGTCGAACCCGAGGAAGCTCAGCACCGCGACCGAGACCGCGCCGAAGACCAGCGACCAGGAGAAGGTGGCGCCGTTGTAGACCGGCGTGAAATCGAAGCCGCGGCCCCTGCCCTGGGCCAGCGCGACGACGCCGATCACCACGAAGACGGCCAGCACGGCGAGTTCGGCGAGCAGCATCACCTTGTTGACCCGGGCGGTCATCCGGATCCCGGTGTAGTTGACCGCGGTGTTGAGCACCACGAAGCCCGCCAGCCACACCCACACCGGGACGGCCGGCACCAGCGAGTGCATGGCGATCCCGGCGATCAGGTACAACAGGCCCGGCACCAGCACGTAGTCGAGCAGGATCATCCAGCCGGCCAGGAAGCCGACCGGAGGGGCGATGCCCCGCCCCGCGTAGGCGTAGACCGAGCCGGACATCGGGAACGCGCGCGCCATCTGCGCGTACGACAGCGCCGTGAACATCATGGCCACCATGCCCACCGCGTAGGTCAGCGCGACCATGCCGCCGGAGCTCTGGAAGACGCTCCCGAAGATCCCGAAGGGCGCGATCGGCACCATGAAGACCAGGCCGTAGACCAGCAGGTCGCGAAAGCTCAGCGAACGGCGGAGCTCCTGGCGGTAGCCGTAGTCGCGCAGCGGGTCGGAAGCCGGCCGTTCGGTCATCACGTTCTCCTCGCTGGAGTCGCCCCGCCGCGCCCGGACGTCCCCGGCGACGCCCACGCCGCGAGTATGCCGCCCGGGACGGGGCGGGGAGAAGTGAGCGCGACGCGGCACCGGACACCCGAACGGCCGTGACCCCCGCCGGATCCGACACGTTATAGGTCTGTCGTACGACGCCTCATACCAGAGCGGGACGCTTCCCGTGGGATTTCGTCAACTGCCTGCCGCACATGACGGGCCGGTGACTACTGTGAGTGTCCGTCGGACGACGTAGCGCCGCATTGCCCGCGGCCCGCTCGGCCCGGCACAGCGATGGCGCACGCCCGCTCGCGCCCCCGCACGAGCACACAGGCCCGACGGACCAGTACGAGGAACAGATGTCTCACCTCCGCCCACCGGCCGCCCGCGCGGACCGCCGTGAGGGCGGGCGGCACGGGCGGCCGGTGGCCCGCACCGCCCCCTCGCTGCCCGAAACCCACATCCGGCCCCAGCTGCTGCGCCTCGCGGTGCTGCCGCCCACCGCGGTCGCCCTCGGCGGCGTCGCCGCCGTCCTCTTCACCGTGCGGTCCACCGGGGCACGCACCGGAACCGCCCTGTGGGCGGTGCTCGCCGGAGCGTCGTCGGTGGCGCTCGCGGGCATCGTGATCGCCGCGGTCGCCGCTGGCCGTGCCGCCCGGTCCGTACGCGAACGACTCGACGCCCTGCGCGACGCCACCACTCGCCGGGAGGCCGAGCTGCACGCCCTCGTTGAGGCGCTGCGCCACGGCGACGACCCGCCCCGGCGCAAGGCGCGGGGCGGCCCGCCGGACGACGCCGACGAGTTCGAACTGCTCGCCGCCGACCTCGCCCGCGCCCACGACGGCGCCACCGCCGCCGTCGTCCAGGCCAGCCGCCTCTCCAGCCAGGCGGGCAGCGAACAGAAGCTCGAGGTCTTCCTGAACCTCGCCCGACGGCTGCAGTCCCTGGTGCACCGCGAGATCTCCATCCTGGACGAGCTGGAGAACGAGATCGAGGACCCCGACCTGCTCAAGGGCCTCTTCCACGTCGACCACCTCGCCACCCGGATCCGCCGCCACGCGGAGAACCTCGCCGTCCTCGGGGGCGCCGTCTCCCGCCGCCAGTGGAGCAACCCCGTCTCCATGACCGAGGTGCTGCGCTCGGCCATCGCCGAGGTCGAGCAGTACTCGCGGGTCAAACTCGTCCCGCCGATCGACGGCCGGCTGCGCGGCCACGCCGTCGCCGACGTCATCCATCTGCTGGCCGAACTCGTCGAGAACGCCACGGTGTTCTCCGCACCGCACACCCAGGTCCTGATGCGCGCGGGGCTCGTCACCTCCGGGCTGGCCGTCGAGGTCGAGGACCGGGGGCTGGGGATGCCGGTCGGCGAGCAGGTCAGGATGAACGCCCTGCTCGCCGACCCGGACCAGGTGAACGTCGCCGGCCTGCTCGCCGACGGCCGCATCGGCCTGTTCGTGGTCTCCCAGCTCGCCCGGCGGCACGGCATCACCGTCCGCCTGCAGACGAACATCTACGGCGGCGTCCAGGCCGTCCTCGTGGTGCCGCAGTCCCTGCTCGGCACCGAGACGGCGACGCCGCCGGGAGGCGTCGAGACGGGGCCACGGGAGCGGAAGCCCGCGCACCTGCCCGCGCAGACATCCACGCCGACGTCCGGACAGCCGTACGCCCGAGTGCTGCCGGCTCCGGCCGGCGGCCCGGCGGACCGGGTCGCCGCGGGACGGTCGCCCCACCCGAGCGACCCCTCGGACGCGCTCCGCCCCTCCGGCGGGCCGGGCCCGGCCGACCCGATGGAGCCGTCCGACGCGTCGGGTCCGGCCGAGCCCTCCGGTTCGTCGGGCCCCCTCGTGCCGTCGGGCCCGGCAGAGCCGCTCGCGCCGTCCGGCTCCTTCCGCGCGGCCGGCCCGGCTGACCGGTCGGGTGCCGCGTCCGGTCCGGCTGATCCCGCCGGTACCTTTGGTCGGTCCGTCGACGGGCCCGGTCGCTCCACCGCCGGTACGTCCGCTCCTCCGACCGGCCACACGGCTCCCGCCGGGCTCTTCGGGCCGGCGGACCCCGCCGATGCCGGCGGTCTTGGTCCCGCGCCCGGTTCGGCGGTTGCGGACGGGAGCGGCGGGGGAGCGGATCCCGTACGTCCCGGGCTCCCGGCGGACGGTGCGGCGGGCGGCGGCGCGGGCCCCCAGGACGGCACGCGGGCCGGCGATGCGCCCGCGCCGCTGCCCCGGCGCGGTGACCGGGAGGAGCGGGCGAACCCGGCGGAGGCGGTTCCCGGGATCCGGCCCGGGGACCGGGCCGCCGTGGCCGCGCACGAGGGCGTCCCGCCCGCCCCGCGCGGCGTCGTGCGCGGCACCATGGACCGGCCCCGGCTGCCCCGGCGCCGTGCCCAGGAGCACATCGTCCCCCAACTGCGCGGCGGCCCCGCGCCCCGCCAGGACGGCGAGCCCGCCGTCGATCACGACCCCGGCCTGATGGCCGCCTTCCAGCGCGGGATCGGACTGGCCGAGGCCCAGCAGCGGCGGAGCCCGGAGTCGCCGGATCCGTACCACCCCGGTCACCCCTCCCCGTCGGGCCTCTCGGGCGCCACCGCCGACGCCGACGCCGCCCACGACATGCCGGCGCCCGGCTCCACCGTCCGGCACGACGGGAGCGCGTCCGCCGGATGACCAGCCCGCAGCCCGCCCGAACCCACCCGCCCCTCCCCACCCCCAGCGCTCCCGCAGACCTTCGTACCCCAAGGAGTCGATCCACCATGGCGAGCGATGCGCCGACCGGCCATGTTTCCGACCTCGACTGGCTGATGAGCGGCCTCGTGCAGCGTGTCCCGCACACCACCAGCGCGGTCCTGCTGTCCTGCGACGGGCTGGTGAAGTCCGTGCACGGCCTCGACCCCGACAGCGCCGACCACATGGCGGCGCTGGCGTCCGGCCTGTACTCCCTGGGCCGCAGCGCCGGGGTCCGCTTCGGCGACGGCGGCGACGTACGCCAGGTCGTCGTCGAGCTCGACTCGACCCTGCTGTTCGTCACCACCGCGGGCTCCGGCACCTGCCTCGCCGTGCTCGCCGGCCGCGAGGCCGACGCGGCGGTGCTCGGCTACGAGATGGCGATGCTGGTCAAGAGCGTCCGCCCCTACCTCGTGACCGCCCCCCGCCGGCACACCGCCGACCACCCGGCGTTGCGGCCTTGAGCGCGGCGACGGCCGGCGACGGGCCCTGGCTCGACGACGCGGCCGGACGGCTGGTGCGCCCCTTCACGGTCAGCAACGGCCGCACCCGGCCGAGCATCGCGCTCGACCTCATGTCGCAGGTACGGGCGACCGGTGTTACACCGCTCGGCTATCTCGGTCCCGAACACGGCCAGGCACTCGACCTGTGCCTCGGTCCGGTCTCGGTGGCCGAGGTCGCCGCCCAGCTCAGGCTGCCGGCGGCAGTGGCCAAGGTGCTGCTGTCCGACCTCGTCGACTGCGGCGCGCTGACCACCAAGCCCCCCGAGTTCCACCACCACCCCACCGACCGGGCTCTTCTGGAGGCAGTGCTCGATGGACTACGACGACAGCTCTGACTACACGGGCGGCCCCGACCACCAGAGCCGCTCCGACCCCTTCCCCACCGCCCTGAAGATCCTCGTGGCGGGCGGGTTCGGCGTGGGCAAGACCACCCTGGTCGGCGCCGTGAGCGAGATCGCGCCGCTCAGCACGGAGGAACTGCTCACCACGGTCGGCGCGGACACGGACAACCTCGACGGCATCGAGAACAAGGTCGAGACGACCGTCGCGATGGACTTCGGCCGCATCACCCTCGACCCCCGACACGTGCTCTACCTGTTCGGCACCCCCGGGCAGGAGCGGTTCTGGTTCATGTGGGACGAACTGTCCGAGGGCGCCCTCGGCGCGGTCATCCTCGCCGACACCCGCCGCCTGGAGGAGTGCTTCGCCGCCGTCGACTTCTTCGAGCAGCGCGGGCTCTCCTTCGTCGTCGCCGTCAACGAGTTCGACGGCGCCCACCGCTACGACCCCGAGGAGGTCCGCGCCGCCCTCGATCTCGCCCCGGACATCCCCGTCGTGCGCTGCGACGCCCGTATCTCCAGCTCGGGCGTCCAGACCCTGCTCACCCTCGTACGGCACCTCCTGGCCCAGGCCCCCGCCCCCGCGCCCACCCACGGCGCCCACATGTGACCGCCCCCCGCATGCTCCCCGCCTTCGCATGACCTCGTCCCCCGCCCGCACGTGATGCCCGCACACCGCCACGGAGCCCGTACATGACGCACCCGCACAGCGCCGGAGCCCGGCCATGAGCTACGACCCGCCGCGCCCGGCCGGTCGCCTGCTGCTCACCCCCGAGGACAAGGAAGCCCCCGCCCGCACCCTCCGGCTGCGCCGGCTGGGCCTCGGGGAACGTCCCGAGCCGGCGCTCGACGCCTTCGCGGACCACCTCGCCGAACTCACCGGCGCCCCCTACGCGATGGTCAACTTCCTCGACGAGCACCGGCAGTTCTTCGCCGGCCTGCACCGGCCCGAACGCGACGTCCTCGACGTCGACACCGCCTCGGCACCCGCACCGGCCGGCGCCGGGGACGCCCGGGGCACCCGGCGCGAACTGGGCCGCCGCCTCGCCCGCGACCACGGCTTCTGCCCGCACGTCGTGGCCCGCCGCAAGGCTCTCGTACTGGAGGACGTCCGCGACTACCCCCGCTTCGCCGGCAACCCGGTCGTCGACGAGTTCGGCATCCGCTCCTACCTCGGCGCCCCGCTCATCGACAGCACGCAGACGGTGCTGGGCACGGTGTGCGTCGTCGACCTGGAGCCCCGGCCGTGGGGCCGCGAGGGCCTCGGCACCATCAAGTCGGCCGCCGCGGAACTCGCCCCGCGCCTGGAACGGCGGGGGCCGGAGGGCCTGCGGTTCTGAGCCCGCCATGACTCCGGACGGGTGGCGTGAAGCAAAGCTGTGGCCGCGCTTAAGAAAGTCTCGATGGACCGGGCCGCCGCCGTACGGCAGATTGCTGGGCGAATCCACCCCTCACCCCGGACGCGGTTCCCCAGGGCCTCTCGTTCGGATCACGCCGGGCTCACGGGGGCCGGCCCGATCCGGTCGAACGCCCCTCGGCACACCTGGTCCCGGGGCCCGAAGCACAGGAGCCGTAGCGTTGAAGGCGCTGGTCAAGGAGAAGGCGGAACCCGGGCTGTGGCTCGCGGACGTACCCGAGCCCGCCATCGGACCCGGTGACGTACTGATCAAGGTCCTGCGGACCGGTATCTGCGGCACCGACCTGCACATCCGGGCCTGGGACGGCTGGGCGCGGCAGGCGATCGACACCCCGCTCGTGATCGGCCACGAGTTCGTCGGCGAGGTCGTCGAGACCGGCCGCGACGTCGTCGACATCAAGGCGGGCGACCGGGTCAGCGGCGAGGGCCACCTGGTGTGCGGCAAGTGCCGCAACTGCCTGGCCGGCCGCCGCCACCTGTGCCGGTCCACCGTCGGCCTCGGCGTGGGCCGCGACGGCGCCTTCGCCGAGTACGTCGCCCTGCCCGCCGGCAACGTGTGGGTGCACCGCGTCCCCGTCGACCTCGACATCGCCGCGATCTTCGACCCGTTCGGCAACGCCGTGCACACCGCGCTGTCCTTCCCGCTGGTCGGCGAGGACGTCCTGATCACCGGCGCCGGCCCGATCGGCCTGATGGCCGCGGCGGTGGCCCGGCACGCGGGCGCCCGCAACGTCGTCATCACCGACGTGAGCGAGGAGCGGCTGGAACTCGCCCGCAAGATCGGCGTGAGCCTCGCGCTGAACGTCGCCGCCACCACCATCGCCGAGGGCCAGCGCACCCTGGGGCTGCGCGAGGGCTTCGACGTCGGCCTGGAGATGTCCGGCCGCCCCGAGGCGATGCGCGACATGATCGCCAACATGACGCACGGCGGCCGGATCGCCATGCTCGGCCTGCCCGCCGAGGAGTTCCCCGTCGACTGGGCCCGCGTCGTCACCTCGATGATCACCCTCAAGGGCATCTACGGCCGCGAGATGTTCGAGACCTGGTACGCCATGTCGGTGCTGCTGGAGGGCGGCCTCGACCTCGCCCCGGTGATCACCGGCCGCTACGGCTACGCCGATTTCGAGGCGGCTTTCACGGATGCCGCCAGCGGCAAGGGCGGCAAAGTCATCCTTGACTGGACCGCGTGACTCCCCCCTCGGGGCAAGCATCTTCAGGAGCTCTCACATGTTCGACTCCGTGCGCGACGACCTGCGCGCCACCCTCGACGAGATCCGCGCCGCCGGCCTGCACAAGCCCGAGCGCGTCATCGGCACCCCGCAGTCCGCGACCGTCGCCGTCACCGCCGGCGGCCGCCCCGGCGAGGTCCTCAACTTCTGCGCCAACAACTACCTGGGCCTCGCCGACCACCCCGAGGTGATCGCCGCCGCCCACGAAGCGCTCGACCGCTGGGGCTACGGCATGGCCTCCGTGCGCTTCATCTGCGGCACCCAGGAGGTGCACAAGGAGCTGGAGGCCCGTCTGTCGGCCTTCCTCGGCCAGGAGGACACGATCCTCTACTCCTCCTGCTTCGACGCCAACGGCGGAGTCTTCGAGACCCTGCTCGGCCCCGAGGACGCGGTGATCTCCGACGCCCTCAACCACGCCTCCATCATCGACGGCATCCGCCTGTCCAAGGCCCGCCGCCTCCGCTACGCCAACCGCGACATGGCCGACCTGGAGCGCCAGCTGAAGGAGGCGGACGAGGGCGGCGCGCGCCGCAAGCTCGTCGTCACCGACGGCGTCTTCTCCATGGACGGCTACGTCGCCCCGCTGGACGAGATCTGCGACCTCGCCGACCGCTACGACGCCATGGTCATGGTCGACGACTCGCACGCCGTGGGCTTCGTCGGCCCCGGCGGCCGTGGCACGCCCGAGCTGCACGGCGTCATGGACCGCGTCGACATCATCACCGGCACCCTCGGCAAGGCCCTCGGCGGCGCCTCCGGCGGCTACGTCGCCGCCCGCGCCGAGATCGTCGCCCTGCTGCGCCAGCGCTCGCGGCCGTACCTGTTCTCCAACACCCTCGCCCCGGTGATCGCGGCGGCCTCCCTCAAGGTCATCGACCTGCTGGAGTCGGCCGACGAGCTGCGGGTGCGGCTGGCCGAGAACACCGCGCTGTTCCGCTCCCGGATGACCGCCGAGGGCTTCGACATCCTCCCCGGCGACCACGCCATCGCGCCGGTGATGATCGGCGACGCCGCCAAGGCCGGCCGGATGGCGGAACTGCTGCTGGAGCGCGGCGTGTACGTGATCGGCTTCTCGTACCCGGTGGTCCCGCAGGGGCAGGCCCGCATCCGGGTCCAGCTGTCCGCGGCGCACTCCACGGACGACGTGAACCGCGCGGTGGACGCGTTCGTCGCGGCCCGCGCCGAGCTGGAGGGCTGACCGCGGCCCCGACCAGGGCCGATGTCTTGCGATAATCGCTGACATGATCGAAGCGCGGCGGCTGCACATCCTCCGGGCGGTGGCCGACCACCGTACGGTGACCGCGGCTGCCGCCGCGCTGTACCTGACGCCCTCGGCGGTCTCGCAGCAGCTGACCGCCCTGGAGCAGGAGACCGGGCACCGGCTGGTGGAGCGGAGCGCCAAGGGCGTACGGCTCACCCCGGCCGGCGAGATCCTGCTCAGCCACACCAACGCGGTCCTCGCGCAGCTGGAGCGGGCCGAGGCGGAACTCGCGGCCTACGGGTCGGGGGAGGCCGGCACGGTCACCGTCGCCGCCTTCGCGACCGGCATCGCCGAGGTCGTCGCGCCCTCGGTGGCCCGGCTGGCCCGGACGGCGCCCGGCATCCGCATCCGCGTCCAGGACGCCGAGGGCGACGCGAGCCTGCCGATGGTGCTGGACCGGCAGGTCGACGTCGCGGTCGCCGTCGAGTACCGGGGCGCGCCGCCCGCCGACGACCCGCGCCTGACCCACGTCCCCCTCTACGCCGAGCCCTTCGACGCCGTCGTCCCGGTGGACCACCGCATGGCCGGCGCCGCCGAGGTCCCGCTCGCCGAGCTGGCCAAGGACCCGTGGATCGGCCCCTACCCCGGCAACCCCTGCCACGACGTGGTCGTCCTGGCCTGCGAGAGCGCCGGCTTCCAGCCCCGCCTGGAACACTCCTCCGACGACTTCCGCGCGGTGGTGGCGCTGGCCTCCGCCGACGTGGGCGTGGCCCTCGTCCCGCGTTCCGCGCTGCGCGGGATGGACCTCACGGGCGTGGTCGTGCGCCCCGTCGACGGTGTCGCGCCCACGCGCCGGGTGTTCGCCGCGGTGCGCCGGGGCGCGGAGGAGCACCCGCTGATCCGTCCGGTGCTGGACGCGCTGGGCGAGGTGGCGCGGGGCGGGCCGGAGTGAAGCGCGCGGGCGCGCTCCCGGCGCGGGCGCCGCGTGTCGCGCGCCGGGGCGAGCATCCCGTCGAGCGCGTGTGCGACCGAGCCCGGCCGCGAGGGTGATTGTCAGTGGGACGGGTTAGCGTGCGTGCCATGCCGGACGCAGAAGACGTACGCCGTGTCGCCCTGTCCCTGCCGGACACGGGCGAGAAGACCGCCTGGAGCATGCCCACCTTCCGGGTCGCGGGGAAGATGTTCGCCACGCTGCCGGAGGACGAGACCTCCATCGCCGTGCGCTGCCCCAAGGAGGAGCGCGACGAACTGGTCCTGGCCGAGCCGGACAAGTTCTGGATCGCCGGACACGAGGCGCAGTTCGCCTGGGTCCGGGTCCGGCTCGCCGCGCTGGAGGACGAGGACGAGCTGCGCGACATCCTCGCCGATTCCTGGCGCCAGGCGGCCCCGGACCGGTTGCTGGAGACCTATCCGGAGCTGGGGCTGCCCACCGCGCGCTGAAAATGCCCCGGGCGGTGCCGTCGGGCCGTGGCATGATCCGGGGGCGTGGGCGCGGCAGGCGCGCGAAGGCCGCCGGGTGCGGCCGCGGGACGGGCACGGCGGGCTCCAGGGCCGGCCGCCCCGCCCGGGAGGGGATCGGTGGGGAGGGGAGCTTCGAGGATGACCGGGACGTCATCGCAGTCGTCACCCGGGGAGCCGGACGCGACGCGGAAGCCCGCGGGCACGCCGGCACGGACGGCGGGAGGGCGGAGCGACACCGCCGCGTTCGCGAGCGGACCCACGGAGGGGAGCGGGACCGCGGACAGCCGGGGGCCCGCGGACGGCAGCGGGCGCACGGACGGGAGCGCGGCGGGTGCCGCGGCCGGCAACGGGGCGGCCGTCGGGACCCGGGCCGGGACCGGGACGGAAGCCGCGGCCGGCCCCGGGACCGATCCGGGCGGGTCGGCGGGCGGGGCGGTGGCGGCGGCGGTGGTGAAGGATCCGGGCCCCGTGGCACCGCGGCCGGTCTGGTCACGGGACTTCGGGCTGTTCTTCGTCGCGCGGGCCGTCGCCCGGCTCGGCGACACCATGCTGCCCGTCGCGCTCGCCGCGGGCCTGTTGCAGCACGGCTACGGCGCGGGCGCGGTCGGCCTCGCCATGGCCTCCACGGCCGCCGCGTTCGCCGGTCTCGTGGTCTTCGGCGGGGTCATCGCCGACCGTTTCAGCACCCGCAAGCTGATGATCGGCGCCGACCTGGTGCGCCTGGGCACCCAGTCGCTGGCCGCCGTGCTCTTCTACTCCGGGCACGTGGTCCTCTGGGAGATCTGCGCCATCGGATTCGTCAACGGCGTGGCCGGCGCGGTCTTCCAGCCCGGCGTGGCCAGCACGGTGCCCCGGCTCGCCACCGACATCCAGGGCGCCAACGGGGCCGTACGGATCGCCGAGTCGGCCGCCCAGCTCGCGGGTCCCGCCGTCGCCGGCCTCCTCGTCGGCTTCGCCTCGCCCGGCGGGGTCTTCGCGGCCCACGCCGCCACCTACGCGGTGAGCGCCCTGTGCCTGCTGCTGCTCAGACTGCCCCCGGCGGTCACGGGCGGCGCCCCCGCCGGCCACGGCTCGGGCACCTTCCGGGTCGATCTGGTCGAGGGCTGGCGGGAGTTCCGGTCGAGGACGTGGCTGTGGGGCGTCATAGCCGTCTGGTGCGTCTACATGATCGCCGTGTGGGGCCCGGCCGTCCCGCTGGTGGCCACGGAGGTGGTCCAGCAGCACGGCCCGCGCGCCTACGGCCTGGTCAACTCCGCCCTCGGCGCGGGCACCGTCGTCGGCGGGTTCCTCGCCCTGCGGCTGCGGCCCCACCGGATGCTGCGCGCCGGAGCGTTCGCCCTGTTCGCCTTCGTCTGCTTCCCGGCGGCCGTCGGAGCCAGTCTCGGTGTGGGGGCGATGGCCGCGGGGGCCGCGGTGGCCGGGGCCGGGATGTCGTTCTGGGGCGTGATGTGGGCGACCAGCGTCCAGACGCAGGTCCCGACCGACGTGCTCAACCGGCTCCACGCCTACGACGTCGCCGGCTCCCTCGCCATGATGCCCGTCGGCCAGGCCCTCGCCGGACCGGCCGCCTCGGCCCTGGGCGCCGAGCACGTGCTCCTGGTGTCCGCCGGGATCAGCCTCCTGATACCGGTCGCGCTCCTCTCGGTCCCCGCGATACGGGGCCTCGTCCGCGCCGACGCGCCGAGCGCCGTAGGCCCGCCGGGCCCGGTGTCCGGCCCGCACGGAACCACCGGCCCGGCCGGTCCGGAGGCCTCCGGCCGGGGCGGCCCGGCCGCGACCGGCGGACGGGCCCGGCGCGCGCACCGGCACTGACGAGAGCGAGGTGCGCTCACCGGGGCGAACGCGGCGACAGCGAACACGACGAGAGCGAACGCGCTGACGACGCCGGTGTTCTGACGGGGCGGCGGCGCCTCCTACGGCGGTCCGTCACGCCCGGTCGGGCCCCGGTCCCGTCAGGCCCACGCTTCGGATCCTGAGGCCGGAGCCCTTGGGCCGAAGCCTTCAGGCCCCCGCCCCGCTCCCGAGGAAGCCGGTGATCCGCTCCCGCAGCGACCGGGCGTCCAGGCCATGGGCGGCGGCGTGCTCCTCCACGTTCCCGTAACGCCGCAGCTCGGCTCGGCCCACACCGAGGCCCAGCACCCGGTGCGGCACATCGGAGAGGGCGTCGTTCGCCGCCGCCGTCGACGTTCCCGCCAGATACGGCTCGACCAGGACGACGTCCGCCCGTGCCGCCGTCGTGGCCCGGCGCAGCGCGGCCGCGTCGAAGGGCCGTACGGTCGTCGCGTAGAGCACGGTGACGTCCAGGCCCTCCGTCGCGGTGAGCACCGTGTCGAGCAGCGGGCCGACGGCCACCACCACTCCCGAACGGCCCTCGCGCAGCGGCAGGAAGCGCTCGCCGTCCACCGGGCGCCCCTGCGCGTTCGACTGCACGGACAGCCGTACGTAGACCTTGTCGTCGCCCGCGGCGACGGCGTGCCGCAGCAGGGTTTCGGCCTCGTCCGGATGCCCCGGCACATGGACGGTCCAGCCGTCCAGGGTGTCCAGGAGAGCGACATCGCCGGGCGCCATGTGGGTGTAGCCGCCGGCGGGCCAGTCGAAGGAGGCGGCGGCGCTCACCAGCACCGCGCCCGCGTCCTGGTGCCCCAGATCGAGCTTGACCTGCTCGAAGGGCCGCTCGACGAGGAAGCTCGCGAAGGTGTGCAGCACCGGACGCATCCCGGTCAGGGCGAGCCCCGCCCCGGCCCCGACGAGCAGCTGCTCGCGGATGCCGACGTTGATCACCCGGTCGGGGTGGCGGCGCCGGGCCTCGGCGAAGCCGTCCTTGCCGATCTCGGCGAGGACGACCGCGACCCGCGGATCCTCGTCGAGCAGCTGTGAGACGACGGGTGCGAAACGGTCGCGCATGGTGTCCATGAGGATGGACCCTTTCCGGTGGAAGGACGAAGGGGAGGGCGGGACAGGTCAGGAGTTCTTCGGCTCCACCCGGGCCACCACCACGTGCGGCCGGCCCGGATGCGGTGCGGTGAACGCGGCGTACAGCGCCTCGTGGTCGCGGCCGTCGACGGTCACCGCCGACCAGCCGGCCGCCTCGAAGCGGGCAGCGATCCCGCCGGGGCGGGCGTGGCTGGCGGAGGAGTTGTCGACGACGACGGTGTGCAGGTTCTCCAGCCCCGTCGGCCCGGCGAAGGCGACGGCTTCGTGGTTGCTGCCCTCGTCCAGTTCGGCGTCCCCGGTCAGCACCCACACCCGGGGCCGGTGCAGCCCCTGCGCGCGCAGTCCCAGGGCGGTGCCGACCGCGATCGGCAGCCCGTGCCCGAGCGACCCGCTGCCGATCTCGACGCCCGGCACCAGCGTGCGGTCGGGGTGGTGGCCGAGCGGCGAGTCGTAGGCGCCGAAGTCCGCCAGCCAGTCCACCGGCACGAAGCCCTTCGCGGCGAGGACCGCGTAGTACGCCATCGGCCCGTGGCCCTTCGACAGCAGGAACCGGTCCCGCAGCGGATCGTCCCGCTGCTCCGGGCGCACCCTGAGCACCCGGTCGTAGAGCACCCACAGGACGTCCAGCGTGGACGTGGCCGCCGGCCCGTGCTTCTCGTCGCCCGTCATGAGCCCCATCAGACGGGGCAGGTCCGCGTATCCGTGGACGCGTCCGGATTCCTCGGTGATCGTCATGCGACGATCGTGCAACCTCAATCAAGCTTGAGGTCAAGAGCGTTCCGTGCGCCGGCCGGGACGGAAAGGGGTGCGCGACCACCGACCGGAGTGCGGTATTGTTTCCCTGCACGTTGAGCCGGGGGAAACCCCAGGTCAGACGGGCAACGGGACGTGGCGCAGCTTGGTAGCGCACTTGACTGGGGGTCAAGGGGTCGCAGGTTCAAATCCTGTCGTCCCGACTCGTGAGAGTCGTGGCCGAAGGCCGTTTCAGAGCAGATCTGAAACGGCCTTCGGTCGTTTTCGCAGACCGCAGACCGCAGACCGCAGACCGCAGACCGCAGACCGCAGACCGCAGACCGCAGACCGGATACTGCCCTTTCTCGCGCACCCGGGCCCCGCCGCTGAGCGCCTCGCGGCCATCGGCCCCGGCCGGTCCGTCCTCGCCGCGCGGCTGTGGCTCGTCGCGCTCGTCGCGGTCCGGGCCGCGCTGGTCGCCTTGGCGCCCAGTTTCGCCTGGTGCGCCGTACCCCTCTGCTACACACCGCCCTGCGCACCCCGCCGGCGCGTGCCGCCTTACACGCTGGTGGCTCGGCAGTGCCCCGGGGGTGGAGGTGGTGGGGGAGGCGGACAGCGGCGCGGAGGCCGTGGCGCTCGCCGCGAAGCTCGCCCCCGACGTGGTCCTGATGGACCCGCAACTGGGTGAGGGGGTGGACGGTGCCGAGGCCACCCGCCGGATCACCGCCGCTTCCGGCGGCTCGGTCCACGTCCTGGTCCTGACCACGTACGACACCGACGCCGACATCACCCGCGCCATCGAGGCGGGCGCCACCGGCTACCTGCTCAAGGCCGAACGGTCCGACGAACTGTTCACGGCGGTTCACAGCGCCGCCGCCGGCCGCACCGCCCTGTCCGCGCCCGTCGCCCACCGGGTCATGGCCCGGATGCGCAGCCCGCGCCCCGGGGCTCACCGACCGTGAGCGCGACGTCCTCGGGCAGCTGTCCCGCGGACCGACCGACCGGGACATCGCCAAGGCCCTCCTCCTGAGCGAGGCGACCGTCAAGACGCACCTGGGCCGCCTCTACGAAAAGCTCGGCGTCGACACCCGTGCGGGCGCCGTGGCCGTGGCCAAGGAGCAGCGCCTGCTCCCCTGAAGGCGAACACCGAGCCGGTGTCGGTGTCGGGCCGGGGGCCGGACCCGGTCCTCGGGTCCGACACCGGCCTGGCCTCGTGCCGGAGTCGTCACGCCCGCGCGGGAACCCCCTTGCGCATCAGGACGGCGTACAGCGTCGCCGCGACGACGAGGCCCACCGGGAGGGCGATGTCCACGCCGCCCAGGGCGGTGGCGACCGGTCCCGTGTAGTAGAGGGTGTCGACGCACAGGGCGGCCGCCGCGGTGCCGGTCAGCAGTGCCACGGCGCCCGCCCGGTTGACGCCCCCGGAGTACCAGAAGGGGCCGGCGGGGCTCTCGTCCATCAGTGCGAGCCCGTCGTAGCGGTTGCGGCGCAGCAGGATGTCGGTGGCGTAGACGGCCATGCTCGGGCCGAGCAGCGCGACGGTCAACTGGAGGACGTTGTTCACCGTGTCCAGGAAGTTCGACACGAGCAGCGCGTACAGGGTCAGCGAGACGGAGACGGTCCCGTCGACGAGGACGCTGAGGGAACGGCGGATGCGGACGCCGACGGCCTGGAGCGCCAGCCCCGCGCTGTAGGCGGTCAGGGCGTTGATGGCGATCGTGCCGAGGATCAGGGCGAGCAGGAAGACGGGGGCGAACCAGCCCGGGAGGATCTTCTCCAGCGCGCTCTGCGGATCGGTCATGTCCACCGCGGTCGCGGCGAACGCGCCCAGGGAGCACACCACGGTGCCCGGCAGGAAGCCGCCCAGGGCGGTCCACCCCACGATCGCCTTCGCGGACGTCGTACGGGGCAGGTAGCGGGAGAAGTCCGCGCTGGTGGTGTACGACAGCGGGCCCGACGCGACGAGGGCGGTCCCGGCGAGGACGACCGCCCACAGATCGGTCCCGGTCAGGGTCTGGTCGGGTACGTAGGTGAGGTCGGCGTGCCCGAAGACGGCGACCGCGACACCGATGAAGACGGCGGTGAGGGCCAGGGTGATCGGGAGGTACAGCTTCATGATCAGGGCGTGGCCGTAGACGCTGATGGTCAGCGTCAGCGCCGCGATGACGACCACGACGACGATCTTGACGCCGGTGTTCACGGGGAGGCCGGCCTTGCCGACGAGGGAGAACGCGGCGCTCGCGGCGGCGGCGAGGTTGAGGGCGAAGTAGCAGACGGAGATCAGCCAGCCGACGATCGCGTTGTTCACCCGGTTGCCGCGGACTCCGTACATCGCCCGCGTGATCACCTCGCTCGGCGTGCCGGACGACGGGCCCGAGACGGCCAGTACCCCGGTCAGCAGCCAGAACGCGTTGCCCACGACGATCACCGCGAGCGCCTGCCACAGGTTCAGGCCCATCAGGACCAGTGCGCCGCCGACCACCAGGCTGAGGTAGTTCACGTTCGCCGCCGCCCACACGGAGAACAGCTCCCGGGGGCGGCCCCGGCGTTCGGAGTCGGGGATGTGGTCGATGCCGTGGGCTTCGACCCGGGCCGTCCGCTCCTGGGACGGCGGCGTTCCCGGACAGTCGTCGACGTCCGGGGTCGGATCGGGGGTCGTGGACACCATGGTCCCTCCGCGTGCTGGCAGCCGCTTGCTTATTGGTCGCACACTCAATAGCATCCGGCACATGTCGTCAAGCGTCAGTCGCAAGAGAGTTCGCAAGGATCCGGCCACCCGACGCGCGGAAATCGTCGACGCGGCAGCGGCGATCGCCCTGGCCGAGGGCCTGGAGTGCATCACCCTGCGCCGGATCGGCGAAGAACTCGACGTCCGCCCGGGACTGATCAGCCACTATTTCCCCGCGGTGGACGATCTGGTGGCGGAGGCCTTCGGCAGCGCGGCGTCCGGAGAACTGGACACCCTGCTCCCGCTCGACCGGGCCGGCGACACGCCCCTGCGGCACATGGCCCGCTTCCTGGCCCGCACGGTGGGGGACGACTACGACGCGATCAGCCGGCTGTGGATCAATGCCCGGCACCTGAGCCGCTACCGGCCGGTGCTGCGCGACCGGGTCGCCGGCCAGGAGGCCGCGTGGCGCGGCCGTCTGGAGGGCCTGATCAAGGAGGGAGTGGCGGCGGGGGAGTTCCGTACGGACGACCCGCTCGTGGCGGCGATCCAGATCCTGGTCGTCCTCGACGGCCTCGGAGCCCACGCCAACTCCGCCGGCACCCCCGACCGACCCCCGGCGGTGATCCGCCTGGCCGCCACCACAGCGGAACGCGAACTGGGCCTGCCCCCCGACACCCTCGCCTCCCACCCGCGCCCCTGAACTTCCGACAGGCTCCGGTGCGGGGGCCGAAGGCACCCGCCCCGGGGCGCGGGGAACCGCGCGCCCGGTCCCCACACATCCGCGCCCGACCTGAGCGGAGCAAGCCGGAAAGGCCGTGGGCCCGGCGGCCGGGGTCCGGGGACCGGGGGTCCGGGGGCAGAGCCCCCGGGGACGGGAAGGGAAGGGGCGGCGGGGGCGGAAACCATCACCAGCCCCACCACCAGCCCCCAACCACCCCCGTGACCAGCCATCCCCACCACCCGCAGCACGCCCCTTTGCCGGCACCCCACCCCCAGCACAGAACCGAGCAGCACACCCCACCCCCAGCCGCGGAAGCACCCGAAACCCTCACCCCCACCAACCCCGTCCCGAAGGAGCACAGCCGTGTCCCCCGATCTCGTCCTCCTCTCCGCCCGACTGCTGGACCCGGACACGGGCGCCCTGCTCCCGCACACCGCACTGGCCGCGCGCTCCGGCCGCATCACCCACCTCGGCGACGACCGCGAACTGCGGGCCCTCGCCGGACCCGCCACCACCGTGATCGACCTGAAGAACGCGGTCGTCACCCCCGGCTTCACCGACGGCCACCTGCACCCCGTGTCCGGCGCCGAGCGCACCATGGGAGTCGACCTCTCCGGCTGCCGCGACCTCGCCGCCGTACGCGCGGCGCTCGCCGGGCAGGCCGCGCGGCTCGCCCCCGGCACCTGGTTGCGTGGCTGGGGCCTCGACCCGAACGTCTTCGGCGGCGAGCCGGTCGGCGCCGCCGCCCTCGGCCCGGTCCTCGACGGCGTCCCCGCCCTCCTCGACCTCTTCGACGGCCACTCCGCACTGGCCAGCGCCCGCGCCCTGGAACTGGCCGGCGTCGACGGCCCCCGCTCCTTCGAGCAGGCCGCCGAGATCGTCTGCGACAGCGAGGGCCGACCCACCGGGCTGCTGCTGGAGGACGCCGCCTGCGAACTCGTCGAGGCCGCCGCCCCCAAGCCCACCGAGGCGGAGGTGAGGGCGCGCACCGCCGAAGTGCTGCGCGCCATGGCCGCGACGGGTCTGACCGGCGGCCACGCCATGGACGCCAACGGCGCGAGCCTCGCCGTCTACGCCGCGCTGGAGGCGGACGGCACGCTGCCGCTCCGCTTCCGGGTGGCCCCCTGGTGCCAGCCGGGGGCCGACGCCGACGCGGTGGCCGAGCTGATCCGGCTCCAGGGCACCGGCGGCAGGCTGTGGCGGGTCGCCGGAGTGAAGATGTTCATGGACGGCACCATCGACAACGGCACCGCCTGGCTCGAACGCCCCGACTGCCACGGCGAGTCCACCCACGCCTTCTGGCCCGACCCCGAGCGGTACGGCCAGGTGGTCGCCGAACTCCACCGGGCCCAGGTCCCCACGGCCACCCACGCCATCGGGGACGCCGCGGTCCGCCACGTGCTGGACTCGGTCGAGAAGGCCCAGGCCGAGGGCGGCGCGCCGGTACGCCACCGGGTGGAGCACATCGAGACCGTCCCCGACGACACGGTGCCCAGGTTCGCCCGGCTGGGCGTCACGGCCTCGATGCAGCCCACCCACTGCTGCGAGTACACCCGTGCCGACCACACGGACAACTGGTCCCGCCGGCTCGGCGAGGAACGCGCCTCGCGCGCCTTCCGCTGCCGCGATCTGTGGGAGGCCGGCGCCCGGGTCGTACTCGGCTCCGACTGGCCCATCGCCCCCTTCCCGCCGCTCGGTGTCATGGCCGGCGCCCGGCACCGCCGCCCCGGCGACCTCTCCCTGCCGCCACACGGCCCCGACCAGGCCCTGACGCCGCTCCAGGCGCTGCGCGGCATCACCCTCAACCCGGCGTGGGCGGCGGGGGAGGAGCACGAGGCCGGCCGGCTCGCGGTCGGACACCGCGCGGACCTCACCGTCCTCGCCGACAACCCCCTCGACGTGGCCGACGAGGACCTGGCCGCGCTCCCGGTCCTGCTCACGGTGGTCGAGGGCCGCCCGACCCACCGAGCCGCCGCCCTCTGAGCATCAGACGTCTGATGTCTCCCGCTCGCCTTGATAGCCTAGGGAGATGGCTTTGCCAGCAGAGGGAGGCACCAGGTGAACCCGTCGCGTCCGCAGGAGTTCCGGACGGCGGTCCGGCCGTCGCTGCGACAGGAGGTCGCGGAGGCGATCAAGAGCTACATCCTCGACAACCGCCTGAAGCCGGGGGACCCGCTGCCGTCCGAGGCCGAGCTGTGCACCGCCCTGGGCGCCAGCCGGTCCAGCATCCGCGAGGCGGTGAAGACGCTGGCCGTGCTGGACATCGTGGAGGTGCGGCGCGGCCACGGCACCTATGTGGGCCGGCTCGGACTCTCCGCGCTGGTCGAGGGCCTGGCCTTCCGGGGGCTGCTCAGCCCCAAGGACGACTTCCGGGTCCTCGCCGAGCTGATCGAGGTCCGCGAGCTGATCGAATGCGGCCTGGCCGAGCGCATCCTGGCCACGCTGGCGCCGGAGGACCTCGACGCCCTCGACGGCCTGGTCGACGAGATGGATCTGCGCGGCGCCCACGACGGCGAGGGCTTCGCCGCCTGTGACCGCGCCTTCCACGAGCGGCTGATGGAGCCGCTGGGCAACAGGCTCGTCAGTCAGTTGTCGCTCGCCTTCTGGGACGTCTACGCCATCGTCGCGCCGCACCTGCAGGGACTCACGGCGGAGGACGAGGCGGGGACGATCGCCGACCACCGTGCGATCGTGCGCGCGGCCAGGGAGGGTGACGCGCAGGGCTTCGTCCGCGCCCTGGCCGGCCACTACGCGCCGGTGCGCAGGCGGCTGGCCGATGCCCGGACCGCCACGGGCGCCGCGGACGCGACGGACTCGGGCACGGCGGACACGGACCCGGCGGGCGCGGAAGTGCCGGAGAAGGCCGCGTCGATCGCCTGATCGACCGGCCTCCCCGGCGCTCCCAGGCGGCCTCCCCGGCGCTGTCGGGCGACCCCCCGGCGCTCCCCGGCGGCCTTCCCGGCGCATCCGGCGCCACGCTTTCCGCGCCGTCGGCGTGCCGCCGGGCTCGCGCACTCTGCTCCGTCTCTATTGTCATGCTCATGACTGATCGGTTCCCGTCGTGTGACCCACCCCACTCTTGACCTTCCCCGGCGGGCAATGCCTAAGGTTCAGACGTCAGACGTCATACGTCTCAGCTTCACGGAGTAGCCCCCATGCCCTTGACCACACCCCTGCGCGGGGTCGTACCGCCCGTCTGCACCCCCCTCGACGACGCCGGGGAGGTCGACACCGCCTCCCTGTCCCGTCTGGTCGAGCACCTGATCGGCGGCGGCGTCCACGGGCTCTTCGCCCTCGGCTCCACCAGCGAGGTCGCCTACCTCACCGACGAGCAGCGGAGCATCGCCCTGGAGACGGTGGTCAACACGGTCGACGGCCGGGTGCCGGTGCTCGCCGGCGTCATCGACACGACCACCGCCCGCGTCCTCGACCACGCCCGCGACGCGGCCCAGCTCGGTGCGGACGGCCTGGTGGCCACCGCGCCCTTCTACACCCGCACCCACCCCCGGGAGATCGCCGGACACTTCCGCCGGATCCGCGAGCGGGCGGACCTGCCGCTGTTCGCCTACGACCTGCCGGTGTCCGTGCACAGCAAGCTGTCGCCCGCCCTGGTGCTCGACCTGGCCGCCGACGGCACCCTGGCCGGCATCAAGGACAGCAGCGGTGACGAGGGTTCCCTGCGCCGTCTGCTCCTCGCACTCGGCGGGCGCGAGGGCCGCGGCACGGGACCGGTCCCCGGTTTCTCCGTCCTCACCGGGTCCGAACTGACGGTGGACGCCGCCCTGCTCGCCGGCGTCGACGGCGTCGTCCCCGGCCTCGGCAACGTCGACCCCGCCGGATACGTCCGCCTCTACGACGCCGCCCGGTCCGGCGACTGGTCGCTGGCCGCCGAGGAGCAGGAACGGCTGGCCGCCCTGTTCGCCATGGTGGACGTGGGCCCCGAGGCCGACATGGGCCGCAGTTCCTCCGCGCTCGGCGCGTTCAAGACGGCCCTGCGCCTGCTGGGCGTCGTCGCCTGCGGCGACACCGCGTTCCCGCAGATCCAGCTGGGCGCCGCCGCCGTCGCCGAGGTCGACGCCCGGCTGCGCGCGGCCGGACTCGCCCCGGTCCGATGACCCCTCCCACGCAGCGGGGCGCCGGGCCGGTCATCGGTCTCGACCTCGGCGGCACCAAGATCGCGGCCGCCCTGGTCGGGCCGGACGGCGCCGTACTGCGCCGGCACACCCGGCCCACCCCGGCGCGGGCGGGTGCGCGAGCGGTGCTCGACGCACTGGCCGGCGCGGCCCGGGAGGTGGACGACGGCGCCGAGGCGATCGGTGTCGCCGCCGCGGGCGTCGTGGACCCGCGCGGCGGTGTCGTCACCAGCGCCACCGACTCCATCTCCGGCTGGGCCGGCACCGCCCTGGCCGCGGGCCTCCACGACCGCACCGGGCTGCCGGTGGCCTGCGACAACGACGTGCGGGCCACCGCCGTCACCGAACTCGCCGCCCTGACCGGGCCGGACGCCTCCCTCCTCTACGTCGCCGTGGGCACCGGGGTGGGCGGGGCGGTGGCCGTGGACGGTCGGATGCTGCACGGCAGCGCCGGCATCGCGGGCCACCTCGGGCACGTGCCCAGCCCGGAGGCCGGGGACCTGCCCTGCACCTGCGGCGGGAGCGGCCACCTGGAGGCGGTCGCCTCGGGCCCCGCGATCACCGCCCTCTACGAACGCCTGAGCGGGCAGGCGGCCGGGCGTCTGCAGGAGGTGGCCGGGCGCGCCGCGGCGGGCGACGCCGTGGCGCGGCTGGCGATCACCACCGGAGCGCGCGCCACGGGGCGTGTCGTCGGCGGACTGGCCAACACCCTCGGACCGGGCCGCGTCGTCGTGGGCGGCGGTGTGCCGCACATCGGCGACCTGTACTGGTCGGCGCTGACGGACGCCTTCACCGCCGAGCTGATGGCCCCGTTGCGGCACTTGCGCCCCGCGCCCCCACGCCTGGGCGCCGACGCCGCCGTACTGGGCGCCGCCCTCCTCACCCGTACGGCTTTCCCGCACGGCTCGGCGACGCCGAGCCCGCACGCCCCACCCGCACCCGGGCACACCCCACGGGCCCCGGCCCGGACCGTGCACGACGCACCGGCCCCGGCCCGTGCCGCGCGCGACGCACCGTCCCCCGCCTCCGCCCCCGCCCCGCGCGGCGCCCCCGCGCAGAGCCCGCACGAGGACGCCCCCGCCCCGTACCGGGTGTGACCGCGTCCCTCCCGACCCTCCGTCCCCGCACACCTCAGGAGGACACCCGTATGACCTCGTCCGTAGTCGCCGCCGTCCAGGGCCGGCTGATCGTCTCCTGCCAGGCCCCGCCCGGCGACCCCATGCGGGACACCGCGACGCTGGTCCGGCTCGCGCGTTCCGCCGAGGCGGGCGGCGCGGCCGCCGTCCGCGTCAACGAACCCGAGGTGGTGGCCGCCGTCGCCGCCGCCGTCGACCTGCCCGTGATCGGGCTGTGGAAGGACGGCGACACCGGCGTCTACATCACCCCGACGGTGCGCCACGCCCTCGCCGTGGCCGAGGCCGGCGCCCATGTGGTCGCCGCGGACGCGACGGCGCGCCCGCGCCCTGACGGCAGCTCCTTCGCGGACCTCGTCGAGGCCGTGCACGGCGCCGGAGCCCTGGTCATGGCCGACGTCGCCACCCTGGAGGAAGGCGTGGTGGCCGCCCGGCAGGGCGCCGACTTCGTCTCCTCCACCCTGTCGGGATACGTGCCCGGCTCCCCGCGCCGGTCCGGCCCCGACCTGGAACTGGTCGCCGCCCTCGCCCGCGCGACCGACACCCCGGTCGTCGCGGAGGGGCGCGTAGGCACCCCCGAGGAAGCCGCCGCCGCGCTCGCCCGGGGCGCCCACAGCGTCGTCGTGGGCACCGCCATCACCGCCCCGACCGCCCTCACCCACCGCTTCGTGACACACCTCACCCGCCCGTAGGGCGGATCCGCACATCCGACGGCGCTCGACGGCGAGCCCGTCCGGCATCCTGGAGTCACCGTGCACCACACCACCGCGCCACCGCGGTCGCCCTGGTACCGCCAAGTGGGCCGCAGTCAGTGGAAGTCGTTCTTCGCCGCCTGGATCGGTTACCTGCTCGACGGCTTCGACTTCGTGCTGATCACCCTCGTGCTCACCGAGATCAGCGACGACTTCCACCTCGACACGGTGCAGGCGGCGAGCCTCGTCTCCGCCGCCTTCATCACCCGCTGGCTCGGCGGCGCGGTGCTCGGCGCCCTCGGGGACCGCTTCGGCCGCAAACTGTCCATGGTGGTCAGCATCCTGCTGTACTCCGTCGGCAGCTTCGCCTGCGGTTTCGCCTGGGACTACACCAGCCTGTTCGTCGCCCGGCTCGCCATCGGCATGGGCATGGCCGGGGAGTACTCGGCCAGTGCCACCTACGTCATGGAGAGCTGGCCGGTGCACATGCGCAACCGGGCCAGCGGGTTCCTGATCTCCGGCTACTCGGTGGGCACCGTCCTGGCCGCCGAGGTCTACAAGTGGGTCGTCCCGGCCCTCGGCTGGCGCTGGATGTTCTACCTGGGACTGATCCCGGTGGTGATCGCGCTGTGGATGCGCCGCGCGCTGCCCGAGGCCGGCGACTGGCAGGCCTCCGTCGCCGAACGCGACCAGCGGCCCAACCCGTTCCGCCCGCTGTTCTCCACCCCGGCCAGGGCCACCGTCAACCTGACGCTGGCCGCGGCGGCCACCGTCTGCCTCTTCGCGGTCTTCACCCCGCTCGGCGACGGCGCGGTCCCCGTCCTGTCCGTGATCGCCGGCGCCTGCCTGATCGCCTTCGCCGTGCAGCTGGGCGGCCGGCGCGGCTGGCTGCTGTACGTGTCGATGATCGTCACGATCTTCTTCGCGTTCCTGTACTCCTGGCCCATCCAGGCGCTGCTGCCCACCTATCTGAAGACCGACCTCGGCTACGACCCCGGTCAGGTCACCGACGCCCTGTTCTACGCGGGCTTCGGCACCATGGCGGGCTGCTGGCTCGCCGGGTTCGTCGGCGACTGGATCGGCACCAGGAAGGCGTACGCCTTCACGCTGCTGGCCTCGCTGGTCTTCGTCTTCCCGGTCTTCGCGGTACGCGACAGCCTGCCGCTGCTCGGTGTGCTGCTGTTCGTGCTGCAGGCCACCAGCTTCGGCATCTCCGGTCTGCTGCCCCGCTACATCGGCGGCCACTTCCCGACCCACACCCGCGGCGCGGCCCTCGGCTTCACCTACAACGTGGGCGCCCTGGGCGGTGCGGTGGCACCGGTCCTCGGCGCCCACCTGGCCTCCGGCATGGACCTGGGCCGGGCCCTGGCCGTGCTGACGTTCGCCGGGACGATGATCGTGGTGCTCCTCGTCGGCTTCGACGTGCCGGCCAGACTGGGCCGGCTGCTCGACCCGGACGCGCCCGCCGACCACCTCATGACGGAGGCGGACCGCGGGGCCGTCCGCGCGCGGGAGACCGCCGCGTAGGCCGGCGACGGTGGGCGCCCGCCGGGAGCCGAACGGGCCCCGGCGGGCGTCAGCCGACGTGGCCCACGTGGGCGAGGGCCTGCTTGAGCAGCACCCCGTGTCCGCCCGGCATCTCGCCCTGCACCGCCTCCGAGGCCGCCTCCTGCGGGCTGAACCAGACCAGGTCCAGCGCGTCCTGCCGGGGGCGGCAGTCGCCGGTCACCGGCACGATGTAGGCAAGCGACACCGCGTGCTGGCGCGGATCGTGGTACGGCGTGACGCCCGCCGTCGGGAAGTACTCGGCGACGGTGAAGGGCTGCAGGGAGGCGGGCACGCGGGGCAGCGCCACCGGGCCGAGGTCCTTCTCCAGATGGCGCAGCAGCGCGTCGCGCACCCGCTCGTGGTGCAGCACCCGGCCGGAGACCAGGGTGCGGCTGACCGTGCCGTCCGGCCCGATGCGCAGCAGCAGGCCGATACTGGTCACTTCACCGCTGTCGTCGACGCGCACGGGAACCGCCTCGACGTACAGGATCGGCATCCGGGCACGCGCCGCCTCCAGCTCGTCCGTGGTCAGCCAACCGGGCGTGGTCTCGGTCATGTCAGACATTGCTTGATCATACTTTCAGTCGTTCTCGATGGGTGGGACCGGTGCGGCCGGTCCGGTCCCGGCCGCCGGGGCCGGCCCGGCGGGAGGGGCGAGCCCGTACACCCGCCGTGCGTTGTCCCGCCCCGTCCACCGGGCGATCCTGAGCGCGTCGGCCCGGCTCATCTCGTCGGCGGACACCCGCTCCCGCAGCAGGCCGGCGAGGCCCCGCCGGAACGCCACCGCGCCCAGGTGGTGGAACTCGGCCAGCCCGTACGCGTCGGAGCTGTAGAGCAGCTTGCGGAACGGTGTGATCTCCAGCGCCTCCGCCAGGACCGCGCCGGCCCGGGCGGGGCCGACGTGGTGCAGGGCGAGGCCGACGTCCAGGTAGACCTGCTCGAACACGGCGGCCAGATAGGCGGCCTGCCGCTGGTAGGGCCAGCAGTGCAGCAGCATGACCGGGACCGTGCCCGCGACCAGGCGCAGCCAGTCGGTCAGCAGAGCCGGATCCGCCCGGTGCAGCCGCAGGTCACCGTCGCCGAACCCGGTGTGCAGCTGGAGCGGCACGCCCAGGCCGACGGCCGTCCACAGCAGGTGGCGTACGAGGACCGGGTCGTCCAGGCGGGCGCCGGGGCGGGCGAGCCAACCGGCCGCCGCCCGCGCCACCTCCGTGTCGCGGGGGCGGGCCGGGTCCAGGGCGAAGCCGGTGCGGTAGGCGGCCACCGACTTCACCGCCACCACGCCGGGCCGCCGCACGGCCTCCTCGGCGGCGGCCCGCACCGCGGCCCCGTACCCGCCGGCCGTCACCCCGTTCGCCGCCACGGCCTCCGCGAGGCTCTCCAGCCGTACGACCTCGTAGGCAGCCGCCCCGGAGGGCTCCGCCAGCTCGGCCGGGTTGGTGAGGCGCTCGGGCGCGAAGCCGGTGTCGACGCAGAGGGCGGCCGTGCCCGCGGCGGCGAGGAACCGCCGGTTCACCTCGCGCGCGCCCAGCTCCGTCCGGCGCGCCAGGTACGCGTCGGCCGGGGCGTGCCGCGGCAGGTCCAGCACCGGTGCGCAGTGCCGGCGCACGGCCACGCCGACCGGCGTGTCGAACGGTGAGATCCCGCTGCCCGGCCACACCTCGCCCTCGGTGAGCAGCGACTCGAACCCGGTCCGGTCGAGGTCGGCGGTGACCACGCCGTGGCAGTGGTGGTCCACCAGCGGCAGCGCTGCGAGCTCCTCGTCCACCGGTCCGGACATCAGTACTTCCAGCGGTAGGCCGCTGCGACCCGCTCGTCGTCCAGCCCGGCCACGGCCGCGACCTCGCCCTCCCGGACGGCGGCCACCGCGTCGGCCAGCACCGGCCCGAGCGCGTCGCGCAGCACCGCGTCCTTCCGGAACTCCGCGACCGCCTCCGCCAGCCCGGCCGGAAGCCGCCGTACGCCCCGCGCCGCGGCCCGCTCGGCGTCGAGGCGCGCCGGATCGCCGGTGATCTCCTCGGGCAGTGCCGCTGAGGACGCCATGCCGTCCAGCCCGGCGGCGATCAGACAGCCGAGCGCCAGGTAGGGGTTGGCGGCCAGGTCGACCGGCTTGACCTCCAGGTTGGCGGCCCGGTCGCGCAGACCCCGGGTGCCGGTGACGACGCGCAGCGCCGCCTCGCGGGTCTCCAGCCCCCAGGCGGTGAACACCCCCGCCCACTGGGACGGCCGCAGCCTGAGGTAGCTGGCCGGGCTCGGCGCGGTCACGGCGGTGAGCGCGGGCAGATGGGCCAGCACCCCGGCGGTGAACGCCTCGGCGCCGGCCGTCATCCCGTGCCGGCCCTCGCCGCCGGCGTGCAGGTTGGCGCCGTCGCGCCAGGCGGAGAGGTGGACATGGCCGCCGTTGCCGACGCCCTCGGCTCCGACGGCCGGGGCGAAGGAGACCCGCAGCGCGTGCCGCTGGGCCACGGCCCTGACGGTCTGGCGCACCAGCACGCTGCGGTCGGCCGCCGCCACCGGGTCCAGCGCGCCGACCGAGATCTCGAACTGCCCGGCGGCGTACTCGGGATGGACCTGGTCGACGTCCACCCCCTGGGCCGCGCAGGCGGCGAGCAGCTCCGCCAGGAAGTCGCTCAGCTCCACCTGGCGCGCCGCCCCGTACGCCGGTCCCGTCGCCGCGGGCTCGAAGCGGTCCGTGGGCGTCGTGTCCGTGCCGACGGACCACTCGATCTCGATGGACGCCTTGAAGACGAGGCCGTGGCGCCGCTCGGCGTCCGCGGCGATCCGGCGCAGGAAGGTCCGGGCGCAGCCGGGGTGCGGCTCGCCGTCCTGGGTGATCCGGTCCACCGGCGCCCACGCCCAGCCGGGCTGCCCGGCGAGGGCCACCAGCCGGTCGAGGTCGGGGTAGAGGCGCAGATCGCCGTCCGGGGAGCCGAGGACGTCGGTGGTGACGATCGAGTCGTTCGCCAGGAAGGTGTCGAACACCGGCGACATGCCCACGCCCCAGGCCGCCGCCGAGGCCAGCTTCGCCACCGGGACCGTCTTGACCCGGGTGATGCCCGCGGTGTCGACGTAGGCCAGCACGACACCGTGCACGCCCCGCCCGGCCAGTTCGCCGGCGAGCGCGGTCGCCCGCTCGACGTCGCCGGGGCGTCCGCCGGGGACGGGGTCGGCGAGGGTGGTCATACGTCCTCCCCGCCCGGCGGAGGATGGCTCTCGGTCACGTCTGCGCTCCAGATTGCTCTCGTGTCCGTCGTTGCTCTCGTGTCCGTCGTGCCGACGCCGCCCATTGTGCCGCCCGATGATCAGCGTGTCCCGGGAATCGGCGGACTCGACCCCACCGGGCCTGTGCTTCTCCGGTGGACGCGTTTGCCCCGGGGCGGCCGGACGTGTTTGCCTCGAAGGCCGGCGAGGACGGTGCCGCGGCACCGCGACCGCCGCCTTCGGACCCCGGCGCGCCGCCGCGCCCCGCACAGAGACCAGGACATGCCCAGCACCCCACCGCCCCTGCTCACCGGCCCCGCCCCCGCCCTCGCCACCGTCCCCGGCCCGCAGACCGTCCCCGGCCCGCAGACCGTTCCCGGCCCGCAGACCGTTCCCGGGCCGTCCGCCGGCCCCGGTGGGCCGGTCGACATACGGCTGATCGTCACCGACATGGACGGCACGCTCCTCGACGACGCCAAGCGCTTCCCAGAGGGCCTGTGGCCCGTCCTGGCCGAGCTGCGCCGCCGTGGCGTGCTGTTCAGTCCGGCCAGCGGGTGCCAGTACGCGACGCTCGCCGAGCAGTTCGCCGGCGCGGACGAGGGCATGGTGTTCATCGCGGAGAACGGCACGTACGTCGTCCGCGACGGTGTCGAGCTCACCTCGGACCCGATGGACCCGGCGGTCGCGGGGCGACTGGTGCGGGCCGTGCGCGAGCTGGTCGCCGGCGGCGCCGACGTGGGCGCGGTCGTCTGCGGCAAGCGGTCCGCCTACGTCGAGCGGACCGACGAGGCCTTCCTTGCCGAGGTCCGCAAGTACTACGTGGAGCGCCGGGTGGTGGCGGACGCGACCGACGTCGACGACGAGGTCATCAAGGTCGCCCTCTTCGACTTCGGGTCGGCGGAGCGGACCACGGCCCCCGCCCTGGCCGAGTTCGCCGAGACCCATCAGGTCGTGGTCTCCGGCGAGCACTGGGTCGACGTGATGAACCGCACGGCGAACAAGGGCGCGGCCCTGCGCCGGCTCCAGCGGGCCACGGGCATCACCCCCGCGCAGACGCTGGTTTTCGGCGACTACCTCAACGACCTGGAGATGCTGGACGCCGCCGAGTGGTCCTTCGCCATGGCCAACGCCCACCCCGAGGTGATCCGCCGCGCCCGCCACCTGGCTCCCTCCAACAACGACGACGGCGTCCTGCGCACCGTCGCCCGTCTGCTGGGGCTGCCGCGCTGACCGGCGTCGCCGCCCGTGCGTGAAGGCTTGAAGGCTCACCCGGAGGCGACGGAGTCGGCGATCTTCTTGTCCAGGGCCGCGCGCACCAGTGCCGCCGCGAGATGGGCGGGCGGGGTGTCGCCGGCCAGGTCGACGAGCCGGCCGGGATCCTTGGGCAGCCCCAGCCGCTCGGCGCCGGACAGCGCCTTGGCGTCCAGGTAGGGGGCCGGCTCGGGCCACACGTCCTGGACCTCGCGCAGGAAGATGTCCGCGCCGGCCGGTCCCAGGCCGGGCACCTCCTGGAGCAGGTCGCGCAGCGCGCTCACGTCGCCGTCCGCCTCCTGGTGCATCCGGCGCAGATCGCCGCCCCACCGGTCGAGCACCAGCTCGGCGCCCTCGCCGAGCTGGGTGGCGGTGCGCTCGTCGTAGCGCCGGTAGCCGCCGCGGCCGAGCGCGTCCACGCGCTCCTGCCAGTCGGCGTCGGCCATGCGGCGCGGATCGCGCAGTCCCGCCTCGGCCAGCTCGCGGGCGGCGGCGACGCCGACCGAGCCGCGGATGCGGGCGCTGAGGAGGACGGCGAGGACCAGCAGCCGGTACAGCGGCTGGGGGGTGTCCTTCAGCGTGATGCCGGCCTCCTCGGCGAACGTCTCGCCGTGCGCCTCGACCAGCTCGTGCAGCACCCGGCCGCCGTCCCGGTCCCCGTGCCCGTCCCGGTCCGCGCGGCCGTCGCGCCGCTCGGTCACCGGCCCGCCTTGAGCGGGTCGTGACCGAGGGTCATCAGTCGGTGCCGGCGGCCGGTGTCCCCGGCGTCCTCCGGCTCGGGCTCGTTCTCCAGGTCCACCTGGGACGTGACGGTGTCGATGACCTTGCGCATCACCCGCAGGTCGTCGTCGGTCAGGTCGGTGCGCCGTTTCTGGAGGATCGCCAGCACATGCTGCCCGGTGGGGCTGCCCGCGTCGTCGGGCAGCGGCTCGGTGTCCTCGCCGGCGTCCCGGACCCGCAGCCAGGCGGCCAGCTCCTGCGAGGTCATGTTGACCACGCGGTGGAAGTCCTCCCACAGCGCGTCGAGTTCGAGGGCGTCGGACATGGGTGCCCCTTTCGTTCGTGGTGCGGACGCGGCGGACGCGGCGGAGGCCGCGCGCCGGTCAGCTCTCGCGGGCGACGTTCTCGGCCGCGAACATCCAGCGCTGCTTCTCCAGTTCGGCGGTGATGGAGATCAGCAGGTCCTGGGTGACCGGGTCGGGCTTGTCGGTCGCCTCGATGCGCTCGCGCAGTCGTACGATGGCCGCCTCCAGGGACTCGACCATCACTTCGACGACGTCCGAGTCGCGCACCCAGCCGTCCTTCGGGCCGGGCAGCGTGAACGCCGAGGCGATCGTCTCCGGCCGGCCGTCGGGGGAGACGCCGAGCGCCGCGGCCCGCTCGGCGACGGTGTCGGCGAACTCGCGGGCCGCCGCCACCACTTCGTCGAGCTGCAGGTGGATGGAGCGGAACCGGGGTCCCACGATGTTCCAGTGCGCCTGCTTGCCGATCAGCGAGAGCCCGAGAAGATCCACGAGGGTGCTCTGCAACGCGTCCCCGGTGACCTGGAGGGCGGAGTCGGGAATCGTGCTCTTCACGACAGTCATACGGTGGTTCTCCTTGTGGCGTCGTCCTGGGCTGTACGGAGCAGTGCGACGCGCTCCTCCTCGCACATCCCGCCCCACACACCCGCGGTCTGTCCGTTGCCGAGCGCGAAGGACAGGCACTGGGTGATCACGGGACAGCGGGCACACACGCGCTTGGCCGCGGCGATGTCCCTCCGCGACGGTCCGACGGTGCCCACGGGGAAGAACAGCTCGGGGTCCTCGCCCACGCAGGCGGCACTGCGCAACCACTCCATGGACGCGCGGGTGCCCGGTGCCGACCGGCGCAAACAACGGCGGAGCCGGGCCCGGGGCGGCTCAGCGCGCCAGGACCCGGTCCAGGAAGCGCGTCACGTCCGCGAACACCTCGGCCCGGTTCGTCTCGCAGAACACCTCGTGCCGGGCGCCGGGGTAGATCCGCTCGGTCAGGCCGCCGTCCCCGGCGAGGCGCTCGACCCCGACCCGGCTCCCGGCGAGCGGGACCAGCCGGTCGTCCGCGCCGTGCAGCCACAGCAGGGGCAGCGGCCCGACGCCGCCGCCCTCCGCCACGGCCGCGAGGGTGTGCGCGAACGCCTGGAGCGTCGGCCGTCTCATCGGCCCGTGCCACACCAGCGGGTCGGCCGCGTAGGCCGCGCCGACCGCCGGGTCCCGGGAGAGCGCGGCCGGGCTGACGGGCGTGTCGGGGATCTCGTCGAGGGCGAGCAGCCGGCCGGGCAGTTCCCAGGCCCCGATGACGGGGCCGGACAGCACCAGCGCGGCGAGCTCGGCGCCGCGTCGCTGGGCGTAGCGGGCGGAGACCAGCCCGCCCATGGAGTGGCCGACCAGCACCAGCGGGAGCCCCGGGTGCGCGGCCCGGGCGAGGCCGGCCACCGCGTGCACGTCGTCCACCACGTCCTCGAAGTCCTCCACGAGCACCCGCTCGCCCGCCGACCTGCCGTGGCCCATGTGGTCGGGCGCGTACACGGCCGCGCCGTGCTCCCCGAGGACGCCGGCCACCTCTTCGTAGCGCCCGGCGTGCTCGCCGTAGCCGTGCGCCAGGAGAGCGGCGTACCGGGGCCGGGGGTGCGGCCACTCGTGGACGTGGAGCGCGCCCCGGCTTCCGGCCGCCGAGTGCGGACGGGCGTCGACCATGTCTCCTCCAGGTTGCTCGGGGCGGGTGCCCGGGGAGGGATCTTCCCAGGGGGGCGGTCCGAGGTCTATAGTCCAAAACTAGCAGTGCTAATTAATGGTCCGTGCGAGGCCGTGAGCCGTCTGAGGAGTCCTGTCGTGCGCCCCGTCCACTTCGCGGCCGCCCGCCGCACCCCCATCGGCAAGCTGCGCGGAGCCCTGTCCGGCATCCGGCCCGACGACCTGGCCGCACGGGTGGTCCGCGCCCTGGTCGCCGACGTGCCCGCGCTCGACCCGGCGCGCATCGACGACGTCTACTGGGGCGCCGCCAACCAGGCCGGCGAGGACAACCGCAACGTCGCCCGGATGGCCGTCCTGCTCGCCGGACTGCCCGAGTCGGTGCCGGGCGCCACGGTCAACCGGCTGTGCGCCTCCGGCCTGGAGGCCGTCACCGCCGCGGCCCGCACCATCGCCGCCGGCGAGGCCGACGTGGTGCTCGCGGGCGGCTCGGAGTCGATGAGCCGCGCCCCCTTCGTGCTGCCCCGCCCCGACGAGGCCCTGCCGCACCGGATCGAGACGTACGACACCCGGCTCGGCTGGCGCCTGGTCAACCCGGCCATGAAGGACCTGCACGGCCTGCTGGCCATGGGCGAGACCGCGGAGGAGGTGGCCGCGCGCCACGGCATCGCCCGCGAACGCCAGGACGAGTTCGCGCTGCGCAGCCACCGGCTGGCCGCGCAGGCCCGCAAGGACGGCCACTTCGACGACGAACTGCTGCCCGTGGAGCGCCCCGACGGCACCGTCGTCGAGAGCGACGAGTGCGTCCGCGAGGACACCTCCTACGACAAGCTGGCCCGCCTCAGACCCGTCTTCCGCGAGGGCGGCACGGTCACCGCCGGCAACGCCTCCCCGATGAACGACGGCGCCGCCGGGCTCCTCCTGGTCAGCGAGGAGGCCCTGAACGACCTCGGTCTCGAATCCCTCGGCCGCTACGTCGCCGGCGCCTCCGCCGGCGTCCACCCCGACGTCATGGGCCTCGGTCCGGTCCCCGCCACCCGCAAGGCGCTCGGCCGCGTGGGCTGGAGCGTCGGCGACATCGAGGAGGCCGAGTTCAACGAGGCGTTCGCCGCTCAGGCGCTGGCCTGCGTCGACCAGCTCGGCATCGCCGAGGACCTCGTCAACCCGAGCGGCGGCGCCATCGCCCTCGGCCACCCGCTCGGCTGCTCCGGCGCCCGCATCCTCACCACCCTGCTGCACCGCATGCGCCGCACCGGCGCCGCCCGCGGCCTGGCCACGATGTGCGTCGGGGTCGGCCAGGGCACCGCCGTACTGGTCGAACGGCACTAGCCGCGGCCGTACGACCGCCGACGGGGGAGTCCCACAAGGACCAGCACGACCAGAGCCGCAACGAAGCCGCACCAAAAGGAAGTACCCCTCCATGGCAACCCTCTCCGTCGCCGCGATCCTCGCCGAGAACGCCAAGCGCCGCCCCGACCGCACCGCCCTCGTCGAAGGCGACCTGCGGCTCAGCTTCGCCCAGGTGTGGCAGCGGGCCCGCGAGCAGGCCGGCGCCCTCGCCGGGCTCGGCGTACGGCCTGGGGACCGGATCGCGCTGATGGCGCCCAACATCGCCGAGTTCCCCCTCGCGTACTACGCGATCGCCGCCGCCGGCGCGGTCGTCGTCCCGGTGCACCTGCTGCTGTCGGCGGCCGAGGTCGAGCACGTCCTCGAGGACAGCGGCGCCACCCTGCTCCTGTGCCACCCGGCGCAGGCGGCGACCGGCGCCGCCGCCGCGGACGCCGTCGGAGTCCGGGCCGTCACCCTCGGCGCGGAGCTGGACGCGCTCGCCGCCGCCGCCGAACCGCTGCCCTCCTACGTCACCCGCTCCGCCGACGACCCGGCCGTGGTCTTCTACACCAGCGGCACCACCGGCGTCCCCAAGGGCGCCGTCCTCAGCCACTTCAACCTGGTGATGAACGCGACCGTCAACGCCTTCGACGCCAACGACATCCGCCCCGACGACATCGCGCTCGGCGCGCTGCCCCTCTTCCACGCCTTCGGCCAGACGGTCTCCATGAACTCCACCTGGCGGGCCGGGGCGACGCTCGTGCTGTTGCCGCGCTTCGACGCGGCGCGGGCGATCGAGCTGATGGTGAAGGAAGGGGTCAACACCTTCCACGGGGTGCCCACCATGTTCGTCTCGCTCGCCGCCGCCGCGGCCGACGCCGACGCGCTGCCCGACCTGCGCGTGTGCGTCTCCGGCGGCGCCTCCCTGCCGGTCGCGGTGCTGGAGCGGTTCGAGGCGGCGTTCGGGGCGAAGATCTACGAGGGGTACGGGCTGTCGGAGACCTCCCCGGCGGCGGCCGTGAACCAGCCGGTGTTCGGTGCGAGGCCCGGCACCATCGGCCACCCGCTGTGGGGCGTGGACGTGGAGATCGCCCGCGCGGAGACCGAGGACCGCGTCGAGCTGCTGCCGCCCGGCGAGCTGGGCGAGGTCGTCGTCCGCGGCCACAACGTCTTCTCCGGCTACCTGGGCCGGCCCGAGGCCACCGCCGAGGCGCTCGTCGACGGCTGGTTCCGCACCGGCGACCTCGGCACCAAGGACGACGAGGGCTTCCTCAGCATCGTCGACCGCAAGAAGGACGTCATCATCCGCGGCGGCTACAACGTCTACCCGCGCGAGGTCGAGGAGGTGCTGCTGCGCCACCCCGGCGTCGGCCAGGTCGCCGTCATCGGGCTGCCGGACGAGCTGCACGGCGAGGAGGTGTGCGCCGTCGTGGTCCCCGCGCCGGGCGCGCCGGCCGACGCGCAGGAGGTGACCGCGTGGTCCAAGGAGCGGCTGGGGCGGCACAAGTACCCGCGCCGGGTGGAGTTCACCGAGGCGCTGCCGCTCGGACCGAGCATGAAGGTCCTGAAGCGGGAGCTCCGGGCGCGCTACGGGAGCTGAGCCCGCCGGGCGGGACCCTCGCCCGTAGGGAGCGCTCACGGTCCCGTCCGGGCGGCCGCCCGGACGGGCGGGGCGCCTGAGGAGGAGGGCGGGGAACGGCGCGCTCCTCCTCAGGCCCCGCGCCCGACGCCGAGCCCGCCCCGGCTCAACCGGTGACAGCCGCCGGCCCTAGCATCGGTGTCCGCATGGACACGATGACTTACTGGCACATCTCCGGATGGAGCTTCGCGGCGCTCGCGCTCGCGGCCCTCCTCGTCGGTTTCTCCAAGACCGCCGTCAGCGGCGCCAACACGGTCAGCCTCGCCGTCTTCGCGGCGGTCCTGCCCGCCCGCGCCTCGACCGGGGTGCTGCTGCCCCTGCTGATCGCCGGCGACGTGCTCGCCGTCCTCACCTACCGTCGGCACGCCCACTGGCCCACCCTGTGGCGGCTGTTCCCGGCCGTCGCGGCCGGTGTCGTCGTCGGCACGCTGTTCCTTCAGTGGGCCGGCGACTCCGTCGTGCGGACCTCCATCGGCGCGATCCTGCTGCTGATGGCGGCGGTGACGGTGTGGCGCCGCCGGGCGGGCGGCGAGGACGAGCGGCCGGACGCGGTCGCCACCCGCTCCGGCCGCCTCAAGGCCCGCTCCTACGGCGTCCTCGGCGGCTTCACCACCATGGTCGCCAACGCGGGCGGCCCGGTGATGTCGCTCTACCTGCTGTCCGCGGGATTCCGCAAGCTCGGGTTCCTCGGGACGTCGGCGTTCTTCTTCCTGATCGTCAACGTCTCCAAGGTCCCCTTCAGCGCCGGCCTCGGCCTGATCGACGGCCACTCCCTGCTCCTCGACGCGGCGCTCGTCGTGTTCGTGGTGCCGGGCGCCCTGATCGGCAAGTGGGCCGTGCACCGGATCGACCAGCGCCTGTTCGAGCGGCTGGTGATCGCGGCGACGGTCGTGGGCGGCGTACAACTGCTGGTGGGCTAGGGACCGTCCGCCGGACAGGCCCCGAGGCGTCGTCCCCGGGCGGTGCCAGGGCGCGCGAGCCCGGCACGAACCGAACGAGGGGCCCTAGACCCGCACGACGCGGCCCAGGGGGCGGGGACTCTCGGCCGCGGGGGGCTCGGGAGCCGGGACGTCGGAGGTCGCGGCGCGTTCCAGGGCCGCCCGCACACGGTCGAAGCGCTGGACGTCCGTCCAGACGTCGGTGCGCCGCGACCGCCCGGCGCAGCAACTCCACACGCTTGCCATGAACACGGTCGCCAACGGGATGAGCAGCCACGTCAAAGGGTCCAAGGTCGTCCTCCCTCTCCCGAGCGGATCAGTGGGTACGGCGACGATGACATACATGATCAGTTCTACATATTTGTACGAGAAGCGACTTCCTGCTTTTCACTCATAAGGGGTCAGTGGGGCACACCCGTCGCGATCCGGTCACCGGGTCCGCGGGCAAGGCGTCGGTCGGCGGCACGCCAAGTGATCGTTAAGATGGGCCGGTTGCCGCGACCCGGAGGCGGTGTGCGGCTGCCGCCGTGCCCGTCACCGGGGGCGCGGTCGTGAGGGCGGGATTTTTTCGGGGATTGAGGCGGTCTACGGTGCGGGTGGCGGATCGGTACCGGCTGCACACGGTCATCGGGCGCGGCGGAATGGGCGAGGTCTGGCAGGCCCAGGACGAGGTGCTCGACCGGTCGGTCGCGGTCAAGGTGCTGTTGAACGACGTGGCCGACGCCTCGGCCGAGGCACGGTTCCGGCTGGAGGCCCAGACCTCCGCCCGGCTGAACCACCCCAACGTGGTCGGGACGCTCGACTTCGGTACCTGGGAGGGCCGTTGCTTCCTCGTCATGGAACTGGTCGACGGCGGCAGCCTCGCCGGTGAGCTGACCGGCGGAGGCCCGCTCTCCTGCGAGCGGCTGGCCCAGGTCGCGCAGGAGGCGGCCGAGGGCCTCGCCGCGGCGCACGAGCAGGGCATCGTCCACCGGGACATCAAGCCCGGCAACCTGCTGAGCGACCGGCACGGAACCGTCCGCATCGGCGACTTCGGCATAGCGCGCTTCGTCGACGACCCGTCGGCCGGCCTCACCACGACCGGTCAGATCGTCGGCACCGGCCTGTACCTGTCGCCCGAGCGCGCCATCGGCACCCCCGCCTCCCCCGCCTCGGACATGTACTCGCTGGGCTGCGTCCTCTACCAGCTGGCCGTCGGCCACCCGCCCTTCGAGGCCGACACCCCGACCGCGCTGCTGTACCAGCACGTCGACGCCCCGCCCGTACCACCGCACCAGCGGGGCGCCGCGCTGCCGCCCGCCTTCGAGGCGTATCTGCTGAGCATGCTGGCCAAGCGGCCCGAGGACCGCCCCACGGCCCGCCAGACCGCGGACTGGTTCCGCAGCGGCGCCTGGCGCGGCACTCCCGAACCGCTGCCGCCGGAACGGCCGGGCGCCGGAGCCGAGCCGCAGGGACGGCCGGGCCAATGGGAGGCGGGCCAGTGGGACGCGGGCCCCGGACGCCACCGGGGCACGCAGCCCGCCGCCCCGGCGCGCCGCCGGGGCACGGCCGACCAGGGCCCCGCCACGCCGGCGCCGCACTCCGCCCAGGACACCGGCTGGAGCACCAGCGTGCACCGGGTGGCCCCCCGCCGCCCGGGCCTGCGCACCTCGCTGCGCCGCCACTTCCGGCTGGTCGCCGTCCTCGGCGCGGCGGTCCTGTTCGCCGCCGCGCTCCTGCTCGGCATGAACATGTTCTAGGCATGAACATGTTCTAGGTGCGTGCTGTCCGGACAGCACACCCGGCCCCCGGCGTACCCTCCAGGCATGCGGATCTCCGTCTCCTCCGACATGGACGAACCCGTGGCCCGCGCCCTGGTCGACCGGCTGCGCGCGCTCGGGCACGAGGTGATCGCCCACGGCGCGCTGCGCCCCGGCGACGACGCCCAGTGGGCCGCGTGCTCCCAGGCCGCGGCCCGGGACGTCGCCGAGGGACGGGCCGACCAGGCCGTCGTGTGCTGCTGGACCGGCACGGGCGCGTCCATCGCCGCCAACAAGGTGCCCGGGGTCCGCGCCGCCCTGTGCACCGACGCCTACACGGCCGACGGGGCGCGCCGCTGGAACGACGCCAATGTGCTCGCCCTCGGACTGCGGCTGACCTCCCAGCCGCTGCTGACCGAGATCCTCGACGCCTGGTTCGCCGCCGAGCCCAGCCGGGAGGACGAGGACAGGGAGAACGTCGCCCGGATCGTCCGCCTGGACTCCGGCCGGGCACAGCGGTCGTGAGGCAGGCGGTCGTGAGGCAGGCGGTCATGAGGCAGGCGGTCATGACGCGGCGGTCGTAGGGCGGGCCACGGGAGCCGAGGGAACGGCCGCGGGGGAGCGCCGAGGGAACGGCCGCTGGAGGAAGTGCCGGGGGAACCGCTGGGGGTATTGCTACGGTGCGCCGCCGGCCGCCGAGGCCCGTACCACTCGTGACAGCGCGTCCTCGCGAAACAGCGCGCGCCCGGCCGCGGTCCGCCGCTCGCGTTCGGCGCCGACCGCCGTGAGGCTCCTTAGGGACCGCAGCAGCCCGGCCTCGTCCGGGGCGTGCTCCGACACCCCGAGAGCGGCCATCCGGCGTACGCCCTCCGCCCCGTGCCCGGGCAGCGGCCGGTACCCGACCACCGGCAGGGACGCGGCGAGGGCCTGGACGGCGGTCTGCCCGGCCGCGTTGTCCACCAGCGCGGCGCACGCGTGCAGCAGGTCCGGCATGTCCGTGACCCAGCCGGGGGTGAGGACGCCGGGAACGGCGGCCAGGGCGCGGCGCAGCCGCTCGTTGCGCCCGCACAGCACGACCGGCAGGAAGCCGTGGCCGGCCAGCAGCCGCGCGGTGCCCTCCAGGTCCGCGCCCGCGCCCCAGGCGCCCGCCGACAGCAGCACGGCGGGCCGCCCGCCCCCGCACCGCTCGAACCGGCGCAGCCACCGGTCCACCCCCGGCCCGGCGCGGAAGAAGCCCGGGGCCACCACGGGCCCGGTCGCCTCCGCCGGCCGGCCCAGGGCGCGGCGCACCTCCCCGGCCGCCTCGTCCGTCAGGCACAGGTGCAGGTCGTTGCCCGGATGGAGCCACTGCCGGTGCACCGCGAAGTCCACCAGGACGACCGCGCTGGGCGCCCGCAGCACCCCGCGGGCCCGCAGGTGCCCGGTGAGCTGGGCCGCCAGATGGAAGACCGGCACCACGACGTCCGCCCGCGTCTCGCGGACCAGACGGGTCAGCCGCCCGCCCGCCAGCCGGGCCAGCGGAGTGCCGCCGGGCCGGGCACCGGGACCCGGCCTGAGGAAGAGGTCGTAGATGCCGGCGTAGACCCATGGACAGTGCCGGACGACGGTCTGGTAGAAGCCCCTCAGACCGTCCCCGAGGCCGTACGGCAGCATGGCCAGCACGTCGACGACGTACGCCTCCTTGCCTGCGGCCCGCGCCCGTCGCGCCAGCTCCGCGGCCACCGTGTCGTGACCCGAACCCATGCTGGCGCTGACGATCAGCAGCCGCTCGGCCTCGGGCTCCCCCGGCCGGCCGGACACGTGTGCGGCCTGGGGCCCCCGAGCGGCGGGCAGGGGTGGCGGCGCGGGCGTTTGAGACGACACTGGAAGTGAGTAACCCTCACCCAGCGGAGTCAAACGACCGGCCCCGCACCCCAGCCCGTCCCACGTTTCGGGCCCGGTCCCCGGGATACTTCCCCTCCGGCAGGCCGTCCCCGGACCACCGAGGCCGCAGCGGCGGCCCTCGGTCACCGTCGACCCAGAGGTGCGCCCCGATGTCCCAAGCCCCTTCCCGCGTCCGGTCAGGCTCCGGGACCCCGGCCGAGGCACCGGAGACGCCGAGCGCCCCGCGCCGCCACGCCGCCGACGGCACGCCGCTCGGCGGGGGCGCCCTGGTGACCGGCGCGTCGTCCGGGATCGGCGCGGCCGTCGCCCGCCGCCTCGCCGCCGAGGGCGGCTGGCACCTCGTGCTCAACGGACGGGACCGCGCGCGCCTGGAGGAGGTGGCCCGGGGCACCTCGGCGGTCGCCTACCCGGCGGACCTGTCCGGCCCGGGCGCGGAGCGGCGGCTCGCGCGGTTCGCGCTGGACAGCGCCGGCCGGGTCGACCTGTTGGTGGCCGGCGCCGGAATCGGCTGGTCAGGACCGTTCCACACCATGCCGCAGCGGGCCATCGACGAGGTGTTCGAGGTCAACGTGCTCGCCACCCTGCGCCTGGTCAGGCTGCTGCTGCCCCGCATGGTCGGACAGGGCGCCGGCCGCGTGGTCCTCATCGGCTCCCTCGCGGGCACGGTGGGAGTGCGCGACGAGGCGGTGTACTCCGCCACCAAGGCCGCGCTGGGCGCCTTCGCCGACGCCGTGCGCTACGAGCTGCGCGGCACCGGGGTGGGCATCAGCCATGTCGTGCCCGGCGTCGTGGACACGCCGTTCTTCGACCGCCGCGGGGTGCCCTACCGGCGCTCCCGCCCCAAGCCCGTACCGGCGAGCCGCGTCGCCGACGCGGTGTGGGACGCGGTCGCGCGGGGCCGGGACGAGGTGTACGTCCCCGGGTGGACGCGGGTGCCTGGCCGAGTGCGCGGCGCGGCGCCCGCCCTCTACCGGCGCCTCGCCGCACGCTTCGGCTGAGAGGGGCGGGCGTTCACCCGCACGGGGGCACAGGCCGGTTCACCCGCACGGGGCACACCGCACCGGGCACAGGAAGGAGCGGACGGTGGGAGGAACAGCACCGGGCGGCGGCGTCGCGCGGCCCCTCGCGGCGGCCCTCGCGCCGTTCGCCGTCGTCGCGGCCGCGCACATCGTCCCGGCCGCCACCTGGCTGCCGCGCTTCCGCTCCGCCTGCCTGCCGCGCCTGGCCGGCCTCGGCCGCCCCGGCCACGTGGCGCTCACCTTCGACGACGGCCCCGACCCCGAGTCCACACCCCGTTTCCTGGACGAACTGGACCGGCTCGGCGTGCGGGCCACGTTCTTCGTCCTGGGCGAGGCGGTCGTACGCCATCCGGAGCTCACCCGGGACATCGCCGGGCGCGGCCACGAACTCGGCGTCCACGGCTGGACCCACAGCCGCCCCTGGCTGCCCGCCCCCGGCCGGGACCTGCGGGAGACCGCGCTCACCGTCCGCGTCGTGCAGGACGTCACGGGCCGCCGCCCGGTCTGGTACCGCCCTCCGTACGGCATCCTCACCGCCGGCCGCTGGGCGGCGGCCCGGAGGCTCGGCCTGCGTCCGGTGCTGTGGACCGCCTGGGGCCGGGACTGGACGGCCGAGGCCACTCCCGCCTCCGTGCGCGCCACCGTCGGCGCGGACCTGCGCGGCGGCGGCACCGTCCTGCTGCACGACTGCGACCGCGCCTCCGCGCCCGGCTGCTGGCGCTCGGCGCTCGGCGCCCTGCCCGGTCTGGTGACCGCCTGCCGGGACGCCGGACGGGAGGTGGGCCCCCTGACGGAGCACGGGGTGGGCAACGACCGCCCCGCCCGGCACGACACCCGGCGGACGGGCCGTCCCCGCCCCCGCCGCCTCACTCCCGCGTCCGCCGCCGCAGCAGATACGTGTCCATGATCCAGCCCTTGCGCTCCCGCGCCTCGGCACGCAGGCGCTCGATGCGGGGAGCCGCCTCCGCGATCGGACCGGAGGCGAGGATCTCGTCCGGGGTGCCGATGTAGGCGCCCCAGTAGATGTCGATGTCCTGGTCGGCGTACCGCGTGAAGGCCTGGTGGGCGTCGAGCATCACGACGACGTCGTCCACCCCCTCGGGGAACCCCTCCGCCAGTCGCCGACCCGTGGTGATCTGCACCGGCCGGGCCACCCGGTTCAGACCCGTGCGGTGCCGGGCCACCAGCGCGGAGACACTGCTGATCCCGGGCACGACGTCGTACTCGAACTCCACCGAGCCCCGTGCCAGCACCTCTTCGAGGATCCCGAGGGTGCTGTCGTACAGCGACGGATCGCCCCACACCAGGAACGCGCCCCGCCCGTTCTCGCCGAGCTCCCCGGCGATCAGCCGCTCATAGACGTCCGCGCGGGCGCTGCGCCAGTCACCGACGGCGGGGGAGTAGCCGGCGCCCTCCGCCCGGCGGTCCCGCTCCGGGTCCCGCGCCTCCACCACGCGGTACGTCCCCTCCCGCACGTGCGCCGCCAGGATGTCCCGGCGCAGCCCTACGAGATCCGACTTCACCTCGCCCTTGTCGAGGACGAAGAACACGTCCGTGTCGCGCAGCGCCCTGACCGCCTGAAGGGTGAGCTGTTCGGGGTCGCCCGCGCCGATGCCGATGACATGGATCTTTCGCACGCCCCGAGTCTGCCGTACGGCGCCGACGGCGTGCGCACCGGTGCCGTACCGGGCGCTACGACCCGCCGCGCAGCCGCGGTGCCCGCCCGGCCGCGTCCACGGGGCCGGCCGTCCCGTCCTCCACCGCGTCCGCCAGCTCCCGCGCCCAGCCGACCAGGGCGGCCGTGTCCATGCCGTGCGGGTCCCGGACCCCGGTCTCCGTCGTCCACCGCGTCACCGCGCCCGCGCCACGCCGCAGCAGCCGGGCGCCGCCGGTGGTGTTGCCGCGGGCCGCGTGCGTGAGCCCCACCGCCAGTTGGGCCAGTCCGCGCCACAGCGTGCGCTCGGCGTCCGGCCGCGTCTTCCAGGCGTCCTCGAAGACCTCGTGCGCGTGGAACGGCCGGCCGGCGTCCAGCAGCGCCTGCGCCTCGGCCACCGTCTCCGCGGGGGTGCGCACCACGCCCTCGGGCTGCCGGGGCACCCCGTCGGCGCCGTAGGGCAGGGGGCGCCCGAGCCCGTCGCGCGGCCGGGCGTTGCGCGCCCGCCCCTCACTGTCGCGGTCCCGCGCGCCGTCGGGCCGCCTGGCGGATGTGCTGCTCATACGCCGATTCTCCCCCCGGCCCCGAGCCCCTTTCGGCGCGGCCCCCGGCGTGCGGTAAAGTGACGTTCGCGCGATCACACGGGTCACCCCGGCGTGAGCGCGACGGGACGTGGCGCAGCTTGGTAGCGCACTTGACTGGGGGTCAAGGGGTCGCAGGTTCAAATCCTGTCGTCCCGACTCGTGAGAGTCGCAGTTCAGGGCCGGTTTCGGAGACATCCGAGATCGGCCTTCGCGTTTCCGGGGTCCGATGGGGGACCGAGTGTCCTCGACCGGCGCAGCGGCCGTGATCACCGGGCTCGGCGGGAAGCGGCGCACGAACCGCCGGGAGACCGGCGAGGTGCGCGAGCGCCACGGGCACCAGGGCCGCCGCCCTCACAGCGGACGCCGCCGCCGCGCGGCCTCGCGGACGTAGCGCTCGCGGGCCTCGGCCGCCGCCGGCCGGCCGGCCACCTCGGCCACCGGCACGTCCCACCACGCCTCGGCCGCGGGCGCGTCGGACGGGTCGGTCTCGACGTACACGCACGTCGGCCGGTCGGCGGCGCGGGCGGTGCGCAGGGCCGCGCGCAGTTGGGCCACGGTCCCGGCGCGCAGTACGTCCATGCCGAGGCTGGCGGCGTTGGCGGCCAGGTCCACGGGGAGCGGCGGCCCGCTGAACGAGCCGTCCGGGGTCCGGCGGCGGTACGCCGTGCCGAAGCGCTCGGCCCCCACCGACTCCGACAGGCCGCCGATCGAGGCGTACCCGTGGTTCTGGATCAGCACCACCTTGATCGGCAGCTCCTCCTGGACGGCCGTGACGATCTCGGTCGGCATCATCAGATAGGTGCCGTCGCCGACCAGCGCCCACACCGGGACGTCCGGGGCGGCCTGCTGCACGCCGATCGCGGCCGGGATCTCGTAGCCCATGCAGGAGTAGCCGTACTCCACGTGGTACTGGCGCGAGGAGCGGGCCCGCCACAGTCTGTGCAGGTCGCCGGGGAGCGAGCCGGCCGCGTTGATCACCACGTCCGTGTCGTCGACCACCGCGTCCAGCGCGCCGAGCAGCTGCGCCTGGCTCGGCGCGGCGCTGTCGTCGTCCGCGCGGTACGCCGCCTCGACCACCCGCTCCCAGCGCTCCTTGCCCCCGCGGTACTCGGCCTCGTAGGCGGCGGCCACCCGGTGGCCGGCCAGGCCCTCGGCGAGCGCGGCCAGCCCGGCCCGGGCGTCGCAGACGAGCGTGGCCGCCGCCAGCTTGTGGGCGTCGAACGCGGTGATGTTGAGGTTGACGAAGCGGACGTCCGGGTTCTGGAAGAGGGTGCCGGAGGCCGTCGTGAAGTCGGTGAACCGGGTGCCGACGCCCACCACCAGGTCGGCGGTGCGGGCGAGGTCGTCGGCGACCGCCGTGCCGGTGTGCCCGATGCCGCCCACGTCGGCCGGATGGTCGTGGCGCAGCACCCCCTTGCCCGCCTGCGTGACGGCGACCGGGATGCCGGTGGCGCCCACCAGCGCCTTCAGCGCCTCCTCGGCCGCGCTGTGCCGGACACCGCCGCCGGCCACGATCAGCGGACGGGCGGCGCGCCGGATCGCGGCGGCGGCCCCGGCGAGTTCGTCCGGGTCGGGAGCGGGCCGCCGTACCCGCCACACCCGGTCGGCGAAGAACTCCGCCGGCCAGTCGTGGGCCTCCGCCTGCACGTCCTGCGGCAGCGCGAGCGTGACCGCGCCCGTCTCGACCGGATCGGTCAGCACCCGCATCGCGTTGAGCGCGGAGGGGATCAGCGCCTCCGGACGGGTGATCCGGTCGAACCAGCGGGAGACCGGCCGCAGGGTGTCGTTGACCGAGACGTCCGCCGCCGAGGGGTGCTCCAGCTGCTGGAGGAGGGGGTCGGCGACGTGGGAGGCGAAGTAGTCGCCGGGCAGCAGCAGGACCGGCAGGCGGTTGATCGTGGCCAGCGCCGCGCCCGTGACGAGGTTGGTCGCGCCCGGCCCGATGGACGTGGTGACCGCCTGGGCGGAGAGCCGGCCGCGCTGACGGGCGTAGCCGACCGCCGCGTGCACCATCGCCTGCTCGTTGCGGCCCTGGTGGTACGGCATCACGTCCGCGTGGTCGACGAGCGCCTGGCCGATCCCGGCGACGTTGCCGTGCCCGAAGACGCCCCACATGCCGGCGATCAGCCGGTGCCGTACGCCGTCCCGCTCGGTGTGCTGGGCGGCGAGGAAACGCACCAGTGCCTGGGCCACGGTCAGCCGGACCGTGGGCGTGCCCGGCGCCTCCGGCTCGCCCGGTCCGCTCGGCTCGGTCATGGTCGGTACCTCACTGGAGTAGGGATCCGCACCGGGATCGGGGAGTTCACTGGGCAGGGGCCGTGTACAGGGGCAGCCGGGGATCGACCGGCCGGCCGGGCCAGGTGTCGCGGACCCAGGCGTGGTCGGGGTGGTCGCGGATCAGCCAGGCGCGCTCGGGGTCCGGGCCCGCCATCACGTTGAGGTAGTACATGTGGTGTCCGGGCGCGGCGATCGACGGTCCGTGCCAGCCGTCCGGGATCAGGACCACGTCGCCGTCGCGCACCTCGGCCAGCACGTCCGTGCCCCGGCCGTGTCCGGACGGCGTGACCCGCTGGTAGCCGAGGCCCGGGACGCCCTCGTGGGCGGCGAACTCGAAGTAGTAGACCTCCTCCAGCACCGACTCCTCGCCGGGACGGTGCTCGTCGTGCTTGTGCGGCGGGAAGGAGGACCAATTGCCGCCCGGCGTGAGCACCTCGACCGCGATCAGCCGGTCGCACTCGAACACCCCGGCGGCCGCGAAGTTGTTCACCTGCCGGGAGCAGGCGCCGCTGCCGCGCAGCTCCACCGGTACGCCGGCGGCGGGGCCGTACCGCGCGGGCAGGCGGCGGGTGCAGCGGGCGCCGGTGAGCGCGAACCGTCCGCCGCCGGGCGCCGAGAGGGTCGTACGGGCGTCGCGCGGGACGTACGCGAAGTCGCTCACGCCGCCGAACACGCTGTCGCGGCCGGTGAGGCGGAAGGCGTCCCCGCCGAACTCGTCGGCGCAGCTCACCTCGCAGCCGCCGCTCAGCGGAAGCACGATCCACTCGCTGTCGCCGGTGTCGAAGGTGTGCGTGCCGCCGGCCGGCAGGTCCAGGACGCGCAGGTGGGCGTGGCCCCAGCCGGCGGACCCGGGGGAGACGGCCACGCCGTACGGTCCGTCGGCGGCCTCGCCGGCGGGGAGGTGGTAGGGGCTGGTCAACGGACTCCTCCTCGGCGGGCGGACGGGTTCTCGGGGGCGGGCGCGGTGCTCAACGGGACGGCTCCGTCCGGTCGGTGGCCCGGGCGAGGAGGCCGTCGACCTCGGACGCGGTGGGCATCGCGGCGGAGCAGGCGAGGCGGGAGGCGACGAGGGCCCCGGCCGCGTTGGCGTAGCGCACGGTCGCCGTCAAGTCCCAGCCGGACAGCAGGCCGTGGCACAGCGCGCCGCCGAACGCGTCCCCCGCGCCGAGTCCGTTGACGACCTCCACCGGCACCGGCGGGACCGTGACCCGGGCGCCGTCGCGGCGCACCGCGAGCACGCCCTCGGGGCCCTGCTTGACGACGGCCAGTTCCACCCCGGCCGCGAGCAGCGCCTTCGCGCAGGCCTCGGGATCGCGCACGCCGGTGGCGATCTCGCACTCGTCGACGTTGCCGACCGCCACGGTCGCGTGCCGCAGCGCCTCGGCGTAGTACGGGCGGGCCCGTTCGGCCCCCGCGGCGGCGCCGTCGGTGTCCGAGGGCCAGAACATGGGGCGCCAGTCGAGGTCGAAGACGGTGATGCCGGCCCGGGCGCGGGCCTCGAGCGCGGCGAGCGTGGCCGAGCGGCTGGGTTCCTCGCTCAGGCCGGTGCCGGTCATCCAGAAGATCCGGGCCGCGCGGATCGCGTCCAGGTCCAGTTCGCCGGGGTGGATCTCCAGGTCCGGGGCCTTGGGCCGGCGGTAGAAGTACAGCGGGAAGTCGTCCGGCGGGAAGATCTCGCAGAAGGTGACGGGCGTCGGGTAGGCGCCGACCGGTGCGACCCAGCGGTCGTCCACCCCGAACTCCTCCAGGGCCTCGTGCAGATACGCACCGAAGGGGTCGTCACCCGTGCGGGTGATGACGGCCGTGGACCGGCCGAGCCGGGCGGCGGCCACGGCCACGTTGGCGGCCGAACCGCCGAGGAACTTGCCGAACGACTCCACCCGCGCGAGGGGTACGCCGGACTGCAGCGGGTAGAGATCGACCCCGATGCGGCCCATGGTGATCAGATCGAAGATCCGGGCGGACTCGACTGGCTCGGTCATGCGTGACGCTCCTCGAACCGGGCGGGGCGGGGATCCGGGACCCCTGGGCTGCCGCTTCACAGGTCTAGATCCCCCGGGGCCGGACTGTCAATTTCTTTGTACTTACATTCGGACCTGAGGGAGCCCATGATGTGAGGTGAGGAAGGACGGAGACCGCGCGACCGCTCCCGCACACCCGCCGCCGTCCGGCCGTGGCCGCGACGGCGGCCCCCCGATCCGTACCGGCGTCTTCGGAAGGGAACTGCTGACATGACCCCCGCCCTCGACCGCATCCGGGTCGGCTCGGCCCCCGACTCCTGGGGCGTCTGGTTCGCCGACGACCCCCGTCAGGTTCCCTGGGAGCGCTTCCTCGACGAGGTCGCCGAGGCCGGCTACTCCTGGATCGAACTCGGACCCTACGGCTATCTGCCCACCGACCCGGCCCGCCTCGCCGACGAGGTGGCCCGGCGCGACCTGAGGGTGTCGGCCGGCACGGTCTTCACCGGCCTGCACCACGGCCCGGCGGTCTGGGAGGACACCTGGGCCCACGTCAGCCGGGTCGCCGCCCTCACCCGGGCCATGGGGGCGCGGCACCTCGTCGTCATCCCCTCCTTCTGGCGGGACGACAGGACCGCCGAGATCCTGGAGCCGCCGGAGCTGACCGCCGGGCAGTGGGCCCACCTGACCAAGGGCATGGAACGGCTCGGCCACGAGGTCAAGGAGGCCTACGGCCTCGACATCGTCGTCCACCCGCACGCCGACACCCACATCGACACCGAGGCCCACGTCGAGCGCTTCCTGGACTCCACCGACTCCGAACTGGTCGACCTCTGCCTGGACACCGGCCACTACGCCTACTGCGGCGGCGACAGCGTCAAGCTGATCGAGACCTACGGCGAGCGGATCGGCTATCTGCACCTCAAGCAGGTCGACCCGCGGATCCTCGCCGAAGTCGTCGCGGACGGGCTGCCGTTCGGGCCGGCGGTCCAGCGCGGGGTGATGTGCGAACCGCCGTCCGGGGTGCCGGATCTGCGCCCGGTCCTGGTGGCGGCCCAGCAGCTGGGCGTGGACCTGTTCGCCATCGTCGAGCAGGACATGTACCCCTGCCCGCCCGACCGGCCGCTGCCCGTCGCCGTACGCACCCGCCGCTTCCTGAGGTCGTGCGGCGCCTGATCCGCCCCGGCCCGCCCGCCGCCCGCCCGTGACCTCGCCGCGCTACAGTCGGCGCGGTAAGGAGTCCGAGCGCCATGTCCCACGCCGGTGACCCGGCGGCGCAGCGTCAGACACGCCCTTTGACGGGGAGCCCCATGAGCACACCGCGTGACTTGATGATCGTCGCCCTGGACGTGGCGCCCGGCCGGCCCCTGGAACGCGGCGACCTCTCGCTCGCGCTGGCCGGCGCCGAGGTCTACGACCTCCTCCGGACCGGGGCGGTACGGCTGGACGGCGACCGTCTCGTGCCGCGGGCGAGCCCCGCCCCCGAAGACCCCCTGCTGGCCGAGGCCGCCTCCGCACTGGTGCGCGAGGCGCCCTACGAGTCGCCGGCGGACTGGCTCTGGCGGCGCGGCCGCGGCCTGTCGTCGGCGTACCTGGCCGCGCTGGAGGCGGAGGGTCAGATCGGCTGGGAGCGGAACCGCTGGCTGCCCTTCCGCGGCGGACGCACCGTCCTCAGCGACACCGAGGCGCGGCGGCGGGCGGGCTACCGCTGGGCGGCGGACGAGCCGGTGCTGCTCGCCCTGGCCGCGGCCGCCGGGATCCGCGACGAGCTCACCCCGGCGGAACCGGCGGTCACCGACGACACGGTGCTCACGGTGCTGGCCGCCGTCCACGACGCGGTGATGGAGCTGGAGGCCGTGCGCCAGCGGCGCGCCATCGAGGACGCGGCCTTCGCGAACGTCTGGCGGGGGGCGTGAACACCTCCGGCGGTCACGCGGCCGGGTGACGCCCGCACGGATCCCGGCGCCCTCGTGCGTCCGTCCCGGGACGGACCCCGCGCGTCCCGGTACCGGCCTCAGGCGCCGCGCGTCCCGGCGCCGACGCCGGCCCCAGGCGTTGAGCGCGGGCCCCGCGTCCCGCGTCGGCGGGCGGTGGCGCGACGGCGCTCCTATGCTGAGGACGTCGGGTGGCGGGGGCCGTACGACACCGGACGCGCCGCCGGCGCCCTGACCGGTCCCGTCGGCGTCCGCCGCGGAAGGACGCCCTCGCCCGTCCCGCCCTCGTCCACGACGACCGCGGGCTCCGCAACCACGCGCCGGGAGTCACCCCATGACGCACGCGTGCACACGGCGACTGCGCGCGGGAGCCGTCGCGGCGACCGCCGCCGCGATCCTCACGGCCCCGCTCGCCGCGCCCGCGGCCGGCGCCACGGCCGTCGCCGCCTCACCGGCGCCGCCACCGCCCTCCGCCTCCCCTTCCTCCGGCGCCGACGAGGTCCGCACCCTCGACCCCGGGGTGACCCGGCGGATCGACCGGGCCGTACGCCAGGTCATGGACGAGGCGCGGGTCCCCGGTGTGATCGTGGGGCTCTGGACACCGGGCCGGGGCCAGTACGTGAAGTCCTTCGGCGTCGCCGACAAGAGCACCGGCCGCGGGATGAGCGCCGGCCTGTACTCACGGATCGGCAGCGAGACCAAGACGTTCACCGTGACGGCGCTGCTGCGGCTGGCCGACCGTCACAAGGTCGGCCTGGACGACCCGGTGGGCAAGTACGTCGCGGGCGTGCCGGACGGGGACCGGATCACTCTGCGGCAACTGGCCGGAATGCGCAGCGGGCTGTTCGACTACACGTCGGACGCCGCCTTCGTCAAGGCGCTCACCTCCGACCCGCGGCGCTCCTTCACTCCCCGGCAGCTGCTCGGATACGCCTTCGCGCACCCCGCGCTCTTCCCGCCCGGCCGGGAGTTCTCCTACTGCAACACCAACCTCGTCCTGCTCGGCCTCGTGGTCGAGAAGGCGAGCGGCCGGCCGCTCGCCGACCACCTGCGGACGGAGGTGCTCGAACCGGCCGGGCTGCACCACACCCTGCTCCCGAGCGGCGCGTACTTCCCCCGGCCGCACCCCCAGGGCTACACCGACCAGACCGCGAACGGCGAGGTCGCCGACACGGCCGGCTGGAACCCCTCGTGGGCCTGGGCGGCCGGCGCGATGGTCTCCGACCTCGACGACCTGCGGGTCTGGGCGCGCACCGTGGCCACGGGCGTCCTGCCCGACGGCCGCGACCTGATCAGCCCCGCCCTGCAGAAGCAGCGGCTGACCACACCGCCGACCGCGGTCCCCGGTGCCGGGTACGGCCTCGGCGTCTTCGACGTCCACGGCTGGATCGGCCACAACGGCTCGCTGCCCGGCTACGAATCGCTCACCGTGTACCTGCCGTCCGCCCGGACCACCCTCATCGTCCTGCTGAACACCGACATCGCCCACCAGGGCGTCGAGCCCAGCACGCTCCTCGGCGAGGCCATCACGAAGATCGTCACCCCCGGGCACGTGTTCGACCTGCCGGGCCGGCCCGCCGCCACTCACTGACACGCGCCGGACGGCGTGCTCTCAGAGGCTGATCGCGTACACCTTGCGCAGCGTCTCGTGCACCGTCCACGTCGTACGGTCGCCCTCCCGCAGCACCGCCATGTCCCCGGGACCGACGCGCAGCGTGGGCCCGCCCTCGACCTCGATGGTCGCCGATCCGCTCACCACCACGAACACCTCGTCCGCCTCGGTGTCGGTGACGACTCCGGGGGTGATCTGCCAGACGCCGCGGACCTGGCGGCCGTCCGCCGACTCGTGCACCACCTTGCCCGTCACCTCGGGCGACCCGGAGACGATCTGGCCGGGGTCGAGCGGCTCGGGGACGAGTTCGGCGTCGGGCACGTGGAACGAGAAGCTGTCGGTCATACGGCGACCCTAGCCGCGGCCACCGGGCCTTCGGCCTGGACAGAGTGTGGGGGACGAGGGCATGCGGGCGGACACTTCGTCGCGTGACGGGGCGCGGTGGGTGGCGCGCGTTCCGGCGGGGGAAACCCGCGGCGGCGCGGTGGCGGGGCGCAGGGACGTCGAGGAGGCGCGAAGGCGCCGTGGCGCCGTGGCGGGGGCCGTGAAGTGGCGGGCGAGGGCGGGCCGGGTGATCGTTGACAGGACCTACGCCCCGCCCGCGAAGAGAGCAGCCCATGGCGGACCCCACGGCGCCCGTTCCCCCGCGGTCCGCGCACGACGCCAGGTCCCTGCTGCTCTTCGGCGGGGTCTACGGCGCCGTGGTGGCCAGCGCGATGGTCGCCGCGCTCACCGTCCACGGCCACGACTCGGCCGCCAGCCGCCGCTACGACGCCGCCTGGCTGCTGGTGACGGCGTTCGCCTCCGCCCTCGCGCACGGCTACGCCCACTACATCGCCGAGCGCGGCCCGCACCGCCGCGGCCAGGCCCTGCGGGCGCTGGCCGCCGAATGGCCGCTGGTCGTGGCGATGCTGCCCACCGCGCTCATCCTGGCGGGCGCGGGCTGGGGCTGGTGGCCCGCGGACGGCGCGGAGTACCCGGCGTTCGTCTTCAACGTCGGGCTGCTGTTCGTCCTCGGCCTGGTCTCGGCCAGGTGGGCGGGCCGCCGATGGGCGATCGCGCTGGCGACCGGTCTGGGGGACGCCCTGCTCGGACTGATCGTGGTGGTGGCCAACGCGATCATCAAGTAGCGGGCCACACGGATGCGTCCCGGACCCGCGGTGGGTCCCGCGGGTCCGGCGCCGGTTCGGGGGTTCCGGCACCGGACCCGGGGTCGGCGCCGCACCCGTCCCCACGGATGTGCGGCGCGGGGGCCGCCGCCGCTCACGGCGGTCCCGGTCTGTGTACTGCTTGAGTCACGCAACCATATGCGACTTACTTGAGTCAAGCAAACGCGATCTCGCGACTCCGTCGCCCACAGGCTTCGCGGGCCCCGTCCCGGGGCGGGGGAGCGGGTGGAGCGACCCGGGGGTGCGCTCTCGGTGCTGACGGTGCATCAGTACGGGGATCGGGGTACCCGAGGCGTCGGTGGCGTGGCGCGACCGGGGCTCGGCGCCGTGGGGTCGGCCTTTCCGGTCCGGCCCGGTCCGGCCCGGCTCGGCCCGACTCCGTGCTCGTCGTCCGCCGCGCCGTACGCGCCGTCGGCCGCCTGAGGGGGGCGGCCGACGACGCGGCCCCCGGTGTGCGCATCCGCAAACTACTTGAGTAACGCAACGATATGGTAGGCTGGGCCGTATGCCCATTGCATCATCGCCGACCGGCCCCGTCTCACCCGAGGTGTCCGAGATCGAGCGTGCTCTGACCAGGATCACCTACCTGAGCACGCGGGCCCGGCAGCACGAGAAGCTGATGGGCCTGGCCGGAGTGCCGCTGGACCGTGCGGCCGTCGCGCTGCTGCGCCAGATCGCCGACTCCGAACCGCAGCGCCCCGGCGAGCTGGCCAACCGCCTCGGTGTGGAGGCCTCCCACGTCACCCGAACGGTGCAGCAGCTGGAGAAATCCGGTCACGTCACCCGCGTCCCGGACCCCGACGACCGCCGCGCGCAGCGCATCCGGCTCACCGACGCCGGCCGGGACGCCATCGCCCGCATCCGTGAGGTCGGCGCCCGCGGCATGGAGGTCGCCCTGTCCGGCTGGTCGGCGGAGGAGCTGCACCAGCTCGCCACCCTGTTCCACCGCATGGTCGACGACTTCGTCGCCTACGCCAAGGACGTGGACGCCGAACACGAGGGCGCGTCGGAGACCGCCCCGAGCGGCGGCTGAGCACCGACCGCGCCGGGCACCCGCTCGCGTACGGTAAGGTTTACCTGCGCGTTCACGCGGGTCACCGCACGAACGCATCGGGACGTGGCGCAGCTTGGTAGCGCACTTGACTGGGGGTCAAGGGGTCGCAGGTTCAAATCCTGTCGTCCCGACTCGCGAAAGCGTGAGTCGAAGGCCGTATCGGAGCAGTCCGGTACGGCCTTCGGCCGTTTCCCGGCGCACCCGCCGACTCCGTGGCCTGCCGACTCCGCGCACCCGTCGGCTCCGCACCCTTCCGGCTCGCACCCGCCGGGTCCGCACCGCTCTCGGACGGCACAGCCATCGGCCGGTCCGCGCGGCGGCCGGTCCGCGCGGCGCCGGCCCCCGAGACGTCCGTCCCGAAGGTGTCCTTCCTCGAGGCGGCGTCGTACCTCCCCTTGACTGTGGCTCCAGGCGGCATGACACTCCAGTAGGGAATCCTAGTGAACGGGTAGGGAATCATGGGGCGCCTTGAGCCGGTCACCGGCCGTGCGAGCCGCAGCCGTGCGGCGCGGCCCTCGCCCCTCCTCGCCGCGCCCCTCCTCACCTCCCGCCGGCACATCGACCTGCTGCGCGTCTGCAGCGCGATCGGCCGCTAACCGGCCGCCATCCGGCCGCCTGAGCCGAGCCGGGGCCGTCCGTCCCGCCGCTGTGACCTCCACGTCGTCCGTCATCGCTTCCGCAGCGCGCGCCTGAGCGCGCCCGTACCCGGGGAGACCCATGTCCGTCACACCGCAGGCCGCCCGCCCGGCCGCCCGGCCCGCCCCCGCTTTCCGGGGCCGCATCGGCGCGGACCCGCGCGGCGGTCACTACGCCGTGCCCCGCCGCTACCGCCTCCACCTGTCCACCGCCTGTCCGCAGGGGCTGGCCATCGCCGTCGCCCACGGCCTGCTCGGCATCGGCGACACCTGTCCGGTGACCTTCCTGCCGGCCGTGCCGGACCGTCCGGGCGGCGGTCACGCGGCACTGCGCCCGTTGTACGAGGCGAGCGCCCACCGTTACCGGGGACCGGCACTCGCGCCGGTGCTCAGCGACGACTGGTCCGGACGCATCGTCAGCACCCACGCCCCCGACATCCTGCGCGACCTGGACGAGCACTTCGGCGACGGCCGCACCACGCTGTACCCGGGGGACGCCGAGGCGGGGATCCGGGACGTCGAGCGCCTGTGCGCGCAGGACATCGACGAGGCCGCCCAGCGCGCCGGACGGGCCGACGCCGCCCCCGAGGAGCGCGCCGAGGCGCTGGAGACGCTGCTGGGCGCACTGGGCGAACCAGAGCGCCGGCTGACCGGCAGGCAGTTCCTGCTGGGCGACCGACTCACCGCCGCTGACGTGGTGTTGTGGGTGACCCTGGTCCAACTCGACACCGTGCACCGCCATCACCTCGACGCCCACGCCGTGCACCGCGTCGCCGGCCACCCCGCCCTGTGGTCCCACGCCCGCCGGCTCGCCGCCCGTCCCGCCTTCGGGGCCCACCTCGACCTCGACGGCATCGCCCGCCGGCACCACGTCGGCTGCCGGGGTCTGGAGGCCGCGGGCTCGGCCGTCCAGATCCTCGACTGGGCCGCCCACACCGACGGCGCCCGCCGCGCCCCCCGGCCCTGAGACGTCCGTGCGGTGTTCCAACTGGTGGACCGGACGTTGACTTCCACCAGGACCACTGACTTACTTACGGCAGAACGGTCATGAGCGTCAGCGACAAGCCCTGGCTCGCTGACCGGCAACCCTCGCACCGCGGTGGGGTGCCCCAGGTGACGACCGGACCGGACGACGTTTCGGTAAGCGCGAGGGCCCCTCGGGGCCGGAACGGTGACAGGTGACGGACATGGACGCAGCCCCCCGGACGGCCCCGCGCCGTCCCCAGGGCTGCGTGCCGCCGACCGCTCGACTCCTCGTCGCCGACCGCGCCGTCGACCTGCTCCGGGTCAACAGCGCCCTGTGTACGGCGTCCGGCCGCAGCCGGGGCTGACGACCCACCGCAGCCCCCGGCTCCCCGACGAACACCGCCCGAGCGGTGTGCCGTTGCCCTCCCGGCCCCCGGTCCCGTACGTCGTCCTCGGCGCGCCGCCCCCTCCGCGAAACGGTTGTCCGTCCTCGCGGTGACGAGGGCCGCCGTACCACGGCGGGTTCCGGGTCCCCGACTCCGCTGGAGCCGCCATGAGCGAACCCCTGGGGACTGTCGTGTCCCTCGACACCACAGCCAAGACACCGGACCTGTCTCCCGAGACCGGCCCCGACCCGACCGGCCCCGTCGACACCGGACCCGCCCAGACCGAAGCCGGTCGGATCGGACCCGCCCCGACCGGCCCCGCCGAGACCGGGTCCACCGAGCCCCGACCCGCCGAGACCGGGTCCGCCGAGCCCCGACCCGTCGAGGCCGGCTTCGCCGAGGCCGGCGAAGCCGCACCGCCGGCGCACGACCGGCGGGTGAGGCCGCTGCGCCGTCCCGGCCGGTGGGTCGCGACCGCCGTCGTCCTGGTCCTGGCCGCCCAGTTCGTCCACGGACTGGCGACCAACCCGTTCTACCAGTGGGACCGCTTCGCCTACTGGTTCTCCCGCCCCACCATCCTGGAAGGCCTCCTCACCACCCTGGAGGTCACCGCCCTCAGCGCCGTACTGGGCCTGCTCGGAGGCGTCCTGCTCGCCCTGGCCCGGCTCTCCCGCAGCCCCGTGCTGCGCACGGCCGGCTGGCTCTACGTCTGGGCGTTCCGGTCCGTCCCGCTGATCGTGGTGCTGATCTTCCTCTACAACTTCTCCGCGCTGTACCAGACGTTGAGCATCGGCGTCCCTTTCGGGCCGGCCTTCTTCCGCTTCGACGAGTCTCGGCTGGCCACCGACATGGCCGTCGCCGTGGTCGGCCTCAGCCTCAACGAGGCCGCCTACGCCGCCGAGGTCGTCCGCGGCGGCGTCCTCTCCGTCGACCAGGGCCAGCACGAGGCGGCCGCCGCCCTCGGCCTGCCCAGGCACCGCCGGTTCACCCGGATCGTCCTCCCACAGGCCCTGCGCTCCATCGTGCCCAACTACGTCAACCAGCTCATCGGCCTGGTCAAGAGCACGTCCCTGGTCTTCTACGTCTCGCTGCTCGACCTGTTCGGCGCCGCCCAGACCATGGGCTCGACCTACCCCGGCGACATCGTGCCGCTGCTGCTCGTGGTCACCGTCTGGTACCTGATCCTGACGAGCCTCTTCTCCGTCGCCCAGTTCTACGTCGAGCGGTACTACGCCCGCGGGGCCACCCGGACCCTGCCGCCGACGCCCCTCCGAAGACTGCGGACCGCGCTGACCGAGGCGCGGGTCCGCCTGCGCGGCGAGGCCGCCGTATGAGCACCGGACCCGGGAGCGCGCCGAGTGCCCCGGCCGGCGTCGAGGCACAGGGCGCCCACGAGTCCTACGGCGCCCACCGGACGCCGGGCGGCGCCGGCCCGGCGATCCGGCCCGGCGGGGTCACCGTGCTCCCCGCCCCCTCCGACGACGGCAAGTCCACCCGCGCAGCAGGGACTTCCTGAGCAAGGCCCTGCGCGCTTCGCCGCCCCGCGCACCACCGCGGCCCGCCGGGCCCGCGTCCCCCACGCCCCCCGCCACACCCGACAAGGACAGCCATGCCCACCTCCAGCCTCCCCGGCCGGCTCCTGCGCCACCTCACCGCCACCGCCGCCGTCGCCTCCCTCGCCCTGTCCCTCGCCGCCTGCGGGGGCGACAGCGACGCGGCCACCACCACCGGCAGCGCGGCGGACGGCACGGTCACCGTGGGACAGCTGTCCAACGGCGCGGCCCGGCAGACCACCCTGAAGGTGTCCGAGGTGAAGGCCCTCAACGCCGAACTGCCCGCCGCCGTACGCGAGAGCGGCAGGCTCGTCATCGGCGTCGGCGCGCTGCCCGCCGGTTTCCCGCCGCTGGCGTACGTCGGCAGCGACCAGAAGACCCTCACCGGCGCCGAACCCGACCTCGGCCGCCTCGTCGCCGCCGTCCTCGGCCTGAAGCCCGAACTGCGCGACTCCACCTGGGAGAACCTCTTCGTCGGCGTCGACAGCGGCAAGGTCGACGTCGCCTTCTCCAACGTCACCGACACCGAAGAACGCAAGAAGAAGTACGAGTTCGCCTCCTACCGGCAGGACAACCTCGCCTTCGAGGTCGCCGGGAAGAGCACCTGGAACTTCGACGGCGACTACGAGAACCTCGCCGGCCGCACCGTCGCCGTCAGCTCCGGCACCAACCAGGAGAAGATCCTGCTGGAGTGGCAGGCGAAGCTCGCCAAGGAGGGCAAGAAGCTCACCGTCAAGCACTACCAGGACCAGAACAGCACCTATCTGGCTCTGGCCGGCGGCAGGATCGACATCTACTTCGGCCCCAACCCCGCCATCGCCTACCACACCCGGCAGACCGCGAACACACCGCGCGCCACCCGCAACGCGGGCGAGGTCTCGGGCGCCGGCCAGACCCTCCAGGGCCTGATCGCCGCCACCGCCAAGAAGGGCAGCGGACTGGCCGAGCCGATCGCCGACGCCATCGACCACCTGATCAAGGACGGACAGTACGCCAAGTGGCTGGCCGCCTGGAACCTCTCCAACGAGGCCGTCACCGACTCCCGCGTCGACCCGCCCGGCCTGCCCCTCGACAACTCCTGAGCCGGCCGCGGGGCCTCTCGTACGAGAGGCCCCGGCCGCCGAGCTCGAACGTCCCCGAAGGAAGGAACAACCCACCCGTGTCCCCGAACCCCTTCGCGCATCTGCACCTCGCCGTCGCCCTCGACGGCACCGGCTGGCACCCGGCCTCCTGGCGGGACCCGGCGGCCCGCCCTCGCGACCTGTTCACCGCCGGACACTGGGCCGATCTGGTCACCGAGGCCGAGCGCGGCCTGCTCGACTTCGTGACCTTCGAGGACGGCCTCAGCCTCCAGTCCTCGCACCCCTTCGACCCGGACGCCCGCACCGACCAGGTCCGCGGCCGGCTCGACGCCGTCCTCACCGCCGCCCGGATCGCCCCGCTTACCCGGCGCATAGGCCTCGTGCCGACCGTCGTCACCACCCACACCGAGCCGTTCCACATCTCCAAGGCGATCGCCACCCTCGACTACGTCAGCTCCGGCCGCGCCGGACTGCGGGTGCGCGTCAGCGCGCGCCCCCACGAGGCCGCGCACTTCGGCCGCCGCACCGTCCCGCGCATCGACGCCTACGACAGCCCCGACGCCCGGGACGTGGTCACCGACCTGTTCGACGAGGCCGCCGACTACGTGGAGGTCGTCCGCCGGCTGTGGGACAGCTGGGAGGACGACGCCGAGATCCGCGACGTGGCCACCGGCCGCTTCGTCGACCGCGACAAACTGCACTACATCGACTTCGAGGGCCGCCGCTTCAGCGTCAAGGGCCCCTCCATCACCCCCCGCCCGCCGCAGGGCCAGCCGCCCGTCACCGCCCTCGCCCACCAGACCGTCCCGTACCGGCTGGTCGCCCGGCAGGCCGACATCGGATACGTCACCCCACACGACACCGACGACGCCCGCGCGATCGTCACCGAGATCCGCGCCGAGCAGGAGGCGGCCGGCCGGGCGGACGAACCGCTGCACGTCTTCGGAGACCTGGTGGTCTTCCTCGACGACGACGCCTCGGCCGCCACGGCCCGCCGCGAGCGGCTCGACGAGCTCGCGGGCGAGCCGTACACCGGCGACGCCCGGATCTTCGCCGGGACCGCCGTACAACTCGCCGACCTCTTGCAGGAGTTGTCGTCGGCCGGGCTCACCGGGTTCCGGCTGCGGCCCGCCGTCGCCGGCCACGACCTGCCGGCCGTCACCCGAGGACTGGTACCCGAACTCCAGCGCCGCGGCGCCTTCCGCCGCGCCTACGAGGCCGACACCCTTCGCGGCCTGCTGGGCCTGGCCCGCCCCGCCGACCGGTACGCCGCCACCGTCTGAACGGCAGGAGACCCACGACCATGAGCAAGCCGCTCAAGCAGATCCACCTGGCCGCGCACTTCCCCGGCGTCAACAACACCACCGTGTGGAGCGACCCGGCCGCGGGCAGCCACATCGAGTTCAGCTCCTTCGCCCACTTCGCGCGCACCGCCGAACGCGCCAAGTTCGACTTCCTGTTCCTCGCCGAAGGGCTGCGCCTGCGCGAACAAGGTGGGAAGATCTACGACTTGGACGTCGTCGGCCGGCCCGACACCTTCACCGTCCTCGCCGCCCTGGCCGCCGTGACCGACCGCCTCGGCCTGACCGGCACCATCAACTCCACCTTCAACGAACCCTACGAGGTGGCCCGCCAGTTCGCCTCCCTCGACCACCTCTCCGGCGGCCGCTCCGCCTGGAACGTCGTCACCTCCTGGGACGCCTTCACCGGGGAGAACTTCCGGCGCGGCGGCTTCCTGCCGAAGGAGGAACGCTACGCGCGCGCCGAGGAGTTCCTCGCCACCGCGGGCGAACTCTTCGACTCCTGGCACGGGGACGAGATCGTCGCCGACCCCGAGACCGGGGTCTTCCTGCGCGACGCCAAGGCCGGCGCGTTCGTCCACCAGGGGCAGCAGTTCGACATCCACGGCCGGTTCGACGTGCCGCGCTCGCCCCAGGGCCGACCGGTGATCTTCCAGGCCGGGGACTCCGAGGAGGGCCGCGAGTTCGCCGCCTCCGACGCCGACGCCATCTTCAGCCGCCACGCCTCCTGGGACGACGGCCGCGCCTTCTACCGCGACGTCAAGGCCCGCCTGGCCAAGTACGGCCGCCGGGACGACCAGTTGCTCATCCTGCCCGCCGCGACCTTCGTTCTCGGCGACACCGACGCCGAGGCCGAGGACCTCGCCCGCGAGGTGCGCCGGCAGCAGGTCAGCGGCGCGACCGCGATCAAGCACCTGGAGTTCGTCTGGAACCGGGACCTGTCGTCGTACGACCCGGAGGGCCCGCTGCCCGACATCGACCCGGACACCGGCGAGGACCACATTGCGCGCGGCCGTGCCCAGGTCCGCATGTACCGGGACCCGTTGGCCACCGCCCGGGAGTGGCGCGAACTGGCCGCCGCCAACAACTGGTCCATTCGCGACCTGGTCATCCACACCGGCAACCGGCAGACCTTCGTCGGCTCGCCCGCCACCGTGGCCAAGACCATCAACGAGTTCGTCCAGGGCGACGTCTCCGACGGGTTCATCCTCGTCCCGCACATCACCCCCGGCGGCCTCGACCCGTTCGCCGACAAGGTCGTCCCGCTCCTGCAGGAACAGGGCGTCTTCCGCACCGACTACGAGGGGACGACCCTGCGCGACCACCTCGGCCTCGACCACCCCGACGTGGCGCGCCATGGGCGGGTGGCGTCGTGAAGTTCCTCGCCATCACCCTGATCGTGCACCGCCCGGACCGGTGACGGGCGTACTGAAGTCCATCCACGAGCGCTTCCGGGAAGTCCTCGACGACGCGGTGCTCGCCGAGGGACCAGGCTTCGACGGCTTCGGGGTGGGGGAGCGGCACGAACGGCCCGGCGCCGACGAACTCCTCATCACCACGATCACCCACGACCACGCGGCCCGGGTGCGTTCGTACGAACCGCCGGCCGAGGGGTGGCACCGCGGATGACACCGGCCGGGCGGGCCGGGGAACGGCGCCGGCGCTCCGTCCGCGCCCGGCCCACCCGCCCGGCGTCCCGTCGCGGGTGGCGCGGTGGGCGTGGCGGGATGGCGCGGTGGCGCGGTGGCGCGGTGGCGTGGCGGCCGGGTGGGTCAGGCGGCGCCGAACGCCGAGAACGCCCACCCCGTCGCCCGGTGCGTCGCGTCGTCCGGCAGCGCGGCGCGGGCGTCGCGCAGCGCCTCGGCCAGGGACAGCCCCGCGGCGATCCCCCGGTGCAGGGCCAGCATCAGCGGCACCACCGCCTCGTCGTTGACGGGCGCGCTGCACGCCACCACCCCGGCCGTGCCCAGCGGCAGCAACGCCGCGACCAGACCGAGGAGTTCGTCCGCACCGACCGAGGCGAAGCGGGCGGTGTCGCAGCAGGACAGGATGATCCGGTACGGGCTGCGGGCCAGCCGCTCGAGGTCGTGCACGATCAGGGGCCCGTCCGCCATGCTCAGCGAGGAGAACAGCGGACTGTCCGCCCGGAACGTGCCGTGCGCGGCGATGTGCGCGAGCGCCGCCCCGTCCAACTCCCGTAGCACCCGCGAGACATGGGCGCCGTCCCCCTCCAGGACGACGGGAGCGCCGTAGCGGCCGGCCAGCTGCGGCACCTCCGCACCGCCGGTCGCCAGGTGCGGACCGCGCACCAGCACCCGGCGGCCGGACCGCGGCGGCCGCGTCTCCCGTGCCCGCAGCCAGCTGACCGCCGACGGCGACACGCTCAGCACCCGCTCTCGCAACGACGGCAGCAGCGCCCACGGCACCCGGTGCAGCGCACCCGGCGGCACCACGACCACCGGCCCGCGGCCCAGCTCCCGCGCGGCCGGACCGAGCAGCAACTCCTCCAGGCGGCGGCCCGCCGCCTCCACCAGCGGCAGCCGGGCCGCCGCCCCCGGGTGCGCGAGGCGCCGAAGCCCCGCCTGCACGTACTCCGCCTCCAGCACCGCGTCCGCCAGCCGCCCCGCCTCGAAACGCCTGACCCGCCCCTGCCCGCACAGCAGCACGTGCACGCGCCCGTCGAGCACGGCCAGTTCCACCAGCCGCGCGTCGCCGAGCCGCTCCAGCAGCCGGCCGGGCTCGAACCGGTCGCCACCGCCGGGCGCCGCCCCCCGCAGTCGCAGCGTGCGCGAGCGGATCTCCCGCTCCAGACGCCGTTGTTCGCGTTCCAGCGCGACGACCGGCTGCCCCTCCTGGCGGGCGTCCTCGGCCCGGGCGGCGATCTCCCTGAACGCCGTCAGCGAGCTGAGCAGCGCGGGGTCGGCCGGCGGCCGGGTCGGCGGCGCGGACAGCACGGTCGCCCGCCACCGCTCGCTCCACACCAGCGACCGCCGCGGCCGGCCCGAGGCGTGCGCCGCCTCCTGGGCCAGCGCGGCCAGTTCGGCGCCCTGCGCGGTCGCCCGGGCACGCAGCTCCGCGGCGCCCAGCGTCATCCGGTGGTCGTCGAGCACGTCCAGCCCCCGCCGGCACGCCTCCAGCACACCCCGCCGCGAACCCGCCGCCCGCGCCCGCAGCGCCTGCGCCGCCCAGCCCGTCATCCGGGCCGGCGGCGGCCCGCCGTGCCGGCTGCGGGCGGCCCGCGCCAGATGCCGTTCCGCCTCCGCCGGCCGGCCCAGCGCGAGCGCGATCCGGCCCGCCAGCAGCGACGCCTGCGGCGCGGCGGGCGAACCGAAGGCGGCCAGGCGGCCGGCGACCTCGGCGGCGTCCGCGACCAGCCGCCCCGAGCGGCGCCCGGTGTCGACCCGCGCCTCGATCAGCACCAGCCGGGCGTGCGTCTCCCACCAGGCGCGCCGCTGCCCCGCGAACAGCCGCACCGCCACCGCCGCCCGCGCGATCGCCGTGTGCGGGTCGTCCGCCAGCCGGGCCGCCCGTGCCGCGGCCAGCAGCAGTTCCGCCTTGCGGGTCGACTGGCCGCCCAGCCGGTCCAGTTCGGCGATCGCCGAGTCCGCCTCGGCCAGCGCCTCCGGTGCCAGACCGGCCGCCATCAGCACCTCGCAGCGCCGGACGCTCAGCATGAACGTCGGCGTGCCCAGCTTGGCGTAACGCTCCTCGGCCTCGTCGAGCAGCCGCAGCGCCGCCGGGATGTCGCCCTGCCGGAAGGCAGCCAGACCCCGGCTCTCCACGGCGTCGGCCTTGTCGTGCTCCTGGCCGGTGGTGTCCCACAGCGCCTCGGCCGCCGTGAAGTCGGCGTCCGCCCGCTCCACCGCCCCCAGCGCCAGATGCACCGTCGCCCGCAGCGTCAGCGCCCGCGCCGTCCAGATCACGTCGTCCGCCTGCCGCAGCACGGGCACCGCACGGCGTACGTCCTCCAGCGCCTCACGGTGCCGGCCCAGCACCCACCACACGTACGCCCGCCGGAACAGCACCCGCGCCCGGGTGTGCCCCGTGCCCCGGGCCACGCCCCGCTCGAACGCCGCCAGCCCGTGCCGGGTCCGTCCCGCGTGCACCAGCGCCACCCCGAGTGTGGCCAGCACGTCGGCCTCCCGCTCGGCCGAGTCCGCCCGCGCCGCGAGATCCCGGGCCCGCCGCAGATGCCGCAGCGCCAGACGCATGTCGCCGAAGTCCCGCTGCCAGATGCCGATCACCTGGTGCGCCACCGAACCGTGCAACGGCGACGGGCCGGCCTCCAGCAGCCCGCGGGCCCGGTCCAGCGCCTCGTTCGGGGCGGCGAACACCATCGGCAGCAGGTCGAGGGCCGAATCGCTGCTTCCCGCTGTCACGCCTCGGATGGTAGTGGCCCCCGCGCCCCGGCCGCACCGGGCCCCAAAGTACCCGACGATGTATCAATCGACGCACCGGCGACTCTGACTGACGACCGCCGCCTCACCGGGAGGACACTCCATGGCGCCACAGCGATTCCGTGAACAGTTCGACCAGATCCAGCGCTCGATGCCCGGCATCCCCCTGGCGATGGGCCCGGACGACGCCGCCGAGTTCCTCTACGAGAAGGGCGTCGTCCTCGCCCGCGACGGCGAGGAGGCCCGCATGGTCGAGGACGCCGTCCGCGCGCACTTCACCGAGGCCCCCGGCCTGTCCGCCGACCGGGTGCGCCGGGCGGGCCCGGAGACCAACCGCACCGGCGTCACCCGCATCCAGGTCGGCGACCGGGGCCACGGCGACCGCGAAGGCGACCAGGCCGTCGCCCACGCGCTGCGCGCCCTGCGCCAGCACGAGGGCCGCGCCGGCCGGCGGCTGGTGAGCCGCAACCACGTCGTGTCGATCGCCTCGGTCAACGCCTGCCCCGGCGACGAGCCCGTGCCCGCCCCGCGCCACCGGGGCCTCAACCCCGCGCCCGCCGACATCCCCTACGACGCCGGCACCGCCGTGGCCGTCCTCGTCATCGACACCGGCCTCATGAGCGACCACGGCCGCGTCCCGCTGCTCGCCCACGTCCGCGGCGACGCGCAGATCAGGGAGACCGACGACCACGGCGTCCTCCAACAGTACGTAGGCCACGGCACGTTCATCGCCGGGCTGGTCGCCGCCGTCGCCCCCGGCACCGACATCACCGTCCGAGGCACCCTCAACGACGCGGGCGCCGTCCTGGAGTCGGACTTCGGGCACAAGCTCTTCGAGGCCGTCGACGAGGGCGGCTGGCCCGACATCATCAGCCTCTCCGCCGGCACCTCCAACGGCCGCACCGACGGCCTCCTCGGCGTCGACGCCTTCATGCGCGAACTGCGCGCCCGGGGCAGCCTCCTGGTCGCCGCCGCCGGCAACAACGCCAGCGCCACGCCGTTCTGGCCCGCCGCCTACGCCGACCTGCCCGAGTACGCCGACTGCGTGCTGTCGGTCGGCGCGCTGCGCGGGGACGGCGAGCACGGCGCCTGCTTCAGCAACCACGGCGGCTGGGTGAAGGCGTACGCCCCCGGCGAGCGGCTCACCGGCGTCCTCACCGGCTTCGACGCCCCGGTGCCCTACGTCTACCAGCACTCCACCTACGACACCTGCCGGTTCGGCTTCACCTACGCCTGCACCTGCCAGTCCCCGCGCCACACCGGCCTGTTGAGCGAAGGCCGCGACAACGGCTCGGCCAAGGCGGACCAGGTGATGTTCGAGGGGTACGCGCACTGGAGCGGGACCTCCTTCGCCACCCCCGTCGCCGTCGGCATGGTGGCCGCCCACATGACGGCGCACAAGGAGCGCGACGCGCGCGCCGCCCGGCGCCGACTCCTCGAAGGCAACACCGAGTACGCCGAGGTGCGCGGGGCGCACGTGCCCGCGCTGCGCCCCCCGACCTGGCGCCCGTCGCCCGTCGTACGGCTCGACCCCCCGGCATGAGCACCGCGACCCTCACAGGGACCGGAACCCTCCCTTCCACGGCGTACGATTGCTTGCCGTACACGAAGGGTGAGTCCGTGGACCGTGCAGATGTCGGCGCGCTCGTCCGGTCCGCCGTCGACGGTGACGCCGCGGCCTGGAAAGCGCTGGTGGAGGGGCTCAGCCCGCTGGTGTGGTCGGTGGTGCGAGCGCACCGGCTCTCCGACGCGGACGGGCACGAGGTGTACCAGACCGTGTGGTTCCGCTTCGCCCAGCACCTCGGGCGGATCCGGGAACCCGACAAGGCGGGCTCCTGGCTGGCGAGCACGGCCCGCAACGAGTGCCTGAAGACGCTGCGGAGCCTGAGCCGGCTGACGGTGACGAGCGATCCCCGGCTGCTCGACCGCGTCAGCGAGGAGAGCACCCCCGAACAGTCGCTGCTCGACTCGGAGGAGGCCGCCGCGCAGAGCGAGCGGGTCCGCAGACTGTGGCAGGAGTTCGAGCGGCTCGGCGACCGCTGCCGCCAGTTGCTGCGGGTGCTGATCGCCTCGCCGCCGCCCAGCTACCAGGAGGTCTCCGCCGCGCTGGGCGTCGCGGTGGGCAGCATCGGACCACTGCGCCAGCGCTGTCTGCGGCGGCTGCGCGCACGACTCGACGCACGGGAGACCCAGTGAACGACGACATCGGCAACGGGGACGAACCGGGCGGCGACCCGGAGGAGTTCGACGACACGGTGCTGGAGGAGGAGCTGCGGCGGGCCGCCGCCGTCCTCGACCCCGTCCCGGACGAGCTGCGCCAACTCGCCCTGGACGCCTACGCGCTGCACGACCTGGAGACCCGGGTCGCCGAGCTGACCTTCGACTCCCTGGTCGACGCGATCCCGGTCAGGGGCGCCATGGACGTCCCGCGCATGCTCACCTTCCAGGCCGGCGCGCTCACCGTCGACGTGGAGGTCACCGGGGACGGCCTGCTGGGTCAGCTGATGCCGCCGCAGCCGGCCGGCATCGAGGTGCTGCACGGCCCGCGCCCGGGAACCGGGCTCACGGCCGACGGCCTCGGCCGCTTCACCGGCGAGGCGCCGCCCGCCGGACCGTTCGCCCTGCGGGTGCGCACGGGGGGCGAGGTGGTGGTCACCGAGTGGCTGCGGGCGTGAGCCCGCCCGCCGTCCGCACCGGCCCGCCCGCCGCCCGCACCGCCTGGCCCGCCGCCCTCACCAGGTGACCGGCAGGGTCTGCGGGCCGCGGATCATCGTCCCGCGGCGCCATTCGACCCGGCCGGGCGGGACCGCGAGCCGCAGACCGGGCAGTCGGCCGAGCAGCGTGTCGACCAGCAGCTCGATCTGCAGCCGGGCGAGGACCGCGCCGGTGCAGTAGTGCGGGCCGTTGCCGAAGGCGAGATGCGGGCAGGGTGCGCGGTCGGGGTCGACGCGGTCCGGGTCCGGGAAGACGGCCGGGTCGCGGTTGGCGGCCAGGTAGGAGACGTAGACGGGCTCGCCCGCGGCGATGCGCACCCCGTGCAGCTCCACGTCCTCCAGCGCGATCCGGGCCAGGCCCACGGTGCTGCGGTGCGGGATGTGGCGCAGCAGCTCGTCCAGGACCGGGCCGCGCTCCCCGGGCCGCTCGCGCATCCGGGCCATCAGCTCGGGGCGGGTCAGCAGCAGGTACAGCATCTGGCCGCAGTTGTGGGTGACGGCCTCCCCGCCTATCTGGAGGGGACCGGCGAGACCGACCGCCTCCTCCTCGCTGATCTCGCCCCGGCCCACCGCGGTGCCGAGCAGCGACAGGACGTCCTCGGCACCGCTGTCCCGGCGGGCGCGGACGTTCCGCCTGATCCAGCCGTACATGCCCTCCTTGGCGCGGTCTGCGGCCTCGGCGCCACCGCACATGGAGATGATCTGCCGGGTCCAGGTGTGCACCTGCTCCCGGTCGGCGGGCGGCACCCCCATCACCTCGCTGACCACCGCGATCGGGAAGGGTTCGAGCACCCGCTCGACCAGATCGGCGGGCGGTCCCTCCCGGATCACGGCGTCCACCAGCTCGTCCAGCAGGTCCTGGGCGCGGGGCCGCAGCCGCTTCATCGCGCCGACGGTGAAGGCCGCGGAGACCGGCTTGCGCAGCCGGTTGTGGTCGGGCTGGTCGGCCCACGCCAGCGAGCCCGGGCGCGGTTTGAAGTGCGGTGCCAGCCGGGTCACCTGCCGCCGGGTGACCTCCGCGCGGCTGAAGCGCGGATCGTTCGTGATCAGCTTGACGTCGTCGTAGCGGGTCGCCAGCCAGGCCCAGCCCTCGCCGTGCGGCAGGCGTATGCGGGTGATCGGGCCCTCCCGCATCAGCTCGGCGAGTACGGGGTCGAACTCCGTGCCCGCCAGGTCGAGGGCGGGCCAGTCGCGTATCGGAGGCGGCGCCGGCTCCTCGACGGGGGGCGCGGTGACCGGAGCGACCTGGATGGCAGGGGCGGCAGGGCGCGGCGCCACCCGGTCGGGCGAGGGCGTGGTGATCTCCTGCGTCATGCATCCACCCTCACCGTCACCCGCCCGCTTGTCGCGCGGAAGCGCTTTGGCGGGCGGCCATACGGGTGGCCCGGCCCCGCCCCGGCGCCGGCGGGCTCCCAGCCGCGGCCGCGCCGCCCGGTCGGCGCGGAACGGCTCCGCCCCCGGCCGGCGGGAGGGCCGGGCGGGGGCGGAGCGGGGCCGTGCGGGCCGGCGGGCCCGTCGGGGACGGGTGCGCCGGAACCCGGGTCAGCTCAGGGCGGCCAGGGCCTCGTTCCAGGTGGCCGACGGGCGCATGACCTCGGCGGCCTTGGCCGGGTCGGGCTGGTAGTAGCCGCCGATGTCGGCCGGCTTGCCCTGGACGGCGTTCAGCTCCTCGACGATCTTCTGCTCGTTCGCGGCGAGCGTCTCGGCGAGCGGCGCGAAGGCCTTGGCGAGGCCGGCGTCGTCGGTCTGCGCGGCCAGCTCCTGCGCCCAGTACAGAGACAGGTAGAAGTGGCTGCCGCGGTTGTCGATGCCGCCGACGCGACGGGTCGGGGACTTGTCCTCGTTGAGGAAGGTCGCCGTGGCCCGGTCCAGGGTGTCGGCGAGGACCTTGGCCTTGGCGTTGCCGGTGGCCTCGGCGTACTGCTCCAGGGACGGCACCAGGGCGAAGAACTCGCCGAGGGAGTCCCAGCGCAGGTAGTTCTCCTTGACCAGCTGCTGCACGTGCTTGGGCGCGGAGCCGCCGGCGCCGGTCTCGAACAGGCCGCCGCCCGCCATCAGCGGGACGACCGACAGCATCTTGGCGCTGGTGCCCAGCTCCAGGATCGGGAACAGGTCGGTCAGGTAGTCGCGCAGCACGTTGCCGGTGACGGAGATGGTGTTCTCGCCGCGGCGGATGCGCTCCACCGACAGCTTGGTGGCCTCGACGGGGGACAGGATCTTGATGTCCAGGCCCTCGGTGTCGTGCTCCGCCAGGTACTCCTCGACCTTCGCGATCAGGTTGGCGTCGTGGGCGCGGGTCTCGTCCAGCCAGAAGACGGCCGGGTCGCCGGTGGCGCGGGCACGGGTGACGGCCAGCTTCACCCAGTCCTTGATCGGGGCGTCCTTGGTCTGGCAGGCGCGGAAGATGTCGCCGGCCGACACGGTCTGCTCGATCACGACCTCGCCGGCCTGGTCGACGAGGCGGACCGTGCCGGTGGTGGCGACCTCGAAGGTCTTGTCGTGGCTGCCGTACTCCTCGGCCTTCTGCGCCATCAGACCGACGTTCGGGACGGAGCCCATGGTCGACGGGTCGTAGGCGCCGTGGGCGCGGCAGTCGTCGACGACGGCCTGGTAGACGCCCGCGTAGGAGGAGTCCGGGAGGACGGCGAGGGTGTCGTGCTCCTGGCCGTCCGGGCCCCACATGTGGCCGGAGGTGCGGATCATGGCCGGCATGGAGGCGTCGACGATGACGTCGGAGGGCACGTGCAGGTTGGTGATGCCCTTGTCGGAGTCGACCATGGCCAGCTCCGGGCCCTCGGCGAGCTCGGCGTCGAAGGAGGCCTTGATCTCGGCGCCCTCCGGCAGGCTCTCCAGGCCCTTGAAGATGCCGCCCAGACCGTCGTTCGGGGTCAGGCCGGCCGCGGCGAGCGTCTCGCCGTACTTCGCGAACGTCTTCGGGAAGAAGGCGCGCACCACGTGACCGAAGACGATCGGGTCGGAGACCTTCATCATCGTGGCCTTCAGGTGCACGGAGAACAGCACACCCTCCTGCTTGGCGCGGGCGATCTGCGCCGTGAGGAACTCGCGCAGCGGCGCGACGTGCATCACGGAGGCGTCGACGACCTCGCCCTTCAGGACGGGTACGGACTCGCGCAGCACGGTGGTCGTGCCGTCGTCGCCGACGAGCTCGATGCGCAGCGCGCCGTCCTCGGCGATCACCGCGGACTTCTCGGTGGAGCGGAAGTCGTCCACGCCCATGGTCGCCACGTTCGTCTTGGACTCGGGGGTCCAGGCGCCCATGCGGTGCGGGTGCGTCTTGGCGTAGTTCTTGACCGAGGCGGGGGCACGGCGGTCGGAGTTGCCCTCACGCAGGACCGGGTTGACCGCCGAGCCCTTGACCTTGTCGTAGCGGGCGCGGATCTCGCGCTCCTCGTCGGTCTTCGGGTCGTCCGGGTAGTCCGGCAGCGCGTAGCCCTGGGCCTGCAGCTCGGCGACGGCGGCCTTCAGCTGCGGGATGGAGGCCGAGATGTTCGGCAGCTTGATGATGTTGGCCGCGGGCGTCTTGGCCAGCTCGCCCAGCTCGGACAGCGCGTCGGGGATGCGCTGGTCCTCGTTCAGGTACTCCGGGAACACGGCGATGATGCGCCCGGCCAGCGAGATGTCACGGGTCTCCACGGCCACACCGGCCTGCCCGGCGTACGCCTTGACCACCGGCAGGAAGGAATACGTCGCCAGGGCCGGGGCCTCGTCAGTGTGTGTGTAGATGATGCTCGAGTCAGTCACCGGGTGCTCCGCTCCACGTCCACGTCTGCAACATTGCTCGACATCAAGATATCTCGTGATCGGCCCCGGCTCGACAGGGGTCCGGCACGGGCCGCGCCGGGGACGCCGCCGTCGGCCGCCGCCCCGTAGGCCGTCGCCGCGGGCCGGGCCGGCTCATCCGCCCGCCACCTCGCGCTCGATCCAGCGGCAGATCACCTCCACCACGTACGCCCGCTCCGCGCGGCTCAGCTCGCGCCCTTGGGGTATCCGGTGCCAGCGCTCCAGGCAGCCGCGACAGCAGGTGGCGGTGGCGTGCTGGGCGACGAAGACCGGGTGGCCCCGGTAGGGCGTCTGCTTGCCGTCCTTGTACGGCGCGGCCGGCGCCAGCCGCTGGGTGATGAGGTCGCGCGCGTGCCACCGCAGGGTGGCCGGCCCGCGCGTCTCGGCGGTGACCCGGTCCCGGCCGCGCAGGTGGAACCGGGCCCGGAACGGCTGGCGCCCGATGGCGTCCAGTCGCCGGTCGAGCCACGCGGGCGCCGGGACGGCGTCGGGATCGGCGTCGGGATCGCGCGGGGTCCCGGTCCCGGATCCGGCAGCCGGCCCGCCGACCGGTCCGGTCGAGGGGTGGCGCGCGGGTCCGGTCGACGGATGGCGCGCGGGTCCCGCTGCGGGCTTGCGAGTGGGCCCGGCCGCCGGTTCGGGCGTCGGCTCGGGCATCGGGGCGTCGGAGGAGGAAACCATGCTCTTTCGAGCATATGGCCGAGCGCGCCGCGCCGCCGGACCGCGCCGGGTGCGCGAAGGCGAGAGGGCGGGCACCGCCGGCCGGTGCCCGCCCTCCCGCTCCCTGCCGTCAGAGCACCCCGGTGCCGGACCCCGCGTCCGCGCCGCTGCGCTGCTGCGGTATGGCCGCCGTGCCCTGGTGCAGCGCGACCGTCCGGGTCGGCGCGGGGATGCTGATGCCCTCGTCGCGGTAGCGCCGGTGCAGGCGCTTGATGAACTCGTGTTTGATCCGGTACTGGTCGCTGAACTCGCCGACGCCCAGGATGACCGTGAAGCCGATCCGGGAGTCGCCGAAGGTGTGGAACCGGATGGCGGGCTCGTGCTCCGGCAGCGCGCCGGTGATCTCGTGCATCACCTCGGCCACCACCTCCAGCGTCACCCGCTCGACGTGCTCCAGATCGCTGTCGTAGCCGACCCCCACCTGCACCAGGACCGTCAGCCGCTGCTCGGGCCGGGTGAAGTTGGTCATGTTGGTCTTGGCGAGCTGCCCGTTGGGGATCACGACCAGGTTGTTGGAGAGCTGGCGGACCGTCGTCTGGCGCCAGTTGATGTCCTCGACATAGCCCTCCTCGCCCGTGCTCAGCCGGATGTAGTCACCGGGCTGGACCGTCTTGGAGGCGAGGATGTGGACGCCGGCGAAGAGGTTGGCGAGGGTGTCCTGCAGGGCGAGCGCGACCGCCAGACCGCCCACGCCCAGAGCGGTGAGCAGCGGCGCTATCGAGATGCCCAGGGTCTGGAGCACCACCAGGAAGCCGATCGCCAGGACCAGTATCCGGGTGATGTTGACGAAGATCGTGGCCGATCCGGCGACCCCGGAACGGGACTGGGTGACCGTCCGCACCAGACCGGCGATCACCCGGGCCGCCGAGAGGGTGACCACGAAGATGACCCACACGGTCAGGATCTGGTCGACGTGGTGCTGCACCGTGCGGTGCAGGGGGAGTATCGCGGCCGCGGCCGCCGCGCCGCCCGCGATCGCCGCCCACGGCACGACCGTGCGCAGCGCGTCCACGATGACGTCGTCGCCGCTCCACTTGGTCCGCTTGGCGTGCTTGGCGAGCCAGCGCAGCAGCGTGCGCGAGAGGAACGCCCCGGCCAGGCCCGCGGCGACGGCGATGCCGGCGAGGGTGAGATCGTCCAGGGTCATGGCGCGGTTCACCGGCGGCCTCCCGAGGGCCGCTTGGCGGCGTACGGGGCCGCCGAGGGCCGGATGTGAGGTTGCGTCACGTTGTCACCTGCTCGGTTCCGGGATGTGCTGGCGCGCCGCCGTGTTCGGGGATCCCGAAGGCTCCGCGTGCGGCGCGATCGCTCATCCTGCCGTATCCGGCGGGGCGGTTCGCACCGTGACCGGCCCGGTCACCCGTAGCGGTGCACCGCCCCCGCGGCTCACCGCCCCGGGCGTCTCACCCGCCCCCGGCGCATCTCACGCCTCCCCGAACGCCCCGTGCCGCCCCGCCCCCGCCGCGAACCGCCCGGCGCCCTCGATCCCGCCCGGCAACACGGCGGCGCCGTAGCCGAGTTCGCGGTGCATCGCCTCCTGTTCCGGCCGCCCCTCCTGGTCCAGGGCCGAGGCGCGGTCGGAGCGCAGGCAGTCCTGCGGGAACCCCGCGATCGCGGCGGCCAGCCGCTCCGCCTCGGCACGGGACCGCCCGGTCGGCACCACCCGGTTCACGAGCCCCATTTCGTACGCCTCCGGGGCCGGCACCGGGCGCCCGGTGAGGATCATGTCCAGGGCGCGGCCGGTGCCGATCAGCCGGGGCAGCCGGACCGTGCCGCCGTCGATCAGCGGCACGCCCCAGCGGCGGCAGAACACCCCGAACACGGCGTCCTCCTCGGCCACCCGCAGATCGCACCACAGCGCCAGCTCCAGACCGCCCGCCACCGCGTGACCCGCGACGGCCGCGATCACCGGCTTCGACAGCCGCATCCGGGTCGGCCCCATCGGGCCGTCGCCGTCCTCGGCGACCCGGTTGCCGCGGTCGGTGCCGACCGCCTTCAGGTCCGCGCCCGCGCAGAACGTGCCGCCCTCGCCCCACAGCACCGCGACCCTGGCCTCGTCGTCGGCCTCGAACGCACGGAACGCCGCGGCCAGTTCGGCGGCGGTCGGCCCGTCCACCGCGTTCCTGGCCGCCGGCCGGGACAGGACGACGGTGCTGACGTACCCCTGGCGTTCGACGCGTACCGGCATGGGCGAGGGCCTCCTTCGGCGGACGGGAACGGCAGATTACTCCGCACTCGCCACGCGCGGCCGACCTCGAACGCGCGGTTGACCTCGATATTGCTCGAGGTTCTACGTTTCCCTCCATGAGCATGGAGACCACCGCCTGGACGCAACTGCGCAGCGTCATGGACGCCCAGCAGGGACACCGTCCCTTCGCCCGCGCCACGCTGCGCCGCATCGCAGCGTTCGCCCGCCCCCACCGCCGCCGCATCGTGTACTTCGTCGCCCTGGGGGCGGTGACGGCGCTGCTCGCCGTGGCCACCCCCGTCCTCGCCGGCCGGGTCGTCGAAGTCATCGTCGCGCACGGCGACCGGGCGACGGTCGTCCGCCTGGCGCTGCTGATCGCCGCGATCGCGGTGGCCGAGGCGGCGCTCGGAGTCCTCGGCCGCCGCCTGTCGGCGACGCTCGGCGAAGGGCTCATCCTCGACCTGCGCACGGCCGTCTTCGACCATGTGCAGCGCATGCCCGTCGCCTTCTTCACCCGCACCCGCACCGGAGCGCTCGTCTCCCGGCTCAACAACGACGTCATCGGCGCCCAGCGCGCCTTCAGCAGCACCCTGTCCGGCGTGGTGAGCAACGTGGTCACGCTGCTGCTCACGCTCGCCGTCATGCTCACCCTGTCCTGGCAGATCACCCTGCTCGCCCTGGTCCTGCTGCCGCTGTTCGTGCTCCCGGCCCGCAGGATGGGCGCCAGGATGGCCCGGATGCAGCGGGAGGCGGCCACGCTCAACGCCGCGATGAGCACCCGGATGACCGAGCGCTTCTCCGCCCCCGGCGCCACCCTCGTCAAGCTCTTCGGCCGCCCCGAGGAGGAGTCGAACCAGTTCGCGGCCCGCGCCCGCCGGGTCCGGGACATCGGCATCCGCACGGCGACCGCGCAGTCGGCGTTCATGACCGCGCTGACCCTGGTGTCCTCCCTCGCGCTCGCCCTGGTCTACGGCCTCGGCGGCTGGTTCGCCCTGCGCGGCTCCCTGGAACCGGGCGCCGTCGTCTCCCTCGCCCTCCTGCTGACCCGCCTGTACGCGCCGCTCACCGCGCTCGCCGGGGCGCGCGTGGACGTGATGAGCGCCCTGGTCAGTTTCGAGCGGGTCTTCGAGGTGCTCGACCTGAAGCCGCTGATCGAGGAGAAGCCGGACGCCCGCGAGGTGCCGGACGGCCCCGTCGCCGTCGAGTTCGACGACGTCCGCTTCGGCTACCCGCCCGCCGAGAAGGTCTCCCTCGCCTCACTGGAGGAGGTGGCGACCCTCGGCACCACCCCCCGGGCCCTGGAATCCGACGGGGAGGGCGGGACGCCCGGCGGCGACGAGGTCCTGCACGGCGTCTCCTTCCGCGCCGAGCCCGGCCGGACCGTCGCCCTGGTCGGCTCCTCCGGCGCCGGGAAGTCCACCGTCGCGCAACTGCTGCCCCGCCTGTACGACGTCGACGCGGGCGCCGTACGCGTCGGCGGCGTGGACGTGCGCGACCTGAGCGCCGCCTCCCTGCGCGCCACGGTCGGCATGGTCACCCAGGACGGACACCTCTTCCACGACTCGGTGCGCGCCAACCTGCTCCTGGCCCGCCCGGAGGCGAGCGAGGAGCACCTGTGGGAGGCGCTGCGCCGGGCCCGCCTCGACGCCCTGGTCCGCACCCTGCCCGAGGGTCTGGACACGGTCGTCGGTGAGCGCGGCTACCGCCTCTCCGGAGGCGAACGCCAGCGCATGACCATCGCCCGGCTGCTGCTGGCCCGCCAGCGGGTCGTCATCCTCGACGAGGCCACCGCCCACCTCGACAACACCTCGGAGGCCGCCGTCCAGGAGGCCCTGACCGAGGCCCTGGCCGACCGCACCGCACTGGTGATCGCCCACCGGCTGTCCACGGTGCGCGCCGCCGACCTCATCCTGGTCGTCGAGGCGGGCAGGATCGTCGAACGCGGCGCCCACGACGAACTCATGGCGGCCGACGGCCGGTACGCGGAGCTGTACCGCACACAGTTCGAACAGCGCCCGGACGCCTCCCCGGCCGGCCCCGCGCCGGAGAACGCGCCGGCCTGACCGCGGCCCCCCGGTTCCCACCGTGACGGTGTCCTCGGCGGGACCCGGCGCCGTCCCCTCCCGGCGGCGTCTTCGGCGCGGCGGAGACCGAGGCCGCCGCGGGAGGAGGGCAGGCGGTGTGGAGGAGGTGTGCGCGGCGGACGGCGTGTGATCCCCCGTGCACGCGGTGCGTGTTAGCCTGCCCGCCGCCATGACCGAACGTGCGTACGGAGGAGGCGCGGTGGGCCCGGACGGCTGCCGGACCAGGACATGACCAGCATCGCCCAGGAGGACGACGTGCTTCGGGTGCGCGACCTCGGGGCGGAACCACCTGGGCCGGCGAGGACGACTTCGTCGAGGCGACACGGGCAAGGCTTCCGGCAAACCCTGACGCGTACGGCGTCCACAATCCGCGGCGGCAGGAGCGGCGCCGCGATCGCGGCGACCGCGCTCCTCGCTCTCGCCACGGGCTGCGGCTCGGGCGCCGGCGAACCCATCGGCGGCTCCACGAGCCGCCCTGCGAGCGGCGCGACGAGCCATCCGGTGAAGGACACCAGCGTCACCGCCGAGCCGGGCGAGCGCTTCACGCTCACCGTCGGCCAGAACGCCTCCACCCGCGAGTACTGGTACCTGGTCGCCCCCGAGCCCGACCCCTCGGTGCTGGTCAGCCGCGGCCAGGACTACGCGTCGAACTCCGGCGGGGAGCCGATGCCCGGCGCCGGCGGCCGGCTCACCTTCACCTTCGAGGCCACGGGCGAGGGGACCACCCGGTTCACGCTGCTGCACTGCACCTTCACCACCTGCCAGGGCAACGACTCCACGCGGCCGCCGGCAACGACCGGACCCGCCGCCGGCCCGACCACGGGGGCGGCCCCCTCCGCCCGGGCCCCCGAGCGCATCACGTACACCGTCACCGTCGGCTGAGCCGCACCGCACCGCCGGACGGGGCGACAGACCCGAGGCCCGGCCACTTACGACGTCGCACCGCCCCCGCCGGACCGCACGCCGGGACGGCTGACCCACGCGCGGGTCGGCCGTGTCTGATCCGACCAGCCGGTCCGGGCGGGGCGGCGGGCGCGGGGCCACAGTGCGACGGCCGGCCGCGGGACTGGAGAGCGGGGCGGACGCGCTCGGTGGTCCCCGGCTGGGCCGTCACCCGCATACTGCGATAAGATGCGACAAAATACGAGGCTTGCCGATTCCGAGCGGCTCAGCCGCTGTGCACGGTAAGGTCGGCGGCCGACGTCCCGCTGATCGATCAGCGGGAAGCGCACCCGGACAGCGCCGGGGGACAGTCGTCCTCCCGCATCCTCATCTCCGTAGGTCGGCGTCCATGGACCTCAACACCATCACCGAAGTGGTTCGGCGACCGGCCGAACGGCCGGGCACGGACTGGCACGAGGGCGATGCCTGGCTCGCGGGCGGGACGTGGCTCTATTCCGTGGAGCAGCCGGACCTGCGGCGGTTGATCGACCTCACGGCGTTGCGTTGGGAACCCCTCGTCGTGTCGGACGAGGGCCTGGAGATCGGCGCCACGTGCACGGTCCGGGACCTGTACGCCTTTCCGTGGCCGAAGCACTGGACCGCCGGGATCCTTCTCCGGACGAGCTGTGAGGCGTTCCTGTCCTCGTTCAAGGTCTGGAACGCGGCGACCGTCGGCGGGAACATCTGCATGTCCTTGCCCGCCGGTCCGATGATCACGCTGACGGTCGCGTTGGAGGCGCGGTACGAACTGTGGGCGCCCGACGGCTCCGTGCGCTTCGTCGACGCACTCGACTTCGTCACGGGCGACCACCGCAACGTCCTCGCCCCGGGGGAGATCCTCCGGCGCGTCACCGTTCCGGAGCGTGCGCTGCGCAAACGCAGCGCGCACCGTCGCTTCGCACTGACCCGGCTCGGCCGATCGACGGTGTTCCTCGTCGGCACGCAGCGGCTGGGGGCGAGCGACCTGATGCTCACCGTCACGGCCGGTACCACCCGGCCGGTCCGCATGGTCTTCGACTCCCTGCCCGACGTCCGGACCCTGCGCCAGAGCCTCGACGCCGTGCCGGCCGACGTCTGGTTCGCCGATCCCAATGGAACCCCTGACCACCGTCGGCATCTGACACGGCACTTCGCCGAGGAGATCTGCCGCGAACTCGCGGCTGGGGACCTGGCATGAGTTACACGGTGAACAGCAAGAGATTCGACCGGGAACCGGCCCCCGGTCAGTGCCTGCGCACCTTCCTGCGCGAACTCGGCCACTTCGGCGTCAAGAAGGGGTGCGACGCGGGCGACTGCGGAGCCTGCACGGTGTGGCTGGACGGCGCACCGGTGCACAGCTGCATCACCCCCGCCTTCCGCGCGGACGGCCGAGAGGTGACCACGATCGAGGGCCTCGGACGGCCGGGCGCCCCGCATCCGATGCAGCGGCAGTTCGAGGACGCCCCCGGCTTCCAGTGCGGTTTCTGCACCGCGGGGATGATCATGACCTCGGCGACCTTCACCGAGGCGCAGAAGGCGGATCTGCCGAGGGCGTTGAAGGGCAACCTCTGCCGCTGCACCGGGTACCGGGCGATCGAGGACGCGGTGATGGGCGTCAGCGCGGTGGAGACGGCGGCACCGGGGAAGGCCGTCGGGACGAGCGTCGGCGCGCCCGCGGGCCATGACGTGGTGACGGGTCACGCCGAGTTCACCATGGACACCCACATCGACGGCCTGCTGCACCTCAAGGTGCTGCGCTCACCCCACGCGCACGCCCGGATCCTGTCGATCGACAAGAGCGCCGCCCTGGCGGTGCCCGGCGTCCACCGGGTGTACACCTGGGAGGACGTCCCCCGCAGACGCTTCACCACGGCGATCCACACCGATCACCTGGTCGACCCGGACGACACCCGTATCCTCGACGACACCGTCCGCTTCGCCGGCCAGCGCGTCGCCGCGGTCCTGGCCGACACGGTCGGGGCGGCGGAGGAGGGCTGCCGGCGTCTCGCGGTCGAGTACGAGGTGCTGCCGGCGGTGTTCGACCCGGAGGCCGCGATGGCCGACGGCGCACCACAGCTGCACGGTTCCCACGACCCGTTCGTCCGCGACCCCGTCCACAACATCCTGCTCGAACTCCACTCGCACATCGGTGACGTCGACGCCGGGTTCGCCGCGGCCGACGTGGTCCACGAAGGCACGTACTTCTCACCGCGGGTGCAGCACGCTCACCTGGAGACCCACGGTTCCATCGCCTGGATGGAGAACGGCCGGCTGAACGTCCGCACCAGTTCGCAGTCACCGTCGATCGCCAAGGTCAAGCTGGAGTACCTGTTCGCGCTGCGACCGGATCAGTTGAGGGTGTTCTGCGGGCGGGTCGGCGGCGGGTTCGGCGGCAAGCAGGAGGTGATCGCCGAGGACCTGGTCTCCCTCGCCACCCTGGACACCGGACGGCCCACGTGTCTCGAGTACACCCGCGAGGAGGAGTTCACCACGGCCTCGCCGCGGCACCCGATGACCCTGACGGTCAAGCTCGGCGCGAAGGCCGACGGAACGCTCACCGCCTTCCAGGTGCGCAACGTGTCGAACACCGGGGCCTACGGCAATCACGGCGGTGAGACGCTGTACGCGGGCGGAGCCGCCGTCATGATCTACCGCTGCCCCCACAAGAGGTACGACGCGTACTCCGTCTACACGAACACCGTGCCGAGCGGGGCGCTGCGGGGTTACGGGATGACGCAGCCGGCGTTCGCGGTGGAGTCGGCGATGGACGAACTGGCCCGCGCCCTTCACATCGATCCGCTGGAACTGCGCCGGCGCAACATCGTCCGGGCGGGTGAGCCCCTGGTCGCCCTGCACGACGGCCCCGACGACGTGATCTTCACCGAGGACGGACTCGCCGAGTGCATCGACCGGGTGGGCGACGCCCTGGCCCGTACGGCCGGCCGCCCGCCCCCCGGCCCCGAGTGGCTCGTCGGAGCCGGTGCGGCGAGTTCGCTGCACGAGACCGCCCCTCCCACGGAGCACCTCTCCGAGGCATGGGTCACCCTGGGTGACGATCTCATCTACGAACTCGCTGTCGGCACCGCCGAGTTCGGCGAGGGAACCTCAACGGCCCATGTCCAGATCGCGGCCAACCAGCTGGGCACGACGCCCGCGCGGATCCGTCTGGTGCAGTCCGACACCGACCGCACGGGATTCGACACCGGCGCCTTCGCGAGCGCAGGCCTCTTCGTGGCGGGCAACGCGGTCCTGCGGGCGGCCAACGCCGTGCGTGACCGCATCCTGGAGTTCGCCGCGGCGAACACGGGTGTCCATGTCGTGATGTGCGTGATGGACGACGACGGTGTCGTCTGCGGGGACCGGCGGGTGTCGCTGGCCGAACTCGTCGCGCTGGCCCGGACGCGTGGGATCCGCTTCACCGCCGCACGCAAGGCGTACGGCTCGCCCCGGAGCGTCACCTCCAACACGCAGGGGTTCCGGGTCGCCGTGCACCGTATGACGGGTGAGATACGGATCCTGTACAGCGTGCACGCGGCGGACGCCGGAGTGATCATCAACCCGGCGCAGGTCAGGGGACAGGTGGAGGGTGGAGTCGCCCAGGGGATCGGCTTCGCGCTGACCGAGAACCACCACGTCGACGACAGCGGCGTCATGGTCAACCCGAACCTCCGCAACTATCGCATCCCCGCCTACGCCGACATCCCCCGCACCGAGGTCCTCCTCGTGAGTTCGGCGGACTCGGTGGGCCCCATGCGGGCCAAGGGCATGGCCGAGTGCTGCGTCAACCCGGTGGCCCCCGCGCTCGCGAACGCGGTGCATGACGCGACGGGCGTCCGATACCGCGCGTTGCCGCTGACCCCGGAACGCGTCTACGGCCGGCTCCCCGCGGAGCAGTCGGTGCCGGCGGGTTGAGCCGCATGAACGCCGAGAGGAACGTAGCCGCCGCGGCCACGGCGATCATCGGTCAGAAGGTGCTGCCCGGGTGGGAACGGGAGTACGAGTCGTGGCAGGAGGACCTCAACGCCGCGGCCGCCTACTACCCCGGTTTCCTCGGCGCCGAGATCTCCCCGCCGACACCGGTGCAACCCGACTGGATCGTCGTGTACCGGTTCGACTCGGTGGCGCATCTGCAGGCGTGGATCAACAGCGGGACCAGGCAGACATATCTCGACGTCGGGGCCGGGTACTTCGACGGTCCGGCGACCCAGCAGGTGGTCAGCAGCGGCACCCAGTCACTGGATCCGCTGGTCACCGTGGTCGTCACCCACCGCGTCCCCGCGAACCAGGTCGACGACTTCCTCGACTGGCAGCGCCGCCTGGTCCAGGAGGAGAACAAGTTCGAGGGGTTCCGGGGGACCGAGCTCTTCCGGCCCATCGAGGGGCTCCAGGAGGAATGGACCACGCTGTACCGCTACGACAGCGCCGAGCACCTCGACGCCTGGCTGACGTCGCCCCAGCGGCGGGAGATCCTGGCCGAGGGCGAGAAGTTCAGCGACTTCAGGCTGCACACGATCGACAACTCGTTCGGCAGCTGGTTCGCCTTCGAGGGCAACGGCAGGGAGGCGCCGCCGCCGCCCTCGGAGACCAGGACATCCCTCGCCGTCTGGGTCGGTCTGTACCCGACTGTCGTACTGCTGACGCTCGCCCTGTCCCCTCTGCGCATGCCGCTGTGGATCGGCCTGCTCGTGGGCAACCTGCTGTCGAGTTTCATCATGAGCTTCCTGACGATGCCGTTCTACGTGAACCCGCTGCTCGGGCGGTGGCTGCGATCGCCCCCGGACGGACGGGCGGTGAGAACCGACCTCCGTGGCCTCGGTGCCGTCGCCGCGCTGATGGCCTTCTGGGCCGGCGTCTTCTACCTCGTCACGGACCGGCTGTGGACACTGCCCTGACCGGCGACCAGCGGGCGGTCGCCGTGCGTGAGGGCCGACCCGGCGCCGGGCACGAGGCGCCCCTCGGCACCGGCGCCGCGCCCGGCCCGACGGCAACCGTGCCGTCGGGCCGGCCGCTGACGCCGGACCTGCCGCACCGATCCGGCTCCGGTCAGGCCGGCGGCGCCTTCCACTGGACCTCCCGGTGCTCGTACCGGATCCTGAACGAGGGCGCTGACGTGCGGGAAGGCAGCTTCAGCTGATCGTCGCGGTCACGTGGCCACGCCGATGGGGTCAGCAGGCGAAAGGAGCCGGTGCCATGACGTCACCGGAACAGCGTCCGGACCCACCGAGCCGTCCGGAGGACGCCGCCACGGACCCGAGCGGGCTGATGGATCTGCTGGGCGTCGCCGCGGTGCTGCTGGAGGCCGACGGGCGGATCGACATGTGGAGCCCGCAGGCCGAGCAGCTCTTCGGCTACACCCGTACCGAGGCGCTCGGGCAGTACGCGGCCCCACTCCTCCTGCACCCGGAACACCGGGATGCGGCGATCACGCTCTTCGCTCAGGTGATGGGGACCGGCCGGGGCTGGGCCGGCGCCTTCCCCGTACGGCACAAGGACGGCAGCACCCGGATGGTCGAGTTCCGCAACATGCGGCTGACGGACAGCGTCGGCGACCACTACGCCCTCGGGCTGGCCACCGACCGTTCCACGCTGCGGCAGGTGGAGCGCAAGGTGGCGCTGTCCACCCGACTGGTCACCCAGGCGCCGATCGGTCTGGCCGTCCTGGACACCGACCTGCGGTATGTGGAGGTCAACCCGGCCCTGGCGGCGATGCACGGCGTCCCCGTGGCCGAACACGTCGGACGTGGGTTCGCCGAGATCCTCCCGGACTCGTCCTTCCACACCGTGGAGGCGGAGATGCGGCGGGTCCTGACGTCGGGGGTCCCCGTGGTGGACCGGCAGGTGGTGGGCCGCACACGCGCCGACCAGGAAAGGGATCGTGCCTGGACGGTGTCGTTGTACCGGCTGGAGGACCAGCACGGGAAGGCACTGGGCGTCGCCAACGTGGTGGTGGACGTCACCGACCGGTACGAGGCCGCCAGAAGGGCCGACCGGGCCCAGCAGCGCCTGCGCCTGGTGGCCGACGGCTCGGCCCGTATCGGCACCACTCTGGAGGTGGAGCGGACCGCACAGGAACTGGCCGACGCCGTCGTACCGGGCATGGCCGACATGGTCGCCGTGGACCTCCTGGACTCGATCCTGCAGACGGGGCACACGCACACGGGCGAGCGGGACGCCCTGTTCCGCGCCCTGGCGGTGAAGACCGCCTACCCCACCGACGCCGCCGAGGCGATCGTGTCGCCCGGCCGGCTCGCCGCGTACCACGCCGACCACCCCGCGGCTCATTGCGTCCGCACCCGCAAGCCTTACCTGATCAGCCACCTGGTCAGCGGTGACCACGGTCGGATCGCCGCGGACTCCGAGGCCGCGCGCCTGTTCGCCGAGGCCGGCATCCACAGCGACCTGGCCGTCCCCCTCATCGCACGGGGCAAGGCCATCGGCGTCATGGGCCTGGCCCGCGCCGGCAACCCTCTGCCCTTCGACGAGGACGACGTCGCCCTCGCCTGCGAACTCGCCTCCACAGCGGCGCTGAGCATCGACAACGCCGTTCTCCACCATCACATCCGCAGTGCCGCCGAAACCCTCCAGCGCAGCCTGCTCCCACAGATCTCGCCCCGGCACCCTTGCCTGGAGGTCGCCGCCCGCTACCTGCCGGCCCAGGCCTTCGGCGAGGTCGGCGGCGACTGGTACGACGTCATCCCACTCGGGGACGACCGCACCGCGCTCACGGTCGGCGACGTCATGGGCAGCGGCATCGAGGCCGCCACGGCGATGGGCCGACTGCGCACCGCCACCTCGACCCTCGCCCGCCTCGACCTCGACCCCGCCCGCATCCTCACGCACCTCGACGAGATCATCCTCGGCCTGCACCCGTGCATCGCCACCTGCGTGTACGCGGTGTACGACCCCCACCGTGCCCGCCTGCAGGTGGCCTCCGCCGGTCACCTGCCGCCGGTTCTGACACGGCCCGGCAGGGGGGCGGAACTCCTCGATCTCCCGACCGGCGCCCCTCTCGGTGTCGGCGGCGTCGGCTTCGAGACCACCACCCTCGACCTGGAACCAGGCGACCAGCTGGTCTTCTACACCGACGGACTGGTCGAGACCCGGAGCGACCCCATCGACGAACGCCTGGACGACCTCACGCGTCTTCTGACGAAGCTGGACCCCTCCACGGAGGACACCTGCGACCGGCTGCTGCGGCGGCTCCGTCACCCGGGCGGTCACGACGACGTCGCCCTGCTCGTCGCACGGGCACACCCGCAGCCGAGTGCCCGCCCGGACGGCCGGTGACGACCCTTCTCGGCGTGACCGGCGTGACCGGCGTGACCGGCGTGACCGGCGTGACCGGTGACCGGGGTGACAGCGGTGACCGGCGGCGTGACAGGGGTGGCAGGGCGGCCGGCGGGTGCCGGGCCTGCGCGAGGAAGGACGGCCGGGAAAGACCGTCCACGCCGGAACGTCCCGACGAGACCGGTCGGCCCCCTTGCCGTGGCACCTCCCGCAGGGGCGCGGCACCGCCGTGGGACCCGGCCGGCGGGCGCGGCACCGCCGTCGGACCGGCCCCCGGCACGGCACCCGGGGGCACGGCGGTCAATCTCAGAGTCCTCTGATCCGGGCCCGCTAGCGTCCGCCCCATGGTGCGCGACTACCTCATCATCGGGGCCGGACCGGCCGGACTGCAGCTCGCCGCTCTGCTGGAACGCGAGGGACGCGACTACGTCGTCCTGGAGCGGGGCAGCGGGCCCGGCACGTTCTTCACCCGCTTCCCCCGGCATCGCCGGCTCATTTCGATCAACAAGGTCAACACCGGGTACTCCGACCCGGAACTCGCCCTGCGCATGGACTGGAACTCGTTGCTCGCCGACGACCCCGAGCTGCGGTTCACCCGGTACAGCGAGAGCTACTTCCCGGCCGCCGACGACCTGGTGCGCTATCTGGGCGACTTCGCCCGGCGCAGTGGTGTCCGCGCCGAGTACGGCGTCCAGGTCACCCGCGTCTCCCGCGACGGCGACGGCTTCTTGGTGCGTGACGACACGGACCGGTCCTGGCGGGCCCGGCGCCTCGTCGTCGCCACCGGCGTCTCCCTCCCCTACATCCCCGACATCCCCGGCATCGACAGCGCGGAACGCTACGACGACTTCGACACCGACCCGGCCTCCTTCACCAACCAGCGGGTCCTCGTCCTCGGCAAGGGGAACTCCGCGTTCGAGACCGCGGACGCCCTCATGGAGAAGGCCGCCGTCATCCACGTGGCCGGACCGCACTCGCTGAAACTGGCCTGGCAGACCCACTTCGTGGGTCATCTGCGCGCGGTGAACAACAACTTCCTCGACAGCTACCAGCTCAAGTCGCAGAACGCCGTCCTGGACGGCACGGTCGAGCGGATCGAACGAGGGGCCGACGGCGGCTACCGGGTGGAGTTCCGCTACGCCCGGACCACCGAACGGATCCGCGAACTCCACTACGACCGCATCCTGCTGTGCACCGGATTCCGCTTCGACGCCTCGCCGTTCGACGCGAGTTGCCGCCCGGACCTCGCCGTCGACGACCGGTTCCCCGCCCAGACCTCCGCCTACGAGTCGGTGAACGTCCCCGGCCTGTACTTCGCCGGCACGCTCACGCAGCAGCGCGACCTCAAACGGTCCACGAACGGCTTCATCCACGGCTACCGCTACGGCGCGCGCGCCTTGCACCGCATCCTCGACGCGCGCCACCACGCGGCCCCATGGCCGGCCCGCGCCCTGCCCGCCGCACCGGACGCCGTCGCCGACGCGCTCGTGGAACGCGTCAACCGCTCCTCCGGCCTGTGGCAACAGTTCGGCTTCCTCGGCGACGTGGTCACCGTCCACGAGGACCGCGCCCTGTACCAGGAGGAGGTCCCCCTCGACTACGTCGCCGACGGCGGACTCGGCCCCGCCGCACACCGCTTCGTCGTCGACCTGGAGTACGGGCCCGACCACGACCAGGTCGACCCGTTCGACGTCGGCGTGCCCCGCGTCCGCGAGAACGACGCCGAACACGCCATGGACTCGACCTACCTCCACCCCGTGGTGCGCCACTACCGCGACGGCACCCTCGCCGGCACCCACCACCTGGCGGAGAACCTGGAGAACGACTGGGACATCCCGGCCGTCCACCACCAGCCGCTCGCCGCGTTCGTGAAGTCCTGCCTTGGCTGAGCAGTTCCCCGGCGCCGTGCTCGACCTCCTCGACGAGGCGGGCGACCGCCCCGTCTTCGAGCACGGCGACCGGGTGGTCACGGCGGCCGGACTCCTCGCGTCGGTGCGGCGGGTGACGCGCGGTCTGCGCGCCGCGGGAGTCCGTCCGGGCGACGGCGTCGCCCTGCTGCTGGGCGTGGGTCCCGAGGCGTTCGCCGCCGTACTCGCCGCCCACGCCGTGGGCGCCCGCGTCGTCGGCGTACGGCCGGGCCTCACGGAAGGCCAGCGGCACCACCTGCTCGTCGGCACCGTCTACCAGGTCACCGACCGTCCGCCCGGCAGGGCGGGCGAGCGGTCCGGCACGGTCGACGCGGCGGGCGGCACGGCGGGCGGGCGGCTCGGCGGGCCCGGCGCACCGGACGGCACCGTCCTCCTCCTGGACGACCTGCTCGCCGCCGAGGACGACGGGATCCGCCCGCCGGTCTCGGCCCGCCCGCAGGACATCGCCCGGCTCATCCACACCAGCGGCAGCACCGGCGTCCCCAAGGCGTGCGCCCAGACGTACGCCGCGATGACCGCGGCCTGGGCGGCGCACCCCGACCGCTGGCCCCCCGCGATCCGCGAACTCGCCCCGCGCCTGGAGCGGTTCCTGGTCTTCGGGACCCTGGCGAGCCAGGTCATGCTGGAGTACGGGCTGCTCGCCCTCGCCGCAGGGGGCACCCTGGTCACCGCGGACGCCCCGGCCTTCCCCGACAGCCTGGTGCGCCACCGGGCCACCGGCAGCGTCATCACCGTGGCACGGCTGACGAAACTCGTCGCGAGCGTCCGGGCCCGGCCCGTGGACCTCGGCGCCCTGCGCGCCCTGATGGTCTCCGGCTCACCCGTCGGCGCCGCCCGGCTGCGGGAGGCCGCCGACGTGCTCGGACCGGTCGTCTTCCACGGATACGGCCAGACGGAGACCGGCATGATCTCCATGGCCACCCCGCACGACGAGCCGGGCTCGCTGGGCGTCCCCCCGGTCGAACTGGAGGTGCGGGACGCCGAGGGGCGGCCCGTGCCGCCCGGCACGGACGGGGAGCTCTTCGTCCGCACCCCCGCCCAGGGCTGCGGCTACTGGGGCGAACCGGAGTCGACCGCCGAGGTGTTCACGGACGGCTGGGTCCGCACCCGCGACATCGGCCACCTCGACGGGGAGGGCCGGCTCTGGCTGACCGGACGCGCCCGGGACGTGATCATCGTCAACGCCGACGTGCACTACGCGGGCCCCGTCGAGCGGGTGCTCGCCACGCACCCGGCGGTGGCGGAGGCGTACGTCGTGGCCGTGCCCGACGACAGCACCGGCGAGGCGGTCCACGCCTTCGTGGTGCCCGCCGCCGGGCGCGCCCCGGACCTCGGGGAACTGCGCGCGCTGGTCACGGCCGAGCTGGGCGGGGCCTGCGCGCCGACCCGGCTCACGCCCATCGAGGAGGTGCCGCTCACCGCCGCCGGGAAACCCGACAAGCGGCGGCTCGCGGCGGGCGGTTGAGAGCCGCGGACAGAAGTGGGCCCCGGCGGGCGGCGCGCCCGGCACGCGCCCTCGCCGCGTTGCTGGAAGGCCCTGGTAGCTCCGCTACCAGGGCCTTCCAACGCCTTGCGATCGCACGCACCGGACACCGCCCGCTGATCGGAACCCACTTCTGTCCGCGGCTCTAACGGGCCGGATCGGGGTCGCCTTCCGGAGCGCCCTCCGTCTCGGGGGTGCGTGGTGCGGCCGTCTCCTCGGCGGGGACGGCCGCGTCGTGCACCAGGGCGTCGAGTTCGGCGTCCAGCCGGGCGGCGGGGTCCCCGGCCCCCGCGGTGTGGGCCCGCGGGTCGCTGCCGCGCAGGGCGACCGCCGTTCCGGCCAGGGCCATGGGGAGCGCGATGAGGACCGCGGCGGTGCGCATACCTCCCGGCAGGGAGAGGACCAGCGCGACGAGCGGGGGCCCGAAGGCGCCGCCGGACTTCCCGACCGCCGCCGCCCAGCCGCCCGCGGTCCCCCGGATGGCCAGGGGGTAGATCTCGGCCGTGTAGGGGCCGATGAGCGCGATGACCCCGGCCGTTCCGGCGAACAGCAGCATGACGGCCGTCAGCAGCACGGGCCGGCCGCCGTCCGTCCCGACGAGGGCCAGGACGAGCAGGGCGGCGACGGTCAAAGCCGCGTAGGCGACCATGGTGCCCTTCGCCGACCAGCGCATGTACAGCCACGCGGCCACCACACAGGTGGGGATCGACAGCAGCGAGGAGAGGAACAGCAGCGTGGCCGCGGACATGCCGTGGTGGTGCGAGGACTCCAACTGGCTGGGCAGGAAGGTGATGAAGCCCCAGTAGACGAGGCCCCAGGCGAGCGCGTAGCCGCTGACCACCAGTGTCTTGACCCGGTGGGAGTGCTTGAAGAGGGTCGAGGCGGGCACGCGCCGGGTACGCGCCCGCTGGGCGGTGAAGGCGGCCGATTCCGGTATCCACCGGTTCAGGCCGATCAGGATCAGCACCAGCGGGAGCTGGGCGAACCAGGCGATCCGCCACCCGGTGAGCGGGATGAGCACCGCGGCCAGCCCGGCGGCCGCCATGTAGCCGCCGGTGGTGGTGAGGCCCGCCTGGAGCACCATGACGGCGGCGCGCCGGCCGGGCGGCAGACTCTCGGTCATCAGCGCGTAGACGACGGGCAGCATGCCTCCGGCCGCCATCCCCATCAGCGCGCACATCACGAGGACGCCGCCGAAGGTCGGCATGGCGCCGCACACCGTGGTGCCGAGGAAGAGCAGGGAGGCGATGAGGATCGTGGCCCGGCGCCCGATGCGGTCCGCGGCGCGGCCCCCGAGCAGCGAGCCCACCACCGTGCCGCTGAGCGCCACGGTGGGCAGCCATGCGATCCCGGAGGCACTGAGGTGGAACTCGGTGCGCATGCCGGGCTGGATGAAGGCCAGCGTGGCGGGCTTCATCTGGTCCACCATCAGCGCGAAGCTCAGCACCCCGATGAGGCGGCGCCGGTCCGTCTCGGAGGTCACGGCCGGCGTGGGGGCGGCCGCCGGTCCCGTACCGGGGGGCTGCACCACGGAGAACCCGGAGACGAGCACGCCCACGACGATGGCGAGCATCGCGGCCCACATCGCCCACGAGGTGCCCGTCATGGCCATGTGGAAGTCCATGGACGCCGAGTCCACGAACATCCACACGTGCTGGCCCACCCCGGCGCAGGTCAGGGCGACACCGGTCCAGAACGTCAGGGGCCGGGGGATCAGCGCGGTCGGCTCCGCGGGTGTCATCCCTCTCCTCCTCGTACGTGGGCGACGGGGCAGCCGCCGGTCGGCCGCTCCTCAAAGTACCGTGCGGCCAGGCGCAGTCGGCGGGCGTGCAGCACCATGACCGTGCCGAGCACCAGCTGGCGCACGCCCCGGGTGACGTCCTCCACCGCGTCCCGGGCCCGGACGAGGCGCCGCAGCGCGCGCAGCCGGCGGGGCCCGGGGGCGAGGCCGCGGGGGATCAGCAGACAGGGCGCCCGGTGCGGGATGGACCGGGTGTGCGAGGCCGTCGAGTCCAGTCGGAAGCGGCGCAGCACCTCTCGCACGGCGGCCCGCAGCACCAGCGGCGACAGCCGCCACGCCGGGCACGGACGGTTGGCCGCCACCCCGAACGGGATGTGGTGGACGTCCCGGGCGGACAGCGACGCCCACCGGTCCGGGTCGAAGACGTCCGGCCGGTCGTAGCCGGTGGCGTGGTAGTCCGGGTAGCTGAAGCACACCACCGACCCGGCCGGCAGCACGGTCCGCCCGTCGAGCGGGATCTCGTCCGTGGTGATGCGGTGCGCGATGCCGAACAGCGGGTACCGCCGCATCGTCTCGTCGAGCACGTGCGCCAGGTACCGGTCGTCACCGGGGTCGTCCGCGAGCCGCCGCTGTACGCGCGGGTGGCGGGCCAGGGCGAGAAGCAGGTGCGCGGTCGCCTCCGAGAGCTGCACGACGGCCGTGTTGAAGAACGTGCCCTGGAGGTAGAAGACCTGCTCCCGCGGGGACAGCGCGGCCGGCAGCCGGTGCGGCACGTCACCGGCCGCCAGCCGCTCGCGCAGGTACGCCGTCAGCCGAGCCCGGCGCCGCGGATGGCGCAGTCCCGTGCACTTCAGGGCGCTGATCACGTCGTCGGCGTGCGCGGTGATCAGCCGCCGGGCGCGCGGCGGGCACGGCTCGCGGAACACCAGCTCGTAGCAGAACTCCGCCCAGGCGGGCATCACCAGGTCGCGCAGCCGCACCAGGCTGATCCGGTCCGCGGGCAGCGCGTCCAGGACGCCGGCGACCGCGCGGCGGGCCGCCGCCTCCAGGTCCGCCGAGGCGCCGGCGAGGATCCGCCGGGTCGTCGCGGCGACGTCCTCGTAGCGCGGGCCGGGCTCCAGGTGCTCCTGGTGCACCTCCGGGCCCGGCGCCAGCCAGTACCAGAACAGGTCGGACAGTCCCGCCCCCTCGCTCCGCCCGTTCGCGGCCGGGTGGGCGTACACCCGCTCGAACACCTCGGGTCCGTGGACGGCGTCGGGCAGGGTCACCGCCCGGTCGCCGTTGACCTTCTCGAAGATGCGTACGCGCAGCGCCACCACGGCCCGGGGCAGCCACCACGTCTCCGTCCCGGCGCTCACCACTCCCCGCCCTTCCGCACCACCATGTCGGCCGTCAGATCGGCGTTCCGGCGCCCGCCGCACAGGGCGAGCGTGTGGTCGTACTCGTCCCGCAGCGTGGCCAGCACTCGGCGCACTCCCGCCTCCCCCTCGGCGGCCAGGCCCCACACCACGGGCCGCCCGAGGCCGACGGCGCGCGCGCCCAGGGCCAGCGCGACCGCCACGTCGCTGCCCCGGCGCACCCCACCGTCGAACAGCACCGGCACCCGGCCCGCGACCGCCTCGACGAGCGCGGGCAGGCAGTCCACGGCCGCCGGGACCGCGTCGCTCTGGCGGCCGCCGTGGTTCGACACGATGATCCCGGCCGCGCCGTGCTCGACGGCCGGCCGCGCGTCCTTCGGGTGCAGCACCCCCTTGACCAGGACGGGCAGCGCGGTGCCGCGCACCATCTCCGCGAGGTGCGCCCAGCCGGCCTCCGGCGACATAGGGATGTCGATGAGGCCGCCCGGCGGGGCGCCGGGCAGGTCGCGCATGTTCTCCGCGGCGTATCCGGGCGGCAGGTCGGTGAACCCGTTGCGCAGGTCCCGGGAGTGCCGTCCGAACACCGGGGAGTCGACGGTGAGGACCAGGGCCGTGCAGCCGGCGTCCTCGGCCCGCCGGACCAGGGCCGCGGTCACCTCGCCGCGGGGGTGCGGGTAGAGCTGGAACCACACGGCGGCATCCGGCGCCGCCCCGCGGGCCGCGGCGACGACCTCGCGCACCGCGGTCGTCGCCGCCGTCCCCGTCACCAGGACGGCGCCCTCGGCCGCGGCGGCCCGGGCCGTGGCGAGCTCCCCGTCCGGGTGGACCAGCCGGTGGAAGGCGGTGGGCGCCACGAGCACCGGCGCCGTACGCGGGGCGCCCGGCAGGTCGACGGACGTGTCCCGCCGCGCGCTGCCGCGCAGCACCCGCGGCAGCAGCGCGTACCGGTCGAAGGCCCGCTCGTTGGCGGCCAGGACGCGTTCCTCGCCCGCCCCGCCCGCTACGTAGTCGTAGACGACCGGGTCCAGCGTCTCACGGGCCCGCTCGTGCAGTTCGCGCAGCGTCACGGCGCCACCGGGGCGGGGCCGTTCCGGTGCGCGGCGAGGAAGGCCGCCAGCGGGGCGCGGTGGTACTCCTCGCTGTCCCACTCGTTCTCCAGGTTCTCGGTGAGGTGGTGGTCGGCGACGAACTCGCCGTCCCGGTACCAGCGGACGACCGGATGCAGATAGCGGCCGTCCAGACCCGACACGTCCTGCTGGGACTTGCGGCCCGCGGAGACGTCGAAGGGGTCCACCCGGTCGTGGTCCTCCCCGTACTCCAGGGTGATCACCGCGTAGGCGGCCACCTCGCCGAAGTCCCCGGCGCGCACGGCACCCGGCACATGGGCGACGGGCACCTCCTCGGCGTAGCGCAGCGTGCCGTCGGGGCCGAGGAACAGCAGGTCGCCGAGGACGGCGAACTGCTGCCACAGCGCGGAGGACCGGTTGACCCGGGTGATCACCGCGTCGACGGCCTGCTCGGTGGCCTCCCCGAGCACCGTCGTCGGCCAGGGCACGCCGTCGTGGCGCTGCCGCAGCCCGCGGTGCAGCGCGCGCACGGTGTAGCGGAAGCCGTGGATGAAGCCGGTCGTGGCCTTCCCGAAGTCGCGGCCCTGCATCAGCGTTCCCGCGAAGTAGAGGCCGGGCACGTTGACCGACTCGCCGAGCGGCGTCAGGGCCGGGAAGCGGCCGTCGACCATCGTGTCCGGCGTGCACGTGTCGTCGAAGACGGAGCGGTCGAAGCGGAATCCGGTGGCGACGATCACCCGGTCGTAGCGGAGTTCCTTGACCACCTCGTCGACCCGCTCGAAGGCGACCCGCACCCGGTAGCCGTCCTGTCCCTTCTCGATGGAGAGGACCCGGCCGTCCAGGAGGGCGTTCTGCGACTTGAGCTGGTAGCTGTCCAGGAAGTTGTTGTAGACCGCGCGCAGGTGCCCCACGTAGTGCGTCCGCCAGGCCATCTTCAGCGAGCCCGAGCCGACGAGGTGGATGACGGCCGCGTTCTCCATCAGGTTGTCGGCGGTCTCGAAGGCGGAGTTGCCCCGGCCGATGATCAGGACCCGCTGGTCGGTGAAGGTCTCCGGATCGGTGTCGATCGTGTCGTACCGCTCGGCGAGTTCGACGCCCGGGATCGACGGCAGGTTCGGCACCGGCATCCCGGTGGCGACCACCAGGTGCCGGGCCCGCCACTCCGTGCCGGAAGCGTCGGTGACCGTGAAGCAGCCGTCCCCGCGGGTGACCTTCTCGACGGGGGTGTCGTACCGCACGCGCACCCCGGTGCGGGAGGCGAAGTCCCTCAGGTAGCGCACCAGGTCGTCGGCCGGCGGGAAGTAGCGGGGGCTGTAGCGGGTGAACACCAGCTCCGGATCGTCGCTCAGCAGGGAGTTCCAGTCCATCCGCAGCCGCAGCTCCGGATCCTGGTACCCCGTGTGCACCTTGTTGTTCGAGATCAGGTAGCGGTGGCGGGGGAACCGCGTGAAGAACGTGCCCGGCCCACTGCCACGCTCCAGGACGACGTAGTCCGCTCCGTCCCGCTCCAGCAGGGCGGCGAGCTGCAGCCCGGCGGGGCCCGCCCCGATGATCAGGTAGTCATGGGTCATGCTCCGGAAGCTAGCCAGTGGATCTCAGAGCGCTTTGAGATTCACCGCCTACGTTTCGTCACGTGCTCACCACCACGGACACACTCTCCCTCACCGGCCCCCCGGACTCCGCCGACCTGCGCCGCGCGGCCGCCCCGCTCACCGTCCTCGTGGACGAGGAGGTCCGGGCGCGCCTCGACCGCGGCCGCCGCTTCCTGCACGGACTGCGGCACGGCGCGGGCGGGGGCCCCGCGATCTACGGCGCCACCACGGGCTTCGGCGCCCTCGTCGGCTACGCCGGGCGCGCCGACGAGGCGGACCAGTGCGACAACACCCTGGCCCACCTCGGGGCCGGCCAGGGGCCGGACCTGCCGCCCGAGATCTGCCGCGCCGCCCTCCTGCTGCGCACCTGGTCCCTCGCCCAGGGCGTCTCCGGGGTCTCCACCGAGGTCGTCGAGCGGCTCGCCGCGATGTTCGCCACGACCTTCTCGCCCGCCGTCCCCCGCTACGGCTCCGTCGGGGCGAGCGGCGACCTCATCCCGCTCGCCTACGCCACCCAGGCACTGCGCGGCCGGGGACACGCCTACCTGGACGGCCGCCGCATGCCGGCCCAGGAGGCGCTGGACACCGCCGGGCTGCGCCCGCTCGCCCTGAACGGCCGCGACGCGCTCGCCCTCGTCAACGGCACCTCCGTCACCGCCGCCGCCACGGCGCTGGCCCGCGACGCCGTCCGCGCCTCCCACCGCTCCCTGCGGGCCCTCACCTGCCTGCTGGCCGACCTCCTCGGCTGCGACCCCGGCTTCCTCGACGCCGACCTGCTGCGCGCCTACGGCCATCCCGGGGCCGTCCACGTCGGCGCGCGGATGCGGGCCGCCCTCGACGGCGTCGTCCCTTCCGGCACCCGGCCCCTGCAGGAGCCGTACAGCATCCGCTGCGCCCCGCAACTGCTCGGCGCCGTCGAGGACGCGCTGGGTTACGTCGACGGCGTGGTCGCCGCCGACCTCGGCGGCATCAGCGACAACCCGCTCCTGTTCCCCGGCGTCCCCGGCTCCGCCGACGACGGCACGGCGGGGGGCAAGGTGGTGCACGGCGGGAACTTCTTCGGGCAGCCCGCGGCATTCGCCGCCGACCTGCTCGCCTCGGTCACCGCCCAGCTCGGCAACCTCGCCGAGCGCCAGCTCGACCTGCTGACCGACCCGGCGCGCAACGGGGGACTGCCGCCGATGCTCGCCACGGCGCCCGGTCGGCAGCACGGACTCCAGGGCGTGCAGCTCGCCAGTACCGCGTTCGTCGCGGAGATCCGCCGCAACGCGACACCGGCGAGCACGCAGAGCCTGCCGACGAACCTGCACAACCAGGACGTCGTCCCCTTCGGCACCCAGGCCGCCCTGCGCTCCTACGACATGGCCGAACTGCTCGGCCTGCTGTGCGGCTCCCTCGCGCTCGGCCTGCGCCAGGCCGTCCACGTCGGCGCCAGGCGGCCCACCGCGCCCCGGTGCGCCGCCCTCCTCGACGTCCTCAGCGACGCGCTCGACCCGGTCGATCCGGACCGGCCACTGGACGCGGACGTCCGGACGGCGGCACGCCTGGTCGCCATCCACGCCACGCCCTGACCGCGCGGTCGGCGGCCGCCGGGGGGGGACGGCGCGCTCTGCGGCAGCCGGAGGGTGAACCGCGCCCCCCGTCCCGGCCGGCCCGCCGCCGCGACCGTGCCGCCGTGGCTCGTGACGACCTCCCGCAGCAGGGCCAGTCCCAGCCCGTACCGGCCGCCGCCGCCCCGGTGGAATCTGCGGAACAGCCGCTCGGCCTCACCGGCGTCGAAGCCGGCCCCGGTGTCGGTGACCGCCAGCTCCACCGTGGTGCCCGACCGGGACACCGCCACCTCGATGCGGCCGCCGGGCGGGGTGTGGGTGACGGCGTTGGCCAGCAGCTCCCCGACGGCGCGGCGCAGGGCGGACGCGACGCCGTCGACGTACAGCGGATGCGGCGGCCCGTCCACGCGCACGGTCAGGCCGCGCTCGCGGACCCGCTCCGCCTCCTCGGCGGCCGCCGCACGGGCGAGCGCCACCAGGTCCACCCGCCGCCGCATCGCCCGCCACGCCTGTCCGGCCGTGAGGGTCGCCGACGACAGCAGGTCGTCCAGCACCTCGCCGAGCCGCCCGAGGGAGCCGGCCAGCAGCGCCAGGCCCTCCTGGTGCGCCGCGGGCAGACCGTCGGCCGCGGCCCGGCGCGCCAGCACCTGCGCCCGGGTGTGCACCTGGGTGACCGGTGTCCGCAGCTCGTGACTGGCGTCCGCGACGAACCGCCGCTGCCGGGCCAGCGCCTCCGCCAGCGGCGCCACCGCCCGGCGCCCGAGCAGTGTGCCGGTGCCGGCCGAGGCGGCCAGTCCCACCGCCTCGGCCACGCCCAGCGCGCACCACAGATGGCCGCGGTCGGCGAGCTGGAAGCGCAGGTCCAGCACGGCCTGCACCACGGCCCCGTCGTCGCGGACCTGGGTGCGCACCAGATAGGAGGAGTCCTGGCGCCGCACCGTGCGTTCGACCGGCGCGCCGGTCGCACGCACCCGGTCCAGGTCGGCGCGCAGCGGGAAGCCGGCCGGCGCGTTGGGCATCGGCGTCGCGCCCGGCCCGTACAGCCACATGCACACGGGAGGGCGCGACAGGTCGCCGTGGGCGGCGCCGAAGCGCACCTCACGGCGCACCTGGTCGTCCTGCGCGTGCGTCATCACGGCGTACGCGACCGCGCCGACGACGATGATCAGCAGGGTGACGATGAGGCCGGTGGTCCAGGCGATCCGCCGCCGGGCCCGGCGCACCGCCCCGTCCCCGGACCGGCCCGCCTTCCTCACAGCGCCCCCAGCCGGTAGCCGAGTCCGCGGACCGTGCGCACCGCCCTGCGGCCGAGTTTGCGGCGCAGGTAGTACACGTAGGTGTCGACGATGGACGGCGCGTGCGCCTCCTCGAACACGACGCGGCGCAACTCCGCCCGCGAGTACACCGCGTCGGGGCGGGTGGCCAGCGTCCACAGCAGCGCGAACTCCCGGGCGGCCAGGGCGATCCGTTCGCCGTCCGCGAGCACGACCTCCCTGCGCCCGACGTGCAGATGGCCGGAGCCGATCCGCAGCACCTCGCCCGCCTCCAGCGAGCGTCGGCGCAACGCCCTCAATCGAGCCGTGAGTTCGTCAAGGTCGAAAGGTTTCGCCAGATAGTCGTCGGCGCCGGCGTCCAGCCCGTCCACCCGGTCGCGCACGCTGCCCATCCCGGTCAGCATCAGCGCCGGTGAGCGCACCGGGCGGGACCGCAGCCGACGCAGCAGGTCGAGACCGTCCAGCACCGGCAGCCGCCGGTCGATGACGAGGACGTCGTAGGTGTGAGTGAGGCCGAGGTGGAGGCCCCGGTGCCCATCGGTGGCGACGTCCACCGTGTATCCCTCGTCCCGCAGTACCTCGGTGAGCAGCTCGATCAGCTCCCGGTCGTCCTCGACCAGCAGCAACCGCCAGGAATCCCGCCCGTGCTCCTGCGTCACTCCGCCCTCCCTCGCCGCAGCCCGGCCTGTCAACGCCCGCGCAGCTCAGGTGAGTTCCGTAATCGGCTTGCCAAATGCGAGGCCGCCGCCGCACCGGCGCCCGAGCGGCGGTATCGCGCCACCGCGCACCCATCCGCAAACCGCCCCAAGCCGGGCAGGGCCGGGGCGGGAGCCCGACGTACGCCTGATCCTCCATCAGGCTGGGGGGTGACGGCGGGCGGCGTGAGGAGCCGCACCCCAAAGATTCCCGGGCCCTGTTGGAGCGACTGCGAGGAGAGACATGAGGATGACGGAACTCGCCTGGTTCAAGTCCAGCTACAGCGGCAGCCAGGGCGACAGTTGCGTGGAAGTGGCAATCGCGGGACAGGCCGTCGACGTGCGGGATTCCAAGGACGTGTCCCGCCCGGCCTTCGCCGTCGGCCGTGAAGGCCGGGGACAGTTCGTGCGGTTCGCGTCGGAGCGCTGAGGGACTTGAGGGCGTGCTGTCCGCCGGAGCGGCGGACAGCACGCCCTCAGCGCGTTCGGGTGCGCTCGGTCTCGTCCGCGGAACTGTAGCCGAGGGCCGCGCGGTTGATGAGACGGTCACCGAGGTCGCGCACGGGCGCGGGCCTCGGCTTCTGTACGGCGTTCTTCGTCGTGGACTTCTTCGGGGCAGGCTTCCTGCCGCCCGTCCGCTTGGCCGGTGCCGCCTTCGCCTGCTGGGCGTTCTTCGCGGCCGGCGTGTTGCGTGCGGAGTACCTCTTGCGGACCGCTGAGAGTCTTTCGCGCTCTCGGACGGCTACGTTGGCGGGAAGGGCGTCGGTGAGAGCGCGGGCCCGGCTGAGCGCGTAGCGCGCTGTGCTCCAGTTCTTCTTGTCGACGGCCAGATTCGCCAGCCTGATGGCTTGCTGCAAGGCCTTGATCTTCGCGGACTGCCGCTGGGGTATCTCGGATTCGGCCCCACTGCTCCGCCGCTGCCCGGCGGCACGGGTGCCCCAGTCCGTACCCGAGGTCAGGACGACGACCGAACGGGGATTGCTGCTCTGGCTCCGACGTACCACGTGCCTTGTTCCTTGGTCGAGCGGTGGGGCATGCCCTGGGGCGGCCACCAGGCGGGGCCACCCCAGAGACAGGTTAGTCGTGGCCGAAGCCATGAGCGGGAGCGGCGGCAGAAATCATCGTGCGCTCATCGCTCGTACGACAGGTACCTCGCCATCCCCTCAGTCGGCCGCAGTCCCGCTCCTTGACGGACAGGCGGCTGCGCACACCAGGAATTTGCACCCCTTCGCCGTTCTTGTCGAACTCGCCTGTGGCAACGTCCTGCTCCGGGACCCGGTAGGCCCCGCCGCCCAGAAACGGCGAAACCTTCGACGGCCTGCTGAAGACGGGCCGGGAGTCGGACGGCGATGTCCTGGTGCGCGGCGAGGAGCGCACGGCCAGACGACGGCTCGACGGCGTCGAACGGGCCCAGGGTGCGGGCGCCTTCCAGGGCATCGGGTCAGTGGTGGAAGGCCAGGAGTTTCGCGATGCCGTTGCGCTGGATCTCGGAGGTGCCGGTGAGGACGCGGAACATGCGGATCTTGCGGAAGAGGTATTCGATCTCGTTGCCCTGGGTGAGTCCTTCCTTGCCGTGGATCTGCACGGCCTCGTCCAGGATGCGGAAGGCGGACTCGGCGACGAACAGCTTGCACATGAAGGCTTCGGCGTGCGCCTCGCGGCCCGCGTCCAGGGCCGCCAGCGCGGTGTAGGTCATGGAACGCGCGGCGTAGAACTCGGTGGCCATGTCGGCGACCTTGTGCTGGATGGCCTGGAGCATGAGGAGGGGCTGCCCGCCGGCCACCTTGCGGGTCCGGGTGCGCTCCAGAGTGAGGGCCAGGGCGCGGCGGGTGGCGCCGAGGACGGTGGGGCAGTGGAGCAGCCGGTTCGTGGTGACCCGCCCGAGCGCGATCCGCATGCCCTTGCCCTCCTCGCCGAGGAGGTTGGCGGCGGGGACGAGGCAGTCGTCGAGGACGATGTCGCTCTCGATGTGCTCGCCGGACATGGGGGTCGCCCCGTCCTCGACCCGGCAGCCGGGGCTGTCCAGGTCCACGAGGAACGCGGAGAACCGCGCTTTGTCGCCCTCCTGTTCGCCGGTCCCGGCCATGCGGGCGACCACGATCGCGAAGTCGGCGAAGGGCCCGGCGGACGAGAACACCTTGTGCCCGGTCAGCCGATAACCGTCGCCGTCGCGTACGGCCACGGTCCGCATGGAGCGGACGTCGGAGCCGGCGTCGGTCTCGGTGAGGGAGAAGCAGCACGCCCGCTCGCCCCGGACGAGCGGCAGCAGGTACTTGTCCAGTTGGTGTTCGGTGGCGTGCTTGAGGATGTCGCCCGCGCGCAGCGGCCCGCCCATGTCGCCGAGCACGCTGTGTGCGAGGACGCGCCCGCTGGCACCGATCTCCTCCTTCAGCGCAGCGAGTTGGGTGTGGGTGAGGTTCTGGCCGCCGTACTCCCCGGGGAGGTGGATGCCGTAGAAGCCGAGTTCGCGGCTGCGGCGCCAGACCGGTTCGAGATCGGCGCGGGTGAGACGGGTGGCGTGGGTGAGGCCGCGTTCCCGTTCGTGATCGGCGAGTTCGCCGTCGAGGTAGTCGCGCAACCGGTCGACCAGCTCGGCCGTGCGCGGGTCGTCGTAGGCGGGGCGGAGGGAGAAGGTCACGAAAGGCTCCGAGTGGCTCAGTTGACGCGACGGGCGGCGCCCGCCCAGAAGGGTTCGCGTACGGCCTTGCGGTCCAGCTTGCCGTTGCGGTTGTGGGGCAGCTCGGGCACGAAGTCCACCGAACGGGGCTTCTTGAAGCGGTCGAGGCGGCCGGCGCAGAAGGCGATCAGCTCCTCGGCCGTGACGGTCGTGCCGGGGCGGGTGACGACGACCGCCTTGACGGCCTCGCCCCACTGCTCGTCGGGCACGCCGACCACACAGGCTTCCCGGACACCCGGGTGTTCGTAGAGGGCGGCCTCGACCTCGGTGCAGTAGATGTTGAAGCCGCCCGAGATGATCATGTCCTTCTTGCGGTCGACCAGGAAGAGGTAGCCGTCCTCCCGCGTCCAGGCCAGGTCGCCGGTGTGCACCCAGCCGTCGCGGAAGGTCTCCGCGGACAGCTCGGGCTCCTGCCAGTACTCCCGTACGCAGTCCGGGCCGCGCACGATGACCTCGCCGACCTCGCGCGGCCCGAGTTCCCGGCCCCCCTCGTCGACGACCCGTATCTCGGTGTCGTACGACGCGCGGCCGCAGGACTGGAGCAGCTCCGGGTCCTCCTTCACCGCCCGGGCGATCTCCTCGCTGCTCAGGCCCGCGACCACACTGGTGGTCTCGCCGAGCCCGTAGCCCTGGGCGACGACCGGGCCGAAGAACTCCACCGCGTCGCGCAGGCGCTGGGGCGAGATGGGCGCGCCGCCGACGCGCACGCTGGTCAGCGAGGACAGGTCGTAGCCCGCGGCGCCGGGGTGGGCGAGGACCGTGTTCAGCATGGCCGGCACCAGGAAGGTGGCGGTGATGCGTTCCTTCTCGACCGTCTCCAGGAAGCTCTGCGGGCTCCAGGCGGGCAGCACGTGAGTTGTGGAGCCGCCGAACACCCCGGCCAGCAGGCCCATGCCGGTGGCGTGGGTGATGGGGCCGCAGGCGAGGTAGCGGGTGCCGGGGCGGGGGCGGGACTCGTCGGCCATGAGCTGTTTGCGCATGTTGGCGAGGCGGTTGCCGACCGTCTGCACGGCGGCCTTGAGCGCGCCGGTGGAGCCGGAGGTGAAGTTCAGGACGCAGGGGGCGTCCTCGCCGACCTCGACATGGACGGGCGCCTCGTCGCCCTCGGCCAGCAGGGCGCTGTACGAGACCTCACCCGGCTGTGAGACGTCCGGTGCGTCGAGGAGGACGGGCAGACAGTCCGTGCCGGCCGCGGCGATCGCGGCGAGGGCGTCCTCGCGGTGGGCGGCGTCGTGGACGAGGACGCGTACGGGGGCGTAGCGCAGGATGTGCTCGATCTCGCCGCGGCCGAGCCGTGCGTTGATGGGAGCACGTGTCAATCCCGCCTTGTACAGGGCGAATTCGACCTCCACCAGCTCGCCGCGGTTCCAGGCGAGTGAGGCCACGGCGTCACCGGGGCCGAAGCCCCGCGCGGTCAGGGCGGAGGCCAGGCGGTTGGCCGCCCGGTCCAGGTCGGTGAAGGTCCAGGAGCGGTCCCCGCAGACGAGGGCGGGAGCCTGGGGCCAGTGGCGAGCGCTGCGCGCCAGATAGATGCCGAGGTTCATGAGGGCCTACTCGGTAGATGCGTCAGAAGACCCGTCCGCAGATTTACATCCCGAACAGTTCTGGACAGCTTGTTCAATAACCTCTGGGGTGTCAAGAGTCTCCTAGACTGGGCGCGCACACGGCGCGACGACCGCGCGCGACGACCGAGGAGGGGTGCATGGCGGAGGACAGGCGGACCAGACGCTCACGGCGGGTCCTGGGGGCGGCCCTGGTGGAGCTGGTCCTGAAGCGGGGCTTCACGGCGCTGACGGTGGAGGACATCACCGAGCGCGCGGATGTGGCACGCGCGACCTTCTACGCACACTTCCGCGACAAGGAGGACCTGTTCGCGCGCGTGACCGCGGACCTGCTCGCCGAGCTGTCCGAGCGCCTGACGCCCGCGGTCGCCGACAGCGCGATCGGCTTCACCGGCAAGCCGGTCCTGGAGATGCTGCGCCACGCGCGCGAGGAGCGCGATCTGTACCGGATCGTGCTGCGCGGGGAGGGCGACGGCAAGCCACTGCAGATGTTCGTGGATGCCTGCGCCAGGGCCACGGCCGAGGAGTTCCGCGCCCGCGCCGAACGCAACGCCGTCCAGCCGCGCATCGACCCCGACCTGCTGGCCCGCGTGTGGGTCGGGGAGCAGATCGCGGTGCTGCGCTGGTGGGTCGAGCAGGACACCCCGGCCCTGCCGGCCGAGGAGGTCGTCCGCATGCTCCTCGACCTGGCCCTGCGCGGCCGCTACTGGGCCAGCGGCTTCGAGCCGCCGGCCTGAGCCGCGCACTCGGCCACCTGGTTCAGGCCGTCGGACCCGGCTGCCGTACGTCCCGCTCGGGCCGGATCGCGGTCAGGGCGACCAGTCCGCAGACCAGCATCACGGCGGCGGACAGCAGGAACGCACGGGTGTATCCGGCGCCCTGCGAGGGCGCCGAGTCCAGCAGGTGTCCGGTCAGGTACGGCGCGATCAGCCCGGGCAGGGTGCCGGTCGCGGCGACGACGCCGAACACCGCTCCTCGCTGCGCGGGCGGCACCACGGCGGCCGTCGTCATGTAGTGCAGCGGGAAGGCGATGGCGTGCGCGCCGAACGCCACCGCGAGAAGCACCAGGAGCAGCGCCCGGGCGTCGGTGAAGGGCAGGGCCGCCATGGCCAGCCCGGCGACGCCGACCGCGATCCCCTGCGGCGCACCGCTCGACCAGCGGCTCGACACCCCGCGCCGCTTCAGCGCGTCCACCAGCGGGGACACCGCCAGCAGCAGCACGAAGCTGAACGCCGAGACACCGCTGATGAGCGTCGCCGCCCCGCCGGGTGACATGCCCAGCTGTGTGCGCAGGTAGGGGGGCAGCCAGGCCTGGCTCAGAGCCAGGGCCCAGGAGGCGCCGAAGGCCCCCGCGATGCTCCCCAGCACCGTGCCGTTCACCAGCAGGGCGCGGTACGGCAGCCGGGTCGCCGGTCCGGAGCCGGACGTGGCGCCGTGCGCGGGCTCATGGCCGTACGGCCCGTCGTGCCCCGCCCGCCACCACAGCAGGCTCCACACCACGCTGGTCACGGCCAGCGCGGCAAAGGCCGAGCGCCAGCCGAAGACGCTGATCAGCCAGGTCACCACCGGCGCGGCGATCAGCGTGCCCAGCGCGGCGCCACTGATCTGCAACGCCGACGGCAGGCCCCGCCGGTCCTCCGGGAACCACTTGTACAAGGCGTGCATGGACATCGACGCCGCCGGCCCCTCGGCCGCGCCCAGCAGCACCCGCCCGGCCATGAGCGCCGGCACGGAGGCGACGAAGAGCACGGGCAGCTGCGCCACCGCCCAGACGCCGGCCATGACGAACAGCAGCACCCGGCAGGAGAGCCGCGAGGAGGCGAACCCGACGACCATTCCGGAGACGCTGAACAGAAGGGCGAACGAACTCGATATCAGGCCGTAGGTGCTGTTGCTGATCTGCAGCTCGTCCATGATCGGTACGGCCGCGAGGCCCAGGACGGACTTGTCCGCGTAGTTGACCAGCATGAACGTCACGATCAGCGCGGTGACCACCCAGGCCCGACGACGGCCGGTCCGCGGATCCGGTGGCGGCCCGGCGGCATCCGGGCGGGGGGCGGGTCGGGACTGCGGCTTGATCATCGGGGACTCCTGCGGCTCTGGAGTATTGAAGTGGATGCATGTTGCCGTACAGACTGTCTGTTAGCGATCGATTGATTTGGCAACCTAAGTGCCGAAGGCCGCGAGGTCAACGCCTCGACGGCACCGCGCTCGCGGAACCTGATCCCGAAACAGGAGTGACCCATGCCCGAGACAGCCCCGCTCAGTGATCTGAAATGGACCCGCGGCTACACGGATCCGGCCTGGATCCGCCGCTTCACGTCCCGGGGCCGCGAACTCTCACCCAGCCGACGGGTCTGGCGGGGCGACGCGCCCGCACGTCCCCTGCCACGCGGTGAGGCCGACCTCGACGCCCTCGACCTCGTCACCACGGACGCCGGCGCACTCAAACTCGCCGACCTGTTCACCGCGGCCCGGACGGACGCGTTCATCGTGATGCACCACGGCCGGATCGTCCACGAGCGCTACCCGCACGGCGCCGACGCGCACACACCGCACTTCAACGCCTCGGCGGCCAAGTCCTACCTCGGCCTGGCCGCGGCGACGCTGGCACACCAGGGACTGCTGGACCGTACGGCGCCGGCCTCCGCCTACGTACCCGAACTCTCCGGAACGGCCTTCGGGGACGCCCGGGTCCAGGATCTGCTGCACATGGGCACCCGGGTGAGCTACGCGGGCCGTCCCTTCGACAAGGCGATCGAGGCCCAGCGGTACCACGCGGTGATCGCCCCTCAGCTGCGGCCGTTCGGCTACAACGGTCCCACGACCATCCGCGAGCACCTCCTGACCGCCCGCGCCACCGGAGCCCCGGGAGAAGAGTTCCGCTACGAGAACGGCAACGTGGAAACGCTGGCCGAGGTGCTCCGCCGGGTCACGGGCCTGACCACGTCCGCCCTGCTCGGCGACCTCCTGTGGGCCAAGATCGGCGCGGAGGAGGACGCGTACTACATCCTGGACGGCGACGGCGTCGAAGCCGCCTGCGGAGGCTTCAGCGCGACGGCACGCGATGTCGCCCGGCTCGGTGAGATGCTGCTCCGCGGCGGGGCGGTGGGGGACCGGCAGGTGGTCCCGGCGGAAGTGGCCGGCACGATCACCAGCGGCGTACCCGACGGCTACCCCCGCCGGGTCCGCTTCCCGGCCGCACCCCCCGACTCACCGGCCACGCTCTCCTACCACGACCTGTGGTGGGTCCTGAACGACCCCTACGGCTCCTACATGGCCAGCGGCATCCACGGTCAGCGGCTCTTCGTCTCGCCGGGCCTGGACCTCGTCGTCGTCCACTTCGGCTCGCAGGTCATGTCGCCCGCGGTGCCGCCGGTCCCGCTCGTGCAGGCGTTCGTACGCATCGGAGTCCACCTCAACGCGTGAGGCGAGCGCCGGGAACAGCGGAGTCCGTGACCGCGGGACGGTCACGGACTCCGGTCGGCTCGCGGCCGGCCGCTCTGTCGGTGCGGGTTCTTCCGCAAGGCCCCGACCGGGACGGGCGGACCGGGACCGTGCCCGTCGCCGGCTACTTCGTCCCGCGGTCCGCGGAGGAGGCAGGCTCCTTCCCCAGCACTTCTCCGATCGTCTCTTCCATCTCGCGGACCTTACGGCGCAGTCGCACCAGTTCCTCGCGCTCGGCCGTGGTCAGAGCGCCCGCCGGCCCTTGGCCTCGCTCCGCCGCCAGCTCTTCCGCGATCGCCGCCGCGAACGCGTCCACGTCGCCCTCGGTGGTGTCGAAGGAGGTCATCCAGCGGACCTCGCCGGCCTGTTCGTCCCAGGTGTAGAAGCGGAAGCGCTTCTGGAGGCGCTCGGTGACGGCCGGCGGCAGGACGGCGAAGATCTGGTTGGCCTGCACCGGGCGGGGGATCTCCAGACCCGGCAGGTGGCGCACCGCCTCGTACAGCCGCCGGGTCATCGCGTTGGAGCGGGCCGCCGAGCGCAGCCAGAGGTCGCCGCCCAGCAGCGCCTCGAACTGCACCGACAGGAAACGCATCTTGGAGCCCAGCTGCATGCTCGTCTTGCGCAGACGGGCCATGCCGCGCACCGCGTCCTCGTTGAGCACGATCACCGCCTCGCCGAAGAGCAGCCCGTTCTTCGTGCCGCCGAGGGAGAGGACGTCCACGCCGACGTCGGTGGTCATCTCACGCAGGGACGCGCCGAGGGTGGCGGCGGCGTTGGCGAGCCGGGCGCCGTCCAGGTAGACGAGCATGCCGAGGCCGTGCGCATGGTCGCAGATCGCACCGATCTCGTCCGGCGTGTAGCAGGTGCCGAGCTCGGTGGACTGGGCGATCGAGACGACCTTGGGCCGGGCCCGGTGCTCGTCCTCGAAGCCCCATGCCTGACGGTCGATGAGCTCAGGGGTGAGCTTGCCGTCCCAGGTGGGCACCGTCAGGAGTTTGATCCCGGCGACCTTCTCGGGCGCCCCGCCCTCGTCGACGTTGACATGGGCCGACTCGGCGCAGACCACGGCGTCCCAGCGGTCGAGCATGGTCTGCAACGCGACCACGTTCGCGCCGGTGCCGTTGAAGACCGGGTACGTGTGCGCGGTGGGGCCGAAGTGGCCGCGCACCACTTCCTGGAGGCGCTCGGTGTAGACGTCGGCGCCGTAGCTGACCTGGTGGCCGCCGTTGGCCAGGGCGATCGCCGCGAGGATCTCGGGGTGCGCGCCCGCGTAGTTGTCGCTGGCGAAGCCGCGCTCGTCCGGGTCGTGTCGTCGCTGGATGGTCATGGTGCTCGCCTACTCGTCTCGGTCGTACGGGTGTGACACATGGGGTCCGGACGGGGCGCCGCCCGGCGCCGTCTCCGTCCGGGCGCGGGCCTTCTCCGGGCCGCGCACCAACGGCGGCGCCGCCGTCGTGGGCGCGGCTGACGTGGACGCTGCCGGAGCAGGCGACCGGCTTCAGCACGCGGGGGAAGCCGACCCTTTCGGCCGCGGCGCGCGGTTCGGCGCCGGTGGTCGCCCGGGTGAAGCGCGGAGTGCGCAGCCCGGCATCGGCCACGGCGACTCGCATGACGCTCTCGTCCAGGACCATGGGACGATCGCCACGGGAGAGCCGGGCAGGTCCGGTGCCGCGGCGACGATCCGCGGTCCCGTCTCGGCCGCGATGCCGATCAGGGTGGCGGCTCCGAAGGAGGCGCGTTCCACCACGAGGACGCGGGCAGGACGAGGTGCTTCCGTGTGCGGCACAAGCGAAGTCCCCCGGGCAGAGCTGTGTGGACCGGACTCGCGATCACGATCCTGATCGCGATCTTTCTATCCGGGCGCCTTGGGCCCGGTCAATGGAGCACCGGAAAATTGTCTGCGAGAGCGCACCTGAACCGCATAACTTCCGGAACAAGGGTGCCGCCAGCGCCTGTTCGGCTCCCGGCGCCGGCCGAACGCCTTCGTGGAGATCCTCATTCGTCGTCAGTCGCGCCAGGGAAGTGATCTGCGATGCGACGCGAGCGCCTGACGTCCCGTCGGCGAGGTCGGTGTCTCGTCGGAATCAGCCCTGCGCATTCCGCGAGGGACGTCCGTGCAGGTGCGTGGCCGGCCTCGTCGCGGCCCACCCGGTCCGCGCCGAAGCCGCACGTGCGGGGCCTCGTCGGCGAGGTGAAGCGATGTTCCTCACAACGATCGAGTCCAGTGCGTGCCGGCGGTACAGTGAAGACCGCCCTTGACCTGCACAAAGCAGGCAGGGAGCCGTCTTACAGGAGACCGACATGCTGCGCACCATGTTCAAGTCCAAGATCCACCGCGCCACCGTCACCCAGGCCGACCTGCACTACGTGGGATCGGTGACCATCGACGCGGATCTTCTCGACGCCGCCGACCTGCTGCCCGGTGAGCTCGTCCACATCGTGGACATCACCAACGGGGCCCGGCTGGAGACGTACGCCATCGAGGGGGAGCGCGGGTCGGGTGTCATCGGCATCAACGGCGCGGCCGCGCACCTCGTGCACCCCGGCGACCTGGTGATCATCATCAGCTACGCCCAGGTGACCGACGCCGAGGCGCGGGCGCTGAAGCCGCGGGTCGTGCACGTCGACGCGGAGAACAGGATCGTGGCGCTGGGCGCCGACCCGTCCGCGCCGGTGCCGGGCACCGACCAGGAGCGCAGCCCCCAGGCCGTACCGGCCTCGGCCTGAGCGCCGCCGGCCGCCTCCGGGCCACCGGGGGCGGAGCGGTGACCGGTCCTTTCGGATCATCGTGGAGCGCCGTGACCCCGATGTCCGGTCCCGCGGGCTGAACCGGGACCGTCGGTGGTTCCTCCGTGCCCCCTTCGCGGCGGCCCGTGCCCCGCGCGGAGGGGCCGGACGGGGCCCTCTCCGTCGTGCCCCCGGGTGACTGGCCGCTCGGGTGCCGGGTAGGCGGGGGAGTAGTCCAGAGCCGAGGTGGACCGACTGGCCGGAGGACAGCATGACGGACAAGACGGACAGCATGACGAACCCGTACCCCGACCCCGTACCGCCCGGGCCCACCCCGGGCCCCGGACCGGGTCCGGCGCCGGGCCCCGACCCGCAGCCGCCGGAGCCGCGTCCGGATCCGGTGCCCACGCCCGATCCGCCGCAGCCGTACCCGGACCCGGTTCCCACGCCGGCGCCGCACCCGGCCCCCGAGCCGCCCCCGGTCCCGGGACCGCCGCAGCCGGTGCCGCCACCGCCGCCCGAGCCGACGCCGCCCCCGGCGCCCACCCCGCCCCCGGCTCCCGTACCCCCGCCGGGCCCGGTCCCCACGCCGCCTCCGAACCCGACGCCCGAGCCGCCCCCGTCCCCGATCCCGCCGGGCCCTGAACCGACCCCGAGCCCGGAGCCGGGGCCGCCCCTGAGCTGAGCCGCCCGGCCGGACCTCACCGCTGGGGCGGGCGAGGGCGGGCGGGGGCCGGCCGCCTGCCCCCGCCCACCCGCGGCGG
>NZ_JBISAL010000009.1:122589-330914 GCF_044391765.1 Streptomyces sp. NPDC018610
GGGCCGGTGCCCGTCCCACCGCGGACCGGCCCCGCCCACTCGCGGCGGGCCGGTGCCCGTCCCACCGCGGACCGGCCCCGCCCACTCGCGGCGGGCCGGTGCCCGTCCCACCGCGGACCGGCCCCGCCCACTCGCGGCGGGCCCCCACATGCCCGGCAGCCGCCCCCTACGCGTCCACCTCCGACCGGTCCCCGCCCCACAGCGTGTGGAACGCGCCCTCGCGGTCCACACGCCGATACGTGTGCGCGCCGAAGAAGTCGCGCTGGCCCTGGGTGAGGGCGGCCGGGAGGCGTTCGGCGCGCAGGGCGTCGTAGTAGGCGAGGGCCGCGGCGAAGCCGGGCGTCGGCACACCCTGCCGGGTCGCCGCGATCAGGACCTCGCGCCAGTCGTCCTGGGCCGCCGCGATCTCCTGGGCGAACGTCTCGTCGGACAGCAGGCTCGGCAGGTCCGGCCGGGCGTCGTACGCCGCGCGGATCCGGTCCAGGAAGGCCGCGCGGATGATGCAGCCGCCCCGCCAGATCGAGGCGATCGCGCCGAGGTCGATGTCCCAGTCGTACTCCTCGCCGCCCGCCGCGATCTCGTGGAAGCCCTGCGTGTACGACACGATCTTCGAGGCGTACAGCGCCTGCTCCACCCGGTCGGCGAAGGCCGCCGCCTCCGCCTGTGACAGCGGCGAGGCCTTCGGGCCCGCAAGGCCCCGCGAGGCCTCCCGCAGCGCCGCGTGGCCCGACAGCGAGCGCGCGAAGACCGCCTCCGCGATGCCGGAGACCGGCACCCCCAGATCGAGCGCGATCTGCACCGTCCAGCGGCCCGTGCCCTTCTGCTCGGCCTGGTCGACGACCACGTCCACGAACGGCTCGCCGGTCGCCGCGTCCACGTGCGACAGCACCTCCGCCGTGATCTCGATCAGGTACGAGTCCAGCCGGCCGGTGTTCCAGGTGCGGAAGATCTCGGCGATCTGCGCCGGGGAGTGGCCGGCGACGTCCCGCAGCAGCTGGTACGCCTCGCCGATCAGCTGCATGTCGGCGTACTCGATGCCGTTGTGCACCATCTTCACGAAGTGGCCGGCGCCGTCCGGGCCCACGTGCGTCACGCAGGGCGCCCCGTCCTTCGCCTTCGCGGAGATCTTCTCCAGCATCGGGCCCAGCGAGTCGTACGACTCCTTCGAGCCGCCCGGCATGATGCTCGGCCCGTTCAGCGCGCCCTCCTCGCCGCCGGAGATACCGGTGCCGACGAAGTGGATGCCCTGCTCGCGCAGTTCCCGCTCGCGCCGCCGAGTGTCGGCGAAGTGCGCGTTGCCGCCGTCGATGATCATGTCGCCGGGTTCCAGCAGCGGGGCGAACTCCTTGATCACCGCGTCGGTCGGCTCGCCCGCCTTCACCATGATCACGAGCCGTCGTGGCCGCTCCAGCGCCGCCACGAAGTCCTTCGCGGTCTCGGTGGGAACGAACTCGCCCTCGTGCCCGAACTCCTTCACCAGGTCGTGCGTCCGGGACGCCGTCCGGTTGTGCAGCGCGACCGTGTAGCCGTTGCGCGCGAAGTTGCGGGCGAGGTTGCGGCCCATGACCGCGAGCCCCGTGACGCCGATCTGGGCTGTAGTGCTCATACCGCCTGCTCCTCAGGAATCCGGTGGATCATCAGCTGGGACGTCTTGGACCATCCTGGCGCGCCGGTACGGCGACCGCACATCCGTACCGGCCCGCCGCACGGCCCGCCCGCCGCGGGACGCCCGGAGACGTCCGCGACCCCTCGCACGGCGGGTGCCCGCCGCCTCACGGCGCGTCCCCACGGCACCCCTCCTTACGTACCGCGGGTGCGCGTCGCCTCAGCCCCGGCGCCGCCGATCCGGCCAACGGAAGTGCCTTACCGGCCACTTGACCGGACGAAGCGGCCGATAGCCGTCTTGTCATGGCTCGTTGACGACGTCTACTTTTGCCCCTCCTGACGCATGGCGAGGGGGCTTCACATGGCCGCACGCGGCCGGCACCGCCGGTACCAGCCGAACAGGATCAACCGCGCCTCACTCACCGTCACGGCGAGCGGCGCCGGAATGGCCATCCCGCTCATCGGCGCGGGGGTCGCGCACGCGGCCGACGCGTCCACCTGGAACAAGGTGGCGGCCTGCGAGTCGAGCGGCGACTGGAGCATCAACACCGGCAACGGCTTCTACGGCGGGCTGCAGTTCACCCGGTCCACCTGGGCCGCGTACGGCGGCACGCGGTACGCGCCCCGCGCCGACCTGGCCACCCGGGACCAGCAGATCGCGGTCGCCGAGAAGGTGCTCGACGGGCAGGGGCCCGGCGCCTGGCCGGTGTGCTCGGCGCGCGCCGGACTGACCCGGGGCGGCGGTGACCCCGGCGTCCACCCGGACGGAGCGGCGGCCCGGCCGGTGCACACTCAGAGCGCCAAGAACACCTCGCAGGCGAGGAGTTCGGCGCACGACGTACGCCCGCAGACCACGCCGCAGTCCCGGGCCGGCACCGCCGAGATGTACACCGTGGTCCGGGGCGACACCCTCTCCGGCATCGCCGACGATCGGCATGTCCCGGGCGGATGGCACCAGTTGTACGCGGCCAACCGCGCCACCGTCGGCGACGACCCCGACCTGATCCTGCCCGGCCAGCGCCTCTCGCTGCGCACGACGCACACCGCGCCGCACCGGAGCGGCTCCACCGCCACCCACCCGGCCGCCGAGCCGAAGGCGAAGACGAGGACCGAGGCGAAGACCAAGACCGGGGCGGGGAAGACCGAGTCGAAAGCGAAGGCCAAGGCCGGCTCCGCGACCCGCACCGAGAAGAGTCACGCCGCGCCGTCGCACTCCGCCTCGCACACCCTCGTCGCCCCCGTACACGCCGCGATCGGCACGGGCTACCGGGCGAGCGGCTCCCACTGGTCGAAGGGCTACCACACCGGCGTCGACTTCGAGGTGCCCACCGGCACGTCGGTGCACGCGGCAGCGGCCGGACACGTGGTGAGCGCCGGGTGGGGCGGCGCCTACGGCTACCAGGTGGTGATCCGGCACTCCGACGGCCGCTACACGCAGTACGGGCACCTGTCGGCGATCTCGGTGCGCGCCGGGCAGGCGGTCGGCGCCGGGCAGCGCATCGGCCGCTCCGGCGCCACGGGAAACGTGACGGGCCCGCACCTGCACTTCGAGGTGCGGACGGGGCCCGGTTTCGGTTCGGACATCGACCCGGTCGCCTATCTCCGGGCCGGCGGCGTCAGGATCTGACGCGGGCGCGGTGCCGGTCCAGCACCGGCATCGGGACGTAGGCGACCGCGCGGAACGGGACGGCGCGGAACGCCCCGGCCGGGCGGGCCTCCACGGCCGACGTCGGCGGATCGTCCTGCTCCGTGCCCGCCCCGGCCGTCGCCGTGTCCCCGGGAGCGGGCCGTGCGGACGTCCGGACGTCCTCGGCCGCCGCGAGGCCGTCCGCGGCTGCGTCCCGCTGTGCGGGGATCCTGGGCACGAAGGCCTCCCGCGGCGGTACGTCCCCGGAGCCCGGGTCCTCCGCGCGCGCCGTGTCCCCCCGCCCGTGTTCCCCCCGTCCGTGCTCCTCGCGGGGCGGCTCGCCGGCCGTAGGCTCCCCGGAGGCCGCGGACCCCGGACCCGACGGGGCCGGCTCGGTCGTGCCTCCGATGCGCTCGGTCGTCAGCAGGATCAGACCGCCCACGGCGACCACGCCGCAGGCGAGGGCCAGTACGGTGCCCGTGGTGCCGTGCCGGAAGGTCTCCCCGAACATCGTGACGCCGACCGCGGCCGCCGCCACCGGGTTCACCACGGTCAGCGTGGCCAGCGGCGCCGCCAGGCCGCCGCCGCGGTACGACGCCTGCGACAGCATCATGCCCGCCGTGGCCAGAACGGCGATCGCGGCCAGGGACGGCAGTTCCGCCGCCGCGACCCCGTCCGTCCAGTCGACCGCGACCGTCTTGGTGAACACCGAGGACATGCCGAAGGCGAGACCGGCGCCGACGGCGAGGATCACGCTGCGCACCGCCGGGTGCCGGTGCGCCGCCCGGCCCGCGACCGTGAGCGCCGCGAGCGCGCCGGCGGTGACCACGCCGAGGGTCACCCGGTGCGCCGCGCTCAGCGACTGCGCGTGGGAGGCGCCGACCAGGGACAGCAGACCCGCCAGCCCCACGGTCGCCATGATCGCGCCCCGCCACGCGGCGGCGCCCGCCCGGCGGCCGACGAAGATCGCCGCCATGGGCAGCGCGAAGACGATGGTCAGGGCGCCCAGCGGCTGCACCAGGCTGAGCGGACCGTAGGCCAGCGCGACCACGTGCAGCAGACCGCCGAGGCCGTTCAGCGCGACCGCCGCCCACCAGGCCGGCCGGCGCAGCGGCGCGTACTGCTCGCCGGGGCCGGACACCGCGACCCGCTCCTGCACGATCGCACCGCCCGCGTAGGCGACGGCGGACACGAACGACAGCAGAACGGACAGCGCGAGGGCGCTCATCGGCTGCTCCTCTGCGGGCGGCGGGGGCCCTCGGCCCGGCGCGGCGAACGGTCGGCTTCCATGGTCCAACACCCTGCCGTGCGGATCTCTTCCCGTCGTCGTCCCTGAGCACCCAATGGGTCATACTGCCGATGGAGTACGCCCGTCGTGCCCTCCTCCCCTGGGTGGGCGACAAGAGGTGGAGACCCCTGACACGAACCGTGGGGAACAACCCTGGGAATCACTCGGGGAACCGGGGGAGAGCCTCGGCCGGGACCGCGTCGGCCGGACCCCGATGAGGCGGTCGTCCCACGGGTGTTGGTACTACTGCTCCTCGTGGACCTCGACGCCGGACTCGCCGCCCTCGGACCCCTCGGCGGTTTCTTCGCCCTGCGCACGGGCGAGCCGCCGCACGGCCCGCTGCCCACCCTCGCCCAGGCCTACGCCCGGACACCGCCCGGCCCGGGCCGCCCGCACCCCGTGGACGTCCGCGTCCGCGGGGTCGCAGAAGGCATCGGCACGGGCGAGCCACGGGTCGCCGCCTCGGTGGCCCACCAGGCCCTCGCGGCCCGGCTGTGGTCCGCCGCGCTCGGCTGCGCCGTGCTGTACGGGCGGATCCCCGACCTGGACGCGCGCCTGTTTCGCTGGGACCCGGTCGGCGGCGCTCCGGAAGATCTGTGGCTCACCGAGGTACGCGAGCGGCCCGCCGACGCGGCCACGCTCGCCGACGCCGTCCTGTACGGCCACCTGGAGCCGCTCGCGGCGGCCCTGCGGGCCCGCCACCGCCTCGCCACCGGCCTGTTGCGGGGCAACGCGGCCTCCGCGCTGGCCGGCGCGGCGCGCCAACTGGACCGGTGGGCGCGCGACCACGGCGACCACCAGGCCGGTGACCGCGCCCGCGACCTGGCCGCACGGCTCCTCGCCCACCCCCTGCTCGCCGGCACCGGGACGCTCGGCGAGTCCGCCGCCCGCACGGGCCGAACCGGCCGCACGACGGAGAACGAGACCGGCAGCGCGACCGAGAACGAGACCGGCGGCGGGACTGGAACCGTGACCGGAACCAGCACCGGCGCCACCTTCCGCCGGCGCAGCTGCTGCCTGTACTACCGGGTGCCCGGCGGCGGGGTCTGCGGTGACTGTTGTTTCGCACGAGCCCCGCGCTCTTCCCCGCGCGCCCCCTCCGGGTGACCATGAAAGGAGGCCGGCCGAAGCGGTCGGCCGAAGCGCCGGACGCGGCCGGCCGGCCCGGCCGTACGGCGACAGCGCCGGCGAAGGCCACCGGCCGCCGAGACCCAGGGGGTTGCGCGTGCGAGTGGGACTGCTGACGCGGGAGTACCCGCCGGACGTGTACGGCGGCGCCGGCGTCCACGTCGAGTTCCTGGCGAGGGAACTGAGACGCCTCGTCGACCTGGAGGTGCACTGCTGGGGCGAGTCCTCCACCGGCGAGCGCGCCTCCGGCGTCGTACGCCACCGGTCCTGGCCCGCGCTGGACGGCGCCAACGACGCCCTGCGCACCTTCTCCGTGGACCTCGCCATGACCGCCGCCCTGCGGGGCCGCGAGCTGGTCCACTCCCACACCTGGTACGCCAATCTCGCCGGCCATCTCGCCAAGCTCCTGCACGGCGTGCCGCACGTGGTGACCGCGCACTCCCTGGAGCCCCTGCGCCCCTGGAAGGCCGAGCAGCTCGGCGGCGGCTACGCCCTGTCCAGCTGGGCGGAGCGCACCGCGTTCGAGGCCGCGGACGCGGTGGTCGCCGTCTCCGGAGCCATGCGCGAGGACATCCTCGGCTGCTACCCGGAACTCGACCCGGCCCGCGTCCACGTCGTCCACAACGGCATCGACACCGCCCTGTACCGGCCCGACCCCGGCACCGACGCGCTCACCCGGGCCGGCGTGGACCCGGACCGCCCCTACGTGCTGTTCGTCGGCCGCATCACCCGTCAGAAGGGCGTGCCCCACCTGCTGCGCGCGGTACGGGACATCGACCCGGCGGCGCAGGTCGTGCTGTGCGCGGGCGCCCCCGACACACCGGAGATCGACCGCGAGTTCCGCGAGCTGTACGAGGAGCTGAGCCGGGCCCGCGAGGGCGTCCGCTGGATCCCGCGGATGCTGCCCCGCCCGGACGTGGTGCAACTGCTCACGCACGCCGCCGTCTTCGTCTGCCCGTCGGTGTACGAACCGCTCGGCATCGTCAACCTGGAGGCGATGGCCTGCGGCACTCCCGTGGTGGCCTCGCGCGTGGGCGGGATCCCCGAGGTGGTCGAGGACGGCCGCACCGGGCTGCTCGTCGACGCCGGCGACGGCTTCGAGACGGGGCTGGCGACGGCGCTGGACACGGTGCTCGGCGATCCGGCGGCGGGACGCCGCATGGGCGAGGCCGGGCGGCGGCGGGCCGTCGACGAGTTCGGCTGGGACGCGGTCGCCCGGCGCACGGCGCGCTTGTACGAGAGCGTCCTCCGGCAGGCTTAGCGGACCGTGCCCCAGGGCAGTAGATGGGGCAACCGGGTGAGGGGAGCGGCCATGCGTCGTGGTGGACCTTCGGTCCTCGGAATCGTCCTCGCGGGCGGTGAGGGCAAGCGTCTGATGCCGCTGACCGCCGACCGCGCCAAACCGGCGGTCACCTTCGGCGGCACCTACCGGCTCGTCGACTTCGTGCTGTCCAACCTCGTCAACGGCGACATCCTGCGCATCTGCGTGCTGACCCAGTACAAGTCGCACTCGCTGGACCGGCACATCACCACCACCTGGCGGATGTCCAGCCTGCTCGGCAACTACGTCACCCCCGTCCCCGCGCAGCAGCGGCTCGGCCCCCGCTGGTACCTGGGCAGCGCCGACGCGATCCTGCAGTCCCTCAACCTCGTCCACGACGAGCAGCCCGACTACGTGGCGGTGTTCGGCGCCGACCACGTCTACCGCATGGACCCGCGGCAGATGCTGCGGCAGCACATCGACAGCGGCGCGGGCGTGACGGTCGCCGGCATCCGGGTGCCGCGCGCCGAGTCCTCCTCCTTCGGGGTGATCACCCCGGGCACGGACGGGCAGAGTGTCGAGAGTTTCCTGGAGAAGCCCGCCGACCCGCCGGGCCTCGCCGACGACCCGGAGTGCGTCTTCGCCTCCATGGGCAACTACGTCTTCAGCACCAAGGCGCTGGTGGAGGCGCTGCACCGGGACGCCGAGGACGAGCACTCGGTGCACGACATGGGCGGCTCGATCCTGCCCCGGCTCACCGAGCGCGGCGAGGCCCGGCTCTACGACTTCAGCGACAACCACGTGCCCGGCGAGACCAGCCGCGACCAGGGCTACTGGCGGGACGTGGGCACGCTCGACGCGTACTACGACGCCCACATGGACCTGATCGCCGAGCGCCCGGCCTTCAACCTCTACAACCGCGACTGGCCGATCTACACCCACTCGGGCCAGCTCTCCCCGGCCCGGTTCAACGCGGGCGGCATCGCGGGCGAGTCGATCATCAGCGCGGGCTGCCTGATCCGCGGGCAGGTCACGCGCTCGGTGCTCTCCCCGGGCGTCCGCGTCGACCCGGGAGCGGTGGTCCAGGGCTCGGTCCTGCACGACAACGTCCACGTGGGCCGGGGCGCGGTGGTGCGCGGCGCGGTGCTGGACAAGAACGTGGAGGTGCCGCCGGGCGCGACCATCGGCGTCAACCCGCAGCGGGACGCGGAGCTGTACACCGTCTCCAAGAACGGCGTGATCGCCCTGGGCAAGGGCCAGCGGGTGCCGTAGCGACCCGGGCCGCGCCTCTCGGCGGGCTGGGCGCCCGGAACACCCCGGTCCCGGCTCTCAGCCGGTCAGCGGCGGGAAGTGGTTCAAGGTGATCGCACTCGCCCGGCGCACCTCGTCGGCCGGGCTGAACTGCACGTACTCGGTGCCCGGCGCGGTGTGCACGGGGACGTGTCCGGGCGGGGCGTAGAACGCCTCCCCGGCCGTGAACACCTCGTCGTGGTCGGGATAGCGCAGCCTCAGCTCGCCCCTGAAGACGTACCCCCAGTGCGGGCACTGGCAGCGGCCGTCGGGCAGCTCCTTGAGCAGCGGGGTCAGGTCGACGTCCTCGCGGAAACTGCGGAAGTCCACCGTGTACGGCTCCAGGTCCTCCGAGTGCTCGACGACCGGGCCGTAGTCGCCGCCCTGGGTGGCGGTGTCCCGGGAGACCTTGGGCATCCGGTTCACTTCCCTTCCGCGGGTGGGGGGCGTCGCCGCGGGCTCGCACGACGTGGAAAGCGACGCCCCCATGGTGCGCGCCCCGCGGGCCCCGGGTCCACTTGGATCTCCGCGACGCGTCGCACGCGACACTCGCCGGATGCCCGGCTGACCGGCCCGCAGACGTGATCATGCAGGCAACGACGTCTCCCCCGGAGGTCTGCCCGCATGAGATGGACCCGGCGCCTGCGCCTGTGCCTGGCGGGGGCGGTGGCAGCGTCCGCGCTGTCCGGCGCCCCCGCCGGCGCACGGGCCGCCGAACCGCGCGACGCCCGGCTCACCGACCTGGTCAACCCGTTCATCGGAACCGCGAACGAAGGGAACACCTTCCCCGGCGCGGCCGTGCCGTTCGGCATGGTGCAGCTGTCACCGGACACCGGCCACAGCACCGGCTACGACTACTCCCAGAACCACGTCCGCGGCTTCTCCCTGGTCCACCTCTCCGGCGTCGGCTGCCGTCTCGGCGGCGACCTGCCGGTGCTGCCGACCACCGGCGACGTGACGCAGACCGACTACGCGAAGTACGCGGCCGGCTTCCGCCACGAGGACGAGTCGGCGAACCCCGGTTACTACCGGGTCGCCCTGGACTCCGGCATCCGCGCCGAGCTGACCGCGACCGCCCGCACCGGTGTGCAGCGCTACACCTTCCCCGCCACCGACAAGGCCAACGTCCTGCTCGACGCCGGCCAGGCGCTGCACCGGACGGTCGCGACGAAGGTGGAGGTCCTCGACGACCGCACGGTGCGCACCACGGTCACCGGCCGCGGCTTCTGCAAGGACACGCTGCCCTACACGGTCCACACGATCACCCGTTTCGACCGGCCGTTCACCGCGTACGGCACCTGGGACGGCGCCACCGTCACCGCCGGCTCGCGCACCGGCAGGGGCGGCGCCTACGTCCGGTTCGACACGACGAAGGACCGCACCGTCGAGGCGACCACCGCGCTGTCGTACGTCGACGCGGACGGCGCGGCCGGCAACCTGCGCGCCGAGGGCGGCCGTGGGTTCGACACCGTGCGCGAGGCCGCCCGGCGGGCCTGGGAGGACCGGCTGTCGGACGTACGGGCGTACGGGGGCGGCGGCACCCTGCGCCGCACCTTCTACTCGGCGCTGTACCGGGCCTTCCTCGCGCCCAACGTCGGCAGCGACGCCGACGGCCGCTACACCGGCTGGGACCGGCGCGTCCACCGCACCGACGGCTTCACCTACTACCAGAACTGGTCCCTGTGGGACACCTACCGCACCCAGGCCGAGTTCCTCGCCCTGCTCGCGCCCCGCGAGTCCCGCGACATGGCGATCTCGGTGATCAAGGTGGCCGAGGAGAGCGGCTGGCTGCCCAAGTGGGGCTACGGGACCGTCGAGACCAACATCATGACCGGCGACCCGGTGACCCCGTTCCTCACCAACGCCTACCACCACGGCCTGCTGAAGGGGTACGAGGACCGGGCCTACCAGGCGCTGAGGCGCAACGCCGACACGCTGCCGCCGCCCACCTCGCCCGCGGTGGGCCGCGACGCCGTCCCCGACTACCTCGCCCGCGGCTACGCCCCCTACGTCAAGGGCCACGAGCCCACGAAGTCCGGCCACTCCGACTACGCGTTCGGCGGCTCGGCGACCCTGGAGTACGCCCTGTCGGACGCGATGCTCGCCCAGATGGCACGCGCCCTGGGCCACCGCGCGGACGCCGACCGCTGGGCCGCCCGCTCCCTGAACTACCGCAACCTGTTCGACCCCTCGACGCGCTTCTTCCGCGCCCGCGACACCTCCGGCGCCTTCACCGGCCCCTGGAGCCCGGCGCAGAGCGTGGGCTTCCACGAGGGCACGGCCTGGCAGTACCAGTGGATGGTGCCGCAGGACCTTCCGGGCGTGGTGCGCCTGATCGGCGGCGAACGGCTCACCAACGAACGACTGGACGAGTTCTTCGCCTACGACCAGTTGCTGAAGGACCCCGAGCGCACCGCCCGCGAGGTGTGGGTCAACGGTCCGTACGCGTACTACGACACCGACAAGTACAACCCGCAGAACGAACCCGACCTGCTCGCCCCCTACACGTACCTGTCGACCGGGCAGCCGTGGAAGACCACCGACGTGGTGCACGCCGCGCTGACCCTGTTCACCGACGAGCCGACCGGACTGACCGGCAACGACGACCTGGGCACCATGTCCGCCTGGAACGTGCTGTCGTCCATCGGCCTGTACCCGGTGCAGCCGGGCTACCCCACCTGGGGGCTGTCCACCCCGGTCTTCGAACGCGTCGACCTCCGGCTGGACCGCCGCTACTACCCCCGCGGCGCCCTCACCATCACCGCGCCCGGCACCTCCCGCGACACCCGCTACGTCCAGACGGTGCGCGCCGACGGAGTGACGTACGACCGGACCTATCTGACCACCGGCGCGCTGCGCTCGCTGCGCACCCTGCACTACACGGTGGGCCCGCGGCCCTCCTCCTGGGGAACGTCCGCGCAGGCGGCGCCGCCCGCGCTGAGGTGACCCCCCGTCCCGTCCCCGCGGCGCGGGCGCCGACCGGGGGGACGGGACTTGATCCGAAGTTAACTGAGCGTAGCCTGATCGCACTTGACCGTAATCGGTCGAGGACGGTTGACTGCAGGCTCACCCACCGCCGACGCGAGGCAAGCCATGACTTCCGATCCGCTCGCTCCCCTGGACCTGGCGTTCTGGAACATCGAGTCCGCCGACCATCCCATGCACCTGGGCGCGCTCGGCATCTTCTCGGCGCACTCGCCCACCGCCGCGGCGCACGCCGCCGACCTGCTCGCCGCCCGCGCCGCCGCCGTCCCCGGGCTGCGCATGCGCATCCGCGACACCTGGCGACCCCTCGACCTGCGCCACCCCCTCCCGCACGGCCTGCGGGACGGCCTGCGCCGGCCGCTCGGCCTCGGCGGCGCCACCCGCGAACCCGACCCCTGCTTCGACCCGCTCCACCACGTCAGGTTGCACGCCCCCGCCCGCGACTTCCAGGCGGCGGCAGGCCGGCTGATGCAGCGCCCGCTGGAACGCAACCGCCCGCCGTGGGAGGCCCACGTCCTGCCCGGCGAGGCGGGCGACTGCTTCGCGGTGCTGTTCAAGTTCCACCACGCCCTCGCCGACGGCCTGCGCGCCCTGAGCCTGGCCGCCGCCGTCCTCGACCCGATGGACCTGCCCGAGCGCCGGCCACGTCCCGCCGCACCGGCGCGCGGGACGCTGCCCGGCGTGCGCGGGCTGCCCCGACTGGTGCGCGGCGCGCTCGCCGACGTCGGCCGCGCCCTGGACATCGGCGCCTCCGTCGCCCGCTCCACCCTCGCCACCCGCCCCGTCCCCGCCCTCACCGCCGAGCCCACCGGCACCCGCCGCACCGCCGGCGTCGTCCTCGACATCGACGACGTGCACCTGGTGCGCAAGGCCGTCGGCGGCACCGTCAACGACGTGCTGATCGCGGTCGTCGCCGGCGCCCTGCGCAACTGGCTCGACGAGCGCGGCGACTCCAGCGAGGGCGTCGCCCCGCGCGCCCTCATCCCGGTCTCCCGCCGCCGCCCGCGCACCGCCCACCCGCAGGGCAACCGGCTCTCCGGCTATCTCATGGAGCTGCCCGTCGGCGTCGCCGACCCGCTGCGTCGGGTGGCCGCCGTCCGCACCGCCATGGACCGCAACAAGGACGCCGGCCCCGACCGCGGCGCGGGCGCCGTCGCCCTCCTCGCCGACCACGTCCCCGCCCTCGGCCACCGGCTCGGCGGCCCGCTGGTCGGCCAGGCCGCCCGGCTCTGGTTCGACATCCTCGTCACCAGCGTGCCGCTGCCCGGCTTCGGCCTCCGGCTCGGCGGCAATCCGCTCACCGCCGTCTACCCCTTCGCGCCGCTCGCGCCCGGCCAGTCCCTCGCCGTCGCCGTCTCCACCTATCGCGGCCACGTCCACTACGGCCTGGTCGCCGACGCCAAGGCCGTACCCGACCTGAACCGGCTGGCCCGCGCCCTGTCCGAGGAGGTGGAGACCCTTCTCACGGTCTGCGCTCCTTGATCACCGGGCATTTGGCGGTACGCCACGCCGCTGCCGTAAAATCCCCCGTTCGAAAGCGAGCGCGACTTCACGCGCCGCGTGGACGACCAGGGAAGCGGCAGCGCGATGACGGTGACAGACGACGGCTCCACGGCCACGGACGAGGTGGTGTACGCACCGGGCGCCCCCCTCGCGTACGAGCCGGACGACCCGGCGGCCCACGGCCCCGGCATCGACCCCGAGCGCCTCGCCGTCTGCCTCGACGTGCTCCAGGAACTGGACCGGATAGAGGTCGACCACCCCGACGCCATCGCGGTGCGCCGGGCGACCTCGCACATCTACCGCATGGTCAAGCAGCGCCGCCGCCAGGAGCGCCGGGCCGCCAAGACCGCCCACGACAAGGCGGTCACCGAGGCCACGGCCACCGGCTCCGCCCAGCGCATCGACGACGAGACCGAGGGCATCCTGCCCTCCTCCCGCACCGAGGAGGGGGTCATCGCCGGCGTCCTGCGGCGCCCGCGCTCCTGCTACGTCTGCAAGCAGCGCTACGTCGAGGTCGACTACTTCTACCACCAGCTCTGCCAGAAGTGCGCCGCCGACAACCGCGCCCGCCGCGACGCCCGCGCCGACCTGACCGGCAAGCGCGCCCTGCTCACCGGCGGCCGCGCCAAGATCGGCATGTACATCGCGCTGAGGCTGCTGCGCGACGGCGCGCACACCACCATCACCACGCGCTTCCCGAACGACGCCGTCCGCCGCTTCAAGGCCCAGCCCGACAGCGCCGACTGGATGCACCGGCTGAAGATCGTCGGCATCGACCTGCGCGACCCGGCCCAGGTCGTCGCCCTCGCCGACTCGGTCGCGGCCGAGGGCCCGCTGGACATCCTCATCAACAACGCCGCCCAGACCGTACGGCGCTCCCCGCAGGCCTACAGCGAGCTGGTCGCCGCCGAGTCGGCCCCGCTGCCCGCCGGCGAGCTGCCCGCGGCCGAGGTGATCGGCACCTTCGGCTCCGGCGCGGTCGCCGCACTGCCGGTGGCGGGATCCGGCGCGCTCACCGCCCAGGACGTCACCGACCTGGCCCTGGTGTCCGGCTCGGCGTCCCTGGAGCGGATCGCGGCCGGCACCGCCATCGACGCGGGCGGCCTCGTCCCGGACCTGCACGACACCAACAGCTGGATCCAGACGGTGGAGGAGGTGACGCCGGTCGAGCTGCTGGAGGTACAGCTGTGCAACTCGACCGCGCCGTTCATCCTGATCAGCCGGCTGCGCCCGGCGATGGCCGCCTCGCCGGCCCGGAGGACGTACATCGTGAACGTCTCCGCCATGGAGGGCGTCTTCGACCGCGGCTACAAGGGCGCGGGCCACCCGCACACCAACATGGCCAAGGCCGCCCTGAACATGCTCACCCGCACCAGCGCCCAGGAGATGTTCGACAAGGACGGCATCCTGATGACGGCCGTCGACACCGGCTGGATCACCGACGAGCGCCCGCACCCGGACAAGGTGCGCCTGGCCGAGGCCGGTTTCCACGCCCCGCTCGACCTGGTCGACGGCGCGGCCCGCGTCTACGACCCGATCGTGCGCGGCGAGGCGGGCGAGGACCTGTACGGCGTCTTCATGAAGGACTACGCGCCCGGCAAGTGGTGATCCTCCGCCGCGGCTGACGCGACGCCGCCCCAGGATCCGAGGCGCGAGTGGCGGGCCGCGACCAGTTCGAGGAGCGTCCGCCAGTCCTCCAGGACCCCCGCGTCCGAGGCGTCGGCGTGGGCCTCCTGGGCGGCCTGGCGCAGGGTCAGCACGTCCTCGTCGAGCGGGCGGCCGTCGTCGGCCGCCCGCTCGCGCACCAGACGGCCCACGCGCTCGCCGAGCAGGGGGCGGACCGCGTCGGCCGCCCGGTCCGCCCGGCCGGTCGCCGTGCCCGCGCCCAGCAGCCGGCCGATGCCGTGGACCAGGCCCGCCACCTGGAGCTCCTTGTCTGCCGGGCGGCGCCGGCGCAGCAGCGCGGCGGTGCGCAGGGCGTGGTCGTGCACATCGGTGCGGCGGCCGTGGCCGTCCGGTTCGGCGGTGGCGCCCCGGCAGGCGTACAGCAGGTCCATCAGCTCCTCGACACCGCGCAGCTCCATTGCGCCAGTCCTCCCGCGAGACAGCCGTTCGGCACATCAGCAGATCATGGCGAGCTTTCGACGTGGCCAACGGGATCTGAACGACAAGGCGTAGACCGAACGGGTGATTTTCGGTGTCCGCCCGGTATGACAAATCATCGCGAAGGCACTCAATGCACTCATCCGACTCCAGATAGTTACCCGCTCTTTGCGGCCCCATCGAGCGGGGGGCCGCTCATTTGGTTAATCTGGAGTAGACGGACAGCACCAACGGGTTCCCACCACACCCACGGTCCGTCCCGGGGCGAGCCGGTGCACAACGGCCTGCTCGGACCTCAGATGCCGGCGCCACCGCGTCCGACCTGCTTTGACCCAGACCCGAGCGGGACCCAGGCGCCGTGGCGCACGGTGGCCGGAACGCCCCGAGGGTGACCGACACATAAGGAGTGCGCGGTGACACCGGAAAAGACGAACAGCGAACAGGGACCCAGCGAACGCGCGGAGCGCCCGGGCCGACGGCCCGGAGACCTCGGCAGCCTGGACGTGTGGGCCCGCTCCGCACCCATCCGCCTGGCCGGCTACGAGGAAGACCTCGCCGAGCCGCACATCCTGCCCAGCGTCGACTGACCGGGCCGGATTCCCTTCCCTCTTCGCCTTCGCCGACGGCACGGGCGTGCGTGCGAGACTCACGCCCATGCTGATCAGGGAAGCCGTGGCCGAGGACTGGCCGAGCATCTGGCCGTTCTGGCACCGCATCGTCGCCGCCGCCGAGACCTACGCCTGGGACCCGGACACCTCCGAGGAGGACGCCCGGGCCCTGTGGACGGGCCCCGCCAAGCGGGTGTTCGTCGCCGAGGACGAGACCGGGAGGATCGTCGGCTCCGCCTACGTCACCCCCAACTACGGCGGCCCCGCCGCCGGTATCGCCAACGCCGGGTTCATGGTCGACCCCGACCACGCCGGCCGGGGCGCCGGCCGCGCCCTCGCCGAACACGTGCTGGCCGCCGCCAAGGCCGACGGCTACCGCGGCATGGTCTTCAACGCCGTCGTCGAGACCAACCCGGCCGTCGCCCTGTGGACCTCCCTCGGCTTCACCGTCCTCGGCACCGTGCCGCGGGCCTACGCGCACCCCCGGCACGGCCTGGTCGGGCTGCACATCATGTACAAGCCCCTCTAGGCCACCCGATGTACCCCTGGGCCATCCGCGAACGCCCCAGGGCCGGCGACCGTCGTCAAGCGGGGAGGCCGGCCGTCCTGCGCCACGGGCTCAACTCCTCGATCCGCTCCGCCACGTCCAGCAGTGTCGCCTCCGAGCCGGGGCGCCCCACCAGCTGCACCGCGCAGGGCGCCCCCGAGGGCAGTGCGCCGAACGGGACCGCCATCGCCGGCCAGCCGGTCAGGTTCCACGGCGGGGTCATCGGCGAATACGAGGCGTTGACCAGCACGTTGCGCAGCCAGCCCCGCTCGTGCCAGGGCCCCGCCACGGGGGAGCGGCGGGCCAGGACCGGGGCGAGCAGCACGTCGTGCTCGGCGAAGAACGGCTCCAGCCGCCTGCGCAGCGCCTCCCGCGCGTCGCTCCTGCGCACCCCGGCCACGAGCCGCCGCCCGACGGCCGCGTGCACCCGGGTGCGCCGTGCCAGACGCCGCGGGTCCAGGCCCGCCGCGTCGACGGCCGTGCCCGCCGTCCAGTGCCGCACGGCGGTGACGCCGATCGAGAGGGGGTACGGCGGATCGGCGCGACGTACCGGGTGGCCGGCCCCGGCCAGCAGCCGTGCCACATCCCGGACCGCGGCGGCGTACGGCCGGCTCACCGTGACTCCGGCGAGCGGGCTGCGCAGGGACACGGCGATCGAGGGCCTGGCGTCCCGGGCGCCGCGGGCGACCTCGGCGCCGGCCAGCACGGAGAGCAGCAGGCGGGTGTCCTCGACCGTGGTGGCGAGCGGGCCGTTCTCCGACATGCCGAACCAGTCGCCCTCGCCGATGCCCGCGGGCACCAGCCCGTGGCCCGGTTTCACGGTGACCAGGCCGCAGTTGGCGGCCGGGATGCGCAGCGAGCCCATGCCGTCGTTGCCGAGCGCGACCGGCACCATGCCGGCGGCGACCGCCGCCGCGCTGCCGCCCGACGAACCGCCCGCCGTGCGCGTGAGGTCCCACGGGTTGCGGGCCGTGCCGTACGCGCCCTCGGTGGTGGCGAAGACGCACAGCTCGGGCACGTTGGTCAGTCCCACGACCACCGCGCCCGCCGCCCGCAGCCGGGCCACGGTGGCGTGGTCGGCCGCGGCGGCCGTGTCGTTCGTGGCGGCCGAGCCGACGCGCGTGGACTCGCCGCGCACCGCCAGGTTGTCCTTGACGGCCACCGGGACGCCCGCGAGAGGGAGTTCGCCCAGGTCGGGCCGGGCGGCGACCTCGTCCGCCTCGGTGAGCGCGGCCTCGGCGCGGACCGTGCGGAAGGCGCCGACGCGGCCGTCCAGCCGCTCGATCCGCGCCAGGTGCTCGGCCACCACCTCACGGGGTGTGGCCCGCTTCTCGCGTACGGCGGCGGCGATCTCGGCGGCACTGCGGCCGGCCCAACTGGTCACGGGCGCTCCTCGGTAAGCGGACGGCGGCCCCGCCAAGGGGCCGTACTCGCGAGTAGGTAGGGAGAACTCTGCCCGGCGCGGGGCTCCGCGTCGAGAGGCCGTCGCGACTGCCGCGCGGTTCACCCGGATCCCGGCTCCGGACGCCGACCGGGGGCAACCGGCCACCGGGTCACCGGGTCAGCCCATGGATCACCCGGAGGCGCCGGCGTCCCGGCCCGTCCGCGCGACCCGGTCCAGACGCGTCGGCGGCAGGAACTCGCGGACGTACACCCGCTCCCAGCAGGCGCCGGTCGCCCGCAGCTCGCTCCAGGTCGTGTAGCGGTAGCGGAACAGGAGGGCCCGCACGAAGCGCGGCGGCCGGTCCGCGGGGAAGGGCGAGCGGCGCAGCAGCCGCAGGGTGTCGCGGTCGTTCTCCAGCAGCCGTTCCACCATGGCCCCGAACCAGGCGCCCGCGTAGGCGGGGGAGAGCGCGGCGAACCACATCATCCAGTCCAGGCGCAGATGGTACGGCGCGAACTGGCGCGGCCAGTGCCGAGGATCGCCCGGCTTGCCCTTGAACTCGTACTCCCGCCAGTCGGAGTCCTCGCGCGGCGCGTCGTCCAGCGTGCCCTCGACCACCACCTCGTACCGGATCCGGCTGATGCTGCCGAACGCGCCGTAGGTGTTGACCAGGTGCAGCGGGTCGAAGGAGCGGTTCATGACCTGGCGGCGGGAGACCAGGTTCACCACCGGCCGGTAGCTGAGGACCACCACCAGCGCGGTGACGGCCAGGACCACCACCTCGTACCACAGCGGCGCCGCCGGCACGGACGGCGGATGCGCCGGGAAGCGCACCGCGGACAGCGCGAGCACGATCGTCAGCCAGTTCAGCCAGGCGAAGTTGCCCGACAGCACCAGCCACAGCTGGGTGAGGATCATCAGCGCCGCCCCGGCCGTGGCGATCGGCTGCGGAGTGAACAGCAGGAACGGCACCACCAGCTGGGTGACGTGGTTGGCCGCCACCTCCGCCTTGTGCAGCGGCCCGGGCAGACGGTGGAAGAACCAGCTCAGCGGACCCGGCATCGGCTGCGTCTCGTGGTGGTGGTGCAGACAGGTCAGCTTCCGCCAGCACTCGTCGCCGCGCAGCTTGATCAGCCCCGCCCCGAACTCGACCCGGAACAGGATCCAGCGCAGCAGGAACAGCACGACGACGGGCGGGGCCACCTCGTCGTTGCCGAGGAACACCGCGAGGAAGCCGGTCTCCAGCAGCAGCGACTCCCAGCCGAAGCCGTACCAGGTCTGCCCGACGTTCACGATCGACAGGTACAGCGCCCACGGCACCAGCCACAGCAGCATGCCGCCCCACAGCGGCAGCCACGAGTCCAGCCCCGCCAGCAGCGCCGCCGACACCGCGCACCCGGTCCAGGCGACCGCCGCGAAGAGGGGGTCGGAGTAACGCAGGTGGAACAGGCTCGGCGCCCGCTTGAACGGCACCCGCCGCACGAACCGGGGGATCGGCAGCATGCCGCGCTCGCCGAGCAGCGCCCGGAACTGCAGCGCCGCCGTCAGGAACGCCACCAGGTAGACCGCGGCCAGCGCCCGCTGGAAGACCAGCCGGCTCAGCCAGTACTCCGGTGCGGTGAACCATCCCACGTGTGCACTCCCTGGCGACGACGGTGCCGTCGGGCAGCGGGCCGCTGCGCCCGCCCGCCACCCGGCTAGCGCGACACCGGTGCGTGATGCGGACAATGGTGACGAGCTCCGGCTACCCCGCTCCCCGCTCGAAGAATCAGACAAACCCTGGCAAGGTGGCCCCATGGCTGAACGGGGAGCGCAGGCCCTGTCACTCCCGGCCGACTGGCCCGCACACCGGGATCCGATCCTCGCGCTGAACCGCATGGGCAGCTTCGACTGGGACCTGGACACCGGTCTGCTCGGCATGGACGCCCAGGCCTACGAGATCTTCGACATCACCCCCGAGGAGTACGACGGCCGCGCCGAGAGCCTCGCCCCCCGGGTCCCCGGCGGCGAGGGCCGGCGCCTGGACGCCCTGGTCACCCGGGCCATCAAGGAGGGCCGCGAGAACTACGGCACCTACATCCGCCTGCGCCGCGGCGACGGCTCCCTGCGCTGGGTCTACACCCAGGGCTACATCCGCCGCGACGACACCGGCCGTCCCCGCCGGGTCTTCGGCATCATCCGGGACGCCACCGACGAGCTCGACGACATCGCCGGCCGCGAGGAACGCGCCGCCCGCGAGGCCGCCCGGCGCGACCAGACCAACGTCGTCCAGATCACCACCGCCGCCCTCGCGCACGCGCACACCGTCCAGGACGTCATCGACATCGTCAAGGACACCCACGGCCTGCCCCTGCTCGGCTCCACCAGCCTGGTCCTCGGACTCGTCGAGGCCGGCCGGATCCGACTCGTCGCCGAGGGCCCCGAGGGCGCCTCCGTGCCGGGCACCCGCGTCACCCGCATCGACGAGCCGTACCCGATGAGCGAGGCGGTGCGCACCCTCAGCCCGCGCTTCATCGAGTCCGCCCAGGACTTCGCCGACCTCTACCCGATCCTGTGGCCGCACATCACCGACCTGAACATCACCTCGGCCGCCTATCTGCCGCTGATCGCCCAGGGCCGCCCGATCGGCGGAATGGGCCTGCTCTACAGCGGCCGGCACGGCTTCACCACCGAGGAGCGCAACGTCCTCGTCGCCCTCGGCAGCAGCATCGCGCAGAGCCTGCAGCGGGCGATGCTCTACGAGCAGGAGAAGGACCTCGCCCAGGGCCTCCAGCAGGCCATGCTGCCGCGCACCATCCCCAGCGTGCCCGGCGCCGACGTCGCCGTGTGCTACCGCTCCGGCTACGCGGGCGGCTCCTTGGGCCGGGACATCGGCGGCGACTGGTACGACCTGATCCCGCTGCCCGGCGGCCGGGTCGGCGCCGTCATCGGCGACGTCCAGGGCCACGACACGCACGCCGCCGCGGTCATGGGCCAGCTGCGCATCGTGCTGCGCGCCTACGCCGCCGAGGGCCACGCTCCGGCCACCGTGATGGCCCGCGCCTCCATCTTCCTGCACGAACTCGACACCGACCGCTTCGCGACCTGCCTGTACGCGGAGGCCGACCTGTCCACCGGAGTCGTCCAGGTCGTCCGTGCCGGGCACATCGACCCGCTGGTGCGCCTCGGTGACGGCACCTGCCGCCGCGTCGACGTCGACGGCGGCCTGCCGCTCGGACTGTCCGCCGAGTTCGGCAGCCTGGAGTACCCGGTGTGCGCCATGGAGCTCGACCCGGGACAGTCGCTGATCCTGTGCACCGACGGCCTCGTCGAACAGCCCGGCGCGGACCTCGACGACGGGATGCGCGCGCTGACCGAGTCCATCGCGGCCGGCCCCGAGGACGTACGGGACCTCGCCGACCGGCTCATCGAGCTGGCCGAGGCGCGCGGCGGCGACGACGACGTGGCCCTGCTGGTGCTGCGCCGCCGGGCGCTGACCGAACGCCAGCCCGTCGGCCGACTCCAGCAGCACGTGGCGCCCGGCGACCCCGAGGCGCTGACCCACGCCCGGCACATGATCGCGGCGGCGGTCCGCTCCTGGGGCGCCCGGGAGCGCTCCGACGAGATCGAACTCGTGGCCGACGAGCTGATCACCAACGCCCTGATGCACACCGAGGGCGCCGCCATCGTCACCCTGCGGGTGCTCAGCGGCACCGACCGGCGGCTGCGCGTCGAGGTCGAGGACTCCTCCAGCGCGCTGCCGCGCCGCCGGGAGCCGGGGGAGCAGGGCGTCTCCGGCCGCGGCCTGCTGCTCGTGGACCGGCTCACCGACGTGTGGGGCGTGGAGGCGCGGGGCGGCGGCAAGTGCATGTGGTGCGAGTTCGTGGTGCCCGAGCGCGAGTGACCGGCCTGCCCGGTGGCCTGAAGAGGTCTTCGTCGGCGCCGGATGGCACTCTGGACGCATGCCGGAACTGCCCGAGGTCGAGGCGCTCAAGGACTTCCTGACCGAGAACCTGGTCGGTCACGAGATCGTCCGGGTGCTGCCCGTCGCCGTCAGCGTCCTGAAGACGTACGACCCTCCCGTCACCGCGCTGGAGGGTCATGAGGTCACCGCGGTGCGGCGGCACGGCAAGTTCCTCGATGTGGAGACCGGCGGCGGGCCGCATCTGGTCACCCATCTGGCCCGCGGCGGCTGGCTCCAGTGGAAGGACCGCCTGCCCGACGGGCCCACCCGTCACCCGACCGCCGCCCCCCAAGGACGCGCCAAGCGCGGCTCCTCCCTGTCGCGCCCCGGCAAGGGCCCCCTCGCGCTGCGCGTCGCCCTGGAGACCGGCGCGGGCTTCGACCTCACCGAGGCGGGCACGCAGAAGCGCCTCGCGGTGTACGTCGTGGGGGATCCGCGGGAGGTGCCCGCAGTGGCCCGGCTCGGCCCCGATCCGCTGGCCGACGACTTCGACGAGGAGCGCTTCGCCGGCCTGCTCGCGGGCGAGCGGCGGCAGATCAAGGGCGCGCTGCGGGACCAGGGGCTGATCGCGGGCGTGGGCAACGCCTACAGCGACGAGATCCTGCACGCCGCGCGGATGTCGCCGTTCAGACTGGCGGCCTCGCTGACCCCGCGGGAGGTCTCGGACCTGTACGGGGCGTTGCGCACCACGCTCACGGAGGCGGTCGAGCGGTCCAGGGGAGTGGCGGCCGGCCGGCTGAAGGCCGAGAAGAAGAGCGGCCTGCGCGTCCACGGCCGCACCGGCGAGCCCTGCCCGGTGTGCGACGACACCGTCCGCGAGGTCTCCTTCAGCGACTCCTCGCTCCAGTACTGCCCGACCTGCCAGACCGGCGGCAAGCCGCTGGCCGACCGCAGACTGTCCAGGCTGCTCAAGTAGCCGCCGCGCGGCGGCAAGGGGGCGGGCCGCCGCCCGCTCAAGGCGGGTCCAGGGTCACCAGGTGCCGCCCGTCCACCGTGCGCACCTCGAAGCGGCCGATGTCGCCGGGAGGCATCGCGGCGTCGCCCGTCATGGTGGCCGGACGGGCGTCGCGGGAGCGGACGGCCCAGGTGGCCACCGTCTGCTCCGAACCGTCACGGCCGACGGCGACGAGCAGGCAGGAGTGGGGACCCGTCCCGTCCGCGACCCGCAGCCACACCTCGCTGCCCCAGTCCGCCGGCGCCGCCCTGACCTCCGCCCGTACCCCTGTGCGCCCGTCGGTGGCGGCCACCGCGACCGCAGCGGTCCCGCCGCCGGGCCGGGCCAGGGCCGCCGCCGCCGGTCCGCCGACGGCGAGCACCACGCAGGCGGCCAGTGCGAACAGCAGACGCCGGCGTCCGGCCCGCCGGCGCCGCGCCACCTCCCCGGCCAGCCGCTCCAGCAGCCGGGGGCCGGGCTGCGTCATCGGATGCACGAAGCGCGGCGTGGCACGCCGGTACAGCAGCAACTGCCGCGCCGTGGGCCCGAACTCGGTGACGTGCGCCGTGCAGCCGGGGCACTCCATGAGGTGGTCCTCGAAGCGGAAGGCGTCCGCCTCGTCCAGCACGCCGAGCGCGTACGCGCCGACGTCGCGATGCCTTTCCAGGGACCTCATGCCGAATCCTCGCGGTGGGTGCGGGTGGGGTTACTCCTTGCTCCCACCCGTACGCACCGCACAGGCGAATCACTCAAGCCACGCACCGAATCGTAATCAAGAGGTTCGGAGCGGCCGGGCCCGCGGATTGGTCCGAATCAGCGACCGGATCGCGAACCGGACCCGGACCGTCTCCGCGACCGGATGGCGCCGGTCCTCACGGTTCGGATCGCGACGGTCCGCGCGACCGGTCCCGGGACCGTCCCGGAGACCGGACCCGGAGACCGGGAGGAGGATCCGGAGCCGGGAAGGAGGCCGGCAGGAAGTGGCTGGAAGAGGAAGAGGCTAGAAGAGGTGGATGGCGAGGTGCCCGAGGGGCAGCCCGAGCTGCCAGGCCGGCGTCCACACCTTCGGCCCCTCGTCCTCGCCCAGCGCGCCCGCGCCGTCCGGCACCGCGTCGAGGTCGGGCGCGAGCAGCTCCGTCTCCACCAGCCAGCGCCAGGCCGCCTCGGCCAGCGCCAGGTCCGGCGAGTTCTCGCCGCGGGCGTACCCGTCGGCCGCCAGACAGGCCATCCGCTCGCACACCCAGTCCTGCCAGGGCTGGTCGTACGCCGTCAGCGACAGCCAGGTCTCCAGCTGCGAGACCACCCGGATGCCGGGCAGTTCGCCGCCGGTGTCGGACAGGAAGACGGTCAGCGCCAGCGCGTCCCGCCCCGCGCGGAACTCCACCGACGCCGGCGGCATCAGGTCCCCGGTGCGCAGCAGTTCGTCGGCGATGTACTCGGCGTAGAACCAGGCCATGGGAACGGCCCATGCGCCGCCGTCGCCGTCCGTGCCCTCTTGCTCTCTGTGCAGCATCCCTTCCTGCCTTCCTCCGGTGCGTGCGCGTCACCCGGTCCCGGTTCGCGGGACCCCGTACGGAACGCGCCTGAGGACAGCCGATTACTCAACCGTGGTCCACAGCAAGGCGCTTTGCGAAGGCTTGACGTTGCCGTCGGTTTCACCGCAGGTCGGCCGCGTAGCCCGGGAGCACCCGGCGCAGGGCGCGCAGCGCGTAGTACGCGCGGGACTTCACGGTACCGGGCGGAACGCCCAGGGCCTCGGCGGCCTCCGCCACACTGGCCCCCTGGAAGTACACCAGCACCAGGACTTCACGGTGGCGCGGAGTGAGTGTCTTCACAGCCTCGCGCACGTCGAGCGTCGCGGCGGACCGCTCGGCGTGGTCGGCGATCACCCGCGCGTTCTCCAGGACGGCGTCCCCGACCTCCGGCGGCCTGGCCTGACGGGCCCGGCGCGCGTCGATGGCGAGCCGGCGCGCGACGGTGAGCAGCCAGGGCCGCACCGAGTCGAAGGCGTCGGCGCGCAGCGCCTCGGGGTGCTGCCAGGCCCGTACGAGTGTCTCCTGCGCCAGGTCCTCGGCGCGCTGCCGGTCGCCGTCGCACAGCCGCAGCAGCAGCGCGAACAGGGGCCGGCCGTGCTCGCGCTGCAGCGCGGCGAGCTCGTGCTCGGCGGTCGTGGTCGTGCGGGACAGGGCGGTTCCGGCCGTCATGGCCGTATGGCACCGCAGGGGGCCGCGCGGGGACAGGGGGCGGACGCGGCTGTGCGACGGACGGTCGATGGCGTCGGCGAACGGTTCGACGAACGGTCCGTCAGGCCCCGCGCCGGCCACCGGACGGGCTAACGGCCGCGCCCGGGCCGTTTGCGACGGCGGACGACTTCGTACTCATTGTCTGTCCCCGTGATCCATGGGACGTCCGTCGCTCCGACGTCCGTCCCTCCGGCGTCCGCGCGGACGGCGTCCGTGCGGACGACCCGTTCCGCACGTCCGTACGACCGCCCCGGCGCCCGCCCCCGGGACCGTCCGGCGCGACGGCGTCCAGACGCTCGCTCGCAGTGAGGTGAACCGATGATCGCACGCAGACACCAGGTGGCCCTGGCCGTGACGGCCCTCCTCGCCGCGGGCGCGGCCTGCCGGGCCGGACTCCTGGAGCGGCCGGACGCCGCGCCTGCCCGCCCGGCGCCCGGCGCCCGGCCGGCCGCGGGCGCGTTCACGCTCCTGGCCTCCGGCGGCATCCTGGCGGACGGCTCCGTCGTCGACCGGGCCGGCTTCGACGCGGGCGGCGCCGGCCACGACTTCCGGCCGGTGCTGGCGGGCGTACGGCCCGTGGTCGCCCGCGCCGACCTGGCGCTGTGCCGGCTGGACACCGTCACCGGCGCCGACGGCGGACCGGGCGGCGGCTTCCCGCCCGAGGCCCCCGCCGAACTGGCGCAGGCCCTGGCCGCGACCGGCTACGACGGCTGCGCCACCGCCTCCGAACACACCCTGGACGACGGCGGCGACGGTGTACGGCGCACCCTGGACGCCCTCGACCGGGCCGGCGTACGGCACGCCGGATCGGCCCGCAGCGAGGCCGAGGCGCGCGGCGTCACCCTCCTCGGCGCCGGCACCGCCCTGGTCGCCCACCTCTCCTACAGCGACGGCACGGGGCGCCCCTTCCCGCCCGGACAGCCGTGGGCGCTGAACCTGATCGACGCCGACCGGATCGTCGCCGACGCCCGGGCCGCCCGGCAGGTGGGCGCCGACGTGGTCGTCGTCTCCCTGCGGTGGGGCCCGGGCAGCCAGGACACCCCGGACGCGCGCCAACTGGACCTGGCCCGGCGGCTGACCGCCGCCCGCACCGGCGGCCGTCCCGACATCGACCTCGTCCTCGGCTCCGGGGCCCAGGTCCCGCAGCCCTACGAGAAGGTCAACGGCACCTGGGTGGTCTACGGGACCGGCGACCTGATCTCCGGCGCGCACACCGACGACCACGGCGCGCCCGACCCGCGCGCCGCCCGGAGCACCCTCGCCCGCTTCACCTTCGCCCCGCCCGCCCGGCCGGGCGCGCGCTGGGAGGTGACCCGCGCCGAGTTCGTCCCCGAGGTGTACGACATCGACGCCGGGCGGGTGGTGGACCTCGCCGACGCCATCGCCCGGGGCGCCGACCTGGAGGGCGTGCGCGAGAGCATCCGCACCACGGTGCTCTCCCGGGGCGCGGCCGAGGACGGCCTGGTCATGGGGCGGTGAGGGGCAGCCGGGTCACTCTCCGGTCCGCCGGGGACCGGCCAGCGCCGAGCGTTTGTACGAGTAACCGAAGTAGATCACGCACCCGATCAGGAACCACACCACGAACCGCACCCACGTCTGCCACTGCAGGAACGTGATCAGCCAGATCGAGAAGACCACGCCCAGCGCCGGCACGAACGGCATCCACGGCGTGCGGAAGGCGCGCGGCAGGTCGGGCTGCCGGTAGCGCAGCACGATCACCGCCGAGCACACCACCACGAACGCCAGCAGGATGCCGATGTTGGTCAGCTCGGCCGCCTCCGCGATCGGCAGGAACCCGGCGATGGCCGCCGACGCCACCCCGACGATCCACGTCACCCGCGTCGGGACGTGCCGCGTCGGGTGGGTCTTCGCGAACCACCGGGGCAGCAGCCCGTCCCGGGACATCGCGAACCAGACCCGGGTCACCCCCAGCATGAAGGTGAACATCACCGTGAGGATGCCGATGATCGCGCCCACCGCGATCACGTCCGCCAGCCGGCTCAGCCCCACCGACTTGAACGCGGTGGAGAACCCGCTCTCCTTGTCGATGTCCTTGTAGTTCTGCATCCCGGTCAGCACCAGACAGGCCGCCACGTACAGCACCATCGCGATCACCAGAGAGTAGATGATCGCCTTCGGCATGTGCCGCTGCGCGTCCTTGGACTCCTCGGCCGCCGTCGACATGGCGTCGTAGCCGAAGACCGCGAAGAACACGGTCGCGGCGCCGGTGAAGGCCCCGCCCACCCCGTAGGGGAAGAACGGGTGGTAGTTCGCGGTGTCGATGTGGAAGACGCCGACGAGGATCACCACCAGCACCACGATCACCTTCAGCGCCACCACCACCGTCTCGAAGCGTGCGGCGTTGCGGATGCCCATGGTCAGCAGCCAGGCGATGAGCAGGCACAGGATCGCGGCGAACAGGTCGACCTTGTGCCCCGGCCCGGTCCCGGGCGCCCCCAGCATCCAGGCGGGCAGGTGCGCGCCCATGTCCTCGACCAGGAAGCTGAAGTAGCCGGAGATGCCGATGGCGACCACCGCCACGATCGCCGTGTACTCCAGCAGCAGGTCCCAGCCGATGAACCAGCCCGCGAACTCGCCGAGCACCGCGTACCCGTAGGTGTAGGCCGAGCCCGCCTTCGGGATCATGCCGGCGAACTCGGCGTACGACAGGGCCGCCGCCGCGCTGGCGACACCGGCGATGAGGAAGGACACCAGCACCGCGGGGCCCGCCGTGCCGTTGGCCACGGTGCCCGCCAGGGTGAAGATGCCCGCGCCGATGATGCCGCCCACACCGATCGCCGTCAGCTGGAACAGACCGAGCGAGCGTTCGAGTTTGGGTCCCTCGCCGGTTTCCGTCTCCTCGATGTGTTCGATGGGTTTACGGCGGAGGATTCCCTCGCCCATCCGGAGTCCGGCCATGAGCCTCACCTCTTCGCAGACGGCAGTCGGCTGACGGCGGATCATGATGGCCCAGGCCCGCCGGGCAGGGAAGACGACGGGCCGGACCGTCGCGCGCGGGCCGGCCGGCCGCGCCGGCCTACGGCACCACCGTCACCGGCCATCGTCCCGCCTTCACCAGGCGTACCGCCACCGAGCCGATGATCCGATGACCCGCCTGCTCCGAGGCGCCGACGACCACCGCGTCCGCCTTCAGCTCGTCCGCCGCCTTCAACAGGCCGTTGTACGGGTCCCCGCGGAAGGTGTGGAACTCCCAGCGGACCTCGAATATCCCCTTCAGCCGCTCGGCGGACTCCCGGATCTGCTGGACCAGTTCCTCGGCGATCTCGTCCGTCGTCTCCGCCACCGGCGCGCCCAGCGCCGCCCCCGCCGTCATCACGGGCTGCACGTACACCAGGGCGAGCAGCGCGCCCTGGCGCCGCGCCAGCCCCGCGGCGTACGCGGCGGCCCGCATCGAGGACTCCGAGCCGTCCACCCCGGCGACGATCACCTTCGGCCCGTCCGTGCCCCGCTCGAAGCGGTGCTCCTGCCGCTCGTGCTCCTCGTGCTGTTCCGTCACGCCGCGAGGCTATCGGAAGGACGTCTTCCCTTTGATGCCCGGGACGCCCCGGCGTGCGCCGGGGCGCTCGTGCGCGTGGCGCAAAGGCCGCCGGTCGGCCGGTTTCGGACGCCGGCCGCCCGGACTGGGCCGGGCGGGTGCTTTCGTGCCGCCGTACCGGTGCAGGAGAGACGCTCCGGTCACTGATGAGTCATGCAGAAGGATCAGTTGTTCACACGGCGCCGGATGCTGTTCGCCGGGGCCGCCGCTCTCGGGGCAGGGGCTGCGGGCACGGCCGGCCTGCTGCTCTCCGGCTCCTCCGACGCCCCGGCACGGGCCGCCGCCCCCGCCGCCGGTCCCCAGGCGCGCGGCCCCCTCAAGTCCTCCGCCTACCGGCTGCGGCCCCTGACGGGCGACGTCCCGCAGCGCGCCCAGCCCCTGCCCACCACGGTGCGCACCGCGCCGATCCTGCGCTTCTCGGGCCGCGGCAACACCATGCTGCTGACGTTCGACGACGGCCCCAACCCCGAGTACACCCCGCACGTCCTGGACACCCTCGCCAGGTACGACATCCGGGCGACGTTCATGGTGTGCGGGGAGATGGCCGACTGGAACCGGGACCTGCTGGCCCGGATGGCCGACGAGGGACACGTCGTCGGCAACCACACCTGGACCCACCCGCTGCTCACCCAGCTCAGCCGCGGCGAGATCCGCGACGAGATCGAGAGCACCAGCGACGTCATCGAGAAGGCGTACGGCTCGCGGCCCCTGTGGTTCCGCGCCCCCTACGGAGCCTGGAACCGCACGGTCTTCCAGCTCAACGCCGAGATGGGCATGGAACCGCTCGCCTGGACCGTCGACAGCCTCGACTGGACCACCCCCGGCACCAGCACCATCGTCCGCCGGATCGAACGCGGCGCCGCCCCCGGCGTCGTCGTGCTCTCCCACGACGCCGGGGGCGACCGCACCCAGACCGTCCGCGCCTTGCGCAAGTACCTGCCCGAACTGCTGAACAAGGGCTACCGCTTCACCGTGCCGCGCCGGGACTACACCTGATGCCACGTCGACAGCGCCGCGCAGGCACGGACGTGTGCGCACGCACGCCGGAGCGCGAGCGCGTGACCGTGCGTCGGCCGGACGCCCGTGTCAACGGGTCTGGACCAGTCGGGCGAACACGACGACATTCCCCTGATATCCGGTCTGCTTGGTGTAGTCGCCGCCGCAGGTGATGAGCCGCAGTTCCGGCGTCCCCTTCGAGCCGTACACGCGGTCGCCGGGGAATCCCTCCTTCTCGAAGACCTCCACGCCGTACACCTCGAAAACGGCCGTCTTCCCGTCCTGGCGGTGGACTTCGACGTGGTTGCCCTTCTTCAGGGCGCCGAGCCCGTAGAACACCGCGGGGCCCATCTTGTTGTCCACGTGCCCGACGACGACCGCCGTTCCCTTCTCGCCGGGCGTGACGGCGCCGTTGAACCAGCCGGCCAGGTTCGGGTCGTCCGGCGGCGGCGCGGCGACCCAGCCGTCCGAGTCCACGCCGACCGGCGTGACGGGCGCGTCCACCTGGATCACGGGGACCCGGACCCGGTCCGGCACCGAGCGCGGCAGCTCCTGCACGGCCTGGGGCGCGGCGCTGGCCGACGCACGGCTGACGTCCGGAGCGGCGGCCTTGGCGGGCTGCGGCGGACCGACGTCGAACTCCCCGGAGCCATTGCGGATGAGGGCGAGTCCGGTCAGCAGAACCAGCGCTATCACGCCCCACGGTGCACGCTTCCGCCGCGGCTCCCGCTCCTCCTCGGCGGCACCATCGGACAGCTGGCTCACAGACATTGGCCATCCTCTCTCGACGCGGCCGTCGCCCCGCCGTTCGCGCATACGAGAACGCTAGGTCGCGTCCGCGCGACCGGCGACGGGAGAGCAGCGAACGGGTGGCGGCGCACTTCCCGTGCGCCATCCGGGACGCCCCGGGCGGGTGTTTTCCGGCAACACGTGACCTGCGCTGTTGTCCAACGGGGTGAATTCCGGAGGGCTGTTCGCTCACCGGGACGGACCAGCTCCGAAATGCGGCCGGGTACAGGGCATCCGAGGGTTCTAGCGGGAGGTGCTTTCTCGCCGAACGTCCGGGTACGGGTCCCCGGGGCGCCTTCCGCGGAGGAGCACATGCGCACTACTCGTACCCCCTTGCCGGTCCTGCTCGCCGCCGTCGCGGCGGTCGGGCTCGCGGCCCCGGCGGCCGTCGCGAAGGGCGGTGACGTCCCGGGCGCCAACTCGCAGGGCGGACCCGGCAACGGGCAGGCAGGCGGCTTCGGCAACGGCCCGGGGGGCGGATTCGGGACCGGCCCGGGAGGCGGCCCAGGAGGCGGTCCGGGGAACGGCCCGGGCAATGGCTTCGGGAACGGGCCGGGAGGCGGCTTCGGGAACGGACCTGGGGGCGGGTTCGGGAACGGGCCGGGCAATGGCTTCGGGAACGGGCCGGGAGGCGGCTTCGGGAACGGACCTGGGGGCGGGTTCGGGAACGGGCCGGGGAACGGTTTCGGGAACGGGCCGGGAGGCGGGTTCGGGAACGGGCCGGGGAACGGTTTCGGGAACGGGCCGGGAGGCGGCTTCGGGAACGGGCCGGGGAACGGTTTCGGGAACGGGCCGGGGAACGGTTTCGGGAACGGGCCGGGAGGCGGCTTCGGGAACGGGCCGGGGAACGGGAACCGCCACGGCCATGGACACGGCCACAACTTCGGGCCCGGTCGGGGCGGCGGGCCGGGCCCCGGTCCCGGGTTCGGCCCCGGCAACGGCCAGGTGGGACCGGGCAACGGATTCGGGAACGGCCAGATCGGCGGCCCCGGCGGCCCCGGCGGCCCCGGCGGGGTCGGCGGTGTGGGCGGTGGCGTCGGAGGGGGGAACGGGATCCGCAATATCACGGCCCTGCCCGCGGCGATCGCCCGCGGCGGGCGGCTGACGATCACGGTCGACGGCTGCCGCAACGGCGGCACCGCCTCGTCGCCGGCGTTCCTCCCGGCGCCGCTCAGGCCGGTCGACGCGGCGAGCGAGGCGGCGCGCGGCATCGCCATCGTCCGCCCGGACGCCCGCCCCGGAACCTACGACATCACCGCCAACTGCGCGGGCCGCCCCCTGACCCGCCCGGCCGCCTTCACGGTCGTCGGCGGTGTCAACGGGGGTGTCGGCGGCGGCACCACCACCGGCGCGACCAAGGCCGACCTGGCCGTCGGCGGCGGACTGATGGCCGCGGGCGTCCTCGGCGGCGGCGTGTTCCTGCTGCGCAGGCGGTCGGGGAAGCAGCGGGTCTGACGGCGCGACCGGGGACCCGCGCGAACGGCTCCGGCCCTCGCCCGGGCCGGAACTCGCCCCGGTCCCCGGCCCGACACCGCCCGCCGCCCCGATCCGTCGGGGCCTGCGTTCCGCCGCGGCTCTCCGGTTTCCGCGGGGCCGACAGGGTCCGTCTCGGTGCCGTACGCCCCAGGACCGCCTCGCCGCCGTACGTCCGCGGCGCACGGCGGACACACCTTCGCCCCGGACCGTCACCAGGTCCGGGGCGAAGGTGTGTGTCGTGGCGGGCGCGCGGTCAGGCGACGCCTTCCTCGCCGGTGCGGCGACGGGAGAGGTAGTAGGCCGCGCCGATCGAGCCGCCGATCAGAGCGGTGCCCAGACCGATCTGCTTCAGGTCGAAGCCGGCGAGGGTGCCGCCCTCGCCCGCGCGGACACCGTGCTGGAAGTGCTCCGGCCTGCCTCCGCCGCCGCGGCCGCCGGAGCGGCTCTCGTCGTCGTCCTCGCCGTAGGAGCGGCCGCCGCCTCCGCCGCCACCGCCGTAGGAGCGGTCGCCGCTCCCGCCTCCTCCTCCGTAGGAGCGGTCGCCGCCGCCGCTGTCGGAACGGCTGTCGCTGCCGTAGGAGTGGCCGTCACCGCCGCTCGCGACGGCGGCGGGCGCGGCGACGGTGAGGGCGCTGATGCCCAGCACCGCGGCCGAGACGACGCCTATTACGCGCATGATGGATCCTCCGGTCCCCGAGGAGCAGCCGCGGACTCTTTCCGCGTGTGCCGGAAATGCGCCTCGATGATCGAAACGCTAGGAACATGTGCGCCGAGGCGCGATCGCACTCGGGCGAACGGGGCAACGGTGTGGGCCGCACAGGGGACGGCGCTGGTCCGGCGAGCCGGGCCGGGGCGGGGAACCGGATCCGGCACCGCCGTGAGGGGCTGTCAGGTCTCCCCACCGCCGCGGCGGTGAGGAGGTGTCGGCCCGTCAGCCGGTGAGGTTCGGGAAGAGATCCGTGAAGGCGCTCGCCGACGCCGCCACGCCCCGGCTGAAGGGTGCGTCGAAGTCCCAGATGAGGAAGAGCAGGAAGGCGATCAGGGCGGAGAACAGTCCGGCGAGGATCAGTTCCCGCGCGGTGCGCCGGATCTGCAGCGCGAACACCATGCCGATGGTGACCACGGCCCCCGCGATCAGTCCGAACCACACCACGCCGGGCATCGTCGCCCCGGTGGAGTCGGCGCGTGCCGCCCTGGCCTGGTCGGCGGCGGCCACCTGGTCGACCAGCGGCTGGTAGGCCTGTGCCTCGAAGTCCGACTTGGGCTGGTAGTCGGTGACGTCCGCGCGGACCTTCTCGAGCAGCCGGTCGCCCTCGGCGGTGACCCGGCCGTGCTCGGCCATCGTCTTCCACTCGACATGGACGACGTGTCCGGCATAGGCGTTGACATCGGAGCGGACGCGGTCGCGCACGTCGGGGGGGTAGACCCGGACCCGCTCGGAGATCTCGTGCAGCGCCTGCGCCTCGGCCTGGACGTGGTCCTGGGCGGACACGCGCGCCTCCCAGACGCCGGCGATGGCCAGGCCCAGCACGATGGCGTACACCACACCGATCCACATCGTCATGTACTCGATGACATCGGGGGTCTCATTGGGATCGTCGTCCTCGGCCGCGGTGCGGTGCCGCAGGAGGGTGATGACGACCACCACGGCACAGGCGGCCAGCATCGCCAGGACGAGAACAAGCCATTCCGACAACGGGTTCCTCCAGTGGGTCAGCGCGGGCGGAGCGCGGCGACGGCGGCCAGTGCGGGCACCGCGATGAGCAGGACGTAGGTGATCGGCGACGGGCCGTGCTGCGGCGTCCGCCGGTGCGGCTGGGCGTGGTACGCGGGGTACGTCACCGGCTTCACCGTGGGGCGCGGGCGGGGCTTGGGGGGCGGTTCCGGCGTCGGTTCCGGGGGCGGCGGAGGCGCGGGCCGGGGCGGCGGGGCCACGGGGACGGGGCGCGCGGGCGGTGGCTCGGGTGTGGGGGTGGGCTTCGGTCTCGGCGGCGCCGGCGTCGGCGTCGGCCGGGGAGTGGGCTTGGGCGGAGGAGGGGGCGGAGTCGGCGGTGGCGGCGTGGGGGTGGGCGTCGGAGTGGGGCTGGGCGGCGGAGGCGGGGTGGGACTCGGGCACGCCGGGAACGCGGGCCACAGGTCGCCGCCGGCCGCCGACACCGCCACGGTTCCCTCCGGGCCGGTGACGGCGTACGCGCAGGCGTCCGCCGCGGCCGGCGCCGCCGGCGCGCCCACACAGGCCCACGCCAGGGCCGCCGGCGCCAACACTCGCAGCGTCCGGGCGAATCGGGTCGGATTCGGTCGATGCACGAGCGAGATCATGGGCCGTGCGGGCGCAGCGCACGCCCGAGCGCCGGGGGATTGGTCCGAACTGGCGAAAGGGGACGGGCGGTGGTTTGCCGGGCACACCGCGCAGCCGCGATCGAATCGCACGCGCCTGCGGTGTGCGGCTGTGCGGGTATGCGCCTGTATGGGCTGTATGGGCTGTATGGGCTGTATGGGTGGACGGGTGATGTCCGCCGGAGGCCCGGCCGGTGCCCGAGCGGCGGTGAGCCGACGACGCGCCCGCACCCGCCCGCCTCCGGCCGTACCGACGGAGCCGCGCCCCACATGGCCGAAACACGTCGCGACGTCCGGGAAGAAAATCGCGCCCCCGTTGAACACGACCGACCCCGCCGTCCGTACCCAATGCCGTGCGGCGGCGCAGCAGGGCGCTGCAACACCCCTGTCATTATGGAGAGTTGACGATGAACACCTCCTGGCGGAGCGCCTCACTCGTGGCGACGGCCGCGGCCGTTCTGGCGCTGACGACGGCGTGCGGTCAGGACGGCGCCCCCGCGGCGGGCAGCCAGAACGTGGGCGCCACGGCCGCGGCCAACGGCCTCGGCGGCTCCGGGGCGGGCGCCGGGACCGGTGTCGGCGCCCAGACCGGCACGGCCGCCGGCAACGGCTACGGCGCCGACGGCCGGCAGGGTTCCGCCGCCGAGCCGGCCGGCCGGCTCGCCGTGACCGGCGACACCAAGCTGGGCAAGGTGCTGACGGACGGCTCGGGCATGACGCTGTACCGCTTCGACCAGGACAACGCCGAACCCCCCGGGTCCACCTGCAACGGCGACTGCGCCAAGACCTGGCCGCCGGTCCCCGCCGCGGACGTCACGGCCGGCGCCGGCGTCGACAAGGACATGCTGGGCGAGGTCACCCGCGCCGACGGGTCCAAGCAGCTGACGGTCGGCGGCTGGCCCGCGTACCGCTACGTCAAGGACACCAAGGCCGGGCAGACCAACGGCCAGGGTGTGGGCGGGAAGTGGTACGCCCTGGCGGCCGACGGCAAGAAGGCCTCGGCGGCGAGCCTGCCGGGGCTGTCGGTGCGCAGGACCGGACTCGGCGACATCGTCGTCGACAAGAACGGCATGACGGTCTACCGCTTCCTCAAGGACAAGGCGTGGCCCAAGTCGGTGTCCGCCTGCACCGGGGCCTGCCTGGAGAAGTGGCCGGCCGTGGCGCCCGTGCCCGCGAGCGACACCGAGGGCGTGCGGAAGAAGGGCCTGATGGGCTTCACCCGGCCGGACGGGGTCAAGCAGATGACCGTGAACTGCTGGCCGATCTACACCTTCTCCGGGGACAAGGCCCCCGGGGACACCAACGGTCAGGGGATCGGCGGCACTTGGTACGCCGTCTCCCCGGACGGAAAGCCGGTCGGCGCGCCGAAACAGTGATCACCTCCCCAGGGTCGATCGCCCACCCGACGAAGCAGCGACAGGGAAGGGAGGGTTGACGAGGAAGAACAGTTGCCGGACGCACACGACGGCGCGCCGCTGACCGGGCCGCCCCCTCCGCACCGCACGGAGGGGGCGGTTCGTCGTGTTCGGCCACGTATCGGAGCGTGGCGCACCATGCCCGCACATCGCCGCAATCCACCGTGATGCGGCACCGGCCGGGCGCGTGCGCGCAGGTGGTGACCGGGAACGGATGGTCAATTTCCGTTTCGGCTCGCCCCTTTGGCGGGCGATCAGTAGCCTCAGCTCGAACACCGGATCGCCTACGTTGTGGAGAGAAGATGGAGCGTCCCGCCTGGGCCCCACGGAGCATCGACATCTCGGTGCCGAGCGTCGCTCGCATCTACGACTACTACCTGGGCGGATCGCACAACTTCGAGGTCGACCGGGAAGCGGCCCGCAAGGCCATGGAGTTCATGCCGGGCCTGCCCAAGATCATGCAGGCGAACCGGGCGTTCATGCGCCGCGCCGTGCGCTTCGCCCTGGACGAGGGCGTGACCCAGTTCCTGGACATCGGCTCCGGCATCCCGACCTTCGGCAACGTCCACGAGGTCGCCCGGGCCGCGCACCCCGGCAGCCGCGTGGTGTACGTCGACCACGACCCGGTGGCCGTCACCCACAGCCAGGCCGTCCTGGCCGGCGACGACGACAGCGACGTGGTCGCGGCCGATCTGCGCAAGCCCCGGGAAATCCTCGAGAGCCCCCGACTGCGCGCGCTGATCGACCTGAATCGGCCAGTGGCACTGCTTCTCGTTGCCATACTGCACTTCGTGGAAGACATGGACGACCCGTACGCTGTGGTCGCCGAGCTGCGCGACGCCCTCGCGCCCGGCAGCCTGCTCGTCCTCACGCACGCCTCGTACGAGGGGATCCCGCTGCCGCCGGAGCGCAGCGAGGGCGCGGTCGACGTGTACAAGGACATCCGCAACCCGCTGATCATGCGCTCGCGCGAGGAGATCGCGCGGTTCTTCGAGGGGTACGACATGGTGGAGCCCGGACTGGTGCCGATGCCGCTCTGGCGGCCTGAGACGGCGCCGGAGGACGAGGATCCCTTCGCCTTCTCCGGTTTCGCCGGCGTGGGACGGACGGCGTGAGGGCGGAACCGGACGGGCCGGAGGACAGGCTGCGCCGGCTCACGACGATCTGGAGCCGGGCGGTCTTCCCGGTGACCTCCACCTCGCTCACCCGTCCCGAGTTCGAGGAACAACTGCTGCCGCTCGCCCGCAGGTTGAGCCAGGCCCTGCGGGCCAGGGCGTTCGACGCCGGCGAGGCCGAGGCCGTCGGCGCCGCGCTGGTCGACGCCCACTGCACCGCCCCCGAGGCGCTCAGCCGCACCCTGGACTGCGTCGACGCCTACCTGGTGCTCTACTGCGGCGAGGACGGCGACCAGGAGGACCTGCGCGCCCGCTCCTCACGGCTGCAGCACGCGATGGCCGCCGGGTTCGCGCGGGCGCTGCGCGAGCGCACCCTGTCCGAGCAGGAGGCGATCGCCCAGGCCGCGCTGCGCGCCCAAGGCGTGGTCGCGCAGGCGCTGCACGCCAGCGAGGCCCGCTTCCGCGCGGTGTTCGAAGGCGCGGCCATAGGCATCGGCATCGCCGACCTCGAAGGCAACATCCTCCAGGTCAACGGCGCGCTGCTGCGCATGTTCGGCGGCTCCGAGCAGAACGTGCGCGGCCGCAACGTCCAGGAGTGGACGCACGCCGAGGACGCGCCGCAGATCTGGCGGTTGTACGAGGAACTGGTGCGCGGCGAGCGCGAGCACTACCACGTGGAGAAGGCCTTCTACCGGCCCGACGGCACGGTCCTGTGGACCAACCTGACCGTCTCCCTGCTCCGCGACCCCGACGGCAACCCCCAGTACCAGCTGGCCCTCATGGAGGACACCACCGAGCGGCGGCTGCTCAACCTGCGGCTGCGCTACGAGGCCACCCACGACGCGCTCACCGGACTGCCCAACCGCACCCTGTTCTTCGAGCGCCTGGAGAAGACGCTGAACTCGGGGGAGGGCCGCCGCTTCGGCCTGTGCTACCTCGACCTCGACGGCTTCAAGACCATCAACGACAGCCTCGGGCACGCGGCCGGGGACCGGCTGCTCGTCGAGGTCGCCGACCGGCTCCAGTCGTGCGCGACGGCGCCCGGCGAGATGGTGGCCCGGCTCGGGGGCGACGAGTTCGTCGCGCTGACCACCGGACCCGACTGCCGGCGCGAGGTCGACGAGCTCGCCACCCGCATCATGAACGCGCTCGTCGCGCCCATCCGCATCGACGGCCGGGAGCTGACCGTGCGCGGCAGTATCGGCGTCGTCGAGGGCCCGGTGGGGGAGCGCAGCGCGGCCGAGGTGCTGCGCAGCGCCGACATCACCATGTACCGGGCCAAGTCGGCCGGCGGCAACCGCTTCGAGCTGGCCGACCCGGAGGCCGACGCCCGCGCCATCACGCGGCACGGGCTGACCACGGCGCTGCCCGCCGCGTTGGACCGGGGCGAGTTCTTCATCGAGTACCAGCCGCTGGTGCGTCTCGGCGACGGCAGCGTGCGCGGCGCGGAGGCGCTGGTGCGCTGGCTGCACCCGCAGCACGGGGTGCTCGGCCCCGACCGGTTCATCCCGCTCGCCGAGCACACCGGGCTGATCGTCCCGCTCGGCCGCTGGGTCATGGAGCAGTCGGTGCGCCAGGCCGGCCAGTGGCGGGAACTGTACGGCGACGGCGGCGAGGGCTCGCTGCGCATCAACGTCAACCTTTCGCCGTGCCAGCTCCAGCACCCCGGCCTGGTCCAGGACACCGTGGACATCCTGGAGCGCACGGGGGTGACGCCCGACGCGCTGTGCCTGGAGGTGACCGAGTCGGCGCTGATCGGCGCGGACGACGACGTGCTCAAACCGCTGCACAGGCTGGCCGAGATGGGCGTCGACATCGCCCTGGACGACTTCGGCACCGGCTACTCCAACCTCGCCAACCTGCGCCGGCTGCCGGTGAGCGTGCTCAAGCTGGACCGTTCCTTCACCCGGAGCATGCAGCAGTTCCCGGCCGACCCGGTCGACCTCAAGATCGTCGAGGGGATCGTGGCCCTGGCCCACAGTCTCGACCTGGCGGTCACCGTGGAGGGCGTGGAGACCGGCGCCCAGGCGGAGCAACTGCGCATACTGGGCTGCGACACGGCCCAGGGCTGGTACTACGCCCGTCCCGGCCCCCCGGACCGCCTCCACGAACTGGCCCTGGCGGACGCCACGGGCTGACCCCCGAGAAGCCCCTGAGGAGCCCCGAAAGAGACCCTCCGGGGGCGCGACGAACTGAGCGCCCAGCCATCACGGACCCGCGCACCCGACCACGCGGTTCCCCGCCCCCTCAGGGGCGCGGGGAACCGCGCGCTCACCCCCGACGCTCCCGCACCCGGCCACGCAGCGATCCACGCCCTCAGCCGGCGCGGGGAACCGCGCGCCCGGCCACCACGAACCCGCACCCGGAAACGAAACGCCCCCCGAAGCACCCCTCACCGCTCCAGCAACATCCGCTGCAACTCCCGAGCAGCCCGCGGCGGCGCCACATCACTGCGATGCGCCAGCGCGATGGTCCGATGCAGCCCGGGCCGGGCCAGCGCGGTCACACGCAGCCCGCGCCCGGACCGCGCCGCGACCATCCGCGGCACGACCGCGACCCCCAGCCCCGCCCGCACGAACCCCAGCACCGCGTCCATCTCCCCGCCCTCCACCGCGAACTCCGGCTCGAACCCCTCCGCCCGGCACGCCGCGACCGTCAGCTCCCGCAGGTCGTACCCGTGCCGGAACATCACCAGCCGCTCCCTCGCGAGATCCGCGATCCGCACCGTCCGCCGCCCCTCCCCGCCGGGCGCCGAAGCCTCCGGCGAGGACACCACCACCAGGTCCTCCCGCAGCAGCTCCACCGTGGTCAGCGCGGGCGACGGCGTCGGCAGCGGCAGCACCACCAGGGCGAGATCGAGAGCCCCGCGCGCCAGATGCCGTACGAGATCGTGCGAGCCGCTCTCCTCCACCAGCAGGTGGACGCCGGGGTAGCGGTCGTGGAAGGCGCGCAGCACGTCCGGCAGCAGACCGGTGCACACGCTGGGCGTCGCCCCCAGCCGCACCCGCCCCCGCCGCAGCTGCGCCAGCTCCAGCACCTCGTGCCGGGCGGTGTCCGCGTCGGCGAGGATCCGCCGGGCCAGCGGCAGCAGCGCCTCACCGGCGTCGGTGAGCGTGATGTTGCCCCGCGCCCGCAGGAAGAGATCCGCGCCCAGCTCCCGCTCCAGCGCCTTGATCTGCTGGGACAGCGACGGCTGGGCCACATGGACCAGTTCCGCGGCCCGGGTGAAGTGCCGGGTCTCGGCCACCGCCACGAAATACTGGAGCTGCTGGAACTGCACGCAGCCATGATAGCCGCCCCCTATCGAAACAAGCCGGTCCATGTCTTGGACCGATCGGGACGTTCGGCCCTAGCGTCTTACCCATGGCTCTGGCAACGCGGACGGACCGACGGCCGTCCATGGCGCGTACCGTGTGGGACTCGACCGTCGGCAAGAAGACCGTGATGGCGGTCAGCGGCCTGATCATGCTGCTGTACCTGGTCGCCCACATGATCGGGAACCTGAAGATCTACTTCGGGGCGACCGAGTTCAACCACTACGCCCACTGGCTGCGCACCGTGGGCGAACCGTTCATGCACTACGAGTGGACACTCTGGCTGATCCGCGTCGTCCTCGTGGTCGCGGTGGTCGCGCACGCCGTCTCCGCGTACCAGCTCAGCCGCCGCGACATCAGGGCGCGCCCGAGCAAGTACGTGCACAAGCGACCGCGGGCGAGCTACGCGACCCGCACCATGCGCTGGGGCGGGATCATTCTCGGCCTGTTCATCGTCTGGCACATCCTGGACCTGACCACCGGCACCGTGCACTCCGGCGGCTTCCAGGAGGGCCACCCGTACCAGAACGTCGTGGACACCTTCTCCACCTGGTACGGCGACGTGATCTACATCGTCGCCATGCTGGCGCTCGGCCTGCACATCCGGCACGGCTTCTGGAGCGCCGCCCAGACCCTCGGCGTCGGCAGCCGCGCCCGCGACCGCGCCCTGAAGACCGCCGCCGACGTACTCGCACTGTTGCTCACGGCCGGTTTCATCGCCGTCCCGGTGGGCGTCATGACCGGAGTGGTGAGCTGACATGACCTCCTACGCCGCATACACGACCGGCGACCCCGTCGCCGACACCAAGGCCCCCGCCGGCCCCGTCGCCGAGCGCTGGGACAAGCGCCGCTTCGAGGCCAAGCTGGTCAACCCGGCCAACCGGCGCAAGCAGACGGTCATCGTGGTCGGCACCGGCCTCGCGGGCGGCTCCGCCGGCGCCACCCTCGCCGAACAGGGCTACCGCGTCGTCCAGTTCTGCTACCAGGACTCGCCGCGCCGCGCCCACTCCATCGCCGCCCAGGGCGGCATCAACGCCGCCAAGAACTACCGCAACGACGGCGACTCGGTGCACCGCCTGTTCTACGACACCGTCAAGGGCGGCGACTTCCGCTCCCGTGAGTCCAACGTCCACCGCCTCGCCCAGATCTCCGTGGAGATCATCGACCAGTGCGTGGCGCAGGGCGTGCCGTTCGCCCGCGAGTACGGCGGCCTGCTCGACACCCGCTCCTTCGGCGGCGTCCAGGTCTCCCGCACCTTCTACGCCCGCGGCCAGACGGGCCAGCAACTGCTGCTCGGCGCCTACCAGGCGCTGTCGCGGCAGATCGCCGCCGGCAACGTCGAGATGCACCCGCGCACCGAGATGCTCGACCTGATCGTCGTCGACGGCCGGGCCCGCGGCATCGTGGCCCGCGACCTGATCACCGGGAAGATCGACACGTATGTCGCCGACGCCGTCGTCCTCGCCTCCGGCGGCTACGGCAACGTCTTCTACCTGTCGACCAACGCGATGAACTCCAACGCGACCGCCGTCTGGCGGGCGCACCGGCGCGGCGCCTACTTCGCCAACCCCTGCTTCACCCAGATCCACCCCACCTGCATCCCGCGCACCGGTGAGCACCAGTCCAAGCTGACGCTGATGAGCGAGTCGCTGCGCAACGACGGCCGCATCTGGGTCCCCAAGGCCAAGGGCGACACCCGCCCGCCGAACGAGATCCCCGAGGACGAGCGCGACTACTACCTGGAGCGCGTCTATCCCTCCTTCGGCAACCTGGTCCCGCGCGACATCGCCTCCCGCGCCGCGAAGAACGTGTGCGACGAGGGCAGGGGAGTGGGTCCCGGCGGCCAGGGCGTCTACCTGGACTTCGCCGACGCCATCGAGCGGATGGGCCGGGGTGCCGTCGAGGCCAAGTACGGAAACCTCTTCGACATGTACCAGCGGATCACCGACGAGGACCCGTACCAGGTGCCCATGCGGATCTACCCCGCCGTGCACTACACGATGGGCGGCCTGTGGGTCGACTACGACCTCCAGACCACCGTCCCGGGTCTCTTCGCGATCGGCGAGGCCAACTTCTCCGACCACGGCGCCAACCGCCTCGGCGCCTCCGCGCTGATGCAGGGCCTGGCCGACGGCTACTTCGTCCTGCCGGCCACCATCAACGACTACCTGGCCCGCCATCCGCACCAGGACCCGGTCACCGACGACCACCCGGTCGTCCAGGAGGCCCTGGCCGAGACCGAGGACCGCCTCAACCTGCTGCTGTCCGTGGACGGCGACCGCACCCCCGACTCCTTCCACCGCGAACTCGGCGAACTCATGTGGGAGTTGTGCGGCATGGCCCGCACCGACGCCGGACTGCGCGAGGCGCTGGAGCGCATCCCGCGGATCCGCGAGGAGTTCTGGCGCCGCATCAAGGTTCCCGGCACCGGCGAGGAGTTCAACCAGTCGCTGGAGAAGGCCAACCGCATCGTCGACTACCTGGAACTGGCCGAGCTGATGTGCCTCGACGCCCTGCACCGCGCCGAGTCCTGCGGCGGCCACTTCCGCGAGGAGTCCCAGACCCCCGACGGCGAGGCGGCCCGCAAGGACGACGAGTTCGCCTACGCCGCCGCCTGGGAGTTCACCGGCACCGGCGAGGCTCCCGTCCTGCACAAGGAAGACCTGGTCTTCGAGTACGTCCACCCCACCCAGCGGAGCTACGCATGAAGCTCACCCTGCGCGTCTGGCGGCAGAAGAACGCCGGCGCCGACGGAGCCATGTCCACCTACCAGGTGGACGACATCTCGCCCGACATGTCCTTCCTGGAGATGCTGGACGTCCTCAACGAACACCTCATCCTGGCCGGCGAGGACCCGGTCGCCTTCGACCACGACTGCCGCGAGGGCATCTGCGGGGCGTGCAGCCTCGTCATCAACGGCGACGCGCACGGTCCCGAGCGCACCACCACCTGCCAGCTGCACATGCGGTCCTTCCAGGACGGCGACACCATCGACATCGAGCCCTGGCGGGCCGCCGCCTTCCCGGTGGTCAAGGACCTGGTGGTCGACCGCTCCGCCTTCGACCGGATCATCCAGGCCGGCGGCTACGTCACCGCCCCCACCGGCGCCGCCCCCGAGGCCCACGCCACGCCCGTGCCGAAGCCGGACGCCGACTTCGCCTTCGAGCACGCCGAGTGCATCGGCTGCGGAGCCTGCGTCGCCGCCTGCCCCAACGGCGCGGCGATGCTCTTCACCTCCGCCAAGATCAACCATCTCAACGTGCTGCCGCAGGGCGCCCCCGAGCGCGAGACCCGGGTCCTGGACATGGTGGCCCGGATGGACGAGGAGGGCTTCGGCGGCTGCACCCTCGCCGGCGAGTGCGCCACCGCCTGCCCCAAGGGCATCCCCCTGGTCTCCATCACCAGCATGAACAAGGAGTGGCTGCGGGCGACCCGCAAGGTGTCCAGGCGGTAGCCGCCCGAAGGGAACGTTCGCCGGCAGGGTGCGGACGGGCGGGACCGGGAGTGGTGCTCATCCCCGGTCCCGCCAGGCACCCCGGGCATTCAACAACCGCACACCCGCCCTCTTGGCACCGGTCACGCGAGGGACAGCCGGCATCGGGAGAACAGGGACGACGGACCGCACCACCGGTCCGCCGTCCCCTTCCGTCTTCCGCACCCGTCTTCCGCACCCGGACCGCGACCAGGAGGCACCCATGACCGGCGGCACCGCACTCGCCAGCCCCCCACAGCCCACGGCACCCACCCGCTACACCGTCGCACTGGCCCGCGACGAGGAGGACGTGCGGGCCGCGCAGCGGCTGCGCCACGACGTGTTCGCCGGCGAGATGGGCGCCCTGCTGAACACCCCGCAGCCCGGCCACGACATCGACCCCTTCGACGCGTACTGCGACCACCTGCTGGTGCGCGACACCCACACCGGACAGGTCGTCGGCACCTACCGCCTGCTGCCGCCGGAGCGGGCCGCGATCGCCGGCCGCCTCTACGCCGAGAGCGAGTTCGACCTGACGGCCCTGGACGCCATACGCCCCGGACTGGTCGAGGTCGGCCGCTCCTGCGTGCACCCCGACCACCGCGACGGCACGGTGATCGGCCTGATCTGGGCCGGCCTCGCGCACTACATGGTGGCCGGCGGCCACGAATGGCTCGCCGGCTGCTGCTCCATACCGCTCGCCGACGGCGGCGCCCTCGCCACCGCCACCTGGAACCGGGTCAGCGCCAGACACCTGGCGCCCCCCGAACACCGCGTCCGCCCGCTGCTGCCGTGGATCCCCCGGACCGCGCCCGCCGCCCCCACCGGGCCCGGGGCCCGTACCGAGCTGCCCGCCCTGCTGCGCGGCTACCTGCGCCTGGGCGCCCGGGTGTGCGGCGAACCCGCTCACGACCCCGACTTCGGCGTCGCCGACCTGTACGTCCTGCTGTCGATGCGCCAGGTCGACCCGCGCTATCTGCGCCACTTCCTCTCCCTCGTCCCGGCCTGATGAGCGCCTGGCTGCCCGGCGCGCCCTGCACCCCGGCGGCGTGCGTGGAGAAGACGGGCTCGACGGCGGCCGTACCGCGTGCCGTGCTGCGGCTGACGGCGGTCGCGGCGCTGCTGCTGGCCGGCGTCGCCCTGTCGGCGCTCGGCCGGCGTATCCCGGACCACTGGACACGAGGGTGGTGCCGGGCGATCGTCCGCGCCTCGGGAGTCCGCGTCCGCGTCACCGGGTCCGCCGCGCCCACCGGCGGCCTGCTCCTGGTCGCCCACCACGTCTCCTGGCTGGACATCCCCCTGCTGGCCGCCGTGCGCCCGGCCAGGATGCTCGCCAAGGCCGAGATCCGCCGGTGGCCGGTGGCGGGCGCGCTCGCGGCACGCGGCGGCGCCCTGTTCATCGAACGCGACCGGCTGCGCGCCCTGCCGCGGACCGTCGCACAGATCGCCGAGGCGCTGCGCGCGGGGGCCGCGGTCGCGGCCTTCCCCGAGGGCAGCACCTGGTGCGGCCGGGCCCATGGCCGCTTCCACCGGGCCGTCTTCCAGGCCGCGCTGGACGCACGCGTACCGGTCCAGCCGGTCCGCATCCGCTACCGCCGCGCCGGGGGAGCGGCCGGCACCGCCGCGGCCTTCGTCGGGAACGACACCCTCCTCGCGTCCCTGTGGCGGGTGGCCTCGGCCGACGGGCTGACCGCCGAGGTCGAGGTACGCCCCGCCGTCCCGCCGGGGGCCCATCCCGACCGCCGCACCCTGGCCCGCGCCGCCCAGCCCGACCACACCGGCGAGCCGTACCCGGCGTCGGCGCGGCAGGCGCACGCGGTACCTACGGGGTCCTGGTGCGCGGTACCCCGGGGACCGGTGCACGAGGCGCCCCCGGGGCCGGCGCACACCGTCCCCGTGCGGCCGGTGGCCCCGCCGTCAGCCGGGCGGGAGGACGGCCGCGTAGCACCGGACGACCACCTCCCGGTCGCCCCAGCGCTGCGGCACCGCACCGAGTGACCGCCAGCCCAGCCGCTCGTACAGCGCCACCGCGGCGGTGTCCCCGGCCGCCACGTCCAGCACCGGATGCAGGCCGAGCCGCCCGGCCCGGGCGACGGCCCGCGCCATCAGCACGGCCCCGATCCCGCGGCCACGGGCCGATGGGGCGACGAACAGCCGGCCGACCACGGCGGCCGCCTCGACGCCCAGCCCCGTACGGGCGCCCCACAGGCCGGGCGCCACGTCCTCCTCGCCCCCGCGGCACAGACTCACATGACCGGCGATGCGGCCGTCCAGCTCCGCCACCCAGGCCCCGAGCGCGGCCGGCTGCGCCAGCCAGGCGGCGGGCCGCTCGGGCCAGTCGACCGGGTAGCCGCTGTGCTCATGCACCTGGGCGAGCACCCGGACGCAGTCGTCGAGATCGCGCTGCGTCCGCCGCCGGACACACGTCGTGCCCTCGCCACGGACCTCATCGGTGCTGTCGCTCTTCACCGTGCGATCCAACCACGACCACCCGCCCGCCGGAACCGCGTGCTCAGAGCGCTCCCTCGGAGCCGCCGCCCAGCGCCCGGGCCAGGTACGGCGCCGTGGCGCTGCCCTCCGCGCGGGCCACCTGGGCCGGAGTGCCCACGGCAACGATCCGGCCGCCGGCGTCGCCGCCGCCCGGCCCGAGGTCGATCACATGGTCCGCGCCCGCGACGACGGACATGTCGTGCTCGACCACGATCACGGTGTGCCCCGCGTCGACCAGCCCGTTCAACTGCCGCATCAGGACCTCGACATCGGCCGGGTGCAGCCCGGTCGTCGGCTCGTCGAGCAGATACAGGGTGTGGCCGCGCCGCCCGCGCTGCAACTCGCTCGCCAGCTTGATCCGCTGGGCCTCGCCACCGGACAGTTCGGTCGCGGGCTGCCCGAGACGCAGATAGCCGAGGCCCACGTCCATCAGCGTGCCGAGGCTGCGGGCCACGGCCGGGGTGTCGGCGAAGAACTCCGCCGCGCCCTCCACCGTCAGGTCCAGCACCTGCGCGACGTTCCGCCCCCGGTACGTCACCTCCAGCGTCCCCGGGTTGTACCGGGCGCCGCCGCAGTCCGGGCACGGAGCGTACGTGCTCGGCAGGAACAGCAGCTCCACGCTCACGAACCCCTCGCCCTGACAGGTCTCGCACCGCCCGCCGGGCACATTGAACGAGAACCGTCCGACGCCGTACCCGCGGGCACGGGCCTCCTCCGTGGCGGCGAACACCTTGCGCACGGTGTCGAACAGGCCGGTGTAGGTGGCCAGGTTGGAGCGCGGGGTGCGCCCGATCGGCTTCTGGTCGACGGAGACCAGCCGTCCCACCCCCGGCAGGTCCTCCGTGATCGCACCGACGAGGGTGGACTTCCCCGACCCCGACACACCCGTGACCGCGGTGAACGCGCCCAGCGGGAACTCGGCCGTCACCTCGCGCAGATTGTGCCGCGTCACCGGCCCGACCTTCACCTCACCGCGAGCTGTGCGGACTTGGCGTGCGGGCTCGGCGGACGAGCGATCGAACAGGAACCGCGCCGTGGCCGACTCGGCGACCCGCGCCAGTTCGCCGACGGGCCCGCTGTGCAGCACCCGGCCGCCGTGTTCGCCGGCCCGCGGCCCCACGTCCACGACCCAGTCCGCGCCCCGCACCACATCGAGGTGGTGCTCCACCACGAACACCGAGTTCCCGGCCGCCTTCAACCCCCGCAGCATCGTCAGCAGCGCCTCGGCGTCCGCCGGATGCAGCCCCGCCGACGGCTCGTCCAGCACGTACACCACACCGAAAAGACCCGACCGCAACTGCGTGGCCAGCCGCAGCCGTTGCAGCTCGCCGGCGGACAGGGTGGGCGCGGCCCGGTCCAGGCTGAGATAGCCGAGACCCAGCTCCACGACGGGCGCGATCCGGGACTTCAGATCCTCGGTGAGGACGCGGGCGACACCGTCGTCGCCCCGCAGGATCCCGGCCAGCTCGGCCATCGGCAGCGCCGCCAGCTCGGCGATGGTCCGCCCCGCGAAGGTCACGGCCAGTGCCTCGGGCCGCAGCCTGCCCCCGCCGCACACCGGACAGGGCGCGGAGGCGAGGAACCGCTCCGCCTTGGCGCGCAGCGTCGGGCTCTTCGAATCGGCGAACGTCTTCATGACATACCGCCGGGCGCTCATGTACGTGCCCTGGTACGGCCGCTGGATCCGGCCGGCGTCGCGCACCGGATGCACGGTCACCACCGGCTGCTCGTCCGTGAACAGGATCCACTCGCGCTGCTCGGCGGGCAGCTCGCGCCAGGGCCGGTCGACGTCGTGACCGAGCGCGTCGAGGACGTCACGCAGGTTCTTGCCCTGCCAGGCCCCCGGCCACGCGGCGATCGCGCCCTCGCGGATCGACAGCGACGGGTCCGGGACGAGCAGTTCCTCACTCGTGCGGTGCACCCGCCCGAGCCCATGGCACTCCGGACAGGCCCCGGCCGCGGTGTTCGGCGAGAACGCGTCCGAGTCCAGCCGCTCGGCCCCCGGCGGATACTCACCGGCCCGGGAGAACAGCATCCGCAGCGAGTTGGACAGGTTCGTCACCGTCCCGACCGACGACCGCGAACCCGGCGCCGCCCGCCGCTGCTCCAGCGACACGGCCGGCGGCAGCCCGCTGATCTCCCCGACCTTCGGCGCCCCCACCTGATGGATCAGCCTGCGCGCGTACGGCGCCACCGACTCGAAGTACCGCCGCTGCGCCTCCGCGTACACCGTCCCGAACGCCAGCGACGACTTCCCCGACCCCGACACCCCGGTGAACGCCACCAGCGCGTCCCGCGGAATGTCGACGTCCACCCCCTGGAGATTGTGCTCCCGAGCACCACGGACACGGACGTACGGGTCGTGGCTGCTGTACATGTGACGACACTCCGGACCTAGGGACGGACAAACCCCACTATTCTACGCACCCCCTGGACGACCCCCTCGTCGGACGGCCACCCCACCCGCCGCGAGGCGATCACTCAGATCCCCTACCAGCCACCGCCCCAGCCCGTCGGCGTGTGCGAGGAGCCGTTCGAACTCCGTGAGCCGACGGAAGGCGGAGGCGTAGGCCGCCTGCTCCTCCAGGGGGAGTGGCAGCACCTGCAGTCGCCGGATGTCGACGCGGGAGGAACTGGAGGCGTGGGTGCCCGCCTGGCGGCCGTTGGCGGGCGCGCGCAGGCAGCCGGCCAGGAAGTGGGCGTCGAGCTTCTCCGGGTCGACGCGCAGCGCGTAGAGCTGAGGGCCGAGGGCCGTGGGAGGACCCTGGTGCACCCAGGCGCGGAACGCCCGGATCACTCCGGCGACCACCACGTCCCCCTCCTCGGCGACGGCGTGCGCCGGACCGGCGGGTGTGCGGGCGCCGGGCGCGCCGTCCCTGAGCAGGTCGGCGACGGTGAGCAGGGGCAGGCCGGGCGCGTCGGGCGCCGGCTCGCCGTCCGGCGGCTGCTGGCCCGCCAGCAGGGTGAGGGCGCCTGCCTTGACGAGGTCGCCCACCGTGGCCGTGGTCTGTGCCGCGGGGGAGTGCGGATCCAGTCCGGACAGGTACCGGGCACAGTCCGAAAGGCCGATGAGCGTGGTCGACACCTCCTTCCACGCGGCGGTGAGTTCGGCGTGGGAGGGCTGGGCGCCCGGGGTGGCGTAGCGGCCCGGGGTCACGTCGACCTCGTCGTCCAGGAGGTCGAGCAGCGGAATGCGGACGGCGCCCTCGGGCGGGTTGCGGTCCGGCCGGTCGAGGGTTTCCAGGGCGCCGAGCACGAAGGAGCTGAGGGCCGCCCAGTCCGGGCCCGGTTCGCGTGCTCCGGGGTTCGCGAAGCGGGAGGCGTCCACGAGCAGGGCGTCCTGGGCCGGCGGAGTGGTGGCCGGACCCTCCGGCGCGGCGCGCAGGATCCACAACTGCAGCGAGACACTGTGTGGTTGGGCGCTTCCCGGGGGCAGCGCCACGACGGCCCGCAGCACACCGGTGCGCAGCAGGGACCCGCGGATGCGGCGGCCGGCCTTGCGGGAGGCCACGGCGGGCGGCAGGACGACGACGGCCGCCCCGCCCGGCCGGAGACGGGTGAGCAGGTGCTGTGCCCAGGCCAGTTCCGGCTCGGTCCGCGGCGGAAGGCCGTGTGCCCAGCGCTGGTCCGTGGCCAGTTCCTCGTAGCCCCAGTCGCGCTCGTTGAACGGGGGGTTGCACAGCGCGATGTCGGCCCGAGCCCCGGCGAAGCAGTCCTCGCGCAGCGCGTCGGCCGTGGTGATCTCCGTGTGGATCTCCCGCTCGTCCGCGACGAAGCCGAGGCGGGCGCGGGCCAGCGCGGCGAGTGCCGGGTCGCGTTCGCAGGCGAGCACCGTCAGGCGGTGTCCGCCGTACTCGTGTGCCGCCGCGGCGGGCAGATGGCCGGTGCCGCAGGCCGGGTCGAAGACGGTCAGCCGGTCCCCGCCCGCGTCGGCGTCCGCACCGATCCGGACGGTGAGAGCGGCGCGCGCCATCAGCGCAGCCAACTGTGGTGGTGTGGTGCTGAGCTGGCGCACATGTGTCTCCAGCCACCGCTGCAGCAGGAACTCGAACGTCTCCCGGGGGCCCTCGGTCCGGCCCAGCCTCGCAGTCTCGGCCACCAGTTCGCGCGCGGGCGCTGACAACTCGCTGTGCCGGCCCCTGGCGCGGGCGGAGCGCATCCGGCGGGCCGCCTCGGCGATGGCCAGGCCGGACTCGTCCCTGCTGCCCAGCGCCTCGAACCGCGGCCACAGCAGTTCGCGGCCCCCGACGTCCTTGAGCTTGCCGTTGTCCCGCAGCCACCGTTCGACCTCGGCCAGCGAGAACTGCGGACTGACGTCGCTGCCGCCGATGCGGGTCGGGAACGTGTCGTGACGGCGGCGCCAGTTGCTCACCGCCGCGCGTCCGACACCGGCGATCCGGGCGATCTCGGCCAGGCTGACGGGTACGGCGTCGGATGTGCTCATCGAACGGTCTCCGAGGTGTCTGCCGGCCACCCTGGTCGGCGTCCCGGCGGCCGTGTTGCATGGCAGGCTACTACGCTTATTGACTTTGTTCACAAGACAAACCCTGTGGACCGCTGTGTGGGAAATGTGGAGGACGGGACTGATGCAGAGTCTGGCGCCCGGAATGGTGCTCCGTGACCGTTATGGGCTGACCTCGATCCTCGGCCGGGGGGTGATGGGCCAGGTGTGGCAGGGCTGCGACCTGCACCTGCGGCGCCCGGTCGCGGTGAAGACCGTGGCCGCGGAGCTTCTGGCTCTGCCGGGGAGCCGCGCCGACGCCCTGGCGCGCTTCGAGCGGGAGGCCCGGGCCGCCGCACGCCTGGACCACTCCAACTTCACCACGGTCTTCGATGCGTCCATCACGGACGACACCTGCTGTCTGGTGATGGAGTTGATCGACGGCGTCACCCTGGAGCACCTCTTCGACCAGCAGGACGAGGAGCGCTTCGACGTGCCCTCCGCGGCGGCCGTCGCCGCCCAGCTGTGCGCGGGGCTCTCCGCGGCCCACGCCGCCGGCCTCGTGCACCGCGACCTCAAGACGCAGAACGTCATGGTGCGCCGCGACGGCGTGGTCAAGATCCTGGACTTCGGACTGGTGAAGGTGCTGTCCGAGGCCGACCCGCGCCTCACCATGACCGGGGAGGACGTCGGCAACATCGTGTGCGCCTCGCCCGAACTGCTCGCGGGCCAGGGCCGTCTCGACGGTCGCAGCGACCTGTACGGGGTGGGCTGCCTCCTGCACCACATGCTCACCGGCGAACCGCTCTTCGCCACCGAACAGCCCGCCCTCCTCGCCTCCCGCCATCTCGGTACACCCCCTCCGACGGTCGCTGACGCCGGCGTGAGCGTGCCCCGCGACCCCCAGGAGCTGATCACCGGGCTGCTGGCCAAGAACCCGGACGACCGGCCCGCCTCCGCCGCCGAGGTGTACGCGGCCTTCGGCCCGCATCTGCCGGACGCCGACCCGGCCCGCGCCACCCGCCCCGCCGCGCCCGAGGACCCCGGCCGCCCCTTCCTGCTGCCGCAGGGACCGAGAGAGCCGGGACGCCTATACGAAGACCGTCTGAGCCGAAGTCGCCCTCCAACCGCCGTTTTCGCCGCGACGGCTTCCCGGCGAGGCACCCGGCCCGACGGGGACGGCCACCGCCCACACCGGACAGGCGTAGGGGCCCGGGCGGTCGTACCCGGCCCCGGGGGAGCGGAGGATGCTGTGTCATGCGACCGCGGTCTGCGCGACTCTCGCGCGTGGCAGGGACCTTCGACTGCCCGCAAACCCTGTGCCGACTTTCCTCACGCGGTCGGGGAAGCGATGGGCGGCAGTCCCCTCAACCTGTCCCGGACGTCGAGCCGGGAGAACTGCGGAAGCAGTCGGACACGACAGTGACTTCGATCATGGACGAACGCCTGCTGTCGGAGGGCTCGAGCCACAGCCGGAGGTCGGCGGACATGTGACCGTCGGGCGACTCGGCCACGATCTGCGGAAGTTTCGCCTGGCTCTTGTCGTGACCGTCCTTGACGATCTTCCAGCCCTTCGCGGGGAGTTGCTTCCGCAGGCGGTCCATGGCCTTCTTGAGGTCTTCGCTCGGAACGCCGTAAATGCTCCACGGATGGCGCAGGCGATGCACTTCGTCTTCAGGGGAGTAGGACGAACAAGGAGTAGCGGAAGCGCCCGATTGGGTCACTTTTCCCTGCAGGGTCATGATGTCGAGGATCTCGCTGGACGCATGCTCGACATTTTTCTTCACGACTTGCTCGTCGCGCATTGGTGTCTTTTTTTCGTCACTCACCTGAGAGCATCCTGTCAAGAGGACGGCCATCAATGCTGTGCTTGCGGCGGTCGCATATGCCTTATTCAAGGGTCACCTTGTCGTACTGTCCGGCGATCACGAGGGCCTGATTTCGTAGGCTCGTCGAGCCCTCGTCCCAGAAAGCGCCATGGTTTTCGGCATCCGATTCCATGATGTTCGCACCGAATTCGGGGTCGGTGGGAATGGTCCAGTTGTCACCCAAGCCGGCGACGTACTTCCCGCCGACTCGCACCAGTTCATCGTCTCCGCCTCCCTTCATGGCCCACATGTGACCACTTCTGATCCCGAGGTCCGCGGCGTGATCCGCCTGCATCCCGGGGCTTCCCACGGCGATGACGTCGTCCACCGGCAACGGCCCCTCTGGCCAGTCACGGGTCTTCGCAGCGTCTCCGATGAGCGTGGTGCCGTAACTGTGTCCCATCAGAGTGGTGTGGCCCAGGTTGTTCGGCCCGGACGCCGCCTGATGCGCTGCGCGGTTTCCGTCGAGAAATTGCTGCAGGTCCGGTGCGCCCTTCGCTGCCCAATCATCGGACATTGCTTCCGGGAACAAACCTCCTCCCTTGTCGAAAGGTTTTGCCTGAAGCGGTGCATCGTAGTCGAACCACGTGATTATGGAGACCTTTTGCCCTTGCGCGTAGCGGTCGGTTTCCCGCCACAGGTCATCGCCGCGTTTCGTGTCCTTCTCGATATCCTGCAGGAGTGTCCCGGTGCCGGGTACGTAAATTCCCGTATGGTCGGCCGTGTCCGGGTTCCCGTTGGCCAGGATGACTTTACCGTCGTGTCCCTTGCCCTCGGGATCGAATCCGAGCAGGAACGCTTCGGGAAGTCCGTTCGTTCCGGTCGTGTTGAAACGTCTTTGAATAGCATCCATTCCCTGGATTCGACCCTCCAAGTCCTGCCTTTTTTTGTCCCACTCCTTCCACTCATCGGTCTCGATCAGGGCACCCTTCACTTCACGCCCCGTGACAGGGCTGATGTAGGGGCGATAGTGGTCGGGCTCCTGCTTCATCCACGCTTCCAGCTTGCCCTGGTAGTCGCCCCTGCTCTCGGCCAGCACCATGCGGTTGGCCTCGTCGCGCACGGTGGCGGGCAGCCCGTCCATTGCCCCGATGAAGTCGGGGCGTAGGGAAACGTAGGCAGCCTTCTCGTCATCCGTGAGCTCCTTCCACCACTCCGCGCTGGCTTCGGGATCACCGTTCTTGGGCGGCTGCGGAAGCGAGTCGAGGTACTTTTTGCCCGCCTGGCTCACGCCGCTCGAGTCCGAGGACGCGTCGGCCCAGTCCTTGTCGGAGACGGTCAAATCGTCATCGGCCGTCAACGCCCGCAGTTCGGGCGCCCACTTCTCGTCGGCCTCGGACGCCTCCTTGAGGGCTGCCGCTATCCGGTCCGCGTAGTCCTGCGCGAGGCGGTGGTGAGGATTGGGGTCGACATTGGCTGCCTGGCGGCCCACCGCGGCGGCCGTGCCGTCCGTCAGACCGCTCACCGTGCCGCCCTCGGGGACCTTGCCTTCCTCGCCCTTCTCCCCACCCGGCGGGTAGGTGACCGAGCCATCGGCGTTCACGGTCAGCTTCGCCGCCCGCGCACCGTCGAGGGCCGCATCGAGCTTCTTTTTCGCCGCTCCCACCTCGTACGCGAACGCCTCGAGGGCCGTGCTGACCAGGCCGCACTCGACCTGGACGTAGTGGAAGTTCTTGCCCAGCTCCGTCAGCTGACCGATCGCCGCGGTCGCGGCTTCGCCCTGGAGGGAGTTCCTCATGGCCACGGCGATCTGGTTCTCGATGCGGTCCTTGGCCGCGCTCGCCATGTCGCAGGTGCTGCGATAGCCGTCGGCCGCGTCCAGGAACTCCTCCGGCTTGAGGGCCTTAAGGGTCGCGAGGTTCATAGCTTCCGGTTACCGCCCCTTGTCTTGGCCGCCGACGGCCAGAGTGTCCGAGTACTCCACCTTGAGGTTGCCGATCTCGGCCTCGACCGACTCGTCAGTCCTCAACTGGTCGCTGCCCGCCTTCTGCAGGAGAGCCGAGAGCTTGCCGCAGCGCTCGTGCACACTCTTGACGTAGCGCTCCCATGAGTCGTGGACCTCCCGCTGCGCCCTGGCGGTCAGGCAGCCGGACTGTTCTCGCAGCCCCTTCTGCCCGTCCGCCAGCTTTCCCAGCGCCTTGGTGATGTCCTCACGGAGCGAACCGACGTCCTGGCCCGCCTTGGACCAGGCCGGCTTGTTCGACACCAGCGTGCCGCTGCCGCCCGGGTCGAGCGGTACGTGGTTCAGTTGCATCCGGACGGCATGCCGATCGGCCGCCGCGCTCTTGAGCTTCTCTCACTCGTCCCACGCCACGCGTGAGCCCTCCCCGTGTCTGTCGTACGCCGCTGAGCGGGTACGGACGTGTGACCACCATGCTGTGGTGATCGAGATGTACCGTACGCCTCTGTAACGAGCTCCCCATCCGTATCGGCCACTACGGCGTCTGAGTTCCCGTACTCAGTTTGATCCACTGTGCCGTCGGCCCACTGCACTAGAAAGCCGCAGCCGGGTACTGGGATGCGATGTTCACGGGGGACAGGGACAGCGGTCCGCTTGCTGTCGAGGTAGCCGCCAAGGTCGACCGTGAGGGTCGGCTCGGCCGCTTCAGGGTTGGTCGGCGAAGTGCCGCCCTTTTCGGCATGGGGTGCCAGGCCTGGTGGGGAAGGGCCGGGCTCGCTCCGCGGATCGGTGCAACGGCCAGTCGTCGTCCCCGAGGTGCCAGGTCAGGCGTATCCTGCCGGGGTCGGGCCGATGGAAAGTCAGGTGGGCAGTGAGGGCCTCCTGAGGTATGGCGGGGGATGTCTCAATCCACACCGAACTCGGAATACCCCTACCTGTTCAAGCACCTGGTCGTATCACCAACGTCCCAGGACAGTCTTCCTAGTCGTCCAGCCGGACCGGCATCAGCAGCGAGAACGAGTGCTCGTCGTCGGGGCGGCGGATCACGAGGGGCGCGGTGGTCGCCCCGAACTCGAGGAGCAGTTCCTCCCGGGCGTCGGCCGCGACTGCCTGAAGCAGAATCTCGCGGTTGAAGGCCATGGGGGTCCCGCCGTCGTCGCCGTCCTCGCGGACGGTCACGGTGCCGTCCTCCGAGACGTCGAGCACGCTGAGGTCGTAGGGCACCTGGTCCTGCTCACGGACCTCGCTCGCCCGGACGGGACCGGTCAGGAGCATCCTCCGGAAGGCCGCCGCATCGACGGGCACACGGCGCCCGGCCGGCAGGTCGGCGAGGCGGCGGTAGTCGGGAAAGTCGTGGTCGAGGCACCGGCCGGCCGCCTGCCGGTCCTCGGCCTCCAGGGTCATGCGGTCGCCGTCCACGGTGAGCCGAACGGATCGCTCGGCCCCGAGGAGCGCCCGCATCGCGTCAACGAGCGGCAGGGGAGTGATGACCTGCGTCCGGGGGCCTTCATGACCGAAGGTGTGCGCCCGGGCGACGGCCATCCGGTAGCGGTCGGTGGCAACGACGCGAAGGTTCTCGCCCTCCACGTCGAACAGAACGCCGGCGAGCATCGGCAGTTGCGGGTCCGTGCCCGCCGCGAAGCAGACTGCGTCCAGTGCGGCGGCCAGTCCCGGGGAGGGGACGGTCAGTCGGACGGGGGCGGGGGGGAAGCGAAGCCATGGGGATCTCCCTGAGGTCGAGTCGGGCCCGGAGCGCGGAGAACTCCTCGCGTGCGGCGGACAGGCCCCGTTCGAGACGGCGCAGATGTGCCTGGAGCAGGCCTCGCACCAGGTCCCTGTCCGCGCCGGACCAGCCGGCCAGCACCAGGCGGATGTCGGCCAGCGGCATCCCGGCCCGGCGCAGCCGCACCAGCACCGCCGCCTCGGCGCACTGCTCGGCGTCGTACCAGCGGTAGCCGCTCACCGGGTCCACCCAGGCGGGGACCAGTACACCGGCACGGTCGTAGAAGCGCAACGCGCTTACGCTCAGCCCGCTGCCCCGCGCCATCTCACCGATGCTGTACATGTCGTTCTCCACACCCGGAACCCTGGGCCATCGACCAAGTCGAGGGTCAAGTCACCCCTGACCGCCACGCAACGTCGACCGGGGTCAAGTGGGGCACTCGTCCAGGGAGTCGGCCGTGCCCGAGCGGATCATCAGGTAGCCCGAGCCGCCGATCTCCGCCACCGCGTAGCGGTGGTAGGGCCAGTTCGCGCTCGTGTTCCGCTGGTTCACGAGGGCGCGGCAGGCCTCACCCGCGGCCATGGCCGCCCAGGTGTCGACCTGCTCCTCGTTCCACCGCACGTAGTCCGACCAGACGTACATCGCCGAGTTGTCCGGGTCGAAACCGACCTTGATCTCCTGGTTGCCGAGCACCTGATCGGTGCCGAGCGTGCCGCGCATCCCGTTGCTCCGGTCGATGATCTTCCTGGCGGCATGGTCCGCGACCCGGATCTCGTCGCCGTCGGTGCTGGGGATCATCGCCTGCCCGAGGCCGTCGTCGTCCGGCTGCCAGTCCTGGCCGGTGCCGGTGTCCTGGCCGACGCCGTCGTCGGCGGCCGACTTGCACTGTGCGTTGGTGATGAAGTCGTCCTGCCATGTCACCTGTGGGTCCCGGCCCGTCTCCTCCTTGACCATGACGTACTTGCGGTACGGCAGGTCGGGGTGCAGGCGGGGAATGACATCCCTCAGCGACGCGCACATCAACCCGGCGATCTTCGTCTCCGCGTACATGGTCCCGTCCTCGTCGGAGGCGGTCAGCCGGTAGGAGAAGTAGACCTCCCGGCGTGACTCGTGGAACCGGACGCTGTCCGGGGTGAAGCTCACGCCGTCGCCGAGTTCCTGGTACAGAGTCCCTTCGTCATGCAGCAGCGCTCGCGCCACGTCGTGCTCCCCCGCACCCTGGGCCGTACGCGCCTCGGCCCAACTCGAAGCGGTCGCCGCGCCGTCGCTCGCGGGCTGCGGCGGCTTAGCGGCCGTGCTGCTCCTGACGGCGCTCGCGGACGGGTGAGTCGATCCGGCAGAGCGGGATACGGGGGAGGCCGCCTGGGACGGATGCTTGCCGCTGTCGGCGGCAGCGGGCATCAGGGCCACCGCACCCCCGGCCAGACCGCCGACGACCGCGGCCGCGAGGACGACGACGCCCAGCACTCGTTTCCTGGAGCGACGCGCGGGCGGGTGCCATGCCGGATCGTCTCCCACCGGTACGTCCCATGCGGCAGCGACCATGTCACCGGCCAGCGTGGGCATGGTGTGGGCGTCCACCACCTGAGTCACCTGCGAGGCCAGCGACTCCCCGCACTCCTGGGCCGCCTCGGCGGCCGACGGCCGGTCTCCGGGGTCCTTGGCCAGAGCGTTCTCCACCACTCGGCGGAGGGATTCGGGGACGCCGTCCAGGGCCGGTTCACCGGACATCACGCGGAACGCGACGACGTCGGGCGCTCCGGTCCCGAACGGCAGCCGTCCGGTGGCCGCGTAGGCCACGAGCGCCCCCCACGCGAACATGTCGCTCGCGGGACCGGTGGTCCCGGTGCGGTAGTGCTCCGGGCTGATCCAGCCAGGAGTCCCGGTCATGACGCCGGTGCGCGTGACACTGGTCCCGTCAGCGGCGTGCGCTATGCCGAAGTCGAGGACGCGCGGGCCGGACGGGGTGAGGATGACGTTCTGCGGTTTCACGTCGCGGTGGACCACGCCGGCGCTGTGCACGGCGGCCAGCGCCTGTGCCGTGGCCGCCGCGAGGGCGTGCAGGCTCGCGCCGCCGAGCGGACCGTGCGCGAGGACGCGTTCGTTCAGGGTCGGCCCGGGGGCGTACACGGTGGCCAGCCACGGGGTGTCCGCGTCCGTGTCGGAGGCGAGCAGCGGGACCAGATACGGGCCGGCGACACGCGAGGACAGCTCCACTTCGCGTTTGAACCGTGCCCGGAATTCGGGCTCCTGCGCCTGCTGGGGGTGCATCACCTTTACCGCCACGCGTGTTCCGTCGGAGGCGACCGCTGCGTGGACGGTGCCCATGCCTCCCGCGCCGAGGCGGCCGACGACGCGGTACGGGCCTACACGGGAGGGGTCGCCGGGACGAGCCGGCTGGACTCTTCCGCCGGAGCCGTTGTCACTCACAGATGGTTCCTTGTTGCCGAAGGGGGAGGTGACGTAGGGATGCTCGCATGCCCCCGCCCCGGCCGTCGGCCCCGCCTCACACGGGGAGGCGGGGCCGAGGGAGGGCAGGGGGGCGGGGGGCGCCGGTCCGTCCGGCGCTTCGGGCCCGGGAACAGCGGCCCGCCGCATCCATGCCCGGTCAGGCCCGTCCGTCCGCCGGGGCGGTGAGCGGCCGGCTGGAGATCCGGGGCATCGTCTCGTTGGGGGAGCGGCGCAGGAGTTTGCTGTCGCGGCCCTCCACCCAGGCGTTCCACGCCTTGAGGTAGTAGAGCAGGTGCTCGCGTGAGTCGTCACGGCGGCGGTGCGCGCGGCCCGCGGCCAGACTGAGCATGGTGTTGCGCAGGGTCAGGCGGGGGTCGCCCGGTTCCAGTCGTGCGCCCGTGACGACCCCCTCCTCCCAGGGCCTCTGGTCGACGTCGGGCCTGGCCTCGGACGTGACGTACCAGCCGATCGTCGCCGCGGTGACGGTGATCCGGCACCCACGGTTGAGCGCGATGCCGTGGTGGAGGGCCTCGCGGATGCCGGGGTGCTCACCGAGCACTGTCAGCAACTGGTCGTTGCTGGTCACGGACGAGCCGCCGCTCCAGGAGGAGTTCGGCGCGTGCAGGTAGAGGTGGAGTCCGCGCAGGGCCGCCGCCAGATGCGTCGCGTTGGCCTCCCCCGCGAGTGCCAGCGCGTCCCGGCCGGTGCGCTTGCGGCCGGTGTCCATCACCGTGAAGGCGGTGCGGGGCACACCGTGCGCGACGGTCAACGGCACCGCGATCCCCGACTTGACGATCGCCGCCAGCCGGTGCTGGCCGTCGATGAGTACGTCATCCTCGTCGAAGGCGATGCCCTGGTGCGTCAACTGCCACTCGCCGCGCTGGAGCTGGCCGGCCAGCTGCTGCACGGTGTTCTTGCTGAGAGGGCGGTTGTTGGTGTTGCGGGCGAGCCACTGCGCTGCCAACTCGGGCGAGACTTCGAGCACTTCCATATGCACGGCGCGTGTGCCTTTCCGGGGGCCGTCCGGACTCGGACATGGGACGTTGGAGGAACCATGCCTGATGTCTGTGAACATAGTCAACCGGTAAATATGGCTGCGCGGTGCGTTGTTGACCCGGCGGGTGTGTTCCGAGCGTGCCCGATGTCGATCTGTGACCGACCTGTTGCGCAGTGCCGCGAACTCGATCGCGCGCCCCTGATACGCTCGACGCGTGTGCTGAGTTCACAGATGAGCTGATGCGCCGAAGGGGGCTTCGCGGGGCGCTCGGAACGGCCGGCACGGTGACGCACAAGTGGCCACCAGGTGGCCCTGAACAGCAGTGGGGTGGCGTGTGAGCCAGGGTGACAGTGGTCTCGGGGACGGTGTGCGGCCGGTTGGTTCCGTCTACCGGTACGACGACGGGCTGCACGTGCGCGTGGCCGACTCGTCCCGCTCTCGGGTGACGAGGACCCGGTACTGACCCCGGTCGGCCTGCTGCCGTGAGCCGTCACCGGTTCGAGGCCGCCGCCGACGCCGCGGTGGCGGCCCTCGGTCCCTCCCGCGGCAAGGATCTCGTCGGCCTGCTCGCCCGAGGACGCGGCAGGGAGCGGGCGTTGATCGAGTTCGCGACACCGGGGATCGACACAGCCGTGGCGAGGCTGTACGACGCCATCGAGGCGGAGTCGGTCCCGCTCACCGAGGCCGCCGCCTACATGCGGGGCTACATCGCCGCCACCGTGCGCGCGGGACACGGTCCAGGTCCGCACCGTCTGGAGCGGCCCCTCCACTCCGGCCGTACCCGTGCGCGCCACCGCCCAGGTGCTCGTCGAGGTCATCGACCAGGCCCGGGACGAACTGCTGGCGATGACGTACGCCGCCCGTCCGTACCCGGCGTTGACGCGGGCGCTGACGGAGGCGACCGCCAGGGGCGTGCGGACGCATGTGGTGGTCGAGACCCTGGCCGGCGCGCGCGGCCTGCTCTGCGGTCGGGAACCGGCCGAGGCGTTCGCCTCCGTGCCCGGCGTGCGCCTTTGGCACTGGGCGCGCGAGGGCGCCGCGCACGTCCGTTCGCGCCAGCACGCGAAGCTCGCGGTCGCCGACCGTCGCACGCTCTTCCTGGGCAGCGCCAACCTCACGGAGTCCGTGTCCCGCCGCAACATCGAGGCGGGCGTCCTGGTGCGCGGCGGCGAGGCGCCCCGGCGGGCGGCGGAGCACGTCGTCGAGTTGCAGCGGCTGGGGATACTGCGGCCTATGGCGTGAAGAGGGACGCCAGTCGGCGGTAGGAGTCCAGCAGGGCCTCACGGTCGTAGGTGCTCGTGGTGACCAGGAGTTCCTGGGCGCCCGTTTCCTCGAGGACCGTCTCCAGGGCGTCGCGTACCTGTTCCTCGGTACCCGCGATGTGGCCGGTCAGGCCGGAGTCGTAGAAGCCGCGCTCCTTGGCGCTCATCGTCCGTGTCTCGACGCGCTCGGCCGGCGGGAGCGGGGGGAAGGTGCCGCGGGTGCGGGCGTGGGCCATCGACCAGGCCTCCGGAAGCAGGAGGCGGCGGGCCTCGCCGGGCGTGGCGGCCACCGCGACCGTACCGGAGATCACGACGTACGGCTGCGACGCCCAGGGGGAGGGGCGGAACGCGGCGCGGTAGCGGTCGACGCCGCGCAGCAGCTTCGTACGGTCGCGCAGGTCGCCGATGACCAGGGGCAGGCCCGCACGGGCGGCGATCAAAGCTCCCTCGCCCGTCGCCAGCACGAACGGCGGCACACGCAGTCCCTCCGCGGGCCGGGCGTGCGCACCCGTCGGCGACGTCCCCTCGAACCAGCCCAGCAACTCCGTCAACTGCGCCTCGAAGTCGTCGGCGTCCTGCCTGTCGCGGCCCAGGGCCCTGCGTACGCCGTCCGTGAAGCCGACGGAACGGCCCAGCCCCATGTCGATCCGTCCGGGGTACAGCGACTCCAGCACGCCGAACTGCTCGGCCACGACCAGCGGTCGGTGGTTGGGCAGCATCACTCCGCCCGTGCCGACCCGGATCGTACGGGTCGCGGCGGCCACGGCCGCGGCCAGCACGGTCGGCGCGGAACCGGCGACACCGGGCACGCCGTGGTGCTCGGACACCCAGAAGCGGTGGTAGCCGAGCGCCTCGGCCTCCCCGGCCAGCGCCACGGTGTCCCGCAGCGCCTCGGCCGTCGGACGGCCCTCTCGGGTGCGGGAGCGGTCGAGGACGGAGAAGCGGGTGGTCGCGATCACGGAAGTCACACCGGGTTCAACGCGGCGCCGCGCGGGGGATTCCCGCTGCCACACGTGTGACCGAGGGCCCGGTGCCGGCCGGGGGCCGTGCGGGTGGTGCTGTCTCAGGTGCCGCTGTCGTCGGGTTCCGGACCCCAGTACTCCGGGCCGCCCCCGCGCCAGTCGATGAGCGGCGAGACCGAGACCTCCACCGCGTCGACGTCGAGGCCGGCGCGGCGCAGGAACTCGGCGACGTCCGCGACGCTGTAGGCCAGCCCCAGGATCTCGCCGTTCACGCGCACGCGACGGCCGCCCGTCGGGGAGGGCGGGTGCACGGTCACGGGCAGTGGTCCGGACATGTTCCCAGCATCGGGGGCCGGGCCCGGACCCGCATCCGGACGGCGACGGCCCCGCCTCGAGCGGACAGTGCCCCACGGGCGCGGCGCCCGTGCCCGCAAACGGACGGGCGTGGTCCGGCGGGCGGCCGCCGGACCGGAGCCTAGGCTGTGCGGCGTGACGGAGAGCAATGAACGGCCCCTCGCCGTGTTCGACCTCGACAACACCCTCGCCGACACGGCGCACCGGCAGCGTTTCCTTCAGCGGCGGCCCCGGGACTGGGACGCCTTCTTCGCCGCGGCCCCCGAGGATCCGCCGATCGAGGAGGGCGTGCGGCTCGCCCGGGAAAGCGCCCGTGAGTGCGAGATCGTCTACCTCACCGGACGGCCCGAGCGGTGCCGCCGGGACACACTCGACTGGCTCGCCGCCCACGGGCTGCCCGAGGGCGACGTCCACATGCGGGGCGACGCCGACCGCCGGCCGGCCCGCCGCACCAAGCTGCAGATCCTGCGCCGGCTCGCCCGCGACCGGGAGATCCGCGTCCTCGTGGACGACGACGAACTGGTGTGCGCGGACGCCGAGGACGCGGGTTTCCGGGTGCTGCGCGCCCGCTGGGCGGCGCCGTCCGCCGAGTTGAAGGACGCACAGGAGAGGCAGGGTCGGACCTGAGGCGGGAGCGGGCCTGAGGGCGGGGCGGGACCTGAGGGGGGCCGCGCCCAGGGAGCTGTCCCGGACGTTTCTGGGCGGGGGGCCCGTTCCGGGCCCCGGGCACGGCCGCACCGGTCCCGGGCCGGGCGGAGGACCTGTGCCGGGTCGCCCCGGGCGGGGCCCGTCCCGGGCCGCTCTGGCCGGGTGCCGCGGGTCGCCCGGGCCGGGCCCCGTTCCGGGCCGCCCTTCGACCGGGACGTTCAGCCCGCGTCCTCGATGCGGAAGCCGACCTTCAGCCCCACCTGGTAGTGCTCGATCCGGCCGTTCTCGATCTGGCCCCTGACCTGGGTCACCTCGAACCAGTCCAGGTTGCGCACGGTCTGCGAGGCGCGGGAGATGGCGTTGCGGATGGCCTCGTCGACCCCCTCGTGCGAGCTGCCGACGATCTCGGTGACCCGGTAGGTGTGGTCGGTCATGCGGGTGCTCCTCTCGGCGGTGGCGCCGGTGACGCCGGTGGCGGGGACGTCCCGTCCGTCCGTCGGTGACACATGTGTCACACGTCACTCCACCGTGCCGTATCCCGGGCCGCCCCGCGAGATGTGCGGACCGTGACCACTGCGTGACTTGACCTCGGCATTGGTCCATACCAAAATCCCAGCACGCCCGTACGAGCGCGTGCTCGGCCCCCCACGTCGGGATCTTCTCCCTGTCCGCTGACAGAAAAGCAAGGACCCCTCGTGAGACGTCGCCTCCTCGCCCTCGTCTGTGCCTCCGCCTCCCTCGTCAGCGCGTGCGGTGTGCTGCCGGGCAGCGGCGGCGGCCGGCACACCGTCACCGTCTGGCTGATGAAGAACAGCGCCTCGCAGGACTTCCTGAGCCGCTTCACCGAGGACTTCGAACGCAGCCACGGCGATCTGCGCCTCGACATCCGCATCCAGGAATGGACGGGGATCGGTCCCAAGGTGCAGTCCGCGCTCAGCGGGAAGTCCGCGGACGGCCCCGACGTCATCGAGGTCGGCAACACCCAGGTCGCGCAGTACGTCGAGGGCGGCAGGCTGACCAATCTGACCCTGGAGTCGATGCGGGACTGGCACATGCAGGACTGGCTGCCCGGTCTGTCGGAGCCCGGCCAGGACAACTCCGCGCAGTACGGCATCCCCTGGTACGCGGCGAACCGCGTCGTGATCTACCGCAAGGACCTGTTCGACAAGGCGGGCATCACCGACCCGCCGCGCACCCGGGACGAGTGGCTCGCCGACACGGAGAAGCTGAACTCGGGCGGCGACCAGGGCATCTACCTCTCCGGGCAGGACTGGTACACGCTCTCCGGCTTCATCTGGGACGAGGGCGGCGAACTGGCCAAGGAGAGCGGCGGCGTCTGGAAGGGCACGCTGGACACCCCGGCCGCCCTGCGCGGCATGGACTTCTACCGGCGGCTCCAGGCGCTCGGCGACGGCCCCGCGGGCGCCGACGAGGAGCACCCGCCGCAGGCGGGGGTGTTCGCCGGCGGCAAGGTGGCGCAGATGATCGCCCCGCCCGGACTGGCCCAGGCCATCATCCAGAAGAACCCCGCGCTCAAGGACCAGTTGGGCTTCTTCCCGGTGCCGGGCAAGACCGCCTCGCGGCCGGGCTCCGTCTTCACCGGCGGCTCCGACCTCATCGTGCCGAGGAACACCGACGACCGGGACGCGGCGGTCGCCGTCGTCGCGGCCCTCACCGGCGCCGAGTGGGACACCGAACTCGCCCGCACGATGAACTACGTCCCCAACAAGACGACCCTCGCCTCGGCCGTCGCCGACGAGGAGGGGGTCGCGGCCATGGCGGCGGGCGCCGCGCACGGCCGGGCGACCCCGAGCACCTCGCTGTGGGCGGCCGTCGAGGCCGACAACCCGATCAAGCCGTACATGACGAAGGTGCTGAACGGGGGCGACCCGCAGACCGAGGCGCAGCGCGCCTCCCAGCGGATCACCGAGGAACTGGCCCCCGGCCTGGGCTGACCGGGGGAGCGGCGCCCCTGCGTGCGGGGCGCCGTCGCCGGGGGCTGGGTGCCGTCACCGCACCGTGCTCAGCGAGAGCGCGAAGCGGGTCTGCCGGTCGGTCCACCAGTGGGCGAGGTCCAGGCCGGCGGCGGCCAGTTCGGCCGCCACCCGCTCCTCGCGGAACTTCGCCGACACCTCGGTACGCAGTTCCTCGCCCGCCGCGAAGTCGACCGCGAGGTCCAGCGCCGGCACCTTCACGGTCTGGGCGGTGCGGGAGCGCAGCCGCATCTCGATCCACTCCTCGGCGGGGTCCCAGAGCGCCACGTGCTCGAAGGCCTCCGGTTCGAAGTCCGCGCCGAGTTCACGGTTGACGACGGCCAGGACGTTCTTGTTGAACCGCGCGGTCACCCCTGCCGCGTCGTCGTACGCCCGCACCAGGACGTTCTCGTCCTTGACCAGGTCCGTGCCGAGCAGCAGCGCGTCGCCGGGGGAGAGCAGGGCGCGCACCCGGGCCAGGAACTCGGCCCGCTCGGCCGGCAGCAGGTTGCCGACGGTGCCGCCGAGGAACGCCAGCAGGCGCGGGCCGGGGGTGTCGGGCAGCGTCAGATCCGACGTGAAGTCGGCGATCAGCGCGTGCACGTCCAGGCCGGGCCGCTCGGCGACCAGCGCCTGCCCGGCCTGGCGCAGCGCGCTGTCGCTGACGTCGACGGGGACGTAGGTGCGCAGCGAGGTGAGCGCGTCGATCAGGTAGCGGGTCTTCTCCGAGGAACCGGAACCCAGTTCGACCAGGGTGCGGGCGGGCAGCGCGGCGGCGATCTCGCCGGACCGGTCCGCGAGGATCTCGCGCTCGGCCCGCGTCGGGTAGTACTCGGGCAACGCGGTGATCCGCTCGAACAGTTCGCTGCCGTGGGCGTCGTAGAACCACTTCGGCGGCAGTGTCTTGGGGTCGGCGGTCAGGCCGCCGCGGACGTCGGCGCGCAGCGCGGCGGCCATGGCGTCCTCGGGCAGGATGCGGGTCAGATGGAAGGGACTCAAGGGCGGGGCTCCTCGAAGGGTGCGGATGCCAGGTCCTCGGTGAGGTCCTTCAGCGGGGTCAGCAGGACGTCCGTGCGGCTCGCGGCGAGCAGCGTGCGGTCGGGGACCTCCAGCCAGCGCGGGTCGTCGTCGTAGGGCTCGGAGGCCACGACCGTGCGGCGTCCGGGCTCGGCGAGGTACCACAGGGTGTCGCCCCAGACGGTCGCGGTGATCGTCTCGCCGTCCGTGAGCAGCAGGTTGAGCCGGGAGCCGGGTGCGGCCGCGGCCACTTCCAGGACCGTGTCGGCCAGTGCCTGGCCGGCCTCGTCGCCGCCGCGCAGCCGGGCCAGCACCAGTGCCCACACGAGCGCGGAGTCGTTGCGGGCCTCCAGCGTCAGCAGATCCTCCGGCGGCAGCGTCCGGGACGCGGCGGCGAGCGAGCCGGGCCAGCCGGCCACGGCGCCGTTGTGGCTGAACAGCCACCGGTCCGCGGCGAACGGCGCCGTCGCGGCCTCCGCGTCCGCACCCGACAGGGTCGCGTCCCGCACCGCCGCGAGCAGCGCGCCGGTGCGCACCACCCGGGCGAGATCGGTGAAGGACAGGTCGGCCCAGATGGGCCCGGCGCGGCGGTAGCGGGCCGGCACCGGGTCGCCTGACGCGTACCAGCCGATCCCGAAACCGTCGGCGTTGACCGTCCCGTACCGCTGCCGCCGCGGGGCCCACGACTGCCGGTACAGGCCGTGCGGCGGCTCCACGAGGAGCCGCCGCAGCGGCTCCTCGGGCCCCAGGTAGGCCAGGTGCCGGCACATCAGAGTGCCGCCTCGGAGCGCGCCGTGCGGAAGCCGGAGAAGATCTGCCGGCGGATCGGGTAGTCCCAGTTGCGGAACGTGCCCCGGCAGGCCACCGGGTCCACGGCGAAGGAACCGCCGCGCAGGACCTTGTACTCGGGCCCGAAGAACACCTCCGAGTACTCCTTGTAGGGGAAGGCGGCGAAACCGGGGTACGGCAGGAAGTCGCTCGCCGTCCACTCCCACACGTCACCGATCAACTGCCGCACGCCCAGGGGTGATTCGCCGGCCGGATAGCTTCCGGCCGGGGCCGGGCGCAGGTGGCGCTGGCCGAGGTTGGCGTGGTCCGGGGAGGGGTCGGCGTCGCCCCACGGGTAGCGCCGGGAGCGGCCGTCCGCCGGGTCGTGGCGGGCCGCCTTCTCCCACTCGGTCTCGGTGGGCAGGCGCCGTCCGGCCCAGCGGGCGTAGGCGTCGGCCTCGTACCAGCACACGTGCAGCACCGGTTCGTCGGGCGGCACCACCTCGGTGACGCCGAAGCGGCGGCGCAGCCACTGCCCGCCGTCGCGGCGCCAGAACAGCGGCGCGCCGATCTCGTGCCGCCGTATGTGGGTCCAGCCGTCCGGCGCCCACCAGCGCGGGTCGGTGTAGCCACCGTCCTCCACGAACGCCTGGTACGCCGCGTTGGTCACCGGCGTGGTGTCGATCCAGAACGACGCCACCTCCCGCACGTGCGCGGGCCGTTCGTTGTCCAGCGCCCACGGCTCGCCGTCGGTGCCCATGGTGAAGGGGCCGCCGGGGACGAGGACTTCGGACGGTCCGGTGAACAGGGGCGCCGGCTCGGGGTCCGGGGCGGTCAGGACCTGCGGGCCGGTGCGCAGTTGATGGGTAATCAGCATGGTCTCGTCGTGCTGCTGTTCGTGCTGCGCGACCATGCCGAACGCGAAGCCCGCCTCGGTCAGCCGGGTCCCGTCGAACGCGGTGGACTCCAGCAGGTCGAGGACCCGGCCGCGTACCTCCGCGGCGTACTTCCGGGCCTCGTCGGGCGGCAGCAGGGGCAGCGACGGCCGCTCCGAACGCGGGTGCTCGAAGGCGTCGTAGAGGCTGTCGATCTCGGGACGCATCGCCTCCCGGCCGCCGACCGCCCGCAGCAGCCACAGCTCCTCCTGGTTGCCGATGTGCGCGAGGTCCCACACCAGCGGTGACATCAGCGGGGAGTGCTGCGCGGTGAGGTCGGGGTCCTCGACGCAGTCGGTGAGGAGCGTGGTGCGCTCCCGGGCGGCGGTGAGCGTGCCGAGCACACGCTCACGCAGCGCCTCGGCGCCGGACCCGGTGCTGCCGCCCGCGGGGCCGGGCGTGGCGCCGGACGCGGGACCGGGCCGAGGGCCGGACGTCGCGCCGGACCCGGACGCGGGCGGAGGGCCGGACGCGGCAGCGGTCCCGGGACCGGACGCGGTGTCGAGTGCGGGGTCGGTCATGTGCGGATGTCCTTCCCGTGGGCGCGACGGTCCGGGCCGCGCAGTCGGTCGAGCAGATCGTCGGCGGGACAGCGGCCCTTGAGCACGTAGCGGTCCAGGTACGCGGCGACGGCCTGCGTGACCTCCGCGCTCGCGCCGAGGCGGGGCAGCGCGTCCAGGGCGGCCAGGAAGCAGGCGATCGCCGCCTCGTGCAGTTCCGGGTCGGCGAGCCCGAACCGGGCGGCCTCGACCCACAGCGGATTGTGCGGCGCGGGCAGCGCGAGGGCCCGCCCGGCGAGCGGCTTCACCGCCCGGTACGCGCTCTCCGCCGCCGCCGGGTCGTCGAACAGTGCCGCCGTCACCGCGAGCGGCACGATCCACCCGTCGTCGCCGGGCTGCGCGTCGATCATGCGCAGCTCCAGGTGGCCGCGTGGGCGCACCGGCGGGAAGAGCGTGGTGAGGTGGTAGTCGAGATCCTCCTTCGTCGGCGGCCTCGGCACGCCCGCGCGGATCCACTCCCGGAAGGTGAGCCCCTCGGGCACCTCCCACGGCCCGTCGTCGCGCCGGACGCACATCACCGGCGCGTCCAGCGCATGCCGGGCCCACGCGGCGCGCGGGTCGTCGTCCAGCGGCGGAGCGCCCGCCCGGCCCCGGCCGATCTGTGTCCACAGCAGCTGCCGGGTGGACAGCCAGCCGGTGGGCCGGCGGCCCAGGACCGGCGAGTTCGCGAACGAGGCCACCAGCACCGGGCCCAGATGGTGCGCGAGCCACCAGCGTCGCACGTGGCCCAGCGGGCCGGGCTCCTCGTGGCCGGCGTCCACGCACACCTGCACGGATGCCGAGGTGCACATCATGCGGCGGCCGGCCGGGCCGCCCCGGTCCAGACAGGCTTCCAGGGCGTCGTAGCGCCGTTCGCGCAGGAACCTGCGCGGCGGGTGCCAGGGGTCGTGACCGAGTCCGACAAGGCGCAGACCGTCCTCGGCCAGTACGGCGCGGACGGCGGCGAGGTCGGCGGAGACCGTGCCGACGCACTCCGTCAGGGACGCGGCGGGCGGCGAGCTCAGCTCCAGCTGGCCGCCGGGTTCGACGGTGAGCGCGGACTCGAGGGGCACGGTCCGCAGTGCGGCGTAAGCCGCTTCGAGACGTCGGGGTGTGACGGGCAGCCGCGGTTCGCGCAGCTCGTGGACGAGCCATTCCACTTCGACGCCGAGGGTGCGGGGCGGGCCGGTCTTGAAGCAGATGCCGCTGACCAGAGCCTCGACCTCGGCTTCCGTCAAGGCGGTACGGGAATCCGTACAGCCGCTTGCCGAATCGGACATGTCGGGATCCTCCTGAGATTCCACCATGCCACCGGCCCCGGGTCCGCGGTCGGCCGGTGTCGCGCACCGTCCCACCCAAAACCCTTCAGCCGATTCGCACAAGGGTGCAGAACGGGATAATCCTGCCTCGAAATCGCCGTTCCCGCGAAGTTTCCCGGCGCTTCACCGGGATCCCGCGGCAGCCGGCGCATGGGTACCCGAGATCCGCGGCGGTAGTCCCCGCGGGGCTGGACCGGTCGTCGCGGACGGACGGACGGGCAGTGCCGCGGCGGGCGGGGACGCCGCGGACGGCCGGGCGCCGGGAAACTTTGTTGCGGGGCGGCGGGTGATGCGATCACGATGACTTCATGAGCACCACGGAGGAGGCGGCGCGAGCCGCGCTCATGGCGCGCACGGGGGTGGCGCCATGAGCGCGCGTCTGCGCGGCATCGCACAGCAGACCGAGCAGATCGTCATGGCGGGGGCCTACCGCACCGCCGACGGACGCCGGGTCCCGCTCGCGGCGGCCGTCGAGGCCGCCCGGGACGGCACACGCGTGCACGGCCCCGCCCCGGCAGCCCCGCCGAGGTGGTCTCCGGTCCGGACGACCGTCGAGGTCACGGCGGAGAGCAGCCTGGAGGCAGCCCGCCGCCTGGCCGGCCCGGTGGCGGTGCTCAACTTCGCCTCCGCCCGCAATCCCGGCGGCGGATACCTCAACGGCGCCCAGGCCCAGGAAGAGGCCCTGTGCCGGGCCTCCGCGCTGCACACATGCCTGCTGGAGGCCCGCGAGTTCTACGATCATCACCGGGCGCACCGCGATCCGTTCTACTCCGACCGGGTGATTCACTCGCCCGCCGTGCCCGTCTTCCGCGACGACCGCGGACGTCTGCTGGACGAGCCGTACACCGTCGGCTTCCTCACCGCCGCCGCGCCGAACGCCGGGGTGGTCCTGCGCGACGCGCCCGAGCGTGCCGCCGGACTGCCGCGCGCCCTCGCGGTCCGCGCCGAACGGGTACTGGAGACGGCCGCCGCGCACGGCTACCGGCGGCTCGTCCTCGGCGCGTGGGGCTGCGGGGTGTTCCGCAACGACCCGGCGCAGGTGGCGGAGGCCTTCCGGGCCCCGCTCGCCCCCGGCGGACGGTTCGCGGATGCCTTCGAACAGGTGGTGTTCGGGGTCCTGGACCGCACGCCGGGGAGCGTCGTCCGCGCGGCGTTCGTACAGGCGTTCACCTGACCGGAGCCTCGGCCGACGACGCCGCCGCGGCCAGGACCGGGGTCATGACCACGGAGGCGGCCCGGGGCTCGGCCCGGCGGGGCGGGTCACCGCCAGCCGTACCGCTCCCGCAGCCGGTGCACCACGGAGTTGAAGCGCATCCGGTCCAGCGCGCACGCCTCGCGCCGCATGCCCTCCTCGTGCAGGCGCAGCACCCGGTCGACGTCCACCCAGGAGTCGCGCCCCGACCGGTCCCACGGGCCGTTCCCGATCGGCACCCACTCGCGGTCGCCGTCGTGCGCCTTGCTGGAGAGCTGGACGGCGAGGAACGTGCCCGAGGCCTCCCGGGCCACCACGAGCACGGGCCTGTCCTTGCCCCGCCCGTCGTTCTCCTCGAAGGGCACCCAGGTCCAGACGATCTCGCCGGGGTCGGGGTCGCCGTCGTGCGCGGGCGCGTACTCGGTGCGCACCCGGCCGACCTCGCGCGGGTCGGCCTCTGCGGTCGCGCCAGGGCCGTAGCGGCCGGGGACGTTCTCATCGGTGAAGGCAGTCACGGGGGCACCTTAGAACGTGCGCGCGTACGGCCGTACGGCGGGCGTACGGTCTCCGGCCGATCCTCAACTGCCGTACGCCCGGGGCGCGGCCGCCCCCGTGGGTCAGGAAGCCCCGCCGTGCGGGCGGATCCACATGCCGGGGCGGCGACGGTGCACGGTCAGATAGGCGAGGCCGTCCTTCCCGGCCGCGATGCTCCGGGTCGAGCCGTGCGGCAGCCAGACCGTCGCTCCCTCGGCCAGTTCCCCGGGCTCGTCGGCCGTACCCGCGCCGAGGACGCCGCTGCCGGAGACGACGAACAGCAGGACGTCGAGGTCCGGTTCGGCGTGCTGGGCGACCCGCCCGCCCGGCGCCAGCCGGACGAGGTTCGCGTCGAGCTGGCGCCCGGCCTCGGCGAGCTTCCACAGCACGCCGCCCGGCATCGGCGGGTCCGCCGCCAGCGCCCGGGCGTCGCACAGGACGCGGGGCTCCGGCTCCGCCGCCCCGTCGCCTCCGGCCGGACCTGCCCCACCGGTCGCATCAGTCCCTTCCGCCGGTTCGGTCGGTCCGGTCGATCGGGCTGACCGGGTCGGTTCATCCGGCCCGTTCGTTCCGTCGGGTCTGTTCGTTCCGTCGGGTCTGTTCGGTCCGGCGGATCCGCTCGGTTCGCTCGGTCCGGTGTCGTGTCCGGAGGACGACGTCATGGCGCACCCCTCTCTCCCTCGGCTCACGTGCCGCGCCTACTATTGTTCCAGGTCGGATTCGTGAAAAATCACCGCAGGCGCGAAGGGGTGCCGGACATGTCGCCGGGACGGGAGAACGCTCGCCGCCGTGAGGTGCTGGACGTACTGCGCGCCGCCTCCGCGCCGCTGGGCGTCGCGGACATCGCCGGGCGGATCGGAGTCCACGCGAACACCGTGCGGTTCCACCTGGACGCCCTCGTGGCCGAGGGCGTGGTCGAACGGCGGTCCGAGGAGCCCTCCGGACCGGCCGGCCGCCCGCGTCAGGGCCCCGGTCGCCCGCGTACCGTCTACGCCCCGACACCCGGTATGGACCGAGGCGGGACCCGCGGCTACCGCCTGCTGGCCCGGATGCTGCTCAGCCGATGGGCTGTGGAGGGTCCCGGAGCGCGGGAGTCCGCCACGGAGGCGGGCCGCGCGTGGGGCCGTTTTCTCGTCGATCCGCTGCCGCCCTTCGCGCAGCCGACGGCCGAGGGGACCGCGGCCCGTCTCGTGGCCCTGCTGGACGACCTGGGCTTCGACCCGGCGCCCGAGGGCGGCGGCGCCGGCAGGCCGCCCGGGAGCGTCCGGCTGCGCCACTGCCCCTTCCTCGAACTGGCCGAGGAGTACGGCGAGTTGGTGTGCTCTCTCCATCTCGGCCTGATGCAGGGGGCGTTGACCGAGCTGCGTGCGCCGCTGACCGCGACCGGCCTCGAACCGTTCGCCACCCCCGACTCCTGCCTGGCCCACCTCGGTCACATGGACGGGCAGGACAGCCCAGGGCCGGACGGCCCCGCAAGAAAGGCAGCACATCGATGAACGCCACGTCCGCCGCCACGGCGAGCGGGGCCACCTTCGTCTGGCTCGGGATGGTGCTGGCCATCTCGTTCCTGGAGGCCCCGCTGAAGTTCCGGGCCCCAGGGGTGACCATCCCCATCGGCCTCGGCATCGGCCGTATGGTCTTCCGGGCGCTGAACGCGGTGGAGGCCGTGCTGGCCGTCGTGGTGATCGTCGCCGTCGCCGTGGGAAGCGCGCCGGCTCACGTCATCGCCCTGACCGCGGCCGTGGTCCTGCTGCTCCTGGTCCAGTTGGTCCTCGTCCGGCCGCGGCTGAACCGCCGGTCCGACCGCGTCCTGGCCGGCGAGGAGGGCCCCCGCTCACGCGGCCACCTGGTCTACGTGGCCCTGGAGATCGCCAAGGTCGCCGTGCTGGTCGCCCTGGGCGTCGGCCTGTCGGCGGTGTGAACGACTGCCCGGGGCCTTCGAGGGGAAGGACCCGGGCCGTCGACCGCCCGTCACGGAAGCGGAATCGCGACGGTCAGGCCTCGTCCGTCTCCACCGGCACCCGGTGCGCGGTGACCGGCGCGGTCCCCGAGCCGCGCGCGGCCGCACCGTTCGTGGACGGTGAACCGCCCTGCGTGCCGCCGCCGCTCTGCCCGTGACCGTCGTGCACCAGGCCGTTCGGCCTCGGGCCGTGCTGTCCTTGGCCGTTCTGGTTCATGGAGGCCAGGAGCTGGCGGGCGAGGCCGAGACCGGTGCCGCCCATGGTGAGCGCCTTGGCGAACAGATCGGCCATGCCGTCGGCGCCGTTGAGCAGCACCATGTTGTCGACGTTGCCGAAGGCGGAGGCGCCCGCCTGGACGATCTGCGGCCAGTTCTCGGCGAGTTGCTGGGCGACGACGGCCTCCTGGTTCTCGGCGAGAGCGGCCGCACGGGCCTTGATGGCCTCGGCCTCCGCCAGCCCCTTGGCCTTGGCGGCCTCGGCCTCCGCCAGGCCCTTCGCCTGCGCCGCGGCCGCCTCGGCCTCGCCGGTGGCCCGGGTCGCCTCGGCCGTGGCCGTGCCCCGGCTCCTGGTCGCCTCCGCCTCCGCGCCCGCGGCCGTCTTGACCCGGGTCGCCTCGGCCGCCGCCGCGAGTTCCGTCTCCTTCGCCTTGGCCTGTGCGGCCGAGATCCGCGCGTCCCGCTCCGCCTCGGCCAGCGTGCGCTTCTCGTACGCCTTGGCGTCCGCGGGCTTGCGCACATCGGCCTGGAGCTGCTGCTCGCGCCGGTGCGCCTCCAGCTCGGCGACCCGCGTCTCCTGGACGACGACCTCCTGCCGGGCCGCCGCGTCCGCGAGCGGACCGGCCTGCTGGGCCTTGGCCGCCGCCTTGTCCCGCTCGGCCTGATAGCCGGCCTGCAGGATCTCGCTGTCCCGGGTGGCCTCGGCCATCCGCGCGAACGACTGCTGTTCGGCCTCCGTGGCGAGGCGGTTCGCCTCCGCCTGCGCGATACGCGCGTCCCGCTGGACGGCCGCCGCGTGCGGCATCGCCAGGTTCTGGATGTAGCCGGTCGGGTCCTCGATCTCGTGGATCTGCAACGAGTCGACGATCAGACCGAGTTTCTCCATCTCCGTCCCGCAGGCCGCCCTGGTCTGGCCGGTCAGCTTCTCCCGGTCGCGGATCATGTCCTCCACCGTCAACCCGCCCACGATCGAGCGCAGATGGCCGGCGAAGACGTTGTGCACCCGCTCCGACATCAGCTTCTGCTGGTCGAGGAAACGGCGAGCGGCGTTGGCGATCGACACGAAGTCGTCGCCCACCTTGAAGATGACCACACCCCGCACCTTCAGCGGAATGCCCTGGTGGGTCACGCAGTCCACGTGCAGTTCGGTCTCGTTGAGGTCGAGCGAGAGTTTGCGCACCGCCTGCACCCCGGGCAGCACCAGGGTGCCCCGCCCCGTCACGATCCGGAACCCCATGCCCTCCTCGAGGCCCTCGGTGCGGTGCTTGGAACCCGAGATGATCAGTGCCTCGTTGGGCTCGGCGACCCGCCACATCATCTTGAACAGACCGATCAGAACGAGGACGGCTGCGACCGCCGCCCCCGCCACGACGCCGACGACCATCGGCATACGCCCCCTTTGGGTTGGTGCCCGTTCGGCACCGAACGAAGGGAGTGTGCTCCTCGCCGGGCGCACGGTGAAGACACCGGCGCCTCCTTGTTGCAATCTTGACGCGTACGGTCCTCACCTGCGCGGAGGCGGGCTCAACCGCCGTACACGGCTTCGACGTAGACGGTGCGCGGCGGCAGGTGCTCCACCACCAGCACCACCGTTCCCCGCTCGAACCGGCGCTCGCCGTCCGCCGCGTAGGCGAGGAAGTGCTCCGCACCGCCGCGCACGCGGAGCATCACCTCACCGACGAGTCCCGGTCCGACCGTTCCGGTGACCCGCCCCACGAGCCCGACCAACGACGCATCGCCCATGACCATCAGCGTACGGGCCGCGCGCGGCGGCGTACGGGTCCGTGCGCGATCCGGCGGAACCGGTGGGCTCAGCCCGTCGGCAGTCTGCGCAGCCAGGAGAGCCGGGCCGCGGCCGCCGAGCAGGACAGCGCCGCCTGCGGGGCGAGGCCGTCGAAGCCGTGGAAACCTCCCGGCCAGACGTGCAGTTCGGCGACGCCGCCGGCCTGCCACACGCGGGAGGCGTAGGCGACGACCTCGTCGCGGAAGGTCTCGGCCGAGCCCACGTCGAGGTAGGCCGGGGGCAGCCCGGACAGGTCCCTGGCGCGGGCGGGCGCGGCGTACGGCGACACGTCCGGGCCGCCGCGCCGGTCGCCGAGCAGCGCCGTCCACCCCGTCTCGTTGGCCGCACGGTCCCAGACGTCGACCCCCGCCATCTGGCGGGCGGAAGGGGTGTCGTTGCGGTCGTCGAGCATCGGGGACATCAGCATCTGCCCGATGGGCCGCGGCCCCCCTCGGTCCCGCAGCAGCAGCGCGAGCGCCGCGGCGAGGCCGCCGCCCGCGCTCGCGCCGACGAGGACGATCCGCTCCGGGTCGGCGCCGAACTCCCCGGCGTGTTCCGCCGTCCAGAGCAGGCCCGCCTGCACGTCCTCGACCGGCGCGGGGTGCGGATGCTCCGGCGCCAGCCGGTACTCCACCGACACCACGACCGCGTCCAGTTCCCTCGCCCAGGCCAGGGCCGTGTTCATCCCGAGCCGGTTGCTCCCGAGGACCATGCCTCCGCCGTGCACGTAGTAGAGGACGGGGCGGCGCCCGCCCGCGCCCGGCGCGACGGGACGGCAGACCAGCAGGGGCACGCCGGGGGCGTCCCGCGGGCCGGGCGCCGTGCGGTCCGTCACCTCGAACGCGCCGCCCATCGTCAGGTCCAGCAGCTCGGGCAGCCGTGCGGCCGCACCGTGCCGGGCGGCCCGGACGTCCGCGAGGGTGAGGCCCGGCCGCATCACGTCCTTGACCTCGTCGAGAGCCGCGGCGAGCTCCGGGTCGAAGGGCGGCGGGACCGGCGTCATGGCGTCTCCTCACATGGCCTTGCGGCGCGCGACGGCCGTACGGGGATGCGTAGGGCCGTCAAAGCGCTTACCCGCCCGGGCCGTGGACCTTTCCGTCCGGCCGCGGTTTCCCGCCGACCGGCGGGCGGCACCGACCGGCGGGCGTGCCACCGAGCAGCCGGGGCGGCCGGTGGCCGGCCTTCACCCGCGGCCGGCCGTCGTCGGAGGTCTGTTCTCGGCCGGCGCGGGCGACTGAAGGCCGCGCCCGGCCGGTCGCGAGGGCAGCGCGAAGGGGCCGGAGCCATGATGGCTCCGGCCCCTTCACCGGGCCGTGCCCCGGACGGCCGGGGCGGCTCGGTCGGTTCAGGCGGCGACGACCTCGCCGGCGTGGCCGTGCAGGCGGGCGACGACCTCGGTCAGCTGGGCGGCGACCTCGGCGTCGTCGACCGGGTGGGTCTCCGCGAAGCGGGTCACGGAACCGGGGATGGACAGCTTGATGTCCTCGATCACCTTGCCGCCGGCGATGCCCACGGCCTTGCGGGTGTCGTCCTGCGCCCACACGCCGCCGTACTGGCCGAACGCGGTGCCGATCACGGCGACGGGCTTGCCGCCGAAGGCGCCGGCGCCGTAGGGGCGGGACAGCCAGTCGATGGCGTTCTTCAGGACGGCCGGGATGGTGCCGTTGTACTCGGGCGCGAAGAAGAGGAAGCCGTCGGCGGCCTGGGCGGCGGCACGCAGCCGGGCGGCCGCCTCCGGAACGCTGCCCTCGACGTCGACGTCCTCGTTGTAGAACGGCACGTCGCCCAGGCCGTCGAACAGCTCCACCTCGGCACCCTCGGGGGCCAGCTTCACCGCGGCCTCGGCGAGCTGGCGGTTGTGCGAACCGGCACGGAGGCTGCCGACGAGGGCGAGGATGCGAACAGACATGGGGGACTCCAAGAGTGGATTGAACGCGGCAGCACGGCAACGCTGCCGGGCCTGTGAATGCGGACCAAGGTCCGTTTAAATTTCTACCATCACAACCGGACCGTGGTCCAGTTTACTCCCGATGCTTTACGCTGTGTTCATGTCCAGCACCCTGCCGCCCTTTCCGACACCACAGGGGCCCGCAGAGAAGAAGCCGGTGGTGCTCGAACTCGGGACCGGCGCGGACGAGCCCTGCCTGCGCGCCGACGCCGCGCGCAACCGCGCACGACTGCTGGACGCGGCCGCCCGCCTGGTCGCGGAGCACGGAGCGGCCGGCGTCACCATGGAAGCCGTGGCCGCGGCGGCCCAGGTCGGCAAGGGCACCGTCTTCCGTCGCTTCGGCGACCGCACCGGACTGCTGTCGGCGCTGCTGGACCACTCGGAGAAGAAGTTCCAGGCCTCCTTCCTCAGCGGCCCGCCCCCGCTGGGACCCGGCGCGCCTCCCGTGGACAGGCTTCGGGCGTTCGGCTGCGCCGCGCTGTGCCGCGCCACCGCCGACCTGGAGCTCCAGCTCGCCGCCGAGCCCTGCCCGGACCGCCGGTTCGTCGTGCCGGCCCGCCGCGTCCGTCACGGCCATGTGGTGCTCCTGCTGCGGCAGGCGGTCCCGGACGCGGACACCGAACTCCTCGCCCAGACGCTGATGGGCTACCTGGAACCCGCCCTCATCCATCACCTCACCCGGCAGTGCAACATGCCGATGGAGCGGCTGCAGGCCGGCTGGTACGACCTGGTCGCACGCCTGACCCGCACCGGTCCGGCCCACTGAGCGGACCTGGCCGGGGCCCGTCCTGTCCGGAGCCGGTGCCGCCTCTCCCTCCAGGCGCCCGTGCCCGGGGCGCGGGTCAGGCAGGAGGACGACAGGTGCCCGGAGTCGTCCTCCCCGAGGCGGCTCACTCGTGGCCGGCGAACATCTCCAGCAGCCCCCGCGGCGCGTCCTCGCGGAACAGCAGCTCGGCACTGCGCGCCGACTCCGCCGCCGAGGACTCGCTGCGCGGGAACAGCTTCTCCTCGTACGCGGTCAGCGCCGCCTCCACGTCATCCGGCCGGGCGGCGATGAAGCGCCCCAGCTCGGCGCCGTCGAGCATGGCGAGGTTGGCGCCCTCGCCCGCGAACGGGGACATCAGGTGCGCGGCGTCGCCCACCAGCGTGACGCCGGGGACACGGTCCCAGCGGTGGCCGACCGGCAGCGCGTGGATCCGCCGCGGCACCAGCGCCCCGTCGGCGTCGGCGACCAGCGAACGCAGGCTCTTGTCCCAGTCGGCGAAGTGCTCCAGGACGTGTTCCTTGGCGGCGCCCGCGTCGGTGAAGTCGATGCCGTCCAGCCAGTCCTCGGGCGCCCGGAGCGCCACGTACACGTGCAGGCTGCCGTCCGGCTCGCGGTGTGCGAGGAAGCCCCGGCCCGCGCCGAGCGCGAAGAAGAACCCGCCGCCCACGGTCTCGGCGGCGACCGGGTGGCGTACGTCGGCGTCGTGCAGGTCCACCTCGACGAAGGACACCCCGGTGTAGACCGGACGGGCCGTCGAGACCAGCGGCCGGATCCGCGACCAGGCGCCGTCCGCGCCGACCAGCAGGTCCGTGGTGAAGACCGAACCGTCCGCGAGGCTCACCTCGTGCCGGCCGCCGCCCAGCGGGCGCGCTTCCGTGACCTTCGCGCCCCAGCGGACGGCGCCCTCGGGCAGCGAACCGAGGAGCAGGTCGCGCAGGTCGCCGCGGTCGACCTCGGGCCGCTCGCCGGTCCCGTCGTCGGCCTCGTCCAGGTGGACGACGGCGTCCTTGTCCAGCACCCGCGTGGCCTGGCCGCCCTCGTGGATCAGTTCGCGGAACCGGTCGTGCAGCCCGGCGGCCCGCAGCGCCTCCTGCCCGGAGTCCTCGTGGATGTCGAGCATCCCGCCCTGGGTGCGGGCGGCGGGGGAGGCGTCGAGGTCGAAGACCGCCGCCTCGATCCCGTGCACACGCAGTACGCGGGCGAGCGCGAGGCCGCCGAGCCCGGCGCCGATCACTGCGATGGGGTGGTGCGGTGCGGTCATGGGATCCTCCTCGGATCGGTCGGGAAGTGAACCCGCCTGTCGGCGGCGGAACGCCGTCGGGCGGTGGGCGATCGGTTCGGTCGGGTGTTCGGCGACGGGGGCGCGCGGTGCGCGGCGGTGCGTACCGGTCCGGTGGACACGTCGTACGCACGCCGCTCCGTGACGGACGTCAGTCGGGGACGCTCGTGCGCTCGATTCCGTTGATCAGTGCGCGCACGCCCCAGGACAGGCGTTCGCCGGGGGTCCCGGACAGCAGCGGGCCCGTGAGGGCGGCGATGTGCGGATGAGTGCGGTCCGAGGCGCCGTGCAGGGCGTGCGCGAGCGCGTCCCACTCCTCCCCGCCGGCGGCGGGCGAGGAGGTCTCGCGGCCGGCGTGCTCGGCGGCCGTCGCGGTGGCGAACTGCAGCAGCAGGTCCACGCCCCACGCCGCCTGCGCCGGCGCGACGCCGACCTCGTCGAGCAGTCCGAGCAGGCTCTCGATCAGGTTCAGGTAGTGCGGGCCGCTGGGCCGGGCGGTGAGCGCGGAGCGGGCGAGGCTCGGATGTTCCAGGAGCATCGTGGTGTACGCGGTGAGCACCTGCTCCAGCCGCTCCCGCGGGCTGCCCTGCGCGGATCCCGCGGCGATTGTGCCCAGCAGCTCGTCCAGGACGGCCGCGTGCAGTTCGGCGGTGTTGCGCACGTACACGTACAGCGAGGCGGGGCCGGTGTCGAGCTCCTGGGCGAGGCGCCGCATGGTGACCTTCTCCAGGCCCTCGGCGCGCAGCACGGCCACGGCGGCGGCGACGATGCCTCCCCTGGTCAGGGCGGGCTTCGCGGGGCGGTCGCGCCGGCCGCGCGGGGTGGTGGGGCTTCCTGTCATGCCTGGGAGAGTAACGAACATGTTCGTCACGAACAAGTTCGTGACGAACGCGTTCGCCCGGTCGACCGAGAACGCCATGTGGGCCGGGTGGGAACCCCATGCGGGCCGGGTGGGAACCCCATGCGGGCCGGGCGGGCGGCGGGCTGGGCTCGCGCCGGCCCGGGATCCCGGCCCGCCCGGCCCAGCCGTCCCGGCTTCTGCCAAGATGCGGTACGTCATGGTGCAGATACCGAAATCCGCCGCGCCCGCGTCGGCCGCACCGCACTCCGTGCCCACGAGTGCCGATGTGGCCCGTCTGGCGGGCGTCTCGCGCGCGACCGTCTCCTACGTCCTGAACAACACCGGCGCCGTACGGATCAGCGAGCCCACCCGCCGTCGGGTCCGCGAGGCCGCCAGAGAACTCGGATACGTCCCGCACGCCGCCGCGCGCAGCCTGCGCGCCGGGCACAGCCGCATGGTCCTGATGCCCGCCCCGGCCGTCCAGGTGGGCCCGCTCTACAGCCGGTTCATCAATGAACTCCAGTGGGCGCTCGGCCGTCTGGACTACACCGTCGTCCAGCACGGCACCGTGGGCCTGCACGGTGACGAGGCCGCCCGCGCCTGGGCCGAGCTGCGGCCGGTCGCGGTCCTGGTGCCCGGCTCCTCGATCGGTCCGGAGGGGGTCGCGGTGCTCCGGCGCTCCGGCGCCCGCGCCGTCGTCACCCTCGGCCCCGAACCCGTGGAGGGCGCCCACGCCCTGCTCATGGACCACGAGAGCGTCGGCCACCGGGCGGGCGCGCACCTGTACGCCCGGGGCCGGCGCCGGATCGGCGTGGTCGTGCCCGAGGAGCGCGGCCTCGACCTGTTCTCCCGGCCCCGCCTGGCCGGCGTACGACGCGCCCTGGACGGCACCGAGGGGACCGTCACGGAACTTCCCCTCGGCTACGACGAGGAGTCCGCGGCCCGCCTGGCCGCCCGCTGGCGAGGCCTCGGACTGGACGCGGTGTTCGCCTACAACGACGAGTACGCCATGCTGCTGATGCGCGCCCTGCAGGACGAGGGCGTCCGCGTCCCCGAGGAGACGGCCGTGGTCGGCGCCGACGACCTGATGCTCGGCCGGCTGCTGCGGCCCCGGCTGAGCACCGTCCACATCGACCTGCCCGCCGGCCGCGACCTGGCCGAGCTGGTCGACCGCGCCGTACGCGACGGGGCCGGCGCACCCGAACGCCATCCGGTGCTCGGCGCCACGATGATCCACCGTGAATCCAGCTGACCAGGACCTCGGGAGGCTGGTCGGTCAGGCCCTCCGGAGCCCGGCCGGCCAGGCCCCGGGCCTCGGCCGACCACGGTCCCCCAGGAGTCCCGCCACCGGATCCCCCGAGCCCAGCGACCACGCCTCCTGGAGCCCGACCGACCACGGGCCCCGGCGCCCGGCCGGCGAGGCCGGTGGCCAGGCGGCAGGGTGGCCGGGCGGCGGTCGGAGGCCGGCCCGGGCCGCCGCCCCCTCGGCCCACCGAACGCCACCGAGACGCGGCGGGGGAACCTCCCGCCCCCCGACACGCCACGGGGCCCTCCCGAACCGGAGGGCCCCGTCGTCGTACGGCGCTCGTGTCAGCCCGCCGGCCGCTCGCCGGCGCGCCTCACTCGCCGCTCTCGTTCTGCGCCTGCTGCTCGGCGACCGCCTTGCGGACCTCGTCCATGTCCAGCTTGCGGGCCTGCCCGATCACGTCGGCCAGGGCGGCCTCCGGCAGCGCGCCCGGCTGGGCGAACACGGCCACCTGGTCACGGACGATCATCAGCGTCGGAATGGACTGGATGCCGAACGCCGCCGCCAGCTCCGGCTGCGCCTCGGTGTCCACCTTGCCGAACACCAGGTCGGGGTTGTCCTCGGCGGCCTTCTCGTAGACCGGGGCGAACGAGCGGCACGGGCCGCACCAGGACGCCCAGAAGTCGATGAGGACGAACTCGTTGTCCGTGACCGTCCGGTCGAAGTTCTCCTTGGTGAGCTCCACGGTGCTGCTGCTCATGGCGTGATCCCTCTTCCTGGTGTCGGCTCGAGCCGTCGGCACAACACGGTGGGCCCCGCGGACTATTCCGAGCGCGCAACGGACTGTTCCGCGCGCGTACCCGTGTGGCCACCGCGCACACCACCCACCAGACTGACCCCATGACGGAAACGGAAAACATCGCCTACGACGTGGTGGTGCTCGGCGCCGGGCCCGTGGGGGAGAACGTGGCCGACCGCACCCGCGCGGCCGGCCTGTCCACCGCGATCGTGGAGAGCGAACTGGTCGGCGGCGAGTGCTCGTACTGGGCCTGCATGCCGAGCAAGGCCCTGCTGCGCCCCATCATCGCCCGTGCCGACGCCCGCCGCCTGCCCGGCCTGAGCCAGTCCGTGCGAGGTCCCCTCGACACCGCCGCCGTGCTCGCCCGCCGTGACGAGTACACCTCCCACTGGCACGACGACGGCCAGGTCGGCTGGCTCGACGGCATCGGCGCCGACCTGTACCGCGGCCACGGCCGTCTGGCCGGTCCGCGCACCGTCACGGTCACCGGCCCGGACGGCACGGTCAGGACACTGACCGCCCGGCACGCCGTCGCCGTGTGCACCGGAACCAGTGCCCAGTTGCCCGACCTGCCCGGCATCGAGGACGTCGAGCCGTGGACCAGCCGCGAGGCGACCAGCGCCGAACAGGTGCCCGGGCGGCTGATCGTGGTCGGCGGCGGCGTGGTGGCCGCCGAGATGGCCACCGTCTTCCAGGCCCTCGGCTCGCGGGTCACCGTCCTGGTCCGGGGGAAGGGACTGCTCTCGCGCATGGAGCCCTTCGCCGGCGAACTGGTCGCCGACGCCCTCACCGAGGCGGGCGCCGACATCCGCACCGGTACGTCCGTGGAGTCGGTGACCCGCGAGAACGGCACCGTCGTGGCCGTCACCGGCGCCGGCGACCGGATCGAGGCCGACGAGATCCTCTTCGCCACCGGACGCGCCCCGCGCACCGAGGACATCGGCCTGGAGACCGTGGGCCTGGAAGCGGGATCCTGGCTGCCGGTCGACGACACGCTGCGCGTCGAGGGCAGCGACTGGCTGTACGCGTGCGGCGACGTCAACCACCGCGCACTCCTCACCCACCAGGGCAAGTACCAGGCCCGGATCGCGGGCGACGCCATCGGCGCCCGCGCCGCCGGCACCCCCCTGAAGGCGGACCCGTGGGGCGCCCACGCCGCCACCGCCGACCATCACGCCGTCCCCCAGGTCGTCTTCACCGACCCGGAGGCCGCCGCCGTCGGCCTGTCGCTGGCCGAGGCCGAACAGGCAGGACACCGGGTCCGCGCCGTCGACGTCGACATGTCCTCGGTCGCCGGGGCGGGACTGTACGGCGAGGGCTACCGGGGCCGGGCCCGCATGGTCGTGGACCTGGACGAGGCAATCCTGCGCGGCGTCACCTTCGTCGGCCCCGGCGTCGGCGAACTGCTGCACTCGGCGTCCGTCGCCGTCGCCGGACAGGTCCCCGTCGACCGGCTGTGGCACGCGGTCCCGTCCTACCCGACGATCAGCGAGGTGTGGCTGCGGCTGCTGGAGGCCTACCGAGGCTGAACCCGCCCGGCGCCCCAGGAGTTCGGAACACGCCCGGCGGTCACGGGAGTTCGAAGCCGAGGGCGCGTGCGGCCGCCTCCGGAGTCGGCTGCGCCCAGCGCGCGGCCATGGCCTCGTTCGAGGAGAGCGAGCGCGGCTCGGCGCGGTCGACGTACAGGGTGCCGTCCAGGTGATCGGTCTCGTGCTGCACGATGCGGGCCGGCCAGCCGGTGAACGCCTCGTCCACCGGACGGCCGTGCTCGTCCTCGGCGCGCAGCCGCACCTCGGTGTGGCGCGCCACCACCGCCTGCCACCCCGGCACGCTCAGACAGCCCTCGAAGAACGCGGCCCGCCGCGTGCCGACCGGCTCGTACGACGGGTTGACCAGCACGCGGAACGGCTGGGGCACCCGCCCGCGGGCGAGCCGCACCTCCTCGGGCACGGGCGCCGGATCCTCGATCACCGCGATCCGCAGGCCCACGCCCACCTGCACGGCGGCCAGCCCCACACCCGGCGCCTCGTGCATGGTGAGCCGCAGCGCCCCGACGAACCGGGCCAGCAGCGCGGGCCCCAACTGTCCCTCGTACGGCTCGGCCCGGCGCCGCAGCACCGGGTCGCCGGCCGCGACGATCGGCAATGGGCCGCCTAGGGCGAGGAGTTCCTCGACCTGCTCGGCAAAAGGCGTACGCGCACGGGAAGAAGCCATCGCGCCAGCATGCCACGGACCGGCCCCGGCCCGCCGGGGCCGCCGCCCGCGGGGAGCCCCGAAACCGTGAAGTAGCGTGGTGCGGCACGCCGACGGGCGAAGGAGAGACGGACATGGTGACGCGACACCGCCGGGCCCGGCGCGGGCAGGGCGAGCTGGAGGGCCAGGTGCTCGGCGCCCTCCGCGAGGCGGAGGGCCCGGTCACCGCGGCCTGGGTGCGGGAGCGGCTCGGCGGCGACCTCGCCTACACCACCGTCGTCACCATCCTCACCCGGCTGCTCGCCAAGGAGGTGGTCTCCCGCGAGCGCCGGGGCCGCTCCTTCGTGTGGACGCCGACCGCGGACGTCGCCCACCTCGCGGCCCTGCGGATGCGCCGGTTGCTGGACGGCGAACGGGACCGCGAGGCGGTCCTGACCAGCTTCGTGACCGCGCTGCCGCACGGGGACGAACAGGTGCTGCGCGCACTGCTGGAGGCGGCCGAGGCGGCCGAGGCGGCCGAGGCGGCCGAGGCGGGCGAAGGGACGGACGAGGCGGCCGGCGAGGTGACGGACACGCCGGCCGGCGAGGTGGCGGGCGGGACGGGCGGCCGGCGCGTGGAGGGCCGATGACCGGCCGGGACACGGCCTGCGCGCCACGCGGCGGCGGCACGGAGGGCTGACCCGCATGGGCATCTTCGTCTTCCTGCCGCTGGTGCTGCCGCTGTCCGCCTGGCCGGTCGCGCGGCTGGCCGAACTGCACCTGCATCCGCGCACCGCGACCCGGCTGCTGACCGCGGTGGCGGTCGTCATGGCCGTGTGCAGCACGCTGTGCCTCGCCCTGCTCATGGTCGTCGGCACCGCCCAACTGCCCGGCAACCCGCTCCCTGACGGCTGGTCCGACCCCGAGGTGAGGGCGGCCGTCCCGTACGACGGCATCGCGGGGCGCGCGGCCATCCCCGCCCTGGGAGCGGTCGCGACGGCGTGCTGCCACGCCCTGTGGCGCCACCGCCGGGTGACCCGGCGCGCTCGACGGGCGCTGACCGGGCTGCGCGGCCGCAGGGTCGTGGTCCTGCCCGACGGCACGCCGTACGCCTACGCGCTGCCCGGCGGCCGAGGACGGATCGTCGTCACCACCGCCCTGCTCGCGGGCCTCGGGCCGGCCGAGCGGCGTGCCCTGTTCGCGCACGAACGCGCCCACCTGGCCGCCCGTCACCACCGCCACCTGCTCGCCCTCGGCCTGGCGGCCCGCGCCAACCCGTTCCTGCGCCCGCTGCGCTCCGCCGTCCTCTACACCGCCGAGCGATGGGCCGACGAGGAGGCGGCCCACGCGGTCGGCGACCGGCGCGTGGTCGCCCGGGCGATCGGCAGGGCGGCGCTGCTGACGCCCGCCGCGCCCACGCCCGCCCCGCCGACGCTCCCCGCGCTGGCCGCCGCCGGGCCGGTGCCGCGCCGGGTCGCGGCCCTGCTGGCGCCCGCACCCGCCGTCCGGCGCTGGCCGCCGGTGTCCACGGCGGTGGGCGCCGCGGCGTGGGGCGCCGCCGCCGGAGCGCTGGTCTCGGCGATGTCCTCGGCGAACTCCGCCGTCACCCTGTTCCTCGTCCTGAACGCCGCGACGTCCCTGTAGCCGTCGACGACGCCCCGACGTCCCCGCAGCCGTCGACGGCCCCCGCCGGTCGGACCGGCCGGGCCGCCGGTCCGCACCGGCGGGGGCCGGGCGAGGGCCTACGCGTCGCGGGACTCGCCGAACTCGCCGACCCCTTCGAACTCGCCGGCGAGTGCCGAGGCGATGCGCAGATGGGTCGTCGCGTCCTCGTGACGGCCCTGCCGCTGAAGCGTGCGGCCCAGCATCAGCCGGGCGTAGTGCTCCACCGGGTCCCGCTCCACGATCACGCGCAACTCGGCCTCCGCTCGGCGCAACTGGGCCGAGTGGTAGTAGGCGCGTGCCAGCAGCAGCCGCGGCCCGGTCTGCTCCGGCACCTCCGCGACCAGATCGGCCAGGGTCCGCGCCGCGCCGGCGTAGTCCCTGGCGTCGAAGAACAGCCGCGCGCGCTCCCAGCGCTCCGCCGCGCTCCCGTGGCCGTAGTACGTCGTCTTCTCCGTCGTCTCCACTCGTGACCTCCTTCGACGCCCACAACCGACCCTGATAGTTGAATATTCCACTATCACTGTCGGGTGCTGTGCTCGTCCGTCGGTTCGACGACCGACCCGCGACGCGCCGGGCACACTGACGCGACCGCCCGACAGGCCCTAGGTTGGGCATCATGAGCAACCTTGATCGGCAGGCGGTTCCCGCGGTGTGCGGCGGCCGCGGCTTCGTGGTGGCGGAGCCCGTGCGCGAGCTCCTCAGTCCGCGCCGGGTGCAGCTCGGGGAGTCCACCGAGGTCCGCCGGCTGCTGCCCAACCTGGGCCGCCGCATGGTGGGGGCCTGGTGCTTCGTCGACCACTACGGCCCCGATGACATCGCCGGCGAGCCCGGCATGCAGGTGCCCCCGCACCCGCACATGGGCCTGCAGACGGTGAGCTGGCTGCACGAGGGCGAGGTGCTGCACCGCGACTCGACCGGCAGCCTCCAGGTGATCCGGCCCGGCGAACTGGGCCTGATGACCTCCGGCCACGCCATCAGCCACTCCGAGGAGAGTCCGAGGTCACACGCCCGCTTCCTGCACGGGGCCCAACTGTGGGTCGCTCTGCCGGACGCCCACCGCCACACCGACCCCCACTTCGAACACCACGCCGACCTGCCGACCGTCACGGCGCCGGGCCTCACGGCCACGCTCATCCTCGGCGGCCTCGACGGCGCGACCTCGCCCGGCACCGCGTACACCCCGATCGTCGGAGCCGACCTCTCTCTGTCCGGCGGTGCCGACGTACGCCTGCCGCTGGAACCGGACTTCGAGTACGCCGTCCTGTCCATGTCCGGCGAGGCCCATGTCGACGGTGTCCCCGTCCTGCCCGGCTCGATGCTCTACCTCGGCTGCGGCCGCACCGAACTCCCCCTGCGCGCCGACGCGGAGGCGGCCGTGATGCTCCTGGGCGGCGAACCGTTCGAGGAGGAACTGGTCATGTTCTGGAACTGGATCGGACGGTCGCAGCAGGAGATCGAACAGGCCCGCCGGGACTGGACCGAGGGCTCGCGGTTCGGCGAGGTGAAGGGATACGACGGCGCCCCGCTGCCGGCCCCCGAGTTGCCGGCGACGCCGTTGAAGGCGCGCGGACGGGTGCGTTGACCCGCGGGAACGGTGTTCGTGCGGCAGCGGTCGAAGGGCAACGCGTCGGACACGGCCACGCGCGCCCCGCACCTGGCGGCGCCAGGGCGGAGAGGGGAAAGCGCGCTGTCCGAAATCGGCCCTCCGGCCGCCCGTCCGTCCCCGAGCCGGCATGCCCGGCCGGCGAGCGTGGTGGACACGGCACTGCACTCGGCGCACGGAGCCCTTGCCGGCGGGGTCCTGGACACGGCCGGCGCGGTACGTGGTCGGAGAGGAGTCGAGAGCGAACACGGAACGGTCCGGTTGCATGCGGATCACCTGGCGTCGGATCGAGGAACACGACTTCCCTCTGCTGCGCACCTGGCTCCGGCAACCCCATGTGAAGCGCTGGTGGAATCACGAGACAACTGTGGAAGCGGTGGCACGGGACTTCGGCCCCGCGGCCCGGGGCGAGGAGCCCTCCGAGGATCTCCTCGCCCTCCTCGAGGGCCGGCCGGTCGGACTCGTGCAGCGTTCACGGCTGCGCGACTACCCCGAGTACCTGGCCGAGCTGGCGGCCGTCGTCCCGGTACCCGACCACGCGATGACCATCGACTACCTGATCGGCGATCCCCGTCGCACCGGCCAAGGCGTCGGGACGGCGATGATCCACTCCGTCATCCTGCGGACGTGGGCCGAACATCCGGCGGTCCCGTGCGTCGTCGTCCCCGTGGTGGCGGCCAACCGCCCCTCGTGGCGAGCGCTCGAGCGGGCAGGACTGAGCCGCGTCGGGGTCGGGAATCTGCGGCCGGACAACCCGGTCGACGACCCCACCCACTACCTCTACCGCGTCGACCGGCCGGGGGACGACGCCGACCGGCAGCGGCTCTGCTCGCCAGGGCCCTGACCCCCGGCCTCGGGCGGGCTCTCGGGACCGGGCCTGTGGCCGCCGTCGACGGGTGAGGGGCCGGCGGGACCTCGCCTACGCGCCGAGGGCGGTGGTGGGCGTGTCGGGGAGCAGGCGGGAGAGGTCGAAGACGGTGGGGCACGTGTCGGTCGCCAGGAGCAGCAGCCGCAGGGGTTGCGGGAGCAGCCCCGTGACAGTGGTGGTGCGTTCGGGGCGGCCGCGAGTGGCGGGAGTGAACAGGAGGTGGAGGCCGGCGATGCCCATGAAGGGCGTGTGGCGCAGGTCCCACAGCAGATCGGTCACGTGGGCCGGCAGTGAGTCCACGGCGGCGCGGAGCGGGGCCAGGGTGTCGAAGTCGATGTCTCCGCGCGGCGTGATGCGTGCGGACGCGCCGTCGATCGTGGTGGTGATGTCCATGCGGGGCACGCCCCCTTCCGGGGGTTGGCGAGCCCAAAGACGAAGCACCCCCGAAGGGTGTACGACGATGGTGGGGCCGGGTGCCCGGGGTGGGGGCAACGCCCGGTTTCCAAAGGCCGGCGCCCCGGAGGGGGAAGCCGGCCGGTCTCGTTGTCCCTCCACCGTCTCACACCGCGGCATCGGACCGCGACCGTCCGCGAGAGCGACGCGCGGCCCGGAATGCGTGCGGCGTAGCCCGATCAGACCCGGGCGCCCGGACGCCGGCCGTGGAGGCCGGGGGCGCACTCGTACACTGCAGGGCACACGGGCACGGCCGTCGGGCGCGGCCGGGGCGGCAGACTCGCGCCCATGCGTCCGGCCACTGCGGGTAATCGAAAGGCGACTCAGGTAGACGATCAGTCATCAGAATCCGACCGCACCGTACAGGAATGATCATGGCCATCCCGCTCCGGGAGCAAGCGCCGGATGAGGACCATCCGGCGGAGATCCTGCGCTACGGCGCCGTATGGGGCGCCCCCGGCATCCCCCTCGCCGACGCCCGCTACGCGGCACGCACCCTCCTGGCCCGGGCCGGGCACCTGCCGCATCACCCGATCAGCCAGGACGCCCAGCTCGTCGTCAGCGAACTCGTCACCAACGCACTGCGGCACGCCCCCGGTCCCGGCGGCCTGCTGCTCGAGGTCCTCACAGCAGCCCCGGCCCGCCTGCGGATCACCGTCCGTGACACGTCGCTCCGCGTGCCCCGGCCGGCTGACCCCGATCCCCGCCGTGTCGGCGGACACGGCCTTCATCTGATCACCCGCCTGTGCGACCGCTTCGACACCAGCCGCCACGACGGCGGCAAACACGTCACCGCCGAACTCCTCCTTCCCTTCCCGCCCGCCTCCTGACCCGGCCCCGCCGCGGCGACCGGCGGACCCCGTCTCGGCCCCGCTCGCCACGGAGGGCGCCGCACGGTGGTGGCCGACGACGCGGCGGACCGCCGCCCGGCCGTGGGCCGTCGGCCCGGCCGTCCGGACGCCGGGCAGGTGCCGTGCTGCTCGACGACCGCGTGGTGCGTCCGGCGGCCGAGGCGGTCGAGCAGCGACGCGACAAGGTTCTCGACAGCGGTTCGGCCCGGATCCCCGCGAAACGCCCGATCCCCGACCCCGGTGCGCGGGCCCCGCGCATCGGGGCACGTCATCGGGGGAACACGAGCGGGGAACACGAGCGGGGACGGACCGGGAGGTGCGCGCTGTGGCCGAAGCCGTGGGCCTCGGGCTGGACGAGGTGCTGGGCGCTGCGGAGGACGCCGCCCCGGGAGAGTCGGTCGACGTGGTCGCCCTGAACCTGGAGAAGCGGTTCTCGGCGACCGAGGTGTCGTTCCTGTTCGTCGATGTCGTCGGTCAGGAAGTGGTCCGGCTGCCCAGAGCCGGCCAGGCGGGGCAGCCGCGGGGCCGGGCCGACAGGATCGATCTGGTGGGCAGTGTGTACGACCGGGTGATGCGCTCGCAGCACCTCGACGAGGAGGACGAGGGGGAGGGCGGTCGCCGGCTGGTGGCGCCGGTGACGAACCGCGGCGACTGTATCGGCGTACTGGAGATGGTGGTGCCGTGTGTGGACGACGCGGTGCGCGACGCGGTGGAGCAGGCCGCGCACGCGCTCGCGTACATCGTGGTGACCGACCGCCGTTTCACCGATCTCTACCACTGGGGCCGGCGCACCACCGAGGTGAGTCTGGCGGCGGAGATCCAGCACCAGCTGCTGCCGTCGGCGTCCTGCTGCGAAGCAGCCCAGTTCACCCTCGCCTGCGGTCTGGCCCCGGCCGACGACATCGGCGGCGACACCTACGACTACGCCCTCGACCAGAACCTCCTGCACCTGTCCATCACCGACGCCATGGGCCACGACACGGACTCCGCGCTGCTGGCCACCCTGACGGTGAACGCCCTGCGCGGGGCCCGCCGCGCCGGGCGGAGCATCGTCGAGCAGGCCTACGCCGCCCATCACGCCCTCACCGGCCATGCCCGCGGCATGACCACCGGCCAGCTCCTGCGCGTCCGCCTGGACACCGGCGACTGCGAGATCGTCAACGCCGGCCACCCCTGGCCGCTGCGTCTGTGCGGCACCCGCGTCGAGGAGGCGGCCCTCAAGGTGAACATGCCGTTCGGGGTGCCGGCCCCCGTCACCTACGAGGTGCAGCGACTTCGACTGGAGCCCGGTGACCGTCTGGTGCTGACCACCGACGGCATGCGCGAACGCGCCGCCGCCGCGGTCGACCTGCCCGCCCTCGTGCACGCCACGAGCGACGAGCACCCCCGCGAAGTCGTCCGGGCTCTGGTCGCAGCGGTCCACGAGGCCTGTGGAGGCCCTCTGCCCGACGACGCCACCGTGCTCGTTCTCGACTGGCACGGCAGCCGGACGGGACAGCGCCGCACCAGCGCCGGCTCCAACACCTGACCCCGTTTCCCCTCTGGTCCTCGCTCGTCACGCCGCTCTTCCGTCGGCAGCCGCCGCGATCCTGCACGACATCCGGATGTGTAGGGTGGACGGCGGGCAGGAAGCCGACCCCGGGAGCAGGCATGGACGTGATCGTGGTCGGCCTGGGAGCGATGGGCAGTGCCGCGGTCCACCAACTCGCGCGGCGCGGGGTCGACGTGCTCGGCCTCGACCGCCACAGCCCGCCGCACGCCTTCGGTTCCAGCCACGGCGAGACACGGATCACCCGTCGGCTGACCCTGGAGGGCACCGAGTACGCGCCGTCGGCGGTGCGTTCCCACGAGTGGTGGCGACGCATCGAGGCGGAGACCGGCGCGTCGCTGCTCACCGCGTGCGGTGTGCTGAACCTGGCCGACCGAGCGGCCGACGTGTTCGCCGTCCATGAGCGGGCGGCAGCCGCTCACGGCATCGAGTACGAGCTGCTGGACGCCGCCGCGCTGCGGGACCGCTTCCCGCAGTTCCGTGTGGCGGACACCCGCGTGGGCCTGCTGGAGCCCGGCGGCGGCTTCGTCCGTCCCGAGGCGGCGATCAGCGCCCAGCTCGAACTGGCGGAGCGGTACGGGGCGCGGCTGCGCCGCGGGGAGCGGGTGCTCGCGGTCGAGGCCGCGGCGTCGGCCGTGACCGTCCGGACCGATGCGGCCACGTACACGGCCGACCAGGTCGTGCTGTGCGCGGGAGCATGGCTGGCGGGACTGCTCGACGATCCCGCACTCGCCCGGCTCTTCGGCGTCTACCGCCAGGTCCTGCACTGGTTCGGCATCGAGGGATCCGGGCAGGACTTCTCGCCCGAGCGTCTCCCCGCCTTCATCTGGAACGGGGTCGGCCGCGCGGACGAGTACTTCTACGGTTTCCCCTCCGTCGACGGCGCGACGGTGAAGGTGGCCACCGGGCAGTCGGACCACCGCACCGCCGACCCGGACGCGCTCGATCGCGCCGTCGCCGAGGGCGAGGCGGACGGCTTCCACCAGACCATGATCAGCGGCCGGCTGCCGGGCGTGTCCGCTCGTGCCGCGCGTTCTCAGGTGTGCATGTACACCGTCACTCCGGACGAGGCGTTCGTCATCGACCGTCTGCCGGGCCGTGAGCGCGTACTGATCGCCTCTCCATGCTCCGGCCACGGCTTCAAGCACTCCGCCGCGATCGGCGAGGCGCTCGCCGAACTGGTCACGGACGGCACGACCACCCTCGATCTCGCGCCTTTCGCGCTCGGCCGCTTCACGCGGTAGGCCGGCAGGGGCCCCCGACGCCGCCGCGCAGGCAGCCCGTCGGCCGCCCCCGCGTCGCCCGGGGACACGGACCAGCGAGCCCGGGCGCCCTGATCGGTGAAGTGCGGTGGTCCGAGACGACCGGAGACGACTCTCCCGGCCGCCCCTGGTGGCGTGGATGCCGCGGGCTGGGAGAGCCCATAAGGTGGAAGGGCTCGGGGCCCGGCGGTGAAGGGTGTCCTGATGCCTCGCACGATCTGGTCCGGCGCCATCTCGTTCGGCCTCGTCACGGTACCGATCCACGTCCAGAGCGCGACGGAGGACCACAGCATCCACTTCCACCAGTACCACCTGGCGGACATGGGGCGGGTCCGCAACCGCAAGGTGTGCGAGCTCGAGGACCGGGAGGTTCAGCAGTCGGAGATCGGCAAGGGCTACGAGTGGTCGAAGGACCACGTCATCCCGATCAGCGACGCCGAACTGTCGAACCTGCCGCTGCCGACGGCGAAGGCGGTCGAGATCGACGCCTTCGTGCCGCTGGCCTCGATCGATCCGGTGCGGCTGGGGGAGGGCTATTACCTGGCTCCGGACGGTCAGGTCGCGGCGAAGCCGTACAAGCTGCTGCTGCAGGCCTTGGGCCGCTCGTCGCGGGTGGCGGTGGCGAAGTGGGCCTGGCACGGCCGTGAACGCCTGGGGGTCCTGCGCGTGAAGGACGATGTCCTGGTGCTGCACCTGATGCGCTGGCCCGACGAGGTCCGCGACCCCGCGGAGCTGGCTCCGCCGGAGGTGGAGGTGTCCGAGCAGGAGATCGACGGCGCGCTCGCCCTCATGGACACCATGGCACGCGAGGACCTGGAGGGTGAGGAGTTCCGGGACACCTACACCGAGGCCCTCGCGCAGGTGATCGAGGCCAAGCGCGAGCACCGCGAGCCGGCCGCCGAACCCCAGGAGCCGGAGGAGAAGCCGGGCAAGGTGCTGGACCTGATGGCCGCGCTGAACGAGTCCGTGGCTCGCGCGCGCCAGGAGCGCGGGGAGGGCGACGCGGAGGTTCACGAGATGCCGAAGCCGAAGAAGCGGACCGCGAAGAAGCAGCCCGCCGGGAAGACGGCGAAAAAGACGACGGCCCGCAGGTCGCGGCCGGCCTGAAGGGCTCGCGGCATCCGTGCGGAACGGGCGGAGGACGGAGGCAGGCCCGCGGACTCCAGTGATCCTCGGGCCCCCTCGACGCACCCGACCCGCTGTCCGGTCGGCGGTGACACGTTCACGACGTGGCGGGCGGGATGTTCTGGTTGGCGTGGAAGAAGTTGTCGGGGTCGTACGTGTGCTTGACCGCGGCGAGCCGGTCGTAGTGCTCGCGGTACGTTCCCCGCACGCGGTCGCCGCTCTCGTCCTCGCCGAGGAAGTTGATGTAGGCGCCGCCCATGGAGTAAGGGTGGAGGTCGTTCCAGTAGTCGACGCACCACCGGCGGATCAGGCCGGCGTTGGCGGGCTCTGGATCGATGCCCGCGATGACGCCGGACCACGTGGCCTGTCGGTAGGCCCAGGCAGTGTCACCGGCGTCGACCTCGCGGGCGGCCCCGTCGACCGGGTACAGGTGCATCGTGGACAGGCCGGTGGGGAGGTTCTGGCCGTACTGCTCGTGCACGGAGATGGCATCGTCCGGGATGGCGTCGAAGAAGTCACCGCGCCAGTACCACTGCAGTCCCTTCGGCAGCAGCCCGTCGAACATACGTTGCAGGTCGGGATAGGGCATGGGGGTGCTGAAGTGGAACGCCGGCGGCCCGGGCGTGTTCACGACCTTCAGCGTCTCCTCCAGGCGGTCGCCTTCAGGATCGCCTGTGCGGCACCACACGACGCAGCACACCCGTTGCCCGTGGATCGGCTCGGGGAAGGGCGGTCCGGGCGGTACCGTCAGCAGGGCGAAGAAACCGCTCAGCTCCTCGGGCGCGGCGGGCAGGAACTCCCGGTACCACCGCAGTACTTCGCGGGTGAGGCCGACGGGCCAGACGGTCACCGCGACGCCTACGGTGTCCACGGGGTGCAGCCGGAACGTGAACGACGTGACCACGCCGAAGTTGCCGCCGCCGCCCCGCAGGGCCCACCACAGGTCCGGGTGGTCGTTCTCCGACGCCGTGACGAACGTGCCGTCGGCGAGGACGACGTCGGCGGACAGCAGATTGTCGATGGTCAGACCGTATCTTCTGGTCAGATGCCCGTGCCCGCCGCCGAGGGTGAGACCGCCGACTCCCGTGGTCGAGACGATCCCGGCCGGAGTGGCCAGGCCGAAGGTGTGGGCCGCGTGGTCGAGGTCGCCCACCTGGGCTCCGCCGCCCACGCGCGCGGTCCTCGTCCTCCGGTCGACGTCCACCCAGCGCATCGGGGTCAGGTCGAGCGTCAACGCGCCGTCGACCAGGCACAACCCTGGACCGCTGTGGCCGCCGCCGCGCACCGCCAGATCCACTCCGGTGTCCTGGGAGAAGGCGAGCACGGTCCGTACGTCCGCCACGTCGACGCACCCGGCGATCGCCGCCGGACGGCGGTCGATCATGGCGTTGTAGATGCCGCGGGCCGCGTCGTAACCGGGATCCCCCGGAGTGACGAGCGGGCCCCGCAGCGCTCCGCGCAGGCTCTCGAAAGCCGTTCCGTCGATACCGTCCATGGTCGAACGCCCCTGTTCACGGGCGGCGCGCAGACGGACGCGAGCGCCACGTTCCGGACGGGCCGCGGGGCGTGAGACGCGGGTCCGTAGGCGCCGGTGATGTAGGCCGGTGGGGCGGACACCCCACAGTCACAGTCTCCGCTTGCCCGTCACGTCCCGCACGTCGGCGGCGGAGATCGTCCGACCGGTCGGCCGGGGCGGTTCGCGCCTGCGCGCAGGAGCGACCGGGCCTGCCGGCGCGCCGGTCCGGGGCACCGGCAGGGGCCCCGGTGCCGTCGTGGACACGCAGGTGCGGCCCGCCTCCTATGGTGAGAAGGAGGTGCCGTCCGACCACGGGGAGGTAGCCGGCATGACGCGCGCGGACGCACGTACGAGGCGGATCCGTGAGGTACGACGCCGACTGGCCCGGGAAGGGCCGCCGCGCACGCGGGACCGGGAGGGGGACTTCGAGACCGTCACGGTGCCCGAGCGGGAATGCGACCGGCTGCGCGACCTGATGGTCCGTGAGAAGGCGGAGACGGTCGTCGAGGTGGGGCTCGCCTACGCCGGCTCCGCACTCGCCATCGGGGAGGCTCTGACCACCGTCGACCGTCCCCGTCCGCGGCACGTCATCATCGACCCGTTCCAGGAGGGCGAGTACCGCAACGCCGGCTGGGACCTGCTGTGCTCCGCCGGACTGGACGCGATCGCCACGCTGCTGCCCGCCCCCTCGTCGACCGCGCTCCCGGGGCTGTTCACCGAGGGCTTCGTCGCCGACGCGGCCTTCGTGGACGGCAGTCACCGGTTCCACGAGGTTTTCGTCGACCTCTACTTCCTGCGGAAGATCGTCCGCCCCGGTGGCCTGATCGTCATGGACGACGACTGGTGGCCGTCCGTGCACACCGCCGCGCGGTACTACGAACGCAACCTGGGCTGGAAAGCCGTCGACGCCTTCCCCGGAGACGAACGCGGGGTCCGGTTGAAGGCCTACCGCTTGCCCGATCCCGCGTTCGAACCCCCTTTCCAGGACTTTCGCGGGTGGTGACCCGACTCGGTCCTTGCCCACACCAGCGCCGGGCGCACACGCGCGGCGTCGTCGTGCCCCTCGCCGAGCCGAGCGGATGCGCTCATCGAGACGCGTGGATACGGTGGGGAAGCGGAGGCTGGGCCGCGGGGCGTCGTACCTGCCGCAGCCGCCCGGCCAGAAGCGGTGACTTCCGCAGGCATCGAGCGATGACCCACAGCACTCACCTCTTCCCCGGAGGACGGTACGTTATGAGGATCACTGGCGCTCGCACGGCGAAAGCGGCCACGGCGGCTGCCCTGGCGGTTCCCCTGGCGTTCGGCGGTGCAGCGGCACAGAGCCACGCTCAGAGTCCGTCGCCGAGCCCCTCGGGTCCGTTCGGTCCCGGCTGCTCGGCCCTGTCGCAGAAGGCCGACACGGCCAAGGACAAGGTGATCGAGGCCGCGGCCGCGTATCCGCAGCTCAGCCAGTTCGTGGCGGCCTCGGTCAGGGCGAGGCTGAACAGCACCCTCGACGGGAAGCCGAGCATCACCGTGTTCGTCCCCAACAACCAGGCCTTCCAGCAGGTCGACAAGGCCCAACTCGTCTCCCTTCTCGGCAATGACGGGCAGCTGAAGAAGGTGCTCACCTACCACGTCGTGGACAAGCGCATCACACCCGACGAACTGTCCAAGGGTTCGTTCACGACGGTGGAAGGGGGCAAACTGACCACATCGGGATCGGGTACGGACTTCACGGTCAACGGCAAGGCGCACATCGTCTGCGGGAACATCAAGGTCGCGAACGCCACCGTGTACGTCGTCGACTCCGTGCTGCGGCCGCCCTCCTGACGCTGTGTCTCCGGCCCCTGGGCGGGGCGGCCCGGAGGAGAGGCGAAACCTCTGGCAGGCGGGTCTTCGATCAGGAACGGCACATCGATCATGACTCCGGCCAGGCCCGCGCTCAGGCCGGCGGCGGCCGGCGCGATGCCAGGTGGTTCCGTGCGGGGACCGAGGGACGGAGGCGCCGTCGGCGAGGAGGTCGTCCGCGATGTCGGCGGTCGGACCGCGCCGACCGGTGCCGGTGCCGGCCGTCGGTGAACGGCAGCGGGCCTGGGGCCCGCCCCGGCCCCGGCCGGCGAGGGCCGGGGCACGGCGCCCCCGGGCGGATCGTCACTTGGTGGCTCCCTGGGTGAACCCGTTGTAGATGTACCGCTGGAGGAAGAGGAAGATCATCAGGGTGGGCAGGATGACCAGGATCGCTCCCGCCGAGATGGTCTCCCAGTGGGCGCCGAAGGGCCCCTTGAATCGGAAGAGGGCGGTGGAGATGGTGCCGAGGTCCTCGGAGGGCATGTAGAGGAACGGGATGTAGAAGTCGTTGTAGGTGGTGATGCCCTTGATGATGACCACCGTGGCGATCGCCGGTTTCAGCATCGGGAAGATGACCTTGCGGTAGACCGTGAACGCGTTGGCGCCGTCCAGACGCGCGGCTTCGTCCAGGGACTTGGGAATGCCCCGGATGAACTGCAGGAAGATGTAGATCGACACGATGTCGGTGCCCATGTAGAGCAGGATGGGCGCCCAGCGGGTGTCGATCAGGCCGAAGCCGTTGACGACCTGGAAGGTGGCCACCTGGGTGGTCACGCCGGGCACCAGGGTGGCGATCAGGAACAGCGCCATGACGACTTTCTTGAGGCGGAACTCGAAGCGGTCGATGGCGTAGGCGGTCATCGAGCCGATGACCACGGTGCCGGTGACCGAGACGAGCAGGATGAACGCCGTGTTCCCGAACGCCATGAGCATGTGGCCGTCGGTGAAGGCCGTGGCGTAGTTGGAGAAGTTCAGCCAGTCGTGGGGCAGGGCCAGTACGTCGGTGCCGTCGGCCACCTCGTCCGACGTCTTCAGCGAGGTGAGGAAGACGACGAGGAGCGGAACGAGCACGACGAGCGAGGCGGCGACCAGGGAGAGGTAGGTCAGGACGGCGCTGACGCGCACCGGCTTGCGCCGGGCCGGCCGGGCAGGGGCGGGGGTGGTCGTGGGGGCGGTCATACGAGGTCCACCTTCTCGTCGGGCACCAGGCGCCGCTGGATCCATGTGAACAGCAGGATGATCAGCAGCAGGACCACGGCGCAGGCCGAGGCCAGGCCGGTCTTGTTGAACTGGAAGGCGAGCTTGATCGTCTGGATGACGAAGGTCTGGGTCCCGGTGGCGCCGCCGGTCATGATGAACGGGATCTCGAAGACGGACAGCGAACCGGAGATCGCGAGGATGACGCTGAGGCTGAGCACGGGCCGGATGCCGGGGGCGATCAGGTGCCGGAACTGCTGCCGGCGGGTCGCGCCGTCCAGTTGGGCGGCTTCGTACAGCTCGCCGGGTATGGACTGGATCGCTCCGAGGAACAGCACGAAGTTCAGTCCGGTGAAGCGCCACACGGAGACCCCGGCCAGCGCGGTGTTGGCCGACTGGGGGTCGCCGAGCCAGGCGTGATCACCGCCGAGGCCGAAGAGGGACAGGAGCGAGTCGAGCGTGCCGCCGTCCTGGAAGAAGTAGAGGAAGACGAAACCGATCGCGACGCCGTTGATGAGGTAGGGGAAGAACAGGATGCCCTTGAACAGATCACGCAGCCGCAGGTCGAAACTGAGGATCGTCGCGAAGTACAACGCGGCGGCGATCTGCACGACGGAGGCCGCCAGGTAGTAGAGGCTGACGGCGAAGACCCGGAACAGTTCGGGCCGGGTGAACAGCTCCTCGTAGTTGTCGCCGCCGACGAAGCGGCGGTCGGGGCTGACGCCGTCCCAGTCGGTGAAGCTGTAGTAGACCATGTTGCCCACCGGCACGTACGTGAACGTGATCAGCAGGGCGAGCGGCACCAGGAGGAACAGCCAGGGGGTGACGCGGCGCAGCGGATGTTCCCGCCATGAGCGGCTGCGGGAGCGCCCGCGGTCCGAGCGGTCCCCTGGGCGGCGGCCGACGTCGTCCGTCTTGGTCAGCGGGTCGGGCGGTGGTGCGGTAGGGATGGAACGGGACATGGTGAGGCCTTTCGTCGTCCGCGGACAGCGCTCGTCGGTCGGCACACCGGGCCCCCTGTCGGTCTGGCCGGGAGGCATGGACGAGGGAGCCCGGTGGTGCGGCCGGTTCAGGAGCCGGCGGTCCGCTTGGCGTCGGCCCAGCGCTGGTTCAGGTCGGCGAAGTAGTCCTTCAGCGACCCCTTCTGGGCGCCGCGGGCGATGTCGATCAGCTTCTGCCGGTAGTCCTGCTTGTCGAGGCCGATTTCCGAGGCGTTGTCGATGGCGTTGACCTCGGCGGTGTCCGCCTCGGACCGCTCCACCATCGTGACATCGTTGTCAACGAATTCCTTGAGCGTCGCCGGCATCGGGGCCGAGCGCAGGGCGGAGACGACGCCCTGGGAGGCGGAGAAACCGGACTTCTCGGTGAACCAGTCGATCCAGGCCCGGGCGGCGGCCTTGTGGCTGGAGTGGATGTTGACGGCCTGCTGGTAGTCGGACAGCAGAGTGGAGCAGAACTTGCCCGCCTTCTGCGCCGGGAAGGGCATGAAGCCGATGTCGTCGGGGTCCTGGCCGGCCTTCTCGGCGGCGTCCTGCATCTGCGTGATGGACCAGGAGCCCAGCACCATGCTGCTGATCTTGCCCTTGGCCAGCAGCGTCTTGGAGCTTTCCCAGTTGGTGGTGCTGGGGTCCTTCTCGGACAACTTGTCGTGGACGATGTCGTAGAGCAGGCTGTCGATCACGTCGAGGTCCGTGCCGTCGCCCCAGGGGGCGTCCATGTCGGCGAGGTCGTCGGACGCCTTGGTGTCGCAGCTGACCGAGCCGATGCTGTTGCTGAAGGGGCTGACGAGCGGCCAGCCGTCCTTGAAGTTGGTGTAGTAGGTGGCCCCGGTCCTGTCCTTGACCGTCTTGAGGTCGGTCAGGAACTCCCGCGGGCTCGTCGGCCACTTGGTGACGCCGGCCTTCTTCCACAGGGCTTTGTTGTAGACGACGCCGTTGGCGGTGCCGAAGTTGGCGATGCCGTACGTCTTCCCGTCGACATCGGTCTTGTCGGTGAAGCGGTACTTCTCCTTCATCGACCCCGTGTCGCCGAGGGGCGCGAAGAACTTCGGGTAGTCGCCCTTGGCCACCGCCGCGGGAATCAGCAGGACGTCCCCGTACTTGTCCGTGTTCATGCGGATCTTCACCTCCCCCTCGTAGTCGGTGATGCCCTCGAAACGCACCTCCACCTTGGGATACTCCTTGTTGAAGGCGGCCGCGTACTTCTTCATCGTGCCGTCCTGGACGAGGTCGGTGCGGTTGGTCAGCACCTTGATCGTTCCCGAGACGGACTTCGGGTTCAGCGGCGGGGCGGCGGTCTCGTCCGAGCCGCCTGTCCCGCCCCCGCCGCACCCGGCGACGGTCAGCATCGTGGCGGTGGTCAGCAGAGCGGCGTTCAGCATCTTCTTACCCATGTGCCCAACTCCCCTTCCAAGGATCACGGCTCGGGCTCCGTGGCTGAACGGCACTATGTCAGTCGCTCGTGAACCGGTAAAGCTGCGAAGTGCGGCGCGATGCGTAATCGTTACATGTCGGCTGATCCCGATCGAGGCGATCGGTGAAACTACCTGCAAAGTTCGATATTCCTGTGACTGTCGGTAGGGACTGGACCGGTTAATTAGCAGCAGGTTAGGTTGGTCGCGTCGTCGTCCCGTCGGCGTCATGCGCACCCAGGCCGCCCGCTATGAGGAGTCGTACATGAAGGACGTCATCCAACTCACCGACAAGTGGAGCCTCGACCACGACGGGGCGCCGCTGCCCGCCCGGATTCCCGGCTGTGTCCACACCGACCTGCTGGCCGCCGGCGCGATCCCCGATCCGTACCTGGGGCTGAACGAGCAGGAGGTCGCCTGGGTGGGGCGCCAGGCATGGACGTACACCCGCGAACTGGAGCCCGACGACATCGCTTCCGGCGCGCACGAGCGCACGGACCTCGTCTTCGAGGGCCTCGACACCGCGGCCGTGATCACGGTGAACGGACGGGAACTGGGCCGCACGCGCAACATGCACCGCCGTTACCGCTTCGACGTCACCGGCGCCGCAGGTCGGCTGGGCGTGGAGTTCGCCTCCGCGTACGACGAGGCCGACTCCGTACGTGTGCTGACCGGCGAGCGGCCCAACGTCTATCCGGAGCCGTTCCAGTTCATCCGCAAGATGGCCTGCGGCTTCGGCTGGGACTGGGGGCCGACGCTGGTGACCGCCGGAATCTGGCGGCCGGTCCGGCTGGAGAAGTGGTCGACGGCGCGGCTGGACAGGGTGCGCCCGCTGGTGACGGTCGCCGACGGCCTGGGCCGGGTGGAACTCCTCGTCGACGTCGAACGCACCGGACAGGGCGCCGGGCACCGGCTTGAGGTCCGCGCCGGCGTCGGCGGCGCCCAGGCCCGGGCCACGGTGGACGGGACGCGGGCGGTGCTCGTGCTGGAAGTGCCCGACCCCGACCTGTGGTGGCCGCGGGGCTACGGTGAGCAGCCGCTCTACGACCTGGAGGTGACCCTGGTGGACCGGGGATCCTCGAACGACGCGGAGCGGTCGCTGGACTCATGGAGCCGCCGGATCGGCTTCCGTACCGTGGAGATCGACCGTTCCCCCGACGGGCACGGCACCGGATTCACCTTCGTGGTCAACGGCGTGCCGATCTTCGCCCGAGGTGTGAACTGGATCCCCGACGACGTCTTCCCCTCCCGGGTCACCCGCGAGCGCTACCGCACCCGGCTGCGCCAGGCGGCCGAGGCAGGGGTGGACCTCGTACGGATCTGGGGCGGAGGCATTTACGAGGACGACGCCTTCTACGACGCCTGCGACGAGCTCGGTCTCATGGTCTGGCAGGACTTCTTGTTCGCCTGCGCCGCCTACCCGGAGGAACAGCCACTGCGCGGTGAGGTGGAGGCGGAAGCGCGCGACAACGTTGTCCGCCTGATGCCGCACCCCAGTCTGGTGCTGTGGAACGGCAACAACGAGAACCTGTGGGGCTTCAGGGACTGGGAGTGGGAGCCGGAACTGGCGGGGAACTCCTGGGGCGGCGGTTACTACCTGGACCTGCTGCCCCGGGTCGTCGCCGAACTCGACCCCACCCGCCCCTACACCGCCGGCAGCCCCTGGTCCGGCTCCTGGGAGCACCACCCCAACGATCCGGCGCACGGCACCCACCACTCCTGGGAGGTTTGGAACCGCGAGGACTACGCCGACTACCGCACCTCGGTGCCCCGGTTCGTCGCCGAGTTCGGCTGGCAGGCCCCACCCGCACTGGCCACCCTGCGCCGTGCGCTGCCCGGCGAGCGGCTCGCACCCGACTCCCCGGGCATGCTGCACCACCAGAAGGCGGAGGACGGCAACGGCAAGCTGAACCGGGGCATCGCCCGCCACTTCGCCCTGCCCGAAGGCGACTTCGACCGCTGGCACTACCTCGCCCAGGTGGTCCAGGCCCGAGCCGTGGCCGCCGGCATCGAGCACTGGCGCGCCAACTGGCCGGTGTGCGCCGGAACCGTCGTCTGGCAACTCAACGACTGCTGGCCGGTCAGCTCCTGGGCCGCCATAGACGGCGACGGTCGGCTCAAGCCGCTCTATCACGAGCTGCGCCGCGTCTACGCCGACCGGCTCCTCACCGTCGGGACGGAAGCGGATTCCCCGGCCGGGGAGCCGGTCATCGCCGTGGTCAACCAGTCCGCCCAGCCTTGGCACACCCGTGTCGACGTACGGCGGCTGACGGCGGACGGCGCGATCGTCGCACGTGCGGCGCTCGACGTGGAGGCCGCCCCGCGCTCCGTCACCCGGCTCGCGGTTCCGCCCGCCCTCGTACCGGACGAGGCGTCGGCGAAGGAGTTCCTGGTCGCCGACGCCGACGGGCTGCGCGCCCTGCACTTCCCGGTTCCCGACAAGGACTTCTCCTACGTCGCGCCGCGGTACGACGTCCTCGTGGAGTCCCGGGCCGACGGCGAGGCGGGTAGTGTCGACGTCGTGGTGACAGCACAGACCCTGGTACGAGATCTCCTCCTGCAGGCCGATCGGCTCGGTCCGGCCGCGACCTGCGAGGCAGGTCTCCTCACACTCCTGCCCGGCGAGAGCGTCAGGCTGCGGGTCCGCGGCGCGACCGACACGGGCGCCAACGCCGTACGAGCCGCGCTGTTCTGTGTGGAACCGGCGTGAGCGCACCCACCGAGCGCGTGACGATCAAGGACGTCGCCGCCGCGGCAGGCGTGTCGAAGGGTGCGGTGTCGCTCGCGTTCAACCACAAGCCGGGTGTCTCCGAGGCCACCCGGGAACGCATCTTCGCCGCGGCCCGGCAACTGGGCTGGGCGCCGAACTCCTCGGCGCGCAGCCTGTCCCGCCAGTCCGTCGACACCATCGGACTGGCGATCTGCCGGCCGGCCCGGCTTCTGGGCCTCGAGCCCTTCTACATGGAGTTCATCTCCGGCATCGAGAGCGTCCTCGCGGAACGCAACTGCTCCCTGCTGCTGCGCCTGGTCGGCTCGCTGGAGGAGGAGACACGGCTGCAGGAGACCTGGTGGCGGGAGCGTCAGATCGCCGGCTCGATCCTGGTCGACTTCCACCAGGACGACCCCCGTGTCGGACCGCTGCGAGACCTCGGACTGCCCGCCGTGGCGGTGGGGCACCCCATGCTGACCGGCGGGTTCCCCTCGGTGTGGACCGACGACGCCACCGCCGTGGCCGAGGCCGTGCGGTATCTGGCGGCCCTCGGCCACCGGCGGATCGCCCGCGTCGGCGGCCCGCCCGGACTGGGACACAGCGCCATCCGAGTGGGCGCGTTCGAGGAGACGATGGCGGGCCTGGGGCTGGACGGCTCCCAGCACGTCGAGACGGGTTTCTCCGGCGAGGAGGGCGCACGCGCGACACGGTCGCTGCTGCTGTCGGCCGACCGGCCGACGGCGATCGTCTACGACAACGACCTGATGGCGGTCGCCGGCCTGGGCGTGGCCGCGGAGATGGGGGTCTCCGTCCCGGACGAGTTGTCACTGCTGGCCTGGGACGACTCGCAGCTGTGCCGGCTCACCCATCCGACGTTGTCCGCGATGAGCCATGACGTGCACGGGTTCGGGGCGCAGGTGGCGCACGTGCTGTTCGATGTCATCGCGGGCCAGGATGTCGCGTCCCGGCCGGTGGCCACGCCCTCGCTCGTGCCGCGTGCGTCGACCGCGCCGCCCCGTTCGTAGCGCGCGGGCCCGCCGACGCCGCTCGGGGAGGAGCGGGCGTGGGGGAGGGGGCGGCGCCCGGCGGAGGGGCGGTGCCCGGCGACTTCGCCGGGATGTGCGCCGACCCCCTCGTGAGGCTCGTCGCGCACTTCCGGGTCCCGGGGCTCGCGGCATCTGGTCGTACGGATCAGCTCCCGAGCGGTTGGCGCAGGCGCTCGGCCGAGAATCCCGGCCGAGCGCTTCGCGTGGGCGGCCGATGCGTCCGGCGGCGACGGCGGCCATGTGTCAGCGGGCGTGGATGAGCACCCAGTCCCGTGGGGAGTCCGACGTCGCCGGTCGTCGGTGCTCCGGACGGGGCGTGCTGACCCCTCGCGCCGCGAGCGGCGCCGGCCTCCACCACCCTCGACGAGGTGATGAAGGCCGGCGTCACGTCGAAGAGGCGTGCCGTTCACCGGCCGTGCGTGTGCCGCGCCCCTCGTGTTCCCCGCCGGGTTCAGGAGGTGGCGCAGGTGTGGCCGTCGAGGGTGAAGGCGGTGGGGGCGGCGTTCGTGCCGGGGGTGGAGGAGCCGTTGAGGCCGAAGCTGACCGAGCCGGACGCCGGGATGGTCTTCGTCCACGACTCGTTGGTGGCGTGCACCCTGGTGCCGTCCTGGGTGGCCCTGGCGTTCCAGACGGAGTTGATCCTCTGCGCGCCGGGGAAGGAGAAGTCGAGGCTCCAGCCGTCGACGGTCCGGGCGGAGTCGTTGCGGATGGTGACGTCGGCGTTGAAGGAGCTGCCCCAGTCGCTGAGCTTGTAGGTGACGGAGCAGGCTTCGGCCGTGTCGCCCTGACCGGTGGTGGCGGTGACGGTGGCTGAGCGGGGTGAGCGGTTGCCGGTGGCGTCGCGGGCGTGGACGGCGAAGGTGTAGGCGGTGCCGGCACTCAGGCCGGTGACCGTCGCGCTCGTGGTCGTGGACGCAGCGACGGCGGTCTCCGTGGTGCCGTCCACACGGACGACGTCGTAGCCGGTCACGCCGGTGTCGTCGGTGACGGCGGGCCAGCTCAGGTGGATGCTGTCGGCGGTGACACCTGAGGCGGTCGGGGCGCCGGGAGCGGTGGGTGGGGTGGTGTCACCGCCGTCGCCGGAGAAGACGCCGGCTTCCTCGGCGGTGGCCTTGATGCCGTCGGCGCCGTCGAAGAGGCGCTGTCCCCAGGCGGTCATCCGGCTGGCGTCGAAGCTCTGTACGAGGTCGAGGTACTCGACGCCGCCGCCGTTGCCGCTCCACGACCAGCCCAGGTAGCCGATGCCCCGCGCCCGGGCGGTGGACATGATGGCGTCCTCGTCGGGATTGCCGTCGGAGTGCATGTTGCCGAACTCGCCTATGACCAAGGGGAGTTTTGCTGCGACGAAGTGGTTGACGTAGTCACTGACCTCGGCGGCGGTGTCGTACACGCCGTACATGTGGATGTCGAAGACGGTGTTGTGCTCGGGGTCGGCGGCGAAGACGTCCGCTGCGTTGTCGCGCATGGTGAACGACCAGTCCTGGCCCCAGTTGGGCGCGTCGACCAGGAGTGTGTGGTCGATCCCGGCGGCGCGCAGCCGGCCGATGGCGGTCTTGGTGTCGGCGGTCCAGGCGGTGTAACCGGTGTTCCCGTACGGCTCGTTGCCTATGTCGACGAGGATGTACTTCTCCTGGCCGGCGAGGGCGCTCTTGACGCTCAGCCAGTAGTCCACGGCTTTCGACAGCGGTGCGGCGGCGCTCGCCTCGCCGTAGCCGGTGGTGTCGTGGGCCTCCAGGATGCAGACGAGGCGGTTCTGCTTGCACTCGCTGACGACGTCGGCCACGTCCGCCGTGTCGTTCTTGGTCCACTGGTCGCCGGTGGCGAGGACGACGCGGACCGAGTTGGCGCCCTCGGCCTTGATGTCCTTCAGCGCCTGGGAGGTTCGGTCGGGGTACCAGGTGTGCGCGTGGTTGACGCCGCGCAGCACGAAGTCGTCGCCGTCGGCGTCCAGCAGCCGCCCGTCCGCGACGTGGAACCCGGCGGCCGGATCCGCGGCCCGGGCCTGCGGGGCGGCCGCGAGGAATGAGGCACACATGGCGAGGAGAGTGCCTGTGGCCGCGGCCAGTCTTCTTCTCATTCGATGATGCTCCCGGCTCGGTCGAGAGGCGGTACGGCCCTTCCCTGCGGCCGTGCCGGCACTCGTGTCCCTGTGTGATCGTCTGCCGCGCGCGAGCGCACGAACGTGCGGCGCGGCGGGCGAGGTCGTGCGCACGCGCCGTCCGCGGGCGGTACGGCTCCTGTCCGGCCGATCACGCGCGGGAAGAACCCTGCTTGGGGACCGCGGGTGACCGGTGGAGATGGCGATTCAACGCGCCGAACTCATTTTCTGCCCGTTTTGCATCGCCGAGGCTAATGGCGGGCCCGGCCGTAGGCAATGCTTTGGACGGAACCGGTTAAGTTCGGTGTTCTCGTCTTCGTGAGCGGCGAGACGCAGTGCCGTGTGCGAGGACCGGCCGGCGTACGGCCGCGGCCGCGGTCACGAGGTCCGCGTCCCGCCCCGGCGGGGCGGGCTCACCTCGGCGTGGCGGGCGAAGTCGAGCTTCGCGAAGGTCCGCAGGTATCGCCGCGAAGGCGCGAACGGCGCGCCACCGGCCTGGGCGACGCCGCCGACAACAGCGGTCCCGATCTCCAGCGGGGTGACGCTCCCCGCGATCGGCTTGTGCGTCTGCGCCATTCCCGGCCATCCCCCAATTGAACCGGTATAGTACCGCGTTGCACATGTCGTCGTCCGGCGACCGAGCGCCACTCGGGGAAGCCGCCCCCAGCACCTCTCGTTCGCGCCGGAAGGCCCCGTCATACCCGGCCCGGCCTCGCCGCGCCCGGCCCTCGTGCAGGCGGGGCCATGCGCCGGGCTCGTTCCGGTCCACACCCCGGCTGCTCGGGGCCGGACGTGTCCGGGGGAAAATGGTTGCCTCAAGAAACCAGAAAGTGTGAAGGGTCCCCCATGCCGCACCTCACCATCGACTGTTCCGAACGGCTGGCCGACGCCCTGGACCGAGTGGCCCTGCTCAAGGAACTGCACCCGCTGGTCCTCGGGGGGTCCGGTTCGACAGGTGTGTGCAAGACGTTCTTCCGCCGGGCCGAAACGTATGTCGGTGAGGGCACGATGGGGGAGGCCGAGTTCCTGCACGTGGAGGTCGGCCTCATGCCGGGGCGTTCCGAGGCGCTGAAGACGCGGCTGTCCGAGAGCATCCTGCGCCTCCTCGCCGCCCACCTGCCGCCGGACGGCGTGGTCTGCTCGGTCGAGGTGCGGGAGCTGGCCGGCTCCTACCGGCTGTTCCCGACCGCGCGGTCGCCCCTGGACGGGTGAGGGGCCGGCCCACGGCATCCCGGGACCCCGGGATGCGCGATGGCCGCCGTTGCGCGAGCGTGGGCCATGAGCGGCGGGCGCCCGGCATGGTCGGCGCGGCAGCCCGCCGACCGGTGACTCGGTGTTCCGCCGAGCTGGGGGACATGCCCGTTCCGGCGCTCTTTCCGGAGCATTCTCATGGTGATGAAGCACATCCTGTACCGTCCGTCGACCACGGCGGAACCGATGGCCCGTGACGCCGCCCTGCCCAGGTCGTCGGCGTCCGACTGGGGTCTCCTCCTCATCAGACTGACCTTCGGTCTGCTGATGGCCGCGCACGGCGCGCAGAAACTCTTCGGCCTCTTCGGAGGCCCCGGCCTGGCGGCGACCGGCAGGGGATTCGCCGCACTGGGGTACCGCCCGGGGAAGCTGTTCGCGTTGATCGGAGGGCTGTCGGAATGCCTCGGCGGCCTGGGGCTGGCCATCGGGTTCCTCACCCCGCTGGCCGCCGCCGCCCTGATCGGCGTGATGATCAACGCGATGGTGACCGTCACCGCGGCCCACGGCCTGTGGGACGTCGACGGTGGTGTGGAGTACAGCGTCTGCATCGCCGTGGTCGCGCTGGCGGTGGCCGCCATCGGCCCGGGCCGGCTCGCCGTCGACCGGTTCTTCCGCTGGGGGTCGGGTGGATGGAGCGAGGGGGCCGTGGCCGTCGGCCTCGGAGGCGTGGGCGCCGCCGTCACACTGAGTATCTGACGGCGGCCGGACGGCCACTGCGCCCCGGCGCCGACGTGCACCGCCGTCATACTCAGTCTCTGGCGGCGGCCGGGCGGCCACCGCGCCCCGGCGCCGATGCGCGTCGTCTCGCTGAGTCTCGGCGGCGGCCGCACGGTCGCCTTGCCCCGCCGACGACGACGCCTCGCGCACGAGGGCCGGGCGCACCGCCGCGGTCCCGTCAGCCGGGGTCCGGCCGGAAGCGGCGCCGGTAGTCCGTCGGTGTCGTGCCCAGTCGGCGGCGGAACGCCCGGACCAGGGTGTCCGTCGTCCCGAACCCACAGGCGGACGCTATGCGTTCGAGGGTGTCATCGGTGGACTCCAGCCGGTGGCGGGCCCGTTCCACGCGGGCGGACTCGATGTAGGCGCTCGGGGTCATGCCGAGTTCCGCCTTGAAGATCCGGGTCAGCTGGCGCTCGCCGACATGGGCGTGCTCGGTGAGCTCCGCCACGCCGATCCGCTCGCCGATGTGATGGGCGACGTAGTGGCGGAGGTCCTCGACGCGCCGGGTGGTGGAGACGGGGTCGAGGGGAACACTGAACTGGCTCTGACCGCCGGGCCGTTTCAGGTACATCACGAGCTGCCGGGCGACGCGCAGCGCGACGCCCTCGCCGAAGTCCTCGGCCACCAGCGCGAGGGCCAGGTCGAGGCAGGCGCTGATGCCCGCGCCGGTCCACACGTCTCCCTGACGGATGAAGATCGGGTCGGCGTCGACCTCGACCGCCGGGTGTTCGGCGGCCAGTTGCCGGGCGGTCGACCAGTGGGTGGTGGCGCGCTTGCCGTCGAGCAGTCCGGCGGCGGCGAGGATGTGCGCCCCCACGCAGACGGACGTGACCCTGCGGGCCCGCCCGGCGAGGGTCCTCACCCGGTCGACCACCGCCGGATCGGCCAGAGCGCGTACCCGGCGCCGGGCGTCGACCTCGACCGAGCCGGGCACCAGCAGGGTGTCGATGCCGCGCGCGGCCGCCTCGTGGAAGGTGGTGTCGGGCAGGACGCGTACCCCCGAGGCGGTGGTGACGGGGTCCGTCGTCTCGGCGGCGAGGACGACCTCGTAGCCCATCTCGCCGTCGGTCTCGCGGCGCAGGAGGGAGAACACCTCCGGCGGCCCGGTGACGTCGAGCAGGTCGACGCCGTCGAAAAGGACGATGACGACGCGTCGTTCGCCGGGGTTCATGTCGCTCCGTCGGTCGGCTGCGGTGATGTCCGGATCTGCATGTTAGACGTCATTGCCGACAGACCTCGGCCGCCCGTAGGTTTTCGGACGGGGCCCACCAGGCGTGGGCGACCGCATCCGACCCGCACACCCGAGGGGGCACACCCATGGCCACGACCACGCTGCGTGAACTCAACGGCTTCGACGAGACACCCGCCGCGCTCGCCGACGCGACCCTGGTCCTCGTCGACTACCAGAACACCTACGTCGCCGGCGTGATGGAGCTGGAGGGCTGGCGGGCCGCGCTCGACTCCGCCGCCGCGTTGCTGCGCAGGGCCCGGGAGGTCGGCGCGAAGGTCGTTCACGTCGTCAACGACGGTGGCCCGGGCACCCCGTACGACATCCGGGCCGAGATCGGGTCCATCCACCCCAGCGTCGCGCCGGCCGAGGGCGAGCCGGTCGTCGTCAAGAAGGTCCCGAACGCGTTCGTCGGCACCGACCTGGGGGAGCACCTCGACGCCGCCGGCAACAAGGACGTCGTCGTCGCCGGCTTCATGACGCACATGTGCGTGCTGTTCACCGTGGAGGGCGCCTTCCTGCGCGGCAACCGTCCCACGGTGGTCGCCGACGCCTGCGCGACGCGTCCGCTGCGGGCCGCGGGCACCGGCCTGAGCGCCTCTCAGATCCATCACGGCGCGCTCGCCACGATCGCGGACCTCTACGGTGTCGTCGTCGACTCGGAGAAGTCCCTGGGCTGACGGCCGGCCGCCGGCCGCCTCGCCGACCGCACCGCGGCCGGGGCGGAGCCGAGACCCGGGGGACGGGTGCGGGACGTGCAAGCGTACGGTCGTACATTCCAGAGTGTACGATCGTACGCATGCCGATCGACTACTTCGCCGACGATCCCCGGACCAACCTGGAACGCATGCTCGCCGGCGATCTGTACATCGCCGACGACCCCGAGATCGCCCGCCGGCAGCAGCGCGCGGTCCGGCTGGCCGCCCGCTACCAGGCCGCCTACGTCGAGGACGCCGACGGCGCCCGGCCGCTGCTGGTGGAACTGCTGGGCGCCCTGGGCGAAGAGGCGCACGTGCGACCGCCCCTCAACGTGGACTACGGAAGCAACATCACGATCGGCGCCCGCACCTTCGTCAACTACAACCTCACCGCGCTCGACGTCGCGGCGATCGTCATCGGCGAGGACTGCCAGATCGGCCCCAACGTGCAGTTGCTCACCCCCACCCACCCCCTGGAACCGCGGCCCCGCCGCGACAAGCTCGAAGCCGCCCGGCCCATCACCATCGGGAACAACGTGTGGCTCGGCGGCGGCGCCATCGTGCTGCCCGGTGTGACCATCGGCGACAACTCCGTCATCGGCGCCGGCGCGGTGGTCACCAAGGACGTCCCCGCCGACGTCGTCGCCGTGGGCAACCCCGCCCGGCCGGTGCGCGAACTCTGAGACCGCGGACGGCCCCCGCCATGGCAACCGGACACACCGATCCGCAGCGTCGCGAGCGCATCCTCGCCGCCACCCTCGACCTCATCGCCGAGGAGGGCCTCGCGGCCGTCTCCCACCGCAAGGTCGCCGGCCGCGCGGGCGTCCCGCTGGGCTCGATGACCTACCACTTCGACGGCATGGACCAACTGCTCCGCGAGGCGTTCGGCCGCTTCACCGACCACATCGTCGCGGTCTTCGACGCACACCTCGGCGCGGCCGCGGATCCCGACGGGGCCCGCGAGGCCGTGGCCGACCTCGTGCACGCCCTGTCCGAGGGAGCCCGGCGCGACCTCGTGCTCACCCAGGAGCTGTACACGCTCGCCGCGCGCCGGCCCGCCTACCGGGAACTCACCCGGGAGTGGATGCGGCGCAGCCGCATCCACCTGGAGCAGCACTTCGATCCGGACACGGCCCGCCAGCTGGACGCCCTCATCGAAGGTCTCACGCTGCACCGGGCCCTGACCAGCGAGCCCCACGACCGCGCCCTGACCCTCGAAGCCGTCACCCGCATCACCGCGGTCGGCCGGAGTGACACGGGCGGCGAAAGCGGCCGGGTCGGCGAGGGCGGCAGGGTCGGAGAAGGCGGCGCGGTCGGCGAGGGCGGCGCGGTCGGCGAGGGCGGCGGGAGCGGCCAGGTCGGCGCGGGCGGCTGAGCGGAACCGTCCGCGCGCCCCCGCCCCCGCCCTCCCCACGTCCCGTCACACGCACCGGAGCGCACCGCCACGCCGTCGTGCCCACCCCGCTGCCGGACGGCGGGGCGTGAGGGGTTACGGTCCCTACCGTCCCGCAGGGGACCTGTCCCGACTCGTCCCCCGATGGGCCGAAGGAGAACGATGCGCGTGATCGCCTTGGCGACGACCGGTCCGTCGGCCGGGAGCCCGGCGCAGCCGACCGTGGGCCGGCTGCTGTCCTCCTGGCAGCCGGACGTGCCGGCGCTGGTGCTCGTGGTCGCCCTGGGCGCGCTCTACGGCTGGGGCGTGCTGCGGGTGCGCCGCCGGGGCGGGGCCTGGCCGCCGGCCCGGCTCGCCGCCTTCACGGTGCTCGGTCTCGGCGCGCTGGTCGTGGCGACGATGTCGGCGCTGGCCGTCTACGACCACGTGCTGTTCTGGCCGGCCGCCGTGCAGAACGTCCTGCTCGACCTCGTCGCGCCGCTCGGCCTCGCCCTCGGCGACCCGCTGCGGCTCGCCGTCGAGGCGCTCCCCGCGGGCGGGTCGGCCCGCGTCCGGCGGGCGGTCTCCGGCAAGGTGGTGCGCGTGCTGACGTTTCCGCTGGTCAGTACGGCTCTGGTGCTCGCCACCGAGCTGGTGGTCTACTTCACGCCGTACTTCGCCACCGCGCTGCGCGTCGGATGGCTGCACGAGTTGATGTACCTGCACCTGCTGGCGGCCGGCTGCCTGTTCGTCGTACCGGTGCTCACGCACGAGCAGGCGCTGCCTTCCTGGTGCACGCACCCGGTGCGGGCCGCCCTGGTGTTCCTGGACGGCATCGTCGACGCGGTGCCCGGGGTCGTCGTGATGACGCACGGCACACTGATCGCGGGCGCCTGGTACCTGCACCACGCCCCCGCCTGGTCGCCGGACGTCCGCCACGACCAGCAGATCGGCGGCGGCGCGATGCTCAGCATCGCCGAACTGGTCGCGCTGCCCTTCCTGCTGGCCATCCTGGTGCAGTGGGCCCGCGCCGAGCGCGTCCAGAACGCGGCCCTGGACCGCCGTCTGGACGCGGAACTCGTCCGCGCCGCCCCGTCGGCCGACGAGCACCCCGAGCAGGCCCGGCCGGCCCGGACCGCCGACCGCGTACGCCCCTGGTGGGAGACCGAGCAGAACGACGTGGCCGCCCGCATCCGCCGCCACCACGACAACCCCTGACCGGGTAGGGGCCGACGGCCCCTGACCGGACGCGGGTCGGCAAACCCCTGACCGGGCGCGGGCCGACGACCCCGGACCCGGCGGGAGCCGCCCCGACCCGGCGGGGGCGGGGGCGCTCCCGTCCGTAGGTGCCGGACGCCCCGTCGCTCAGGACGTGCCCGGCGGCGGCGGCTGGGCGAGGGCGGAGACCGCCGCCGTGGTCAGGCGGACCGCCCGCTCGGTCACCGCCGTGAAGTCGTCGCCCGACTCGACGGCCGTCGTCGCCGCGTTGACGAAGCCCTGCAGCAGCTGCGCCGTGCGCCGCGGGGCGTCGTCGCCCAGCTCGGCCAGCGCGGTGACCAGGGGTTCGAGGATCTCCGCGTGCGCCTGGGCCGCGCCCTCGCGCAGCACCGCCGCGTCCCGGTCCCCGGCCAGCGCCTGGGCGATCCGGTGCTCGCCGTCGCGCACCAGGACCAGCTGCGCCCGCACATAGGCCGCCACCCGGTCCTCGGGCGTGTCCGCCGAGGCCATCTCGGCCCGGATCCGGGCCGTCCAGCGGGGCGTGGCCGCGCGCACCACCTCCGCCAGCAGCTCCCGGCGGTCGGCGAAGTACTTGTAGACGCTGTTGCGCGCCAGCCCCGTGCGCGCGGCCACCGCCGCGAAGGTGACGGCCGAGGCGTCGCCCTCCCGCAGCAGCTCGCCCGCCGCGGCGACCAGTGCCGCGCGCTGCTGGGCCCGGTGGTCGGCGACGGAGGCGGCACGGATCTTGGGCACGCACGCCAGTGTAGGAGCCCGGCCGGCGGCGGGGCACGGCGCACCCCCACTTGGGGACGCGGCGTCGCCATCTTCTATCTTGGCGACGCACTGTCCCCAACATTTCCGGCTGAAAGGCACCCCGTGTACTTGGCCCTGCTCGAACTGAAGGCGGCCCGCGGCCGTTTCCTCCTCATGGGCGGCGTCGTGGTCCTCGTCGCCGCCCTCGTCGGCATCGTCAGCGGTTTCACCACCGGACTCGGCGACGACACGATCTCCGCGCTGCGCCGGCTCCCCGCCACCCACCTCGCCTTCGCCCGCGGCGCCGACTCCGACCAGTTCGCCCGCAGCCTGGTCGACGGCGGCGAACTCGACGGCTGGCGCGCCCGGGAGGGCGTGGAGGCCACCCCCCTGGGCGTCTCCATCGCCCGGGGCACCACCGGCCGCGAGGTGGAGGTGGACTTCGCCGCGTTCGGCATCGAGCCCCGCTCCTTCCTCGACCCCGGCAGCACCTCCGGCCGGTCCCTGTCGGCCGCCGAGCCGAACGGCATCGTCATCTCCCAGCAGCTCGTCAAGGACGGCGTACGGGTGGGGGACACCCTCGCCGTCGACCGCCTGGGCATCACCCTCACGGTCCGGGGCACCACCGGCCGCTCCTCCTACGGCCACGTGGCCGTCGCCTACCTGCCCGTGACGACCTGGCAGCGGATCCGCTTCGCCACGCCCGGGGGCCACGTCACCGCCGGGAAACCGCCCCGGCAGTACAGCGCCGTCGCCCTGAGGGCCGGGGCGGGGGCCGACCTCACCGCCGCCGACCGGGCGCTGGGCACCCGCACCCGCACCGTCGAGGAGGCCTACGCCGCCGCGCCCGGCTACACCGGCGAACGCGTGACCATGACCTCCATCCAGGCGTTCCTGTACGCCATCGCACCCCTCGTCGTCGGCGCGTTCTTCGCGGTGTGGACCGTGCAGCGGCAGCCCGAACTGGCGTTGCTGCGGGCCATGGGCGCCTCCCGGCTCCGCCTGCTGGGCCACACCCTCGCCCAGGCCGCCGTGGTCGTCGCCGGCGGCGCGGCCCTCGGCGCGGCCCTCGCCGCCGGGCTGGGCCTGCTGGTGGGCTCCGAGGTCCCCTTCAGCCTGCCCGGCACCGCGCTCGCCGCCACCATGGCGACCGTCGTGCTCGTGGGACTGGCCGGCACCGCCGTCACCCTCCGCAAAGTGACCACCGTAGACCCGATGACCATGCTGGGAGCCGGCCGATGAGCCTCGAACTGCGCGACGTGACCGTGACCCTGGGCCGCGGCGAGTCCCGTACCACCGCCCTGCGCGGGCTGGACGCCGACTTCGCGCCCCGTGCCCTGACCGCCCTGGTCGGCCCCTCCGGATCCGGCAAGTCCACCCTCCTCGCCGTCGCCGGCGCCCTGCTGCGGCCCGACTCGGGACGGGTGCTGCTCAGCGGCCGCGACATCGCCCGGCTGACCGCCGCGGAGCAGGCACGGCTGCGCCGCGAGCGCGTCGGCTACGTCTTCCAGAGCGGCAACCTGCTCAGCGGACTCACCGCGTGCGAACAGCTCCTCGCCGCCGCGTCCGTCACCGGCCGCTCACCCCGGGCGGTGCGCTCCCGCGCCGAGGAACTGCTGACCGAGGTGGGCCTCGGGCACCGGCTGCGACACCGCGCCGACCAGCTCTCCGGCGGCGAGCGGCAGCGCATCGCCATCGCCCGGGCCCTGCTGCTCGAACCGGAGCTGCTGCTCGTCGACGAACCCACCGCGGCCGTCGACCGGGACCGCGCGGCCGGCATCGTCGACCTGCTCGCCGCGACGACGCGGCGGCACGGCTGCGTCACGGTGGTCGCCACGCACGATCCCGTCGTGGTGGAGGCCGCCGACCACGTCGTCGACATGGCCCGGACACAGCCCGCCGCGCACCCCCGGGACTGATCCGCCGCGCACCCCCGGGACGGAGCCGCCGTCCGCCCCCCGGGACTGAGCGGCCGTACGGCCGCGACCGGACCCCGCCGTCACCCGGCCGGGTCAACCCGACCGATACGAGTGGCGGCCGGGACGGGCCGTCCGCACCTGGGGGCCGGCGGGGACGACCGCCCGATGCGGCCGGACCTCCGGGGAGGCCCGGCGCCCTGGCTCCGCTCCGGGGCGCCCGGGCCCCCGCTGCCCGCGGGCGCCGCCGGCGGCGGGGGCGGCACACGTTCGCGGCGGACCGCGGCGGCCCCCGCGCACCCGCGGCGGCCGCCCCGCCGGACGGATCCGCGGGGCTCGTACGACGCGCGCGGCAAAAGGCACCCTTGCACACTGCAAGGGCGGGTACCCGGGCTGACGGCGGCGGCCGGGCCCGCCCCCTCCGTACGGTCCGCACGATCCGTACGGCCGACGCCCGGAACGGTCCTGGAAGGCGGTCGCCCCTGATGAGTCGCACCCATTCCGTCGACGCCCCCGCGGTGGACGTGACCGCCCTGGAGGCGGAGCTGCGCGAGAGCGTGGACGCCGAGGTCCGCTTCGACGCCGGGAGCAAGGGCGCGTACGTCACGGACGGCTCCAACTACCGGCAGGTGCCTCTCGGCGTGGTCGTCCCGCGCAGCGTGGAGGCGGGCGCGCAGGCGGTCCAGGTGTGCGCCCGGTTCGGTGCGCCGGTCCTCTCCCGGGGCGGCGGCACCAGCCTCGCCGGCCAGTCGACCAACGCCGCCGTGGTGATCGACTGGACCAAGTACTGCGACGCCCTGGTCGCCGTGGACCCCGACGCCCGCACCTGTGTGGTCGAGCCCGGCATCGTCCTGGACCAGCTCAACAAGCGACTGTCGGGCCACCGGCTCCAGTTCGGGCCCAAGCCCTCCACCCACAGCCACTGCGCGCTCGGCGGCATGATCGGCAACAACTCCTGCGGCGCCTCCGCGCAGGCCTACGGCAAGACCGTCGACAACGTACGCCGGCTGGAGATCCTCACCTACGACGGACTGCGCATGTGGGTGGGTCCCGCGTCCGAGGCCGAACGGGCCCGGATCGCCGCCGAGGGCGGCCGCAAGGCCGAGATCTACGCCGGCCTCGACCGCATCGCCACCGAGTACCTCGCCGACATCCGGCGCGGCTACCCCAAGATCCCGCGCCGCGTCTCCGGCTACAACCTCGACTCGCTGCTCCCCGAGAACGGCTTCGACGTCGCCCGCGCCCTGGTCGGCAGCGAAGGCACGCTGGTGACCGTGCTGCGCGCCGAACTGGACCTGGTGCCGGTGCCGGCGTACCAGTCGATCCTGGTGCTCGGCTATCCCGACATCTGCGCCGCCGGCGATGATGTGTCCCGGCTGCTGGAGCACTGCAACCCCAGCCAGCTGGAGGCGCTGGACGGGCGGATGGCGCAGCTGATGCGCGAGGAGGGCGCCTACCTCGACTCGCTCGACGTGCTGCCGGAGGGCGACAGCTGGCTGCTCGTGCAGTACAGCGGCGACAGCCAGGAGGACGTCGACGCGCAGGCGCACGCCCTGCTGCGCGCCATCGGCCGCGGCGAGAAGGACGCGAACGTGGCGTTCTCCGACAACCCCGAGCGCGAGCAGAAGATGCTCAAGGCCCGCGAGGCCGGACTCGGCGTCACCGCGCGCCCGCCGGACGACCGGGAGACCTGGGAGGGCTGGGAGGACTCCGCCGTCCCGCCCGAACACCTCGGCGACTACCTGCGCGACCTGAAGAAGCTCTTCGAGGAGTTCGACTACGACCACCCCTCGCTGTACGGGCACTTCGGGCAGGGTTGTGTCCACACTCGCATCCCGTTCGAGCTGAAGACCGCCGAGGGCGTGGCCCATTTCCGCCGCTTCCTCGAACGCGCCGCCGACCTCGTCGCCTCCTACGGCGGCTCCCTGTCCGGCGAGCACGGCGACGGCCAGTCCCGGGGCGAACTGCTGGTGCGCATGTTCGGGCCGCGGCTGGTGACCGCGTTCGGGGAACTGAAGACGCTGTTCGACCCGGACAACCGGATGAACCCCGGCAAGATCGTCGACCCCAACCCGGTCGACGGACAGCTCCGCCTGGGCGCCGACTGGCGCCCGACGCCGCTGGACACCCGATTCGGGTATCCGGAGGACGGCCATTCCTTCACCCGCGCGGTGATGCGCTGCGTGGGCATCGGCAACTGCCGCAGCCACGAGGGCGGGGTGATGTGCCCCTCCTACCGGGCCACCAAGGAGGAGGAGCACTCCACCCGCGGCCGGGCCCGGCTGCTGTTCGAGATGCTCGACGGGCACGCCGACTCCACCATCACCGACGGCTGGCGCTCCACCGAGGTCAAGGACGCCCTCGACCTCTGCCTGGCCTGCAAGGGCTGCAAGTCCGACTGCCCGGTCAACGTCGACATGGCCACCTACAAGGCGGAGTTCCTCTCCCACCACTACGAGGGACGGCTGCGCCCGGTCGCCCACTACTCGCTGGGCTGGCTGCCCCTGTGGGCCCGGCTGTCCCGCCTCGCCCCCGCGCTGGTCAACACCCTGCTGCGGGCGCCCGTGCTCGGCCGCGCCGGGAAGGTGCTCGCGGGCGTGGCCGGCGAGCGGCAGGCGCCGGTCTTCGCCGAGCAGTCCTTCCTCCAGTGGTGGCGCGCGCGGGACGCCGGGGAGCCGGGGCCGCCCGACCCGGCCGACCCGCGGACCGTGCTGCTGTGGCCCGACACCTTCAGCACCTACTTCCACCCCTCGATCGCCAAGTCCGCCGTACGGGTCCTGGAGGACGCCGGCTTCAGGGTCGCCGTACCCGACGAACCCGTCTGCTGCGGCCTGACCTGGATCTCCACCGGGCAGCTCGACACCGCGAAGAAGGTGCTGGCGCGCACCCTCGGCGTTTTGCGGCCCTACCTGGAGGCGGGCACCCCCGTGATCGGCCTGGAGCCCTCCTGCACCGCCGTGTTCCGGTCCGACGCGACCGAGCTGATGCCCGCCGACCAGGACGTGAAGCGGCTGGCGGGGCAGGTGCGCACCTTCGCCGAACAGCTGGTGCACCACGCGCCCGACGGCTGGCGGCCGCCGAAGGTCACCCGGCAGGCGACCGTGCAGACGCACTGCCACCAGCACGCGATCATGAAGTTCGACGCCGACCGCGAGCTCATGCGCCGCGCGCACCTCGACGCCGAGGTGCTGGACGAGGGCTGCTGCGGCCTGGCCGGCAACTTCGGCTTCGAACGCGGCCACCACGAGGTCTCCATGGCCGTCGGGGAACAGGGCGTCCTGCCCGCCGTCCGCGGGGCGGCACCCGACGCCCTCGTCCTCGCCGACGGCTTCAGCTGCCGCACCCAGATCGAACAGGGCGACACCGGCCGCCGGGCCCTGCACCTGGCCGAGGTGCTTGCTCTCGGCCTCGACGGGAACCTGCCCAGTGAGCAGCCCGAACGCCTGGCCGAGCGGCCCGCCCACCCCTCCCGCGCGGCACGGTGGACGGCCACCGCGACCGCCGCGGCCCTCGCCGCGACGGCCACGACCGCCGCCGGCCGCGCAGCCCTGAGGCGTCTGCGCCGCCCCTGAACGCGCCCGACGAGAAGCAACCTCCCGAAAGGTCGTCGAACATGTCGATGAAGGTCTCCGACCACGTCCTCGAGCGCCTGCGCGACTGGGAGGTGGAGTACGTCTTCGCCTACCCCGGCGACGGCATCAACGGGCTGCTCGCCGCCTGGGGCCGCGCCGACGACAACCCCCGGTTCATCCAGGCCCGGCACGAGGAGATGGCCGCCTTCGAGGCCGTCGGCTACGCCAAGTTCTCCGGCAAGGTCGGCGTGTGCGCCGCCACCTCCGGACCCGGCGCCGTCCACCTCCTCAACGGCCTGTACGACGCCAAGCTCGACCACGTCCCCGTCGTCGCGATCGTCGGACAGACCAACCGCAGCGCCATGGGCGGCTCCTACCAGCAGGAGATCGACCTGCTGAGCCTCTACAAGGACGTCGCCTCCGACTTCTGCGAGATGGTCACCGTCCCCGAGCAGCTGCCCAACGTGCTCGACCGGGCGATGCGCACCGCCATGGCCCGCCGCTCGGTGTGCGCCGTGATCATCCCCGCCGACGTGCAGGAACTGGACTACTCGCCGCCCGAGCACGCCTTCAAGATGGTCCCCTCCAGCCTGGGCATGCCGCACTACGCGCCCGTCCCGAGCGACGACGACCTCGCCCGCGCCGCCGAGGTCCTCAACGCGGGCGAGAAGGTCGCCATCCTCGTCGGGCAGGGCGCGCGCTCGGCCCGCACCGAGGTCATGAGCGTCGCCGACCGGCTCAACGCCGGCGTCGCCAAGGCACTGCTCGGCAAGGACGCCCTCGACGACGACCTGCCCTACGTCACCGGCTCCATCGGCCTGCTCGGCACCCGGCCGTCGTACGAGCTGATGATGGAGTGCGACACCCTGCTGGTCATCGGATCGTCCTTCCCCTACACACAGTTCCTGCCCGAGTTCGGGCAGGCGCGAGCCGTGCAGATCGACATCGATCCGCACATGGTCGGCCTGCGCTACCCCTTCGAGGTGAATCTCGTCGGCGACGCCCGCGAGACCCTGACCCGGCTGCTGCCCCTGCTCAAGGCGCACAAGAACAAGAGCTGGCGCAAGAAGGTGGAGAAGGACGTCTCCCGCTGGTGGGAGGTGATGCAGCGGCGCGCCGCCGTCGACGCCGAACCCATCAACCCCGAGTACGTCGCCCACGCCCTGAACGACCTGCTGCCCGAGAACGTCATCCTCGCCTCCGACTCCGGCTCCGCCGCGAACTGGTACGCCCGCCACCTCAAGCTGCGCGGCGCCATGCGGGGATCGCTCTCCGGCACCCTGGCCACCATGGGACCCGGCGTGCCGTACGTGATCGGCGCCAAGTTCGCGCACGGCGACCGTCCGGCGATCGCGCTGGTCGGCGACGGCGCCATGCAGATGAACGGCATGGCCGAGCTGATCACCATCCACAAGTACTGGCAGGAGTGGCAGGACCCGCGCCTGATCGTGGCCGTCCTCAACAACCAGGACCTCAACCAGGTCACCTGGGAGATGCGCGCCATGTCCGGCGCCCCCCAGTTCCTGCCCTCCCAGTCCATCCCCGACGTCGCCTACGCCGACTTCGCCCGGTCCCTGGGCCTCAACGGCATCCGCGTCGAGAAGCCGGACGAGGTGCAGAGCGCCTGGAAGGCCGCGCTCGACAGCGACCGGCCCTGCGTGCTCGACTTCGTCACCGACCCCGCCGTACCGCCGATCCCGCCGCACGCCACCCTCGACCAGATCGAGGCCGCCGCGACCTCGATCTTCAAGGGCGACAGCGACCGCACCGGCATGGTGCGCCAGGGCTTCAAGGCCAAGGTGCAGGAGTTCCTGCCCGGCGGGCGGCACCGCGAGGACCGGCCGGGCGCGGAGGACGGCAAGTGACCGACGGTCCGGCCGCGGCGGGGGCGGACACCGAGGCGCCCGCCCCCGCCGCCGGCGACCCCGAGAGGAACGGCAGGAACACACCGACATGAGCACCGCGTCCTTCCCGCCGCACGCGCTGCACGACTACGCGCTGCTGGCCGACGGGGAGCGCGGCGCCCTGATCGGGCCGGACGGCACCGTGGCCTGGCTGTGCGCGCCCACCTGGCACGACGACGCCGTCTTCGCCTCCCTCGTCGGCGGCCGGGGCGGCTACGCCGTCACCCCGCGCGGCCGGTACGTCCCCGGCGGCTACTACGAGGAGGGCACCCTGATCTGGCGCAGCCGCTGGATCACCACCGACGGCGTCGTCGAGTGCCGCGAGGCGCTCGCCTTCCCCGGCGAGCCCGGCCGCCTCGTCCTGCTCCGGCAGCTCACCGCCGTCGACGGCACCGCCCACGTGCGGGCCGTGCTCGACCCGTACGCCGACTACGGCCGCACCGCCCCGGCCGCCCCGCACCGCGACGACGACGGCCTGTGGCACATCAACGCCGGCCACCACCGTCTGCGCTGGCAGGGCGCGCCCTCGGCGACCGTGGGCGCGGAGGGCCTGACCGCCGACCTGGTGCTGCGGCCCGGCGAACGCCACGACCTGGTCCTGGAGTGCTCCCAGGCGCCGCTGCCGCACGCCCCGCCCCGCCCCGAACAGGCCTGGGCGGCCACCGAGCGGGCCTGGCGCGAGGGCGTTCCCTCACTGGAGGGGACCGTCGCCCCGGGCGACGCCCGGCGCGCCTACGCCCTGCTGCGCGGCCTGACCACCCACGGCGGCGGCATGGTCGCCGCGGCCACCACCAGCCTGCCCGAACGCGCCGAGGCCGGCCGCAACTACGACTACCGCTATGTGTGGATCCGCGACCAGAGCTACGCGGGACAGGCCGCCGCCGCCGCCGGCGCCCCCGAACTCCTGGACGCGGCCGTCCGGTTCGTCGGTGAACGGCTCCTGTCCGACGGCCCCCGCCTCGCCCCCGCCTACACCGTGCACGGCAGGCCCGTCCCCGAGCAGCGCGAGCTCGGCCTGCCCGGCTATCCCGGCGGCTCCAGCAGGATCGGCAACCACGTGGGCGAGCAGTTCCAACTGGACGCCTTCGGTGAGGCGTTGCTCCTGTTCGCCGCCGCCGAACGCGCCGGCCGGCTCGACGCCGAGAGCTGGAAGGCCGCCGGCCTCGCGGTACGGGCCGTCGCCGAACGGTGGCGTGAACCCGACGCCGGGATCTGGGAGCTGGAACCCAGGCAGTGGACGCACAGCCGGCTCATCTGCGTCGCCGGACTGCGCGCCCTGGCCGAGGCCGCGCCGCGCCACCCGCTCGCCGACACGTGTGAGCGCCTGGCCCACACCCTCTTCGCCGAGGCCTGCGCCACCGGCCTGCACCCCGACGGCCGCTGGCAGCGCGCCACCGACGACCCCGGCGTGGACGCCGCCCTGCTGATGCCGGCCATGCGCGGCGCGCTGCCCGCCCACGACCCGCGCTCCAGGGCCACCCTCGCCGCCTGCCGGGCACAGCTGACCCAGGACCACTTCGTCTACCGCTTCCGCCACGACGATCGGCCCCTCGAGGACGCCGAGGGCGCCTTCCTGCTGTGCGGGTTCGTCATGGCGCTGGCCGAGCACCAGCAGGGCGACCAGGTCGAGGCGTACCGCTGGTTCGAACGCAACCGCGGCGCCTGCGGCGCGTCGGGACTGTACGCGGAGGAGTTCGACATCGCCCAGCGCCAGTTGCGCGGCAACCTGCCCCAGGCGTTCGTCCACGCCCTGCTGCTGGAGAGCGCCGCCCGCCTGGCCCGGCCGTCCGCGCCCACCGCCGAGTAAGGAGCCCACCATGCCCCAGACCGTCGTCATCACCGGCGCCAGCGCCGGCATCGGCCGCGCCACCGCCCGCCTGTACGGCAGGCGCGGCGCCAACGTCGTCCTCGTCGCCCGCGGCCGGACCGGCCTCGACAACGCCGCCAAGGAGGTCGAGTCGCTCGGCGGCCGGCCCCTCGTCCAGGTGGCCGACGTCGCCGACCCGGATCAGGTGGAGGCCGCCGCCGAGGCCGCCGAGCGGGAGTTCGGGCCCGTCGACGTATGGATCAACTGCGCCTTCAGCACGGTCTTCGCGCCGTTCGAGGAGGTGACCCCCGAGGAGTACCGGCGGGCCACCGAGGTGACCTACCTCGGCTTCGTCAACGGCACCCGGGCCGCGCTGAAGCGGATGGTGCCGCGCGACCGCGGCACCGTCGTGCAGGTGGGCTCGGCACTCGGCGAGCGGTCGGTGCCCCTGCAGTCCGTTTACTGCGGCGCCAAGCACGCCATCAACGGCTTCACCTCCTCCCTGCGCACCGAACTGCTCCACCGCGGCAGCAACGTGCACGTCACCGTCGCCCAGATGCCCGCCGTCAACACCCCGCAGTTCTCCTGGGTCACCACCCGGCTGCCGAAACACCCGCAGCCCGTCCCGCCGATCTACCAGCCCGAGGTCGCCGCCCGGGGCGTCGTGCACGCCGCCGACCATCCGCGTCGCAAGCAGTACTACATCGGCGCCACCACCGTGGCGACGATCTGGGCCAACCGGCTCGCCCCGGCCCTGCTCGACCGCTACCTGGCCCGCACCGGCTTCGACTCCCAGCAGACCGACCGGCGGCCCCCGACCGGCGAGAGCAACCTGTTCGAACCCGTGGACGACGGGCCGCAGGGCGGCGACCACGGCGCGCACGGCATCTTCGACGACGCCTCGCACAGCCGCTCCCTCCAGGCGGCACTCGCCCGCCACCCCGCCGCCGTCGCCTCCGCGCTCGCCCTCGGCGGCGTCGCCGCCACCGCCGCGGCGCTCGGCAGGCGCGCCCGCGCGAGCGCCGCCTGACGCCGCCGGCCCGGCGCGGCGGTCGGCGGGCCACGCCGCCCCGACGGCCGCCGGGCCCGTCCGTGCGGCGGCCGTCGGCGACCCGCCGCGACGGTGGCCGGGCCGCCCGGCGGGGTGCGGGGGCGGCAGGCGCCGGACGTGCTTCCGGTTCCGCTCCCGACGCCGCCGTCCTCTGCGATGATTCTGCGCGCATGATCGCCACCGCCCCTCGGCGGAGAGGCGGAAGGGGGTCACCATGGCACAGCACCAGAGCGACCGGGGCGACGACGCCCGCACCGGCGCCCGGTCCCCGCAGCACGCCCTCGACCACGAGGCCGAGGAGCTGAGCATCGCCGTGATGACCGCCTCCCGGCTGTTCGTGGCGATCTCCGCCCGCGCGCTGGCCCGCACCGACGATTCGCTCACCCTGCCCCAACTGCGGGCCCTGGTGGTCCTCAACACCTGCGGACCGGTCAAGCTCGTCGTCCTGGCCGGCACCCTCGGCGTCAACCCGTCCACCGCGCTGCGGATGGTGAGCCGGCTCGAAGCGCTCGACCTGGTCGACCGCAGGACCAACCCCGCCAACCGGCGCGAGGTCGTCCTCAGTCTGACCCCCGCGGGCCACGAACTGGTCGGCCGGGTGCTGACGCACCGCCGCGCCGAGATCCGCACCCTGGTGCAGCGGCTGCCCGCCGAGGAACGCGCGGTGCTCGTCCCCGCCCTGCACGCCCTGACGGCCGCGGCGGGCGAGATGGCGGTGGACGCCCACGACAACGTCCGGGCGGACCGCGGCGTCGTCGACGACCCGCTCGACCCGGCCGCGCCTCCCGAGGCGTAGCGGCGGCCCCGAACGGGCCACCACAACGCGCCGGCCCGGCGGGAGCGCGGTGGAATGGGACCGTGACCGGGCCCCCGGACGACTGCCTCGCACGCAACGAGTGGATCTGCGGCGCGTACCTGAGCACACGCCGCCACATCCTCCTGGACGCGGTGCTCCAGCACCTCAGGCTGACCGGCCTGTCCGTCCTGATCGGCCTCCTGGTCGCCGTCCCGCTCGCCGTGCTCGCCCGCCGGTGGAAGGGGGCCGCCGGGCCCGTCCTCGCCGTCACGACCGTCCTCTACACGATCCCGTCCCTGGCGATGTTCTCCCTGCTCCTGCCCCTGTACGGGCTCTCGGCGACCCTTGTCGTCGCCGGGCTCGTGCTGTACTCGCTGACCCTGCTGGTGCGCAACATCCTCGCCGGGCTGCGCGCCGTCCCCGAGGAGACCCGGCAGGCGGCCCTCGGCATGGGCTACGGCCCCGCCCGGCTGCTCCTCACCGTCGAACTGCCGCTCGCCCTGCCCGCCGCGATGGCCGGGCTGCGCATCGCCACCGTCTCGGCGGTCTCCCTGGTGACGGTCGGCGCGATCGTCGGCTTCGGCGGCCTGGGAAACCTCATCTACTCGGGCATGAACACCTACTTCAAGGCACAGGTGCTCACCGCCTCGGTGCTGTGCGTGGTGATCGCCGTCGCCGCCGACCTCCTCCTGCTGGGCGTACAGCGCCTGCTCACACCCTGGACCCGGGCGGACCGCACATGACCACCCCCACGGACGCCGCAGGCACGGACACCCGCACGGACGTCGCACGCCCGAAGACGCACGGACGCCCCGTCATGACGCCCGCGCGGCCCGGCACGACGACCCGCGCGCACGGCCCGACGTGACGCCCCGCACGGACGGCCGCGCATGACGACCCTCGCCGACGCCTGGACCTGGCTCACCGACCCCGCGCACTGGGCCGGCGACGACGGCATCGCCCACCGGCTGCGCCAGCACCTCGTCCTGACCGTCGTCTGCCTCGCCGTCAGCTGTCTGATCGCCCTGCCGGTCGCCCTCCTGCTCGGCCACCTGGGCAAGGGCGGCGCCCTGGCCGTCAACATCTCCAACATCGGCCGGGCCGTGCCCACCTTCGCCGTCCTCGTCCTGCTGCTCCTCACCCCGGTCGGCCGGTGGGGCGAGGGACCCACGGTCGTGGCCCTGGTGCTGTTCGCCGTGCCGCCACTGCTCACCAACGCCTACGTCGGCATGCGCGAGGTCGACCGGGACGTCGTACGGGCGGCGCGCGGCATGGGCATGACCGGCGGCCAGCTGCTGTTCCGCGTGGAACTGCCCCTCGCCCTGCCGATGGTGCTCACCGGGGTGCGGATCGCCGCCGTCCAGCTGGTCGCCACGGCCACCATCGCCGCGCTGGCCGGCGGGGGAGGCCTCGGCCGGATCATCACGGCGGGGTTCAACCTGGCGAGCACGCCGCAGGTGGTGGCCGGCGCCGTCCTCGTCGCCGCCTTGGCCCTGGCCGTGGAGGCGGTCTTCGAGGCCGTCGAACGGCTGGCCCCGGCCCGGACGAAGGGCGGCGGCCGGCGAGGACCCGGCCGGACGGCACACCGCGGGCGCGGGCGGGACCGGCGAGAGAGCGTCCGGTGAAACCGCCTCGGGGCAGGGCGTGCCCGGCGGGGAGAGGACGGGCGAGGGGGGCCGCACTCCTGCTGCTGCCCCTGCTCGCCGCCTGCGCCAGCGGCCCGTCCCTGGAGCACCGCGACCAGGTCACCGCGCCGCCCGGAGACAGCCGGCACCTGACCGTCGGATCGGCCGGCTTCACCGAGAGCGACCTGCTCGCCCAGATGTACGCCCTCCTGCTGGACCGGGCCGGATACGAGACCGAGCTGATCACCGTCGCCAACCGCGAACTGTACGAACCCGCCCTGGAGTCCGGCCGCATCGACGTCGTCCCGGAGTACGCGGCCACCCTCGCCGACTGGCTGAACGCCAAGGCCCACGGCGCCGACGCACCTCCGGCGGGATCTCCCGACCTCGCCACCACCATGAGCGCCCTGCGCCGCCTCGCCGCGCCCCGCGGCCTCACCGTCCTCGACCCCGGCCGGGCCGTCGACCAGAACGCCTTCGCGGTCAGCGCCGCCTACGCCCGCCGGCACCGTCTGAAGACGCTCAGCGACCTCGGCGCCGCCGGGCTGGAGGTACGGCTCGCCGCCGGGGACGAGTGCGTGCGCCGGCCGTACTGCGAGCCCGGACTGAGGAAGACGTACGGCATCCGCATCACCGGCATCGATCCCAAGGGCGTCGGCACCACCCAGGCGAAACAGGCCGTGCGCGGCGGCCGTGACCAGATGGTGCTGACCACCACCACGGACGCCACCCTCGACGCCTTCGGGCTGGTCGTCCTCGCCGACGACAAGCACCTCCAGAACGCCGATCACGTCGTCCCCGTCGTCAACCGCGCCCGCGCCGGCGGGCCGGGGGTGACCCGCGTCCTCGACCGTCTCAACCAGGTCCTGACGACGGCGGACCTCGCGTCGATGAACCGACAGGTCGACAGCTGGCGGCGCCTTCCCGCCGACGTGGCCCGCGCCTACCTCGAGGACAAGGGCCTGCTGAAGTGACCCCGCCGGCCGCGGCCGCCCCCGCTCACGCGTCGGCCACCGAGTCGAAGCCGACCTCCCCGCGCGGCACCCCGAGCGCGTCCGCGTCCACCGAGCGGCGCAGCGCCTCGTGCAGCTTCGCCGGGGTCAGCACACCGCAGAACCGGGCGCCGTCCAGCACCGCCACCCAGCCCGCGTCGTGCTGGAGCATCACCCCGAACGCCTGCTTGAGCGGCGCCCCCACCGGCACCCAGGCGTTCATCCGGTGGGCCAGGTCACCGACCGCGCCGCCCGCGGCCAGCGCCTCCAGCCCCACCCAGCCGTGCAGATCGCCGGCCGCGTCCAGGACCACCGCCCAGCGGGCCCCCTCGGCGCGCAGCCGCCCGGCGGCCCGCTCGGCCGGCTCGTCCAGGCGGGCGACCGGCGGCTGCTCCAGGTCCCCCTGCTCGATCGCGGTCACCGACAGCCGCTTCAGCCCCCGGTCGGCGCCCACGAAGCCGGCGACATAGGGCGTCGCCGGGGCGCCCAGCACCGCCCCCGGCGTGTCCAGCTGCTCGATCCGCCCCTGCCCGTACACGGCGATCCGGTCACCGAGCCGCACCGCCTCCTCGATGTCGTGCGTGACCAGCAGCACCGTGCTGCGCACCGCGGCGCGCATGCGCAGGAACTCGTCCTGCAACTGCTCTCGCACCACCGGGTCCACCGCCCCGAACGGCTCGTCCATCAGCAGCACCTCCGGATCGGCGGCCAGCGCCCGCGCCACCCCGACCCGCTGCCGCTGCCCGCCCGACAACTGCCGCGGATAGCGCGCCCCGTACGTCCTGGGGTCCAGCCCCACCAGGTCCAGCAGCTCGGCGGCGCGCTCCCGCGCCTTCGCCTTCTTCCAGCCGAGCAGCGCCGGCACGGTCGCCGTGTTGTCGAGGACCGTGCGGTGCGGGAAGAGGCCGACCTGCTGGATGACGTACCCGATGCGGCGGCGCAGCCGTACCGGGTCGAGGGCCGCGACGTCCTCGCCGCCCACCAGGATCCGGCCCGAGGTCGGCTCGACCAGGCGGTTGACCATCATCATCGTGGTCGTCTTGCCGCAGCCGGACGGCCCCACGAGGGTGACGAGTTCGCCCTCGGCGACCTCGAAGCTGAGGCCGTCCACGGCCGTGGTCCCGTCCGGGTACCGCTTGGTGACCTGCTCGAACCGGATCATCCCCTCACGCTAGCGGCGCCGGTCCCACCCCGCTCACCAGCACCGCCTCCAGGGTGCGCGGCCCGTGCACCCCCTCCACCCGGTCCAGTTCGATGTCGCTGGTCGCGGAGGGTCCGGAGATCCAGGTCAGCGGGCGCGCCGGGTCGAGGCGTTCCAGCGCCTCGGGCACGGAGGACACCACCTGTTCCGGTACGCGGACGACGCAGATGTGGTGGTCGGGGATCAGGGTGACGCGCCGGCGGCCCTGGTCGGGGGAGCCGTCGAGGACGATGGTGCCGGTCTCGGCGATCGCGACGGCGCAGCCGGTGACCACGCTGTCGACGCGGTCCAGCTCGTGCGGGGTGCTCGCGGCGTCGTCCCGGACCCGGACGGGACCCGCGGCCGGCATCCACGCGGGCGGCAGCCCCGGCGGCACCAGCACCTGGGCGGAGCCGCGGGCGGCGAGCAGCCGTGCGATCAGGTCCGGCAGGTCCGCCGGGTCCGTCCGGTGCACGACGGCCCGGTAGTCCGCGAGGTTCTCGGCCAGCAGCTCCACCGTCCGTGCCGCGCTCCGCTCACCGTGCCGGCGCAGATAGTCGCGGACGACCGCCCGCTCGTACGGCGCCTCGTCGGCCGGCACGTCGGCCAGCGCGCGCCGCACCCGGCCCAGGATCCGGTCCCTGCTGCTCATGTGCTCTCCTCCTCGCCGCCGCGCGTGCGCTGCCACCAGTCACGGAACGGTTCCGCGGGCACCGCGGGCAGGTCCCGCGTCCCGGTCCACGCCCGGCCCGGTCCGGGCAGGGTGCGCGGGTGGAGCCGGCGGGTGCGCGAGGCCAGGCGCTGGCCGCCGCGCAGCGCCCGCGGGTGGCCGAACGCCCAGCGGGCCGCGCGCATCGCCGCCCGCTCGGCGCCGTGCCCCTTCGCCGGCCGGAGCACCACCTTGTCGCCCCCGCGTGTCGCCTCGCCGCCCTGTACGACGCGTTCGCGCAGGTGCACCAGGACCTCGGGGATGTCGATGGCGACCGGGCACACCTCGTAGCAGGCGCCGCACAGCGAGGACGCGTACGGCAAAGAGGCGTCGATGTCGCTCTGGACGCCGCGGAGCTGGGGGCTGAGGATGGCGCCGATCGGGCCGGGGTAGACGGAGCCGTAGGCGTGTCCGCCGGCCCGCTCGTAGACCGGGCAGACGTTCAGGCAGGCCGAGCAGCGGATGCAGCGCAGCGCCTGGCGGCCGACCTCGTCGGCGAGGGTGTCGGTGCGGCCGTTGTCGAGGAGCACGAGGTGGAACTCCCGGGGCCCGTCGCCGTCCGTGGTGCCGGTCCACATGGACGTGTAGGGGTTCATGCGTTCGGCGGTGGAGGAGCGGGGGAGGGTCTGGAGGAACACCTCCAGGTCCCGCCAGGTGGGCACGATCTTCTCGATGCCGACGACCGAGATCAGCGTCTCGGGCAGCGTCAGGCACATCCGTCCGTTGCCCTCGGACTCCACGACCACCAGGGTGCCGGTCTCGGCCACGAGGAAGTTGGCGCCACTGACGGCGACCTTGGCGCGCAGGAACTTCTCCCGCAGGTGCAGACGGGCCGCCTCGGCGAGGTCGGCGGGGGAGTCGCTCAGCCCGGCGGGGGCGGGGCGGCCCCATGCGCCCATCTCGGAGCGGAAGATGTCGCGGATCTCGCCGCGGTTGCGGTGGATGGCGGGAACCAGGATGTGGGACGGCCGGTCCTTGCCCAACTGAACGATCAGCTCGGCCAGATCGGTCTCGTAGGCGCGGATGCCCTCCGCCTCCAGCGCCTCGTTGAGGCCGATCTCCTGCGTGGCCATCGACTTGACCTTGACGACCTCGCTCTCCCCGGTGGCCTTCACCAGGCCGGCCACGATCCGGTTGGCCTCCTCGGCGTCGGCGGCCCAGTGCACGGTGCCGCCGGCCGCCGTCACCGCCTCCTCCGCCCGCACCAGGTAGTGGTCCAGGTGCCTGAGGGTGTGGTCCTTGATCCGCCGGCCCGCCTCGCGCAGCCGCTGCCAGTCGGCCAGTTCGGAGACCGCCCGGGCGCGCTTGGCGCGGATGGTGTGCGTGGCGTGGCGCAGGTTGCCGCGCAGCCGGGTGTCGCGCACGGCGTCGTGCGCCGCTTCGGGGAAGGCCGGGAACGCCGCACCGCCGGGCGGGGGAAGGCCGGGCATCCCCAGATAGGTCGTGCTCATGCCGCCGGGTCCTCCTCGGTGCTCGCCAGGATCTCCGCGATGTGGACCGGCCGCGTCCGCGTGCGCAGCCGGGTCATGGTGCCGCCGATGTGCATCAGACAGGAGTTGTCGGCCGCGCACAGCACCTCGGCACCGGTCGACTCGGCGGCGCGCACCTTGTCGGCGCCCATCACCGCCGAGACGTCCGGGTTCTTCACCGCGAAGGTGCCGCCGAAGCCGCAGCACTCCTCGGCGCCGGGCAGTTCGACCAGCTCCAGTCCCCGCACCGCCCGCAGCAGCCGCAGGGGCCGGTCCCCGAGACCGAGGACGCGCAGCCCGTGACAGGTCGGGTGGTACGTCACCGTGTGCGGGTAGTACGCCCCCACGTCCGTCACCCCGAGCACGTCGACCAGGAACTCCGTCAGCTCGTACGTCTTCGGGACCACCGGCGCCAGCAGCCGCGCGAGCGTGTCGCCGCGGCCCTCGGCCCGCGCCCGTTCGCCCAGGCGGGGATACAGCTCCCGCACCATCGCCCCGCACGACCCGGACGGCGTCACGATCGCCTCGTACTCCCCGAAGACCTCGCCGAAGCGGCGGGCCAGCGGCTCGGCCTCGTGCCGGTAGCCGGTGTTGTAGTGGGCCTGCCCGCAGCACGTCTGGGCCATCGGGAAGTCCACCTCGACGCCCAGCCGGGTCAGCAGTCGCACCACGGCGCGCCCGGTGTCCGGATAGAGCGTGTCGTTGACGCAGGTCAGGAACAGTGCGACACGCATCGCGGCTCCTCGTCGTCGATCATCGGACGAGTGCAGCGTAATCAGGCCGGACCGGCACCGGCAGACCCCGGGCCACGGCGCGGCGGGCGGACCCCTGACCCGGGCGCGGCGGACCTGGGCGCGGCGGACCCGGGCGAGCGGCGGGGCGCCCGGCCCGCGCCGGACGTGCGACCGCGCCGGACGTGCGACCGCGCCCTTTCCGGCGCCGTCCGCGGGCCGGCGGGAGCGGCGGCGGACCCGGGCTCGGACGGTGCCCGCACATGTGCTGGACTGGGACGCGGCCGTCCACCCTCCGTTCGGGAGATCCGTTGTCCGTCAGCTACCGCCAGCCCGGTGTCGTCCTCACCGACCGCGCCTTCACCGTGCCGCTCGACCACGACGACCCGGCCGGGGAGACGATCGAGCTGTACGCCCGTGAGGTCGTCGCGAGCGACAAGGCGGACCGGGACCTGCCGTGGCTGCTCTACCTCCAGGGCGGCCCCGGCTTCGGGGCCGACCGCTTCGTCGGCAAGCAGGCCTGGCTCGGCCGGGCCCTCGACGGGTACCGGGTGCTCCTCCTCGACCAGCGCGGCACCGGCCGCTCCACGCCCGCCACCCGCCAGACGCTCCCGCTGCGCGGCGGCCCGGCCGAACAGGCCGACTACCTCACCCGCTTCCGCGCGGACTCGATCGTCCGCGACTGCGAGGCGATCCGCCCCCGGGTCACCGGCGGCGCCCCCTGGACCGTCCTCGGGCAGAGCTTCGGCGGGTTCTGCACGGTCGCCTACCTCTCCACCCGTCCCGAAGGCCTGGCCACCGCACTGATCACCGGCGGCCTGCCCGCCCTGGACGCCCACGCCGACGACGTCTACCGGGCCGCCTACCCGCGCATCGAACGCAAGGTCACCGCCCACTACGCCCGCTACCCCGAGGACGTCGAGCGCGCCCGCCGCATCGCCGAGCACCTCCTCGCCCACGAGGTCACCCTGCCGAACGGCTACCGGCTGACCGTGGAGGCCTTCCAGTCCCTCGGGATCATGCTCGGCGCCGGCGACGGCAGCCACCGGCTCCACTACCTCCTGGAGGGAGCCTTCGTCCGCACCCCGGCGGGGCGGGAGCTGTCCGACGCCTTCCAGGAACAGGTCCAGGGCCTGCTGTCGTACGCCGGGCACCCCCTGTACGCCCTGGTCCACGAGGCGATCTACGGCCAGGACCGGCGTCCCACCGCCTGGTCGGCCGAGCGGGTGCGCGCCGGGTTCGAGCGGTTCGACGCGGCCGAGGCCCTCGCGGGCGACGCTCCGCTGCTGTTCACCGGGGAGTCCGTGCACCCCTGGATGTTCGAGTGCGACCCCGCGCTGCGCCCGCTGCGCGAGACCGCGGAGCTCCTCGCCGCCCGCACCGACTGGCGGCCTCTCTACGACCGGGCCCGGCTCGCCGCCAACGACGTCCCGGCCGCCGCGGCCGTGTACCACGACGACATGTACGTCGACACCGCCCACGCCCTCGACACCGCCCGCGCGATCCGCGGTCTGCGCACCTGGGTCACCGACGAGTTCGAGCACGACGGCGTCCGCGCCGGCGGCCCCCGCGTCCTGGACCGCCTCCTCGCCCTCGCCCGCGACGAGGTCTGAGGACCGCGGACCCGGCCCGCGCGGCCCCGATGCCCGCGTCCGCCCGCACGGCCCCGATGCCCGCGCTCGGCTGTCCGTCCGTCCGCCCGCACGGGCGGACGCCGGGGCGGCGCCCCGCTGCCGGCGGCCGGCGCTACGAAGCGTCCCCGACCACGTCACCGTCGGCCGCGCCGTCCTGGACGCGGTGGGAGACGCCGGCAGCCGCTGGATCTCCCCCGAGCTGACCGAGCGGGGCCTCGACCCCCGGGACGGCGTCCGCTGGGTCGCCGTCGCGGGATCCACCGCGCCCACCCACGCGGCGGAGGCGACGCCGGGCCTGGAGCGCGCGGTGCGCTCGCTGCTGGAACACCGCACCTGCATCGAGGCGTTGACCGACCAGGATCCCGAGGACCAAGGGCCGTAATTCCCGGAGGATCAGCGCGCGGCGTCAGATGCGGTGCGTCGCAAGGCGGAGGGTCGTCCTCATACTGGGCGTATTCGGGCGATCCGACAACGCGGCGTGGGGGTGCCCCCTGCTCGAAGAGCTTGGGGGAGTGCCGTAGCTGTCGTCGCGCGCCCGCCGGGGATCACGGGACAGCCCTTATGCACGCGGGTTGCTGACCGCGAGCGCCGAGGCGGCGGGGGAGCGGTTCGGCGGGAGACCGGCGGTGGCGTTCGAATGGTTCGGCCGCTGAGGGAGCCCGCCGCCTAGGATGATCGGCACACGGGGCGGCGGAGCGGGGGAGCGGATGACCGGCACGGACGACCAGGAAGCCCTGGCACGGCGATTCGAGGAGCACCGCGGCCGACTGCGGGCGGTGGCCTACCGCATGCTCGGCTCGCCGGCCGAGGCGGAGGACGCCGTCCAGGAGGCCTGGCTGAGGCTCACGCGCACGGACGCCGGCGCCGTCGAGAACCTGGGCGGCTGGCTGACCACCGTGACGGGCCGGATCTGCCTCGACCTGCTGCGCACCCGGGGCACGCGCGGCGAGCAGCCGATCGACGAGACCTTCGTGCCGGACCCCGTCGTCCGGCCGCTCACCCGCACCGACCCGGAGGAGGAGGTGCTCCGGGCCGACTCGGTGGGCTTCGCCCTGCTGATCGTCCTGGAGACGCTCCAGCCCGACGAGCGGCTGGCGTTCGTACTGCACGACCTGTTCGCCGTGCCGTTCGACGACATCGCGCCCGTCCTGGAGCGCACCGCCGCCGCGACCCGGCAGCTCGCCAGCCGTGCCAGGCGCCGCGTCCAGGGCGCCGCCCCGCCAGCCGAGACCGACCTCGGCCGGCAGCGGCGGGTGCTGGAGGCCTTCCTCGCCGCCTCGCGCGGCGGCGACTTCGAGGCGCTGGTCGCGGTCCTCCACCCGGACGTCGTGCTCCGTGTGGACGCCGGCGTCCTGGCGCGCGGCGCCGCCGCCTCCAAGGTGGTGCACGGCGCGAAGACGGTGGCCGCCCAGGCGCTCACCTTCTCCCGGTTCGCGGCCTCCGCGCGCCTGGCCCTGGTCAACGGCACGGTCGGCCTGGTCAACGCCCCGGAGGGAGGGCCGGCGTCGGTCATGGGCGTCACCGTCGCCGACGGCCGGATCACCCACATGTACATCCTGGCCGACCCGGACCGGCTGGACCGGCTGGGTCCGGCCGCCGGCACGGCGCACTGACCGGGCCGCACGGGCCGGCCGTTCCGGGCCGGCCGTTCGGGAACGGTCCGTGGGCCGGGCCGGAACCGCCGCACGCGGCGCCGGGTGTCCGTCCGGCCGTCCGCGGCCCGCCCGGCCGTCCGGGCGTGCCTCGCAGGTCAGTAAGGTGGACGCCATGTCAGATCAGACGGATGACCGGCTCGACGGGGCCCGGCTGCGCGGCGACTGCGCCGACTGCTTCGGGTTGTGCTGCGTCGCCCTGCCCTTCGCCGCCTCCGCGGACTTCGCCCTCGACAAGCCCGCCGGCAAGCCCTGCCCGAACCTCCGGGACGACCACCGGTGCGGGATCCACACCGGGCTGCGGCAGAAGGGCTTCACCGGCTGCACGGTCTACGACTGCTTCGGCGCCGGGCAGAAGGTCTCGCAGATCACCTTCGGCGGTCAGGACTGGCGTACCGGGCCCGCCGGGCAGGCGCGGCAGATGTTCGAGGTCTTCCCCGTCGTACGGCAGTTGCACGAACTGCTCTGGTATCTGACCGAGGCGCTCGCCCTGCCCGCGGCCCGCCCCCTGACCGCCGGGCTGCGCGAGGCCCTGCGGAAGACCGAACAGCTCACCCTGCTGCCGCCCGACGAGCTCGTCGCGCTCGACGTCGGCGCGCACCGGCGGGACGTCGACGTGCTGCTGCTGCGCACCAGCGAGCTGGCCCGGGCCGGGACGCGCGGGAAGAAGAAGGACCGGCGTGGGGCGGATCTGGTCGGCGCCCGGCTGAAGGGCGCCGACCTGCGCGGGGCCACCCTGCGCGGCGCCTGGCTGATCGCCGCCGACCTCACCGGCGCGGACCTGCGAGGCGCCGATCTCATCGGCGCCGACCTCAGGGACGCGAACCTGACCGACGCCGACCTGACCGGCGCGTTCTTCCTGACCCAGCCGCAGCTCGACGCGGCCCGGGGCAGCGCCGGCACCCGGCTGCCGGCGTCACTCGTCCGCCCCGCGCACTGGACAGCGCGGAGCTGAGCCGCCGCCGTCGTCCGGGACCGGTACGGCGTCCTTCCCGACGGCGGCCGTCCGCCGCTCCAGCCGCAGCCGCAGACCCTCGGGCATGAGGGTCAGCCGCTCGGTGATCCGCAGCCGGTAGCCGGGGTCCGCGTGCAGGTCGTAGCGGCGCAGCAGCAGGCCGAGGACGAGCGTCGCCTCGTGCAGCGCGAACTGGCGGCCGATGCACGCCCGGGCGCCGGTGCCGAACGGCTTGAAGACGTGCGGCGGACGGGCCCGTACCGCCTGCGCGTCGAAGCGGTCCGGGTCGAAGCGCTCCGCGTCCGCGCCCCACACCTCCGGGTCGCGGTGCAGCATCGGGGTGAGCACCAGGGTCCATGCGCCCCGGAGCATCGGGTGCTCGCCGGCCAGCACCGTGTCCTGCCGGGCCTCGCGGGCGAAGGCGGGCGCGGTGGGCCACAGCCGCAGCGACTCGTCCAGCACCCGGCGCACGTAGCGCAGCTTGGCCACCTGCTCGTAGCCCGGCGCGGCCGTGTCGCCCCAGACCCGGTCGACCTCGGAGCGGGCGCGGGCCGCGATCCGCGGGTGCTGGGCGAGGTAGTGCAGCGCGAAGGACAGCGCGCCGGAGGTGGTCTCGTGGCCGGCGACCAGGAAGGTGATGACCTGCCGCCGCACGTTCAGCGGCGACAGCCGCTCGCCGGTCCCGGGGTGGGCGGTCTCCAGCATCCGGTCGAGCAGGTCGCCCCCGCCGCCCCCGTCCGCGGCGCGCCGGGCGCGCACCAGCTCGTCGACCGTGCGGTTGAGGTGGTCGATGTCGGCGGCGTTGCGGCGGCTCGCGGCGCGCAGCAGGTACGGGGCCAGCGGGGCCGGCACGGTGTTCAGCCGCTGGGCGTAGGAGAGCGTGCCGACCATCGCCGTGACGAACGGGTGCGGGCGGGAGCGTTCGAACGAGCCGAAGTCGTGGCCGAATCCGGTCCGCGCGATCGTCTCCAGGGTCAGCTTGGTCATGTCGCCGGGCACGTCCACGGTGCGGCCCGCGGCCAGTTCGCGGTCCCAGTGGGCGGTGAGCCGGTCGGCCACGTCCAGCATCATCACGTGGTAGCCCGCCATCGCCTCGCGGCTGAAGCCGGGGGCCAGGACGTCGTGCGCCAGCTGCCAGTTGGGCTCGTGGTTGTAGGCGGTGAACAGGCCGTCCCCGGCGACCGGACGCAGGTTGGCGACGCCGAGGCCGACGTGCTTGGCGAAGCGCGACTCGTCCGCGAGGTCGGCGGCGTACCGGGCGCCCCAGACGAACACGAACTCCTTGCCGAAGATCCTGCGGCGGAAGACGGGGCCGAGATCGCGGGCGTAGCGCATCGAGTCCTGCAGCGGATTGCGCCGGTCGGCGCCGAGCACGTCGCCGAGGAGGGGGAGCCGGCGCGGCGGGTGCGGAATGCGGTGCAGCTCGGGCCAGCCCTGCTCCGCGCCGCGGAACCCCTTCGGCAGCCCGGTCCCGGCCCCGGTCGTCGTCTGTGCCATGCCGCGATCTCCCCGATCCTCGCTCCGGCGGACGTCCGCGCCCGGCCCGCCCGCCGCAACGTGTTGTACGTGGGTTCAATAGCGCGTTTCAGTCTGGTCCCGTTGTTGAACCGGCGTCAAGTACAGTGCGGACATGGCCGCGAACCAGGGGGAGCAGCGCACGCGCCGTCGGCTCAGCACCGAGGAGCGCAGGGAGCAGCTGCTCTCGGTCGGGGCACGGCTGTTCTCGGAGAGCCCGTACGACGACGTGTGGATCGAGCAGGTCGCCGAGATCGCCGGAGTCTCCCGGGGGCTCCTCTATCACTACTTCCCGACCAAGCGGGACTTCTTCGCCGCCGTCGTCGAACGCGAGAGCGAGCGGATGCTGCGGATGACCGCGGCGGTCCCCGGGGTGCCGGTGCGCGAACAGCTCTCGGCCGGCCTCGACGCGTATCTGGAGCACGTGCGGGCGCACGCGCACGGCTACCGCGCCTTCCATCGCGCCGACGCCGCGGGCGACCAGGCCGTGCGCCGCGTCTACCGGCGGGCGCTGGCGGCGCAGGAGCGGCAGATCCTGGCCGCGCTCGCCGCGGACCCCGAGTTCGGCCCGCTCGCCGCGGGGCGTACCGAGCTGAGGATGGCCGTCCGTGGCTGGCTGGCCTTCACCACCGCCGTCTGCCTGGAGTGGCTGCGCGGGTCGGACCTGGACCGTGAACAGGTCCGTGATCTGTGCGCGCGGGCACTGCTGGGCGTCCTGAACGCCTGAGCGAAGCGCACGGGCCGTCCGCGCCGGAGGCTCCCGAGGCGCTCCGGCGCCCGGTCCGCGCGCGCTCCGGCGTGCTTCCGCGCGCCGCCCTCGCCTGGTTGGCGTGCGTGCCGGACTCCTATAGGTTAGGGAAGGCTTACCTAATGAGGAGGTTCCGGATGGGTGACAGTCACACGTGGACGGCGGAGCCCGGCGCGGCGCAACGGGCCCGGTCGGTGCTCGCCGTCGCCTGGTCCTGCACCGTCAGCGCCGAAGGCCGCCCGGAGGAGTTCACCGGCGCGCACAGCGTGACGGGGGACGGCCGGGTGCTCCTGCGCGCCCCCGAGGACAGCGCCCTGGCCGCGACCGCGCTGCTCGCCCCCCGGGGCGAGATGCCCGCGCTGCTGGAGTTCGCCGACGTCGCGCCCGTCCCCCTGCGCAGCCGGATCCGGGCCCGGCTGCGGCTGGCCGGCCGCTTCACCCGCGCGGGCGACGACCTCCTGTTCCAGCCCCTGCGCGTGGTGCTGCGCCGGCCGCCCGGCGCGGTCGTGGTCGACCCGGCCGACTTCACCGCCGCCGCGCCCGACCCGCTGGCCACGGCCGAGGCCCGGCTGCTCACCCACCTCGCCGACGCCCATCCCGACGCGGTCGAGCGTCTCACCCGCCTGGTCGGGCCCGACAGCCTGCACGGCGCGGTGCGGGTACGGCCGCTCGCCGTGGACCGGCACGGCCTGACCCTGCGCGTCGAACGCGCCCGCACCGACGGCGACGTACGGCTGCCGTTCCACGCGCCCGCCGACGACGTCGCCGAACTGACCGAACGCGTGCACGTGCTGCTCGCGCAGGCGAGCAGGGCCTCCTGCCCGCGCGCCCTACAGCGGCAGCGCACAGACGGCGACGGGTGAGGCGAACGGCTCACCGGCCAGGCGCAGCGTGCCGTCGGCGCCGTCCACGCGGAAGACGGTGACCGTGCCCGACTTCTGGTTCGCCGCGAACAGCAGCGCCCCGTCGGGCGAGAAGGCGATCTGACGCGGGAAGTCACCGGCGACCGGCACCGTGCCGAGGAGCCTGAGCCGGGACCCGCCCGCCTCGACGGCGTAGCGCCCGAGGGTGTTGTGGCCCCGGTTGGCGAGGAAGGCGAACCGGCCGTCGGCCGTGACCAGGATCTGCGCCGGATAGTTCGTGCCCTCCCCGGCGCCCGTGGCCTGCGGCTCGCCGATGGCCAGCCGCCCGGTGGGCGGGTCGTAGGCGCACACCGTGACGGTGTCGTCGACCTCGTTGGCGAGGTAGGCGTACCGGCCGCCGGGATGGAAGGTCAGGTGGCGCGGCCCCGCGCCCGGCCTCGCGTGCGCCTGGGAGACCTCGGTGAGACGGCCCGTGCGGGTGTCCAGGCGGTAGGTGTAGACCGTGTCGGTGCCGAGGTCGACGGCCAGGACATGGCCGCCGTCCGGGCTGGTGACGATCTGGTGGGCGTGCGGGCCCTGCTGCCCCGGCCCGGGCGGCGGGCTGGAGTGCGTCACCAGGTCGGTGCGCTCGCCGAGCGCGCCCGAGCGCCCGATGGGATGCACCGCGACACTGCCGGACTGGTAGTTCGCGCTCAGCAGCCAGCGCCCGCCGGGATGCACGGACAGATGGCACGGCCCCGCCCCGCCGGTGGCGCGGGCGCCCAGCACCGCGCGGTCGGCGAGCCGTACGGCGGTCACCGCGCCGTCCTGGCTCTCGTCGACCGCGTACAGGGTGCGGCCGTCGGGGTGCACGGCGAGATAGGACGGGTCGGCCACACCGGTCAGGGTGCCCCGGCCGGTGACGGCGCCCGAGGCGGGGTCGTACAACGCCAGGCCGATGCCCCGCCCGCCGCCCGCCGCGGAGGTGTAGGTGCCCAGGTACAGGGGGCGTGGGCCGGACGGGCCGCGCGCCGGTCCCCGCTCGCGCGCCGCCGGTTCCGGCGCGGGCGGCGCGTCGGCCGCGGACGGCGGCGCCGCCGGAGCCGGGATCCCCGCCACCGCGGCGACCCCCGTCACCGCGCCGACGAACCGGCGCCTGCTCCAGCCGCGCGACACGCCTGCCCCACCGTCCATGTCCGCACCCCAAGGTCGTCGACTGTCCCGGTCCCGACCGATACCTTGGCCCGGACCGCCCCTCGACTGCAAGACCGGCAACAGGCGTTGCGTGGGACGCAATGGAGCCGCGGCCCGCCGCGCCGGCCGCCCGTGCCGAGCCGCGTCGTCGGGCGCGGGAGTCCGTGCCGTGCCATGCCGTGCCGTCGGGCGCGCGAGCGTCCGAACCGTGTCACCCGGCGTCCCGCGCGCCCGCGCACCCGGCGGAGTCACGCGGCACGCCGCCGCCTCACCGGGCGCGGCGTACGGCGTCCTCCGCGTCCCGGCGCCGCTTGACCGGCGCTCCGAGGCGGTCCGCGATCCGGGTCAGCCGCGACCTGCGCTCACGCTGCTCCCGCGTGTGCCGGTCCAGCTCCTCCAGCAGCCGCTTCGACCGGTGCTCGGTGTCCATCTCGTCGATGATGCGGTTCACCTCGGTGAGCACGGCGCCCTGCAGCTGCCACTGGCTCGCGTCCCGCTGCACCTCCTCCAGCAGCGACTGCGCCAGCTTGTCCCGGGTGGCCGCCGCCTGCCGCAGCTCGGCGGCGAGCCGGGACTCGGCCGACTCGGCGCTCACGCTCACATCGGTGGTCACCAGCACCGCGTAACTGACCACCGCGTCGGAGATCTCGCACAGCAACTGCTGCACCACCGGGCCCGTGTGCGGTGAGAACAACGGGTCGGGCTCGCGTTCCTTGGCCAGGTCGGTGAGGCTGCGCGCCAGGACCCGCAGGACGACCGTGCAGATCTCCAGCGTGTCCAGACCGGTGCGCAGCACCACCCGGTGCAGCAGACCCTCCCGCACCCGCGGGTTCAGCCGCAGGCTGTCCTCGGCCTGCCGCAGGGCCGCGTCCACGTCGGCGATGTCGTGGTCCAGGCGGCGCGCCTCGTGCAGCCGCTCGGCCGCCTCCTCCACCGGCGTGCCCCCGGTCACCTGATCGCCCATGTGCAGCATCAGCTGCCGCATCCGGCGCGCCAGCCCCTCGATCGACTCGCCCGCCTGCTCGGTCCACAACGGGGGCGCGAGCAGCAGGTTGCAGGCCATGCCGACCACCGCGCCGATCAGCGTCTCCACGATCCGCGCCCACGCCGTGCTGCCGACGGTGGTGACGCCCAGCACGAGCATCGCGCTGATCGCCACCTCCGCCACGAACTCGTCCACCCGCACCAGGTGCCCGACGGCCAGCCCCGCCAGGATCACCAGGGCGAGGCTCCACCACGTCAGTCCCACCAGGAGCGAGAAGGCGATGGCCACGATGACGCCGGCCACCACGGCGTTGACCCGGCGGATGCTGGTGGTCAGGGTCGCGAACAGCGTGACCTGGACGACCAGCAGGGCGGTCAGGGGGGCGGTCAGCGGGGCCGGCTCGGGGCTCAGCCACTTCGCGAACACATAGGCGATCGTCGCCGCGACCGTCGACCGGAACGCCTGGACGACCACCGGATCGCGGTGCCGCCGCACCAGTCCCACGAGAGACGAGAACCACTCACGTACACCTTGCATCCCTTGCGCTGTTCCCCGTTCGCATCCGTATCGAACATGATCGGCCTACGGTGCGACCGTCCGGGGCGGGTGCCGCGCTCAGGCGTACAGCTTGTCCAGGAAGGCGGCCAGGTTGTTCCTGGTCCGGTCGATCTGCTCCGCCAGGGTCAGGCTCTCCTCGAACCGGGTCCCGGAGTCGGGGACCTTCCTGCCGCGCACGTACAGGGAGCAGGCGAGGTCGGTGCACATGTACAGACCGACCGAGTTGCCCTCGCGGCCGGCCGCGCCGGCCTTGCGCGCGGTCATCAGGGAGACCCCGCCGCCCGGGTGCGTGGTCAGGCACAGCGAGCACATGCTGCGGTGCAGGAAGCCGCGCTGCGAGGACGGGAAGCGCAGGGCGATGCCCACGAGCCGGCCCTCGCGCTCGGTGACCAGATGGCTGCGGTCGGGCGCGCCCGGATCGCGCCACCCCAGGAAGTCCAGGTCGTCCCAGGGGCGTTCCTCCAGGTCCCGGGGCACGGACAGGCGCTTCGCCTCGCCCTTGGAGCAGTTGACGAACGAACCGCGGATGTCCTGCTCGGTGAGGGGTCTCATGGGATGGCTCCTGCCGGATCGGGGCGCTGTGCCTAAGGGCTTTAGTCACCGACCTAGGGTAGGCAGGGCGCGGGGCCGGGGGCCAGTGAATTACGGGGTGTACCGGTCACCTCGGACAGACCGGGGTTCCGTATCCTTGGCCCGCAACGCCCCGAGAATGGGACACGTCTTAATTTATTGCGTGGACTAAGGGGTCGAATAAGTCGCGTCCAAGCGGCCCGCGGCGGTATGTTGCAGGTCGGGCAGGGTTCGGACAAGGGAGCCACATGGCGGGGCGGAACGGGCGCACGGTGCGCGATCTCAGGCGGGCCAACCGCACGGCCGTGCTGCAGCGGCTGTACTTCGACGGACCCCTCAGCCGCTTCGAACTCGGCCCGGCGACCGGCCTGAGCTCGGGTTCGATCAGCAACGTCGTCGCCGACCTGGTCGCCGACGGACTGGTCGAGGAGGCCGGCAGCGTCGACTCCGACGGCGGTCGGCCGCGCACCCTGCTGCGGGTGGCCCCGGGCAGCGGTCACATGATCGGCGTGGACGTCGGCGAGACCCGGGTCCGCATCGAGCTGTTCGACCTCACCCTCACCGAACTCGCGCGTGCCGAACGGCCGCTGACGCCGCAGCGCTACGACGTGGACGTGATCACCGGGCACATCCGGGACGGGATCGCCGAGGTCCTGGGCACGGCGGGACTGGCGCCCGAACGGCTCCTCGGCGTCGGCATCGGCGTCCCCGGCATCGTCGAGCACACCCCGGACCGGGGCGCCGTCGTGCACGGCCAGACCATCGGCTGGGACGCGGTGCCCCTGGAGGCGCTGCTGCGCACCGACTCCCGGCTGCCCGACAGCGTCCCGTACTTCATCGACAACGGCGCCAAGACGCTGGGCCAGGCCGAGATGTGGTTCGGCGCCGGGCGCGGCGCGGGCAACGCGGTCGTGGTGCTGTTCGGCTCGGGCGTCGGCGCCTGCCTGGTCACCCCCGAGGTGGAGCGCGGCCGGGCCGTGGAGTGGGGGCACCTGACGGTCCGCGTGCGGGGACGGCGCTGCCGGTGCGGCGCGCTCGGCTGCCTGGAGGCGTACGCCGGGGCGGAGTCGCTGCTGGCCCGCTGGCGCGAGGAGGGCGGGCGTCCGCCGCGCGACACCGACGAGGAGACCGCGCTGACCGCCATGCTGGCCGCCGCCTATCCGCCGGAGGGCGCCGCCGCCGACCCCGTCGCGCTGGCCGTCCTGGAGGAGACCGCCGAGTACCTCGGCGCAGGCCTGTCCGACCTGATCAACCTCTTCCAGCCCGAGCGCATCCTCATCGGCGGCTGGGCCGGCCTGCAACTGGGCTCCCGTTTCCTGCCCGCCGTGCGCCGCCACGCCACCGCGTACTCACTGCGCCACCCGGCCGGGAACGTGACCGTGGACCTCGGCCGGCTCGGTCCGGACGCGGTCACCGTCGGCGCCGCGATCCTGCCGCTGGCCGACTTCTTCACCCGGGGCGGCCGGCGCGCCGAGCCCGCCCCGCAGGACCGGCTGCCCGCCTGGCGGACCGCGCTGGAGGAGCGCAGGGCCTGACCGCGGTCGCGGTGCCGGATCGGTGCCCGGACACGGCGCCGGGGTGCGGATCCGGCACCGCCGGGCGGTAGGTTTCGCAGGTCATCGCGGAGGTACCCGCGCGTCGCCCCGTGACCGCAGGGGCCCTCTGACGCGAAGGGAGCACCCCGTGACCGACGACCACCGTCGCGAAGCGCCCGGCGAGAACGGCGCGCCCGTTCCCCGTGACATGCCGGACCAGCAGGCCCAGGGCGGCGAGGATCCCTGGGAGGCCGCCGACCGGACCGCCGGGCCCGGGGGTTCCCGCTCCGAGCCCGGCGCGGACGAGGACGCGACCCCCGGCGGCGAGGACGTGCCCGGCACCGACGAGGCGGGCTCGGGTCCCCGGGGCGCACCGCGCTCGGGGTCGGCGTACCCGGAGGAACAGCCCGTGCCGGAGGAGCCGTCCGGCTGACCCGCCGTCCGCCCGACCGCACCGGCCCCCGACGCGGCCCACCCCCGCGTCGGGGGCCGGCCGCGTCGGGGGCCGGTGCGGCTCAGCCGACCTTGCGGCCCCGCATGGGCTCCGTGTCCGCGCCCTCGCCGCGCTGCAGCCCCTCCAGGAACTCCTGGACGACCTCGATCGCGGTGTGCCGCGGCTGCCAGCCCAGCTCGGTGTGGGCCCGGGTGCAGTCCAGCAGGGGAATCCGGAGCACCGCGTCGAACAGGTGCGGTGAGGCGGGCAGCAGGTGCAGGCCCCAGGCGGCGGCGATCGCCGACCGGGCGGCGGCGCGGGGCAGGCGCACCGGCCGGGCGCCGAGCAGCTCGCCGAGCACCTTGGCGTCCAGCGGCGGGTCGGCGGCCAGGTTGAACGCCCCGCGCACCTCGCGGTGCAGCGCGAGCTGGTAGGCCCGGGCGCCGTCGTCGGTGTGCAGGGCCTGGACGCGCAGGCCGGGGATGTCCGGCAGGAACGGCAGCAGCTCCGGCCGGGCCAGCGGCCCGGGCAGGAACCGGCCGCCGAAGATGCGCCGCTGCTCGCTCGCCGACTCCGCCTTGAACAGGAAACCCGGGCGCATCCGCACCACCCTGATGTCGGGGTGGTCCCGTTCGAAGGTGTCCAGGGTCCGCTCCAGGTACGCCTTCTCACGGGTGTACGCCGCGTCCGGCCAGCCGTGGGTCGGCCACGACTCGTCCACCGCTCGGTCCTTGGGGCCCGGAGAGTACGCGCCGACCGAGGAGGCGTGCACCAGGACCGGCACCCGGGCGGCGGCCACCGCCTCGAAGACCCGGATGCTGCCGAGGACGTTCGTGCGCCACGTCGTCGCCGGGTCGTGCGTCGGCTGGAACGCCCATGCGAGGTGGACGACCGCGTCCGCGCCCTCGAACTGCCCGGCCAGACCGGCCTGCTCGGACGAGACGTCGACCGCCGCCCACTCCGTCTTCGGCGGCGACCACCCGGGGATCCGGCGGGCCAGCCCCCGTACCGAGGCGACCTCCGGGTCCTCGGAGAGCAGACGGACGACGCTGGTACCGACGTTGCCGGTGGCGCCCGTGACGACGATCCTGCTGCCCGCAGCGCTGCTCACCTTGGGGCTCCTCTCGGCCGGGGCTGACGACGCGCACCCGAGTACCCGGTCCCCGCCGGCCAATCCGGCCGCCCGCCGCGCCCGGCCGCCGGCCGTTCGCCGTGCCCGCCGTGCCCGCCGTGCCCGCCGTGCCCGGCCGGCCGTCCGCGGTGCCCGGCCGCCCGCCGTACCCGGTCGTCCGCCGGCGACCGGCCGCCGGGGTCACGCCGCGAAGGCGTTCACGCCCGTCAGTTCCGCGGAGAGGTCCCACAGCCGGGCGGCCTCCGCCGGGTCGGTGGCCCAGGGCTTGACGCCTTCGGTCAGGCCGCCGTCCCGGCTCTCCAGCCCCTCGCGGGCCGGCTCGGCGATGTCGCAGTCCTCCAGGTAGACGCCGCCCAAACCGTCCAGCCGGTGGGAGGTCGCGGCCCAGACCTGGGTGGCGGCCCCCTGCTGCGGGGACTTGAACTGCTCGGGGTGGAGCACGGTGCCGTTCTCGTCGATCCAGCCGCGGTCGATCATCTCCTGCTGCGCCAGGTGACGCTGGAGCGGGGTGATGATGCCGCCGGGGTGGAGGGCGAAGGCACGGACGCCGCGGTCCCGGGCGAGCGCGTCGAGGTGGACGGCGAACAGGACGTTCGCGGTCTTGGCCTGACCGTAGGCCCGCCACTTGTCGTAGCCCTGCCGCCAGTGGACGTCGTCCCAGCGCACGCCTGAGAGCTGGTGCCCGCGCGAGGAGACGGACACCACCCGGGCGCCGCCCGGCTCGATGGCCGGCCACAGGCGGTTGACCAGGGCGAAGTGCCCGAGGTGGTTCGTCGCGAACTGGGCCTCCCAGCCGGGGCCGACCCGGGTCTCGGGGCACGCCATGATCCCGGCGTTGCCGATGACGATGTCCAGGGCGCGGCCGGAGGCGAGGAACCGCTCGGCGAAGGCGCGGACGCTCTCCAGGTCGCCGAGGTCCAGCTCGTCGACCTCGGCGCCGTCGACGCCGGCCAGCGCCTCGCGGGCGGCGTCCGGCCGCCGGGCCGGGACGACCACCCGGGCGCCCGCCGCGGTGAGGGCGCGCGTCGTCTCCAGACCGAGGCCCGAGTAGCCGCCGGTGACGAGCGCCAGCTTTCCGGTGAGGTCGACGCCCCGCAAAACGTCCTCGGCGGTGCTCGTCGCGCCGAGACCCGAACCGATCTTGTGCTGTGCCGAAGTGTTCATGACCGGCACGCTACGAATTGGAGCGCGCTCGAAGTCAAGCCCGGCGGGCGGCACGCCCGCGGACAGGGAAAAGCCCCGACCGCGACGGGGGAATCACGGCCGGGGCGGCTCAGGTGTGGGTACGCATGGCGGTCGCCTCTCGGCGAGACGCTCCACAGGGCTTCAGCCGAACGATCGTCCCTGTGGGCAATAGGTGAGGCCCGGGGACACTGTCCCATCCGCACCCACGGTTGGTTCAACGGAGAACGACCACCCGGTGTTCCGGCGCGGGCCGATCGGCAGGGTGATCCCGGTCACTCGGACTCCGACGCGGTGCGCGAGGCCGCCGCGTCCTTCGGCGCGGGTCCGCGCACGGCGGTCGGCACGGCCTCGGCCCACAGGCTCTCCGCCTGCAGGAGCAGCGACCCGAGGACGGTGGTCCGCGCCGCCTCCCGGCCGGCGTGCTCGCGCAGCACGTCCTGGAGCCGGTGGTGCAGCTCCCGCCGGGTGCTCTCGCCCCCCTCGTCGGGGCGGCCGTCGTCCGCCCCGTCCGCCCGGTCGCCGAGCAGCCGGTCGCCCTCCGCGTGGCAGGCCTGCCCGATCAGCTCCAGCAGCCGCGCGTACACGGCGAGCACCTCCGGGTCCGGCGGCATGGGCGCGCGGTCCTCGTCGGCCGCGATCGCCAGCGTCCGGGTGAGCGCCCGTACGTGCCCGGTGACCCGGCTCCAGCGTTCGTCCTCCGAGTCCGGCGGGACGTAGGAGGGGACCCGGCGCAGCGCTCGCAGCGGGCCGCGCGTCAGCCGCAGGCTCTCCCGGCTCCAGCGGCGGGCCGAGTGCAGCGTCTCCAGGCGGTGCTCCAGCTGCGCGGAGCGGCGGGACCAGTCGGCCGCCGTGTGCGCGTCCCAGTCCCCGCCACGCAGCTCGTCGGCGACCGCGCACAGCACGTCACCGGTCTCCCGCGCCACCGCGGCGAGGTTCTCCCGCACGTCCCGCAGGTGGATCGGCGGCAGCACCAGCGCGTTCACGGCCACTCCGATCGCCGCGCCCAGCGCCGTCTGGCCCAGCCGGTGCCCGACGGAGGCGGCCGAGACGGTGCCCGCCGCCAGGGTGAACACCGCGGTGGTGGCGCCGTAGATCCCCTGGTCGCCGAAGCGCGACCAGTTCGACAGCAGCATCAGCACCGGCAGGCACACGGCGAGCGCGCCCAGCGTGTCCCCGGTGAGCGCCTGCGCGCCCGAGGCGAGGAGCGTCCCGGCGCAGATCGCCGTGCACTGCTGCGCCGCCCGCAGCAGCGAGCTGTACACCGTGGCCTGCACCATCACCAGCGCCACCCACGGCGCCATCAGGGCCATCGGATCGCCCAGCAGGTTCTTCGCCACCAGCCAGGCCAGCAGCGCAGCGGCGGCGGCCTTCAGCGACTGCACCAGCAGGTCCCGCTCCCGGCCGGGGCCGTGCCCGACCGCCCGGACGGACCGTCCGACCCGCGCGGCCTCGCCGCGGAGGGCGAGGGCGGGCCGGGCGCCGAGCAGCCGTCCGAGCGTCCGCCACCGCTCCCACGGGACGCGGGATCCCTCCCGCGAGTCCTCGGGCGGAGTGGGTTCTGGGCTGTCCGGTACGCGCGTCATCGTGTGCGGGTAACCGGGAAGGGCGGCGGTCCAAGTAGGACGATCATCACATTCTCGGATCGGCGGCCCCTGCGCGCGCGGACCGACGGCCCCTCCGCGGGCGGTTCGGCGGCCCGTTCGCGCGGACCGGCAGCTCGCCGGCGGGCAGGTCCGCGGTCCGCCGACACGCGGGCCACCGGACCGCTGGCTCGGGCAGGCCCTCGGACGGGACTCAGGCCAGCGGCCCGTCCTCGAGCGAGGCCAGCAGATCCGCGGGGTCCTCGTAGACCGCCTCCGCGCCCGCCTCCTCGAGATCGGCGCGGGGAATGCCGCCGCACAGCACGCCCACACAGCGCACCCCGGCCCGGCTGCCGGCCCGCATGTCCCAGACGGTGTCGCCGACGAACACCGCGCGCCCGGGGTCCACCCCGGCCAGTTCCAGGGCGTGCTCGACGGGCTCCGGCGCGGGCTTGCCCTGCGCGACGTCGTCGGAGCTGGCCGTGGCGGTGATGGCGTCGTCGGCGTCGATCGCCTTGCGCAGCGCGCTCAGCTCCGGGCCGCTGGCCGAGGTGGCGAGCACCACCGCCCAGTCGTTCTCGCGCAGGCGCCGCAGGAGCCGCCCGGCGTCCTCGAACGCGGGCAGCCGGTCGAAGTACTGGGCGTACAGCGTGGTGTGGGCGGCGCTCAGTTCCGCGTCCTGGTCCTTGTCGCGGTCCTCGCCCAGCAGGTGGGCGATCAGGTCGGTGGAGCCGAGCCCCACGGAACGGTGGACGGCGTGCATGGGCACCCGGTGGCCCGCCTGCCGGAAGGCCTCCCACCAGGTGACGACGTGGAGGTGGTTGGTGTCGACGAGCGTTCCGTCGACGTCGAACACGGCGGCACGGTCCATACGGCGGGTCCTCCCACTGCTTGACGGTGCTTGCTCGGGTACCCGCGTCAGCCGCCCGCCACTCGGGGCGGCGTCCGCCGCTCACGCGCCCAGTCCAGCAGCTCGTCCCGGGACCACGTCGTCACCACCCGCTCGGCCGGCACCCCGCACTCCTCGGCCCGTGCGCAGCCGTAGGCCTGCCAGTCCAGCTGGCCCGGCGCGTGGGCGTCCGTGTCGACGGCGAACAGCACGCCCGCCTCCACGGCGCGGCGCAGCAGCGGCCGGGGCGGGTCCAGCCGCTCGGGCCTGCTGTTGATCTCCAGTGCCGTCCCGGTCTCGGCGCAGGCCGCGAACACCGCGTCCGCGTCGAACTGCGACTCCGGCCGTCCCCGCCCCGTCACCAGCCGCCCGGTGCAGTGCCCGAGAACGTCGGAACGGGGATCGCGGACGGCGGCCACCATGCGGCGGGTCATCGAGCGGGCGTCCATCCGCAGCTTGGAGTGGACCGACACCACCACGACGTCCAGCCGCTCGAGCAGCTCCGGCTCCTGGTCGAGGGAGCCGTCGTCGAGGATGTCGCACTCGATCCCGGTCAGCAGCCGAAACGGCGCCCACGTCCCGTTCAGTTCCGCCACCACGTCCAGCTGCTCGCGCAGCCGCTCGGGGGACAGCCCGCGGGCCACCGTCAGCCGGGGCGAGTGGTCGGTGAGCACCGCCCACTCGTGCCCGAGCGCGGCCGCGGCCCTGCCCATCTCCTTGATCGGGCTGCCGCCGTCGGACCAGTCGGAGTGCAGGTGGCAGTCCCCGCGCAGCAGCGCCCGCAGCGCCTCACCGCCCCGCACGAGCGGCCGCTCGGCCTCCTGCTCCAGCTTGCGCAGATAGCCGGGCACCTCCCCGGCCAGCGCCTCCCGCACCACCTGCGCGGTCTTCGGGCCGACGCCCTTGAGCGACTCCAGCGTCCCGGCCGAGGCGCGCTCGGCCGCCTCCTCGGCCGGCAGCGAGGTCAGCACCCCGGCCGCCGTACGGAAGGCGCGCACGCGGTACGTCGGCGCCTGGGACCGCTCCAGCAGGAAGGCGATCCGCTGCAGTGCCTCGACGGGGTCCATCGCCACCTCCACGACCAGGGTTCCCCGGCGCCCCCCGGCCCGCACCCACGGGGACGGGCGGCCGAGCGCCGGTTTGCGTCCGGGCGGGCCCGGGTACTGCGGTGCCTCGTCCCCGCCGTGGAACACCGCAGGAGGTCCCTGTCATGTCCGTCCCCACGCCGGCCGCCGCCAAGGTGGCCGTGATCACCGGCGCCGACTCCGGCATCGGCCGTGCCACCGCCGTCCGCCTGGCGGAGGCGGGACTGGACATCGGTATCACCTGGCACAGCGACGAGAGGGGCGCCGAGGAGACCGCCGAGGAGGTGCGGGCCAAGGGCCGCCGGGCGGCCGTCACCCGCATGGACCTCACCCGGCTGCCCGGCGCGGCCGACGCCCTGGACGAACTGGCCGCGGAACTCGGCGGCCGCGTCGACGTCCTCGTGAACAACGCCGGCACCGGCACCGCCACGCCCTACCTCGACCTGGGCCTGGACGACCTGCGGCGGGTGCTGGACGTGGATCTTGCGGGGCCGTTCCTGCTGGGGCAGAAGGCGGCCCGGCGGATGATCGCGCAGGGCGACGGCGGCCGGATCGTCAACGTCACCTCGGTGCACGAGCACCAGCCTCGGGTGGGCGCCGCCCCGTACTGCGCGGCCAAGGGCGGCCTGGGCCTGCTCACCCAGGTGATGGCGCTGGAACTGGCCGAGCACGGCATCACCGTGAACGCGGTGGCGCCCGGCGAGATCGCCACGCCCATGACCGGACAGGAGGACACGGACGTGCGCGCCGAGCGCCGCCCCGGCGTGCCGCTGGGCCGGCCCGGCGACGCCCGCGAGGTCGCCGCCGTCATCGCCTTCCTGGCCGGACCCGACTCCTCCTACGTCACCGGGGCGTCCTGGAGCGTGGACGGCGGGATGCTGCGGATGGGCCCGATGGCCGGCTCGCACCTGACCGGCGACGACTGGCGGCGGCCGTGACCGGCACCGGCGCGTTGCGCGGGCGCGGCCTAGGCTGGATGACATGACCGAGAGCGCGAGCCCTTACATTGCGCAGCCGCGGATCATGGTGCTCGGGGTGCAGCCGGGCACCCCGCCGTTCCGCATCGTGGAGATCGACGGCGAGGTCGTCGGGGAGGCCAGGACCGTCACCGACGTCCTCCAGGCCGCCGCGGCCTTCGGCATCAGCGTCCACGACCTGGACGACCCGGACGTGGTGCGCTGGGTCGGCGGCGACAAGTTCACCTGGAACCCGCGCTAGGGTCTTTCGTTCGGATCAGGCCGCCCCGGCGTTGCGAACGAGAGACCCTGGGTCACGTACGTGCCGTGCGTGTCGGGCCGCGCCGCCCGCTCCGGCCGGCCGTCCGCTCGCGGGCGTCGGCCGGCCGTCCGTTTCCGGGCGTCAGCCCACCGTCCATTTCTGGGCCGCGGTGCCGTTGCAGGTCCAGATCTGCAGCCGGGTGCCGTTGGCGGAGTTGGCGCTGGGGACGTCCAGGCACTTGTTCGCCTGCGGGTTGACGATGTCGTGCGCGGCGGAGACCGCCCACTTCTGGTTCGGTCCGCCGGTGCAGTCCCACAGCTGGACCTGGGAGCCGTCCGCGGTGCCGTTGTCCTTGACGTCGAGGCACTTGCCGAGCGCGCGCAGCGTGCCGTCGGAGCCGACCGTCCACTGCTGGGCGGCGGTGCCGTTGCAGTCGTAGAGCTGGACCGCCGTGCCGTTGGCGGGGTTCGCGCCCGCCACGTCCACGCACTTGCCGGCCAGGCCCTTGATCGCCCCGCCGCCGCCCGGCGTGCTGCTCGTGGTGACCGAGACGGAGTCCACCACCAGCTGCTGCGGGAAGGAGGTCGAGCCGTCCGGGTCGCCCGGCCAGTAGCCGCCCACCGCGAGGTTCAGGATGAGGAAGAACGGCTTGTTGAACACCCAGGTGTTCCCGCCCAGGTCGGCGGGCGTGCGGCGCTGGTAGACGTTGCCGTCCACCGACCAGGTGATCGAGTCGGGCGCCCAGTCCACCGCGTAGGTGTGGAAGGCGTCGGCGAAGGCCTGGCCGTTCGGCAGCGAGTACGGCGCCCCGATGCCGGCCGAGCCCGAGTAGCCCGGGCCGTGGATCGTGCCGTGGACCGTGGAGGGCTCGAAGCCGACGTTCTCCATCACGTCGATCTCACCGGAGTTCGGCCAGCCGACCTGCCCGATGTCGGTGCCGAGCATCCAGAACGCCGGCCACATGCCCTGCCCGCGCGGTATCTTCATCCGCGCCTCGACATGTCCGTACTGCGCCGAGAACTTGCCCGATGTGTTCAGCCGCGCCGAGGTGTACTGACACGTCCCGTACCAGCACTGGTAGTTGGAAGGGTTCTCGCGCCGGGCGGTGATGACCAGGTGGCCCTGGCCGTCCAGGGCGGCGTTCTTGTTGCCGGAGGTGTAGTACTGCCGCTCGTGGTTGTTGACGTTGTCGCCGGTCTCCGTCTGCCACTTGCCGGAGTCGACGGCCGCTCCCGCCGGCCCGTCGAAGGTGTCGGAGAACGTCGACACGGCAGCGGCGGTCGGGGCGGCGGCGGGCGTGTCCGCGCGCGCGGTGCCGACCGCGGCGGAGCCGACGAGCGCGGCGGACAGGGCGGCCAGGAGACATCTGCGGAGCACACGTGGTCGGGCCACGGCTCTCCCTTCCGTGCGGCGGCCCGGAGTGCGGGCGCGCCGACAGTCGTGGGGGTTGGGGGAAGAGTGTCGCCCTTGATTTAAGGAGTGAAGTAAGGCCTGGTCAATACCTTGGTCCGGACCAGTCCTGACGGCTCGTTCACACCTTCACACGTCGCTCGCGGGCGTGTACGGCCCGCCCCAGCCGACGGCCCACGAGCAGGTGACCCACCAGCGCCCCGGCCGTGTTCAGGATGACGTCGTCGACGTCGAAGGCGCGCCCGGTGATCAGCGCGCCCTGGGCGAACTCCACCAGCAGCATCACCGTCGCGGTCAGCAGCAGCACGCGCAGCAGCCCCCGCGCCCGCGGCGCCACCACCGGGACCAGCACGCCGAACGGCACCCCGAGCAGCAGGTTCCCGCCGATCTGCTTGACCGGGTCGCGCAGCCCCGGCGCGTCCAGATAGGCCCGCAGCGAGCGGCCCGGACGCAGGTTGGTGTGCACGAGCGACGCCGACGCGGGCGACGGTTCGAGCGTCAGCCGGGCGAGGACGACGGCGAACGCCACCATGAAGACGAACGCGCACACCATCGCCAGCAGCCGCAGCGGCCAGGGCGCCGGCCGGCGTTCGACGACCTCCGCCCGCGCCGCCCGCCGCGGCTCGGCCACGCCCGGTTCCGGCCGGTCCCGGCCCGCCCGGCCGCGCAGCAGGCCACCCCCGCGCAGAATGCCGCCGGAGCCGGAGCCGGAGCCGGAGCCGGAGCCGGAGCCGGAGCCGGAGCCGGAGCCGGAGCCGGAGCCGGAGCCGGAGCCGGAGCCGGAGCCGGAAGCGGTGCGTGGGCGCATGAGGCCACGCGAGCGGAGCGCCCAGCGGTCCATGAGGTCCTCCAGTCGTCAACTTGCCTCGCCGATAAGCCGGTTACCCGCGAACCGGGCCGCGATACCGTCGCCCGGCCGCGCCACCGCCGTCCCCGCCGCTGCGCTTCGCCGGTTGTCGCTCCCGCCGGTTTCCGTTGCTGCTGTCGGGGCAACCGGGCTCCAGACCGCGCGCCGCCGCCCGTCCCGCGGCCGGCCCGGTGTTTGGATGCCGACAGTGCCGACAGGCACCGAGAGGCGCCGGGACGCCGAGAGGCGCCGACAGACCCCGCGGGGCGCGGACGGCGCACAGCGACGAGGACGACGACCGAGGCCGCGGAGGTGGCGTGTGAAGGCGCGGACCGCGCTCCTCGCCGTGGGCGAGGTCCTGGCCTGGTGGGCCGCCCTCGTCGTGCTCTGGCTGATGCTGATCAGCACCGTGTACACCCTGGAATGGGTGGTCGGCGCGTGCGCCGCGGGCGTGGGCGCGCTGGCCGCACGGGCCGGACGGCGGGCGGTGGTCCGCCGGTGAACGGCTGGATCCTCGCGGCGACGGTGGTGCTGGCCGTCGGTCTCGGCACCGCGCTGTGGGGCGTCGGCACCGGTCCGCTGGGCCGCCGCGTCGTCGCCCAGAACCTGTCCACCGCCCTGGTCTGCCCCGGCCTGCTGCTGCTCGCCCAGGGCTACAGCCGCACCTCCTACGTCGACCTGGCGCTGCTCCTGGCCCTGCTCGGCCCGGTCGGCACCCTCGTCTTCGCCCGGCTGCTCGCCGCCGAACTCGCCGACGACCCGCCGCGGGCCTGGGCGCTGACGTGGGCCGCCGCGGCCGTCGGAGCCGCGGTCGTGGCGGTGCTGTGCGCGGTCACCGGGCCCGGCCGGGCCATGGTGAAACTCCTTGTCGTCGGGGCGCTGCTGGTCGGCGGGAACCTCCTCGCCTCCCGCGCGCTGTCCGGCGCCTTCACGGGGGTGGACCGTGGCTGACGCGGTGATCCTGATCGCCCTGCTCGCCGTGGCCGGCTGCGCGACCGCGGCCGTCGTCAACCGCGACCCCGCGCGCCAGGCCCTGGTCCTGGCCGTCCTCGGCACCGCGCTCGCCGTGCTCTTCACCGTCCTGCAGGCGCCCGACGTCGGACTGTCCCAGCTCGCCGTGGGCTCGGCCCTGACCCCGCTGCTCGTCATGCTGACGGTGCGCAAGGTGCGGCGGCGCTCCGCCGCGCCGAAGGACGGCCGGGAGTGACCCGGCGCGCACGGCTGTGGCTGGTGTTCCTCGGCGGCGCGGGGCTCGCCGCGCTGCTCGTCGCCGCCTGCCTGCGCCTGCCCGCCTTCGGCGGCCGCCGGCACCCCTACGGCGACCGCGCGGTGGCCGCGGCGCTCGCCCGGCGCACCGCCAACACCGTCGCCTCCGTCAACTTCGACCAGCGCGCCTTCGACACGATGGGCGAGATGTCGATCCTCTTCGCGGCCGTCCTCGGCTGCGTCGTCCTGCTGCGCCAGGCCCGCGACGAGCACCGCGACCCGCCCCGGCCCGCCGAGGTCGCCGCGCCCGTGCGGCGCTACGCGCTGATCACGCTGCCCGTCGCCCTGGTCACCGGCCTGTACGTGATCGCCCACGGGCAGCTCAGCCCCGGCGGCGGCTTCCAGGGCGGCGTGGTCGCCGCCACCGCGCTGCACCTGATGTACCTCGGCGCCGACTACGCCGCCCTGGAACGCGTCCGCCCCGTGGAGGCGTACGAGATCACGGACGCGCTGTCCGCCTCGGCCTACCTCGTGCTGGGTTTCGCCGGGGTCCTGGCCGGCACCGCGTTCCTCGCCAACACCCTGCTGCCGCTCGGCACGTTCAACACGCTGTCCTCCGGCGGCACCGTCCCGCTGCTGAACGCGGCCATCGGCATGGAGGTCGCCTGCGCCGTCGTCGTGCTGCTCGCCCGCTTCCTGGACCAGGCCGTCGAGATCGAGGAGGAGAGCGGAGAGTGAGAACGCCGTGAGCGCCGTCATGCACGTCCTTCCGTACCTGGTCGCCGCGTACGTGTTCCTGATCGGCTGTTACGGACTGGCGACCAGCCGCAACCTGATCCACGCCGTGGGCTGCCTGGCCGTGTGCCAGTCGGCGACCTATGTGCTGCTGCTGGCCGTCGGCTACCGCGAGGGCGCCACCGCGCCCGTCTTCTCCGACATCGAGCCCGCCTCGCGGCCCGTGGTGGACCCGGTCGTCCAGGCGCTCACCCTCACCGACGTCGTCGTCGGCGCGACGGTGACCGCGCTGCTGCTCGCGCTGACCGTGCAGATCTCCAAGCGGCACGGCACCGTCGACCCCGACGAACTGAGGGAGCTGCGCGGCTGATGCACCGTCTGCTGCCGCTGCTGCCCGCCGTTCCGCTGCTCGGGGCCGCCCTGCTCGTCGCCGGCGGCCGGTGGCTGCCCCGGCCGGTCGCGGAGGCGGTCGGCTGCCTGGCCGCCGCCACGACGGCCGCGCTGGCGGCGCTGCTGCTGCTCCACTCCTCGCCGCCGCTGGCCGAATGGGCCGGCGGCTGGTTCCCGAAGGACGGCGAGAGCGTCGGCATCGTCCTCGTCGGGGACGGCGCGAGCCTCGGCATGGCCGCGCTGGTCTCGCTGCTCACCCTGGCCGCGCTGGCGTACTCCTGGCACTACTTCGACGAGCCGCCGCGCGGCCACGCCGGTTCGTTCCCCGCGCTGATACTGCTCTTCCAGGGCGGCATGTGCGGCTTCGCGCTCGCCGGCGACCTGTTCAACGCCTTCGTGTTCTTCGAACTGATGAGCGTCGTCGCCTATGCCCTGACCGGGTACCGCATCGACGAGGCCAAGGCCGTGCAGGGCGCGCTGGGCTTCGCGCTCGTCAACTCGCTGGGCGCCTACTTCATGCTCATGGGCATCGCCCTGCTGTACGCCCGCACCGGCGAACTGGCCATGGCGAAGATCGGCCAGGGCCTGGACGCCGCCGCCGGGCACCACGGGCCCGACGCGCTCGTCCTGGCGGGCTTCGTACTGTTCCTGACCGGCCTGCTGGTGAAGGCGGCGGCCGTGCCCTTCCAGTTCTGGCTGCCCGACGCGCACGCGGTCGCGCCCACCCCGGTGTGCATGCTGCTGTCCGGGGTCATGGTGGAGCTCGGCGTCTACGGCGTCTGGCGGGTGTACGGGCTGGTCTTCTCCGGGCCCGGCGGCGTCCCCGCGCCGGAGGCGACCCGGGCGCTGGTGGTGCTCGGTGTGCTGACCGCCGCCGTCGGCTCGGTCATGTGCTGGTACCAGCGGCACATCAAACGCCTGCTCGCCTTCTCCACCATCGCCCACACCGGGCTGTTCCTGGTCGGCGTCGGGGTGCTGAAGGCGCAGGCCGACGAGGGGACCGCGCTGTACGTCCTCGGCCACGCCGGAGTGAAGGCCGCCCTGTTCGCCTGCGCCGGCATACTCCTCGACCGCTTCGGCAGCGTCGACGAGTTCTACCTGCACGGCCGCGCCCGGCGGCTGCGGGGCGTCGGCATCATGTTCGCCGTCGGCGCGCTCGCCCTGGCCGGACTGCCGCCGTTCGGCACCGGCCTGGGCAAGGCCGTCAGCGAGGAGGCCGTGGGCGGCCCGCTCACCGTCCTGTACGTCGCCGCCTCCGCCCTCACCGGCGCGGCGGTGCTGCGGGTCGCCGCCCGGGTCTTCCTCGGGCTCGGCCCCCGGCCCGAGGAGCGCGAGGGCGACGAACGCGACGAGGACGAGACCTCCGGCTCCGACGAGGAACCGGAGACCCGGCAGCGGCTGGACCGGATCCCGGCCACCATGCGGACGGTCCCCGCGGTGCTGCTCGTCGCGGCGCTCGCGGTCGGCGCGGTGCCCGGCTTCGCCCACGCGGTGGGACACCGCGTCGACGAGGCCGGCACCTGGGGGGTGTTCACCTCCGTGAGCTGGACCACGGCCGGCGTGCTGCTGGACCTGCTGTCCACCGCGCTGGCGGTCGGCCTCGCGGGCGTGGCCGTGGCCCGCCCGCGGCTGCTCGCCGCACCCGGCTGGGCCCTGCCGCTCAGGCGTCTGCAGTCGGGACACGTCGGCGACTACGTGGCCTGGCTGCTGGTGGGCGTGGCGCTGCTCGGGGCCCTGGCCCTGCCGGGCGTCCTCGGCTGACCGGGGGCCGGGGCGCCGGCCGGATGCCGGGGGACCGGTCAGGTGCCGTAGGTGACGTGCACCTCGGTGAAGCCGAGGGACTTAAGCAAACCCTGGAGCATGTCCGTGGTGTTGGTCTCGGCCCGCGCGGTCAGCCCGCTGTCCCGGGCCGCCTCGCCGATGTGCTTCACCGCGAGCTTCTGCACGGCCTGCTCGCCGTTGGGGTTGTCCGAGAACAGGTCGCCGAGCCGGTCGAGCAGCCCGCGCTGCTTGGAGACGGCGTAGGAGCGGTCCGCGTCCAGGGCCGGCGTGCCCAGCCGCGCGTGCGGCAGCCGGAGCGTGGCCGTGCTGCGGTCGCCGTCGACCGTCACGTCCTTGTCGCCGACCTGTCCGAGGTCGACGTAGGCGTCCACGGTGCCGGCCCCGACGTACAGGGTGCGGGTGCCGCGGACGGCGTCCGGCAGGTACTTGGCGTCCTTCTCCAGGTCCACGACGACCTGGAAGTTGCCGGAGGCCGCGTCGTAACGGCTCATGTCGCGCACGGACCTCAGCAGCGCGGGACCCGAACGGTCGTGCGACTCGGTCCCGAACAGGTCCTTGATGCCCGGCAGCACGGCCAGCCGGATCCCGGCGAACAGCACGGCGAGCACCAGCACGAGGGCGCACACCGCCTTCGCCCAGCCGGGCATGCGCCGGGGCGGTCTTCCGAGGGATGTCGTCATGCGAGGGCCCTCCTTCCTCCCTCTGCGGATGCCCCCCGAATCCCTTGCCAGACAACCGGGTTGACACTCGACGAGGTCCGGTGGGGGAGCGCCGGGCCGCGGGCGTCGGCACGGAACCGGGTGGCGCGTTCGGCGCCCCGGGCCGGGCCCGGTCAGTAGCATGGGCCGGGCAGTCCGAATGATCATGCGAGGAGCGGATCGTGCGAGACATCGCGGTGTTCAGCGGCAGCGCCCACCCCGACCTGGCGGCCGAGGTCTGCGCCCATCTGGGGGTGCCGCTCAGTCCGACGCGGGTCAGCCGGTTCGCCAACGACTGCCTGGAGGTGCAGCTGCGGGCCAACTGCCGGGAGCGGGACGTCTTCCTGATCCAGCCGCTGGTCAAGCCGGTCCAGGAGCACCTGGTGGAGCTGCTGCTGATGTGCGACGCGGCGCGCGGGGCCTCCGCCGGGCGGATCACCGTCGTCATGCCGCACTACTCCTACGCCCGGTCCGACAAGAAGGACGCCCCGCGCATCTCGCTCGGCGGCCGGCTGGTGGCCGACCTGCTGGTCGCGGCGGGCGCCGGCCGGGTCCTCGCGATGACGCTGCACGCCCCGCAGGTGCACGGCTTCTTCTCGGTGCCGGTGGACCATCTGCACGCGCTGCGGGAGCTGGCCGCGCACTTCGCCCGGTACGACCTGTCCCGGACCACCGTCGTCTCGCCGGACCTCGGCAACGCCAAGGAGGCCGCCGCGTTCGCCCGGTTGATCGGCGCCCAGGTGGCCGCCGGCGCCAAGCAGCGCTACGCCGACGACCGGGTGAGCATCAGCTCGGTCATCGGCGACGTGGCGGGGCGGGACGTGATCGTGCTGGACGACGAGATCGCCAAGGGCAGCACGGTCCTGGAACTGCTGGACCGGCTGCGCGAGTCGGGGCCGCGGTCGGTCCGTGTCGCCTGCACGCACGGCCTGTTCGCGGCGGGCGCGCTCAAACGGCTCGCCGACCAGCCGGACGTCCTGGAGATCGTGTGCACCAACACCGTCCCGGTGCCGACGGAGGAGCACGGGGTGGACGGACGGCGCGAGGACTACGGCGGCAAACTGCGGGTCCTGTCCATCGCGCCCGCGCTCGCCGAGGCCGTACGGCGCATCCACAACGGGGAGTCGGTCAGCGCGCTGTTCGACGCGCCGCGCGGCGAATAGCGCGCGCGGACCGGGTCACAGGGAGCCGGAGCAGGCCTGCGGCTGTTCCAGGGCCGTGTCCAGGGTCGGCCGCGGGGGCAGCAGCCGGGCCAGGCCGGTGACCCTGAGGACGCGCAGGGTCAGCGGGTGCGTGCAGACCAGGCGCAGTTCCCCGCCCCGGCCGAGGACCCGCGTCCGGGCGCGGTACAGCAGGCGCAGCCCGGAGCAGTCGAAGAAGTCCACACCGCTCAGGTCGATCACCAGGCGGATCTCCGGGCGGGCCGTCACCCGGTCCAGGAACGGCGTGATCCGCTCCGCCGCGGCGATGTCGATCTCACCGTGGAACTCCAGCACGATGTGCCCGCGTACCCGGCGGACCCGCAGATGCCGGGTGAGCGGCTCGGGTACGTTCGCCACGACGACTTCGCCTCCAACCGGCCTCACCCGACGGCGGGACGGGGTCCGCACGGCACAACTGCCGCCCCCGCCCAGCAAGTTACCCTCGATGGAGTGAATTCCAGCATGTTCGGTTGACATATGTCACCGAATTGCGGCCGAGTTGCGCCGGACATCCGGTGTCTTTGGCCGAGTTCAGACCCCCGGGCGCGGCGGCGGAGCAGGGTCGCCGACTGAATCGGCGGGGCGGGGACATCAGGAGGGAAGGGCGGCGGGACGACCGGGTACCGCCGCCGGATCTCCGGAGAAGACATGCCATTGATCACCGCGGGCGTGGTCGTCCTCGACTGCGCCGAGCCCGAGAAACTCGCCGCGTTCTACAAGGGGTTGCTCCAGGCCGAGGAGACGGACGCGAGCCCCGACATGGTGGAGGTCAGGGCCGCCGACGGGCTGCGGCTCGCCTTCCGGCGCGACGCCAACGCGACCCCGCCGAGCTGGCCCCGCCCCGAGAACTCCCTCCAGGCCCACCTGGACTTCCTGACGGAGGACCTGGACGCGGCGGAGCGCCGGGTCGTGGACCTCGGCGGACGCCCGCTGGAGGCGAAGGACGGCCCCGGCCCCTTCGAGGAGCGCAGCTGTTCCGACCCCGCCGGCCACACCTTCACCCTGCGCCGCGCCCGCCAGACCGGACCGAAGCAGGGCTGAGGACAAGGCCGGGAAGAAGGCCGGGAACGGGGTCCGGCCGGCCCGTGCCGGCGCCGGGAGCAGGGCGGGGAAGAGCCGGCGGCCGACGCGCCGTCGCCGGCCGGCCGCCGGGCCCGGCAGCCCCGGCGCGGGCCCCGCGACCGGCCGCGCGGCCCGCCCGCGCGTCGTCGCCCGCCGGCACGGGCCGTCGGGCGAGGACACGGGCGGGGGAGCGGGGCGCGAGGGCCCCGCGGCTCAGTCCCGGCCGCCGTCGTCCTTCGTGGGCCACACGCCGGTCGTGCGCTCGATGGCCGTGGCGCCCGCACGGTCCACGGCGCTGCGCACCACGGCGAAGATGGCGCCCTGGACCGCCGCCGCCAGCAGGATCTCGCCCCAGCGGCGGTCCGCGTCGAGCGCGTCGGGGGCGTCGTCCTCGTGCCGGACGGCCTTCCACGTGGCGCGGAACGCCTTCCCGGCCACGGCGCCGCCGACCCAACCCAGCACGAATCCGACGGGCTGGTAGGCGAGCGGGAACTTTTTCTTCTTCTTCTTGGCCACCTGTGTCTCCTTGTTCCGGGTACGGGGATCGGCGCTGGGAAGCGGGCTCAGGGCCTGCCCCGCGGCGGGATCCGCTCACCGTGCGGCACGGGGCCGGGCGGCGTCCCCTCGCCGAAGGGCCGGCCGCCCAGCTCCTCGCGGTGATGCGGCGTCAGCCACCCGGACAGGTCCGGCCCGAGGGGCACGACGCGGGTCGGGTTGATGCCCGTGTGCACCTGGTAGTAGTGCCGCTTGATGTGGTCGAAGTCGACCGTGTCACCGAATCCGGGCGTCTGGTAGAGATCGCGGACGTACGCCCACAGCACCGGATCCTCCGCCAACTTCCAGCGGTTGCACTTGAAGTGTCCGTGATAGACGGCGTCGAAACGGACCAGGGTCGTGAACAGCCGGATGTCCGCCTCGGTGATCGTGTCGCCGACGAGGTAGCGCTGCCGGGCGAGCCGGTCCGCCAGCGCCTCCAGCCGCCGGAACACACCCGCGCACGCCGCCTCGTACTCCTCCTGGCCGGCGGCGAAGCCCGCGCGGTACACGCCGTTGTTGACGTCCTCGTACACCTCGGCCATCACCGTGTCGATCTCCTCGCGCCGCGCGCGCGGATACAGGTCCGGCGCCCCGGGCCGGTGCAGGGCGCTCCACTCGGTGGCGAGGTCCAGGGTGATCTGCTGGTAGTCGTTGGTGACCAGCGCGCCGCTCGGCACGTCAACGATCGCGGGCACGCTCACCCCACCGGGGTAGCCGGTCTCCCGCCGGTCGTAGGCCTCGCTGAGGAAGCGGATGCCGAGGACCGGGTCGCGGTCGTCGGCGTCCAGCGTGAAGCGCCAGCTCCGGTCGTCCTGGATCGGGTCGACGACGGCCAGCGACAGGGCGTCCTCCAGCCCCAGCAGCCGCCGTGACACCAACGCCCGGCTCGCCCACGGGCAGGCGCGGCTGACCACCAGCCGGTATCGTCCGGCCTCCACCGGCCAGCCGTCGCGGCCGTCGGCGGTGATCCGGTCCGCGAAGTGGCTCCTGGACCGCTTGAAGGGCTTGTGGCCGTAGGCGCTGTTGCCTTCGCCCCCGTCACTCATGCCTCGTCCTCCCTGCCGTAGGGGTGTCCCGTGAACACGTTCCCCGAAATCCGCACACGGCACGGTGTGAGCCCCGCGGAGCGCGGGCAGTCGGCGAAACGTGAGCGGGACACCCAACGAGCATCTCCAGGACCATTCGACGCGGGGCAGTGACGAGCAGGACGCCGGGCACGGGACGGGGCGGAGCAAGGGTTCGGACACCGGTCCGTCCTCCGACCGCAAGACCCGGGTCACCGTACTGGTGGCGCTCATGGCGAATCTGGTCATCGCCGTGGCCAAGGCCGTCGGCGGCGTCGTCGCGCACTCGCCGGCCCTGCTGTCGGAGGCGGCGCACTCCGTCGCCGACAGCTTCAACGAGGTCTTCCTGCTGGCCGCGCTGCGCCGCAGCCGCCGCCCACCGGACCGCCGGCATCCCTTCGGCTACGGGAAGGAGCGGTTCTTCTGGTCGCTCCTGGCCGCCGTCGGCATCTTCGTCATGGGCGGCTGCTTCTCCTTCTTCCAGGGCGTCGAGGCCCTGCGCAACGGCGCGCACGAGGACTTCCTCGGCTACACGGTGGGCCTGATCGTGCTCGGCGTCGCCCTCCTGGCCGAGGGCGCCTCCCTGCTGCGGGCGGTGCACCAGGTGCGCAAGCAGGGGGGCGTCGGCAGCGGCCTGCGCGACCCGGCGCTGCGCACGGTCGTCGCCGAGGACGGCACGGCGGTGCTCGGCGTCACCCTCGCCATGATCGGCATGGCGCTGCACTGGATCACCGGGCAGGTCGTGTGGGAGGCCTCCGCCTCGCTCGCGATCGGCGCGCTGCTCGTCTACGTCGCCTACCGGCTGGGCCGCGACGCGCGCGACCAGCTGATCGGCGAGGCCGCGGACCCGGAACTGAGCGGCCGGATCGGGGCCCTGCTGCGGGCCCAGCCGGAGATCGACAGCGTGGAGGCGCTGCTCACCATGAAGATGGGCCTCGACTCCATGCTGGTGGCGGCGCGCATCGACCTGGCGCCGGGCCTGGACAGCGAACGGGTCGAGGAGGTCGCCGTGCGCATCAAGCGCTCGATCGCCCGCACCTTCCCCGAGACGGACCAGATCTTCCTCGACGTCACCGACCGCCCCGCCCAGGAGGCACGGGAGAGCCCCGCCGCGACGGGGGAACGCGGCGGGGCCTGAACAACGGGTGCCCGGACGGCACCGGCTCCATGCGCCCCGCCCCCGCTTTTTCCGGCCGGGCCGCGCCGCCCGGGACGACCGTGCCGCACCGACGGTCCGGGGCGCCCGGGCCGCACCGGCGGTCCGGCCCGGGCGCGGCGTCAGTGCCCGTCGGCCGGCTCCAGCACGAACACCGGGATCTCCCGTGAGGTCTTCTCCTGGTACTCGGCGTACGGCGGGAACGCGGCGACGGCCCGCTCCCACCACTCGGCCTTCTCCGCACCGGTGACCTCACGGGCTGTCATGTCCTGCCGCACCGGCCCGTCCCGCAGTTCGACCCGGGGGTCGGACTTCAGGTTGAAGTACCAGAACGGGTGCTTGGGCGCGCCGCCCTGCGAGGCGACCACGGCGTACCGCCCGTCGTGCTCCACGCGCATCAGCGGCGTCTTGCGGATCCTGCCGCTGCGCGCGCCGCGCGTGGTCAGCAGGATCACCGGCAGCCCGGTGTCCTGGAGGGTGGTTCCCTTCGTGCCGCCGGAGCTCTCGTACAACTCCACCTGCTCCCGCACCCACTGGGTGGGGCTGGGCTCGTACTCGCCCTCAAGAGGCATGGCGTCCGTCCTCTCTCGCATCCGGGTGCCTGGTCGCGCACCGCCGTCCGGCAGCGGTGCCGGCACCTCTCATCCCTACCTCTTCCCGCTCCGGTCACGCCCGCGACGCGCCCCGGCGGCCCGCGCGGCTCCCGGCGGACGCCCGGCACCCACCCCGCACCCACAGGATCCGGAAGGCCGCCGGGGCCGCCGGACGGCCGTATTCCGCCAGACCCGCCGCTGTCCGGGAACGCGTCGCGCACCGCAGAGCAGGGGCAAAGCCGTGTCGGGCCCGGGCAGCCTCGGACAAGCACCGTGTCGCGCCCGGGCAGCCTCGGACAGTCACCGTGTCGCGCCCGCGCCCGTACCGTCCCGGGCCGCCGCCCGCCCGGGTCGTGTCCCGCGAGGACGTCTCGTGCCGTCTCGCGCCGGGGCCACCGCGGGCCCTCACCTGGGCGGCAGCACCATGCGTACCGCCAGAGCGGTGATCACGGCGCTGGACACCAGCGCCGTCGCCAGTCGGCCCCGGCGGCCGGTCAGGGCGCGGCCGAGCAGGGCGCCGCCCCCGGCGAGCAGCACCTGCCAGCTCGCGGACGCGCCGAACGCCGCCAGCACGAACACACCCTGTTCCAGCGGCGGCGCGGTGGCGCCGGTGCGGGCGCCGCCCAGGACCAGGGCCGCGAAGTAGACGACCGTGGCCGGGTTGAGCAGCGTGAGGCCGAGCATCCCGAGCCAGGCCCGCGCGGGCCCGGGCGGCGGCGGTCCGGCGCGGTCGGCGGGCCGGTGCGCGCGGTGGCGCCGCAGTGCGGTGAGGGCCCTCGCACGGCCGGCGCGGTCAGCACCAGGGCCGACGCCCAGCGCAGCGGCCCCAGCACCGGCCGCAGCGCGCCGGCCAGGGCGGAGCCGCCGAGCGTGGCCAGCAGGGCGTACAGACCGTCGGCGGTCGCGACGCCGAGCGCGGCGCACACACCCGTGCGCAGCGACGTGCGCGCGGTGAGGGAGACGAGGTGGGCCCCGACGGCGCCCACCGGGACGGCGATGCCGTAGCCGGCGAGCAGCCCCGCGACGAGCGCGGCCGTCACGGGCGCGGCGGGCCGGACCTCCGCGGGGGGCGGGCCCGCTGTCGGCGTCCGGCCGGGAGGACGGCGGGCGCGGGCAGCGGGAGGATGTCCTTGGTGGGCATGGCCGGATCCTGCGCGTCCGGCCCCCGCCTCGGCAACCGGTTCACGAATCGGAGGAGACGCCCGTCGGCCAGATACCGCCGGTCGCCGATGCGGCCGAACTTCGCATCGCCCATTAGATGCCTGGGGCATCTAATGAAGATCGGCACGACGCACCCTTCCTCTGCGAGGTCTTCCATGCCGGACCCGACCACCACCACGCCGCGACCGACCGAGCCCGTCGCGTTCCCGCAGGACCGCACCTGCCCCTTCCACCCGCCCACGGGCTACGACCCCCTGCGCGCCGACCGGCCGCTGTCCCGCGTCGACCTCTACGACGGCCGCCCGGTCTGGCTCGTCACCGGACACGCCCTCGCCCGCGACCTGCTGGCCGATCCGCGCCTGTCCAGCGACCGCACCCGGGACGGCTTCCCGGCGACCACGCCCCGCTTCGCGGCGGTCCGCGACCGCCGGACCGCGCTCCTCGGCGTCGACGACCCCGAGCACCGCACCCAGCGGCGCATGATGGTCCCCAGCTTCACCCTCAAACGGGCCGCGGCCCTCAGGCCGCGGATCCAGGGCATCGTGGACGACCTGCTCGACAGGATGATCGCGCAGGGGCCGCCCGCCGAGCTGGTCGGCGCCTTCGCGCTGCCCGTGCCGTCCATGGTGATCTGCGAGCTGCTCGGCGTCCCGTACGCCGACCACGAGTTCTTCGAGGGGCAGTCCCGGCGGCTGCTGCGCGGACCGGCCGTGGCCGACACGCTGGACGCACGCGAGCGCCTGGAGGACTACCTGGGCGACCTGATCGACCGCAAGGTGAAGGAGCCACGGGAAGGGGTGCTGGACGACCTGGTCCGGCAGCGGCTGGCCGGGGGCGAAGTGGACCGCGCGGAGGTGGTAGCGCTGGCGATCATCCTGCTCGTCGCCGGCCACGAGACCACCGCCAACATGATCTCGCTGGGCACCTACACCCTCCTGCGGCACCCCGGGCGGCTGGCCGAGCTACGTGCGGACCCGGCTCTGCTGCCCGCCGCGGTGGAGGAGCTGATGCGGCTGTTGTCCATCGCCGACGGACTGCTCAGAGTGGCCACCGAGGACATCGAGGTGGCCGGCACGACGATCCGGGCCGGCGACGGAGTGGTCTTCTCCACCTCCGTCATCAACCGGGACCAGGACGTCTACGCGGAGCCCGACGAGCTGGACTTCCACCGCCCGGCCCGTCACCACGTCGCCTTCGGCTTCGGCATCCACCAGTGCCTCGGCCAGAACCTCGCCCGCGCCGAGCTGGAGATCGCCCTCGGCACGCTCCTGCGGCGGCTGCCCGGCCTCCGGCTGGCGGCCCCGGCGCAGGAGATCCCCTTCAAACCCGGCGACACGATCCAGGGGATGCTGGAACTCCCCGTGACCTGGTAAGAGGCTGCAGTCATGCCTATCGACATCGACAAGGACGTCTGCATCGGCGCCGGCCAGTGCGCACTGGCCGCCCCGCATGTGTTCACACAGGACGACGAGGGCTTCAGCAGCCTGCTGCCGCGCGACGGCGACGGCGCCGCCGACCCGATGGCCCGCGTCGCCGCCAAGGCCTGCCCCGTCGGCGCGATCACGGTGACCGACCCGGCGGACTGAGCCGGAACGGGCCGCACGGCTCGCCACCCGGGGCTCGGCGTCCCGGCTCCGAGCCCCGGGCTCCGGGTTCGGTGGAGGCCGGGACGGCGTCCCTCGGTACACGCCGTTCCGGCCTCGGTCGTCCCCGGCCTTCCCTGACCTCGGAACGGCCGTCCCCCAGGTCGGCGCCACCGGGACGAACGATCGCCCCCCAGTGGTACCGTCCCGGTCCCGTCCGTCAGCCGAGCGAGGAGCGCCTCATGGCCGACCGCCCGCCCCTGCCACCGTTCACCCGAGCGTCCGCCGCGCGGAAGGTCCAGGCCGCCGAGGACGCCTGGAACACCCGGGACCCGCACAAGGTCGCCCTCGCCTACTCCGAGGACTCCGTCTGGCGCAACCGGGACACCTTCGTCACCGGCCGGGCGGAGATCGTCGCGTTCCTCACCGCCAAGTGGGAACGCGAGCTGGAGTACGCGCTGCGCAAGGACCTGTGGGCGTTCGGGGACGATCGCATCGCGGTCCGCTTCCAGTACGAGTCGCGGGACACCGGCGGGCAGTGGTGGCGCTCGTACGGCAACGAACTCTGGGAGTTCGACGAGCACGGCCTCATGACCCGGCGCGAGGCGAGCATCGACGACGTGCCGATCGAGGAGGGCGAGCGCCGCATCCTCGGCCCGCGCCCGGCGGCCGAGCACGGACGCTCCTTCCCGCTGCGGTGACCGGCCGGCCCGGGCCGGCCCCGATCCGCGGTGGCTCCCGCCCGTGCCGGCCGTGACGCGTGCGGGCCGTGGTCCACGGCGGACGTACGCGCACCGACCGTGGCCAGGGCGCGGCGGCTCGCCGTCCAGGGCGGTTCAGTAGGGTTCCGGGATGACCGAACAGGCCCAGAACCAGGCCCAAAACCAGGCCCCGGACCAGGCCCCGGACCGGATCCCGGCCGGGAGGCCCTTCCTCTACGTCGTCGTCTGTGCCGCCGGCATCGCCGCGGGCGTCGACACGCTCGTAGCCGCCGCGCGGCAGCGGGGCTGGGAGACCGGCGTCATCGCGACCCCGGTCGCGATGGGCGGCTTCTTCGACGTCGCCGCCGTCGAGGCGCTCACCGGCCGCCCCGTCCGGTCCGCCTGGCGCAGCCCGGCCGATCCGCGCCCCTTCCCGCCGCCGGACGCCGTGGCCGTGGCCCCCGCCACCTTCAACACGATCAACAAGTGGGCCGCCGGCATCGCCGACACGCTCGCCCTGGCCACCCTGTGCGAGGCCTGCGGCCTCGGCGTCCCGGTCGCCGCCCTGCCCTGCGTGGCCGACGCGCTGGCCGCCCACCCCGCCTACCAGGACAGCCTCGAACGCCTGCGCGCGATGGGCGTCCGCTTCGGCGACCCCTCCACCGGGGAACCCCCGCAGGACGGCGGACGGCCCCCCTTCGCCTGGGAACGCGCCCTGGACCTGCTCGACACGTTCCCCGGCGGCACGCGTCCCGGCCCCCCGTCCGGCATCCGGCACGACAGGCCGGAATGATCCACGACGACCTAGGCTCTCCTGCGTAACCACCCGAAGACAGGAGCAGCAACGATGCAGTACGTGAAGCTCGGTTCGACGGGCCTGGACGTGTCGCGGATCTGTCTGGGCTGCATGACGTACGGCGTGCCCGACCGCGGCGCGCACGAGTGGACCCTCGACGAGGAGGCCTCACGGCCGCTGATCCGGCAGGCCCTGGAGGCCGGGATCACCTTCTTCGACACGGCCAACGTCTACTCCGACGGCACCAGCGAGGAGATCGTCGGCCGGGCGCTGCGCGACTTCGCCCGCCGCGAGGACGTCGTCCTCGCCACCAAGGTGCACGGCCGGATGCGGCCGGGCCCCAACGGCGCCGGTCTGTCCCGCAGGGCGATCATGTCCGAGATCGACGACAGCCTGCGCCGGCTCGGCACCGACTACGTCGACCTCTACCAGATCCACCGCTGGGACCCGCACACGCCCGTCGAGGAGACCATGGAGGCGCTGCACGACGTGGTGAAGGCGGGCAAGGCCCGCTACATCGGGGCGAGTTCGATGTACGCCTGGCAGTTCTCCAAGGCCCAGTACACCGCGCGGCTGAACGGCTGGACCCGCTTCGTCTCCATGCAGAACCACTACAACCTCCTCTACCGCGAGGAGGAGCGCGAGATGCTGTCGCTCTGCGCGGACCAGGGCGTCGGCGTCCTGCCGTGGAGCCCGCTCGCGCGGGGCCGCCTCACCCGTGACTGGGGCGTCTCCACCCACCGCAGCGACACCGACGCCTTCGGCGGCACCCTCTACCAGGAGGGCGACCGCGCCATCGTCGAGGCCGTCACCCGCATCGCCGCCGAACGCGGTGTCCCGCGCGCCCGGGTGGCCCTCGCCTGGCTGCTGCACCAGGACACGGTGACGGCGCCGATCATCGGCGCCGCCCGGTCGGGGCACCTGGAGGACGCCGTGGCCGCCGTCGAACTGGAGCTGAGCGACAAGGAGATCGAGGAGCTGGAGCGGCCCTACACCCCGCACCCGGTCAGTGGCCACTGACCCTCCTCGCCCCGTCGGCCCCGCGGCGCGCTCCCGCGCCGCGGGGCCGACGGCCGCAATGCCTGATCCCGAAGGAAATCCGGGCCGAAATCACTCGTCGGTCGCCGGCGAATTGACAATTCGTCAACAGGCGGATTTCCAGAGGGATTTGGAAAAACCGCGTGATCTCTTGTTGGTTCCTGTTCGCCTGTGGAAAGGTGTGGCCTGTCGGTGCTCGGACAAGGGCTCCTGCCCTGTTCCGGTGGACGTTCGCGGATGTCCGAAAAGCCGACGCCCCATCTTGGTACGGACTTGATCCGCGGTGTGTGTGGAGGAATGCAGCCGTGAAAGACCCGGGCCTGTCCGATTCCCCCGAACCGCCCGGCCCGTTCGGGACGACGGACCAGGAACTCAGCGCCGAACTGCGGAAGTGGACCGGCGCCACGCCCGCGCTCCACCCGGTCGGCGAACTCCTCGACCGGCACTGGGAAGCGGCGTTCGCCTACGCACGGCTGTGCACCGACGGCCCGCACCCCGCGGGCATGCTCACCACCCAGGCGTTCACCCGCCTGTTCGGACAGTCGCTGCGCCGCGCCGGACCGACGGCCGCGTGGCGCCCCCGGCTGCTGGTCACGGTGCGGCGCATCGCGGGGGAGTGGAGCACCGACCACCGGCGGGAGACGCTGCACCCGGACCTGCGCCCCGCGGCCGACGCCGGGGGCGAGCGGATCGCGGCGCGCCTGCTGCCGCCGGCCGGGCGGCGACTGCTCTCCCGCGCCTTCCAGCGGCTGCCCCAGACGGCCGCCGCCCTGCTCTGGCACGCCGAGGCCGAGGGCGAACCGCTCGCCGCTCCCGCCCGGCTGCTCGGACTCGGCGAGGGCGACGCGCACGTCGAACTCGGGCGGGCCCGCGAACGGCTGCGCGAGGAGTGCCTCCTCGTCCACCGGGAACTGGCGCCCGACCAGGAGTGCCTGCGGTACTTCCGGCTGCTGGACGTGACGTACCGGCGCGGTGGCGTCGACGTCGACCCCGACCTGCGGCGGCACCTGGCCGGCTGCCCGCACTGCCGGCACACCGCCGGCCAGCTCGCGCCGTTCGACACCGGCCTCGGCACCGCGCTCGCCGAGGGAGTGCTCGGCTGGCGCGCGCGGGAGTACCGGGAGTTGCGCCTCGCCGCCGCGGCGGCGAGCCAGGCCCCGGCGCAGGGGCCGACTTCGAAGGCCGGCGGCCGGGACGGGAGCGGCCCTCGGTACGGAAGCGGCTTCCGTACCGCCGCGGCACCCGTCGAGCCCGTCGGCGGCGAACCGTTCGACCCCGCCGCGCCCGGTTCACCGTCACCGACCCCCGACGGAACTCCCGGCTTCACGGCGGCCGGCCGCCCGGCCGGTCGCACCATCGGCGTTCCGCCCGCGTCCAGCGGTTTTCCCGGGCCGGCCGGGTCGGCGGACTCGATGGCAGGTGTTCCGCCCGCGCCCGGCGCGGTGTCCGGCGTGGCCGCGGACGCGGCCTCCGTCCCCGGGGCGGTGAGGGAGGCTCCGTACAGGCCGGCGGGGCACGGCCGTCCCGCTCCCGCCACCGCGTCCGCCGCCGACGGCCGGTCCCCGCTCGACCGGCTGATCGCCGCCGCGCGCGGTCGTTTCCCGTCCGCCGGCGGAAGGAGTCCTGGGGCCGCCGCGGGCGAACCCGGTGCGGGGCCCGGGGGCGAGCGAGCTGTCGCCCCTGCCCCGGAGGCCCCTCAGCAGGCCCGGCACCGGGCCTTCGGCGACGCTCCCGGGACCGACGCCGGGTCCGGGTCCGTGCACCGGGCCGTCTCCCGCCGGTCGGCGCGGCGGACGGCCCGGCGGGCGGCCCGAAACCGCAACCTCGCCATCGCCGCGGCGACGGTCAGCGGCCTCGTCGTGCTCCCGCTCGCCGTCTGGTCGGCCCTCGGCTCGGGTGACGGCGCCGCTCCCGGCACCGGCGGGCAGCCCGCCGGCCGGTCGTCCGCCCCCTCCGGCGCGTCGGCCCCCGCGCCCGCGCCCTCGTGGGCCGGCGCGGGCAGGACGGGCAGGTCCACCCTGCGGGGGCGGCTGCACAACGCGGCGTCCGGGCTGTGCGTCGGCATCGTCGGCGAGAAGGCCGTCCCCGGCGCGGAGACCGAGCTGGCGAAATGCGCCTCCGAGCCCGGCCAGCAGTGGGCGTACGAGACCGACGGACTGCTGCGCAGCGGCGCCGCGCCCGGCCTGTGCCTGGACTCGCACCTCGGCTACTCCGTGCAGCTCGCCCCCTGCACCGCGGCCGCCGCGCCGGGCGGCAGGGACATCCGCTACGACTTCACCCTCCAGGGCACCCTCGTCCCACGGTTCGACCAGGACCTGGCGCTGACCCCGGCGGCCACCGACGGCGCGGGCGCCCTCGTGCTGAAGACACGGGCCAGGAGCGACACCCAGCGCTGGACGATCGACGCCTCCGCGCCGCACCTCCAGATGGAAGTGGCCGGCTGGGCGCCGCAGCACGGCGGCCCCACGGCCCGCCCGGCGCCGACCCCTGGCGCCCCGCGGCCGTGACGCGCGCGGTCCATACGGCTGACGACCGTGTGACGGGCGGGGCCGGCGGCCGTGACACGAGTCCGGTCCCCGGCGGTCGGCGGCCGTCACCCGGGGGTGGTCCCGCTGGTCGGCGGCCGCGTCACGCGGGTGGAACCTGCCAGTCGATGACCGTGACAGGGCGCTCGCTCTCGGTGTCGAGGTACCGCCGGCCGGTCTCAGCCGGCGGGGTGCGGGGGCGGGCCCTCGGGGTGCGGCGGGGGAGGCGGCGGCAGCGTGGCGAGGTCGGGCGCCGCCTCCGGCCACACCAGCAGCACCGGGCAGGGCGCGTGGTCGACGGCGAACCGCACCGCCGGTCCCAGACTGTGCGGGCCGAGCCGGTCGCGGTCCCCGTCGCGAGCCAGCACCAGCAGATCCGCGTCGTCGGCCGCCCCGACCACCTCGCGTTCGACCCGTCCGGTCCGCTCCAGCCGTGTGCACGGCCGCCCGAGCCGGTCGGCCGCCGCGTCGAGCAGTTGGGCCGCCGAGGTGCCGCAGAGGTCGGTGAGCCGGTCGCCCGGATCCCTCGCCCAGCCTTCGGCCGGGGCGGCCCCGCGCCGATGACCGCGCCCGAGCAGCCCGGCGAAGGCCCCGTGCGCCACACCCGGGACCTCCTCCGCGCTGACGTGCAGCAGCACCACCTCGGCCGCGTCCGGCGCATGCGCGCGCACGGCGTCCACACAGGCGGGCCAGGTGCCCTCGACGAGCCAGGCGATCACGCGCATACGAGGCCTCCCACAGCCCTGCGGCCCCCCTGGGCCGCTGCTCCCGGCTTACCCGACTTCGCGCCCCCGACGACCCGGCGACGCGCCCGACGCCGGGACTTCCAGCCCCACCGCAGGCTTCCCGCCCGCGCGCCTCATTCTCCCCCCGAAGTCCCGCCCCGTACGTCTTCCCGCCCCGGACGACGTCTCGCACGGCCCGAGCCCTTCACCGTCCCGCGGCTCATCTCCTCCGCAGCACCGCCCCGCGCCCTCAGACCACCCGCAGCGCTCCCCACAGGGCCACCACCGCGGGCACGAGCGCGGCCGGTACGGCCAGCAGACCCAGCCGGGTGAACTCCTTGAGGTCCACCCCGTGTTCGTGCTGGTGCACGATCCGCCGCCACAGCAGCGTCGCCAGCGACCCGGCGTAGGTGAGGTTCGGGCCGATGTTGACGCCGAGCAGCACGGCCAGGACGGCGCCCGGCCCGGACGGCGCGGCCAGCGGCAGCAGGACCAGCACCGCCGGCAGGTTGTTGATCAGGTTGGCCAGTACGGCGGCCAGCGCGGCGACGCCGAGCAGCGCGGGCAGCCCCGTGCCGCCGGGCAGGACGTGCCCGAGCGCCTCGGCGAGCCCGTTGTCGACCACCGCGCGGACGACGACGCCGAGCGCCAGCACGAACGCCAGGAAGCCGGGCGCGGCGGCCCGCACCACGCTCGCCACGCCCGCCCTGCGCCGCAGCAGCGCCCGCCCGGCGAGCACCAGCGCACCCGCCAGCGCCGCCCACGCCGGTTCCACGCCGAACGTGGAGGTCACGACGAAACCGGCGAGCGTGCAGGCCACCGTGACCAGCGCGAACAGTGGCACCCCGGGCGGCTCGCCCATGCTCTTCGAGGGCGCCGAGGCCGCCAGGTCGCGGGCGAAGAAGCGGCGGAAGACCAGATACTCCGCGCCGATCGCCACCAGCCACGGCAGCGCCATCAGCGCGGCGAACCGGGTGAAGCTCAGCCCGCTGGCCGCGAACGCCAGCAGGTTCGTCAGGTTGGAGACCGGCAGCAGGAGCGACGCCGTGTTGGACAGGTGAGTACAGGCGTACACGTGCGGCTTGGGTCGTACGCCCGTGCGGGCGGCGGTGGCGAACACGACCGGGGTCAGCAGCACGACGGTCGCGTCCAGACTGAGCACGGCCGTGATCGCGGACGCCAGCGCGAACACCGCCGTCAGCAGCCGGACGGGACGGCCCCGCGCCCACCGGGCCATCCACGCCCCGCACGCCTGGAACAGCCCTTCCACGTCGCAGAAGTGGGCGAGGACGAGCACCGCCGCCAGGAACCCGACCACCGGCGCCAGCCGCTCCACCTCGGCGCGGGCGTGGTCCAGGCCGATCGCGCCCGTGGCGACGGCGATCGCCGCGGCGGGGACCGCCATGACCGCCTCCGGCCACCCGAAGGGCCGTACGACGGCCCAGGCCAGCACGGCGACGAGCAGGACGACGGACAGGGTCTCCGCCAGCGGGGTGTTCAGGGCTCGGTCCTCCGGACGCGATCAACGGTGCCCGCACATCAAAGCAAACAGGTGGCGGGTTTTCGCGCGGGTGTCAGGGGACCGGTGCGCGTCACGGCCCGGTGCCGGGGCTCAGGACGGTCAAGGACACCGACGAGGCGTTGCCGCCCACGGGCACCTGCCCGGCCGTCCACCGCACCGTGAGGTGGTCGCGCTCGTCGGGCGGGGTGACGATCAGCACGGCCGGCGTCGCGGATTTCGCCCCGCTGACCTGCGGGTTGGAGAACGTCAGGCCCGCCCAGGCGCTGGCGCCCGGCTTCAGGGTCACCGTGGCGGCCGAGCCCGCCGACCGCCTGGGGTCGGGGCCGAGCTGCCCGCCGGAGGCGTTCTCGAACGCGGCGCCCGGGTAGCCGCGCACCGTGCAGGTGCGCCCGGAGGTGTTGGTGAGGACGACGGGGAAGTTCTCCTGCCCCGCGCCGGGGTCGTTGCGCCCGACCGTGGCCCTCAGCTCGGAGGTGTGGCAGCGGGTGCTCCTGGCGGCGGTGTCCTTGCCGGAGCCGCCGGCGGTCGTGGCCGGCGCGGCGGAGGACGGGGGCGAGGCGGTGCGTCCCGCGGTGGTGGCGCCGCCGCCCGGCGAGCCGCTCGTGGCGGGCGCCGAGCCGGCCGTCGTGTCACCGGCCGTCGTGTCACCGGCCGTCGTGTCACCGGCCGCCTTGTCACCGGACGCGGGCGCGGCGGTGCCCGGCACCTTCTGCGGTGCGCCCGCCGTGCCGTGGTCGCTGCCGCAGCCGGTCAGCAGGCCCACCGCGGCGACCGCGCCGGCGAGCAGGGCCGTACGGCGGCGGGACGGGGAGGTGTACGCCATGATCCACGCTCCTGGAGTTCTCGCGCACGCGGTCGGCGCGTGCGTGCGGCGCCTCGTGCGCCGACATGGGTGTCCGATGCGCGGACCGGGCGGAAAGTTCGCGGTTCGCGCGGATTTCTTCCCCGGAGTTCTTCCCGCCCGAAGCCGCGCGGCGTTCACCCGTACCGGGATGGGGTGACCCGCAGCGAGCCGAGTATGCGGTCGGTGGGGTCGTCGCCGCCCCGTCGGCGGATCTGCGCGTACACCTGGGGCTGCCCCGCGTCACCGGCCGGGACCAGCGCCGCCTCGGTGAGCAGGCCGCCGCCCGGGCAGCCGCTCCAGGCCCGGATCCAGCCGTGCCACCGCCCGCTCGCGTAGGCGCGCCCGCCGTCGTAGTGGCAGCCGGAGTGGTCGACGGCGTCCACCCGGGCCGTGACGTCCCCGCGCTCGCTCAGCCCGACGAACACGCCGTCCGCGCCGGAGGCGAGGTCCTGCCAGCGCGCCAGGTCGTCGGCGACGGCGAGGCCCGGCTCGTGCCCCGCGGGCAGCCCCAGCGCGCGCGGGTCCCAGCCGGAGTCCCGCAGCTGCCGCCCCCAGCCGGCCGGCACCCGCACCGAGATCCGGCCGGTGGCGTCCGCGACCTGGACGCCGGAGGGCGCGCCGGACGCGGCCGGCCACAGCGTCACGGCGAGGGCCGCTCCCGCGGCGGCGACCGCGGCGACGCCGGCGGCCAGGGCGACGAGCCGGCCTGGCCGTCCGGCTCCCGGGACACGGAGACGGCGCGGCCCGGCGGCCGGCCCGGCGGACGCGGAGCCTTCCAGCTTCAGGGCGAGCGCCTCGGCGGTCGGCCAGCGCCGTTCGCGGTCCGGCTCCAGGGCGCGCATCAGGACGCGCGCCACGTCCGGGTCCACGGCCGGCCGCAGTCGCTCCGGCGGTACGACCTTCCCCGGCTCGGCCGGGACCGTCCCGGTGACCAGCTCGTAGCCGACCGCTCCCAGGCTGTAGACGTCCGCCCGCGCGTCGATGCCGGTCCCCGCCGCGGCCTGCTCGGGCGGCCGGTACCCCTGGGAGCCCGCGGCCAGCGTCAGCCCCGAGGCCTGCGCCAGGCTCTTGGCGAGCCCCAGGTCGGCGAGGAGCACCCGCCGGGCGCCGTCGGGCGCGGTGCGCAGCAGGACGTTGCTCGGCTTGATGTCCCGGTGGACGATGCCCGCCTCGTGCAGGGCGTGCGCGGCGCGGGCGGCGAGCGCGGTCAGCCGCAGCGCCTCCGGCACCGGCAGGGGCCCTTCGGCCAGAAGGTCGGCGAGGGTGCCGGCGTCGGCGTACTCCATGACGAAGTACGGCCTGCCGTCGGGCAGTTCACCGATGTCGTGGACCTGCACCACCCGGGGCGAGCCGGCCTTGCGCAACAGCCGCGCCTCGGACAGGAACCGCTCGCGCACGTCGAGGCGGTGCGCCCAGTTCTCGGCGAGGACCTTGACGGCCACCGGGGCATCGAGGTCGTCGTCCCGGGCGAGCCACACGGTGCCGAAGGCGCCGGTGCCCAGGCGCCGTTCGAGCCGGTAGCGGCCGATCCGCTCGACGGGGTGCATACGACTATCATGCCTGCCCTGAGATCGACTCCAAGGAGGCCTCTCGTGGCGGACCCGGCGCCGACCGAAGAACTCGCCCGGCGCGCCGCCGCCGGTGACGGCGCGGCGCTGGAGGAACTCCTCCAGGAGATCCGGCCCGAGGCGGTGCGGCGCTGCGGGCGTTTCCTGCCCTGTCGCGAGGACGCGGAGGAGGCGGCGCAGGACGTGCTGCTGCAGGTGGCCCGGAAGATCACCACTTTCGAGGGACGCAGCAGATTCAGCACCTGGCTCTACACGGTCGTCGCCAACTGCTGCCGGCAGAAGTACCGGGAGCTGCGGCGGCGCGCCGCCGAGCACCCGGCCGCCATCGAGCCGGAGCGGCACGTCGACCCGCGCACCACCAGCGTCATCGCCGGTTCCCGCATCGACCTGCTGGAGGCGCTGGAGCGGCTGGAGCGGGAGCATCCGCACCTGGTGGCGCCGCTGGTGTACCGGGACATCTGCCAGTTGGAGTACGCCGAGGCCGCCGAGCGGGCGGGGATCGCGCTGGGCACCCTGAAGTCGCGCCTGCACGAGGCGCGCCGCCAGGTCCGCCCCTGGCTCACCGACGCCTGCTGAACGCCCGTCACTCCATGTCGAGCAGGCTCAGCTCGGCCCAGATGGTCTTGCCCTCCGAGGTGTGCCTGCTGCCCCAGCGCTGGGTGAGCTGGGCGACCAGGAGCAGGCCCCGGCCGCCCTCGTCCCACGTCTTGGCGCGGCGCAGGTGCGGGGCGGTGTTGCTGGTGTCGGACACCTCGCAGATCAGATGGGTCTCGTCGTGGATCAGCCGGAGCCGGATCGGCGGCGTGCCGTACCGGATGGCGTTGGTGACCAGCTCGCTCACCACCAGTTCGGCGGTGAACGCCGCGATGCTCAGCCCCCAGTTGTCCAGCTGTTCGACGACCTGCTTGCGGATCGGGGCGACGAGCGCCGGATCGTCGGGGATGTCCCAGGTCGCCACCTGCGAGGCGGGCAGGCCCCTGGTGCGGGCGAGGAGCAGGGCGACGTCGTCGCAGGCGCTGCCGCCCGGCAGCAGCGCGTGCAGGATCCGGTCGCACGTCTCGTCGAGCGAGTCGCCCTCGCCGGCCAGCGCCGCGCACAGCAGCCGGTGCCCGGCCTCCACGTCCCGCTCCCCGCTCTCCAGCAGGCCGTCGGTGTAGAAGGACAGCACGCTGCCCTCGCGCAGCTCCAGCACGGCCGACTCGAACGGCAGCCCGCCCAGGCCCAGCGGCGGTCCCGCCGGCAGGTCGATCCGGTACGGCGGGCCGTCCGGCGGCAGCAGCACCGGCGAGGGGTGCCCGGCCCGGGCGAGGGTGCACCGGCGGGAGACCGGGTCGTAGACGGCGTACAGACAGGTCGCGCCGACCTCGCCGGGACCGTCGTCGCCGCCGTCCTCGGCCGACATCCGCACGACCACGTCGTCGAGGTGGGTCAGCAGCTCGTCCGGGGCGAGGTCGATGTCGGCGAGGGTGCGCACCGCGGTGCGCAGCCTCCCCATGGCGGCCGTGGCCCGCACCCCGTGCCCGATGACGTCCCCGACGACCAGCGCGACCCGCATCCCGGACAGCGGGATCACGTCGAACCAGTCGCCGCCCGCGTCGGCCTGTGCCGCCGGGAGGTAGCGGGAGGCCGCCTGCACGGCGGCCGTGCGCGGCAGGGAGCGCGGCAGCAGGCTGCGCTGCAGGGCGAGGGCGGTCTCCCGCTGGCGGGAGTAGCGGCGGGCGTTGTCGACGCAGACGGCGGCCCGGGCCGTGACCTCCTCGGCCAGCAGCACGTCGTCCGGCATGAACGGGGAGGTGTGCTGGAACCGGGTGAAGACGGCGACGCCCAGGGTGACGCCCCGGGCCAGGACCGGCACCGACATCGTGGAGTGGATGCCGAGCCGCTGGGCGAGCCGGGCGCGCTCCGGGTCCCAGGCGAGCCACTTGTCCAGGTCGCCCGACTTCTCCGACACCACGATCGGCTGGCCGGCCAGCAGGGCCGCGCCCTGCGGGGAGACGGCCGGGTAGATCTCGCTGCCGCCCGGGGGGATCAGGGCCTCCGGGGCGCCCGGATTGACCGAGCGGTGGGCGATGCGGCGCAGGGAGACCGGCACCTGAAGCGGCCCGCTGGGCAGTTCCCCGCCGTGCTCGGGCGGGTCCACCAGGTAGACGCTGACGAAGTCGGCGAGCGCGGGGACGCAGACGTCGGCGAGTTCCTGCGCCGTACGGGTGACGTCGAGGGTGGTGCCGATGCGCACGCTCGCCTCGTTGACCAGCTGGAGCCGCTCGCGGGCCCGGTACTCCTCGGTGAAGTCGTGGACGGCGACGCACACGCCGAGCACCCTGCCGTCGGCGTCCTTGACCGGGGACATCCGGGCCAGCCAGGCGCTCACCCGGTCGTCGCAGCCGACCGGCACATGCGTCCGCACGTCGTGCCCGCGGCCGGTGTCGAGCACCCGCAGCATGTGCTCCTCGATGTCCTGGCTCTGCGAGCGGCCGCCGATCTCGGAGTGGCGCAGGCCCCGCAGCCGCTCCCCGGGGACGCCGATGACCTCCGCCATCGCGTCGTTGACCACGTGCAGGCGCAGCCGGTCGTCGTAGACCGCGACGGCGCAGGGCGACTGCACCAGCTGGGCCCGGGCCAGGGGGTCGTCGGGACCGGGCGGCGAGCCGCCCTCCAGGGGGGTCACCAGGAGCCAGTCGCCGCCGTCCTCCGGACGCCGGTGATGGGCCAGCACCCACACGGAGACGGTGTGCCCGTCGCGGTGGCGCAGGTCGAGCGTGCCGGTCCGGCGGCGCTCCTCGGGCGGCAGGGCCGGCAGCCGCGCGCCGTCGGCCAGCAGCCGCGCCGCCGGCCTGGCCACGACCTCCTGCCGCGCCCAGCCGAGCAGCCGGTGCGCGCCCTCGTTCCACTCGACGACGAGGCCCTGCTCGTCGACGACGGCCCGGGCCGTGGCCGCGTCGTCGAACGGATACACCGGGCTCATCGTCGCCACTCCATCGCGCACACTCACAGTGATCAGACGTGTGTCACTCGCGAACCAGCCTAGTGCGTCCCGGCTCCGCGCGGTCGCCGACCCCCCTTTCCGCCGCGAGTGAACTCCGGGCGGCCGCCGCCCGCCCGCACGCCGGAGCGGGCGCGACGCCCGCCGATCCGGGCGGGGGCCGCCGCGCCGCACGTCGTGCGAGTGGCCGGCACCCTTCAGTGGTGCGCCCGCGGGAGCGGCGGACGGTACCGCGCACGCACCGCTGTGACCTGGGGCTATTTACGCTGGAGCACCCGCGCGGTACCGTTTGGCCCATGCCAGCGCTCAATGTGGAGTTCAGCGACCGCGAGCTAGAGGACCTGCGGCAGATCGCCAAGGAACGCGGTACGTCGATGAAGGCGCTCGTGCGGGAGGCCGCCGCCGCCGACATAGCCCGGCACCGGGCCCTGCAGGAGGGCGCCGAGGCCTTCCGGCGGTTCTTCGCTGCCCACGCCGAAGAATTCGCCGCAGCGTTCCCCGACGACGAATCGCCCACCAGGGGCGAGGGACGAGCCGCCTGACCGATGACCCCCGTCCTCCACATCGACGTGCCCTGGCTGCTCCAGCGCCATGAGGAAGTCCTGCCGGACCAGCCCACGGTCGACGACTTCTCGGCCCTGGTCGCCGCCGTCGCCCGCCATCGGGTGGACCCGCCGCGCCTGGGCGTCGACTCCGACCCGGCCTGGCGGGCGGCCGCCCTCCTGCACACCCTGGCCCTGCTCAAACCGCTGCCGTCGGCCAACGCCCGCTTCGCCTGCGCGACGGCCGTGGCCTACATGTACGTCAGCGGCGTCGGCATCGACCCGCCCTACGGCGCCCTCGTCGACCTCGCCCGCGACCTGATGTCCGGCAAGACCGACGTCTACGGCGCCGCCGACCGGCTGCGCTCCTGGGAGATCTGAGCCCCTGGGCCCTGTCGTCGCGATCCCGCCCGCTCCGCGACGCCCCGCACGCCCTCCCGCCGTGACGGGAGTCCGACGACAGGACCCGGCCCGTTCACGGGGTGCCGTCCGCCAGGTCGGCGGCGCCCACGGTGCCCGGCGCGGCGTGCCCGGACAGGGCGAGGGTGAGGTCGAACTCCGCCAGCAGGCACCGGATCACGTGCTCCACGCCGGCCTGGCCGTCCAGGCCGAGCCCGTAGGCGTAGGGCCTGCCCAGCAGCACCGCCCGCGCGCCGAGGGCGAGCGCCTTGAAGACGTCGTCGCCGGTGCGCACCCCGCTGTCGAACAGGACGTCCAGCCGGTCGCCGACCGCCTCCGCCACCGCCGGCAGCGCGTCGGCGGCGGCCACGGAACCGGCCACCTGCCGGCCGCCGTGGTTGGACACCACCACGCCGTCCATGCCGGCGTCGGCGGCGAGCCGGGCGTCGTCCGGGTGCAGGACGCCCTTCAGGACGATGGGGCCGTCCCAGTTGTCCCGGAGGAAGGCGAGGTCCGGCCAGGTCTTGCCGGGGTCGGCGAACATGCCGACGAAGTGCAGCACCGCCGCGTTCGGGTCCTCGTGCACCGGCCGGGCGAGCCCCGCCCGGAACGCCGGATCGGTGAAGTAGTTGGCGGTGCCCACCCCGTGCAGGAACGGCAGGTACGCCTGGTCGAGGTCGCGCGGCCGCCAGGCCAGCAGCGGGGTGTCCAGGGTGACCACCAGGACGCTGAACCCGCACGCCTTCGCCCGGGTGAGGAAGCTCCGCGTCACCTCGCGGTCCTTGGCCCAGTACAGCTGGAACCAGCGCTCCGCGTCCCCCATCGCCTCCGCGACCTGTTCCATGGGCGTGCTGGAGGCCGAGGACAGGACGAACGGCACGCCCTGCGCCGCCGCGGCCCGGGCGGCGGCCTGCTCGGCGTCCGGATGCATGATCGACAGCACGCCGATCGGCGCCAGCGCCAGCGGGGCGGACAGCGTCCGGCCCAGCACCTCGACCGACAGGTCCCGCTCGCGCACGTCCCGCAGCATGCGCGGGACGATCCGGCGCCGGTCCAGGGCCGCGCGGTTGGCGCGCGCGGTGCTGCCGCTGCCCGCGCTGCCCGCCACGTAGCCGACCGGGCCGGGGCCGAGCCGCCGCTCGGTCAGCTCCTCCAGCCGGGTCAGGTCGGTGGGCAGCCGGGGCACCGCGCCCGTCATCCCGTTCAGATAGATCTCGTACTGGAAGTCCGCCCAGTGCTCGGCCATCCGCCAGCCTGCCTCTCCTCGCCGGGACCCACGCCGGACCCGACGATACCGACCGGTAGGTGCGGGCCCGCCGACGGGGCGGGCCCCCTCGCGGGGGAGGTCCTGGGGGCGCAGAGCGCGCTTCCGCAGGGGCCGGGGGAGAGCGCGCCGCCGCGGACGCGCGCCGGGTACGCCGGAGCGCGCCTCGACCGGGCCGGAGGGGGTGCGCGGGCGCCGCCCGGCGCGCGTTTCGGGAATGTTTCCAGTCGATTGCGGAACGGGGGAGAACGAGCCATCCGGCCGGATCCTTCGTCCCACGGGCCCGTGGTTCAGGGGTTGGAACGTTCGATTTCCGTGACTTCACGCCACTGATTCAATACGCAAGGTTACTGAAACCCATGGGTTCGATGTGAGTTTCGGTGAGGGACTCGGCAGACTCCCGCACGCCGGGTCCGGCACAGACCGCGCCGGACCGGTGTCTCTCATCGAACCTGCGGAAGGAAGCACACAATGCGGAACACCGCGCGCTGGGCAGCGACCCTCGGCCTGACGGCCACCGCCGTCTGCGGGCCCCTCACCGGGGCCGCCCTCGCCGCCCCGTCCGCCGCCCCCGCCTCCCTGTACGCCCCCTCGGCCCTGGTGCTCACCGTCGGCCACGGAGCCGACGCGGCCGTCGCCGTCCCGGAGCGCGTCGTCACCCTCACCTGCGCCCCCACGGCCTCCGGAACCCATCCCGCCGCGTCCGACGCGTGCGCCGAACTGCGTGCCGCGGGCGGCGACTTCGACGCCCTGAGCGCCGGCGGCGACGTGCTGTGCACCAAGGAGTACAACCCCGTGGTGGTCACCGCCGTCGGCGTCTGGCAGGGCAAGCGCGTCTCCTATGAGCGCACCTTCGCCAACGAGTGCGTGAAGAACGCTTCCGTGTCGAGCGTCTTCGCGTTCTAGGACCGGGATCGCGGCGGTTTCCGCGCGGCATCATGGGCCCGTGACTGGGGAGTGCGCGGCCCGGCGAGGAAACCGGCGGTGATCCCGCCACAGGGACCGGCGGGCGGAGTGGGGCCTCCCGCCGGTCCCTGTCATCTGTCGTCCGACCGCGTCCGCCGATCGACCGCGTCCGTCGTACGCGGCATGCGGCTTCCGCTACACCCGCTTGCGGTGACTGGTGTCGCACCACGGATAGCGGCGGCTGCGGCGGCAGGTGCACAGCGCGACCCGGAACCGGTCGGAGGAGACCGTGGTCCCGTCCTCCAGCTCCACCTCGACGGGGCCGTCCACGAGGATGGGGCCCTGCCGCTGCATGGTGATCCGGCGGGCCGGAGTACCGCGCGCGGCCCCGGGATCCCGGGAGCGGCCGTCCGGGCCGGCGCTCAGGTCATCGCAGTCGCGGAGGCGGTCCGGCTCGGCGGGACCGTCCGGTTCACAGAGGTCGTTCGGCACGGATGACCACCAGCTCTTCCTTCTCCTCGCCCGAGCCCAGCAGCCCGCGCTCGCGCAGCCATGCCCGTCTGGCCCGCAGCACCGGGCCGAAGGCGATCCAGCGGCGGCGCACCACCGAGGCCTTCAGTCCGGCTCCGCGCAGCAGCTCCAGGGTGCGGCCCGGGCCGCTCAGCGCGGAGTGCACGACCAGCAGCACGCCGCCGGGGCGCAGCAGCCCGGGCGCCTCCCGGCAGATCCGGTCCAGCACCACCCGCCCGTCGCTCCCCGCGTCCCAGGCCCGCGACCTGCCGCGCGGCGCGTGGCGCGCGCCGGGAGCCGGCACATAGGGCGGGTTGGCCAGGATGACGTCGAAGGACCGTCCGCGCACCGGGCCGAAGAGGTTGCCGTGATGGGCGCGTACGGGGAGCCGGGCCAGCCGGGCGTTGAGGCGGGCGGTCCACACGGCCCGCCAGGACACGTCGACCGCGGTCACCTCGGCGCCGCGGCGGGCGGCCGCCAGCGCCAGGGCACCGCTGCCCGTGCCCACGTCCAGCACCTGCGAACCCGGCCGCAGCGGCTCGTCGGCCACGACCTCGGCCAGCAGCGCGGTGTCGTCCTGTGGGGCGTACACGCCCGGAAGCACCAGTTCACTCACGCATCGCGAGTACCCCGGAACGCGTCGGATATCAGGAGACGGAGACCGTCTCCGTCTCCAGCGGCACGCGCAGGGAGGAGCGGCCGGCCCGCCAGTCGGCGAGCAGCCGGCCGGCGAGACGGTCCTCCAGGTGTCCGGTCGCGTCGATGCCGAAGGCGACGTCGCCCGCCAGGTGCGGCTCCTCCTCCAGCAGGCCCGCGATCACCTCGTGGCGCACCACCTGCTCGTGCACCGCGTCCGCCTCGACGTGCTCGTCGTAGAAGAACTCGGCCGCCGGTCCGGCGCCCGTGCGGCGCATCGCCCCGGCCAGCCGCCGGGAGCCGGGCGAGGAGGTGATCTCCACCGCGGCGAAGTGGCCCACCAGGGCCCCGCGCAGCTCGCGGTGCAGCCCGAACAGCGACATCAGGTTCACCGTGGCGAGGGCCTCGGCCGAGGCCGCGTCCAGGTACCGGCCGTACGCCGTGTCCAGCCCAAGGTCCCTCATCAGGTCCGCGAACAGCCTGGCGTGCACCCGGGCCGCCCGGCCGCCGCCGTATTCGTCGAACTCCACCGCCGCCATCGCCGCCTTGGCCCTGCCCCACAGCCGCGGCAGCACCCAGGCGTGCGGGTCGGCCTCCTTGAGGTGGTACAGGGAGCGCTGCGCGGCGTACTCGCGCAGCTGCCACAGCTCGCCCTCGTCCGCCAGGTAGTGCGAGACGCCCGAACCGTCGACCGGCTCCACCAGCAGGTCGGCCAGCGCCTCGTCGAGGCCGTCGTGGCCGGGCGTGTCGGCGCGCAGGGCGGTCAGGAAGCGGTCCTCCAGCGCCGACCGCAGCCGCAGCAGGTCGGGGTCCCACTCGCGCCGCGCGGCCACACCGGCGAAGCCGCGGTAGTGCAGCTCGTAGCACAGGTACAGGGCGAGCTGGAGATCGTCGCCGTAGGGGTCGGCGTCGTCGGCGTCACCGGTGCGGGGCAGCGGGCCGGTGTCGCGCAGGTATGCCGTCACGGCAGCGGAGAGCGGCCCCCGGGCAGGCGGCAGCTGGGGTCCTCGGCGATCGTCGTCCATGGGTGCCGGGTACCCGGGGCGCGCCCAGCCATCCTCGGTGTGATCGCCGCGTGACCACGGGGCGGCCCCGCGCGGCCACGCGGGCCCCTCAGCGGCCCTCGGACTCCTCTCGGACCTCCTCCTCCGCCCCGGTGTTCGGGGTGATCGCCTCGGCGGCCTCGCCCCGGTGCCGCTTCTCGCGCGAGTCGTCGGCGTCGGTCTCGGCCCTCTCGAACTCGCGCAGGACCTCTCCGAGCGCGGTGTCGGGGCGGTCGTGGTGCTGCTCGCCGTCGTTCTTCGGCATGGTGCTCACTCCTTGCTCGCTTGCGTCGGTCTTCCTGTGTGCGTCTTCCCGCGGTGCGGCGCGCCGTGGTGGCCGCGCCGGCTCGGGGCGGGCCCCTGCTGAAAGCGCGCTCCGTGGCGGCCTCGTCAGCGGGTCGCCGCGGCGATGCGCAGCGGAACCGGGTCCGGGGGCGCCGCGTCCTCGCTCAGCCGGGAGACCTGCGCCCACCAGGACGGCCCGTCCTCCAGGTGCCGCAGCAGCACGCCCTCGCGGATCGCCCAGGGGCAGACGTCGGCGCTCTTCAGGCCGGACAGCTTCATCGCCGTGTGTCCCACCACCGCGCCGGCCAGGCTCTGGGCGGCGCGCGGCGCGGAGATGCCGGGCAGCAGGGCGCGCTCGGCGGCGGGCAGGGCGGCCAGCCGGTCGACCGCCCGGCGCAGCGCCGGACGGTCGAGCCGCCGCTCCGCGAACGGCCCGTGCCGCCCGGGCGCGGCCCCGCACAGCCGCCCCAGCTGCTGGAACGTGCGCGAGGTGACCACCGCGGTGCGCGGCCCCTCCCAGCGGATCCGGGCGGCGACGTCCCGCAGCTGGTGCCGGACCCTGCGCCGCAGTGCCTTGAGCCGCTCGGGCGAGGGCGGGTCCTCGTCCGCGAAGAACTCATGGGTGAGCCGGCCCGCGCCCAGTGGCAGCGACGCCACGAAGTCCGGCAGCCGGCCCCGGCCGAAGGCGACCTCGAGGGAGCCGCCGCCGATGTCGAGCAGCGCGAGCGGCCCGGACCGCCAGCCCGCCCAGCGCCGCGCCGCCAGGAAGGTGAGCTCGGCCTCGACCTCGCCGGGCAGCGTGCACAGGTCCACGCCGGTGCCCGCGCGGACGGCACGCAGCACCTGCAGCCGGTTCGGGGCGCCGCGCACCACGGCGGTCGCGAAGGCGAGCGGCCCGGCCGCGCCCCACCGGGCCGCCGTCCCGCTCGCCTCCCCGACCGCATCGACCAGCCGTTCCACCGCCTCCTGCGGTATGTCCTGCCCCGGAGCGACCCGCTCCGAGAGTCTCAGCCGCCACTTGGCGGTGTGGACCGGCAACGGGACCCCGCCCGCCGCGTCCGCCACCACCAGTCGAACCGTGTTCGACCCCACGTCCACCACGCTGATCCGCATGGCCCGGTGGGTACCCAGCCTGCGATCTCGTACGCCTGGCGCCCCCGTCACCGGCGCCTGAAAGGCGGGTGAACGGTGCGGGAACGTCTCATTCCCGTCGGGTGCGGCCCGGCGGTGGCCCGCCTCCAGGGCGGCGGGCCGGGGCTCACGCCAGCTGCCGCCGGACCAGCTCGTGCAGCGGCCCGTCCGGGTCCGCGAGCAGTTCGGCCGGCGGCCCCTGCTGCACGACCCTGCCGTCCCGCATCACGACGACCCGGTCGGCGTCCAGCACCGTCGACAGACGGTGCGCGATCACCACCCGTGTCGCGTTCAGCCGGCGGGTGCTGTCGATCACGGTGCGCTGCGTGTCGTTGTCCAGCGCGCTGGTCGCCTCGTCGAGGAAGAGGATCCGCGGACGCCGGACCAGGGCCTGGGCGATCATCAGCCGCTGCCGCTGCCCGCCCGAGACCGCCCCGCCGCCCGAGACGAGGGTGTGCAGTCCCATCGGCATCCGCTTGATGTCCTCGCCCAGCCCCGCCAGCTCGGCCGCCGCCATCGCCTCCTCGGGCGAGCAGGGCTCGGTGCCCCGGATGATGTCCAGGATCGAACCCGTGAACGGCTGGGCGTGCTGCAGCACCACACCGCACTGGCGGCGCACCGCCGGCCGGTCCAGCGCCGCGAGGTCCTGGCCGTCGTAGAGCACACTGCCGGACAGCGGGCGGTCGAAACCGATCAGCAGCCTCAGCAGCGTCGACTTGCCGCAGCCGCTCGGCCCCACGATCGCCACGAACTCGCCCGGCCGCACCTGGAACGACACGTCGTCCAGGACCAGCGGACCGTCGTCGGCGTACCGGAACGACAGCCGCCGCGCCTCGATCGCCCCCGACAGCGGCCCCGGCCGGGTGCTCGCCGAGGCCACCTCGGGTACGGCGTCCAGCACCGGACGGATCTCCTCCAGCAGCGGCAGCGCGGCCACCGCGGACACGAAGGCGCCGGTCAGCTGCGTGACCGAGGTCAGCAGCATCGTCACCGACGTGCTGAAGGTCAAGAACGCCGCCGCCGACATCGAGCCGCGCGCCGGACCCGCCAGCAGCATGAACATCACCAGGGTGCACACCGGCAGGTACACCGCGCCCAGCACCGTCGTCAGGTTCTTGATCCGGCCCACCCGGCGCTGCAGCTCGCGGCTGCGCGCGAACCGTTCGGCCCAGGCCGCGTACGCGTAGTTCTCCGCGGCGGCCACCCGCAGTTTCGGCAGCCCGCGCAGCGTCTGGAACGCCTGGTTGTTCAGCTTGTTGGTGAGCACCACCAGCCGCCGCTGCCACCGCACCTGCCACAGCCCGAGCCCGGCGAACACGGCCGCGATCACGACGAGCATGCCGACCGCGGCCCACGCCATCGACGCGCTGTACCAGAACAGCAGCGCCAGGTTCATCGCCCCCACCGTCACCGACTGCGCCACGACCGGGCCGACCCCGGCCAGCAGTCGGCGGATCGCGCTGACGCCCATGGCCGCGCTCGCCAGTTCGCCGGTGGAACGCTCGGTGAAGAACCGCGTCGGCAGCCGCAGCAACCGGTCCCAGACCGCCGGCTGCAAGGTGGCCTCGATCCGCCCCTCCAGCCGCAGCACGGTCAGGTTCTCCAGCAGGGTGAAGGCCGCCGCGACGACGCTGCTGACCAGCACCGCCAGACACACCTGCGTGATCGGCTCCCGCTGGGCCCGCGGCACGTACTGGCCGAGCACCCTGCCGGTCGCCACCGGCACCAGAGCCCCCACGGCGACCGTCACCAGCCCGCTGAGCAGCAGGTTCAGCAGATCGCCCCGGGTGCCGCGCAGACTGAACCGCAGCAGCCCGAGCGGGGTGGGGCGGCGCTCGGGCAGCGGCCGGTAGAACATCACCGCGCGCGGCTCGAACTCCTCGGCGTTGCCCGGCCCGACCGGCGTCGCCCGCCCGGTCGCCGGATGCACGGCGACATAGCCGCCGCGCCGCCACAGCAGCGCGACCGGCGCGCCCGACAGCGCCCGCCGGCCGACCAGCGGACCGGCGTTCTCCCGCCACCAGCGCCCCTGGAGCCGTACGGCCCGGGTGCGCACCCGCGACGCCAGCGCCACCTGCTCCACCGGGTCGAGCCGGTCACTGACGGTGCCGGACCGCGGCGGGGCGGCGAGCGTGATCCCGGCGGCCCGGGCGACCCGCTCGCAGGCCGCGTGCACGGCGTCCGCGTCGGCGGCCGTGATCCGGCCCGACGGGGACCGGCCGATGGCCGCCAGCAGCGTCCGGTCGGCCCGTGCCCGGACCGCCTCGCCGGCCTCGATGCCGGCCGCAGCACGCGTCTCGTGGGCCTGCTCCAGCTCCTCGATCCAGCGGTCCAGCGCCGTCAGCAGCCGGTACTGCTGGTCGACCACCGACTGCCACACGGCGGGGTCCATCAGCAGATCGGCGGCGGCCTCCGCGCCGTACAGCGCCCCGTACTGGACGCTCCCCGGCGGCACCTGCATCCAGAACACCTCGTCGTCCCCGGGGGCGGCCGCCCGCTCCCCGGCCGTCGGCGCCTGGAACAGCACCGACAGGCTGCGTCCGACGCCGAGCGCCAGCGCGTACTCCAGGGGACTGGTCGCCGGCGGCACGTACTGCGGGTCGCCGTACTCGTCGTAGGACCAGGTGTCGGTGGGCGCCGGCTGGTACAGCTCGCGCAGCCCGATCCGGCGCACCGCGCAGTCGCGCAGCGGACGGGCCACCAGCGTGTGCCGCGGGCCCGCGACCGGTCCCAGCAGCAGCGAGCCCGCCTCCAGCCGGCCCAGATGGTGCCAGTGGCCCTGCCGCTCCGCGTCCACGGCGAACAGGTCCAGCGCGCCGGCCGTGACCAGCCACAGCACCTGCGGACCCGCCAGGTCGAGCCGGCTCGAACCGGCGCAGTCGACGGGCAGGCCCAGGGAGCCCAGCGCGCCGAGGACCGGATCGGCCTCGTGAACCACCGTCATCTCACCGCTCCCGCACCAGCGCGGCATACGCTCCGCCGCGCGCCACCAGCTCCGCGTGCCGCCCGCGCTCGACGACCGCGCCGTGCTGGAGCACCACGATCTCGTCGCTGTCGCGCACCGTGGACAGCCGGTGCGCGATCACCACACAGGCGCAGCCGCGCCGCCGAAGGTTGTCCATCACCACCTGCTCGGTCTCCGCGTCCAGAGCGCTGGTCACCTCGTCCAGCACGAGGATGCTGGGCCGGCGCACCAGCGCCCGCGCGATCTCCAGGCGCTGGCGCTGCCCGCCGGAGAAGTTGCGCCCGTCCTGCTCGACCCTGCTGTGGACGCCGCCCGGACGGCGCGCGACGACGTCGTACAGGGCGGCGTCGCGCAGCGCCTCCTCCACGGCCTCGTCCGGGATCGACGGGTCCCACAGGGCCACGTTGTCGCGGACCGTGCCCTCGAAGAGGAAGACGTCCTGGTCGACGAAGGACACGGACGCCGCCAGCGTCCCGCGCGGGATGTCCGCCAGCCGCTGCCCGTCGATGCGGATCACTCCCTCCCACGGCGTGTACAGACCCGAGATGAGCCGGGAGACGGTCGACTTGCCGCTGCCGGAACCGCCGACCAGTGCCACCTGCCGCCCCGGCCCCACGGTCAGGTCGAACCCGCTCAGCAGCGGCGCGTCCAGCGGGCTGTAGCCGAAGGTGACGTTCTCCAGTTCGACGTGGCCGCGCAGCCGGCGGGTGGAGTCGCCGGCGCCGGGCCGCACCCGCGCCGTCTCGGTCCGGAAGTTCTCCACGTCCTTGAGACGGGCCACATCGGCCGCGAAGTCCTGGATCCGGCCCGCCACGCCGTTCAGCCGGGTCAGCGGCGCGGTGAAGCGGGCCACCAGGGCCTGGAAGGCGACCAGCAGGCCCACCGAGATGTGCCCCTCCACGGCCCGCATCCCGCCGATCCACAGGATCAGGGCGCTGTTCACCGTGGCGAGCGTCGGCGCGACCACGCCCAGCCAGGCGCCCGGCACGCCGAGCCGCTGCTGCTCCTCCAGCGTGGTGGCGTGCTGCCCGGCCCAGGTGCGGAAGTAGCCGTCCTCGCCGCCGGTCGCCTTCATCGTCTCGATCAGCTGCAGCCCGTTGTAAGCGGTGTTGGTGAGCCGCGCGGTGTCGGCCCGCAGCTTCGCGGTCCGCGTCGCGCGCAGCCGTACGACCACCCGCATCGCCACGATGTTGAGCAGCGCGACGCCGATGCCGACGAACGTCAGCTGCGGGTCGTAGGTGTAGAGCAGCACCGCGTACAGCACCACGACCACCGCGTCCACACCGGCCGCGGCCAGGTCGCGGGCCAGCGTCTCGGCCACCGCGTCGTTGGACTGCAGCCGCTGCACCAGGTCGGCCGGGCTGCGCTGGGCGAAGAACGTCACCGGCAGACGCAGCAGATGGCGCAGGAAACGGGCGCCGGTCAGCGTCGAGGAGACGATCCGCCCGTGCAGCAGGTTGGCCTGCTGCAGCCAGGTCAGCGCGACCGTGAACAGCACACACGTGCCCATCGACGCGAACAGCACACCCAGCAGGGAGGTCTGACCGCCGATGAGATACGTGTCGATGTAGGTGCGGCTGAGCGCGGGCACCGCCGCGCCGACCGCCACCAGCAGCAGACTCGCCAGCACCGCCACCGGCAGCGCTCCCGCGGTGCCGCGCAGCCGGGCCGGCAGCGCACCCCAGATCCCCGGCCTGCGCCCGCCCCTGGTGAAGCCCTCGCCCGGTTCCAGCACCAGCACCACACCGGTGAACGAGGCGTCGAACTCCTCCATGGGGACGAACCGGCGGCCCTTGCCGGGGTCGTTGACGTACACGCCGCGCCGGCCGAGGCGGCGGCCCGTGCCGTCGTAGACGACGTAGTGGTTGAACTCCCAGAACAGGATGGCCGGGGCCTGGACCTCGGCGAGGGCGGCGGTGTCCATCTGCATGCCCTTGGCGCTCAGGCCGTAACCCCGGGCCGCCTTCAGCAGGTTGCTCGCCCGCGAGCCGTCCCGGGAGACACCGCAGGCGATGCGCAGCTCCTCCAGCGGGACATGGCGGCCGTAGTGGCCGAGCACCATGGCCAGGGAGGCGGCGCCGCACTCCACGGCCTCCATCTGGAGCACCGTCGGCGTGCGGACGGTCCGCCGGCGCCGCCGCGGTGCCGTGCGGCCGGGCGGCGCGGCGCGACGGCGGCCCCGGGTCCGCCGGTCGTCGCTCACGGCAGCAGCCAGTCGACGGGACGCCGGCCGGCCAGCCGGATCGAGGCGTCGGCCGGGGTCATGGAATCGAGGCGGAACGGCGGCCCGTCCGCGGACGACCACCGGTAGCCGCTCCTCGTGGCGGCCGAGGCCGTCAGCCGCACCAGCACGGCGACGGGCCGCCCCTTCGCGGCGAACTGCTCGCCCAGCCGGCCGTCCCCGAGGAACGCGCCGATCCGCTGGGCCGACTGGGCCGTGCGGTCCACCGACTTCACCCGGCCGCGCAGTACGCCGTAGCGCTCGGCCGGTGCGGAGGAGACGGTCAGGTCCACGGCGGCGCCGACCGGGATCGAGGCGCCGTTGCGCGCGGGGACGTACACGGTGGCGTACAACGGGTCCGTGGCGTGGGCCACCTTCTCGACGGCCGCCACGTCCGAACCGGTGGTGACGATCTGTCCGAGGGCGGCGGCGAGCGTGGTGACCCGGCCCGCGGCCACCGTGCGGACCACCGCGTCCCCTTGTCCGGTACGCACCTTCACCACCGGCGCGTTCGCCGGCAGCCGCTCGCCCTCCTTCGCGTAGACCGCCGTGACCTGACCGGCGACCGGGCTCTGCAGGACGTAACTGCCCTGCCCGTGGGTCAGGACGGCCGGAGCGGTGACCGTGGTGGCCACGGAGCCGGCCACGGCCCAACCGCAGGCGGCGGCCATGGCGACCAGCGTGACGGCCAGCACGAGACCGCCCCGGGGGCGGGCGAGACGGACCGGAAGGTCCAGGTCCTCGGGCGACTGAAGCCTGGCGAGGGCCTGTTGGCGGAACTGCACGGAACTTCCCTCACCTGTGGGAGAGGCTGTTTCAGGACATCCGAGAGCCCCGGAACCGGCGTACGGCTCCGGGGGCTCGGCGGCACCGCGGTGCGATCAGAGACCGGCGACCAGGTTGGTGACCGGGGCGGTGTTCAGGCCGGTCACACCCTCGACGGTGCCGACGGCCGTGTCGACCAGGCCGGACACCGGGGCGACGCCGTCCACCAGGCCGGTGACGGTGCCGAGGGCGTTCAGGGACAGACCGCCGGAGATGTTGTCGAGCTCGGCGTCGGAGATCTCGGCGGTCGTGACCTGGGGGGTGGAGTTCATGCTGGAACTTCCCTTCGTATGGGGGTTTGACATGGGGGGAGCGGCACCGGCGAAGACAGCCGGACGGCCGCGGCCACGGGCGAGTCGGACGCCTGATTCCCAAGCGCCCGGCCGTCCCTGCGGTGCGATGGATCAAAGCACGACGCGACCCGCCGCTTCCACTCGTCCAGGGCTCTCACCAGCCAACTTGTCGGTCCGGACGGCTCTCGCGTGGATGCGCGGGCACGAGTCGCCGACCACTTCTTCACATGCCTCACGGCATCGGCCCGCCCGCGCCCTTGCCGACGCGCCGGCGAAGGGGACACACCGCGCCAAAGGCGCGTCGCACGTCGCGGGTTTGTGCAGATCCGCCGCGCGCGGTGACCCCGCTGGGCACGCGCTGTGCAGATTCGCTGAAGCAGGCATTCCGCATCCGGTCCGTGACGCGACGTAGACACCGTGTCGCCGGCCGATCGCAGCGCGTGGCCGCGACGCCTGACCGGGCGTCCGGCGGCGCGGGCCGGCGAGCGAGTCGGCGAGCCCGGGGCAGGGCGGACGGGACAGGGCAGGGGCGAACGCCGGTCCGGTGGAGGGGAGTCGGCGGGCGAGGCCGAGGGTGGGGCGATGCGGCGGACGAGGCCGAGGGTGGGGCGATGCGGCGGCGGGCCCGGCTGGAACAAGTCGGCAAACCCGGGGCCCGGCGGCGCGAGTCGGCCAATCTCTGCGGCCAACCCGGGGCCCGGCGGCGTGAGTCGGTCAACCTCTGCGGCCAACCCGGGGCCCGGCGGCGTGAGTCGGTCACCCCGAGGCTCGGCGGGCGGAGTCGGCGGACCCGGTTGAACGCCCCGCTCCGCTCCTGCGTACCAACAGCCAGCCAGGCGCGCCCCAACCACTGCCGGACGGCGGTACGGACCCCGCCCCCAGGAGGTCGAGAAGTTTGAGTCACAAGCGAATTCCGAAGCGCAAGGCCGCGATAGCGGCGGGCGGCGTGGTGGCGCTCGGAGCGGCGGCCGTGCTGCTTCCGCACGCCAACGCCTCCCAGGACGGCGCGGCGGGCGACGCCGCCCCCAGGACCTTCAAGGCGAAGGACGCCTCCGACCTCGCCTCGCGGCTCGCCGGGTCGCTCGGCGACGCCTTCGCAGGCTCCTACTACGACGCCGCCGGACAGCGGCTCGTCGTCAACGTGGTGAACGGCGACGACGGCATCGCCGCCCGGGCCGAGAAGGCGGGCGCCTCCGTCCGCCGGGTCGCCAACAGCACCGCCGCCCTCCAGTCGGCGGCCCGCACCCTGAAGGCCAAGGCGACCATCCCGGGGACGTCCTGGGCCGTCGACCCGCGCACCGACAAGGTCGTGGTCACCGCCGACCGCACGGTCACCGGCGCCGAGTGGGACAGACTGCGGTCCACCGTCCAGGGCCTCGGGACCGGCATGGCCACCCTGAAGAAGTCCGCGGGCGCCTTCAGAACGTTCGCCGCCGGCGGCGACGCGATCTTCGCCCAGGCACAGGGCGGCACCGTCCGCTGCTCCCTCGGGTTCAACGTCACCGCCTCGGACGGCAGCCCCGCCTTCCTGACGGCCGGTCACTGCGGTGTGGCGGCCGAGCGGTGGGCCGACGCGCAGAACGGGCAGCCGGTCGCCACGGTGGACCAGGCGACCTTCCCGGGCAACGACTTCTCCCTCGTCAAGTACGACGATCCGGGCACCGAGGCGCCCAGCACCGTCGACGTGGGCAACGGGCAGACCGTACGGATCGACCGCGCGGCGGAGGCCACCGTCGGGGAGACCGTGTTCCGCATGGGCAGCACCACCGGCCTGCACGACGGCACGGTCACCGGCCTCGACGCCACCGTCAACTTCCAGAGCGAGACCGACCCGAACGGCGTCGACACGGTGACCGGCCTCATCCAGACGGACGTCTGCGCGGAGCCCGGCGACAGCGGCGGCTCGCTGTTCACCCAGGACGGCGGGGCGGTCGGCCTCACCTCGGGCGGCAGCGGCGACTGCACCCAGGGCGGCGAGACCTTCTTCCAGCCGGTCACCGCCGCCCTCCAGGCGACGGGGGCGACGCTGGGCACGGGCGACGGCAGCGGCGCCGGCGGCGCGGCGGACGGCACCGGGAACCAGGGGAACGGTCAGCAGGGGACAGGCGGGCAGGGGAGCGGCGACCAGGCGGGCGACGACCCGTCAGGCGCCGGTCCCGCCGCCGTGACCGGCGGCGACGGATCCGGCGCCGCGGACGCCCCGGGCGCGGCCGGGACCCCCGGCGCGGCGGGCGACGCGCAGGCGGGCGACGGCCACGGTCACGGCCGGGGCCGGAGCCACTGACCCAAGGCCTTCCCGCCTCGAACGGCACTCCGGTCCGGCCTTCCCCCGGGGGGCCGGACCGGGCCGTGATCCCGGAACCGCCTCCCGGACCCGTCCCGCCCGGTCGCACGTCCCCGAAGCCCCAGTCGTCCCCCGGGCGAGTCGCACGTCCCCCGAAGCCCAGCCGACGCCGGGCGCCCTCCGGACCCAGTCGCACCCCGTCGAAGCCCCAGCCGCCCCCCGGGCGGGTTCGTACGCCCCGAAGCCTCAGCCGTCCCCCTCGGCCCGCAGCAACAGCAGCGCCACGTCGTCGGCGCGTTCCCGGGCCGCCGCGCTGTGCCGCAGCAGGTGGTCGGCCAGCTCGCCCAGTGGCACGTCGCCGGCCTCGCCGAGCCGCCGCCCCAGCTCGGCGAGCGCGTCCTCGATGTCCACGCCCGGCTCCTCCACGAGCCCGTCGGTGTAGAGGACGAGCACCGAACCGGGGGCGAGGCCGACCCGTGTGGCCGGATACGCCGCCGCCGCATCGATGCCCAGCAGGGGACCGCCGGCCAGGTCCAGCACACGGACCCGGCCGTCGGGCCGTCTCAGCAGCGGCGGCGGATGCCCGGCCCGGGACATCACCGCGGAGCCGTCGGCCGGATCGAGTCGCAGGTAGAGGCAGCTGGCGAACAGCTCCACCCCGAGGTCCATCAGCAGCCGGTTGGTGCTCCGCATGACCTCCTGCGGCTCCTGGCCGACCGTCGTGTACGCGCGGACGGCGGTGCGCAGTTGCCCCATCAGCCCCGCCGCGGTCACGTTGTGCCCCTGCACGTCCCCGATCACGGCGGCGGCCGGCCGGGCGGGAAGCAGGTCGTAGAAGTCGCCGCCGATCTCCATGCCCTGGGTGGCCGGCAGATAGCGGGCGGCGACGTCGAGCCCCGGCAGCCGCGGCAGCGAGTGCGGCAGCAGCGCCTGCTGGAGCCCGTGCGCCAGGCGGTGCTTGGCGTCGTAGAGCCGGGCCCGTTCCAGTGCCTGCGCGATCAGGCCGCCCAGGCTGGTCAGGACGGCGCGCTCGTCCGCGGGGAAGTGACGCGGCTCGGCGTAGGCGAGCACACAGGTGCCCACCGGTCGCCCGGAGGCGATGAGCGGCAGGTACGCCCAGGCCGCGAAGCCGTCGCGCACCGCGTACCGCATCGGATACAGCCTCTCCAGTTCCTGCCGTGAGCCGAAGAAGGCGGGCGCGCCGGTGGACAGCACCCGGGTGCTCGGCGTCGGCGCGGACAGCGGGGTCCCGTGGAACCGCTCGACGGCCTCGCGGTTGTGGTAACCGCGCTGCCCCAGCACCTGCAGCCGCCCCGCCTGGGAGCCCAGGACCATCAGGGCCTGGCTGCCGACCGCGGGGACGATCTCGTCGGCGACCAGCCGCACCACGTCCCGCACGCCCACCGCCTCGGTCAGCGCCCCGGCCAGGCCCAGCACCCGGGAGATGGTCACCAGGCCGGCCGCCGGGGAGCCGTCGCCGGGCCGGGGCGCGCCGCGCCCGAGTTCCGCCACCGCCCGGGCCCGGCTGATCCGCACGCTCAGCCCGGTGGTGCTCGGGTACAGCCGGAACGACAGCCAGTCGTTCGGCGGGCGCAGTGCCACGAACGACGTGACGCGCTGGCTGAGCAGCGCGCCCCGGTAGCGGTCCTCGTACATCGGGTCGCTCAGCCATGGCACGGACGCCCACAGCCGGGTGCCGAGCAGTTCGGCCACGGGCAGGCCCAGCAGGTCGGCCGCGGCGGTGTTGGCGAAGGAGACCCGGCCGTGCAGATCGAGGGCGGCCAGCCCGTACGGCAGCCGCCCCACCATCCGGGCCGCCTCGGCGGAGCCGAGCGTGCCCGCCGCCCCGCCGGACGGCGGGGAGGCGAGGAGATCCGGCTCCGCCCGCGCCGGCCGGCGCTCGGCCGCCGCCCGCTCCAGCCGCAGCGCGAGCCGGTCGCAGGCGGCGGTCAGCCGCTCACGCTCCCCTTCGGACAGCACCGGCGGGTGCGCGGCGGGCCAGGTCACGAAGACCGCGCCGTACGCGGCGGCCGGGGTCGCCAGGGGCAGCGCCGCCAGCGCGAAGGGGTAGGGCAGGACGACGGCGATGCGCGGATAGCGGCGCACCATCTCCTCCTCGCCGCTCACCCAGATCAGCCGCCGCTCGCGCAGCGCCTGGGCGACCGGGATGGGCGCGCTCAGCCCGACCCGCTCCCAGGGCGCCGCGAACTCCCGCGGCATGCCCGCCATCACCGCCATCTCCAGCACCGGCCGGCCGGGCGCGAGCAGGTAGACGGCGCCGGAGTGGGCGTGCACCTCGTCCATCATGGCGGCCAGCGCGAGGGAGAGCCGCGGCCGGCCGGCCGCACCGCCGGCGGCCGCCGGCGACCGCCCGGACGTCCGCCCGTCGGACACGCCGACCACCTCCTCGTACCGCCCGGCCGCGTGACGGGTCCCCGGGACCAAGGCTCCCCCCTCATCGCCCGGCGCGCACGGCGAGCGGCGCGCGCGGGGCGGGCGGTGACGGACGGGCGCGGCGGGGCGCGCGGGGCGGGCCGTACCCCGTCGGCCGCGGTCCATGCCCCCGCAGTCGGAGCGCACGCGGGCGGACGGGCGCCACGAGTGCGCCCCCGCGCCCCCCGATGGCCGATTCTCCGCGCCCCGTGGGGGCCCACGACCCCAAGAATTGGGCACGCGCTGACCATCCACGGAAACCGGTGCAAGGCGAGCTGAAGGGGCGGCAGTGATCCGGGTACTTCTGGTGAACGACGCGTGTCTGGTGCGGTCTGTCATGGCGGAGTGGCTGCGGCGGGAGCCCGATCTCGCGGTGCACGACACGCCGTGGCGCGGCGCGGCGGCACAGGTGCGCTCCGTCCGGCCGGACGTCTGCGCCGCCGACCTCGACCACGCCGACGCCCACGGGCGCGTGCCGCTCGGCGAACTGTGCCCGCGCGGCGCCGGCGCCCTGCCGCGCCTACTGGTGCTGACCGGCGCGGACCGCCCCGGGCTGTTACGCCGGGCCATCGAGGCGGGGGCGCTCGGCTACGTCGACAAGAAGGGCTCGCCCGACCGGCTGGTGCACGGCATCCGGCTGGTCGCCGCGGGGGAACGTTTCGTCGACGACTCGCTGGGCTTCGGCTTCCTCAAGGCCGCCGAGATGCCGCTCACCCGGCGTGAGCTGAGCGTGCTGTCACTGGCCGCCGAGGGCGCCTCCGTCGCCGAGATCGCCGGCAGCCTGCACCTGTCCCACGGGACGGTGCGCAACTACATGGCGGCCATCACCCGCAAGACCGGGGCGCGCAACCGCATCGACGCGATCAGAATCTCGCAGGGGGAGGGGTGGTTGTGACGTGGGCGGCGACCAGCCGCCCACGAGTTCGTTGTAGAGCGGTGAGCGCGACAGCAGCTCCTCGTGCGTGCCGTACGCGGTCTCCCGCCCGTCCATGACCAGGATCCGGTCCGCGCGCCGCGCCGAACTGACGCGGTGCGCCACGACCACCAGGGTGCCGCCGGGCCGGCCGGCGAAGGCGCGCTCCGCGCGGGCCTCCGCGTCCGGGTCCAGATGACAGGTGGCCTCGTCGAGCAGGGCGAGCGGAGCGTCGGAAAGATAGGCGCGGGTCAGCGCGATCAACTGGCGTTCGCCGGCCGACAGGGCCGCGGGGTCCACGGGGGCGGAGGGGCCGCCGAGCCGGTGCAGCAGTCCGGTCAGTCCGACCGCGTCGGCGGCGGCGAGCAGCTCCGCCTCGGGCACCGGGCCGGGGCGCGCGTGGGCCAGGTTCTCGGCGAGGGTGCCGGTGTGGACGTACGCCTCCTGCGGGATGAGCACCCGCCGCGCGGCGGCCTCCGCGCCCGGCACGGGCGCCCCGCACACCCGGATCTCGCCGCGCGCCGGTTCCAGCAGCCCGGCCACCAGGGCGGTGAGGGTCGACTTCCCGATCCCGCTCGGCCCGACGACCACCAGGTGCCCGCCCTGCGGCACGACCAGATCGAGATCCCGCAGCACGGGCTCGCTGTGCGGGCCGTAGGCGAAGGTGACGCGGGAGAGGGCGAGGGCGGGGGCGGCGGGAGAGGGCGAGGCGGGGGCGGCGGGGACGGAGCGGGCCGCCGGGTCCGAGGACGGTCCCGGCCGGCCTTCCGCGGCCCGGTCCGTCACCCGGGCTGTCGTCTGATCCGCCGCCCGGTCCCGTCCCGCGCCCGCTTCCGGCGTGTCCGGACGGTCCGGCGGGGCCAGGCGGCGCAGGACGACCGTGAGGCGGGCGCCGCTGGTGCCCAGGCCGTGGATCAGGTCGTGCAGGGCGGGCAGCAGGGACTGGGTGACGTAGGCGAGCGCGCCGACCAGGGCGCCCGGGGTGACGTCGTGGTCGAGGAGCCACGGCGCGGCGGCGAGCAGCAGCACGACCGGCAGATGACCGCCCAGCGCCAGGGACGCCACCCGTACGACACCCCAGCGGGCCAGCGCGCCCGCCGCGCGGCGCTCCGCCTCGACGCACTCCCCGACACCGGCCGCGACCTGGGCCTCCGCGCCGAACGCCGTGACGTCCCGCAGGCCCGCGCAGACCGTCCCGAGCCGCTGGGCCAGCGCCTCGTCGGCGACGAGGCAGGCCTCCTGACGCCGGGCCAGCGGCCGCAGCGTCGCCGCGAACACGGCGACCCCGGCGAACAGCGGCGGCACCACGACCAGCAGCAGCGGCGGCGCCAGCGAGAACAGCCCGGCGAGCGCGCCGACCGTGGCGACCAGGAAGGACCGGGACACCAGCACCAGCCCGGCGAAGGTGTCCCGGGCGATCTCCACCTGCTGGGTCAGTCGGGACAGCGCGGCGCTGTCCCCTTCCCGCACCCCGCGGGCCACCACCCGCCGGACCAGCCGGTCCCGGAACGGCTCCACCAGTGCGGCGACGGCCCGGTAGACGCGGCCCGTCCCGTAGGCGCCCAGGACGGTCCCGAATCCGGCCACCGCCAGCCAGGCCAGGCCGGTCGCCGCCCGCCCTGCCAGGAAACCCTCGTCCACGGCGCGCGCCGTCGCGTAGCCGAGGAGGAACGTCTGCCCCGTCTCCAGCACCGACCACCCGCCCAGCCGCCCCAGCTCCCGCCGCCGGCCCCACAGGAAACCGAGGACGCCGGGCTCCCCGCTCACGGCCGTGCCTCCTTCGCCCGGCCGGGACCGTCCGCCCCGTCCGCGTCCTCCCCGAACACCCGCCGGTACTCCGCCTGCCGCCACAGCCGGGCGTGGGGGCCCACCGCCCGCACCCGTCCACCGTCCAGCCAGGCCACCGCGTCGGCGCGGGCCGCCGTCGCGGCGCGGTGCGCCACGACCAGCCGGGTGGCGGGACGGCCGCCCCCGGTCAGGGCGCGGGCGATGCGGTGCTCGGTGATCGTGTCCAGACTGGAGAGGGCGTCGTCCAGCACGAGCAGCCGGCCGCCGTGGGCGAAGGCGCGGGCGAGACCGAGCCGCTGGGACTCGCCGCCGGAGCGCGGCGTGTCGGCCAGGGCGGTCGCGTAGCCCCCGGGCAGACGGCGCACGAAGGCGTCCGCGCACGCCGTACGCGCCGCCTCCCGGACCCGGTCCGGACCGGGCGCGTTCACCCCGAGGCCGATCGCGTCCTGGACGCTCGCGCCGAGCAGGACGGGCTTCTCGAAGGCGTAGCCGACCGCGCGCCGCAGCTCGTCGTGGGTCAGTTCGCGCAGCGGCACGCCGTCGAGCAGCACCTCCCCGGCGTCCGGGTCGGCGAGGCGCCCGGCGAGGGCGGCCAGCAGCGACTTGCCCGAGCCGGACCTGCCGACCACCGCGAGCGTCGTGCCGCCGGGCACGGTGAGGTCCACACCGGCCAGCACCGTACGACCGCCGGGCCGCGCGCTCACCCCGCGCAGCTCCAGGCGGCCGGGGCCCGCGGGCAGTGTCCGGCCGCCGTGGTGCGGGGCGGGCTCGGCGAGCAGCTCGCCGAGGCGTCCGGCCGCCGCCCGGGCCCGCACCAGCGCCGCGAGCTGTCCGACCAGCACGCCCGCGCCGGTCGCGAGGACCGCGTACCGGGAGGCGGCCAGCACCTCGCCCACGGTCAGCCGGTGCCGGGCCAGCAGCAGCCCGGCGACGGCGACGACGGCCAGTTGCAGCAGCGGGGCCACGGCGACCGCCCGTGCGGCGGCCCGCCCCTGCGCCCGCCACATCAGCCGCCCCGCCCGGGACAGTTCGGGCAGCGGCCCGAGGATCCGGGCCGCCTCCCGGTCGGCCGTGCCGGCCGCCCGGATCGTCCGCGCGCCGCCGACGGCCTCCGCGAGCGCCGCCGCGATCCGCCCCTGCACCCGCTGGTAATCGGCCACGCACGCCGAGGAGTCCCGGGCGAGGGCGCGCAGCAGCAGCGCGATCAACGGCGCGCCGGCCAGGAACACGGCGGCCAGCCACGGGTCGATGAGCCCGAGCGCCACCACACCGCCGACCGGGCCGGCCAGGGCGGCCGCCGAGGTGGCGAGCGCGGTGGGCGCCGTCCCGGCCTGGGCGGCGTTGCCCACGAGCCGGGCGACGAGCTCCCCGGGGCCGAAGCGGGCGGCGGCGCGCGGGCCGAGCGCGAGCACGTGCCCGGTCAGCCGCCGGCGCAGCCACGCGGTGGCCCGGGCGTCGGTGGTGCCGTGGAGCACCGTCTCGGCCATGTCGAGGAGCGCGAGCAGCAGCACCAGCGCGGTGGAGCACAGGAGCCAGCGGCCGGCCGGGTCACGGGCGAGCAGCAGGTCGAGGGTGCGCCCGAGCACGGCGGGCAGCAGCAGCCCGGCCCCGGCCGCCGCCATGCCCACCAGGCACAGGGCCGCGCACCGGGCCGCGCTGTGCCGGACGGCCGGGCCGAGCGGGCCGCCGGACGCGTCGGGCGGCCCGGACCGGCCGTGGGAATCCGTCGGCCCGAGCGGGCCGGGCGAGGCCGCGGGGCCGGCCTGGGCGGTGGTCGTCTCGGGGCTTGGCGTCGTCGTCATACGGCTGGGCCTCGCATCCTGGCGCGGAACGGGGCTCCGGGCGGCCCTCCCCCTCGGGGAGGACCGCCCGGAGCCGTCGAGTCACGACATCCGTCAGAGACAGATGAGGATGCTCGCGGCGCTGACGCACGACAGCAGGCTGACCGTGCTGGCGCCGCCGCCGCCGTTGAGCTCGTCGGACTCCATCGTCTGCAGGTCGAGCAGGGCCATTTCGATTCCCTTCGGTAGACGTCCCTGGAAAACCCTTGCTGGGGACGGGGGTTGTGTCACGACTCCGTCAGATCGCGGAGCCGCGTCTGTGAGGGCCGCCCGAGGGGCGGCAGGAACGGCAGCCGGGCGTCGGCCTCGCCGTCGAGCGCCGCCGCCAGAGCGAGCAGGCACCCGGCCGTTCCGGTGGCGAGGTCCATGGACAGCCGCATCATCTGGTGGCCGGGGAAGGCCAGTTGGCCCTGGTACGACATCGCGTACCAGCCCAGTGCGGCGACCTGTTCGGCGCGCCGCCGCGGCGTGGCACCCGGCGTGGTGGTGCGGCTGAGATGCAGGATCATTCCGGCGCGGCCCTGGAAGAGGCCGGGCTGGGCGTAGAAGCGGGACGTGGCGGCGGTGAGGATGCCGGCGCGGGCCCGTTCGAACTCCTCGTCGGGCGCGTGCTGGAGGTAGTCGTCCAGGACCATGCCGATCCCCGCGCTGCCGTCGCCGAGGTACGGCAGGGTCCGCCAGCCCTCGTCGACCTCCAGTCCCTGGCCGTTCTTCTGCCGTACGCACTGCCCGAGGTCCCGGCGCAGCGCGACGGCCGCCGCTTCCAGCCACTCGCGCTCCCCGGTCCGCTCGTGATGACGCAGCAGGAACAGCGCGGGTCCGCTCGCGCCCCGCAGCAGCCCGGCCCGCCGCCGGGGGCCGTCCGGCAGCGGCTCGGCGAGCCGGCCGGCGAGGATGTGCGCGGTCTCGGCGGCCCGTTCGCGCAGTTCCGGCTCACCCGTCGCCCGGGCCAGGTCGTCGAGGACCAGTCCCAGGCCGGCGAGCCCGCCGCGCAGGTCGGAGGAGAGGTTCTGCCACCGTTCCCGCAGGAGGCCGTCGACCAGGTCCAGGGCGCGCTGCCGGTGGCCGAGGCGGTCCAGGACGTGGGCGACGCCGGCGAGACCGTCGTAGAGGCCGAAGGGGGTGCCCGCGGGAAGCGCCGAGGTGCGGGCCAGCAGCCAGCGCTCGCCCTCCTCGTAGCGCTCGGCGCCGCACTCGGCCAGCGCGTGCAGCACACCGGCCGCGCCGTGCGCGAGGCCGAGGCCGCCGCCGTCGGAGAACTGCGCGATGTCCCCGGGGAAGAGCCGGTCGTCGCGCTCCGGGGTGGCCGAGGCGAGGATCGCCTTGACCATGGAGTCACGGCTGTAGGGCCAGTCGGCCGGGTCGACGAACGGGGCGGCGCCGGCCGCACGCGGTGTGGGCGCGCCCCGCCCGCCCGACGAGCTCGTGGGGACCGCCCCGCCACGGGCGCCGCCGCTGTCACGGGTGATCTCCGCGACCGCCTCGTCGAGGAACTCCCGCGGCACGTCCGGGAACTGCTCGGCGATCACCTCCGCCAGATGGGCGGCCTTGCCGCGGTCGACCACGAACAGCGTGGTGACCGGCAGGAACAGCGCGAGCCGCAGACACGCCAGCGCGTAGCGGTCGACGTCGCATCCGGTGCGGTCCGGCGGCGCGAAGAAGCCCGGGTGGGCGACCACCTGCCGCCCGTTCTCCGAGGCCGGCGCCGCCGCCTCGAAGTCCAGCAGGGACACCGACTCGTCGTCCGGACCGATCATGATGTTGAACACGTGCAGGTCGTTGAAGACGATCCCGCGCGCGTGCACCGCCTCCACGGCCCGCTCCACCGCCCGGTGGACGCGCAGCGCCCACGCCGTGTACGCGGCGACCGCTTCGGGGTCGGGGTCCGGGGTCAGCAGCGGATGCCGCTCGCCGAAGTACGAGTTGAGGGGGCGCCCGGCGAGGAAGTCCATGACCAGGAAGCGGTGGTCGCCGAGGCTGAACCAGTCCCGCACCTCCGGCACGACCCCGGTCCCGGCGACCCGCTCCAGGGCGGCCTTCTCCCGCTCCAGCCGGGTGACCGCGTCCGCGCCGTCGGCCGCCAGACCGGCGTGCGGCCGGCCCTCCTTGAGGACCACCCGCCGCCCGTCGCGGTTGTCGGTGCCCGCGTACACCCCGCCGCCGTTGGAGAAGTGCAGCGCCTTCTCGATGCGGTACGGCAGTTCGCCCACCGTCGTCGTGTTGCGCGCCGCCAGGTGCGGCTCGAGGAAGGACGGCAGCGTCACCCACTCGGGCACCTGGAAGGACGGCGCCCGCCGGTCCGGGACCAGCTGCCCCTCGCCGTCGCGCACCGCCGGAACCAGCGAGCCGCGCTCGTCGACGACGAAGACCCGCGCGAAGGCGCCGTAGCGGACGTACAGCGGTCCGTCGCCCCAGCGCAGATCGGTCAGGATGTACGGCCCCTCGAAGCCCTCCAGCAGCGCGCCCAGCTCCCGCAGCACCTCGTGCAGCTGCTCCTCGCCGGACGGGTACACCGTGACGAACTTGCCGCTGGTGTCGCGGCCCGCGTACTTGGTGTTGCGCAGGTGCAGCAGGTGCGGCCCGGGGACGAACTTGAACGGGATCCGGCGCGGCACGCAGTAGTCCCAGACGATCGAGGCGATCCGCTCGGCGTTCGCCCGGGTGGCGGAGGCATGGATCTTCCAGCCCTGCGCGGGGCCGGGCGCCGGCCGTCCGTCGGGGCCCAGCGGCGTCAGGGTCAGCCAGTCGCCGGTCCGGCCCGCGTCCCATCCCTCGGGCACCGCACGCCGGGCCGTCTCGTACAGCGGCGTGGCGGGCCGGCCGCCTTCGGACAGCCGGTCGGGCGTGTCGTAGAAGTGCGGATCGGCGAGCGCGTACACCTCGTAGCGCTGGTCCATGTCCGTTCCCCTCCCTGGTCGGCATCGAGCCTTCCAGCCGGGCGGGGCCGCCGACAGTCACGCCTGTCACTAGACCACCGTGCGGAACGCATGCGTCAACAAATGTTCGAAACGGCGGCGAGGAACTCGTTCGAAAACCGCCGCCGCGCGGGTCTCCGGAGCCGCCCGGCGGATCCTCGACGCCGCCCGGCGCGGGTCCGGTTCCCGACCGGGTCCGGCCCCGACCGGCCCCCGACCGGGTCCGGCCCCCGACCCGGGTCCGGCCCCCGACCGGGTCCGGCCCCCGACCCGGGTGCGGGTCCGCCCGGGACTGGGCGCGGGTCCGGCCCAGGTCCGGGGGCAGGACTGGGCGCGGGTCCCGGGCGAACGATCCGTCGCAGGGGCTGCGCACGGGGGCGATACGCGCTGTAATGGCCAACGTGGTCAGTGAGGGCGCTACGGCACGCAGAGCGAGGACTTCGCGCCTGTCGCGTGTCGAACTCGTCCTCGCGAGGCTCAGCGCCGCCCCGCCCGACCCGGACCGCACCCACCGCGTCCTCGAACAGGCCCTCGTCTTCACCGGCGCCACGTTCGCCGCCCTCTACACCCCCGACGGCACGGGCACCACCCTGTGCCTGTCGGACGCCGTCGGAGTGCCCCGGACGCTGTACGCGCTGCGCGACACCTACCCGGTGACCGGGCCGTCCCCGCCGGCCGGCGCCCGCCGCACCGGACGGCCCGTGTGGCTGGGTCCCGAGGAGATCGCCGCCGGCCCCGACTCCCGGCGGATGGCCGCCGGTGACGTCTTCCTCGCCGCGCTGCCCCTGAGCGGGGAGGCGGGCGGCTGCCTGCTCGCCGTCACCGAGCGCCCCGGCGGCTTCGACGACGAGGACCGCGCCTGCCTCGAACTGGTCGCCCGCGCCGTCGCCTGTCCCGCGCCCGCCCGCGTCCCGCAGGGCGGGGAACCGCCCCCGGGCGGGTTCAGCCTCGCCATGGACACCGGACGGGTCGACGTCGGCGACGACATCCTCGACCTGTTCGGCATCGGCCGCGCCGACTTCGACGGCAAGGTGGAGACGCTGCTCGCGCTCACCGTGCCCGACGACCTCCCGTCGCTGATGTCCGTCGTCGAGGCCGACCACATGTCCATCGGCGAACGCGAACTGGAGTTCCGCGTCCTGCGGCCCGCCGGCCCGCCCCGGTGGCTGCGGCTGCGCGGCCGGCTGCTGCCGGGCGGCGAGGGCCGCCCGGCCCGCCTGGTCGGCACCGTCGCCGACGCCTCCGCGCTGCGTCCCGGCGTCACCGACGTCGCCCGCGTCCAGCGGCTCGCCGCCGCCCTGGCCACCGCCGGCACCGTACGGGACGTCAGCCAGGCCGTCGTGGCCGCACTGCGCCGGCCGCTGCGCGCCGACCGGATCGCCCTCGCCGAACTCGAGAACGACCGCCTCGTCGTCACCGTCCTCGACCCGCCCGAACCCGAGTCCTGGCCCGAACTCTGGCGTCTGGAATGGCGCACCGAGTGGCCCGACGCGCCCGTGCGGGCCATGCCCACCCTGGCCGCCGCCCTGCGCGAGGGCCGCGCCAGCATCTGGCCGGCCGGCACCGCCCTCGAACCCGCCCTCGCCGAGGTCGGCCCGGGCGGCCTGGCGGTGCTCCCGCTGCCCGCCGGCGGCCGGATGGCCGGGGTCTGCCTGATCGGCTGGGACGCCCCGCACGACTTCGGCCCCGACGAGCGCGCCCTGCTCACCGCCTCGGCCGGCCTGGCCGGCCAGGCGCTGATGCGCGCCCACGCCTTCGACGCGGAACACGAACTCGTCGGCACGCTCCAGCGCACCCTGCTGCCGCGCCGGCTGCCCAAACTGCCCGGCGCCGAGGCCGTCGCGCGCTACCTGCCGGCGACGGCGGGCCTGGAGGTCGGCGGCGACTGGTACGACGTCATCCCGCTGCCCGACCACCACGTCGCCCTCGTCATCGGCGACGTCCAGGGCCACAGCGCCGGCGCCGCCACCCTGATGGGCCAGATGCGCACCGCGCTGCGCGCCTACGCCGCCGAGGGCCACCCGCCCGACGTCGTCGTCTCGCACGCCAACCGGCTCCTGCTGGACATGGAGACCGACCTCTTCGCCACCTGCGCCTACGTCGACGTCGACATGGAGGCCGGCACCGCCTGGTGCGTCCGTGCGGGCCACCTGCCGCCGGTGCTGCGCCATCCGGACGGCGGTACCGAGATCGTGTCGGCCGAGGGCGGACCGCCCCTGGGCGTGCAGGGCGAGGCCGACTACCCGATGACACCGCTCAGACTCCAGTCCGGCACCGTCCTCGCGCTGGCCACCGACGGCCTCGTGGAGTCACCGGACGCCGACATCGACGTCGGCATCGACCGGCTCGCCCGCGGTCTGGCCGGCGCCGACCCCGGCCACCTGGGCCTGGTCGCCGACGCCCTGCTGACCGGCGCCCGCCGCGACGACGACATCGCCCTGCTCCTCATGCGCTACGACGGCCTGGCCGTGCGCCCGCTCCGGGAGAGCTGGACGGTGTGGCGGGTTCCCGAGGCGGTCCGGCACGCCCGCCGCTTCACCCGGCGCACGTTGAACTCCTGGAACGTGACGGAGGAGGCCGACGCCGCGCTGCTGGTCGTCTCGGAACTCGTCACCAACGCCCTCGTGCACACCGAGGGCCAGATCCGTCTGGACCTCACCCTCGTCAACCACCGGCTGCGCATCGCCGTGGCCGACGCCTCGCCGCGCACGCCGGTCAAGCCGACCAGCATCGGCTGGGAGGCCACCGGAGGCCGCGGCATCCTCCTGGTCGAGGCCCTGTCCGCGGCCTGGGGCACCCTCCCGGTCGGCGGCGGCAAACAGGTGTGGTGCGAACTGCCGCTGCACGGCTGAGACCGCCGGGCCTGTCGTCGGGACCGGCCCGTCCAGCTGCCCACCGCCGCGGCCGCCCGGCGGCCGTGGGGCGGTCCGGCCGCCGCGGGCAGCCAGGCACGCCCGGTCGACCGGGCGTGCCTGGCTGTCCAGTGCCGCTCCGGGCTGCCCTGGACTTCCTTCTCGCTCCGACCGCCCGGCCGCCGTGGACCGCGTGACTGCCCGCCGACCAGGCTTTCCGGCCGCCCGACGGACCCGGACTCGCTGGTCGCACGAGCTGCCCGGCCGCCGTGGGCCGGCCCCGTGACCGCCTGGGCTGCCCGGTCGCTGCGGCCGGCTCGGGCTCCTCGGCTGTCCGGTTTCCCCGGGCGGATCCGCCGGCCACCGGGCGGAGGCGTCGGCGACGGGGCGCGCCGGGTGTTCCCTCGTGCCGGGCACCGCCTCGGTCCCTGTTCCGGGGCCTCGGGTCACTCCCCGTCCGGGCGGTCGCCGGCCTCCGGGCGCGCTGCCCTCTCCACGTCCGCCTCGACCTCGGTGCGGGCCTTGCCCGCGTCGTTCGCGTAGTCGCTCAGGGCGGCCTGGAGATCGCGGGCGAGGTCGCGCCAGGCCCGCCAGGCCGTCTCGTACGTCTCGCTCTGCGGCCCGGTCCACCGCTCCTGCGCGGGCGGCCCGTAGTTCGCGCGCAGCTGTTCGACCCGGGTGTGCGCCTCGTCGGCGGCCCGCTGCTTCGCCACAAGCTCTTCGAAGGTGTGTGACACAGCCCAGGACCTTAAGCGCGGCGGGGGCGTGCGGCCGTTCAGACCTGCCGTGACCGGGGCGCGGCGCACCCGTGTGGCGGGGTCGGCCGCCGTCCGGGCGCACCCGCGAGGACCGATGCGCGGTGGCCGTGTCACACCCCGCCCCGGCACTTCGGAGCGGCGGCCCCGCCCGTCGGCGTGTCGGCGAGGCCGGTCGCGTCCCCACCGGCGCGTCGGCCGGGGGAGCCGGCGGGGGCGGCCTGCCGGGGTCGTGGTGGCGCGGGGCTGCTCCGTCCAGGCATCCGTCGGTCGCGGGCGGGTACCCGGCGGACATGGACACCACCGGATACACAGCGGCGGCCGGCGCGCCGTCGGTCGTCGGGATCATCCTCGTGGTCGTCGGCGGTCTGATCGTCGTCGGCCTGCTGGTCTGGGCCGTCCGGCTCGGCATCAAGGTGATGCACCGCGAGTCCCGGACCCCCCGCGGCGGCGAGCATCCGACGCTGCCGGAGTCCGGGCCGGTCCACGAGACCCAGCAGCGGCGCGAACCCGACGAGGTCCCCCGCGCCGAGGACACCGGCCGGCGTCTGAGCCCGCACGAACTGGGTTCCCCCGGCAGCAGGCGCAGCGAGGACCAGGACCGGCCACGCTGGGACGAGGGTTCCAGCGGCTCCTTCGGCAGCGGCGGACCCGGCGGCAGGTGACGCGGGCGCGCCGCGCGGAGGTTCGCCGGCGCCGCCCCCGGGGACCCGAGCGGCCTGGACGACGGGGTCCCGCACCGGAACGGTCCCGCAGCGGGCCGGCCCCGACGGGGCCTCCGCACCGCGACGGAAGCAGAAGGAAGATGAGGAGCCGTGACCGCGCACACCGTTGAGCCCCCGGTGGCCGACAGCCCCGAGACGGGCTGGGCCCAGGCCCGCAGGCAGAGGGAACGGGGCGTACGCACCTGTCTGCCGGCACGCGGGGAGGAGCGCGGCGGCCCGGGGCAGGGCGAACGCACCGGCCCCGAGTGGAACATCGTGCGGGGCGAGGACTGACGCGGACGGAAGCGACGAGCGCGGAACCCCTGAAGAGGGGGACGGACCGGCGGGCCGGTGAGCCCTCCCGGCCACGGATCCGTCCCGCGCACGACCCCCGCGGGGGGGGGGGGGGGGGGCGGGCCGCCCCCCCCCCCCCCCCCGGGGCGGGGGGGGGGGGGGGGGGCCGCCCCCCCCCCCCCCCCGGGGGGGGGGGGGGGGCCCCCCCCCCGGC
>NZ_JBISAL010000009.1:330924-367025 GCF_044391765.1 Streptomyces sp. NPDC018610
CGCGCGCGCCCCCCCCCACCCGCGGGCGCGTCCGGGGCGGCCCCGCCCCCCCCCCCCCCGCGCCCCCGCCCCCCCCCCCCCCCCGGGGGGGGCCCCCCCCCCCGCCCCCCCCCCCCACCCCCGTTCGCGTGTCAGCCGTGGGTCTTGGCCAGCAGCTCCAGGACCTCCGCGGTCGTGCCGGTCTCGCCCAGACGCGGGAAGATCCGCTCCACGCTGTTGCGGTGCGTCTCCGCGTCCATGTCGCTCATGGCGTCGGTGGCCAGCGTGACGTGGTAGCCGTGCTCGTGGGCCGCACGGGCGGTGGACTCCACGCCGATGCTGGTGGCGATGCCGGTCAGCACGATCTGCGTCACCCCGCGGCGGCGCAGCTGGACGTCCAGGTCGGTGCCGTGGAAGGCGCCCCAGTTGTGCTTGGTGACGGTGATGTCGCCCGCGTGGCCGGCCAGCTCGGGAACGATCACGTCCCAGCCCTCGGGGCGGGTGCCGCCGCCCGCGCGGAAGGCCTCGGTGCGGCCGGGCACGGCGTCGGCGAAGTCGTCGGCGAAGGAGACCCGGACGAGGACGACCGGCAGGCCGTGGGCGCGGAAGGCGTCGGCCAGCTCGACCGTCCGGGTGACCACCTCGGTGCCCGGGTAGGGGACGGTCGGCGCGGCGGTGATGCCGGCCTGCAGATCGATCACCACGAGGGCGGTGCGCGGGTCGAGGGTGGTGAGTGCCATGTGCTCAGGCCTTTCGGGGGGAGAGATGTGCGAGCGGCCGGTCGGGCGGGCCGCTCGGCGAGAGCGGCGCCGGCCCGGCGGCCGGGAACGGGGCCGGGCCGTGCGGCCCGCCCGGACCGGCGTGCCGGGGGAGGATCCCCGCGAAGGCGGGGGAGCGCCCCCGGCACGCCGAGGTGGACGAAGAAGCCCGACGACCGTCGCGGTCGTGGACGGCTCGGGCGGGCCCAGGTGTCACGACTGCGTCAGCCGCTCCATCAGGGCGAACGCCTCGATGAGCGTCTGCCGCTCGTCCTCGGTGAACCGGTCCTCCAGGGCCCGGGTCAGCCACTCCGCGCGGACCTGCCGGTTGCCCTCGATGCGCTCCCGGCCGCTCTCGGTCAGCGTGACGAGCTGGCGTCGACCGTCGTCCGGGTCCGGGCCGCGCCGGATCAGACCGTGCTGTTCCAGGGCGGCCAGTGTGGCGGCCATCGACTGCGGGCGGACCCCTTCGGCGCAGGCCAGGGCGCTGGCTGTGGCGGCGCCGTGCTTGCCGACCAGGGTGAGCGCGGAGACCTGCGACGGCGTGAGCTCGTCGTCCCGCCCGACCTCGCGGATCCGCCGCCGCAGCCGGCTGAACACCACCCGGAGGTCGCGCGCGGCCCGCGCGGCGGAGACGGAGACACCCTCGGGCGCCTCGGTGGGCTTCTGGTCCATGCCGCCACCGTAGGACCGTGAGGCGAAACTGTCCAGTTGGGACTGAACAGTTTCACCTGAAGGCTTTCCGGGGCCCCGGACGGCGCTCCGCAGTACGCTGGCCGGGTGCGTCTGCTTCTGATGTCCGACACCCATCTCCCCAAGCGCGCCAAGGAACTGCCGGAGCGACTGCTCGCCGAGCTCCCGCACGCGGACGTGGTCTTCCACGCCGGGGACTGGGTCGACACCGCCACCCTGGACCTGCTGGAGAGCCGCTGCCGCCGGCTGATCGGCGTCCACGGCAACAACGACGGCCCCGCACTGCGCGCCCGCCTGCCGGAGGTGGCCCGCGCCGAACTGGAGGGGCTGCGTTTCGGCGCCGTCCACGAGACCGGGCCCGCCCAGGGCCGCGAGACGCGCTGCGCCGCCCGCTTCCCCGACCTCGACGTGCTGGTCTTCGGGCACAGTCACATCCCCTGGGACACCACCGCGGCCACCGGGCTGCGCCTGCTCAACCCCGGCTCGCCGACCGACCGCCGCCGCCAGCCCCAGTGCACCTTCATGACCGCCACCGTCGCCGACGGCCGTCTCGCCGAGGTCGAACTGCACCGGTTGCCGCAGCGCCGGGCGCGGTGACGACACGCGATCCGCTCTGGTGGCGCCCTCGGGCCACGACTCCGGGAGCACGGCGGAGGGCGGCCCGGTCAGGGGCCGCCCCAGGGTCACTTTTCCCTTTCTCGTTTCCGACTTCTCGGCGAGATCCGGGCCGCTCCGTGCGCGGAAGCAGCCCGGAAGCTGCGAGTATGCGCTGTCACGGACCTCCTTCCAGCGGTAGGTGTGCCGCACATGTGCTGCAGAGGCGTGCATGCCTCATCCGTTGCAGCCCCGCCTACCCCTCCTGAGGGGACTCAACCGCCCAACCCGGAAAACCGGGAAAAAATCGGAATCCCGCCCGTCACAGGGGTGACACACGGCCACAGGCGACCCGGTGGCCCGCGCCGACCCCAGGAGTGACGGATCGACTTCCCGCTCGCGGCCGGGCGGTCAGGCGGAGCGGCCCGCGTGAATGGCTCCCGCCGTAGCGGTCAGGGGTGCGCCCGTGCCGCCCCAGCGCAGCGAGACGATCTCGGCCGCGACGGACACGGCCACCTCCTCGGGGGTGCGGGCGCCCAGGTCGAGGCCGACCGGCGAGCGCAGCCGGGACAGCTCGGCCTCGGACAGCCCCGCCTCCAGCAGCCGCCGCATGCGCTCCCGGTGGGTACGGCGGCTGCCCATCGCCCCGATGTAGGCGGCCGGCCGACGCAGCGCCTCCTCCAGCAGCGGCACGTCGAACTTCGGGTCGTGGGTGAGGACGCAGACCACGGTGCGTTCGTCGGTCTCCGTGGCGCGCAGATAGCGGTGCGGCCAGTCCACGACGACCTCCACCGCGGCGGGGAACCGCTTCGGCGTGGCGAACACCGGTCGGGCGTCGCACACCGTGACCCGGTAGCCCAGGAAGGCGCCGATCCGGGCGACCGCGGCGGCGTAGTCGATGGCGCCGAACACCAGCATCCGCGGCGGCGGGGCGAAGGAGTGCAGGAACACGGTCACGGCGTCCTCGCGGCGCTCGCCGCGCGCCCCGTAGTGCCGTGTTCCGGTCGCGCCCAGGGCGAGTTCGCCGCGGGCGTCCGCGGTGACCGCGACGTCCAGGCCGGGCGCGCCGAGCGTGCCCCTCGCCTCCCGGGGCCACACGGCGAGCGTCGCACCGCGCGGCGCGGGCCCGTCGACCGCGGTCGCCACGGTCACCGGTTCGCCGGCGCTCACCGACGCCGCGACCGCGCCGAAGGACGGATCCGACTCGGGCGTCACGGGCCGGACCAGCACACCGATCTCACCGCCGCAGGTGAGACCGACCGCGAAGGCGTCCTCGTCGCTGTAGCCGAAGGCGGCCAGGCGCGCCTCACCGCTCGCCACGACCTCCCGGGCCAGCTCGAAGACCGCCCCCTCCACGCAGCCTCCGGACACGCTGCCCACCACCTCGTCGTCCGGGCCCAGTGCCATCGCCGCGCCGGGGTCGCGCGGCGCGCTGCGGCTGACCGAGACGACGGTGGCCAGCGCGAAGGGCGCTTTCGCCGCGTACCAGCGCGCCAGCACCGGAAGAATGTCCCGCACGCTCCGTCCCTTCCCGCGCCCTCCCGCCCCGCCGTGTGGCCGGCGTCCGCGCCCGGGGCGATCCGGTGCGCCGATCCGGGGCGGGCGGCGCGCCGGACCGGACGAGCGACCGTCGAACTCCGGGGCGTCGGCGACCGGTGTGGTGCAGGCCACTCTAAGGCCGAGCCCGATGTGCGGCGAGTGCTGCCGACGGGGCCCTCCTTCCGTGCCGTCGACACACTCTCCCGTGACGTCGGTCTGACCGAAACTTTCGAAGTCAGTTCGAGACGTTGCGGGGCAATTTCACGGCAAGGTGCTCCGGTGTGACCGGGGTTCCCCGCGAGCGGCGGTCGGCCGAATCGGTTGCCGCGCACGCCTTGACCCTGTTGAGCGGCCGCCCTTACATTCCCCCAAGTCATTCGTATTCATGATGGTCGTTCATGTATGCGATCGCCCATCGGATGGGGTCGTCATGCTTGAGGGCATTCTGTTCTTTCCCGTCACCCCCTTCGCCGCAGATGGTTCGCCAGATGTACCGAAACTTTCGCCACGCTCTCCGGCCCGGAGCCGGGCCCCGGCGCGACGGCCCCGCACCCGGTGGCGGAACAGGCCTGACCCGGCCCGCCCCCGACCGGAACGACCGCGCGCACCAGGCACCGCCCCCGACCGGAACGACCGCACGCACCAGGCACCGCCCCCGACCGGGGCACGGCACGAACCACCCCCCGAAGCGGGGCACGCGCGCACCCCACCCGAAGCGAACGAGTTGGAGGCACACCCCGTATGAGACGAGCATCCTCGCTGGTGAGCGTCGCGGCCGCGCTGGTCGCCGGCGCGGCGGGCTTCACCGCGCACCAGGCGTCCGGCACACAGAGCGCCGCATCCGCCCCCGTGCCCTCCGCCGGCACGGTATCCGCCACCACGGCGGCGGCGAGCGGGCGCTGGGTCGACACCTGGGCGTCCATGCCCCAGCTGACCGAGCCCGGCAACATGCCGCCCGCGCCGTTCACCGGAACCGACCACGTCCTCCAGAACGCCACCCTGCGCCAGACCGTGCACGTCGCCCTGGGCGGAGGCCAGGTGCGGCTGCGCCTGTCCAACGCCTTCGGCGGCGCCGACCTGCCGGTCACCAAGGTGTCCGTGGCCCGGCCCGCCGGCGGCAGGGCCGGCGTCGGCGCGATCGTGCCCGGCAGCGGCCGGGAGGTGACCTTCGGCGGGCAGCGGGGCTTCGACGTCCCGCAGGGCGCCCAGGCGGTCAGCGACCCGCTCGACCTCGACGTACGGGCCGGCACGAACCTCACCGTGACCCTCTACCTCGCCGACGGCCAGGCCTCCACCGATGTCACCTCGCACCCGGGCTCCCGGACGACGTCGTACATGGTGGCCGGCGACCACGTCGACGACACGGACCTGACCGGAGCCGCCACCGCCGACCACTGGTACTTCCTCAGCGGCCTGGAGGTCCGGCCGCGGCAGGCCGCCTCCGCCACCGTCGTCCTCGGCGACTCGCTCAGCGACGGCCGCGGGTCCACCACGAACGGCAACGACCGCTGGCCGGACCAGCTCCAGGACCGGTTGCGCTCCCGCGCCGCGACGGCCGGCATCGCGGTGATCAACCAGGCGGCGGGCGGCAACCGCGTCCTGCACGACGGCCTCGGCCCGAACGCCCTGGCACGGCTGGACCGCGACGTCCTCGCCCAGAGCGGCGTGGACCGGCTCATCGTCTTCGAGGGCGTCAACGACATCGGCACGGCCGGCACGTCCGAGGCGGAGTCGCAGCGGATCACCGCGGACCTCATCGGCGCCTACCGGCAGATCGTCACCCGCGCCCACGCCCAGGGCATCCGCGTCTACGGGGCCACCCTGACCCCGTTCGGCGGCAACGACTACGACGACCCGGCCGGCGCCCACGAGGCGGCCCGGCAGGCGGTCAACCGGTGGATCCGCACCAGCGGACGGTTCGACGCCGTCATCGACCTCGACAAGGCGGCCCGGGACCCGCGCCGGCCCGGCCGGCTGCTGCCCGCCTACGACACCGGCGACCACCTCCACCTGAACCCCGCCGGCTACCGCGCCCTCGGGGACGCGGTGCCCCTCGGGCTCTTCGAGCCCGGCCCGCGGTAGAGGAGGGGCCGCGGCACAGGGCGCACGCAGGGGTGGGCCGGGCCGCGAGCCGGCGGCGTCCGTGAGCCGCTCGAAAGGCCGGGGCGTCAGATCGCCCCGGCCAGCTCCTCGACCGCGGCCAGCACCGGCGCGACGCCGTCCTCCGCGCGGATCCGTGCGCCCAGCGCCTCGGCCCGCGCCCGGTGGCCGGGGTGGCGGGTGGCCCGTACGAGCGCCGCGGCGAGCGTCTCGGCGGTCAGCCGGCGCAGCGGCACGGCGCAGGGGGCCACTCCCAGCCGGACCAGCCGAGCGGCCCAGAAGCCCTCGTCGAACTGGACCGGCAGGGGCACCGCGGGCACCCCGGCCCGCAGTCCCGCCGCCGTCGTGCCCGCCCCCGCGTGGTGCACCACGGCGGCCATGCGGGGGAACAGGGCCGAGTGCGGGACCTCCCCGATGGTGAGCATGCCGTCACCGGCCGCCTCCAGCCCGCCCCACCCGCGCTGCACCACCCCGCGCAGCCCGGCCCGGCGCAGCGCGCGCACGACCGTCCCGCTCAGCCGGCGCGGATCGGGCACGGTGGCGCTGCCGAGGCCGACGAAGACCGGGGGCGGCCCGGCGTCCAGGAACCGGAGCAGTTCGGCGGGGAGCCGGTCGTCACGGTCGTACGGCCACCAGTAGCCGCACACCTGGAGACCGGCCCGCCAGTCCCGCGGCCGGGGCACCACCAGTTCGCTGAAGCCGTGCTGCACCGGCCGCCGCAGTCCCGCGCGGATGTGCCAGGGCGTCGCGACGCGGGCGGCGGGCAGCCCCAGCCGGGACCGCACGGTGGGCACGGCCGCCGAGAAGACCCGTTCCACGGCCAGGTTCACGCCGTGCCCGGCCAGCCGGTTCGCCGCCGTCCCCCACTGGCCGCCGCCGAGCAGCGGGGGAGCGAACTCCCCGGTGGGCGAGAGGGGTTGCAAGTGGGTGCCCATGCTGGGCTTGCCCAGCGCCTCGGCGATGGCGTGCCCGACCGGGCCGAGGGACCCGGACAGCAGCAGGACGTCGCTCTTCTCGGCCGCCGCGACCAGGTCGTCGGTCATCCGCGCGACGGCCGCCCGCGCCAGCCCGACGGCCCGCACCATCTTCCCCGCGCTGGTGGCGCTGCGGTGCAGGCCCCGGCCGCGCGAGGAGTCCAGCTCGGCCCGTGGGTCCACCGGCAGCGGATGGAAGCCGAGACCCGAGCCCTCGACCAGCGGCTCGAAGCACCCGTGGGTGACGAGCGTGACCTCGTGGCCCGCACGGGCCAGGCCGTGCCCGAGCCCGGTGAAGGGGGCCACGTCACCCCGGGATCCCGCCGTCATGATCGCAACGCGCACGTCGGCCAGTATGCGGGCGGCGCGCCCCGCCGCCCGTGAACGACCCGTGGGATGTCGGCGCCGTCACCCCACCACGGCGCCCGGCTGACCCTACGAGGAGTCGCCGCTCGCCGACACCCTGCGCTCCGGGCGCAAGCACCGGGTGCGCGGGCGAGCGCGCGGCGGCGGCCCCGCGCGCGACCGGACCCGCCGCCGGCCCCGGCACGGTGCCGGCGGCGGGGACGTCATGGAATACGTTGCTCGGTCGCGCCGGTCAGACGCCGAGCTGCCGGGCCGCGGCGTCCACGGTCTGCTCCAGCAGCGTGGCGATGGTCATGGGGCCGACACCGCCCGGCACCGGCGTGATCAGCGATGCCCGCTCCGCCGCCGAGTCGAAGTCCACGTCGCCGACGTTGCCCGCGTTGTAGCCGGCGTCGATCACCACCGCGCCCGGCTTGACGTCCTCGCCCTTGATGAGCCGCGGCCGGCCCACGGCGGCGACCACGACGTCGGCCTCCCGGACCACGGCCGACAGGTCCCGGGTCCGCGAGTGGCAGTAGGTCACCGTGGCGTCGCGGCCGAGCAGCAGCATGCCCACCGGCTTGCCCAGGATCGCGCTGCGCCCGACCACGACGGCCCGCTTGCCGGCGAGGTCGACGTCGTAGGCGTCCAGCAGGCGCAGGATGCCGCCGGGCGTGCAGGAGACGAAGCCCGGCCCGCCGAAGCTCATCGTCGCGAAGGAGGCGAAGGTGACGCCGTCGACGTCCTTCTCGGGCGCGATCGCCTCGAACGCGGCCCGCTCGTCGATGTGTTCGCCCACCGGGTGCTGCAGCAGGATGCCGTGCACGGCCGGGTCCTGCGAGAGCGAGCGCAGTGTGCCGACCAGTTCCTCGGTACCGGTCTCGGCGGGCAGCTCCACATGGCGGGAGACGATGCCGGCCTTGCGGCACCGGTTCTGCTTCATGCGCACATAGGTGACGGAGGCCGGGTCCGCGCCGACCAGCACCGTGGCCAGGCAGGGCGCGGCGCCGGTGCGGTCGGTGAGTTCGGCGGCCCGCAGCGCGGTCCGCTCCACGATGCGGCGGGCGAGCGCGGTGCCGTCCATGAGACGTGCCTGGGACATGGTCCACTCCTGAGCGTTCGACGGATCGCCCAGGCGCGCGGCTGTGACTCGGTGTGGACCGCTCCCCGGTGGTGCTCCACCTCAGCGCCAGTCACGGTCCCGCCCCAGCTTAAGGCCTGCCCGCCGGAGCGGGCCCCCGGGTTCTCGGCGGGCGTCGGCACGGCTCAGCGGCGGCGGGCGCGCCGCGCGCACCGGGCTGCGAGGCGGGGCCGGGCCGCCCGCAGCAGCGATCGGACCAGCACGGCGGTCACCGACCGGCCGGCCGCCGGGACCGGCCGGGACGGCCCCGGAACGATCGAGCGGGACCGGCCCAGGCCCACGTGGGCCGAGAAGGACCAGGTCAGCCGGGAGCTGACCTGGAATCGCGCGGTCCGCCTCCCTATGCGTCCCATGCCTGGATCATGGTCTCGTCCCGCCCCCGCGGGACCTCGGACCGGGTCGGCCGGGCGTCGCGGTCCACGACGCGCACCTGAGCGTCGTCGGTGTGGAGCGAGCCCAGGGTGGACGCCGTGTGCTCCTCGACACCGCGGCGCAAGGTGTCGGATGCGTGGCTTGCCATGGTGACCTCCGGCGAGGGCCGCGGCCCGGACGGGAGCGGCCGCGACGGGCCTCACTTCGAGCGTCCTCCGCCCCGCCGGGCTCGGCAAGCCCGGCCGCGGGCGCGGGAGGGCGACCTCGGCCGGGTCTCGTGCCGTCAGCGATCACCGGCGCGTAGGGTCGAGGGGACGAACACCGGTCGACGGAAGGGACCACCATCATGGCGCAGGAAGTGCGCGGCGTGATCGCACCCGGGAAGAACGAACCCGTACGGGTCGAGACGATCGTCGTGCCGGACCCCGGGCCCGGCGAGGCCGTGGTGCGGGTCCAGGCCTGCGGCGTCTGCCACACCGACCTGCACTACAAGCAGGGCGGCATCAACGACGAGTTCCCCTTCCTCCTCGGCCACGAGGCGGCCGGCGTCGTGGAGTCGGTCGGCGACGGCGTCACCGACGTCGCGCCCGGCGACTTCGTGATCCTCAACTGGCGTGCGGTGTGCGGCACATGCCGCGCCTGTCTGCGCGGCCGCCCCTGGTACTGCTTCGACACCCACAACGCGAAGCAGAGGATGACCCTCACCGACGGCACCGAGCTGTCCCCGGCGCTCGGCATCGGCGCGTTCGCCGAGAAGACGCTCGTCGCGGCCGGCCAGTGCACCAAGGTCGACCCGGCCGTCTCCCCGGCCGTGGCCGGACTGCTCGGCTGCGGTGTGATGGCCGGCATCGGCGCCGCGATCAACACCGGCGGCGTGGGCCGCGGCGACTCGGTCGCCGTCATCGGCTGCGGCGGCGTCGGGGACGCCGCGATCGCCGGTGCCCACCTGGCGGGCGCGGCCAAGGTCATCGCCGTCGACATCGACGACCGCAAACTGGAGACCGCCCGCACCATGGGCGCCACCCACACCGTCAACTCCAAGGACACCGACCCCGTCGAGGCGATCCGCGAACTGACCGGCGGCTTCGGCGCCGACGTCGTCATCGAGGCGGTCGGCCGCCCGGAGACGTACCGACAGGCCTTCTACGCCCGCGACCTGGCCGGCACGGTCGTCCTGGTCGGCGTGCCGACGCCGGAGATGCGGCTCGAACTGCCGCTGCTGGACGTCTTCGGCCGCGGCGGCTCCCTCAAGTCCAGCTGGTACGGAGACTGCCTGCCCTCCCGCGACTTCCCGATGCTCATCGACCTCCACCTCCAGGGCCGCCTGCCGCTGGACCAGTTCGTCACCGAGACCATCCGACTGGACGAGGTGGAGAAGGCGTTCGAGCGGATGCACCACGGCGACGTGCTGCGCTCGGTGGTGGTGCTGTGATGGCCGCCCGGATCGAACACCTGGTCACCTCGGGGAAGTTCACCCTCGACGGAGGTTCCTGGGACGTCGACAACAACGTGTGGATCGTCGGCGACGACCACGAGGCCGTCGTCATCGACGCCGCCCACGACGCCGAGGCCATCGCGGAGGCGGTGGGGGACCGCCGGCTGACCGCGATCGTGTGCACGCACGCCCACGACGACCATGTCAACGCCGCCCCCGCCCTCGCCGAGCGCACCGGCGCGAAGATCTGGCTGCACCCCGACGACCTGCCGCTGTGGCGGATGACCCACCCGGACCGGGAGCCCGACGAGCACCTCGCCGACGGGCAGGTGATCGAGGCCGCGGGCGCCGACCTGACCGTTCTGCACACCCCCGGCCACGCCCCGGGCGCCGTCTGCCTGCACGACCCCGGACTCGGCGTCGTCTTCACCGGCGACACCCTCTTCCAGGGCGGGCCCGGCGCCACCGGCCGCTCCTACTCCCACTTCCCGACGATCGTCGACTCGATCCGCGACCGCCTGTTGACGCTGCCGCCCGAGACGAAGGTCCTCACCGGGCACGGCGACAGCACCACCATCGGCGACGAGGCCCCCCACCTCCAGGAGTGGATCGCCCGCGGGCACTGAGTCCCGCCGGCCGCGTGCGGCCCGGCCCGGCCGGGCCGCACGCGACGGTTGAAGACCGCTCGTGGGCCCTGACCTCGACGACGGCGACAGGCGACAGGCCCTCGGCGGAGGGGGACGAACCCTCGGCGACCGGCCCCCACGGGCCCTCGGCGGGCGACGACGGGCTGCGGGCCGGTGAAGACCGCCGCTCGCCGCGTCGAGCGGCGGCCCGCTCGGCCGGCTACCCCCGGCCGGCCGACGGCAGCTGTGTGCCGGGCAGGGGCCATCGGGCCGGGTGGCCCGGAGGCAGCGCCAAGTCCTCCCGCACGGCGGCGTAGTAGCCCTCGCGCGCGGCCCGCTGTCGCTGCAACAACGCCTGCCAGGCCTCCGGTTCACGCCGTCCGTCGCGCAGGAACCGCTCCATCTCCATCGCCACGACGACCCACGCCCTGGCCCTCTCCACGACCTGGGGGCTGCCCAGCATGAGCAGCGCCTCGCCCGAAGGGTCCCGGGCGAGCGCGGCTTCCGTCAGCAGCGGCTCGGCCTCGTCGAGGGGCAGGGGATGCGGATGCGGATCGTTGCCGAGGTGCGAGGCCACCCGGTAGGTCAGTGTGACCGACTGCTTGAGCGTGCGCGCGTACTCGGTGTACACGGCGAGCCGGCGCTCCTCCCAACGGGTCGTCCGCTCCCTGCGGAACCGGGCCCGGTCGCTGCGCACGACCGCCATGTAGGAACCGAGCGCGCCGATCACGACACCGAGGAGCGCGGGAAGTTGCTGTATGAACGCGGACATGCGGCGCACGTTATCCGCCGCCGCCGACGGCCGGGCGCCCCGACCGCGACCGTCCCCGCCCGGCGCGCCCGAATGTCACCGTTTCGTCTCGACCCGAGGCGGCTCACAACCACGGCCCCCCGGCAGCTGTCTACGTGTCCGAGAACGCAGACACACGAACCCGGTCGAGGGGGAAGGACAGCCGCCCATGAGGCAGATAGGCAGACGGGGAGCCGTCGTACTCGGCGTCACCTCGCTGGTGGCGCCGCTCACACTCGCGCTCGGCGCCGCGCCGGCGCAGGCGGCGAGCTGCACGACGAGCAAGGGCCCCTACCAGAAGCAGGTGGAGAAGTTCCTCGGCCGCCCGGTCGACGGACGGCAGTCGGCCGCCGACTGCTCGGCGATCCGGGCCTTCCAGAACAAGCACGGCATCACGCCCGCCATCGGCTACGCCGGTCCCGTCACCTGGGGCGTGATGGATCTCATGAACAAGCAGAAGGCCGTCGGGAAGAACCCGAACAAGGCCGGCAAGTGCCCGACGAACAAGGGCCGCATCGCCTGCGTCGACCTCACGCTCCAGCTCAGCTGGATCCAGGACGGCAAGAAGCTCGTGTACGGGCCGGTGCCCGTGCGCACCGGACGCGACGGCTACGAGACCCGCACCGGGCTGAAGAAGGTCTACTGGCGTGACCTCCACCACGTCTCGACCCTCTACGACGTGGCCATGCCGTACAGCCAGTTCTTCGACGGCGGGCAGGCCTTCCACTCGGTCGGCGTGAGCATGTGGAACCCGCCGGGCTCCCACGGCTGCGTCAACATGACCGCCAAGGACGCCAAGAAGTACTGGTCGCTGCTGAAGAAGGGTGACGACGTCTACGTGTACGGCCGCAAACCGGGAACGTGAGCCGGGCGAGGGCGGGTTGGGCCGGGTCGACGTGATGAGGGACACGGTCCGGAATGTCCGTATCGGTCGCACTTACTCACAGCGTCTTCACGTCGACCGGCATATGCTTCACAGCATGTCCACCACTGTTGAAACCGCCTCCGAGCGATCGGCCGCGGAGGTCAACGAGGAGATCCGTGCGCTGTGGCGCCGGTCGGGCGGGACACTGACCACCGAGCAGCGCGAGGTGTACCAGCGCCTCGTCCTGGAGTGGGCCCAGGCCGCTCCGCACTCGGACCGCGCGGCCTGACCCGCCTCCGGCTCCAGGCATCGGACGTCCGTCCGGGGGCACCCCTTTGCGAACGGGTGCCCTTCCGACCTCCCGGGCCCTCGCCTCTCCGTACCGACCTGGCCCGCCGGCCGGGCTCTCGCCGCCGCCGGCCTCGCCGGCCCCTGGCCCTGCCCCTCCTCGGCCTCGCCGTCCTCGGCTCCCGCCGTCCCGTGCGAGCGGGGTCCGGTCAGCCCCAGCTCGCCGAGTAGTGACGCCGGTACTCCTTGCGGTCGCGCTCCGAGCGGATCCACCGCGCCGCCACCAGCGTGATCAGGCTGCCCGCCAGCACCAGCAGCCCCGGGCCGACGGCGCGCGGGTCGGTCAGCCGGGCCACCAGTGTGTCCCCGGTCGTGCCGCCCGTGACCGGCGCCGACGAGCCGGGGGAGACGGCGCCCCGTGCGGGAGCGCTGTGCGGGGCCGGGGCCGACGAGGACGACGCGGTCGCTCCGCCGGAGGGAGCCGTGCCACCGCCCGCGCCCTGTCCCGAAGCCGAGACGATCAGCCGCACCCCCAGCGCGGCCATCGCCCTGGTCACCGGCTGGAAGAAGGTCGTACCGCCCGTCGTGCAGTCGCCGCTGCCGCCCGAGGTCACCCCCAGGGCGATCCCCTCCGAGAACAGCGGGCCGCCGCTGTCGCCCGGCTCGGCGCACACCGTGGTCTGGATCAGGCCGGTGACGGTGCCCTCGGGATAGTTCACGGTCGCGTCCAGCCCGGTCACCTCCCCGTCGTGCAGCCCGCTCGTACTGCCGCTGCGGAACACCCGCTGCCCCACCGCCGCGTCGCCCGCCCCCGTGATCCGCACACCGTTGCCCCCGCCGATCGCCACCACATCCGCGCCCTGCCCGGCACGGCCGGAGGCGTACTCGACGAGCGAGAAGTCGTCACCGGGGAAGGACCCGGCGACCGTGCTGCCGAGCTGCCGGTCGCCCTGCCCGTCCGCGAACCAGGTCGATCCGGTGGGCCCGCAGTGACCGGCGGTGAGGATGAAGTCGCCGCGCCCGTCGGTCACGTTGAAACCGGCCGAGCAGCGCCCGCCGGCCGACAGGATGGGCTGCGCCCCGTTGAGCCGCGTGGTGAACTCGCCCTTGGCGCGCTCCATGCGCACGAACGAGCCGATGCCGTCCGCCACCCGGCTCATCCGGGCCCAGCCGGCCCGGGAGACGGTGCTGTCGGCCTCCACGGTCACCCGGTTCGTCCGGTAGTCCATGACCCATGCCGTGCCCGCCACCCGGGGCGCCGCGCGCAGGGTCGCCGCGGCCGATCTCAGCTCGTTCATGCTGTGCCGCACGAGCCGTGCCTCGGCCCCCGCCCGACGCACCTCGGCCGCCGCCCGCTCGTCCGTCACGGCGACGACCGTCCGTCCGTCGGAGCCGATCCAGCTGCCCGCCGTACGCGCCGTGCCGAGCCGCGCCACCAGGCCGGCGCCCGCCGCCGGGGCCGGCGCTGCGGACACGCGCACGGAGCCGCGCGGCACGGCCGGCGTCCCGGACGACTCACCGGCCATCGCCGCCTGCGCGACCATCGCCGTGCCGGCGAGAAGCCCCGCGACGGCCGTCAGCCGCACCACCCGCCGGACGACCCGTCGTCGTACGTGCCTCATATCTGGCTCCCGACCACCGCGCACCCGCACCTGAACACTGGACACCCGCTCCCGGCCACCGGACGCCGTTCCCGACGCCGCGACGCGCTCCGCCGACCGGGCGCGCCCCCCTCCATACGCGGCCCGCGGCACCCGTGTTCAGTCCCGCGACCACGTCCCGCGCGGGGCCGCGAGGGGCCCGGACCGCGGCGGCGCCCGCCGCGCACCGCCGGCGTCGTTCGGAACCACGGGCCGCGCCCCTATCTTGTGCGCATGAACAGGATCCCGAACGACTCGTCCGGTGAACCGAATCCGCTGCGCCTCCTCAGCCCCGACGACCTCCGCCGCCGCACCAGCATGAAGTGGCGCACCCACCCCGCCGACGTACTGCCGCTGTGGGTGGCCGAGATGGACGTGCCCCAGGCCGAGCCCGTGGTCCGGGCGGTCACCGACGCCCTCGCGCTCGGCGACACCGGCTACCCGGCCGGCACCGCCTACGCCGAGGCGCTCGCCGCCTTCGCGGCCGAGCGGTGGGGCTGGGACGCCCTCGCGGTGGAGCGCACCGCCATCGTGCCCGACGTGATGCTGGGCGTCGTGGAGATGCTGAAGCTGGTGACCGGACCCGGCGACCCGGTGATCGTCAACCCGCCGGTGTACCCGCCGTTCTTCCAGTTCGTCACGCACATGGACCGGCGGGTGGTGCGGGCGCCGCTCGGCGCGGACCTGCGCCTGGACCTCGGGGTCCTCGAAGAGGCGTTCCGGCGGGCCGTCGCGGACGGCGGACGCGCCGCCTACCTGCTGTGCAGCCCGCAGAACCCGACGGGCACCGTGCACACCGCCGCCGAACTCGCCGCCGTGGCCGCGCTCGCCGACCGCCATGGCGTACGCGTCGTCGCCGACGAGATCCACGCGCCGCTGCTACTGCCGCAACAGGCGACGTCCGCCCAGTCGCGACGCCCGGCACGCCCTCTCGCCGCACCGGCCGAAAGCCCGAGTACGTCCAGTACGAGGACTTCCGGCCGGCGCACCGAGAGCACGCACCGGACGCCGCTCCTCGAAGGGCGGACGCCGCCTGCCGCGGCACTGGCCGCCGGCGCCGGCTTCGTGCCGTACCTGAGCGTGCCGGGCGGGGAGCGGGGCCTGTCGCTGATGTCGGCGAGCAAGGGCTGGAACCTGCCCGGCCTCAAGGCCGCCCTCGCCGTCGCCGGCCCCGACGCCGCCGATGACCTCGCCCGGCTGCCCGAGGAGGTCGGGCACGGCGCGAGCCACCTCGGCGTCATCGCCCACACCGCGGCGCTGCGCGACGGCGCCCCGTGGCTGGACGCGCTGCTGGCCGGCCTCGACGACAACCGACGGCTGCTCGCCGCACTCCTCGCCGAGCGGCTGCCCCTCATCCGCTACCGCCCCGGTCAGGCCACGTATCTCGCCTGGCTGGACTGCCGTGCCCTCGGTCTCGGTGACGACCCCGCCGCGGCCTTCCTCGACCGCGGTCGGGTGGCCCTCAACTCCGGGCTCCCGTTCGGCTCGGGCGGCACGGGGCATGTGCGCCTGAACCTGGGGACCTCGCCGGAACTGCTCACCGAGGCGGTACGGCGTATGGCGGAGGCGGTCCGATGAGCACCGGACGCAGCCCGCTGGAGCGGCTCGCCGCCGGCAAGTACCTGCTGCTCACCAGCCACCGCCGCGACGGCACACCCGTCGCCACCCCGGTGTGGGTGGTCCGGGACGGCGCCGCGCTCGGCGTGTGGACGGCCGCGGACTCCTGGAAGGTCAAGCGCATCCGCCACCGCGCCGACGTCCTCGTCGGCCCCTGCGACTTGCGCGGCAACCCGACCGGCGAACAGGTTCCGGCCACGGCCGAGATCTGCGACGCGGCCACCACCGCCCGCTACCGCGGTCTGATCTCCCGCGAGTACGGTCTCGTCGGCCGTCTCACCCTCCTCGGCAGCCGGCTGCGCCGGGGTGAGCGGGGGACCGTAGGCATCAGAATCACCCTGACCGACTGACCGACTGACCGACTGACCGACTGACCGACTGACCGACTGACCGACTGACCGATGGACGGACTGGCTGATGGGCTGATGGGCTGACGAGCTGACTGGCCGATGGTCGGACGGGCGGGAAGGCTGACGGGCAGATGGTCAGACGGGCTGACTGTCAGACCTCCGGTACCGGGCGCGACGGCGACGCCGGCGACGGGATCTCGCCTTTCGCCCGGGCCTCCGCGTGGCGGCGGATCGGGCCCGGGACGCACCGCTAGGCTGCGGGGCGCCGCGGACGGGCGGGCGTCGTCGACGGTCCCCGGGCCGGGCACGGGACGACGGTCCGGCGCCGCCCGGGGAACCGGTGCGGCGCCGTCGAGGTGACGGAGCTGGTGCGCAGTGGAGGGGATCCGGGCCCGGAGCCTGGCGGTCGGGCGATGGCTCACCGGACGGGCCGGCTGGTGCCTGGCCGGCTCCGTGGCGCTGTACGTGCTGACCGCCCTCACCCGTCCGTCCCAGCCGTTGGACCTCAGCGTCTACCGGGGCGCCGCGCCGCACCTGTTCTCGGGCGGCCTGTACGACTTCGCGGTGCACACCGGGCCGCCCATCCCCGTACTGCCCTTCACCTACCCGCCGTTCGCCGCCCTGCTGTTCGTCCCGCTGGCGTACCTGCCCTGGGACGTGGTGCTGGTGCTGTGGCGGGGCGCCTCCGTCGCGGCCCTGCTCGTCGTCACCGCCGGCTCCCTGCGGCTGCTGTCCCCGCCGGCCGGCGGCCGGATCCGCGACCGCGCCCTGCTGTGGGCCGCCGCCGGACTGTGGCTGGAACCCGTACGTCACACGCTCGACCAAGGGCAGATCAACCTGCTCCTCGGCGCCGTCGTCGTCGGTGGCCTTGCCCTGTGCCGTACGGCGGTGGGGCGGGGCGCGGCCGTGGGGATCGCCGCGTCGGTGAAGCTGACCCCGGCCGTCGGCGGGCTGTACCTGCTGGCGACCCGGCAGTGGCGGGCGGCGGCGTGGGCGGCCGTCACCGGCGCGGCGGTCACGGCGCTGGCCTGGTGCGTCTCCCCGGGCCAGTCGTGGCGCTACTGGACGTCACTCGTCACGGACACGAGCCGGGTCGGCCCGGTGTGGACGGTGCGCAACCAGTCCCTGCGCGGAGCGCTCACCAGACTGCTCGGCCCGCAGACCGGTGCCTCCCCCGTCTGGTGGGCGGCGCTGGCGCTGGTGACCCTCGCGGCGGTGTGGGCCCTGCTGGTCGCGGTACGGCAGGGCGACCGGCTCGGCGTCCTGGTCGCCGTGCAGTTGTACGGGCTGCTGGTGTGCCCCATCTCGTGGAGCCACCACTGGATCTGGTGCGTGCCCGCCATGATCCGGCTCGCCCACGGCCCCCGGCGGCGGCGAGCGCTCAGCCGGGTCGCGCTCGCCCTGTGGGCGCTCGTCACCGCCGGGCGGCTGGTGCCGCGGCTGAGCGGTGTGGAGGACGCCTCCGTCCACTCCGGCCCGTACCCGGCGCTGCTGGCCTGGCCCGGGACGGCGTTCGCGGTCTGCGCGGTGCTGACGTTCCTCGCCCTCGCCGCCGGTCCCGTCGGGCGCCGCGCGCCGGCCGGGACCCTCGGCGGGCAGCGGTCCCGGGAGCGGGCCGACTCGCCGGTCACGGCGGTGGATTGACGATCCCGTCAGGTCCAGGCGCGGTACTCGTCCAGCAGCTGGAAGACCGGCTCGCCCCGCACCGGGTCCTTCGCGGTGGACAGCCGCACCCGGTCGCCGCCGTGGATGCCGATGGGCGGGCCCATGACCCGGCCCCGCACGACGAACCCCTCGTTCATCTCTATCAGCGACACGTTGCGCGCGGCGGGGGTGTTGCGGTGCACGACCGTGGAGTGGCGGACCGTGCCGACGCCCTCGCTGCGCTCGGTCCGCAGCTCGCTGCCCCGGCACACCGGGCACAGCAACCGGTGGTACATCGCGGTGCCGCACCAGGCGCAGCGCTGGAAGCACAGGGCCTCCGCGTCGCGGCCCGCGGGCTCCAGGAGGCCGGTGGCGGAGCCGGCCACCGGATGAACGGCGTTCCCTGAGTGGTGGTACACGCTGGTCAACTCCCTGCGCTCGGCCGGAATCCCCATCCCGCGTGCCCGGCGAAGCCCGCGCACGCCCGTGCCCGGTCGGCGGTGCCGCCGTGCACGGCCCACAGAGTATGGCACTGAGTGCCGTAGGTAAAGGTACTGCGTACCGCCAATTGCGGGCTCGAGGCCCGGGGGAGCGGCAGGGGCGAGGGCGGGGGCAGGGCTCCCGGGCGGCGCGGGGCGGCACTCAGTGCAGTGAGGGCGGGGGCGCCGCGCCCCGCACGGCCCCGACCGGCGGCCGAAGTAACCTTTCTCCGCCTCTCCCGCACCGCGCGCCGAACCCCCAGGAGCCCGCCATGCCGTCCGCACGCCCCCGCCTCCTCTACGTCACCGACCTGGCGTATCCGGCGCGCGGGCGCCGCTACTGCGACGAGGACATCCGGCTGACCGCCCGCCTGCGCGAGGACTTCGACCTGGCCCTCGCGCATCCGCGGGACGCCGCCGCCCTGATGGCCGCCTTCGACGCCGTCGTCGTCCGCAACAGCGGGCCCGTCCTCGGGCACCAGGAGGCCTACGACGACTTCCGCGCCCGCGCGCTGGCCGCCGGAACCCTCGTCTACAACCCGCTCGACGGCCGGGCGGACATGGCGGGCAAGCAGTACCTCCTCGACCTGTCCGCCACCGGTCACCCGGTCATCCCCACGGTCGACCGCCCAGAGGACCTGCACCTGCTGCCCGCGGCCGACCGGTACGTGGTCAAACCGAAGCTGGGCGCCGACTCCATAGGGCTGCGCACCGTCCCCGCCGACGCCCTCCCCGGCCTGGCGGACGGCACCGTCCTCGTCCAGCCGCACGTCGACTTCGTCCACGAGATCTCCTTCTGCTTCGTCGACCACGACTTCCAGTACGCCCTCTACACCCCCGATCCCGGGCGGCGCTGGGAGCTGCGGCCGTACCGGCCGAGCGCGAGCGACCTGGAGTTCGCCCGGCACTTCATCGAGTGGAACACCCTCCGCCACGGCATCCAACGGGTCGACGCCTGCCGCGCGCCGAGCGGCGAACTCCTGCTGGTCGAGCTGGAGGACCTCAACCCGTACCTCTCGCTGGACGCCCTCGAAGCGTCCGACCAGGACGCTTTCGTCGCCGCCCTGAAGGCATCCCTGCACCGCTTCCTCGCCGTCGCGCACTGAGGGCAGGGCCGCGGGGCGCCGGACACGTCCTGGAGCCACGGCGGCGGGGGTTGGCGGAGCGCCGGAGGGGCAGACGCGGACGGGACGCGCTGAGCCGGTGATGCCGGGCGCCCCCGGCGGACGGCGCGGCACACGGGCGTGGAGACGCGCGGGAACGGAGGGCAGGGCATGACGGGCGGCAACGTGTTCATCGACCGGCTGGACCCCGACATGTGCGTGGTGACCGCCGCGGCGGGCGGGGACCGGGCCGGCTGCCTGGTCGGGTTCGCCTCGCAGTGTTCCATCAGTCCGCTGCGGTTCGTGGTGTGGCTGTCCAAGGAGAACCGGACCTTCCGGGTGGCCGAGCGGGCCGACCGGCTGGCCGTGCACCTGCTGACCCGGCGGCAGCACGCGCTCGCCGAGCTGTTCGGCGGCAGCACGGGCGACGAGGGAGTGGACAAGTTCGCGCACGTCCGCTGCTCGGACCGGGGCGGCGGGGCCGTCGTCCTCGACGACGCCGCGGCCTGGTTCGTCGGCCGGATCGTCTCGCGCACCGACGGCGGCGACCACGTGGGCTTCCTGCTCGACCCGGCCGACTGGGGAGGCGCCGGCGCCCCGGGCGAGCCGACCCTGCGCCTGGCGGACGCCCTCCGGATCTCACCGGGCCACCCGGCCGACTGAGCCGCCCGCCGGCCGGACACACGTGTGCGGCCGCGCCACCTCCCGCGTGCCGGGCGCCGGCACTCCGGCGACCGGGCCGGCGTAGCGGGACCCGCCGGCCCGGCCCCGCGGGTCCCGCTACGCCGGTTCCGCCGGGACCCGGATGTCCAGGACGCAGACGTCGTCGCGACGCTCGCCCTCCAGCATCGCGCCCAGCAGCGGTCCGAGGGAGCCGGGGGCGTCCGAGCGGTGGGTCGCGGTGGCCCGGGAAAGGCGTTCCAGGCCCACCTGTATGGGCTCTCCGGGACGCTCCACCAGGCCGTCGGTGAAGAGCAGCAGCCGGTCGCCCGGCTCCAGGACGCACTCGGCCTCCTCGAAGACGGGTGTGTCGGTGGCGCCCAGGAGCACGCCGCGCGGACGGTCGAGGTAGCGGGCCTCGCCCGCGCGCAGCAGCAGCGGCGGCAGGTGACCGGCCTGCGCCCACAGCAGTCGGCGCTGGTCCGGCCGGTAGCGCGCCAGCACGAGGGTGGCCGTGCTCTTGGTGTCGCGGGAGTGCAGCAGCAGCGTGTTCAGCCGGGAGAGGGCGCCGGTCAGCGACGAGCCCGTGAAGATCATGCCCTTGGCGGTGAAGCGGAGCTGGGCCATCGTGGCCACCGCGTCGATGCCGTGCCCGGCGACGTCGCCCACCACGAACAGCGCTTCCCCGTCGGGCAGTTCGATCGCACTGAACCAGTCGCCGCCGACGTGGATCCCCGACTGGGCCGGCAGGTAGGCGAGGTCCACCCGCAGCCCGGCCAGCCGCAGGGGCCGGCGCGGCAGCGGCAGCAGCGCGTGCTGGAGCCGGCCCGCGAGCATCCGCTCGGCCTGGAGTATCCCGTGCTGCGCCAGCATGGCCTGTTCGCTCTCCAGCAGGGCCAGCTCCGCGCTGCGCTGCGCGGTGAGGTCCTGCACGAAGCCGTGGACCTGGACCGGCCGGCCCCCGGTGTCCAGGGCGGCCTCGGCGACGGCCCGCAGATGCCGTTCCCCGTCCGCCGTCCTGATCCGGAACGGCACGTCGAACTCCTTGCCGCCGGTGACGATCTGGCGTACGGCGCGGGCGAGCACCGGACGGTCCTCGGCGACCGCGAGGTGCGCCAGCTCCTCCAGCGGGACCGGGCCCTCGGCGGGATCGCGGCCGTACAGGGCGTACACCTGGGAGGACCAGGCGGCCTCGCCGGTGACCAGGTCCCAGGTGGCCCAGCCGAGATGGCCGAGCCTCTGCACGTCCGCCAGGAGCTGCTCCTGCCGGCCCGGAGCCTCCGGCCGCGGCCAGCTGACGACCAGCCGGCCGTCCTGGCGGGCGGCCCGCACCGAGTACGCGGCCGGCTCCTGAGCCCCGTCCGCGGACTCCCCCCGCGGGGACGGCGCCTGAGTGTACGGCTCCCCGGTGTCCAGGGTGCGGAGCCAGCCCCGCCACAGCCCTTCCTCGGCGACCTCCGGCCGGCACTGAAGGATCCGCCGCCCGACCAGTTCGCGTCCGCTGAGGCCGGCCGCGCCCACGGCCTGCGGCGTGGCGGCGTCGATGCGGTAGTCCTCGACCTCGCCGGTGGGCGAGCGCAGCGGGCTGAGCAGCAGCACCGCTCCGGGCAGCGCGTCGAACAGCGCCTGGACCGCGCTCGCGGCGCCGTCCGGGGCCCCGGCCGACGCGCCGCCGGCCGAGACGCTGCCGGGCGACGCCGTGTCGAGCGACGGGGCGGCCGGCGACGTGCCGGCGGACGTGCTCCCGGCCGGCGTGCTCCCCACGGCTGCGCTCCCGGTCGCCGCGCTGCCCCTTTGCCCGGCGGCGGCGCGCGCGGCTCCGGCCGCCACCGCGTCGCCCCGCGACGAGGCGTCGGCCGGTGCCGCACCGGAGGGCGCCGCCGCCCCGGTGGCCGACGCCGCCTGGGCGGCAGGCGCCTGTGCGAGGGCGGTCCGGTCCCCGTCCCGGCCCGGGCCCGGCGCGCCGGGCGCGCGGACCACGGCCGGCGGCGGCACCGCCTCGTCGGCGGCGCGGCCCGGCGCGGGCACCAGGGCGCCGAGTGTGATCCGGCACTCCTCGACCAGCGTGCGCCCCGCGGCCTCGGCCCGCCGGAGCAGCTCCTCGTGCGCGGCCTCCGGGGAGCGGCCGGTCAGCGCCATCAGCGCTCCCTCGGCCCGTTCCACCACGGCGGAGGCCGCCGCCTCCCGCGACCGGTCCGGTTCGGCTCCCGGGCCGGCCACCACCTTATGCGCCGCCGTCCCAGGGGCGGCGCCGGACTTCGGGCGGAAGGCGGGTTCACTGCTCACGCGATGAGCATCGCACACGTGGGCCGGTCCGATCGCGGGCTCCTCCCCCCGGATCCGGAGGGGGCCGTGTCCGGCCCGCCGCTCGGGCCGGGGCGGGTGGCGCGGCGGGCCGGGCGGATCAGCGTCCGCCGCGCTCCACCAGCGCCTCGGTCACCGCCCGGACACTGCGGGCGATGTGCTGCAGCTGCAGGAGTTCCGCGGCGTACAGCTTGATGGTGTGCTCGATGACGGACTCGTGCAGGCCGAGGCGGGGCAGGTCGGCGCGTGCCGTCTGCAGGGCGGTGCGCGCCACCCGGATCTCCTGCTGCACCTGGATCTGCGCGTGCCGGGCGAGCAGCACCGGGTGGCGCACCAGCGCGGGGTAGCTGCCGTAGCGCGCGGGCACCAGCTCGCGCAGCCACCGGGCCGCCGAGCGCTCCCAGTCGTAGCTGCCGGGGGTCTTCACCTGGCAGGGCCAGTCCGGGCTGACGCGTGTGGTCGTCACAGGCATGATCATCGCTTCCGGTGGTGCGGCGTCGAGGCGCGAGGTCCGACGAGGTGGGGGCGGCCCCGGGGGATGACCGGGGCCGCCGCGGGGCTCGCGCAGGCGAGGCCCGACCGGACGCCCCGTGCGCCGCCCCGGAGGGGAGACGGCGGCGCGGGCGGCCCGTACAGGAGCCCCTGCGGTCGGCGGCGCATGCGGCGGAGGGAAGGAGTGCGCATGGCGGGCCGTCGGCTTTCTGGGGCGGATGCGGGTGGTGACGGGAGAAGTGCGGAACGTGCCCGGAGCGGGCCGACCGCGATCCGTGAGCAGTATTTATATATGCCATCCGCTTGGCAAGACGTATGAAAACATTCATGACGGCTTTGGGCGGGCTGATCCGTGTACGTTCCGACCGATGAGCCGGGGCGCGCGGAAACGATCAGTCCTTGAGGAAGAAGTGGTGGCGGTCGGCGATCTGTTCGTACTCCTCCAGCCGGGCCTGGGTGCGCTCGGGATCGGCGTCGGCCATGGCCTGGAGCAGCGCCGCGCACATCACGGCGGGCGCGGCGTAGGAGTCGAAGACCAGCCGCGAACCGGTTCCCGTCGCGAAGGTGACGTCGGCCTCGTCGGCCACCGGGCCCAGCGCCAGGTCGGTGATCAGGGCCACCTTGAGGCCGGCGCCGCGCGCGACCTGGACCGCGGTCAGGGTCTCCTGCGCGTGCCGGGGCATGGAGAAGGCCAGCACCCAGGTGCCGCCGGCCTCGCGGGACTGCAGCAGCGCGTCGTAGGCGACGCTGCCGCCGAGGGTCACCAGCCGCACGTCCGGGTGCACGCGCCGCGCCGCGTAGGCGAAGTACTCGGCGAGCGACACCGAGATGCGCAGCCCGAGCACGGTCAGCGGCGCCGACCGCGACAGTTCACGGCCGACGGCGATCACGCGGTCGGGATCGGCGAAGTCGCGGCGCAGGTTCTCCAGGTTGCCGATCTCGGCGTCGACCGCCGCCTGGAGCTCGTTGCCCCGGTCCTCCTCGGCCGTGCCCGGCCCGCCGGCGAGCGTCCTGAGCGCGATGGACTGGAGCTTCTCGCGCAGTGCCGGATAGCCGCTGAAACCGACCGCGCCGGCGAACCGGGTCACCGAGGGCTGGCTGACGCCGACGCGGTCGGCGAGCTCGGTGACGGACAGGAAGGCCGCCTCGGCGATGTTGTCGATCAGGTACTGGGCGATGCGGCGCTGCCCGGGAGACAGCTGCGGCCCGTCGAAGAGCTCCCTGAGCTGGGAGGCCGGGGCCGCCTCCGCCTCCGGGGCCGTCCTGCCCGCGGTGATCGCGGACGCCTGGGCGCGAGCCTGCTGCGGTGATGGCGCCGAGGCGCCTCCATTGTCTCCCACAGAGGATCAACCTAGCTCACTCACCGTCATGACCAGGGAGTGTGCGAGCGGATCCGGCCGCGCAGCGGGAGTCCCGCGCACCGCCGGCCGACCCCCGGAGGGACGGCGACGGGGCCTCCGCTTCCGGATTTCTCGCCCGCGGATGGATACGCGCCCGCCGCCCGGGAACCCGCCGCCGGAGAGGAACCCCCACGACCCCGCGAACGGCAACGGCAGACGAGGAGCGCAGGCACCATGACCGTCCCCGAGGAGAACCGGCCCAAGACCGACACCACCGACGAGGTGCTGGAGAACGGGCGCGCGGACGCGTCCAGGGACCAGGGCGCGACCGGCCGCACGCTGCGCGAGGCGCTGGAGGAGGCACAGGTCAGCCCCGACGACTTCGAGGAGAAGTGACCGATGAGCGCACTCAGCGCGCTGGAACAGGCCCTGGAGGACCGGTGGGAGGCGCTCCGGGCACGGATCGCCGGCCGTGGACCGGTCGAACTCCTCGACGCGCTGCACCGCGAGTGCGACGGGAACGCCGTGGTGTGCAGCGAGGACCGGGTCATCGTGCCCAACGCCTACGACGTAGAACTCGCCGAGCCCGTGCACGAGGAACTGACCCGCCGCGGCAGCCGGGTGGGCCAGGCGCTCACCGACAGCCTGGCCCGGCACGCCGAGCGTCACGGCTATGAGTGGGCGGGCCCCCTGACGGTGCGCGTGGCCCGCTCCGACCAGGTCCCCAACGGCCGCTACCGCGTGGCCGGCCGCGTCATGCCGCATGTGAGCGCGGAGGCGTTCCGCCACCCGGCCTGACCAGGACGAGGACGAGACCCCCCGGGCGCGGCCCGTCCGGCCGGCAGCCGACCGCCCGCGAGCCCGCGGGAGCCACCGGACGCGCGACCGCCCGGTGCGCGAGCGCCCGCACCCCACCGAGACCGCCGGGCGCGCGCTGCCCCACGCGCCCGCGGGAACCGTTCACCCGGCGCGTCCGCCGCCGCGGCGGTCAGCGCCGGTAGAGCGTGATCGAGTGCCCGACCTCGTCCACCGCGCGGCTCGACGCGATCAGCTGCGCCAGGCGTCCCGTCGCCTTCGCGGCGGCCGAGTCCGACACCGCCAGCAGCCCGTGCACCCGCTGCGGCGGCACCGTGCGCGGGTCCGCCGCGTGGATGCCGTAGAAGGACGGCACGCCGCTGCCCTTGTAGACCAGCCAGACCCGTTCGCCCCGGTGCCGCGAGCGCAGCCGGTCCGCGAGCCGGCCCAGGTCCTGGCCCCAGTCCACGTTGGAGTCGTGCAGCCGCAGCCGGGTCTTCGCCGGTCCGCCGAACGCCTCGTTGGAGTACGGCAGGTAGAACGGGTACGTCCGTACGGAGCTGACCGCCACGAGGGCCACCAGCACCCCGGCCGCCGTGAGCGCCCGCCGTCCGCGTCCCGGCGCCACCGCGGTGGCCGCGGCGACGGCCAGGAACATCGGCATGAACAGCGCGTACCGGGTGCCGAAGTCGCGCGAGGAGTGCATCGCGGCCGCCAGCAGCACCGCCGGCGGCCCGAGCACGTACGGCGCCGCCCGTCGCAGCCGGCGCACGGCGAGCAGGACCCCTGCCCCGGCGGCCCACAGGGCGAGCATCCCGAGCGGGGTCTTCACCAGCAGCGCGGCCGGCAGGTAGTACCAGCGCGCCCCGGTGTACACGTGCCCGAACAGGAAGCCCTGCCAGGGCCGGTCCTCCAGCCCGAACTGGATCCGCATCCCGTCCCGGTACGCCGCCGGGAACGGCATCAGGCCGACCAGCGCGGCCCGCATCCCGTGCACGGTCGGCACCGGCCCCGGGTACGTCCTGCGCAGCCGCGGGTCGACGGCCAGGTAGGAGGCCCACACGACCGCCACCGCGGCCCCCGCCGCGACGGCGGCCCACGCGGCGGCGACGGCCGGGGCCCCGAAGCGGGCCGCCCGGCCGGGCTCCCCGCCCGGCGGCCGCCCGCGCCGCGCGGGCCACACCGCGAGCGCCGTGAGCGCCAGCAGCACCGGCACCGCCGGCAGCGCGTTCATCTTGATGGCCACCGCCGCCCCCAGCGCCGCCCCCGCCGACGGCACGCACAGCCCCGGCCGCCGCCGCGCCCGCCACAGCAGCCATGCCGAGGTCAGCACGGAACCCGCCGCCGGGACGTCCAGCGTGGCCAGCGAGCCGTGCGCGATCAGATCGGGGGAGAAGGCGTACAGGGCCAGCGCCACCAGCCCGCCCGCCGTGCCGGCGAGATCCCGGGCGAACGCGAACACCACCAGGCCGAACAGCAGCGTGAGAGCGATCACCGGCAGCCGGGCCCAGAACATCACCCGCCACGGGTCGTTGCCCGACCCGTACAGCAGATGCCGCCCCACCGCCCCCTGGTCGCCGGTGAACGAGGCGTCCAGGCGCGGATCGGCGACGGCGACCCCGGCCGCGATCAACAGCTTGCCCAGCGGCGGGTGTTCGGGGTTGTAGGCGAGGCTGTGCTGGTGCAGGTAGACGGCAGCCGTGCCCACGTACACCGGCTCGTCGACGGTGGGGGTCTGTTCCCTCGCCGCCGTCACCATCGCGGCGGCCATTTGCGCCAGCAGCAGCACCACGGCGAACGGGACCAGCCACCGCCGCTGCCGCCGCAGGCCCGCCCACCCGCGTGCCGCCGCACCGCCGGGCCCTGGCCGTCCCGGCGTCCTGGGGACCGCCACCGCCAGGCCGGTGCGGGCGGCCCCGGAAGCCGGTGCCGTGTGCCGTTCGTGCGCCATCGTCCGCCCCGCGGCGCCCGCCCGCGGGCCGCGCCGCCCCACCGTTCCCACCGGCAGACCTTCCGCCGTGCCCACCTGTACGGCCCGCGAGCGGCCCCGGTTCACCCACGACGAGTCCGCCGGCGAGCGGCCGCGGTCCACCCGCGACGGGCCGGCCCTGCCGGAGGGGTCGACGGGCTCGCCCGCCGGCCACCGCGCTCAGCGGGTCCGGGACCGCTCCGGCAGGGCCGTGGGAGGCACCACCAGGTCCGCGCGCCCGCGCGTCGCCGCCACCAGGTCCGCGTTGCGCCGGTCCGGGCCGAGCACCCAGGCGACCGCCTCGTCGTGGCCCTTGCCGAACTCCTCGTGCCGGGCGACCAGACGGCGCACCCGCTCCGCCTCGTCCAGCTCGCAGAACCACACCTCGTCCAGCCGGGGCCGCACCCTGCCCCACGCACCGGTGTCCAGCAGCAGGTAGTTGCCCTCCGTCACGACCAGCCCGGCCGACGGCGGCACCGGGACGGCGCCCGCGAGGGGCTGCTCCAGGTCGCGCTCGAAGCCGGGCGCGTACACCGTCTCCGCCGAGCCGTACTCCTCCCGCAGCCGGCCCAGCAGCGCCGCGTAGCCCGCCGCGTCGAAGGTGTCCGGCGCGCCCTTGCGGTCCCGGCGGCCCAGCCGCTCCAGTTCGGCGTCGGCGAGATGGAAGCCGTCCATCGGGACGTGCGCGACCCAGGGCTCTCCCGGGCCGTTGAGCGCGCGCACCAGGTGCTCGGCGAGCGTGGACTTGCCGGCGCCCGGGCTGCCCGTGATGCCGAGGACGGCGCGGCGCCCGGCGCCGGTCAGCGAGCGGGCGCGGGCGAGGAGATCGTCGAAGGTCGTCGGCACGCGCCCAGTGTGTCACCCGCGCGTACCAGGGCCACCGGGCGCCCGAGACGACCGTTGGCCGGAAAGTTGACCGGAACCACGGTCAATGTGGCGCGCGCCACTTCGTCATCGCGGCGATGCGGGGAAGGGTGCCTGTATGAAAGAGCTCGGTCTGCCCCCGGAAATCCTGGCCTGCCTCTTCGACCTCGACGGCGTCGTCACCAAGACGGCCGTGGTGCACGCGGCCGCCTGGAAGGAGACGTTCGACGCGTTCCTGCGCGAGCGGGAGGGCGCCGGCTACCGGCCCTTCGACGCGGTCGCCGACTACGACGAGTACGTCGACGGCCGGCCCCGCGCCGACGGCGTGCGCACCTTCCTCGCCTCACGCGGCATCGAACTGCCCGAGGGCGGCCCCGACGATCCGCCGGACGCGCGGACCGTCAACGGGGTCGGCAACCGGAAGAACGAACTCGTTCTGGAGAAAATCCGTACTGAAGGTGTGGAACCCTATGACGGAACGCTGCGCTACATCGAGGCGGTGCGGGCCGCGGGCCTGAAGACGGCGATCGTCTCCTCCAGCGCGAACACCCTCGACGTGCTCCGCTCCATCGACGCCGAGCGCCTGTTCGACGTACGGATCGACGGCGTGGTCGCCCGCGAGCGCCGGCTGCCCGGGAAACCCGCCCCGGACACCTTCCTCGCCGCCGCCCACGACCTCGGCGTCGAGGCGAAGCAGGCCACCGTGTTCGAGGACGCCCTGGCCGGCATGGACGCGGGCCGCTCCGGTCACTTCGGCCACGTCGTCGGCGTCGACCGCGTCGGCCAGACCGACGCGCTGTACGCGCACGGCGCCGACGTGGTCGTCAAGGACCTCGCCGAACTCCTCGACCGACCGGGAGGCGCCGCGTGATCACCCATCGCTCGTACGCCGTCGAGCCGTGGAGCGTGCGCGAGACGGAACTCAGCCTGGACGTCCTCGCCCAGAGCGAGTCGGTCTTCGCGCTCTCCAACGGCCACGTCGGCTGGCGCGGCAACCTCGACGAGGGCGAACCGCACGGCCTGCCCGGCTCCTACCTCAACGGCGTCTACGAGGTGCACCCGCTGCCCTACGCCGAGGCCGGCTACGGCTACCCCGAGTCCGGGCAGACGGTCATCAACATCACCAACGGCAAGGTGCTGCGGCTGCTCGTCGACGACGAGCCGTTCGACCTGCGCTACGGCCGGCTGATCTCCCACGAGCGCGTCCTCGACCTGCGCCGGGGCGTGATGGAACGGACCTGCGAGTGGTGCTCGCCGGCCGGCACGAGGATCCGGGTGCGCGCCACCCGCATGGTCTCCCTCACCCAGCGCTCCATCGGCGCGGTGGCCTACGAGGTGGAACCGGTCGACTGCCAGGCCCGCGTGGTCATCCAGTCCGAACTCGTCGCCAACGAGCAGTTGCCGCAGACGGGCGGCGACCCGCGCGCGGCGATGGCGCTCGAGGCCCCGCTGGAGCCGGAGGAGGACTTCGCCTCCGGCAGCCGGCTGCGGCTGGTGCACCGCACCCGGCGCAGCGGTCTCAGGGTCGCCGTCGCCGCCGACCACGTCGTCTCCGGCCCGGAACGGACCACCACCAGCAGTGAGAGCCACCCCGACCTGGCCCGGCTGACGGTCGCCGCCGTCCTGGAGGCGGGCCAGAAGCTGCGGGTGGAGAAACTCGTCGCGCACGGCTGGTCCGGCGCCCGCTCGCTGCCCGCCATGAGCGACCAGGTGGACGCCGCCCTGGCCGCCGCCGCGCACGGCGGCTGGTCGGGCCTGGTCGAGGAGCAGCGGGCGTACCTGGACGAGTTCTGGGCCCGCTCGGACGTGGAGGTGGAGGGCGACGAGGAGATCCAGCAGGCGGTGCGCTTCGCCCTCTTCCACGTGCTGCAGGCCGGCGCCCGCGCCGAGGAACGGGCGATCCCCGCCAAGGGCCTGACCGGCTCGGGCTACGACGGGCACGCCTTCTGGGACACCGAGATGTTCGTGCTGCCGGTGCTCACCTACACCTCGCCGGACGCGGTGGGCGAGGCGCTGCGCTGGCGGCAGAACACCCTGCCCGCGGCCAAGGAGCGGGCGGCCCAGCTCGGGCTGAGCGGCGCCGCGTTCCCCTGGCGGACCATCGAGGGGCAGGAGGGCTCGGCGTACTGGCCCGCCGGCACCGCCGCCTTCCACGTCAACGCCGACATCGCGCACGCCGTGGTGCGCTACGTCGCGGCGACCGGCGACGAGGACTTCGAGCGCGACACGGGCCTGGAACTGCTGGTGGAGACGGCCCGGCTGTGGCGCTCGCTCGGCCACCACGACCACCGCGGCACCTTCCACATCGACGGCGTCACCGGGCCCGACGAGTACAGCGCCATCGCCGACGACAACACGTACACCAACCTGATGGCCCGGGCGAACCTCCTCGCCGCCGCAGACATCGTCGAGCGGTACCCGAAGGAGGCGGAGCGGCTCGGCGCCGACGACGAGGAGAGCGCCGCCTGGCGGGACGCCGCCGAGGCGATGAACATCCCGTACAACGGCGAGCTGCGGGTGCACGAGCAGAACGCGGGCTTCACCCGCTACCAGCGCTGGGACTTCGCCGGCACCCGCGCCGACCAGTACCCGCTGATGCTGAACTTCCCCTACTTCGACCTGTACCGCAAGCAGGTGATCAAGCAGGCCGACCTGGTGCTGGCGATGTACACCTGCGGCGCCGAGTTCGACGAGGAGCACGTCGCCCGCAACTTCGCCTACTACGAGCCGCTGACGGTGCGGGACTCCTCGCTGTCGGCGTGCGTGCAGGCGGTCATCGCCGCCCAGACGGGCCATCTGCGTCTCGCCTACGACTACGCGGCCGAGGCCGCCCTGATGGACCTGGAGGACCTGGAGCACAACACCCGCGACGGGCTGCACATCGCGTCGCTGGCGGGCACCTGGATGGCGCTGGTGGCCGGTTTCGGCGGGACCCGCCGGGCCGGCGACGCCCTGGAGTTCGCGCCGCGTCTGCCGGAGAAGTTCAGCCGCCTCGCGTTCACGCTGCAGTTCCGGGGCCGCCGGCTGAAGGTGGAGATCACCCAGCAGAGCGCCACGTACACGCTGCTGTCCGGACCGGCGCTGACGGTCCGCCACCACGGCGAGGCGGTGCCCCTGCACCCGGACGCGCCCCAGGCCCGCCCGGTCCCGTCCCCGAAGCACCTGCCGGCCCCCGACCAGCCCCCGCACCGGCGCCCGAACGCCCGCTGAGGCATCCCGCGACAGCGCGGCCCACGGCGATCGGCCCACGGTCGTTCGCAGCGGGCAGCGGGCAGCGGGCAGCGGGCGGTCGGGACGGGCGGCGGGGCGAACGGCCTTCGGCCGGGGCGGGAGCACGGTGGCGGTGGCGCCGGCGACCGAAGGGCGGGCGGCGTCCGGCGTGCCCGGTCCCGGCGGAGGGTCACACAGGGCCCCGGACGAGGAGTTCGCGCAGCGCGTGCTCCTCCTCGGGGCTCAGGCCGGTCACGAACTGCCGCAGCGCGGCGATCGGATCGGGCCCGCGGTCGAGGGCGTCATGCATCGCCTGGGCGGTCAGCTCCGCCGCGTTCTTCGCGGGACGGTAGGCGCCCCGGCGGCCGTCGACCTCGCGCAGCACCAGGCCCTTGTCGTAGAGCCGCTTCAGGATGGTGTGCACGGTGTTGTAGGCCAGGCCGCCGCCGATCTCCAGCTGGATCTCGGCCGGGGTCAGCGGCCGCTCCGTCGACCACAGGGCCGCGAGGACCTCGCTCTCCAGCTCACCCGAGCTGCGCCGTTCCGTCCTGCCGTGAGGCCCGCTACCAGCCATGCCCTCAACCTTACAGCGCGTAGTGATGTCAGGCGTCCGGCGGTGTCCCGCCCGGCAGAGCGCTCCGACACGGGCTATTTTGTCCATGGTTTCCCTGGTTTCCCTGGTTGCCGTGATCCCCTCGTCCCCGCCACCCCTCCTCCGACATCCGGCCCTGTCCTCCTCCGGCGCCCCGCCCGTCCTCCCGCGGGTTCTCCGGCCCTTCCCCGGCGCTTTTCCGACGATTCCCCGAGGTCCCACCCGACTGCCGCGCCGGTCCCGCACAATGTCGGGAGTCAGAAACCCTACAGTGCGTAGGGAAAGGGGTGGAGATGGCCGACAGCACGCACGCCGTACTCGCCGGAGCCAGGCGGCCGGGACCGGCGCCCGGCGCCGGCCGCGTCACCGGCCCCCGCGACGCCCTCCCCGTCGCGGCCGTGGCCGCCGCCTTCACCGCGGCGCAGCTCCTCCTCGTCCGCCCCGGCATGGGCCTGGGCTGGGACGAGATCGTCTACGTCAGCCAGGTCGGCGGGCACGCGCCGGCGGCCTTCTTCAGCGCCCCGCGCGCCCGCGGCGTCTCCCTGCTGGTCGCCCCGGTCGCCTCCTGGTCGTCCTCCACGGCGCTGCTGCGCGTCTACCTCGCCCTGCTGTCCGGCCTCGGCCTCCACGTCGCCCTGCGCGCCTGGCGCGGACTGTTCCCCTCCCACGTCCTCGCCCTCGCCGGAGCCCTGTTCGCCTCCTTGTGGGTGACCCTGTTCTACGGCCCCCAGGCCATGCCCAACTACTGGGTGGCGATCGGCGCCCTCCTGTGCGCGGGCTGCTCCCTGCGCGCCCGCGCCGACCGCCGCGACCGCGCCGCGCTCCGCGGCGTGCTCGGCGGCGCCGCCCTCATGGCGTGGATGCGGCCCATGGACGCCGTCTGGGCCGTCCTCCCGCTGCTCGCCCTCGCCCTGGCGAGACGCCGCCCGCGAGCCGCGGTGCCGCTCCTGGCCGTGCTCCTGGCCGGCCTCGTCGCTGGCTCCGCCGAGTGGGTGATCGAGGCGTACGTGAGCTACGGCGGCCCGCTGCGCAGGCTGTCCGACGCCTCCGCCATCCAGGGGGGACTCGGCGCGCACTTCGCCGTCGTCGACCAACTGCGCAGCCTGGGCGGACGGACCCTGTGCCGCCCCTGCGCCGGCGCGCTGCCCGCCCCCCTGATCACCGCCTGGTGGTACGCCCTGCCGGTGCTCGCCCTGCTGGGCCTCCGGTTCGCCCGGCGGGCCGGCCGCACCCTGCCCGCGCTCACCGCGTCGGCCTGCGCCGCCACGGCCGCCTTCCCCTACCTGTTCCTGATCGGCTACGCGGCGCCCCGTTTCCTGCTGCCCGCCTACGCCCTGCTCGCCCTCCCGGTGGCCCACGCCCTGGCCCACCTCGTCCGGCCGCCGGGCGGCGCCCGACGGCCGGCCGCCCTGGCCCTGGTCGCCCTCGGGCTCGCCGTCCACCTGTCGGTCCAGTACGCCGTCCTCGCCGGCACGGTCGGCCGGACCACCGCCGCCCGCCACGACTGGGACCGCACCGCCGCCGAACTGCACCGTCTCGGGGTGCGCCCGCCCTGCCTGCTCACCGGCGAGAACGCCATCCCGATCGCCTTCTACACCGGCTGCGGCTCCGCCGCGACCGACGGGCACAACGCCAACACGACCCCGGCGGCCATCGAAGGAGCCGCCCGCCGCGGCCCGGTCGCCGTCCTCACCGGCGCCGGCGGCTCACCGCCCGCGTACGCCCGCGCCTGGCCCGTCCACCGGTTCGGCGACCTGCGCCTGTACGTCGCGCCGGCGGCGCGCAAGGACGCCGGCACATGACCTCCCCGCCGGTCACCGCCGCCGCCCTCGTACGCCGCCGGACCTGGTGGCACACCGGGGCCGTGCTCGCGGTCCTGCTGTGCGCCGTCTACCTCGGCGGGCGGCACTGGCCCCTGGTGGCGAGCGGTGCGGGCAGACTCGCCGCGGCCGACCGGGGCTGGCTGCTGGTGGGCGCGGCGGCGGCCCTGGCGACCTGGGCCTGCGCGGCGCTGGCCCAGCAGGGCGCGGTCGCGGAACGGCTGCCCGGCGCACGGCTGCTGGCCGCGCAGTTCGCCGCCTCCGCCGCCAACCACGTCCTGCCCGCCGGTCTCGGGGCCGGCGCGGTCAACCTGCGCTTCCTGATGCGCTGCGGGCTGCCGGCCGGCCGCTCGGCGAGCGCCCTCGCCGTCAAGGCCGCCGCCGGGGCGCTCACCCGCGCCGTCCTGATCGCCGTGCTCGCGGCGGCCTGCCCCGGCGTCCTGCGCTTCCCGCACCTCCCCGGCACGACCGTGGCCGCGGCCCTGGCCGCCGCCGCGGTGGTGATCGTGCTGCTGCGCGGCCCCCTGCGGTCCGGATGCGGGCGCGTGCTGGGCGCGGTGCTGGCGGACATCCGGGCCGTGCACCGCCGGCCGCAGCGGGCCGCCGCCCTGTGGGGCGGCTCGCTCGCCTTCGCGGCGGCGCACTGCCTCGTGCTGATCGCCGTCACCCATGCCGTCCGGCTGCCGCTCGCCCCCGCCCGGGTGGCGCTGCTCTACCTCGCCGCGAGCAGCGCCGCCGCCCTGCTGCCCACCCCGGGCGGCCTCGGCTCCCTGGACGCGGCACTGGCCTTCGCCCTCACCACCGCCGGGGCGCCGGGCGCCGAAGCCGCCTCCGCGGTCCTCGGCTACCGCCTCCTGACCGTGTGGCTGCCCCTGGTCCCCGGCCTGCTCGTCCTCGGCGCGCTGATCCGCCGAAGAGCGGTCTGACCGAGGCGGCGACCGGGCGGGAACCCGCCCGGGCCGGGGGCGCGGCCGGGTCAGCCCGGACGCGACCGCCCCGCGCCCCCGGGACGTTCCGGGGGAGTGGTGGGCGCCGCCGATCGCGTCGCCCGCCTCGACAGGTCGTCCACGACGTCCCCGGGCAGCCACCGGACCGCGGCCCACAGGCACCCCCCGAGCCAGCCGGCCGCGAACAGCCAGCCGCCCGCCACGTCGGTGCACCAGTGCACACCGAGATACACCCGGGTCAGTCCCACCAGCACGCCCCAGCAGCCCACGGCCGCGCACAGCGCCGTCCGGCCGCGCCCGGCGCGCAGGACCGTCGCCAGGATCACCAGCCCGGCGGTCAGCGCGGAGGTGGTGGTGTGCCCGGACGGGAACGACCAGCCGGTGGCGACGGCCGCCCAGTCGTGCCGCGGCGGACGCGGCCGGGCCACCAGCTCCATCACGGCCTGGCGCACCATCTGACCCGCCGCCAGACAGACGACGCCGAGCCCCGCCGCCAGCGCGCGCCGCCGCCGGGTGCGGCCGAGGAGGACACCGGCCAGCACGACCAGCGCGTAGGGCACGGCGCCGGTCCCGGTCGCGGTCAGCGCCCGGGCCACGGCCACCGCCGCACCGGGCCGGTGACCGACGGACCAGGACAGCAGGTCCCGGTCGACCGGCAGGGGCGCGCCCCGGCCGCCGGTGACGACCGCGCCCAGGACGGCGAAGGCGGCCCACGCGCCGAGTCCGATGCCGGCCGCCCGTGAAGCGACGGCGCGGCGCCTCACGCGACCGCCTTCGGCCGGGGCGCGGTGACGCGCCGGCGGGCCGGGCCCGCCACGACCGCACGGCGGGGGCCGCCGCCCGACGAGCCCCCGGGGACCGAACCCATTCGCCTCCTCTGTCTCTGGACCGCGTCCGCCGACCGGCCACCGGCCCGTTCACGGGCCCGCGCCCGACGATCCGTACCGGGACAACGACCGCCACCGGGCCTCCGTCATGGTCCCGAGGGGTGAACCGGGACCCCGCGCGCCGGCCCGGCCCGGTGGGGACGGACGGCGGCTCCGCCCTGGTACCCCCGAATCGGCGGCCGAGTGATTGGAGCGGGCGCGGCGGGAAACGCGGGATCACGACACCCGCACCGAGCCACCGCGAGGGAGGACCCGTGAGCACCGATCCCATGGCCGACGACGCCTACCAGCCCACCGGGAGCAACGAGGAGCAGGAGGACGCCGCGCCGCTGGACATGCAGGACGCGGTGGACGAGCGGACCTACGACGACACCCTCGACGAGGGGTACTCCCCGCCCGAGAAGCCGCTCGGCGTCGACAAGTACGGCACCACGGCCGCCGAGCAGCACGAAGGGGAGACCCTCGACCAGCGACTGGCCCAGGAGCGGCCCGATGTGGGGGAGCCCGAGGGGGACGGCGTGGGCGACCTGCCCGGCGGAGAGGGCGAGCCGGTCGACCCCGAAGCGGGCGCCGGCCGCGCCGGCCGGCTGGTCGCGCCCGACGAGGGGGCGCACACCGACGCCACCAAGGAGGAGATCGCCGCGGACGTGGGCATCGACGCGGGAGCCGCCGGCGCCGAGGAGGCCGCCGTGCACGTCGTCGAGGACGACGGCACCCTGCCCGACGACGACATCCGCTGAGGCACGAGCACGCCATCCGGCGCAGACGACCGCGAAGGTCCGTGAGCCCGAGGGGGGCCGGCCCGCCGCCGGGGGGCGGCGCGGGGGGGGGGGGCCCGGCCCCCCCGGGTGGAGTGGGAGCGAGGCGCGCGGGGGGCGCGGCCGCCCGC
>NZ_JBISAL010000009.1:367035-373916 GCF_044391765.1 Streptomyces sp. NPDC018610
GCACTGCGGTTGGGGAAGGTCACGGCATGCGGTGCATGAGCCCGGCGTTGGGGGTCGGCCGCGGGGGCACCGGCCCTTTGGCGGTCGTCTGCGCGGCGGCGGGCCGCCGTCGGCCAGGGTCTTTCGTCTGGATCAGGCCGGGTCAGGGCGCGGTGCCGGACCGCGAGAGCCCGGTCTGATCCGGACGAGAGGTCCTAGGGCAGCAGCTTGTCCAGGGCGGCCGGGCCCTCCGTTTCGATCTTGCGCTTGGCCCACTCCAGGTTGCGCGGTGTGATGTCCCGGCCCGCGGCCAGCACCACGTCCTCGGGCGACACATCGGTGCCGGTGCGGGCGTGGAGCACCTCGTCCGGGGTGCAGAGGTCCCCGGACGAACGGGATGCTTCGGGTTGTGACGTCGACATGTGTCCTCCTCGGGTCCGGCCGGGCCCCCGCCCCCGTGCGGGCTGCGGCGCCCTTGCTGCGGGACCGGGACCTTCTCCCACCATTGCCCGCCGCGCCGCACCCTGCATCCGGAAGGGCCGTGCGCCGGGCCGGTCCCGGCCCGCTGTGGCTGTAGGGGTACCTGTCCGCCGTGCCGGAAAACCACCGGGCCCCGCCCGCCGCACGCTCCTAAGCTGGAAGGGCCCCGGAAGGCCGGGCAGCCACACGGTCCGCGAGCTGCCCGCGCGTCCAGACAGGGAGGCCGCCGCCATGGCCGACACCTCCAGCCCGCAGGCCGCGCGCGACTGCGTCCCGATCGCCGACCACGGCCTGATCGGCGACCTGCGCACCGTCGCGCTCGTCGGCACCGACGGCACCATCGACTGGTACTGCCCGCCCGCCTTCGACTCGCCCAGCGTCTTCGCCGCCGTCCTCGACGCGGAGCGGGGCGGCTGCTTCGAACTCGCCGCGGCCGAGGCGGCGCGCGCCAAGCAGTTCTACTTCCCCGACACCAATGTGCTGATCACCCGCTTCTTCACCGAGGACGGCGTCGGCGAGGTGCAGGACTTCATGCCGGTGACCGGAGGCGGGGCCGAGGAGGCCGAACGGCACCGGCTCATCCGGCGCGTGGTGTGCGTGCGCGGCACCCTCCCGTTCCGCGCCCGGGTGGCGCCCCGCTTCAACTACGGCGCCGATCCGCACACGGTGCGCACCGAGGGCCGCGTCGTGCTGTTCGAGTCGGCGTCGCTGTCGCTCGCCCTCACCGCCACCATGCCGCTGGAGGTCCGGGGCCCGGACGTGCGGGCGGAATTCAAGCTCGCCGAGGGGGAGTCGGCCGTCTTCGCCCTCGACCAGGTGGGCGGCGACGTCGCCCCGCGCCGGTGCGCCCGCACCGAGGCCGACGAGCAGTTCGCGGCCACCGTGGCGTACTGGCGGCGCTGGCTGGCGCAGTCCCGCTACCGGGGGCGCTGGCGGGAGATGGTGCACCGCTCCGCGCTCACCCTGAAGCTCCTCACCTACGCGCCGACCGGGGCCATCGTCGCCGCCCCCACCACCAGCCTGCCCGAACGGCTCGGCGGCGAGCGCAACTGGGACTACCGCTACGTGTGGGTGCGCGACGCCGCGTTCGCCGTCTACGCGCTGCTGCGGCTCGGGTTCTCCGGGGAGGCCGCGGCGTTCATGCGCTTCCTGACCCTCCACATCAGCCCCGGCGACGGCAAGGCCACCGGCCCGTTGCAGGTCATGTACGGCATCGACGGCCGCACCGAGCTGCCCGAGCGCGAACTCGCCCACCTCCGCGGACATCGCGGCTCCGCCCCGGTCCGGGTCGGCAACGCCGCCGCCGACCAGCTCCAGCTCGACATCTACGGCGCCCTGATCGACTCCATCTACCTCTACGACAAGTGGGCCGAGCCGATCTCCAGCGCCCAGTGGGACGACGTGTGCGCGCTGGTCGACTGGGTGTGCGCGCACTGGGACCAGCCCGACGAGGGGGTGTGGGAGACGCGCGGCGGCCGGAAGGACTTCCTGTACTCGCGCCTGATGTGCTGGGTGGCCGTCGAACGCGCGATCCGGCTGGCCAACCGCCGGGGCCTTCCCGCCGACCTGCCGCGCTGGCGGCAGTGCCGGGACGCCGTCTACCGGCGCGTCATGGACCGCGGCTGGTCGGCCGCGCGGGGAGCCTTCGTGCAGTACGAGGGCGGGGACGTGCTGGACGCCGCCCTGCTGATGATGCCGCTGGCCAAGTTCATCGCCCCCACCGACCCCAAGTGGCTGGCCACCCTCGACGCGCTCACCGAGGACCTGGTCTCCGACTCGCTCGTCTACCGCTACGACCCGCGGAGCAGCCCCGACGGACTGCGCGGCGACGAGGGCACGTTCTCCATCTGCTCGTTCTGGTACGTGGAGGCCCTCACCCGCGCCGGCCGTCTGGACGAGGCCCGCCTCGCCTTCGAGAAGATGCTCACCTACGGCAACCACCTCGGCCTGTACGCCGAGGAGATCGGCCGCACCGGCGAGCAGCAGGGCAACTTCCCGCAGGCCTTCACGCACCTTTCCCTGATCAGCGCCGCCTACAACCTCGACCGCGCCCTGGGCTGACCGTGTGCGCCCGCCGCGGGCGGGTACCCGGAGGGCCACCCGAGGCGAAGGCCGAGGACCCCGTCGAGGAGGAGGCCCGCATGACGAGCGGTACCGAGACCGGTGACGTCACCGGCACCCGGGACAAGGACTACAACCTCATCTGGTACGTCGAGTCGTGCCTGAAGAACGCGCTCAGGCTGGAGCAGTACGTCCAGGACGCCGAGCGGGCCAAGGACGACGAGGTGGCGGAGCTGTTCCGCAAGGCGCAGGCGGACAGCCGCAAGGGCGCCGAGCTGGGCAAGCAGCTGCTGAGGCAGCGCCTGAACGGCGGTTGACGGCCGCCGGCGGCACCTGCGCGAGGGGCGGCCCCGCGACCTGTGACACGGGCCGCGGGGCCGCCCCGGCGCGTCACCCGATGTGGTAGGGGTCCCCGTAGACCTTCCAGTCGAGCGGCGGGGTCAGGTCGAGGTTGCCCTCGCGCAGGAAGACCCGCTGCTCGGTGTCGACCCTGCTGGTGTCGCTGTGGGCCTCCTCCTGCTTCATGGCCCACACCCGCGCGTCGAGGAACGCGTTCAGGTACGCCGTCTCGTCGCCGCCCTGGGCCGGCGGCCTCGCGGTGCGCAGCGCCCGCTCGCGGATGCCGCGGAAGCCGGTCGGGTCGTCGCCGTCGCCGTGCATCACGATGGCGTCGTAGTAGGCGAACTGGCCGAGCGCGCGCAGCCCGTCCGCCTTGCCCCGGGCGACGGCCGGGCCGAAGTAGACGCGGTCGCGCTCGTCGTTCTGGGCCTGCTGGAAGACGGTGTCCTTCGCCGCCCTGCGCCAGTCGGCGGGGAAGTCGGGGTCGAGGCCGGAGTGCGAGTCGGTGCCGTCGACCTCACGCAGCGCCGGAAGGTACCGGGCCAGCACGTTGCCGGGCTCGCGGTCGGCGTAGAGCCGAACCAGGTCCAGCATGTCGCCGGTGCCGGAGCAGAAGCCGATGATGCCGGCGGTGTAACCGCGGCCGTCTCCGATGTCCTCGATGTACTTGTACTGGGCCTTCCAGTCGAGCGAGGAGTTCTCCGCGCTCGACACCAGCCGCATGGCGATCTCCTTCTTCGCCGGGTCGTCCAGGCCCGGCGCCCCGGCCGGGGCGGCCGTCGCGCCGGGGGCGCCGAGCAGGGGAGCGGCGGCCAGGGCGGCGCCGAGGAGGACGAGGACGGTACGGCGGGAGGCGCCGGGCGCCGCGGCCGTGCCGGGGTTCGGATGCACCACGAGGGCTCCAAGGATGAGTGGGGGGAGGGCAGTCGGCCGCGCGGGCGGACCGCGCGGCCGACTGACAGGAAGGTTTCCTACCAGAGACTCGAACAAGTGGTCACCCGTCGTACGGAGAGTTCGTACGAACGTACGGGAGCGGGAGCGGCGGGGGCCCGGGCCGGCCGCGTCAGGGCAGCGGCTGCTCCGCCCAGATGACCTTCCCCTCGGGCGTGTACCGGGTGCCCCAGCGCTCGGCGAGCTGCGCCACCAGGAACAGGCCCCGGCCGCCCTCGTCCGTGTCCGCCGCGTACCGCAGGTGCGGCGAGGTGCTGCCGCTGTCGAACACCTCGCAGATCAGGGCGCGGTCGCGCAGCATCCGCACCCGGATGGGCGCGCTGCCGTGGCGGATCGCGTTGGTGACCAGCTCGCTGAGGATCAGCTCCGTGCTGAACGTCAGCTCGTCCAGCCCCCAGCCCGCCAGCAGCCGGCTGACCGAGGCGCGCACCTCTCCCACGGCCGCCGGGTCCGGCGGCACTTCCCACTCGGCGACCCGGCCGGCGTCCAGGGCCCTGGTGCGCGCGACGATCAGCGCCACGTCGTCGACCGGCCGGAAAGACGGCCGGCCGTCCAGGACCGCGCGGCACGTGTCCTCCGGCGAGTCGCCGGCCTCCGCGAGCGCCGTGCGCAGTTCCTCCAGGCTGGTGTCGATGTCCCGCTGCCGGTCCTCCACGAGCCCGTCGGTGTACAGGACCAGACGGCTGCCCTCGGCCAGCTCCAGCTCCGCCGTCTCGAACGGCAGCCCGCCCAGCCCGAGCGGCGGGCCGGCGGGCACGTCCGCGAACGCGACGGCGCCCCCCGGACCGATCACGGCTGGCGGCGGATGACCGGCACGCGCGACGGCACACCGCCGGGAGACCGGATCGTAGATCGCGTACAGGCAGGTCGCGCCGATGACCGGGGCGCCGGGCCCCTGCGCCGGCTCGTCCTGGTCGATCCGGCCGACCAGCTCGTCCAGCAGCCCGAGCAGTTCGTCGGGCGGAAGGTCCAGCGCCGCGAAGTTGTGCACCGCCGTGCGCAGCCGGCCCATCGTGGCCGCCGCGTGCAGCCCGTGGCCCACCACGTCGCCGACGACCAGCGCCACCCGCGCCCCGGACAGCGGCAGCACGTCGAACCAGTCCCCGCCCACGCCCGCCTGCGCCGGCAGATACCGGTAGGCGATGTCCAGCGCGCTCTGCTCGGGCAGGCTGCGCGGCAGCAGGCTGCGCTGCAGGGTGACGGCCATGCCGTGCTCACGCGTGTAGCGGCGGGCGTTGTCGATGGACACCGCCGCCCGGGCGACCAGCTCCTCGGCGAGGGCCAGCTCCTCGGTGTCGAAGGGCTCGGGCTTCTCGGACCGCCAGAAGTTGACCAGCCCCAGCACCAGCGTCCCGGCCCGCACCGGCACGGTGATCAGCGTGTGGATGCCGTACGCCACGATCCGCTCGGTGCGCTCCGGGTCCTGGGCCAGCCAGCCCGCGGCCGTCTCCAGACGCGGCTCCAGGACCGCCCGGCGCGCCCTGAGACTCTCGGCCTGCGGCGAGGAGTCGAGGTAACGGAACTGCTCGCCCACCGGATACAGCGGGGCGTCGTCGCGGATCCCGCCGACCGCCGTACGGCGCACCGCGGCCCCCGGCTCCGGGTCCTCGCCGCGCAGCACGGCGTCGTACAGGTCGACGGTGACGAAGTCGGCGAACCGGGGCACGGCCACCTGGGCCAGCTCCTCGGCGGTCCGGGTCACGTCCAGGGTGGTCCCGACGCCCACCCCGGCGTCGTAGAGCAGGCTCAGGCGCTCCCGGGCGACCTCCGCACGGCCCGACAGGGCCCGCAGCTCCGTCGAGTCGCGCACCGTGGCCACACTGCCCGACGGGCCGCCCTGCAGGTCGGTGGGCCGCTGGTTGATCGCCAGCAGCCGGTCGCCGACCAGGTGCACCTCGTCGGTGACGATCCGCCCGGAGGCCAGCAGTTCCGCGGTCTGCGGGTCGAGGCCCAGGTCGCACACGTGCCGCCGCTCGGCGTCCTCGGGCAGGCCGAGCAGGCGGTGCGCCTCGTCGTTGGCGAGCAGCAGCCGGCCGTCCTCGCCGACGATGACCACGCCCTCCCGGACGGAGTGCAGCACCGCGTCGTGGTGCTCGTACATCCGGGTCATCTCACCCGGCCCCAGGCCGTGGGTCTGACGCAGCAGCCGCCTGCTGACCAGCGCCGTGCCGGCCGTGGCCAGGGCCAGGCCCACGGCCGCCGCGCCCAGCACGACGGGCAGCTGCCGGTCCGCCAGGCCCCCGACGTTGCTGGTGGTGATGCCGGCCGCGACCAGCCCCTCCACCGCGCCGTCGGGCGCCTTGACCGGCACCACCGCCTGCACCAGCTGCCCGATGGTCCCGTTGACCTCCTCGATCACCGTGCGGCCGTGCACGGCCGGCTCGATCGTGCCGACGAACTTCTTCCCGATGCGGTCCGGTACGGGATGGGTGTAGCGGATCCCGTCGGTGCTCATGACGACGATGAAGTCGACGTGCGCCGCCTCGCGGGCGGCCTCGGCCCGGGGCTGCAGGATCGCCGACGGGTCCGGTGCGGCGAGGGCCGCGCGGGTGCCCGGCGCGTTGGCGAACGTCTCGGCGACCGCGAGGGACCGGTTGCGGGCCTCCGCGGTGCTGTCGTGCCGCACCTGGAGCACCAGCGCCACCACCGCCGCGAGGACCAGCAGCAGCACGATGACCACCTGGAGCACGAACACCTGGCCGGCGACGCTGTGTCCGCCCAGCGTGGGCCGCGGTCCCGCGGCCCGGCCGGACGCCGGCCTGCTGCGCTCGCGCGCCCGCCGGGCCGGTCCGGGCGCGTGCTCGAGACGCCGGCCGCTGGGACGGCGGGACGGCCGGGGGCCGGTTCGACCCGGGAGTCGCACCATGTGCCCTGTCTACACTGCCGGGCCCCATGAGGCGAGAGCCGTCACACCCTCTTGACGGGATGTTGGCCGGGTGCGCGCGAGTCCTCCGCGCGAGCGCCGCCGGGGGGGGGCCCCCCCCCCCGCCCCCCCGGCCCCCCCCCCCCCCGCCGCCCCGCCGGAGCGAGCGGGGTGGACGCGGCCTACGAGAAAAAAGACAAAACAACAA
>NZ_JBISAL010000009.1:373926-402955 GCF_044391765.1 Streptomyces sp. NPDC018610
TGCCCCCCGGCCGGCCCCCCCGGCGGCGGGCCCGGCCCCCCCCCCTGGGGGGGTGTGGGGCGGGGGCCGCGGGTGCCCGCGGCGGGTCGCGCGCGGGGCCCCCCCCCGCCGGGGCCGGGGCGGCCCACGGCGAGCAGGAGCGCGATGTCGTCGGGGCGGTCGGGGGTGTGCCGGGCCGTCGCGGTGAGCCGGTCGGCGACGCTCGTCAGCGACTGTCCGGCCGCTCCCGCGGCGAGCGCGCCGGCCCCTTCCAGCGCCGCCCACAGCGCGCCGACCCCCTCGTCGATGTCCACGCCGGGCCGCTCCACGAGCCCGTCGGTGTAGAGGGCCAGGACGGCGCCCGGCTCCAGCCGCAGCTCGCCCACCGGGTAGTGCGCGTCGGCGTCCACCCCGAGGACGACACCGCCGGGGAGGTCGCAGACCTCGGTTCGGCCGTCCGGGTGGCGCAGCAGCGGCAGTGGATGCCCGGCCCGGGCGGCCCGGGCCACTCCGGTGGCCGGGTCGAGCCGGAGGCAGCAGCAGCTCGCGAACTGTCCGGGATCCAGGTCGATCAGCAGCCGGTTGGTGCCGCTCATCACCTCCTCGGGCGGACGGTCGCCCAGCGCGAACGCCTTGACCGGGCTGCGCAGTTGCCCCATCGTCGCGGCCGCCTGCACACCGTGCCCCTGCACGTCCCCGATGACCAGGGCGAGCCCGTTCCCGGCCGCCACGACGTCGTACCAGTCCCCGCCGACCTCCATGCCCTGGGTGCCGGACAGATAGCGCCCCGCCGTGCACACCGCGGGGTGTGTCGCCAGCCGCCGGGGCAGCAGCGCCTGCTGCAGCCCGCGCGCCAGGTCCGCCTCGGTGTCGTAGCGCTGGGCCCTCTCCATCGCGTGGGCGATCAGTCCGGCCAGCGCCGTCAGGACCGTGCGTTCCTCGCCGCTGAAGCCGCGCGGGCGGTCGAAGCCGAGGATGCAGGAGCCGACGGGGCGTTCCCGAGGCGATCAGCGGCAGGAACGCGCGCGAGCCCACCTCGGCGTCCAGCGCGAGCCCCGGGTAGCGGGCCGCCAGTTCGTCCATCGAGTCGAAGAAGAGCGGGCGGCCCGTGGTGAGCGTCTCCACGCCCGGGACACGGGCTTCCAGCCCCACGCCCTCGAAGGGGATGAGGAAGCCCTTGGGGAAGCCGTTCTCCCAGGCCAGGTACTGGTGCCGCTCCTGGAGCAGGTAGATGGCCAGCCGGTCGCCGCCGAACGCGGGCAGCAGCTCCCGCATGACCACGGCCGACACCTGGCGTGCGGTGACGGCCTCGGTCAGCGCGATGGCGAGGACGATCGGCCGGTACAGATGAGCCGCCGCGCGCGTCGGCGGCCGGGACGGGATCGTCGAAGGGCGCGTCGGCGGCCGGGAAGAGGCCGGCGGTGGTCGTGGCCGTGGACGCGTCGGTGGTCGCGGCGGTCTCGGCGCGGGCGTCGACGGGCGTCCGCGCCGGCTGGTCGGCCGGGCGGACGACGCAGGTCAGCACGTCCGGGCCGGCGTGGACCGACACCGAGAGGAGGGCGTCGGGAGGCGGGTCGGCGGAGGCCGTCCGGTCGCCGGAGGCCGGCCGCCGGACGTGGAAGTGCACCGGCCCCGGCGCCAGCAGAGCCGCCCGCAGATGGTCCGCGTACGCCGGATGGTCGAGCCACGGCGCGCAGTCCCACAGGGAGCGGCCCACGAGCCGCTTCCGCGGCCGGCCCAGGAGCCGGGCGGCACGCGGATTGGCGTAGACGACCGTGCCCAGCCGGTCCAGGCAGAGCACGCCGTCGGGCAGCACGTCGGCCGCGGCGTCGCCGAGCGCGCCGGGGCCCCGCACGCTGCCGCTCACCCGGTAGGCCCCGGGCGCGGGCGCCGCGTACGACGTCCAGCACTCGATCAGCCGCAGTCGCCCGCGCCGGTGCGCACGGGCAGGGGCAGGGCGGGCGTCCTGACCGCCGCGGCCTCGCGTAGGGCGGCCAGCACCCGGTGACCGTCGTCGGGCGCCACGGAGGCCGCGAGCGCGCGCTCCGTGCGGGGCGGGTCGGCGACGGGCCGGTCCAGCAGGCGGCGAGCGGGCCGACGGGCGCGGAGGCGCGAGCGGGCCGGCGGCGCGCCTCAGGGCTTGTCGGGCGCCTTGTCGCGGATGGTCTGGGCCACGTCGCGGAGCTTGATGTTGTGGTGCTGGGAGATGCGGCGCAGCACCGCGAAGGCGTCGTCCTCGCTCAGCCGGTGGCGTTCGCGCAGCATCCCCATGGCCTCGCCGATGGCGTGCCGGGTCTCCAGGGCGTGTTCGAGCTGGTCGACGGTCCGGGCGCTGGCCACCGCCACGGCGGCGTGCGAGGCGAGCAGCCAGCCGGCCGTCTCGCTCTCCGGGGTGAACGCGCCGGGACGGGAGGAGTAGCAGTCCAGCGCCCCGAAGTCCTCGTTCTCCGTGTACAGCAGGAAGCCCATCATGCTGCCGATGCCCAGGTCGCGGGCGGCCGGCGCGTACCGCGGCCAGGCGGGCTGCGGACGGGTCATGTCGCTGATGCGGAAGAGCCGGTCGCCGTCCACCCGGCGGGCGGCGTCGAAACAGGGGCCCTCGCCCAGCTCGCCCTGCAACCGGTCGGACTTCTCGACCACGTCCCCGCTCACGGCCAGGCTCACCGCGCGGCCCTTGCGCACCGCGAGGATCCCCGCGGCCTCGCAGCCGTCGATCAGCTCGACCGCCGCCGACACGATCTCCTCGAGCGTCGCCTGGGGGGAGTCCTGGGCCAGCAGGCGCCGGGCGAGCTGCGCCATCTGTTCGGCGAACTCACGCCAGTCCATCGGTCCGCACCACCCTTCTCCCAGTCTCCTGCAAGGGTGACGTCGCCCGCAGTCTCCGGCATCCGCAGCCTACCCCGCCCACAGTGCGATACCCCGGAAGTCGATCACGATGCCCCGCGTGCACCGGGCCGTGCGTGCGGGGGCGCGGAGCGGGGCGGGCAAGAGGCGGGGGCACGGCCGGGCGCGGTCCCGAGGACGCCGGTGCCCCGGCCGGACGGCCGGGGCACCGGGGCCGCGCGGTGTTCAGGACGCCGCGCGCGGCCGTGCGGTCAGGCGCCCCACGTGCCCTGGTCGACCGCGCAGTTCCAGCCGGAGCCGTGCAGCGCCAGCTTCAGCTTGTAGCTGCGGGTGCTGAGCAGGTGCGTGCGCACCCGGAAGCCGAGGCTCGCCTTGCCCTTGAGGGTCGAGGTGTACACGGAGACGGTCTGCGAGGTGCGGTGGCTGATCCTGCCGCCGGTCGCCTTCGCCGTGCTGAAGCGGATGTTCCTGGAGTTGGTGACGGTGAAGGTGACCTTCTTGAAGCCCTTGGCGGTCTTGCTCTTGACGCCGAAGTAGAGGCCGCCGTCGGTCACCCACCCGTTGTGGTCGACGTAGAAGCGGGACGGGTAGACGATGCTGACCGGGCAGCTCGAACTCCGCGGTGCGACGGTCGAGGCGGAGGCGGCCCCGGCGAGGGCCAGTTGAGTGGCGGTGACGGCTCCGACGGTGGCCAGGACGGCGGCTGTGCGTGTGCGGTTCACTGCGGTGACACCTTTCCCCCTGCGGCCCTGACGGGCCGGCGCGGCATGTCCGGTGACGCACCACAGCGGTACGCCGGCATGCCTGTTTCGCCGTATTTCTTACCACGGTCCGGGCCGGGCGCGGCGACGGCTGGGTCGGCTGTGCCGCTCGGTGACGAAACCGGTACACGGGCCCGGCGGCCCGGCGTCGGTCCATGCAGCGGCCACCTTTTCCCACGGTGAGGCGACAGCCGGGTGACGCCCCGATGGCGACGGTCACGGATTGGCCAACTAAGCCCCACTCGTTGGCCACTTGTTCATCCGCAGCCACTGACGGCGCCGTCGCGGCGGGCAGAAAGTGGTCGGCGGTCCGCACCGCGCCCGCGGACGGACCGGCACATGCGAGCTTCTTCCGTCCGAGAAGGGGTATTCATGGCCGAGTTGACACGCCGCAGACTCCTGGGTTCGGCCGCGGGCGCGATGGGCGGCGCCGCGGCGCTCTCCCTGCTGCCGCCGAGCGTCCAGAAGGCCGTCGCCGCCGAGCCGCCCAGGCGCAGCTCGTTGCGCGACATCGAGCACGTGGTCCTGCTGATGCAGGAGAACCGGTCGTTCGACCACTACTTCGGCACCCTGTCGGGGGTGCGCGGCTTCGCCGACCCGCACGCGCTCAGGCTCGACGACGGCCGTTCCGTCTTCTACCAGCCGGACGCCGAGAACCCCAAGGGCTACCTGCTGCCCTTCCACCTGGACACCCACAGGTCCAGCGCCCAGGCCATCCCGTCCACCAGCCACGCCTGGGCGGTGCAGCACGAGGCGTGGAACGGCGGGAAGATGGACCGCTGGCTGCCCGCGCACCGCAAGGCCGACGGCGTCAACGGCCCCTACGTCATGGGGTACTACACACGCGAGGACATCCCGTTCCAGTTCGCGCTCGCGGAGACCTTCACCGTCTGCGACAACTACTTCTGCTCGGTGTTCGGCCCGACCTGGCCCAATCGCCTGATGTGGATGACCGGGACGATCGATCCCGGTGGCACCCGCGGCGGCCCGATCACCAACAACACCGCGCCCACGCCCTACCGCTGGACGACGTACGCGGAGCGGCTGCAGGCCGCCGGCGTCAGCTGGAAGGTGTACCAGCAGGACGACGACTACGGCTGCAACCTGCTGGAGCAGTTCGCCGCGTTCAGGAACGCCGCCCCCGGCTCGGACCTGTACGAGCGGGGCGTACGGCCCCAGCCGGAGGGCACCTTCGAGGACGACGCCCGCAACGACCGCCTCCCGGCGGTGTCCTGGATCGTGCCGACCAGCCACCAGTCGGAGCACCCCGACTACCTGCCGGCCGCCGGCGCGGACTTCGTCGCCTCGAAGATCGAGGCGATAGCCTCCAACCCGAAGGTGTGGCGCAAGACCGCCTTCATCCTCAACTACGACGAGAACGACGGCCTGTTCGACCACGTTGCCCCGCCCACCCCGCCCGAGGGCACCCCCGACGAGTTCATCAAGGGCCTGCCGATCGGCGGCGGCTTCCGCGTCCCGGCGATCGTCGTCTCGCCCTGGACCGTGGGCGGCTGGGTCGCCACGGAGGCCTTCGACCACACCTCGGCGCTGCGGTTCCTGGAGCGGTTCACCGGGGTCGAGGAGCCGAACATCAGCGACTGGCGGCGGGAGACCTTCGGCGACTTCACCTCCCCGTTCCGCTTCTCGCACGGCCGCCCGCGCCCGCCCCGGCTGCCCGCCGACACGGCGGAGCAGCTGGAGAAGGCGAAGGAGGAGGTGGCGACGCTGCCCGAGCCGACGCTGCCCGGCGCCGACCAGCGCTTCCCCCACCAGGAACGGGGCCGCCGACCGCACCTGTGAGCCGACGGCCCGGCGGCGCCCGAGGTGCGACCGCGTACGACACGTCGGTCTCCCGGCGCGTCCCGCACGGTATGACGGCCACGTGCACGAGTCCGACCCGCACGAGGGCGTCCCCGACGTCGTCCCCCGAGAGGACGACGAACGGGGCGCCCGCAGGGCGCCGGACGACCCGATGCGGGGCGGCGGACGCGCGCCGGGGGGTCACGCCGACGCGCTGCGGGCCGCCGCGACCGCCTGCCCGGCGTACCCGCGGCCGAACAGCACCGTGTGCACCAGCAGCGGGAAGAGCTGGTGCAGGGGGACGCGGTCGCGCCAGCCGTCGGCGAGGGGCGCCGCCTCCTGGTAACCGGCCAGCACCCGGTCCAGGTGAGGGCAGCCGAACAGGTGGAGCATCGCCAGGTCGGTCTCCCGGTGGCCGCCGTGCGCGGCGGGGTCGATCAGCCACACCTGCCCGTCCGCGCCCCACAGGACGTTGCCGTCCCACAGGTCGCCGTGCAGCCGGGCGGGCGGTTCGGCGGGACCGGCGAGTTCCGGCAGCCGCTCCAGGACGCCCTCGATCACGGCGGCCTCGGCCGGGCGCAGCGCGCCCTCGTCGACCCCACGGCGCAGGTAGGGGAGCACCCGGTGCTCGGCGTACCAGCCCGGCCAGTGGCCGCCGGGGACGTTGCGCATGGGGGCGAGCCCGATGTACGCGTCCTCGGGGCCGCCCGGCGGCGACGCGCCGAACGCCGGGGCTCCCGCCGCGTGCAGCGCCGCCAGGTCCCGGCCGAAGCGGTGGGCGGCCTCGGCACTGGGCCGGCCCGTGAGGACCCGGTCGATCACCAGCCGGTGCCGGTCCTCGCCGCGCACCCGGGGAACGCGGACGGCCCCGGCGTCGGCGAGCCAGGCCAGCCCCGCCGCCTCCGCGCGCACCGCGCCCGTCGCGGCGCCCCGTTTGACTACCACCACCCGGCCGCCGTCGAGCGTCGCCTCGGCGAGCGACGCGGACAGCGGGCGCACGGCGGTCACCGGACACCCCGTCAGCCGCGCCACTTCGGCCCCGGTCCCACCGCCCGGTCCGTCCGGCGCTTCGTCGGCCGGGGCGGTCATGACGGCAGGCGCTCGCGCACCCAGGCGAGCAGGCCCGGCATCGCGGCCTCGATCATGGCCAGCACCTCGTCGAAGCCCTCCGGGCCGCCGTAGTACGGGTCGGGCACGTCCAGGTCGTCCGTCGTCCCCGGGTCGAAGGAGCGCAGCATCCGCACCCGGGACGGGTCGTCGACGAGCCGGCGCAGCGCCTTGTCGTGACCGGCGTCCATGGCGAGGAACAGGTCGGCGTCCAGGTGCTCGGCGCCGACCTGCGCGGCCACGTGCTCGACCGGATAGCCGTGCCGGGCCAGCGCCGCGCCGGCCCGCTCGTCGATGGCCTCGCCGACGTGCCACGGTCCGACGCCGGCGCTGCTGACCCGCACCGACCGCTCCAGCCCGGCCCTGCGCAGGTGTTCGGCGAAGACCAGCGCGGCGGACGGCGACCGGCAGATGTTCCCGCTGCAGACGAAACAGATGTGCACGGGCTCCAGGGTAGGCGGCACGGCCCGCGCCCGCGCCGGCTTTCCCGGGACGCCGGTCGTTTCCGGACGGCCTCGGGGGCCGGCTTCCGGACGGCCCCCGAGGGCCGGCCTCCGTACCGCCCCCCGCAGGCGGTGTCCGCACCGTCCCCCGGGGCGGCATCCGCACTGTCCCTGAGGGCCGGCCTCCGTACCGGCCCCCGCAGGCGGTATCCACACTGTCCCCGAGGGGCGGCATCCGCACCGTCCCCGGGGACTCAGCCCGGGTGCCCGCCCGAGGCTCCGGCCGGCACCGGCTCCCGCTCGTGCACGTGGTAGACGTGGAAGGCCCGTCCGATGACCGGCTGGGCGACGTTGCGCACCCGCACCCCGCCGTTGGTCATGCCGTTCTCCGTACCGGCGTGCGCGTGGCCGTGCACGGCGAGGTCGGCGCCGGCCGTGTCGACGGCCTCGGCCAGCAGATAGCTGCCCAGGAAGGGGTAGATCTCCAGCGGCTCGCCGGCCAGCGTCTCGGGGACGGGGGAGTAGTGGGTCAGCGCGACCCGCACGTCGCAGCCCTGCTCGCCCAGTCGCTCCAGCGACGTGCGCAGCCCGTCGGCGCAGCGGCGGCTGCAGCGGACGAACTCCTTCATCAGCGGCTCGCCGAACTCGCCCGCGCTGCGTCCCACGAAACCGCCGCCGAACCCCTTCGTGCCGGCCACGCCGACGCGCGCCCCGCCGCACGGCACGACGACCCCGCGGCCCTCCAGCACCTGCGCCCCGGCGTCCTCCAGGATCGCGGTGACCTCCTCGGGACGGTCGTCGTGGTGGTCGTGGTTGCCGAGGACCGCCACGACCGGCACGCCCAGGTCCCGTATCTCGTCGGCCACCACCCGGGCCTCCTCGGGGGTGCCGTGCCGGGTGAGGTCCCCGGCCAGCAGCAGGACGTCGGCGACGTCGGGCAGGGTCTCGAACGCGGGCCGCAGCGTGCCCCGGGTCTCGGGCGCCATGTGGATGTCCCCGACGGCTGCTATCCGGATCATGCGAGGTCCTCCGCGTGGTCGGGAGTGGTGGCGTCGGCGACGACGACGTCGCAGTGGACCTGGTGACCGGCCAGCTCCCTGCCGACGAGGCCGCAGACGTCGTCGCGGCAGTGCGCCGAGGGAACCGTGCCGGTCAGCAGCACCGTCTCGCCGCGCACCTCCAGCCGTACCCCCAGCTCGCCCAGGGGCCCGCCGGCGATCCGTTCCCTCAGATGGGCGACGCGGTACTCCAGGTTGGCCTCCGCGTCGTTCCCGGCGGCCGGGGCGCCGGGGGCCTGCTCCTGCCCGTGGTCGTTCATGACGGCTCCTTCCGCGGAGCGATGACGTTCAGACGTTCGAGGAGGAAGAAGAACGCGGCGGGCATGGGCTCGTCGCCGCAGGCCCCGCGCACGCGCTCCCAGTCGACCTTCTCGCGCAGCGCGCGGGCGATGGGCAGGACGGCCCCGAAATCGCAGTGGTGTTCGGAGAAGGCCGCGATCAGGCCCCACAGCAGGTCGGTGGGGGTCAGTACGGGCATCCGCACCGAGTCCACCGGCAGTTCCTCGGCCCTCTCCAGCATCTCCCGGGACACCGGCTGGTGGGCCAGCTCGAAGATGATGTCGATGTCCTGGTCGAAGCACTTCGCCTTGATCAGCCAGTCCTCCGGCGGCGTGTAGACGGTCAGGCCGCCTTCCCGCAGGGTGTCCGCCACCGCGGCGCCGTCCTCACGGCGTACGCAGAAGTCGGCGTCGTGCTGCAGGTTCTCGCTGCCGCCGTGCGCGTAGGCGGCCACGCTGCCAGCCAGCGCGAACGCGTGCCCCTTCCGCTTCAGGAGGGTGCCGACCTGCTTGGCCGCCTCCAGGATCGCCTGGTTGCGGTCGCGGGGCAGGTGCTGTCCCTGCGGTGGCGCTCCGTGGCAGGAGGCCCCGCCGCCCGTCCCGCCCGCCGCCAGACGAAGGCCGGCAGGCTCCGCCTGCCGGGCGGGAGCCGCGTCGCCTCCGTTGCGTGCCATGCCCACTCCAATCGCCGGATCGAACCCCGGGACGGCGCGGGCCCGGGGCGGCGCCGCCGGCCGCGCACCGGCGCAGCCGGCCTGCGCGTCCCGGACGCCTCGTGTGCCCGGCGGGTACCCGGCGTGCCCGTATCGACACGGCGTGCCGGTCCGGCGCGGACGGACGCGGCCTGGCCCCGGTGGCCGCGGGCCGGACGCCGTCCGCGCCGGTCAGGTGGCGTGCGGGGTCCGCTCGGCACGGGTCCTCGTCGCGCGGGCGCCGGAGGGAGGGGGCAAGGTGCGGATCGGGGCGGGGACGGCATGGCGGCGACCGCTCAGGTCGCCGGCCGCGCCCCCGCGGGCCGGTCACCGCAACGGAGGTGCCGTTCGCGGGGCTTGAGCGGCTCCGCCTGGGTACAGGGGTGGGGCGGCCGGAGCGGCGGGCGACGTGAGGAGGGCATGAAGTGGCGACGCGGACCGGGGTTCACCCCGACGTCGTGCGTCCCGTGCGCCGTGCCGCGCACCGTGAGAGATTGACGGAGCGGACGCCCTTTCATGGCGTTTTACGCCTTTGTCTACTTCTTTATTCGTCGACTTTCCCCTCAGGCTCGGGCGCGGCGGTGAGGACCGGCACGGCCGAGGGAGACCGGCGATCGGACAGCACACGGCCGAGCCGCGGACGGCGGCACGGCCAGGAGCGGAGGAACGGGTACCGATGAGCAGCGAGGACAACCCCATCAAGCAGGTGGCCCACAAGGTCACCGACGCCCTGCGCGGCGACGGCGCGGGACCCGAGGAGGGCATCCCCGGCAAGCCGGGTTCCGGATCGCCGACCGTGGCGGAGCCGACGGAGCCCCACGACCCGCTGCCGCCCAAGCCGGACCAGACCGGACCGGACACCGTCTCGCCCACCGGACAGCCGACCGGCGCGGACCAGGCCCGCATGGCGCAGAGCGGCGCGTACCTGACCAACGCCCAGGGCACCCGTCTGTACGACACCGACCACTCGCTCAAGGCGGGCCCCCGCGGCCCGGTGCTCCTCCAGGACCACCATCTGCGCGAGAAGGTCATGCACTTCGACCACGAGCGCATCCCCGAGCGCGTGGTCCACGCCCGCGGCTCCGCGGCGCACGGCGTCTTCACCAGCTACGGCACGGCCGCCTCGGTGACCAAGGCCGCGTTCCTCGCCGAGGACGTGGAGACCCCGGTCTTCGTCCGGTTCTCCACGGTGCTGGGCTCGCGCGGCTCCGCCGACACCGTGCGCGACACCCGCGGTTTCGCGACCAAGTTCTACACCAGCGAAGGCGTCTTCGACCTGGTCGGCAACAACATCCCGGTCTTCTTCATCCAGGACGCCATCAAGTTCCCCGACGTGATCCACGCCGGCAAGCCGCACCCGGACCGGGAGATCCCGCAGGCGCAGAGCGCCCACGACACCTTCTGGGACTTCGTCACCCTGCACACCGAGGCCACCCACCACACCCTGTGGAACATGTCCGACCGCGGCATCCCGCGCTCGTTCCGCACCATGGAGGGCTTCGGCGTCCACACCTTCCGCCTGGTCAACGCGGCCGGCGAGACCACCCTGGTGAAGTTCCACTGGAAGCCGAAGCTGGGCGTGCACTCCCTGGTGTGGGAGGAGGCGCAGATCATCAACGGCGTCGACCCCGACTTCCACCGCCGGGACCTCGCCGACGCCATCGAGGCGGGCGCCTACCCCGAGTGGGAGTTCGGCATCCAGACCTTCCCCGACACCCCCGACCAGACCTTCGAGGGCATCGACCTGCTGGACCCGACGAACATCGTGCCCGAAGAGCTGGCGCCCGTGCAGCCGATCGGCAAGCTGGTCCTCGACCGCAATCCCTCCAACTTCTTCGCGGAGACCGAGCAGGTCGCCTTCCACGTCGGCCACCTGGTGCCCGGCATCGACGTCACCGACGACCCGCTGCTCGCCGGCCGTCTGTTCTCCTACCTGGACACCCAGATCACCCGGCTGGGCGGCCCCAACTTCCCGCAGATCCCGATCAACCGCCCGCACGCCCCGGTCAACGACATGCTGCGCGACAGCTTCCACCAGACCGCCGTGCACCGGGGCGTGGCGCCCTACCGGCCCAACTCCCTCGACGGCGGCTGCCCGTTCCTCGCGGGCGCGGACACCGGGGCGTTCATCGAGACGCCGGTGACGGTCCCGGAGGGCAAGAAGGTCCGCGAGGCGCCCGAGTCCTTCGCCGACCACTTCAGCCAGCCCCGCCGGTTCTGGCTCAGCATGAGCCCGGTGGAGCGCGAGCACATCATCGGCGCGTACACCTTCGAGCTCGGCAAGTGCTACGAGCAGGCCGTCAAGGAACGCGCCCTGCAGGTGCTGGCCAACATCGACCCCGAGCTGTGCGCCGAGGTCGCCGCCGGGCTCGGCCTGCCGGCGCCCGAGGCCACCGTGCCGCTCGCCGACGTCCAGCCCAGCCCCGCCCTCTCCCAGGTCGGGCACACCTGGCCCACCGACGGCAGGATCATCGGCATCGTCACCGGCCCCGACGGCGACCTGGACGGCGTACGGGCCGTGCGCGACGCGGTGCTCGCCCAGGGCATGGTCCCGCTGGTCGTCGCACCGACCGGCGGCACGCTCGGCGACGGCGCGAACGCGCTGACCGTCCAGCGCTCCTACGCCACCGCCCGCTCGGTGGAGTTCGACGCCGTCCTGCTGGCCGGCGCCCCCGGCGTCGGCGCCGACGCCTACGGCGCCCGGGACGCCAAGTCCGGCCTCTCCTCGGTCCAGCAGGCCGCCCATGACCCGCGGGTCGCGCTGCTGCTGTCCGAGGCCTTCCGGCACGGCAAGGCGATCGGCGCCTGGAAGGGCGCCGAGGCCGTCCTGGAGGCGGCCGGAGTGCCCGCCGACGCTCCCGGCGTGGTCGTCGGGGACGCCGGCACCGGCATCCTGGAGCAGGTCGTCCGCCTCCTGGGCGCCCACCGCGTCTGGGAACGCTTCCCCGCGCAGGCCTGACCCCGCGCACATGGCCCGGGCCTCCTTCGGCGGATGTGGCTGAAGCCACGCCCCGAAGGAGGCCCGGGCCATATCGCCGCTTACGCGCCGCGGGATACCGTTTTGGGCGTCCCTGTGCCCGCGGAACGTCTCGAACGGCCCACCAGTGCTCGAAGATCTCTCCCCCCTCATCGCGGCGACCACGCAATGGCTGACCGGCGCCTACCCGTCCGCCGGCGGCGCGCTGGCGTCCGTCCTGTGCGAGATGCAGGCGCGCCAGGCCGTGACGGTCGCGGCCTGGCTGCGCTACCCGACGCCCGTGGACGCCGCCCTGGTCGGCATGTCCGGCCCCGGCGGCTCCGCCCGGCTGGACTGGGCCACCGGCGCGGACGGCGCCGGGGTCGGCGACCCGGACACCTACGCCTGGCGCACCTGGGTGGACGAGGTCGTCGCCAGCTGGGCCGCCTGCCTGCTCACCGACCCGGACCTGGCCGCCCGCGCGGTGGCCGCGCTCGACGGCGGCGCCCACGCGACGCTCGCCCCGGTGGAGTTCCGGCGGCTGCTCGTCCCCGACGAGGCGGACCGCCGGGCCGCGGCGCTGCTGCGCCACCCGGACCTCCTCGCACCGGTCGCCGGCCTGCACCGGTCGCAACTGCGGGACCTCCTGGAGCAGGGCCCGGCCCTGGCCGCCTGACCACCGCAGACCCTGCGGCGCCGTCGGGGCCCCGGCGGACCCAGCGCCCGCCGAGCGGTCCGCGGCCTCACGACGGGCGCGGGCGGACCCGGTCGCGTCCGCCCGCCCCGGGGCTCACTGCGCCCCCAGCACCTCGCCCAGTGCCTGACGCGCGGCGTCCAGGGCGGCGGTGCGGTCGGCCGGGACCAGGCCGATGCGGGTACGCCGGTCGAGCAGATCGGCCTCGTCCAGCGCCCCCTCGTGACGCACGGCCCACACCAGCTCGGCGCGGGTGACGGGGTGGCCGTCCAGCACGGGTCGGCGCAGGCGCGCGTCGCGGGCCCCGAGGGCGTGCAGGGCCGGCGCCTCGGTGCCGTAGCGGCGCACCAGCCGTTGCGGGGCCTCCAGCGCGGCGAGGGCCCGCGGCGACGCGGCGCCGACCAGCGGCAGGGCGGCCGTCGGGGACGGGCCCGCGGTGAGCCGGCCCGTGGCGAGGACGGCGTCGACGGCGTCCTCGGCCATCCGCCGGTAGGTGGTGAGCTTGCCGCCGACCACGGTGATCACACCGTCCGGCGAGGTGAGCACCGCGTGCCTGCGGGAGATGTCGGCGGTCCGGGGCGCCCCGCCGGACGCGTCCCGCGACGTGGTGTCCAGCAGCGGACGCAGCCCCGCGAAGGCGCCCACCACGTCGTCCCGGCGCACCGGCACGTCCAGGGCGGACCCGAGCACGTCGAGCAGGAAGCCGACGTCGGTCTCGGGCACCTCGGGGACTTCCGGCACCCCGCCGTCGACGGGTTCGTCCGTGAGTCCCACGTAGATGCGGCCGTCGCCCTGGGGCAGCACGAGGACGAAACGGTTGCTCTCCCCGGGGACCGGGATGTGCAGCCCGGCGGGCAGGGGCCCGAGGCTCTCGGAGCGCAGCACGAGATGGGTGCCGCGCGAGGGCCGGATCCGTACGCCCTCCACCAGGCCGCCCGCCCACACGCCGGACGCGTTGATCACCGCTCGGGCCCGGATCTCGCCCTCCTCGCCGGTGAGTTCGTCACGGACCCGGGCGCCGGTCGCGGTGAGTTCCAGCGCGCGGACCCGGGTCAGGATCCGCGCGCCGCGCGCCGCCGCCGTCCGGGCGACGGCGGTGACCAGCCGGGCGTCGTCGCTCAGCCGGCCGTCCCAGGACAGCAGGCCGCCGCGCAGCCCGCTCCCGCGCAGCGCCGGCGCGAGGTGGCGGGTCTCCACCGCGGACAGCCGGCGCGGCGCCGGCAGGGTGGCGCGGGCGGTGCGCGCCGCCAGGCGCAGACCGTCGCCCGCGCGGAAGCCCGCCCAGGCCAGCGCGGCCTGGCCGCGGGAGACCAGGGGGGTCAGCGGCAGGACGAACGGCTGTGCGCCGACCAGGTGCGGGGCGGTGCGCTCCATCAGCACCCCGCGCTCCACCGCGCTCTCGTGGGCGACGTCGAACTGCGCCGAGGCGAGGTAGCGCAGGCCGCCGTGGATCAGCTTGGAGCTCCAGCGGGAGGTGCCGAAGGCCAGGTCGTGCGCGTCGATCGCGGCGACGCTCAGGCCGCGGGCGGCGGCGTCCAGCGCGGCGCCCGCGCCCGTCGCGCCGAGCCCGACCACCAGCACGTCGACGGCCGGGCCGCCGACGGTGCGGGACAGCTCGCGGGCGCGGCGCGCGGCGGTCAGCGAGGATCCCGGGACCGCGCCGGCCGGGGCGCCGGGCGCGTCCGCGTCGAGGGGGCTGCCGGAGTTCATGGCGTCAGGGTCCTCTCCAGGACGATCCGCAGTTCCGCGAGGAAGGCCTCGTCGGTCAGCTCGGGATCGTCCTCGTCGGTCATCGTGCGCAGCGACAGGGTGAAGGACTGCACGACCAGCAGCAGGGACCGCGCCTGGCGGGCCGGGTGGCCGGGGCGCACCGACCCGTCCGCGTGCCCGTCCCGCAGGCCCTCGGCGATCAGTTCGAGCAGGGCCTCCTGGCTGGCGCCGCGCCGGTCCAGCACATAGGGCAGGAGCAGTTCGGGGTCCACGTCGAGGATCTTGCGGAACAGCGGGTGCGCGCGGAACGCCGCCACCCCCGCCACCAGGCCGTCCACGATCAGCGTGCGCGTGCGGGCGCCCGGCCGGCGCTCGGGCATCGCCCGGGTGGCCACGCCGATCCACTCCCGGGTCATCAGGTCGCCCACCAGGGAGCGCACGTCCGGCCAGCGCCGGTACAGCGTCATCCGTGAGACCCCCGCGCGCCGGGCGACGTCCGTCATGGTCGTACGGCGGACGCCGACGGCCAGGACGCAGTCGCGCACGGCGTCGAGCACGGGATCGCCGGCCGAGCCGGCTGAAGCGGGGGGACCGGCTGAAGCGGCCGAACCGGCTGGGCGGGCCGCGTCGGACGGACCCGCCGCGCCGTCCGGACCGCCGGCTCCCTCGGAACCGTTGTGACGAATAGGCGTCATGTGTAACAGTGTAACGCCCTTGGAGCCGACCGATGAGGAACAACCCCATGGACATGCTGTGGAGCGGCTGGGGCGACCCGGCCGGGGCCGCACCGCTGCCCGAGACGGTGACCGCGCTGCTGCGCGACCTGCTCGGCGTCAAGCCCCGCGGCACCGCACCGGTCGCCCTCGCGGACATCGACGTCCCCGAGACGCCGCTGACCCCCGCCGCCCTCCGCGCGCTGACAGACGCGGTCGGCGACGAGGAGCACGTCCGCACCGACGCCGAGTCCCGCGTCCGGCACACCCGCGGCAAGTCCACCCCCGACCTGCTGCGGATCCGGGAGGGCGACGTCACCGACCTGCCGGCGGCGGTGGTGCTCCCGGCGAGCCACGACGACGTGCTCGCCGTCCTGCGCGCCTGCGCGGCCCACGACCTCGCCGTCGTTCCGTTCGGCGGCGGCACCTCCGTCGTCGGCGGCCTCGCCCCCGAGCGGCCCAACTCCCGCCCGCGCCCCTTCGTCGCCCTGGACCTGCGCCGTATGGACCGGCTGCTCGCCCTCGACCCCGTCTCCCGCACGGCCACCCTCCAGCCGGGCTTGCGCGCCCCGCACGCCGAGGCGCTGCTCGCCGAGCACGGCTTCACCCTCGGCCACTTCCCGCAGTCCTACGAATGGGCCACCATCGGCGGATTCGCCGCCGCCCGCTCCAGCGGCCAGGCGTCCGCCGGGTACGGCCGCTTCGACGAGATGGTGCTCGGCCTCACCCTCGCCACGCCCGAGGGCACCCTGGAGACCGGCCGCGCCCCGCGGTCGGCCGCCGGACCCGACCTGCGCCAGCTCGTCCTCGGCTCCGAGGGCGCGTTCGGGGTCATCACGTCCGTGACCGTGCGGCTGCGCCCCCTGCCGCGGGCCAAGGTGTACGAGGGCTGGCGCTTCGCCTCCTTCGACGAGGGCGCCGCGGCGCTGCGCCGGCTCGCCCAGGACGGGCCGCGGCCGACCGTGCTGCGCCTGTCCGACGAGACCGAGACACTGGTCGGCCTCGCCCAGCCCGACGCCATCGGCGCCGGTGACGCGCGGCCCGCCGGCTGCCAGGCGATCGCGGGCTACGAGGGCACCGCCGAGGACGTGGCCCACCGCAGGGAACTCGCGGCGGCCGTCCTGCGCGAGTGCGGCGGCACGTACCTCGGCGAGGAACCCGGCGAGCGCTGGGCGCACGGCCGCTACTCGGCGCCGTACCTGCGCGACGCGCTGCTGGACGTCGGGGCGTTCGCCGAGACCCTGGAGACCGCCGCCTTCTGGTCGGGCGTGCCCGGGCTGTACGCCGCCGTCCGCGACGCCCTCACCGCGGCGCTCACCGAGGCCGGCACCCCTCCGCTGGTGATGTGTCACATCTCGCACGTCTACGAGAACGGCGCCTCGCTCTACTTCACGGTGGTCTCGGCGCAGGGCGAGGACCCGGTGGCGCACTGGGCGCCCGCCAAGCACGCCGCCAACGAGGCGATCCTCGCCGCCGGCGGCACCATCAGCCACCACCACGGCGTGGGCACCGACCACCGCGACTGGTACCTCCGGGAGGCCGGGCCGCTCGGCGCCGACGCCCTGCGGGCGGTCAAGCGGCGGCTGGACCCGGCCGGCCTGCTCAACCCCGGCGTCCTCCTGCCCCTCGACTGAGGCCGGCCCCGCCGTCCTCCGGCCTGCCCACCAGGCGCCGGCCGCGGGCCGCCCCGGCCTCCCGCCCGGGCGGCTCGGCCGGGAGCCGTTCCGGTCCCGCCCGGGCGGCTCGGCCACTCCAGAGCACCGTCCGCCCCCGGCGCACCCGCCCGGATGCGTCCCGCCCGGCTCCGTCCCGTACCCTCCCGCCACCCGCACTCCTCGCGCCCCGGAGGCCCACCGATGCGTCAGTTCACCGCCATCGTCAACCCCACAGCGGGTGGATCCGCGGGCGCCGCGGCGCTGCTGCGCGTGGCCGGACCGCTCCGGGAGGCGGGCGCCTCGCTGGAGACCGAGTACAGCCGCAGCCTCGCTCACGCCCAGGAACTCGCCCGGCGGGCGGGGGAGCGCGGCCGGGTCGTGCTCGCCGTGGGCGGCGACGGCATCGCCGGCGGCATAGGCGGGGCGCTCAGCGGCACCGGCGCCCTGTTCGGGCTCGTCCCGGCCGGCCGCGGCAACGACTTCGCCCGCGCGCTCGACCTGCCGGCCGACCCGGCCGAGCTGGCCCGCGTGCTGCTGCACCACGCCCCGCGCGCAGTCGACACCATCGAGGTGGAGTCCGCCGTCCACCCCCGCACCGTCGTCCTCGGCAGCGTGTACGCGGGCGTCGACGCGCTCGCCAACCGGCACGCCAACCACGCCAGGCTGCTGCGCGGCGCCGCCTCGTACTACGCCGGCGGGCTGCGGGCGGTCGCCACCTGGCGCGCGGCGACCTACCGCGTCACCGTCGACGGCGAGGAGCACACCCACCGCGGCTACACCGTGGTGGCCGCCAACTCGGCGTACTACGGCTCGGGCCGCATGATCGCGCCCGGCGCCCGGGTCGACGACGGACTGCTCGACGTGGTGCTGATCCGCGCCGCGCCGCGCCGGCTCTTCTTCACCCTGATGAACGAGCTGAGGACGGGCGGGCACGTCGGCCGGCCCGAGGTGCGGATCCTGCGCGGCCGGGAGATCGGCGTCGCGGCCGACCGGGAGATACCGTACGGCGCCGACGGCGAGGTCGACGCGGTGCTGCCCGTCACCGCCCGGGTGCTCCCCGGAGCCCTCTCGGTGCTGTGCTGAACGGCCGGCGCGGCCGGCCGCGCCCCGCCGCCACACACACCGGCGGCCCCCGGACCGCCGCCACGCACGGCCCGGCGACCGCCGTCGCAGGCGTCCGGGGAGCGCCGTCGCGCGCATCCCGTCACGCACGGCCGGGCGGCGACCGCCATGCACGGCCTGGGCGGTGACCGGCGCGCGCGGCCGGGGCGGCGACCGTCACGCGCGGCCCGGCGGTCGCCGCTACGCGCAGCCCCAGGCGGACATCCCCTGCAGGAGGGCCAGTCGGCGGGCCACGGCGATCTGTTCCTCGCGCGTGGCCAGGTCCGCCCGGGGCGCGTACTTCAGACCGCCGGCCGCGACCCAGCTGGACTGCTTGAACTGCAGCCCGCCGTAGTACCCGTTGCCGGTGTTCGCCTTCCAGTCGCCGCCGGACTCGCAGGCGGCGATGGCGTCCCAGTCGGCCGTGCGGCCCTCGGCGGGGAGCGCGCTCGCGGTGGGGCCGCCGGCCAGCGCGGCGGTGGTCGCCGCGACGAGCAGGGCCCCGCGCAGCGCGCGACGGGGGCGACGGGCGGGGGCCCCGGCGAGCCGGGCCCTGTCGATGTTCTGCTGCCAGATCATGCGCAGACTGTTACATCATATGAACGGAAAGTAGCTCAACGACGCGCCGAGTCCGCGCGGCGAGAACCCGACCGCGCGGCGAGAACCCGACCGCGCGGCCGGAACCGAACCCGACCGCGCGGCGGGGCAAGGCTCGCCCACGACGTTCAAGAGCCGCGTTCAGCGCGGCGTACCCCGCCGCGGCCGGTTCGAGCAGCTCGCGCGGTACGCCTCCGGCTTCACCGGCTCGCCGCTCTGCTTCCTGCTCCGCCTCCTCCTCGTCGGCTGCTTCGTCGCCGCCCACGCGGCACACCTGGACGTGGAACTGCTCCCGCCGGCGGGCGAGTCCATGACCGCGTCACGCCGCTCCTGCTCGCGCTGCTGAAGGACTCCGAGATGCGTGCCGGACGCGCCGTCCAGCGCAAGCTCGACGTCCTCGCCCGGGCCCTGCTGGAGAGGAACGAGGACGAGGGCGGCGATGCCTTCGAGGAACTGAGGAATGCGATCCGGATGGAGGAAGAGACCCGGCGAAGCGGCGCGAAACGCCGGGGCGGTCCTTCACCCGGTCCGACAAAAGGTCCACGATGCCGCGTCATGGACATCCTGCTCGTCGCCAGCGCGTTCAACAGCCTGTCCCAGCGCGTGTACGCCGAACTGTCGGACCGCGGGCACCGGGTGGACGTCGTCCTCGCCTCGCACGGAGCCGACGCCGTCCGGGCCGCCGTGGCCCGCGACCGCCCCGAGCTGATCATCGCCCCGATGCTCAGGACGGCGCTCCCCGAGGACCTGTGGCGCGAGCACACCTGCCTCATCGTGCATCCCGGGCCCCCCGGGGACCGCGGCCCGTCCTCCCTCGACTGGGCCGTCGCCGACGGGGCCGCGCACTGGGGCGTCACCGTCCTGCGGGCCGAGGCCGCCATGGACGCCGGCGACATCTGGGCGTCGATGCCCTTCGAGACCGCGCCCGTCGGCAAGAGCGACCTCTACCGCAACGAGGTCTCCGACGCCGCCGTGGCCGCCGTGCTGCTGGCGGTGCGGCGCCACGCCGAGGGCTCGTACAAACCGATGCCCCAGTCCGACCCCGCCGTCCAGGTCGTCTGGCGCGACCCCGTGCGGCAGCCGCAGCGGCGCGTCGACTGGGAGGGCGACGACACCGCCACCGTGGTGCGCAAGCTCCGCGCCGCGGACTCCCAGCCCGGCGTGCTCGACCGGATCCTCGGCCGTGAGGTCTTCCTGCACGGCGGCCACCCCGAGGACCGGCTGCGCGGACGCCCCGGGGAACTGCTCGCCACGCGGGCCGGAGCGGTCTGCCGCGCCACCCGGGACGGCGCCGTGTGGATCCCCGAACTCAGACCCCGCAAGGCCTCCGGCGACCCGGCGCCCTTCAGACGCCCGGCCACCTCCGTGCTCGGCCCCACCGGGCTCGCCGAGGCCGGCGTCCCGCTCGAACTGCCGCCCGGGCGGAACACCTGGACCGACATCCGCTACCGGCAGCACGGCGACACCGGCTTCCTGGCCTTCTCCTTCCCCGGCGGAGCGATGAGCACCGACCAGTGCCGCAGACTGCTCGCCGCCTACCGCCACGCGCTCGCCCGCCCCACCTCCGTCCTGGTCCTCGGCGGCGTCCGCGACTTCTTCTCCAACGGCATCCACCTGAACGTCATCGAGGCGGCCGAGGACCCCGCCGCCGAGTCCTGGGCCAACCTCAACGCCATGAACGACCTCGTCGAGGCGGTGCTGCGCACCACCGACCGGCTGGTGGTCGCCGCGCTCGGCGGCAACGCGGCCGCGGGCGGCGTCATGCTCGCCCTCGCCGCCGACGAGGTGTGGTGCCGCACCGGCACCGTCCTCAACCCGCACTACCGCAGGATGGGCCTGTACGGCTCGGAGTTCTGGACCTACAGCCTGCCCCGCCGGGTCGGCGAGGAGACCGCCGGACGGCTGACCGCCGAGGCCCTGCCGGTGAGCGCCGCCACCGCCCACGGCCTGGGCCTGGTGGACCGGCTGGTCCCCGTCCCCGCACGGGAGTTCGCCGCCGAGACCGGCCGGATGGCGACCGAGCTCGCCGCCGGATCGGACCTCGGCCGGCGGATCGCGGCCAAGGCCGCCGCCCGCGAACGCGACGAGGCCCTGCGGCCGCTCGCCGACCACCGCAGCGCCGAACTCGCCCGCATGCGCGACATCTTCTTCGACCCCGGCGCCCCCTACCACGCGCTGCGCTCGACGTTCGTCCGCAAGACACCCGGCGGCAGCCCGCACCCCCTGAGCCCGGCCGCCGACCCGCTCGCCGGGAGCACCCGATGACGGACCGCGCCGCCCCGCCCGTCCGGCTCCTGGTCGCCGGCGTCGGCAACATCTTCCTGGGCGACGACGCCTTCGGGTGCGAGGTGCTGCGGGCCCTCGCCACCCGCCCGCTGCCGCCCGAGGTCATGGTGCGGGACTTCGGCATCCGCGGCCTCGACCTCGCCTACGAACTGCTCGCCGGGCACGACACCGCCGTCCTGGTCGACGCCGCCCCGCGCGGCCACCGGCCCGGCACCCTCTCCCTCATCGAACCGGACCTCCCGGACGGTGACGCCTGCGCCCCGCCGGAGGCCCACGGCATGGACCCGGCCAAGGTGCTCGCCCTGGCCGCCCGTCTCGGCGACGGGCCGCTGCCGCGCGTTCTCGTCCTGGCCTGCGAGCCCGAGACGGTGCCCCGCGGCGACGAGGACATCGCGCCCGGGCTCAGCACCCCCGTGCGTGAGGCCGTCGAACACGCCGTCACGGCCCTGCACACCATCGTCGCGGCGCTGCTCGCCGACCCGGCGGCCACCCCGTCGTTGCGCCGCCCGGACGAATCCGCCCCGCCGCCCACGGCTGCGCTGCCGCACCTGAGCGTCGGCGCGGCCCAGGATCGATGACGGAAGCCGGCCGCCGCGGACAGCGGCGGCGAACAGCGGACAGTCCCCAGCCCAACCGACCCCGAGGAGACGTGCCATGTGCCGGTCCGCCGACGTCAAGCAGGCCGTGCTCGCCAAGAACGACGACCTGGCCCGGGTTCTGCGCGAGGACCTGACACGGCAGGGCGTCACCGTGGTCAACCTGCTGTCCAGCCCCGGCAGCGGCAAGACCGAGCTCCTCGGCCGGGTGCTGGCCCGCGCGGTCGCACGGGGTGTCCCGGCCGCCGCGCTCACCGCGGACCTGGCCACCGAGAACGACGCCCGCAGGCTGGCCCGTTCGGGCGCTCCCGTGCGACAGGTCCTCACCGACGGCCTGTGCCACCTGGAGGCCCGCCAGCTGCGCGGCCACGTCGAGGGCTGGCTCCCCGAGGGCACCGCCGTGCTGTTCGTGGAGAACGTCGGCAACCTCGTCTGCCCGGCCTCCTACGACCTCGGCGAGACCCTGAGGATCGTCCTGATGGCGGTGACCGAGGGCGAGGACAAACCGCTGAAGTACCCCACCGCCTTCGGCTCCGCCCATCTGGTCGTGACCACCAAGACCGACCTCGCCGGACCCGCCGGCTTCGACGAGGACGCCTTCCGCGCCAACGTGCGCCGGGTCAACCCGGGGGTGGAGATCGTACGGACCTGCGCCCGCACCGGCGACGGCGTCGACACCGTCCTGGAACGGGCGCTCGCCGCCCGCCACGGCGTCCCGCCCCACCGCCCGCCCCTCGCCCCCCGCCCGCACGACCACGGCCACTCGCACGACGACGACGCCCACGGCCACGGCGACCCCGACGGTCACGCGCACGACGACGCCCACGGCCATCGGCACGACGGCGTCCACGGCCACACCCGCGACGAAGCCCACGGCCACCCCGACGCCCACCCGCACGAGGGCCCCCGCGAACACCCCCACCCGGCGCCGGCCCCCGCACCCGCCCCCGCCTCATGACCGCCCCGGTCACCGGCCAGGTACGCCGCCGGCTCACCGTGCGGGGCACCGTGCAGGGCGTGGGCTTCAGGCCGTACGTGCACCGCCTCGCCGCCGATCTGGCACTGGCCGGCTTCGTCAGCAACACCGCGAGCGGCGTGCTGATCGAGGTCGAGGGCCCGGCGGACGGCGTCGCCCGGTTCTGCGACCGGCTGACCCGCAGGCCGCCCCCGCTGGCCGCCGTCACCGGCATCGGAGCCGAGGATCTGCCCGCCACGGGCGCCACCGGCCCGTTCGCCATCCGCCCCACCGAGCACTCCGCCGGCCGCACCCACCTCCCGCCCGACACCGCTACCTGCCCCGACTGCCTGGGCGAACTCGCCGACCCCGCCGACCGCCGTCACCGGCACCCCTTCATCACCTGCACCCACTGCGGCCCCCGCTTCACCGTCGCCACCGCGATGCCCTACGACCGCGCCGCCACCACCATGGCCGGCTTCCCGATGTGCCCCGCCTGCGCCCGTGAGTACGCCGACCCCCTCGACCGCCGCTTCCACGCCCAGCCCGTCGCCTGCCCCGACTGCGGCCCCCGGCTGCGCCTGGTGCCCGGCAGGGACAGCGGCCTGCGCCCGGCCCGCGACGGCGACGCCCTCGCCGCGGCGCGGGCCCTGCTCGCCGCGGGACGCGTCGTCGCCGTCAAGGGCGTCGGCGGCTACCACCTGGCCTGCGACGCCACCGACGCCCACGCCGTCGCCACCCTGCGCGCGCGCAAGGAACGCGGCGGCAAGGCGTTCGCGGTGATGTGCGCGGACCTCGCCACCGCCGAGCGGATCGCCGAACTCACCGACAGCGAACGGGCCGTGCTCACCGGGCCCCGGCGTCCCATCGTCCTGCTGCGCCGCCGCGGCCGGACCGACGGGCTCCGCGTCAGCGACGAGGTCTGCCCCGGCAGCCCCCACATCGGCGTGCTGCTGCCCTACACCCCCGTGCACACCCTGCTGTTCGGACTGCCCGGCGACCCGCCCGGCCCCCGCGTACTCGTCATGACCAGCGGCAACCGCTCCGGCGAGCCCATCGTCACCGACGACGAGGAGGCGCTGACCCGCCTCGCCGGCCTGGCCGACGCCTGGCTCGCCCACGACCGCCCCGTCGCCTCCCCCTGCGACGACTCGCTGCTGCGGGTGCGCCCCGACGGCACCGAGCAGGTGCTGCGCCGCTCCCGCGGCTACGTGCCGCGCCCGCTGCGCCTGCCGCTGCCGGTACGCCCCGCCCTCGCGCTGGGCGGCGACCTGAAGAACACGCTCTGCGTCGGCGACGGCGAACACGCCTGGTTCGGCCCGCACATCGGCGACATGGACGACCTGGCCACCCAGGAGGCCGCCCGGCGGGCCGAACGGCACCTGCTGCGGCTGACCGGAGTCACCCCCCGCCTCGTCGCCGCCGACCGCCACCCGGGATACCACTCCGCCCGCCGGGCCCGCCGACGAGCGGCCGGACCGGGCGCCCCGCAAGCGGTGTTCGTCCAGCACCACCACGCCCACATCGCCTCGGCGATGGCCGAGCACGGTCTCGACGGCACCGCTGCGGTGATCGGCATCGCCTTCGACGGCACCGGATACGGCGACGACGGCACCGTGTGGGGCGGCGAGATCCTCCTCGCCGACTACGCGGGCCACCGCCGCTTCGCCCACCTCGCCCCCGCCCCGCTGCCCGGCGGCGACGCCGGCGTCGCCAACCCGTGCCGCCTCGCGCTGGCCCGGCTGTGGGCCGCGGGCCTGCCCTGGGACCCCCGGCTGCCCAGCGTCGCGGCCTGCGCGCCCGGGGAGGCGCAGGTGCTGCGACGGCAGCTGGAACGCGATCTGGCCTGCGTGCCGACCTCCAGCATGGGCCGCCTCTTCGACGCCGTCTCCTCCCTCGCCGGCGTCTGCCACCGCGCCCACTACGAGGCACAGGCCGCCCTGGAACTGGAAGCGGCGGCCACCGCAGTCCGGGACGCGGACGCGGCGGCGTACCCCTTCGGGTTCACCTCCGGGTCCGGACCGCTGCTCCTGGACCCCGCGCCCATGCTGCGGGCCCTCCTCGACGACCAGCGGCGCGGCACCCCGCCGCCCGTCCTCGCGGCCCGGTTCCACCGGGGCGTGGCCCGGGCCGTGGCGGAGACCTGCCGGCGCGCCCGCACCGCCACCGGTCTGGCCACCGTCGTCCTCAGCGGCGGCGTCTTCGCCAACGGGCTGCTGGAGGAGGAGTGCGCCACGCTGCTGACGGCGGACGGCCTCACCGTGCTGCGCCACGGCGAGGTCCCGCCCGGCGACGGCGGACTGGCCCTCGGGCAGCTGGTCGTGGCGGCGCACGAGCGACGGCGCGAGTGACCGGGCCCACGGCGCCCGGGCGTACGGGGCGGCCCGGCGGGAGCACGGACCCGACGCGCGGGCGACCGCGCGGCCGGCGGACCACAGACAGCGACGAGACGGAGTGACCCATGTGCTTGGCAGTGCCCGGCAAGGTCGTGTCCATCGACCACCGCGCCGACCCGCTCACCGGCCTGATCGACTTCGGCGGAGTGCGAAAACAGGCGTGCCTGGAGTACCTGCCCGACCTGCGGGTGGGGGAGTACGTCATCGTCCACGTCGGCTTCGCCCTGCAACGGCTGGACGAGGAGTCGGCCCGCGCCTCCCTGGAACTCTTCGAGCAACTCGGTCTGCTCGAGGAGGAGTTCGGCGATCCCTGGGCGCAGGCGGCACAACAGTCCGAGGACACGGCACCGCGGCCGGCGGGCGCCGTCGCGGGCGAGGAGAGCGGGAGTGAGGCCCGGTGAAGTACATCGACGAGTTCAACGACCCCGATCTGGCACGGCGGTTGCTGGACGAGATCCACGCCACGGTCACCCGGCCGTGGGCGCTGATGGAGGTCTGCGGCGGCCAGACCCACTCGATCATCCGGCACGGCATCGACCAACTCCTTCCGGAAAAGCTGGAGTTGATCCATGGACCCGGCTGCCCGGTGTGCGTGACCCCGCTGGAGGTCATCGACAAGGCACTGGAGATCGCCGCGCGCCCCGACGTCGTCTTCTGCTCGTTCGGGGACATGCTGCGCGTGCCGGGCACCGACCGGGACCTGTTCCGTGTCAAGGGGGAGGGCGGTGACGTACGGGTGGTGTACTCGCCGCTCGACGCGCTCCAACTGGCGCGCCGGCACCCCGACAAGCAGGTGGTGTTCTTCGCCATCGGCTTCGAGACGACCGCGCCCGCCAACGCCATGGCCGTGCACCAGGCCCGCCGCCTGGGCCTGGACAACTTCAGCCTCCTGGTCTCCCACGTGCGGGTCCCACCGGCCATCGAGGCCATCATGACCGCCCCCGCCTGCCGGGTGCAGGGCTTCCTGGCCGCCGGACACGTGTGCAGCGTCATGGGCACCGCCGAGTACCCGGAACTGGCCGAACGGCACCGCGTCCCCATCGTGGTCACCGGCTTCGAGCCGCTGGACATCCTGGAGGGCATCCGCCGCGCCGTCCACCAGCTGGAGCGCGGCGAGCACCGGGTGGACAACGCCTACCCGCGGGCGGTGCGCGAGAGCGGCAACCCTGCCGCCCTGCGCATGCTGGAGGAGGTCTTCGAGGTCGTCGACCGCTCCTGGCGCGGCATCGGCCGCATCCCGGCCAGCGGCTGGCGGCTGTCGGAGGCCTACCGCGCCTACGACGCCGAGCACCGCTTCGACGTCACCGGCATCCGCACCGAGGAACCGGCGGTGTGCCGCGCCGGCGAGGTCCTCCAGGGCCTCATCAAACCCACCGAGTGCTCCGCCTTCGGCACCATCTGCACCCCGCGCACCCCGCTCGGCGCCACCATGGTCTCCAGCGAGGGCGCCTGCGCCGCCTACTACCTGTACCGCCGGATGAACGCGGACGCCCCCCAGGGCGCGCCCCTCACGCCCGGCGCGCCCGCGCCGCAGGGCGCCCGCGTTCCGCAGGAGGAGATGAACCCCGTTGGCTGAACTGGCTCCCGCGGCGGCCGAGGCCCCCGTCGACCCCGTGAACTGGACCTGCCCGGCCCCCCTGCGCGACCAGCCGGTCGTGGTCATGGGCCACGGCGGAGGCGGCGCCCTGTCCGCGGAACTGATCCAGGACGTCTTCGCCCCGGCCTACGGCAACCCCCTCCTGGCGGGCATGGGCGACTCCGCCGTCCTCCACCTGGGCGGCGCCCGGCTGGCGTTCTCCACCGACTCCTACGTCGTACGGCCGCTGTTCTTCCCCGGCGGCAGCCTCGGCGACCTCGCGGTCAACGGCACCGTCAACGACCTGGCGATGAGCGGGGCCCGGCCCGCCTTCCTCTCCGCGGCCTACGTCCTGGAGGAGGGCGTGGAACTGGCCGTCGTGGACCGGATCGCCCGCGCCATGGGGGCGGCGGCCGAGGCGGCCGGCGTCATCGTGGCCACCGGCGACACCAAGGTCGTGGAGGCCGGTCACGGCGACGGCGTCTACGTCACCACCGCCGGCGTGGGCCTCGTCCCCGAAGGGGTGGACATCCGCCCGCAGCGGGCCCGGCCGGGTGACGCCGTGATCGTCAGCGGCCCCATCGGCCTGCACGGTGTGGCCATCATGAGCGTCCGGGAGGGCCTGGAGTTCGGTGTCGAGGTCGCCAGCGACACCGCGCCCCTGGCGGACCTGGTGGCGGCCATGCTGGCCGTCACCCCGGACATCCACGTGCTGCGCGACCCCACCCGGGGCGGACTCGCCGCCTCGCTCAACGAGATCGCCCGCGCCTCCGGCACCGGAGTCCGGCTGACCGAACGCGCGATCCCCGTCCCGGAGGCCGTCGCCAACGCCTGCGGCTTCCTCGGCCTCGACCCGCTCTACGTGGCCAACGAGGGCCGGCTCGTCGCGTTCGTGCCGCCGGACGAGGCGGACGCGGTCCTCGACGCCATGCGTGCCCATCCCCAGGGCTCCGGCGCCGTGCTGATCGGCGAGTGCGTCGCCGAGCACCCCGGCATGGTCGTCGTCGCCACCGGCCTCGGCGGCACCCGCGTCGTCGACCTGCCGCTCGGTGAGCAGCTCCCGCGCATCTGCTGATCCGCGCGTGCGGACCCGTCGGCGCTGACGCGCCGGCGGGTCCGCCTTCGACATGACGGCTCGTCAGGAAGCGGGTGCGGACGCCGGGTCGATGCCGATGATCTCCAACTCTCTTCCGCCGCGCAGATCCTGCGAGGGGCGGTCGCAGCGCGGGCACCAGAAGAACGGCGGCATCCCCACCGCGAACTCGGCCGCGCACGCGTCGCAGTACGCCCGCCCCGTCACCCGCTCGACGACGAGCCGGGCCCCGGCCAGGGCGGTGCCCTCGCGGGCCACCTCGAAGGCGAAGTCCAGCGCTTCGGGCGCGACGCCGGACAGCTCGCCCACCCGCACCGTCACCGCCGAGACGGCCCCTGTCCCGTCCGCCCGGGCGAGTTCCCCGGCCCGCTCCACGATCGCGGACGCGATCGACAACTCGTGCACGGCAACTCCCTGTCGCTCGGCTCGTCCCTGTCGCCGCCGCTCACCGCCGCTCGGTCAGCTTCCCGAAGAACTCCTCGAGGGCCGGCCACACCCGGCCGCCGCCCGACAGACCCCGCCACTCCCGCCGGACGACGGCGATCATCCGGAAGCAGTCGTCCACCGGCACGATCCAGTGATGGTCGAGACCGTGCACGGTGTTCACCAGCAGCGCCTCCACCTCCGGCTCCACCGAGGCGAGTTCGGGGCACTGATCGGCGGCCCGCCGCCAGGCCGCGGCGTCCACCTCCCACCGCATGGCCCCCGCGGGGCTCGGCCCCTGGGCGGTGACCGTGCCGTCGGCGTGCGGCACGAAGAACACCAGGCCGACCGGCACACCCAGGGCCTCGGTGTCCACCCGGCGCAGCCGGAGCCGTCGCCGGGGGACGGGCCGGAAGCGGTCGCCCGCGCCGTCCCCGGCGAACAGCACCGAGCAGGGGCGGCAGGCGCACCGCACCTCCGCCTGTTCCGTGTCGTACAGGTGCGGATGCTCGTCCGGCACCGGGGCGGCGCACAGTTCGCAGGACTCCGCCGACGCTGCCGCCGTACGGTCGGCCGAGGAGCGGATCAGCCGGGCCAGCGCGCCGTCCCCGCTCATGTGGACTCCCGCGTCCGGGCCGCGCCGCCGTCCCGGCGCGTCAGGGAACCCAGCGGCACGAACGCGGGCGCCGCCCGCCGCTCCTCGGGCACCGGTTCCACCGCCGTCAGTTCGGGAGCGGCGGCGAGGACCGCCTCGCGCACCGCCTCCGTGACGTCCACCGCGCCGCTGCCGCTGCCGCAGCCTCCGCCGCAGCCGCCGCCCGTGCTCAGGCGCACCCGGGCCACCTGTCCGTCCAGGCCGGCCCACTCCACGTCGCCGCCGCGCTCGCGCACGGCCGGGCGCAGCCGCTCCACGGCCCGGGCGGCCCGCTGCTCCGGGGACTCCGGGTGGATTCCGTGCAGCACCATCAGGTGCCCCAACAGTTCGTCGTCGGTGAGCTGTCGGGCGAGCGACGGGCCTGCCTGGGCCAGGACCCGGGCCAGCGCCTCGCCGTAGACCTCGGTGAGCAGTCCCACCGCCTCCAGCGCGGAGCGCACGGTGGGACCGGGTGCGGACTCCAGACCGGCGAGCACGTCGTCGATTCTCGCGAGCCGCGCCTCGATCTCCGGGTCCCCGAGCCGGCCGCCGGGGGAGGTGTGTCCCGGCTCGGTCATGACTGGCTGCCGTAGGTGGGGGTGTGGGTGGTGGTGAGGGTTTTGCCGTTGCCGAGGTACATGTGGACGCCGCAGGGGAGGCAGGGGTCGAAGCTGCGGACGGT